>NZ_BMQQ01000012.1:144411-189044 GCF_014648195.1 Streptomyces purpureus
GTGCGGCAGGCTGCCTGCGCACTCCAGTCGGTTACCCAGCCCATCACGGCGCCGTCCTCTCCCGAATCGAGGCTCCCCCACGGCGGCAGCGGCATATTCACCGCTGCCAGTTGAGGACGTTACGGAAGGTGGACACAGCGCAACACCCCCTTCGGGCCCAATCTTGAATGGCCCGAACGGACTATGCGTACGCGGCAGATCACCCAGGGGAGTGACCGATGGACATGCGCGACATTCCCGGCAAAACGGGACAGTTCAGTTGAGCCACAACGGGCGCGGGACGACACACGAGGCGCAATCGGACAGGACGTCACACGGCTCGGGTTCCGTGGGAGTCACCGTCGATGTCACGCCGGGCCTTGACGCCTTGATACGAATCCACACTGCTGTGACAGTTGAGAGCAGCTTAGGCCAAGGCCTGTACGCGTGTCCGGCGAATGAGAACGTAGGCACCTGGTCGAGACGCCGACGGCCCGGCCGCGCCCGGATGTCACGGTCTGGTACTCGAACGCTCCGAGAAGCCCCTGCTCCTACGGAACGCCACTACCTACGGATTAGGCTGCCCCCATGGCAAAGAAGCGCTCGGGCGGAGGCCTCACCGGGGCCCAGCAGGCCGCCAAGTTCCTCGGTGTCAGTGTGCTCTCCGGAGCAGTACTGGCAGGCATCGCGCTGCCTGCCGCCGGGGCCCTGGGACTTGGCGCCAAGGGAACGGTCGAGGGGTTCGACGAGATCCCCGCCAATCTGAAGCGGCCCCCGCTGAGTCAGCGCACCACGATCCTGGACTCGAAGGGCGGCCAGATCGCCACCGTCTACTCCCGGGACCGGACCGTCGTCCCGCTGGAGAAGATCTCCCCCTATATGCAGAAGGCGATCGTCGCGATCGAGGACTCGCGCTTCTACGAGCACGGGGCGATCGACCTCAAGGGCGTGCTGCGGGCCATCAACCGCAACGCCCAGGAGGGCGGCGTCGCCCAGGGCGCCTCGACCCTCACCCAGCAGTACGTGAAGAACGTCTTCGTCGAGGAGGCCGGCGACGACCCCGACAAGGTCGCCCAGGCCACCCAGCAGACGATCGGCCGTAAGGTCCGCGAGCTGAAGTACGCGATCCAGGTCGAGGAGGAGCTCGGGAAGAAGAAGATCCTCGAGAACTACCTCAACATCACCTTCTTCGGGCAGCAGGCCTACGGCATCGAGTCGGCCTCCAAGCGGTACTTCTCCAAGTCCGCCAAGGACCTGACCCTGGAAGAGGCCGCGCTCCTCGCCGGCATCGTCCAGTCGCCGAGCCGCTACGACCCCGTCAACGACACCACCGAGGCGACCCAGCGCCGCAACATCGTGCTGCAGCGGATGGCCGACGTGAAGGACATCAGCCAGGCAGAGGCCGACCGCGCGAAGGCCACGCCGATCAAGCTCAAGGTCAGCAGGCCCAAGAACGGCTGCATCACCGCCGTCGACGGCGCCGGCTTCTTCTGCGACTACGTGAAGCAGGTCTTCCTCTCCGACCCGGTCTTCGGCAAGACCCGCGAGGAGCGGGCCAAGGTCTGGAACCGCGGCGGGCTGAAGATCAAGACGACGCTCGACCCGCAGGCGCAGAAGTCCGCGCAGGACTCCCTCAAGAACCACGTCTACCAGGACGACAAGGTCGCGGCGGCCATCACCATGGTCCAGCCCGGCACCGGCAAGATCCTGGCGATGGGCCAGTCCAGGCCGTACGGCTTCGGCGAGCACGAGACCACGATCAACTACTCGGTCAACAAGCGGATGGGCGGCTCGAACTTCGGCTTCCCGGTCGGCTCGACCTTCAAGCCGTTCGTGGCCGCGGCGGCCATAGAGCAGGGCAGGCCGCCGACGCAGTCGTACCCGTCGCCGTTCTCCATGCCGTACCCCGCCTCCATCCCGACCTGCGGGGGCAACCCCTGGGTCAACGACGGGGCCAAGCTGGAGAACGAGAACGAGGCCGAGGTCGGTCCGTACGCGCTCAAGGAGGCGATGGCGAAGTCGGTCAACACCTACTTCGTCCAGATGATCGAGGACATCGGGCTCTGCCCGGTGGTCCAGATGACCGACAAGCTGGGCGTGGTCCAGGGCAACGGCACCAAGCTGCCGGTCTCGCCCTCGCCGCTCACGCTCGGCTCGACCGGTATCTCGCCGCTGACGATGGCGACGGCGTACGCGGCGTTCGCCAACCGCGGCACGTACTGCACCCCGACCGCGATCGAGTCGATCAAGACGCCGGACGGCAAGCGGCTCGACGTCCCGCAGACGTCGTGCAGCAAGGCGATGAACGAGCGGACCGCGGACACGATCAACACACTGCTGCGCGGTGTGATCGACTCCGGTACCGGTCAGCAGGCGGGTCTCAGCAGCCGCGACAGCGCGGGTAAGACGGGTACGACCGACGAGCGGAAGAACGCCTGGTTCGCCGGGTACACCCCGAACCTGTCCAGCGCGGTGTGGGTCGGCAGCCCCAGCCAGCAGGTCTCGATGGAGCGCATCACCATCGGCGGCGAGTACCACGCCCAGGTCTTCGGTGGCCAGGTCCCGGGTCCGATCTGGAAGGACGCGATGAACGGCGCGCTGAGCGGTCAGCCGGCGCCGTCGTTCGTGGACGTCTCCATCCCTGACGCGGCGCAGCCGGACCCGGACAAGCCGCGCGACGACAAGGGCCGCGACCGGGACAACAAGCCGGGCGGCAACCGCCCGGGCAAGCCCGGCGACGGCTGGCCCGGGATCTTCCCGCCGGACGTGATCGGCGGCGGGAACGGCCGGGGCCAGGGCAACAACAACGACTGACCTCGCACTGAGCTGGCACTGAGCTCGCACGGCGGAAGGGGTGGACCGCGTCACGCGGTCCACCCCTTCGTCGACGTTCGCTGCCCCCGGGCGTCTGCCCTGGTGGGGCCGGGTGTCAGCCCGCGAGGAGCTGCTTGACGGCGGTGGCGACCCGGCTGCCTTCCGCGCGGCCCTCCACCTTCGGCTTAACGATCTTCATGACGGCGCCCATCGCCTTCGGGCCCTCGGCACCGGCGGCCTTGGCCTCCTCGACGGCCTGGGCCACGATCTGGCGCAGCTCGTCGTCGCTCAGCTGCTGCGGGAGGTACGCGTCGAGAATGACGCCCTCCGCCCGCTCACGCTCGGCGGACTCGGCGCGACCGCCCTTGTCGAAGGCCTCGGCGGCCTCGCGGCGCTTCTTCGCCTCCTTGGTGAGAACCTTCAGCACCTCGTCGTCGGTCAGCTCACGCGAGTCCTTGCCGGCCGTCTCCTCGTAGGCGATGGCGGAGAGGGTGAGCCGGAGCGTCGAGGAGCGCAGTTCGTCGCGCGCCTTGATCGCCTCGGTGAGGTCGTCCTGGAGCTTGGCCTTGAGCGTGGTCATGGCACAAGTGTGGCAGGTACGAGGTCGGCGCCGCCCGTCCATTTCTGCCGTACGGCGCGGTCTGCGACGATGTGGGGATGCGCGCGCAATACGGGATTCCCTTGAAAGTCACGGCAGGTGTGGCGGCGGTCGGCGCGGTCGGCCTGGCGTACGCGGCGGGATTCGAGGCCCGCTCGTTCCGGCTCCGCCGGGTGACCGTCCCGGTCCTGCCGCCCGGCATGCGCGACCTGCGCGTCCTCCAGGTGTCCGACATCCACATGGTGAGCGGGCAGCGCAAGAAGCGGGCGTGGCTCCAGTCGCTGGCGGGCCTGCGGCCCGACTTCGTCGTGAACACCGGCGACAACCTCTCCGACACGGAGGGCGTGCCGGAGGTCGTGGACGCGCTCGGTCCGCTGATGGAGTTCCCGGGCGTCTATGTCTTCGGCTCCAACGACTACTACGGCCCCCGGCTGCGCAACCCCGGCCGCTATCTGCTGGAGAAGGTCCAGGGCAGGCACGGCCTGAACGGCAACGCACCGGTCGTGGGCGCCGTGCACAACCCGTGGGAGGAGCTGCGGGACGCGTTCGACGCGGCGGGCTGGGTGAACCTGACCAACACCCGGGGCCGGCTGAAGCTGGACGGACTGGACGTGGCGTTCACCGGCCTGGACGACCCGCACATCAAGCGCGACCGCTACGAACGCGTCGCTGGCGGCCCCGACACCGCCGCCGACTTCTCCATCGGCGTGGTCCACGCCCCCTACCTGCGCTCCCTGGACGCCTTCACCACGGACGGCTACCCGCTGATCCTGGCCGGCCACACCCATGGCGGGCAGCTGTGCATCCCCTTCTACGGGGCGCTGGTCACCAACTGCGACCTGGACACGGACCGCGTGAAGGGCCTCTCGACCCACCGGTCCGGCGGCAACGTCTCGTACCTGCACGTCTCGGCCGGGTGCGGTACGAACCGGTACACCCCAGTCCGATTCGCCTGCCCACCCGAGGCCACGCTCCTGACACTCACGGCGCGCGACTGAGTCCACCGGCCCGCAGGGCCTGCGGCGCCCCGAAAACCGGATTTCGTCTCCGGCCGAGGGTGGGCTAAAGTAATCGATGTCGCCGCGACGGAATGCCTGAGCAGTGACATCGGGGTGTAGCGCAGCTTGGCAGCGCGCTTCGTTCGGGACGAAGAGGTCGTGGGTTCAAATCCCGCCACCCCGACTTCGTAAGACCAGGTCAAGGGCTTGATCCATATGGATCAGGCCCTTGAGTGGTTTCCGGAAACCGTTTGGGGGAGGGACCCGAGGGCGTCTCCCGGTGTGCCCTCTTCCCGGGACGGTCGGTGTCCCTCCGGCAATTGCCCAGCTCGCGCGGAGCGTTGGCTTCTTCGCGCCCATGACAGGACAGGTCAGCCCCGCCCATGCCCTCCTCTGCCCTCTTGCCGTCGCTGTGGCCGCGTGGCCGTCGTCGTCCGTCCTGGTTCGCGCCGAAGGTGCTGCGGACCGAGGTGCTCGGCGGGCTTGTGGTGGCGCTGGCTCTGATACCCGAGGCCATCTCGTTCTCGATCATCGCGGGGGTGGATCCGGCGATCGGGCTGTTCGCGTCGTTCACGATGGCTGTGACCATTGCGATCGTGGGTGGGCGGCCGGCGATGATCTCGGCGGCGACCGGGGCCGTGGCTCTGGTCATCGCCCCGCTGAACCGGGAGCACGGGTTCGGCTATCTCGTGGCGGCGGTCATCCTGGGGGGCGTGTTCCAGATCGTGCTCGGCGGGCTCGGTGTGGCGCGGCTGCTGCGGTTCATACCCCGCTCGGTGATGGTGGGCTTCGTCAACGCGCTCGCCATCCTGGTGTTCCTGGCGCAGGTGCCGGAACTGCGGGACGTGCCGTGGGCCGTGTATCCGCTGGTGGCGGCCGGTCTGGCACTCATGGTGTTCTTCCCGAAGGTCACCACGGTGGTCCCCGCGCCCCTGGTGTCGATCGTCATCCTCACCACCATCACGGTCGCGGCCGGGATCGCCGTACCGACCGTCGGGGACAAGGGCGCCCTGCCGTCGGCGCTGCCTGTGCCCGGGCTGCCCGACGTGCCGTTCACCATGGACACCCTGACGACCGTCGCTCCGTACGCCTTCGCCATGGCGCTGGTCGGGCTGATGGAGTCCCTGATGACGGCGAAGCTCGTCGATGACATCACCGACACCCCCTCCAGCAAGACGCGCGAGTCCGTCGGTCAGGGCGTCGCGAACATCGTCACCGGGTTCTTCGGCGGCATGGGCGGCTGCGCGATGATCGGCCAGACGATGATCAACGTGAAGGTGTCCGGGGCCCGCACGCGGTTGTCGACTTTTCTCGCCGGTGTCTTTCTGATGGTGCTGTGCATCGTCTTCGGGCCCGTCGTCTCCGAGATCCCGATGGCCGCTCTGGTGGCCGTCATGGTCATGGTCTGCTTCGCGACCTTCGACTGGCACTCGATCGCGCCGAAGACGCTGAAGCGGATGCCGGTCGGGGAGACCACCGTCATGGTGGTGACCGTGGCGTGTGTGGTCGCGACCCACAATCTCGCCGTGGGTGTGGTCGCCGGGTCGGTGACCGCCATGGTCATTTTCGCCATGCGAGTGGCCCACCTAGCCGAAGTCACGGCCGTCACCGACCCGGACCACACCACCGTCGTCTACCGGGTGACCGGCGAGCTGTTCTTCGCCTCCTCCAACGATCTGGTCGGCCAGTTCAACTACGCCACCGACCCCGACCGGGTCGTCATCGACCTGTCCGCCGCCCACATCTGGGACGCCTCCTCCGTCGCCGCCCTCGATGCCATCGAGACGAAGTACGCCCAGCGCGGCAAGAAGGTCGAGATCACCGGCCTCAACGACCCCAGTGCCCACCTGCACGGCAAGCTCAGCGGCGAACTCGCGGCCGGCCACTGACGGGCGGCCCACGGACGGCGGGGGTTCCCGCACCCCCGTGGCGGGAACCCCTGGCCTCCGTCGTCGTGACTAGTCGGTGATGGCGATCGTGCCGTTGGGCGAAGCCGGGGCGGGGGCCTGGGCGGGGACCGGCTCCGTGGGGGTGAGCTGCTTCAGGAGCCCGGCCAGGTCGACGCCGGTGGTGGAGCCGATGAGTTCCATGCCCTGGGCGACGTTGTCGGCGACGGTCCGGGACAGCTTCGAGGCGCCGTCGGTGGATATGACGGTCATCTTGTCGATGGCGGTCAGCGGTTCGGCGGCCTTGGCGACGACCTGCGGCAGCACGTCGACGACCATCTGGAGCCGGGCCGCCTCGCCGTAGCGGCTGAAGGCGTCTGCCTTCTTCTGCATCGCCTCGGCCTCGGCGGTGCCCCTGGCGGCGATGGCAGCGGCTTCCGCGTCGCCCTCCAGGCGGACGGCGTCGGCGATGGCCGCGCGCCGGGCCCGCTCGGCCTCGCCGCGCTTGGCGCCCTCGATGGCCTCCGCCTCGGCGAGGGCGGAACGGCGCTGCTTCTCACCCTCACCTGTCAGGCGGGCACGCTCGGCCTCCGCCTCGGCGGCGGCGATGGCCGCGAGGCGCTCGGCCTCGGCCTGCTTGACCCGGGCGACACGCTTGGCCTCGGCCTCCTGCTCGGCCTCATAGCGCCGGGCGTCGGCGGGCTTACGGACCTGGGTGTCGAGCTGGCGGTCGGTGAGGGCCGCCTGGCGCTCGGCCACCTTCTCCTGCTCGGTCAGGATCTGCTGCTGACGGTCGGCCTCGGCGAGCGGGCCCGCGGCGTTGGCCTGGGCCGCGGCCGCGTCGGTCTCCGCCTTGATCTCCGCCTGGCGCAGGTACAGCGTGCGCTGGGCGACGGCTATCTCCTCCTCCGCCTTGAGGCGCGCCTGCTCGGCCGCCTGGCGGGCGTTGGCCTCGGCGATGTCCGCCTCCTGCTTGGCGCGGGCGGCCTCCGGCCGGCCGAGGTCCTCCAGGTACGAGCCCTCGGTCGTGATGTCCTGGATCTGGAAGGCGTCGAGGACGAGGCCCTGCCCGGAGAGGCTGGCCTCGGCCTCTTCGGCGACCTGCCCGGCGAAGGCGGCGCGGTCGCGGATGATGTCCTCCACCGACATCCGGCCCACGATGGCCCGCAGGGCGCCGGACAGTACTTCCTGAGTGAAGCCGACGATGCCGTCCTGCTGCTGGAGGAAGCGCTGGGCGGCGGCGCGGATGGCGTCCTCGTTACCGCCGACCTTGACGATCGCCACGCCCTCGAGGTTCGCCTTGATGCCGCGAAGGGTGACGGCGCCGCGGACTGCGATCGGAATGTGCCGGCTGGACAGTTCGAGGGTGTAGCGCTGCTGCACGAACGGGACGACGAACACCCCGCCGCCGACCACGACCTTCTGGCCGCTGTTGTCCGTCGATATCCGCCCGGTCTCCGGGTCGGTGGACTTCTTGCCCCGCCGGCCGGTGATGATGAATGCCTCGCTGGGTCCGGCGACCTTGTAGCGGGTGACGACGACCAGGGCGAGCAGGACGAGGAGTACGACCACTCCCACGACCGCGATGACGACTGGACTCATGCTGGATCCTCCCTGCCTCCCCCGAGGGAGCAGATCGACTATGGACTGACAGATGTGGGGACGGTGACGGGCCGGGTGAGGGCGCGTTTCAGCGCTCGACGGCCCGGACGTCGACCGAGGTGGCGGACGGCGTCGCCGTCACCCAGACTTCGGCGCCGCGGGCGAGTGGTCCGTCGGCGGTCGCCGCGTACTTCACGGGCTGCCCGGCCAGCCGTAGCAGCACCTCGCCGTAGCCGCCCGCAGGGATGGCGGTGACGACCGTCCCCGCTGTTCCCACGAGCTCGTCCTGGCGCGGCGCGGCGCCGCTGCGGTCCCGTATGAGCACGCGGCTCAGCCGGTAGGTCAGCCAGCCGGCGCCCGCCCCGGCCACGGCCCCCGCGGCAGTGGCCGGGACCGGCCCCAGGCCAGTGATCCCGAGGACGAGAGCTCCGCTGAAGCCGAGCATCGAGACGAAGCCGGCGACGACCGGGAGCGACAGCCAGCCGTCGAGGAGGCCGTCGAGGGCACCGTCGAAGAGGCCTTCCAGCACGCCGTCGAACACCAGCGAGCAGACCAGGAGGATGACCCCGGCTATGCCGAGACCCAGAAACAGACCCATGACCGCCCTCCCTCATCTGACTGGCGTTTCCGCCGGACGAGGGCATCGTGTCAAAGCCACCACCCCGCGCACATTGCCTGCGGTCGGCAATCTTGACGCCTCTTTGACGCGCCTGAAGCGTCGGCCGCCGGGCGTCAGGACTCGTTGGCCGGCCAGCCCAGCAGGCGGGCCCCTATCACTGCCGTCTGCAGCGTGTAGCGGTGCAGCGGGTCGGCCGGATCCGCGCCCGTGAGGCTGTGAATGCGCTCCAGACGGTACGTCAGCGCCCGGACGCTCAAGGACAGTCGGCGCGCGGCCTCGGTGGCGACACAGCCGCTGTCGAAATACGCCATGAGCGTGTCGATGAGGGGCCGGGCACCACCGCGGGCCTCGGCGAGCGGGCCCAGAACGCTCTCCACCAGGTCGGCCATGGCCTGCCGGTCCCGGGTGAGCACCGGGTAGACCAGCAGATCGGCGGCGCGCAGCACCGGGCCGTCCAGCCCCATCCGTTCCGCGAGGTCGAGGGCGTTGCGGGCCTCTTCGTACGAGCGGACGACCCCGCCCGCGCCCTGATGGGAACGGCCTATGCCCACCCGGCCGCCGTCCGTCGCCGCGTACGCCTGCTTGGCGAAGTGGGTGAGCACCTCCGGCTCGTCACCCGGGGCGACGCAGATCAGACGGCCGTCCTTCGTCGCCAGCAGGATCCGCCGGTTGCCGAATCTGGCCAGCAGGGAGTCCTCGATCCGGCGGGCCACGCGGTCACCGTCGCCGTACGGCTCCGGGCCCGTGGCGACGGCCACCGCGTACGCCTGGGCGAGCCGCAGCCCGAACCGCTCGGCCCGCTCGGCGAGGCGGCCCAGGTCACTGCGCCCGTGCAGCAGGTCGTCGATGAACTCCCGGCGTGCCGCCTCCTCCTGACGTATCGCGTGGTGCTGCGCCCGTTCGTATCCCTCCGCGAAGGCGTCCACCGCCTGCTCCACGGCCGCGAGCAGGTGCTCGGTCGAGCCGGAGGCCAGATGTGGCGGCAGGTCCCGCGCCGCGGCCAAGTGGTCCCTTATCAGCGCGCGCCAGGCGAGCCCGGCTTCCGCGGCCCGCTCCCCCTGCGCACGCCGGGATTCCAGCTCGGCGCGGGTGAGCCGACGGCCCGTCGCGCAGGCGCTGCGCAGGATCTCGGCGTACCCCGTCACATGGCTGTCCATCGCCTCGCGGTCCATCGCCCCCGAGCTCACCACGGCTGTCCCCCGATCCTGACCTGTCCACGATGCGTTGTTCGAACCGTGATCAGGGTGCCACGCCGGTCCGAGAACGCGCTCGGCCTGTGGAAAACGCTGAGGAAGGCAGCTGTCGCCGGACGGGCGGTGGGCGTGCTGTGTCAGGTGGTCGCGAGACGCGCGGCGCCGAAGGAGACGTCGAAGCGGTCGCACCAGATGGAGACGCTGCTGTAGTCGCTGAGCTTCACGTCCGCAGGGATGGCGTAGTTCTGGTCGCCCTTGTTCCCCTTGAGCTTGCCCAGGCTGACGTACTTGCCGTCGTCGAAGACGCGCCACCCGGCCGTGCCCTCCTTGACCGGGGCGTCGGTGAGCCACACGCGCAGGTCGGGGCCGTTGCTGGTGTCCAGGTTCTCGAGGCGCAGGGTGTGGCTGCCGTCGGCGAGCCGGATCAGCTTGGCCGTACCGGTGGTGGTGTGCTCGTGGCTGATCAGCTTTCCCTCGGCGATGGTCGCCGGAGCGGCCGGAGCGGCCGGAGCGGCCGGAGCGGCCGGAGCGGCGGGCGAGCCGGGGGTGGAGGTGGCCGGTTCCGGTGCGCTCGGGGGTGCGGACACCGCCGGCAGGGCCTCGCTCACCGTGTCGTCCTGCCACAGCTTCCACGGCTGGAACCAGTACAGCCCAGCGCCCACCAAGAGGACCGCGGCGACGAGCACCCCTGTCACGACCTTGCCGCGCCGCTTCGTACCTGTCACTGCCTGCCTCCCTGGCCGGTTGTCCATGGCTCGCATTCAACGTGGCCGAGGGTGTGAGCGCCATGCTCCTGGTGATGACGAAATGCTTACGGGCTGCGGTGACGGGGAGCGGGGTCGCTCTGAGGCGCGCGTTCCGCTTCGGCGCGTAGCCTGGACGTACCACCCGTGGCGTGGAGGTGAGTCATGGCACGGACCCGCCATTTCCACCTGGATCAGGGCGGCCACTCGGTCACGGTCAACGTCGGTCCCGGCCGGAGCGGCGAGATCGAGCTGCTCGTGAACGGCAAGGTCATCGGGTATGTGGGCCACCATGACACCGGGACGACCGTGCTGACCGGCGAGCTGCCGGAGGACCCGCCACGGCTCTTCCACGTCCGGGTCCGTCAACCGCGGCTGGCTCCCCTCCGCGCCGCGTGCGTGTTCGAGATGGACGGGGTGGAGCGGCCGATGTCTGAGCGGTCCGTGGTCTAGACCCTCTTCGGTGTGCCTCAGGTACCCTTTGGGGCAGCGAAGGGGAGTAGTCCCGTATCGCCGGTCGGTCGACATACTGGCTCCTCGGGGGGCCCGGCTGCCGGGCCGCCGCACTGGGTGCGGTGGTGGACGAGACCTTCGGCTACGGCATGAGACGCCCGTCATTCCTTGGCGGGCGGCACTTTGACATGCCGGGCCGAGTGGTCCTCCTGTCGCCTCCGCGCGACGAGCGAAGCCCGGGCCCGGCCCTGAACAGAAAGCCCCCGGATGTCTCTCGACCCCCTGGCGATCATCACCGCCTTCGGGCTGATCTTCCTCGCCGAACTGCCTGACAAGACCATGTTCGCGTCGCTGGCCATGGGCACGCGGATGCGCCCTCTGTACGTATGGTTCGGCACGTCCGCCGCCTTCCTGGCGCACGTGGCGATCGCGGTTGCCGCGGGCGGGCTGCTGGGGCTGCTGCCCGGGTGGAGCGTGAAGCTGGTGTCGGCCACGCTCTTCGGGTTCGGCGCCTTCATGCTGCTGCGGGGCAGTGGTGACGAGGGCGAGGGGGAGGACACGGCCGGGAAGACGGTGACGGGCTTCTGGCCGGTCTTCACCACCGCGTTCATGGCCGTCTTCATCAGCGAGTGGGGCGATCTGACGCAGATCACCACGGCCAACCTGGCGGCCACCAACGGCACCTGGTCCACCGCGATCGGTTCGCTGGCCGCCCTGATGAGCGTGTCGGCGCTGGCGCTGGTCGCGGGGCGGTTCATCGCCAAGCGGGTGCCGCTGAAGACGGTTCAGCGCATCGGCGGGATGTGCATGCTCGCTCTGGCGATCTGGTCCCTGGTCGAGGTCTTCACCGGCTGACCGCGGCCGGGGCGGTGTCCGTCCGCGTCGAGTTGCCGGCCGGTCCCATCGGCCGGAGGCTCGACGGGCAGGACCACGACCACGACGTCGGCGGGGAGCGTTGCCATGGGCAAGGTGTTCGTATCGATCGGAATGACCTTGGACGGGTACGTTGCCGGGCCGAACGCCCGCCCCGGCAACCCGCTCGGCGACAGCGGCACCCGCATCCACCAGTGGCTCTACGAGGTCGAGGCCTGGCGGGAGCGGCAGAGCATGACGGGCGGGGCGAGCAACCCGTCCGGCGAGATCGTCGAGGAGAACTTCGCGCGGGCGGGCGCGTATGTGATGGGCCGGCGCATGTTCGACGAGGGTGAGCTGGGGTGGCCGGACCCGCCGCCGTTCCGGGCGCCGGTCTTCGTTCTCACGCACCACGCGCGCGAGGCGTGGGTGCGGCAGGGCGGGACGACCTTCTTCTTCGTCACCGACGGGATCGAGGCGGCCCTCGACCGGGCGCGTGCCGCCGCGGGGGCGAAGGACGTGCAGGTCTCGGGCGGCGCGGAGACCGTACGGGAGTACCTCGACGCCGGGCTGGTCGACGAGCTTGAGATCCATCTCGCGCCGATCGTGCTCGGCGACGGCGTCCGGCTGCTCGACGGGGTCCGTACGGACCTGCGGCTGGAGCCGGACCGGGTGGTCGCGGCGGCGGGGGTCACCCATGTGCGGTACCGGGTCCTGATGCCTGGCGGCGGCTAGCCGGAGGCGGCCGGGCGGCTCGGCCTGGAGGACGGCCGGCGGGCCGGTCCTGAGGCGGCCAAGCGGGCCTGGGCCAGGAAGGCCGGTCGCGGTGCTGGGCCGGAGCGGCCGGGCAGGGCCGGGGAGGCCGGCCGGAGTTGAGGACGCTGGACGACCGCGTCGGAGCTGGGCGCGGCGCCTGTGCCCGCCTGATTGTCAGTGGCGTCCGGCAGGATGAAATGCGCCCGGCGTCCCTGGCGCGGCGGGCCGTCGACGCCGCCCAGACCGCCGCATCCGCAGGAGCTGACCATGCAGATCCTCGACCCGCAGGAGCCGTTGGCCGTCGCCCTCCGCGAAGCGATCCAGGGCGGCGACACCCGGACGCTACGGGACCTCCTCGACCGGCACCCCGGCCTGGCCGCGGCCAGGATCGGGCCGCGGAGCCTGCTGCATGTGGCCACCGACTGGCCGGGGCACTTCCCCGGCGTGGCGGCGACGGTGGCCACCCTGGCCGGCGCGGGCGCCGACCCCGGCGCCCGCTTCACCGGCGACCACCGGGAGACGCCGCTGCACTGGGCCGCCAGCACCAACGACCTCGCGGCGCTCGACGCGCTGGTCGAGGCCGGCGCGGACGTCGAGGCGGACGGGGCGGTCATCGGGGGCGGCACGCCACTGGCCGACGCGCGGGGGTTCGGCCAGTGGGAGGCGGCCCGGCGGCTGCTCGCCCTCGGGGCACACGCCGACTTCCACGACGCCGCGACGCTCGGTCTCCTCGACCGGGTGAAGGCGTACGTCAGCGGGGCGGAGCAGCAGTCGCCGACCCCGCAGGAGATCACCGAGGGGTTCTGGGGCGCCTGCCACGGAGGCCAACTGGAAACGGCGCGGTACCTGCGGGACCGGGGCGCGGACATCCGGTGGGTGGGCTGGGACGGAAAGACCCCCCTGGACGTCGCGCGCGAATCGGGCGCGGAGGAGGTGGTGCGCTGGCTGCGGAAGCAGGGGGCGTAGTCGGTACGGAACGGGAGTGGCGTGGCGGACGGGAAGGGGACTGGTGTGGGTGCTGCGCGGCGGTTGATCGAGGACGGGGAGCGGCGGCGGCGCGTCGGGGTGCGACACCGGTTGGCCTCGGGGGCTCGGGGGCCGAGTGTCGAGGACGTGGCCGAGGCGCTCGTGGCGTTGCACGCCACCGATGCCGCGACGGTGTTCCTCGCCGTGGGGGCGCGGCTTCAGGACAGCCGGGGGACCGTCGCCGCGGTGGAGCGGGCGCTGTACGAGGAGCGGACGCTGGCGCGGATGCATGGGATGCGGCACACCCTCTTCGTCTTTCCGGTCGGCATCGCGCCGGTCGTACAGGCCTCCACCACTCACGCCGTCGCGGTACGCGAGCGCGCCGTGTTCCTGAAGCACCTCGCGGCCGCCGGCGGATTCGACGCTCATTGGCTGGAGCAGACCGAGCGCGAGACGCTCTCCGCGCTCGCCGCGCGGGGAGAGGCTACGGCCGTCCAACTCGGGTCGGACGTGCCGCGGTTGAGGGAGAAGCTCGTGTACGAGGCGGGGACTGCGCGCGAGGTGACGCAGTCCGTATCGACCAGGCTTCTGCGCACACTGGGGACCGAGGGCCGAGTGGTGCGCGGGCGGCCGCTCGGGAGCTGGACCTCCAGCCAGTTCCGCTGGGCCATCGCTCCCCCGATGCCCGAACTGCCCGCCGCCGATGCCCAGTCGGAGCTCGTGCGGCACTGGCTCGCCACCTGCGGTCCGGCGACCGAGGCCGACCTCAAGTGGTGGACGGGGTGGAAGGTCACCGACGTACGCAAGGCCCTCGCCGCGATCGGCGCCGAAGCCGTCGGCTTGGAGGACGGCACCACCGGGTTCGTACTGGCGGGAGACACGGAGGAGGCCCCCGAGCCCGAGCCGTGGGCCGCCCTGCTGCCCGCGCTCGATCCGACCGCGATGGGCTGGCAGCAGCGGGACTGGTTCCTCGATCCCGACCACCGCGCCGAGCTCTTCGACCGCAGCGGCAACATCGGCCCCACCGTGTGGTGGAACGGCCGCGTCATCGGCAGCTGGGCTCAGCGGGCGGCCGACGGCGAGATCGTGTGGCACCTCTTCGCTCCGCAGGGCCGGGAGGTGCTCGATGCCATCGAGGCCGAAGCGGGGCGGCTGGCCTCATGGCTCGGCGGCGCACGCATCACCCCTCGGTTCCGTACGCCCCTGGAACGCCGCCTCACCCAGCTCTGATCGGAGTCCCGGGGAGCTACGCCGAGGGGCGGGACGCCCTGAGCGAGTACATCAGCGGCATGCGCGGACGGTCGCCCGGGAAGCGGTAGAAGCCGTCGTCGTGGCGGCGCAGCCCGTCGAAGCGCTCGAAGAGGGTTACGTCGTGCTCGTGGAGGAGCTCGATCCGCAGCCCGGCCGCCGCGATCGCCGAGACGACGTCGCCGATCGTGTGCGTCCACTCGACACTGCGGTTGTGGACGGTGCCCGCGTCGCGGTCGGTGTACGTCCCCGGTGCCTCGTCGACCCAGGGGTCGCGGGAGAAGTAGTCGTACGTGAGCCGCGAACCGGCGTCGTCGAGGGCGTCGGTCAGCGGGTGGAACTCGCTGACGTAGAGGAAACCGCCCGGCGCCACGAGGGAGGCGGCCGTCTCGGCCCAGCGCTCGATGTCGGGCAGCCAGTTCAGCGCGCCGCAGCCCGTGTACACGATGTCGTACGCGCTGTCGGGGACGGCCTGCGCGGCGTCGTAGACGTCGGCGGCCACGAAGGCGGCCTGGTCGGGGGTGAGTCCGATCTCCGCGGCGAGGGAGCGGGCGGTTTCGACGGCGGGCTCGGAGAAGTCGAGGCCGACGACGTGCGAGGTCCCGCGGCGGGCCCAGGAGAGGGTGTCGAGGCCGATGTGGCACTGGAGGTGCAGCAGCGAGCGGCCGGTGACATCGCCGACCTCGGTGAGCTCGAAGTCGCGCAGCGCGTCCTTGCCGGCCCGGAACGCCTCGACCTCGTAGAAGTCGCTCGCCACGTGTATGGGGACGCGTTCGTCCCAGCGTGCGCGGTTGGCCTCGCGCCAGTCGGCCGGGGTCGGTGAGTACATGCCCGGGAGGTTATCCACAGGCTGCGGACGACGCGAGCGGTTTGTCGGAGGGGCGGAGCATCATGGGGCCCATGACAGAGAGCACTGAGCCCGACATGACCGACGTGACCGGCGCTGACGACGCAACCGAGATGCCGGATTGGGAGAAGCGCTTCCGGGCGCCGCGGGTGTCGCTCCCCGAGTGGGCCGAGGACGCACCGGACCGCTCGCTGTTCGTCTCCAACGCGACCGGCACGTACGAGCTGTACGCCTGGGACCGGGCGACGGGCGGCCGACGGCAGGTGACCGACCGGCCGAACGGCACGACGGACGGCACGCTGTCGCCCGACGGCGAGTGGATCTGGTGGTTCTCGGACACGGACGGCGACGAGTTCGGCGTCTGGATGAAGCAGCCGTTCGGCGGCGGGGACGACGTGCCGGCGGTGCCGGGCCTCGCTGCGTCCTACCCGGCGGGGCTGGCGATCGGGCGGGACGGGACGGTGGTGATCGGCCGCTCCACCGACGAGGAGGGCTCGACGATCCATGTGGCGCGGGCGGGCCAGGAGCCCGCGGAGATCTACCGGCACCGCGAGTCCGCCGGGGTCGGCGACCTGTCGCACGACGGGACACTGATCGCCGTCGAGCACACCGAGCACGGGGACGCGATGCACTCCGCGCTGCGGGTGGTGCGGGCGGACAGCTCGGTCGTGGCCGAGCTGGACGACACCAAGGGCGGCCAGGAGGAGCTGGGGCTCGCGGTGCTGGGCTTCGCGCCGGTCGACGGGGACACCCGGCTGCTCGTCGGTCACCAGCGGCGGGGCCGCTGGGAGCCGATGCTGTGGGACGTCGGCACGGGCGAGGAGACCGATCTCGCCCTCGGGCTGTCCGGCGACGTGTCCGCGGAGTGGTACCCGGACGGCACGGGTCTGTTGATCGTGCACAGCTACGAGGCGCGCAGCGAGATGTTCCGGTACGACATCGCCACCCGCGCGCTCGTGCGGGTGGACACCCCGGCCGGGTCGGTGACGGACGCCACGGCCCGCCCGGACGGGACGGTCGAGTACCTCTGGTCGTCGGCCGCGCATCCGCCGGTGGTGCGTTCGACGGCCGGAGGGGTGGTCCTCGACGCCCCGGGGATGGCGGCTCCGGGGTCGGTGCCGGTCGAGGATGTGTGGGTGGAGGGGCCCGGCGGCCGTATCCACGCGCTCGTGCAGAAGCCGGCGGCCGGAGAGGGGCCGTACCCGACCGTCTTCGAGATCCACGGCGGGCCGACCTGGCACGACAGCGACGCCTTCGCGGCGGGCCCGGCGGCCTGGGTGGACCACGGCTTCGCGGTCGTACGGGTCAACTACCGGGGGTCCACCGGATACGGCCGGGAGTGGACGGACGCCCTCAAGCACCGGGTCGGGCTGATCGAGCTGGAGGACATCGCGGCGGTCCGGGAGTGGGCGGTCGCCTCCGGCCTGGCCGACCCGGCGCGGCTGGTCCTCGCCGGCGGCTCGTGGGGCGGCTATCTGACCCTCCTCGGGCTCGGCACGCAGCCGGACGACTGGTCGCTGGGGCTGGCGGCGGTCCCCGTCGCCGACTACGTCACGGCGTACCACGACGAGATGGAGGCGCTGAAGGCGATGGACCGCACGCTCCTGGGCGGTACGCCGGAGGAGGTGCCGGAGCGTTTCGAGGCGTCGTCGCCGCTGACGTACGTGGACGCGGTGAAGGCGCCCGTGTACATCTCGGCGGGTGTGAACGACCCGCGCTGCCCAATCCGCCAGGTCGAGAACTACGTGGACCGGCTCGCGGCCCGGGGCGCGGTGCACGAGGTGTACCGGTACGACGCGGGTCACGGCTCGCTGGTGGTGGACGAACGGATCAAGCAGGTCCGGCTGGAGCTCGACTTCGCACTGCGGCAGCTGCGGCAGCTGCGGCAGGCGGGGACCCGGGCGGAAGGGAGGTGAGCGCGTTCCGTACCGTGGAGGGGTGTACGGGTTCCTGAGAACGCCCCGCTGGTGGGGGATCAACATCTTCGTCCTGCTGGCGATCCCGGTGTGCGTGTTCATGGGTACCTGGCAGCTGGGCAAGTTCGAGGACCGGGTCGACACCCACCGGGAGGCCGAGCGGCGGCCCGAGCCCGGGACGCTGTCGGCCAGGCCCCTGGCCGAGCTGCTGCCGGTCGACAAGGAGACGTCGGGACGCCACGCGTCGGCGAGCGGGCGGTACGGGGCACAGTTCCTCGTACCGGACCGTGAGCTGGACGGCCGCCGGGGCGCGTACGTCCTCACCCTGCTGACGACCGACGAGGGCAAGTCGCTGCCGGTGGTACGGGGCTGGCTCCCGGCCGGTGCGAAGGCTCCGGCCCCGCCGGCCGGCGAGGTCACGGTGGTCGGCGCGCTCCAGGCCTCCGAGAGCGCGGGCGCCGCCGGCGTCCATGGGGGCGGGGCCCTGCCGGATGGCCAGCTGGGCATCATCAGCGCGGCGTCGCTGGTGAACGTGGTGCCGGGTGAGGTGTACGACGCCTGGGTCACGCTCACCGACTCGCCGAAGGGGATGACCCCGGTCCCGGCGAAGGTGGCGGCGGGTACGGGCCTCGACATCAAGGCGTTCCAGAACCTGGGCTACACGGCGGAGTGGTTCGTCTTCGCGGGCTTCGTCCTCTTCATGTGGTTCCGCCTCCTGCGCCGCGAGGCGGAAGCGGCCCGCGACGAGGCGCTGGGCCTGACGGACGCGGCCTGATCCGGCGCGGTGTGATCCAGAGGCACCCGGATCCGGGCGCGGCCTGATCCAGACGCGGGCCGGGCGGGCCGGGCCGGGCCGGGTCCGCCCAGGGACCCGGCCGCCACAGCCCGTATCCGCTACGAGGCGTCCAGGACGCCGGTCCGGTAGATCGTGCCGGCGCAGGCGTTGGGGATCGTGGTCTCGGCGGACGGGGCGCCCGGTTCGGCGGTGTGGGTGACCGCGACGCTGCCGTCCTGCGGGGTGCCGTCCTCCGTGCCGAGCTGCGGGGCCGTGTTCGTAGCCGTGGAGCCGGCGTCCGATCCGGTCGAGCCGGTCGAGCCGGTGGACGTGCCGCCCGCGTCGGTCGGCGTGGACGGGTCCGGGGAGGGGTTCACCGTCGGGCAGGTCTCCGTGGGTACCCAGGCGAACTTCACCTCGTACGCCGTGTCCGGCCTGAGGACGAGTGTCCTGGTCTCCTGGGAGGGGTCCGGGAGGCCGGTCGCCGCGTCGCCCGCCGCGTGTGCCACGACACTGATCTTCGCGGAGTTCGCGGCGCCCTTGGCCTCGAAGTCGACCTTGCCCTCGCCGCTGACCGCGCACTCGATGCCGGAGATGTTGGAGATCCGGAAGGTGCCGTAGACCTTGCCCTCCGCGTCGGGCTTGTCCGCCTGCGCGGAGACGACGCCGAGCTGGTCGGCGGCGCAGACCGGGATCGACACCGCGGCGGAGTCCGACGGAGCCACGCTCGCGTCGGCCGTACCGCCGCCGATGCCGGAGGCCGTCTCGTCGGGCTTCTGCTCGCCGGGGGCGACGCTCGTCGACGCGGACGGCCCGGCGGTGGGCCTGCCGGGCTGCTTGCCGGCGTCGTCCTTCTCGGGCTCCTCGCCCTCGCCCGTACCGCCCTGGGCCTCCTGGCCGTGGCCGGCGTTGACCGGGCGGTCGTCGGAGGAGAGGCCGCCGGAGCCGGCGACGTGGACGAAGGCGGGGACGGCGGTGCCGATCAGTACGACCGCCGCGGCGAGGCCGACCACGGCCTGCCGCTTACGGGCACGGCGGGCCGGGACGGCCTTGCGCAGGTGGTCCAGGGCCCCCTCGGAGGGCGCCACATCGGCCACGGCCTCATGGAGCAGCCGACGCAGCGCCAGCTCGTCCCCGAACGCGTCGCCGGGCCCACCGAAGCCACCCGAGCTACCCAGGCCACTGCCCGAGCCGCCGGAACCAGCCGCCCCGGCAGCCGCGCCGAGTCCGCCAAGTCCAGCGAGTCCACGGAACTCGTCCGGTCCGTCCGATCCGTCCAGTCCGTCCGAGCCGCCGGAACCGCTCCCGCTGCCCGAGCCACCCGCCCCGGCAGCCTTGCCGAGTCCAGCGAGTCCGCCAAGTCCAGCGAGTCCGGTGACTCCACGGAGCTCGTCCGGTCCGTCCGATCCGTCAGAGCCGCCAGGCTCGCGCGGACCTCCCGGAGTTCCCGGAACTCCCGCTCCACCCGGCCCGCTCGGGCTCTCAGGATGGCCGAAGCCGTCAGGGCCCACCTGGCCGTCCTGCCCGTGCCGCTTCTTGTCCGGCCCGTCGTTCACAATTCCGTTCCCAGTCCGGTCGTCGTCCAACGGCCCGTCCGGCCCGTATCTCTCTGTCCCCCCGGGTCCTTTGCCGCCAGCGCGCCTGTTCATGCGTTCGCCTCCATGGCGACGCGCAGAGCGGCGATGCCGCGCGAGCCGTAAGCCTTCACGGACCCGAGCGATATGCCGAGCGTCTCGGCGACCTGCGCCTCGGTCATGTCGGCGAAGTACCGCAGGACCAGCACCTCGCGCTGCCGGCGCTGCAGCCCCCGCATCGCCTTGATCAGCGCGTCGCGCTCCAGCTGGTCGTAGGCGCCTTCCTCGGCGCTCGCCATGTCGGGCATCGGCTTGGAGAGCAGCTTCAGCCCGAGGATGCGGCGGCGCAGCGCGGAACGCGAGAGGTTCACCACGGTCTGGCGGAGGTACGCGAGCGTCTTCTCCGGGTCCCGTACGCGGTTGCGCGCCGAGTGCACCCGGATGAAGGCCTCCTGGACGACGTCCTCGCAGGAGGCCGTGTCGTCGAGGAGGAGCGCGGCGAGGCCGAGCAGCGACCGGTAGTGGGCGCGGTAGGTCTCGGTGAGGTGGTCGACGGTGGTGCCCGCAGTCATGGTCCCGGTCATGGCCGCGTCAGCGCCCTCGCGCTGGGCCTGTACGCGGGCGGGCCGGGTGGCGGGCATCGGAGCGATCACCGGCATGCCGCCGGGCGTACGGGGCCGCCGGAGCGGGCGCACGGAAGCACCGCGGGCCGGAGCCGCTGTCGCACTCCGGAGCGGGACCACGGACGCGCCGCGGAGCGGGACCACCGCCGTGATGTCGAGTACCTCTGCCACGCCTGTTGGACACGCTGCCCCCCGTCAGGGTTGTACGCGTACGCCACCGTTTTTGACGGTGCGTAGATTGCCCTCATGCGTACCCGCTCTTCCCCAATGCCCCGTTTTTCGCGACACCACGAAGGGCGACCGCATAGACGCTCCCCGCCCAACTACCGGTTGCAGAAAGGGGGAAGAGCATCGTCGAACATGCCATCGCCCCAGTTCAAGTGGCATAGACCAGGGTTTTGCTCACAGGGCGTTCACAGATCCTACAAACCTTGCCGATCAGGCGGCATCGAATTCCGGACGTATAAATCAAGTCGCGGAAATCAGGGGGCCGCGAGCTCCGCCCCGATGGCCTCGGCGATCTGCGCGGTGTTCAGGGCCGCGCCCTTGCGCAGGTTGTCGCCGCAGACGAAGAACTCCAGGGCGTTCTCGTCGTCCAGCGCCCGCCGCAGCCGCCCCACCCAGGTGGGGTCCGTGCCCACGACATCGGCCGGGGTCGGGAAGTCCCCGGCCGCCGGGTCGTCGTAGAGCACCACACCCGGCGAGGTGGCCAGGATCTCGTGGGCCCGCGCGACCGTCACCGGGCGCTCGAACCGCGCGTGCACGGAGACGGAGTGGGCGGTCACGACCGGCACCCGTACGCATGTCGCGGACACCCGCAGCTCCGGCAGGGCGAGGATCTTGCGGGTCTCCTCGCGGATGCGCAGCTCCTCCGAGGACCAGCCGTCTTCGCCCGGCGTCCCGGACCACGGCACCACGTTGAGCGCGAGCGGACCGGGGAAGGGGCCGGTGTCGTCGCCGACCGCGCGGCGTACGTCTCCGGGGTGCGACCCCAGTTCCGTACCGGCCACCACGGACAGCTGGGCGCGCAGTGCGGCAACGCCGTCCTGTCCTGCGCCGCTGGCCGCCTGGTACGCGGAGACGACCAGCTCGCTCGCCCCGAACTCGGCATGCAGCGCGCCGACGGCGACGATCAGGGCCAGGGTCGTACAGCCCGGGCTCGCGACGATGCCGCGCGGGCGGACCCGTACGGCATGAGGGTTGATCTCGGGCACGACCAGCGGCACGTCCGGATCCATCCGGAACGCGGGCGAGTTGTCGACGACCACCGCGCCCTTGGCGGCGGCGATCGGGGCCCACTGGGCGGCGATCTCCTCGGGTACGAGGAAGAGCGCGACGTCCGTGCCCTCCAGCGCCTCTTCGCAGAGCGCCAGGACCTCGGTCTCCTCCCCGCGCACGGCCAGCTTGCGGCCGGCCGAACGCGGGGAGGAGACGAGTCGTATCTCGCCCCAGATGTCGGCGTGCTGCGACAGGATCTGGAGCATCACCGCGCCGACGGCCCCGGTCGCTCCCACGACCGTGAGCGTCGGCCGGCGGGTCATCGGCCGGTTCCTCCATAGACGACGGCCTCGTCGCTGTCGCTGTCCAGGCCGAAGGCGGTGTGGACGGCGCGGACGGCCTCGTTGACGTCGTCGGCGCGGGTGACGACCGAGATGCGGATCTCGGAGGTCGAGATGAGCTCGATGTTCACGCCCGCGTCGGAGAGCGCCTGGAAGAAGGAGGCGGTGACGCCCGGGTTGGTCTTCATACCGGCGCCGACCAGGGAGATCTTGCCGATCTGGTCGTCGTAGCGCAGCGAGTCGAAGCCGATCGCGCCCTTCGCCTTCTCCAGGGCGTCGATGGCCTTGTGGCCCTCGGCCTTGGGGAGGGTGAAGGAGATGTCCGTGAGACCGGTGGAGGCGGCCGACACGTTCTGCACGATCATGTCGATGTTGATCTCGGCGTCCGCGACGGCGCGGAAGATGGCCGCGGCCTCGCCCGGCTTGTCGGGCACGCCGACGACCGTGATCTTGGCTTCGGAGACGTCGTGGGCGACTCCGGAGATGATGGCGTGCTCCACCTGCTGATCTCCAAGCGGCTCGTTGCTGACCCATGTGCCCGGCAGTCCGGAGAAGGACGAGCGGACGTGGATGGGGATGTTGTATCGGCGTGCGTACTCGACGCACCGGTGCAGCAGCACCTTGGAGCCGGAGGCGGCGAGCTCCAGCATGTCCTCGAAGGAGATCCAGTCGATCTTCTTCGCCTTCTTCACGACGCGCGGGTCGGCGGTGAAGACGCCGTCGACGTCCGTGTAGATCTCGCAGACCTCGGCGTCGAGCGCGGCCGCGAGGGCCACGGCCGTGGTGTCGGATCCGCCGCGGCCGAGGGTGGTGATGTCCTTGCTGTCCGCGGACACACCCTGGAAGCCGGCGACGATGGCGATGTTGCCCTCGTCGAGGGCGGTACGGATCCGGCCCGGCGTGACATCGATGATGCGCGCTTTGTTGTGGACCGAGTCGGTGATGACACCGGCCTGGCTGCCCGTGAACGACTGGGCCTCGTGGCCCAGGTTTTTGATCGCCATGGCCAGCAGGGCCATGGAGATCCGCTCTCCGGCGGTCAGCAGCATGTCGAACTCACGCCCGGCAGGCATCGGGGATACCTGCTCGGCGAGATCGATCAACTCGTCCGTCGTGTCACCCATCGCCGAGACCACGACGACCACCTGGTGGCCGTTCTTCTTGGCATCGACGATCCGCTTGGCGACCCGCTTGATGCCCTCGGCATCGGCTACGGAGGAGCCTCCGTACTTCTGCACGACAAGGCCCACGTGCGCTCCTCGCTCAGTCCATGTACTGCGGTCACCGCTGTTCGGCGCCGCAGACTTGCGGTCGGCTCAGTCTAACGAGCAGCCCGGAATCGCCCCCGTCGTATCGCATCCTGAGATGTCCCGCTCAAGAAGTGATCACGGGGAGGTTGGTGTGATTCCTGGGGCTGCCCGCAGGAGCCCCTCTGCCCGGGGTGGGCGGCGGTACGCGGAGATGTGCGGCATGTCACTCGGAGGGCGGGGTCACGGAGGTGGTGGAACGGGGCCATGGCACCGGCCCTCAGCCCCGGGCGGCCAGGATCTCCGTGACCGAGCGGAGGCCCACGGCGGCGAGGGCCGGGTTCGTCACGCGGTAGTAGTGGTACGCGGTGAGGCCGAAGCAGAGGGCCCAGCCGCGGCCGCGGCCCCAGGTCGCGTTGTCGACGTCGGCCTCCGCGCGGAACAGGTCGCGCGTCCCGGCGTCCAGCAGCGTCCAGGCGGGGATCGTGTCGCAGGCCGGGTCGCCGACGCCGACCGCGCCGAAGTCGATGACGGCGCTCAGCCGGCCGCCCCTGGCCAGGAGGTTGCCCGGCAGCAGGTCACCGTGGACCCAGACGGGCGCGCCCTGCCACTGCGGGAGCGCCAGCGCGGTCTCCCAGGCCTCCGTCGCGGCGGCCGCGTCGAGCGTGCCGTCCGCGCCGAGGTCGCGGATCGCGAGCCGTACGTCGTCGTCCCGCGAGCTCAGCGGGCCGCCCCGGAACGACCGCGGGCCGCCGTCCGCGTCCACCTTCCGCAACGCCACGACGAACCGGCCCAGCGTGACGGCCGCGTGCGGGAGGTCGGCGATCGGCTCGTCGAAGGCGTTCGCCCCCTCCAGCCAGCGGTACACCGACCATGCCATGGGGAACCCCTCCCCGGGCACCCCCTTGCACAGCGGCACCGGCACCTGGAGCGGCAGCGCCGGAGCGAGCCTGGGCAGCCACCGCTGCTCCTTCTCCACCTGGTGCGCGGCGCCGGGTATCCGGGGAAGGCGTACGACCAGGTCGGCGCCGAGCCGGTACATCGCGTTGTCGGTCCCGGCCGACTCGACGCGTACGACCGGGAGGCCGGCCCACTGCGGGAACTGCGCCGCGACGAGCCGCTCGACGAGCTCCTCGTCGATGTCGAGCTCGTCGGCGTGCATCTTCTGGCGCGTCTTCCCGCCGGTCACTGGTCCCCCTACGACTGACTGCCGATGTCCGGGGCTCATCCCACCGGCCGGGTCGGGCTCCTGTCGACCGAATTCCCCCGCACGACCGGGCACTCAGTCCATGAGGCGGCGCACGAGCCGGGTCAACTCACTCTCGCCCAATGCGCGTTCGCAGTCGGCCAGAAGGGCGGGCCACAGCGCGCGAGCGCGGTCCTCGTGGCCGAGCTTCCGCAGCAGGTGGACGAACGCGGCACGGTCCGTCAGCGTCATGGCGTTGGTGTCCCCGTCGCGCACGCGCGACTCCTCGGCCACCCTCTCGGCGAGGGCGAGGGCCTGTTCGCCCGCGCCGGCTTCCAGCAGCTGCCACACCATCATGTCCCGGATGCGGCGCACCAGGAATTCGTCCGGCGGCTCGGCGTTCATCGCGTCCCGGAGGAACTGTTCCGCCTCACCCAGGTCCCCGGCCCCCTCCCAGGACGCCTCCGCCAGAGCCAGCCGGGCCGCGATCGTCTCCGGGTGCCGGGCGCCTCGGACCCGCAGGGCACGCTCGACGTTCTCCTCACGCAGCCGCACAGCCAGTTCATGCTCCTCCGGCGGCAGCGTGTCCGCCAACTGCTCGCGCGCGGCGAGCGTGCGACGGTGGTCCGGACCGAGAACGCGCACATGCGTCGAGAGGTTCGCCTCGCACGCCCGCACGGCCTCGCGGGTGTGCCCCGACAGGGCAAGGAGGTTGGCGATGTCGTCGAAGGAACTGACCGTCAGTTCGTCGTCCGGGCCGCATAGCCGCAGCATGGACTCCGCCGCCCGGGCGGCCAGCGGCAAGGCCCGGTCGTACGCCAGGTCCATGCCGAACTGCGCCGTGGCGAACCGGAAGAGCATGGCCATGTTGGCGCTGTCGTCCTCGGCACGCGTATGGCTCGCGAACGCCTCCGCCTGCACGGCCATCGCGCGCGCGGTCTCCACGCCCTGGCCGGGATTCGCCGCCCTCGCCAGCAGGAGCAACGCGCGTTCCCGCGCCTCCTCCACCCCCTCCCCCGACGTCCGCGCCACCGCCTGCACCAGCCGGTGCACCGCGATCTCGCCGTCCCGCAGGGTGATCAGGCTGTGGGCGGCCAGGCGCCGTACCGCCTCCGTCACCTCCAGCGGGGTGCCCAGCGGGTCCAGGAACCGGCGGGGGATGCCCTCCGGGGACCACCAGGCGATGATCCGCAGGATCTTCTCCGCCAGCGGGGTGTCCGCGAGCCGGTCCAGGCTCACGCTCCAGACCCGGGCCACCGCGCGGCTCGCGTCGCCGCCCTCGGCCGTGCCCGCGAAGACCTCCGCCGGGTACTGCGCCAGCAGGTCCAGGTAGGCGCCGGGCGTGATGCCGGCCTCGGCGCAGTACGCGGCGGCCTGCTCCACCGCCAGCGGCAGGAACCCGAGCTCCGCGCAGAGCTCCTCAACTGCCCCCGCCTCGCCCCCGCCCCGGATGCGGGTGAACAGTTCGACCGCCTCCGACGGGGAGAGGACGTCCAGCGCGACCGTACGGGCGATGCCCTGCCAGCCGCTCGCCCGGCGGGTCGTGACGAGGAACCGGCCCCTGGTCGCCCGGGCCAGCAAGGGCCGTACGTCCGCCGGGTCGGTGACGTTGTCCAGGATCAGCAGCCAGTCGTCGTGGGTGGCGAGCCACTGCAACGCCCGTTCTTTCAGCGCCTCCTGGGAGAGGACGCCCGAGAGCGCCGGCTGCATGGCCACCGCGAGCGCGGCCAGTCCGGCGTCGAGTTCGGCTGTGGTCTCCGCCGTGATCCACCAGACGGGGTTGTGGTCGGCCGCCCGGGTCGCGGCCCACCGGGCCGCCAGCGTCGACTTGCCGATGCCGCCGAGGCCATGGACGGCCTGGACCACCACGCCGCCCGCGCCGTCTCCCAACGCCGCGTCGAGCAAGCTCAGTTCGCGCTCGCGGCCGACGAAGGTGTCCGTACGCAGGGGTACGTGGACCAGCCCCGCCGGGCACTCCGACGGGGCCAGCGCTTCCGCGGGGAGCAGGGTCGCGCGCTCCACCTGGGTGACGTGGTCCCCGGTGTTGATCCGCCCGGCGTTGCCGCCGACGGCCACGGCCCCGTCACCCGATGCCTCTGTCTGTCCCGCCACGCCCCCATGATGACGCGTCGGCGGGCACGTACGGGCGGCTACCGGCCGGAACGCAGCCCCAGGGGTCCCGCGATCTCCTCCGCCATCACACGGCCGGCCTCCTCGGCGAGGACGTCCTCCGTCAGGTCCTCGTCCGTGTCCAGGCCGTCCAGCTCCTCAAGAGGCTGGTCGAGGCGGACATGGGCGACGAGGGACTGAAGGGCGCGGAGGGTCGCCGAGGCGGTCGGGCCCCAGTTGGAGAAGTACGAGAACTGCCACCACCACAGCGCCTCGGTGGTCCGGCCCGCGCGGTAGTGGGCCAGGCCGTGGCGCAAGTCGGTGACGATGTCGGCGAGGTTGTCCGAGATCCGGCACGGCACCGGCGCCTTGCGCGGCTCGTACGGGTCGAAGACCTCGGAGAACACGTCCACCGGGTCCAGGAGCGCCGCGAACCGCTCGCGCAGGTCGTCCACGTCCAGGTCCGGGCCCGTGTCGGGCTCGTAGCGCTCCTCGGGAACGATGTCCTCGTGAGCGCCGAGCCGGCCGCCCGTGAGGAGCAGTTGGGAGAGCTCCAGGAGCATGAACGGTACGGCGCTGTCGGGCTCGTCGCCCTTGGCCACTTCCGTGGTGGCGACGATGAAGGACTCGATCGAGTCGGCGATCTGTACCGCGAAGTCGTCGGGGTTCTGGGTCACGGAGTGCAGTGTGGCGTCAGACATCGGAGATGCCTCCCTTGAGCGCGCGGAGCCCTGTCAGCGTCGAACGACTGTCGTCATACATCTAGCAGTCGCCGCCCCTCGAAGGCACGCCCCAGGGTCACCTCGTCGGCGTATTCGAGGTCGCCGCCGACGGGGAGACCGCTGGCGAGGCGGGTCACCTTGAGGCCCATGGGCTTGATCATCCGCGCCAGGTACGTCGCGGTGGCCTCACCTTCCAGGTTGGGGTCGGTCGCCAGGATCAGCTCGGTGACCGAGCCGTCGGCGAGCCGGGCGAGCAGCTCGCGGATCCGCAGGTCGTCCGGGCCGACGCCCTCGATGGGGCTGATCGCGCCCCCGAGGACGTGGTAGCGGCCACGGAACTCACGGGTCCGCTCGATCGCGACGACGTCCTTCGGCTCCTCGACGACACAGATCACCGAGGTGTCGCGGCGCGGGTCGCGGCAGATGTTGCACTGCTCCTGCTGCGCCACGTTTCCGCAGACCGCGCAGAAACGGACCTTGTCCTTGACCTCCAGCAGCGCGTGCGCGAGACGGCGTACGTCCGTGGGCTCGGCCTGGAGGATGTGGAAGGCGATCCGCTGGGCGCTCTTGGGACCGACGCCTGGCAGTCTGCCCAGTTCGTCGATGAGGTCCTGAACCACGCCTTCGTACAACGGAACGCCTCTCCTGGTGCTTCGTGCTTCTTACGGTAGTTGCTCTGCGTACCGGTTAGAAGGGAAGGCCCGGCATTCCGCCCAGGCCCTGGGTCAGCGGCCCCAGCTTGGACTGCTGGAGCTGCTGGGCGTTGTCGTTGGCGGCCTTCACCGCGGCGACGACGAGGTCGGCGAGGGTCTCGGTGTCCTCCGGGTCCACGGCCTTCGGGTCGATCACCAGGCCGCGCAGCTCGCCGGCGCCGGTGACCGTGGCCTTGACCAGGCCACCGCCGGCCTGGCCCTCGACCTCGGTCGCGGCCAGCTCTTCCTGGGCCCGCGCGAGATCCTGCTGCATCTTCTGGGCCTGCTGGAGGAGCTGCTGCATGTTGGGCTGGCCACCACCGGGAATCACGGTCACTCCTGGCATTTCGACGACGATTGTTCGGTATGCCGAGCCTACGTGGTCACCGCCCGGCGTGCGCCACAACTCTTTCGAGTGAGAAACTCAGGGCCCCACTACCTGATCAAGCCCCTCGTGAGGGCGGAAATCCCGGGATTCGTGGGCCCTGGCCCACCATTCGGCGGTAGGAAGGGGTGCGCGAGCATGCGCACCAGCACGCACGCGTGTCCCCCGGGTCACGCTAAGTAACAGGAGAGCGCCGAGCACGCCGCCGCAGAGCGCTGACGCTGACGCTGAGCAGAGGAGTGCCCCGGTGAGCCAGCCGGAGATGCAGCCCGGGGGACCCGCCCGGGAGGAGGGGGACACCCATGCCTCGCGCCGGGTGTCGCGCACACCGCACGGTGATCTGACCGGGAGGCCGTTTCCGCTCGGCGACTGGGGGGAGCCCGCGGAGCGGCTGGACGAGCTGTACCGCTGGGTCGAGGCGAACGCGCTGCGGACGACCGAGTGGTATCTCGCGGACCGGGTCTGGAAGCGCCGCTGCGCGCGGGCGCTGCGGGCGGGTACGGCCCTCGGGGTCATCGCCGGCGCCGCGCTGCCGCTGCTGGACCTGACCGGGGTGCTCGGCGGGGCCGCGACCTGGGGCTACCTCTCGCTACTCCTCGCGGCGGCGTTCCTGGCCTGCGACCGGTACTTCGGGCTGACCTCCGGCTGGATGCGGGACGTGGCGACCGCGCAGGCCGTGCACCGCCGGCTCCAGGCGCTCCAGTTCGACTGGGCGTCGGAGAGCGTACGGGAGGTGCTGGGCCCGACGGAGGGCACGGCGAGCGAGGCCGCCGAGCGGTGCCTGGGGGTGCTGCGGCGGTTCTCGGAGGACGTGACCGAGCTCGTACGGGCCGAGACGGCGGACTGGATGGTGGAGTTCCGCTCCGGGCCCGCGCCGCTGGTGACGCAGTCGATGGGGGCGGGCGGCGGCGGACGGCCGGAGTCGCATCCGTCGACGCGGCTGCCGCTGCCGCCGGGGACACGGCCGAACATGCCCCGGCAGCGCCCGCCGGAGCCGCGCTAGCGGCCGGGCGGCGCCGGCCCGGCCGTCCGGGGCGAGCCCCTCGTGCCGGGGCCCTGGGCCCGGGCCGGGGTGCGTGCACGGATACGCACGGGCACGGCCGTCGGCGGCGTCCGGGCCGGGGTGGCTTGCGCGGATACACGCACGGGCACGGCCGTCGGCGGCGCCCCGAAGCGGGCCCGTACGAGCCCGCTGGGGGTTGGCTGCCGTCAGCTGAAGATGATCATCGAGCCTTGGCCCAGGCTCCGCGTCGCCGCCGCGTGCAGGCCCAGCCACACGTGGCGTTCGCGGGCGAAGGGGCTTTCGTCGTACGGGATCGGGCCCGCGGGTTCCTCCAGGGACGTGGGGTGTTCCGGGGGGAGCGGGGCGGCCGGGGGGTTGGCGGGGTCGATGCCGATGGAGGGGGCGACGAACTCCAGCTCGCGCAGCAGCCCTTGGGACGAGCCCAGCGGGCCGCCGCCCTCCAGGAGTTCCTCGGTGGACAGCGGCGTGGGGAAGTCCACGGGCACGTAGGCACCCGCGTGGTCGTAGTGCCAGACCAGGTGCGACTGCTGCGCGGTCGTCTCGAACATCTCCAGGAGCTGTTCGTAGTCCCCGCCGAGTTCGTCCACCGGGGTGACCGCCAGTCCGCAGATCTGCAGCAGGTACGCGCGGCGCAGGAAGTGCAGCGCGTCGTAGTCGAATCCGGCGACCGGCGCCACGTCGCCGGACAGGCCGGGCATGTAGGCGAAGACGGGGACCGTCGGCAGGCCGGACTCCGTAAGTGCCTTGTCGTAGGCGGCGATCTCTTCGGCGAAGGGGTTGTCGGGGCTGTGGCACAGCACGTCGACGAGGGGGACCAGCCACAGGTCACAGGCCAAGGGAGGCTCGCTCTCCGTCAAGTGCGGTTCGTACGATGGTCGGCACAGCGTAGTGCCATGCCTCCGCTCCGCACAGTCGTCAGCACGGTCGTCACAACAGTCCTGGCAGGCCCTTACCCAGCGGAGAGCCGGTCCGCCCACCTGAGGGCGTGCGTGTTGTACGCGTCGATGACGGAGAGCGCGGCGGGCACGTCCCCCAGCGTGATCGCGTCGACGAGATCCTCGTGGCCGCCCCACAGCCAGGCGAGCATGTCGCGGTCGTGGCGGAGGAAGGGCACCGCGAAGACCCAGGCCTGCACGCGCAGTCGGTGCAGGAAGTCGGCGATGTAGCGGTTGGCTATCAGGGCGCCGAGTTCGCGCCAGAAGCGCAGGTCGTAGCCGATGAGGATGTCCAGATCGCCGCCGCGGGCCGCCCGCGCGGCCTCTTCGGCGCGGCGGCGCACGGAGACGAGGGCGGGGCCGGTGAGGCCGAACGGCAGCTGGCCCTCGCCGCGTTCCTCGATCCGGCGGAAGACGCCGTCGACGATGAGCGAGCGGGCCTCGACCATGCCGCGGTAGTCGTCCACCGAGAACTGGTGGACGCGGAAACCTTTGTGCTGGTCGGAATCGAGGAGCCCTTGCGCGGAGAGGTCGACCATCGCTTCACGTACGGGCGTCGCGGACACCCCGTACTGGTCGGCGATCTGCTTGACGGTGAACTCCTCACCGGGCTGCAGACGCCCTGCGAGGATCTCATCACGCAGCGCGTCCGCGATCTGCTGCCGCAAGGTGTTGCGGGTCACAGCTCCGCTCGCGGGCATGGTGTGGTCCCCTCCGTCCGGCTTTCGGCACACCCTAGACCAGCCGGAAAGGACCCCCACCGTGACGATGATTACACCGTGTGTTCGTCGGCGACGCTCAGCGCGGCGTCCAGGGCGGCCAGGCCTTCCTTCGCCTCGGCCTCGGTGATGTTGCAGGCCGGGACGGCGTGCGTGCGGTTCATGTTGATGAAGGGCCACAGGCCGTGCTTCTTGGCCTCGGCGCCGAAGGCGGCCATGGGGGCGTTGGCCTCGCCCGCGGCGTTGTACGGGACGAGCGGCTCGCGCGTCTCCTTGTTCCGTACGAGGTCGAGTGCCCAGAAGACGCCGAGACCGCGGACCTCGCCGACCGAGGGGTGGCGCTCGGCCAGCTCGCGCAGGCCGGGGCCGAGGACGTGCTCGCCGATGTGGGCGGCGTGCTCGACGACCTTCTCGTCCTCCATCACCTGGATCGTGGCGATCGCGGCGGCGCAGGCGAGCGGGTGGCCGGAGTAGGTCAGGCCGCCGGGGTAGGGGCGCTTGTCGAAGGTCGCCGCGATCTTCTCGCTGATGGCGACGCCGCCGAGCGGTACGTAGCCGGAATTGACGCCCTTGGCGAAGGTCAGCAGGTCGGGGATGACGTCGAAGTGCTCGGCGGCGAACCACTTGCCCGTACGGCCGAAGCCGGCCATGACCTCGTCGAGGACGAAGACGATGCCGTACTTGTCGCAGATCGCACGGACGCCGGCGAGGTAGCCGGGCGGCGGCGTCATGATGCCCGCGGTGCCGGGCACGGTCTCCAGGATGATCGCGGCGATGGTCTGGGGGCCCTCGAAGGCGATCGTGTCCTCCAGGTGCGCGAGGGCGCGCTCGCACTCCTGGGCCTCGGTCTCGGCGTAGAACGGCGAGCGGTAGAGGAACGGCGCCCAGAACCGTACGACGCCCGCGGAACCGGTGTCGGAGGCCCAGCGGCGCGGGTCACCGGTGAGGTTGATCGCGGTGGAGGTGGCGCCGTGGTACGAGCGGAAGGCGGAGAGCACCTTGTGGCGGCCGGTGTGCAGCCGGGCCATCCGTACGGCGTTCTCGACGGCCTCGGCGCCGCCGTTGGTGAAGAAGATCTTGTCCAGGTCGCCGGGGGTGCGCTCGGCGATGAGGCGGGCGGCCTCGGAGCGGACGTCGACGGCGAAGGCGGGCGCGAAGGTGGTGAGCTTCCCGGCCTGCTCCTGGATGGCGGCGACGACCGTGGGGTGCTGGTAGCCGATGTTGGTGTAGACGAGGCCGCTGGTGAAGTCGAGGTAGCGGTTGCCGTCGTAGTCCCAGAAGTACGAACCCTCGGCGCCGGCGACGGCGAGCGGATCGATCAGGCCCTGGGCGGACCAGGAGTGGAACACATGCGCGCGGTCGGCGGCCTTCACGGCCGCGCCGGCCTGGGGATCGGGTTCGACATGAGGGGTCATATGCCCAGGGTAGGGACGCGCGGACCGGGGCGGACATGGCCACCTTGTATGGAGTGAGCCACTTTCGTCGGCAGGATGTCGGCCTCCGACAAGGGAATCTTCCGGGCTTCGGCGGTTCGTACGACTAGTGTGTTGGATCTTTGCTGGCCGCAATGAGCAACGGGGGCTTTGGGGTCATGGGCTGTCACGGTTCCGGACTGGGCTGACACGCTGCTGGATCTGGTGGGGGTGAACTGGCCAAATGTGGACGAGGACGCCTACCGGGACATGGCGGATGCGCTACGGGAGTTCGCGGACGATCTCGCCGACGACGGTCAGCTCGAGGATCCGGCACAAGTGACCGATGCAGAAGCCTGGCAGAAAGCCAAGGAGAAGTACCCCGTCGGCTCCATCGCGCGGGGCGTCGTCAAAGCCCGTTTCAACTTCGGCGTATTCCTGGAACTGCAGGAAGCGCCCGCGGTGAAAGGGTTCGTCGACATCGTTTCGTACAACCCGGGCGGGGAGACTCCGGTGGCACTCCCGGATGTCGGTGAAACGGTCGAGGGGACCGTGGTGAGCCTGGTCGACCGGGACCAGCAGATTCGCCTGCGGGTCGGGCCGGCGCCCTGGGGAGCACCATAAGCGCGCGACATCCGACCCGATGCACCCCTCGCGCCGCCCCTCCATCCGGGAGCAACCCAGGTGGAGGGGCGGCCCGGCGATCGAAAGGATCAACTTCATGATTCCGTACGGCGGACAGGGGTGACGGAATGATCAGGGACAACGAGGAATTCGACGTGGTCGTCAAGGCGGTGACCATGGTGGGGTCGTTCGTGACGATCGAGACCGCCGAAGGCGTCGAGGGGTTCATCGATCAGGTCATGCATCCGTCCTGGTGGTCGGAGGAGGTGCCGCCGCCGGAGGTGGGCGACCGGCTGCATGTGGTGGTCCTGGACGCGTCCAGGACGCCGCCGCGGCTGAGTGCGCTGGAGAGGGACATCGAGACGGGGCGGCGGATTCGCTCCGGGGAGCTGACCCCGCCCTCCATTGACAGCATTCTGTCATCATGGCAGGATGCTGTCATAAGCGATCGGGAGGCCGCCATGACCAGCACCGCACCCCGCAAGACCGTCCACCTCGCCGTGTACGACGCCCTCGCCGACTGGGAGACAGGCCACGCCACCGCCTGGCTCGCCCGCTCCGGGTTCGAGATCCGGACGGTCGGGCCGAGCACCGCGCCCGTCACCAGCATCGGCGGGCTGCGCATCACGCCCGACCTCGCGCTCGAAGAGCTGACGCCCGAGGACAGCGCCCTGCTGATCCTGCCCGGCGGCGACCTGTGGGACGAGGGCGACGATCTGGCGCCGTTCGCCGCCAAGGCCCGGGAGTTCCTGGACGCGAAGGTGCCGGTCGCCGCGATCTGCGGGGCGACGGCCGGGCTGGCCCGGGAAGGGCTGCTCGACGACCGCCGGCACACCAGCGCGGTGTCGTTCTACCTGTCCGCCACCGGCTACCAGGGCGGCGAGCACTACGTCGACGCGGACGCCGTCACCGACGGCGACCTGATCACCGCCGGGCCGACCGAGCCGGTCGCCTTCGGCCGTGAGGTCCTCGGCAGGCTCGGCGCGTTCGAGGGCGCGAAGCTCGACGCGTGGTACCGCCTCTTCCACGACTCGGACCCGGCCGCCTACGAGGAACTGAACGCGTGAGCCGCTCCGAGCAGGACGCGCTGAGCAGGACCGCGCTCGGCGTGTTCCGGCTGAACGGCCAGTTCCTCGGCGTGTCCGAGGAACTGGCCCGGCCGGCCGGCCTGACCGCCGCCTGGTGGCAGGTCCTGGGGGCCGTGCTCGCCGAGCCGCTGCCCGTCGCCGGGATCGCCCGCGCCATGGGCATCACACGGCAGAGCGTGCAGCGGATCGCCGACCTGCTGGTGGACCAGGGTCTCGCGGAGTACGCCCCCAACCCGGCCCACCGGCGCGCCAAGCTCCTCGCGGCCACCGCCGAGGGCCGGGCGGCGATCAGCAGGATCGACCCGGGCCACGCGGCACTCGCGGCCGAGCTCGCCGCCGAACTGGGCGGTCAGGAGGCGTTCGACGAGACCGTACGGGTCCTGGAGCGGCTCTCCGCGGCCCTGGACGCGGTCACGGAGCGGCGGGCGGCTGGTACAGCGTCCCCGTGACGTAGCGCATGGCCTCGGTGAACTCGGGGTCGGACAGGCGCCGGTCCAGCTCGCCCTCCTCGACGTCCTCCACATGCGTCTGGATCCACCACAGGTTGCCGAACGGGTCCCGTACGCGGCCCACCCGGTCGCCGAAGTACAGATGCGTGACCTCGGTGACGGACGTCCCGCCGGCCTCGACCGCGCGGCGGTGGGTCGCGTCCGCGTCCTCGACGTACAGCCGCAGGAACGCGGGCGTGACCGGCCACCCCTTGGGGCTGTCGAAGGCCATCACGCGCGCGTCGCCGATGCGCAGTTCGGCGTGGCCGATCGTGCCGTCCTCAAGGACGAAGCGGCCGAGGTCCTCGGCGTCGAAGGCGCGCTGGAGGTAGTCGATCAGCCCGGCGGTGTCGTGGCTGATGATCCAGGGGGTCACGGTGGTGTAGCCGTCGGGGACGGGCTTGACCTCGGGCATGGGAGCTCCTGACGTGGGCCGGATGCGACGTGACCGCAACGCTAGAAGACAAATGGGTCAGGCCCTGTCCTCATTGGCCGTCCTCGTGGGGACGGGTCCCGGCCGAGCCGGCGCCGCGGTTCATACCCCGACGGTGCCGTCGACGCCCTCCCGGAGGAAGTCCGCGTGGCCGTTGTGGCGTGCGTACTCGTGCAGCACATGGAACATGACGAGGCGCAGCGAGACGTCCTCGCCCCAGCGCGCGGCGTGGACCGTGACGTCCAGGGACTCCGCCGCCGCCTCGATCCGCCGGGCGTGCTCGACCTCCGCCTGCCAGGCGTCGAACGCCTCGGCGCGCGTGGAGGTGCGCGCGTCGTACGCCATCTGGTAGTCGCCCTCGTCGGACCAGACCAGCGGGATGTCCTCACCGTTGATCACCTTGCGGAACCACGTCCGCTCCACCTCGGCCATGTGCCGGACGAGCCCCAGCAGGCTGAGCGTCGACGGCGGCATCGAGCGCCGGCGCAGCTCCTCGTCGGTGAGCCCTTCGCACTTCATCGCGAGAGTGGCCCGGTGGAAGTCGAGGTAGGCGCGCAGGGTTTCGCGTTCGCCGCCGGTGAGGGGCGGGGCGGTCCGTTCGACGGTTTTCCGTTCGGTGTGTTCGGTGCGTTCGGTCGTCATACGGGCCAGTCAACCGCGCGCACCGGCCCTGCCGCGCCGGTTTTTCCGCCGGGGCCGGCCGGTCGCGACGGCGTACGGCGGCGCTACGGGCGGGCCCAGCGCAGGGTCAGGAATCCGTCGGAGCCCGGCTCGGGCTCCACCGTCGTGCCGAACTCCCGGCCCGCCCGGCTGAGCACCCGGCACAGCCAGTCGGCGTCGGCCTCCGGGGCGTGGCGCAGCGACATCCGGCGGGCCCGGAGCGGGGCCATGCGCAGCCCGGTCAGCTCGCCGGTGGCGGCGTCCAGGGTGGGGAAGTAGAGCAGCCGCAGGTCGTCACGGTAGCGCTCGTAGCCGGTGATGCCCTCGTAGTCGTCGACGAGGTCTCCGCAGCCGTACAGGATGAGCCGGCCGTGGTGGACCTCGATGGGGCGCGGGTGGTGCGAGGAGTGGCCGTGCACGACGTCCACGCCGCCGTCGACGAGCCGCCGCGCGAAGGTGGCCTGGTTCCCGGGCACGGCGTAGCCCCAGTTCGTGCCCCAGTGGATGGACACGACGATCAGGTCGCCGTCCCGGCGGACCGCCCGCAGGCGGCGTACGAGGGCGTCGGCGCTCCGGACGGAGAGGTCAGGCACGAAGTCCACGCCCGGCCGGTCCTCGGCGGCCGCCCAGCGGGAGGGGATCCCGCTGGAGGCCATCCCGCAGGACAGCACGACGACGCGTCCGCCGTCGGTGGGGACGACGGCGGGGCGCCGCGCCTCGCGGTCGTCCCGCCCGGCCCCCGCGGTCCGCAGGCCGGCGGCGCGCAGCACGTCGAGGGTCTCCTCCAGGCCGCGCGGGCCGAAGTCCAGCACGTGGTTGTTGGCGAGGGCGCAGACGTCGGGGCGCGCGACGGTGAGGCAGTCGACGTTGGCCGGGTGCATGCGGTAGTTCACGGCCTTGCCGGGGTCGAAGTGGTCGCTGGTGGTGACGCTGGTCTCCAGGTTGATCACCCGGACGTCGGGGGCGACCGCCTCGCACACCTCCAGGGCGTCCCCCCAGGGCCAGGCGGGGCCGACGGGCCGGGGGATCGGGCCGTTGGCGGCCTCGGCCAGGGCCACGTAGTCGCGGGCGTCCCGGACGTACGCCTCCCGCAGCGCCGGATCGCCGGGGTGCGCGAGGATCTGGTCGACACCCCGGCCCGGCATCACATCGCCGCTGAGCAGCAGCGTCACGGGGGCCAGGCCCATGGGGCCAATTTTCCCACCGCGCCGCGGAAGCGGCCCGGAGGCCGCCCCGGGCGGGCGGTGGCTCAGAAGTGGATCCCGGCGCGGCTTCGAGGCGGACGACGTGTCCCCCTTCCGGGGGAGCCGGTTCGTCCGGCGGCGTGATCACGCGCGCGTGGGCGGCGACGAGGCTGGCCGTATGACCGAACGAACCGTCCCGCCGTGGGCTTTCGCCGCCGCGCGTGCCATCCCGCTGCTCGCCCTGCCCGTCTGTCTCTGGCGCCTGCCGTACGCCTTCGGTTACGACATGGGCAGCACCCAGGAGCTGGGGCCCTGGCAGTGGTGGATGATCCCGTACGTCTTCGGACTGAGCGTGCTGTCGGAAGTGTTCTGCCTGCTCTGTTCCGGGCTGGTGCGCCCGTGGGGGGAGACCGTGCCCGCCTGGGTGCCAGGACTGGGCGGGCGGCGCATACCGCCCGCCGTCGCGCTCGTGCCCTCGACGCTCGCGGCGCTCGGCCTGACCTGGCTGTTCGTGGACTGGCTGCGATCGTTCCTGCGGATCGGCGACTACGTCCGGCCTCCGTACGACGACGGCTGGTACGAGCTGGCGATGACCGTCAGTGGCCTGTTCAGCCTGATCGGTCCTCTCCTGCTCGCGCTCACCTTCGCCTACTACCGGCGCCGGTGCCTGCCGGGGGCGTACGGGGGCGGCCCCGGCAGGCCCGCCCGTCAGCAGTAGAGGTTGCCGCCCGGTGCGACGCCGAGGATCTGGGTGAAGCGCTGGTAGTTGTTCACGCGGCTCTGGACCTGCGCCGGGTTCTTGCCGTCGCATTCCAGGGATCCGTTGATGGAGCGGATGGTGTGGCCGAAGCCGGCCTGGTTGACCATGGCGTTGTGGGCGGTCATCGTGCCGGGGCCGTTCTGGGTGTTCCAGTACCACAGGCCGGTCTTCCAGGCGACGGCCGCGTCGCGCTCGACGCGGTACGGATCGCGCAGGAGGTCGATGCCGAGGGCGTCACCGGCCGCCTTGTAATTGAAGTTCCAGCTGAGCTGGATGGGGCCGCGGCCGTAGTACGCGGCCTGGCCGGCCGGGCAGCCGTAGGGCTGTCCCGCGTCGCAGTAGTGGGGGTAGTTGGCGGTGTTCTGCTCCACGATGTGGACGAGGCCGCCCGTCTCGTGGCTGACGTTGGCGAGGAAGGCGGCCGCCTCCTGCTTCTTCACCGTGTCGCTGCCGGTGGTGGCGAAGCCGGGGTAGGCGCTGAGCGCGGCGGTCAGGCCGCTGTAGGTGTAGAAGGAGTTCCGGTTCGGGAACATCTGGTTGAACTGCGCCTCGGAGACGACGAATCCGGACGGGTTCGGGCCGGGGCCCGGATCCGTACCGCCGCAGGCGCCCTTGTCGCCCCAGACGTCGGCGCTGCCCGGCCGCTCGTTCTGGGTCCACCACTTGGCCTGCCAGTTGCGGCCGTTGTACGAGGCGGTGTTGCCGCCCCAGTAGACGCTCGACGCGTTCCAGGCGCCGGCGCACGCCGCCGCGGACGCGGTGGCGGGGAGGAGCACGGCCAGTCCGATCGCCGTGGCGAGTACGGCGAGAAGGCTCAAGAGACGACGCAACATGCGCGGTTCCTTCCGTGTGGGGGAAAGCCCAAGGAACCGCGATTGGTATGGACCTGTCAAGGTCTAGACCAGATCTCGTTACGTACGGGCCCGGGAACCCGGCCGGCCGAGCTGAACGAAGGGCGAATTCCACACGGCACAAGCCCACTTCACGCGCCCGCACGCCCCCAACGTGCCTACGGTGGCGCCGTGGAGTGGGTCAACCCCGAGAACACCATCGCCGTCCTGACCGCCCTGCTGGGCGTGCTCGTCTCCTCCGGTGTGCTCTGGTACGAGCGGCGTGTCCCCCGCCGCAAGCGCATCGGCTACCGCGTCCAGCTCGACACCCCCATCGGCAGCGGCGGGGACGCCGGAGGCGGAGGCCGGGCCAACGTCCGGCTCGGGCTCTTCAACGAGACCCCCGACATGTCCGACGCCACCCTCGTCCTGCTCCGGATCGAGAACGACGGCGCCCTGTCCATCGCAGGCGACGACTACACCGGGCGCGGCACGCACGGCCTCACCGCGGAGTTCCACGGCCGGACCGTCCGGGGCATCGCCGTCACCCAGCCGCCCGGCGCCGCCCACCTCATGGACCATTTCACGGCCGCCGCCGGGCTGCGGCACAGCGGCTCCACCATCCACCTGCCGCGCGTCCCGCTCAACCAGGGCGAGCACTTCAAGCTCCTCGTACTGCTCACCGGCTCCGGCGTCGGCGGCGCCGTCACCGTCACGGGCGGCATACGGGACGGACAGGTCCGGCCCAACCACGCGATCCTGCCCGACGACAAGCCGCCGGTGTTCAGCCGGGCGGCCCGGACCATCACGGTCGTCCTCACCGCCTGCGTCATCGCCCTCGCCTCGATCATCGTCGTACGGGACGACTCGCCGCCGCCGATGGGCTGCGCCCGGGGCACGCTGACCGTCACCGGCTCGACCGCCTTCGCGCCGGTCCTGCGCGAGCTGGCGAAAAAGTACGAACGGGACTGCGAGGGCGCGACCGTCGTGGTCGACGCCCATGGCTCCACCGCCGGGATAAGGGAGCTGGCGGAGAAGGGCGCGAAGAAGGGCGGCGGGGCGCCGGCCTTGGTGGCGCTCTCCGACGGGCCCAAGCCCGGCGGTCATCCGCAGCTGCGCGAGAGCCGCATCGCGGTCTCGCTCTTCACCCTCGTCGTCAACGACAAGGTCCCGCTCAAGAACCTCTCCCTCGACGCCGTCCGCCGGCTCTACAGCGGCGACGTCACCAACTGGAAGCAGCTCGGCGGGCCCGACCTGGACGTCCTGCTGGTGAGCCGGGACGCCAACTCCGGGACCAGGGAGGTCTTCCAGCGCCGGGTCCTCGGCCGCAACGAACCCGCCCATTCCTCCCGCGACTGCGCCACCAAGGACGACCTCCAGGCCCGGGTCGTCCGCTGCGAGCTCGACTCCACCGAACAGGTCCTGGGCACCGTGGCCAAGCTCCCCGGCGCGATCGGCTACAGCGAACTGCGCACCGGCAGCGGGCTGAAGGGCCTGCACCGGGTCGGGATCGACGGACGGGTGGCCGATGTGGACGAGATCGGCGAGAGCACGTACCCGTACCGGGAGATCGAGTACGCCTACACCTACGGGCAGCCGCCGGCGGACTCGCTCACCTCCAGCTTCCTGACCTATCTGAGCCGGGGCAGCGGCCAGGACGTGATCCGTACACACGGCCATCTGCCGTGCGCGACCCCGAAGGGGCTGCGGATCTGCGGCGAGGACCGATGACCGGAGCACCGGGCGTGGCGGGGACGGCGACCGAGACCGGCCGGTGACCCGGGTCTGGCATGCTCTCTTCGCGTGGAGCCCTTGCTTGGTGAAGACCCGGCCGCCGTCGGACCGTTCCGCCTCCTCGGGCGGCTCGGCGTGGGCGGGATGGGGCGGGTCTATCTCGCCCGGTCCGCGGGCGGCCGTACGGTCGCCGTGAAGGTCGTGCACGGCGAACTCGCCGCCCAGGACGAGTTCCGCAGACGCTTCGCCCGGGAGGTCGAGGCGCTGAGACGGGTCGGCGGGACCGGCACCACCCCCGTCCTCGGCGCGGACACCGACGCCGAACCGCCCTGGGTCGCCATCGGATACGTACCGGGTCCGTCGCTGCGGGCCGTGGTGGCCGACGAGCACGGGCCGCTGCCGCCGGAGTCGGTACGGTCGCTGGCCGCCGGCCTCGCCCGGGCGCTCGGCCACGTCCACAGCGCCGGGCTCGTCCACCGCGATCTGAAGCCCTCCAACATCCTCCTCACCGTCGACGGGCCACGGCTGATCGACTTCGGGATCGCCCGGGCCGTCGACACGGTCACCGACGGCGGGCTGACCAGCACCGGCGCCGTGGTCGGTTCGCCCGGGTTCATGTCGCCCGAGCAGGTACGGGGCGAGAAGCTCACCTCCGCGTCGGACATCTTCTGCCTGGGCTCGGTGCTGGCGTACGCGGCGACGGGACGCTCCCCGTTCGGCACGGCCGACAGCGGGGTGCACGCCACGATGTTCCGGATCGCCCATGACGAGCCGGATCTGGAGGGGCTGCCCGACGAGCTCCAGGGGCTGGTCCGGGCGTGTCTCGCCAAGAGCCCCGGCGACCGGCCGAGCGCGGAGGAGATCGCCTCGGCGCACCCCGTCGCCGACCCCTGGCTGCCGGCCGGGGTCCTCGCCGCGCTCGGCCGGCACGCGGCCCGGATCCTGGACACCGATGGCGCCGGAGACGGATCCGGTGACGGCACGGGCGTGGGCACGGCCGTCGGCGCGGTCTCCGGCGAGGCGGCCGACACGCCGGTCACTCCGGTGCCGGGGGCGCCGCGCCCGCCCCGCGGCGGGGGCCGGCGGCGCACCGCGTTCGTGGCGGGGGCGGTGGCGCTGGTGCTGGCCGCCGCCGGGGCGCTGACGGCGACGTACTGGCCGAAGGACGGCCGGCAGTCGCCCGAGGGCAAGGGGGGCGGCTCCTCCTCGTCGTCGGCGAAGCCCGCCGGTGTCGTGCCGGCCGCGTTCATCGGCGCGTGGGAAGGGGTGCTGAAGGGCACCGCCGACATCCCGCACGAGACCGTACGGATCGAGATCACCCAGGGCCGCACGGGCGCGAAGACGGCCGTCTACACCCACATCACCGGCGAGCGGCTCTGCATGGGCCGTGCCACGCTCGTCTCCGCGGACGAGAACCGGATCGTGTTCGGCGAGAGCGACGTGACCACCAGCGTCCCGGCGACCCGCTGCACCCCGGCCGCCCACCAGACGCTGACGTTCCGTTCCCCCGACGTCCTGGACTGGACCTCCGGGGCGGTCACCACGGCGTTCCGCCGGGCGAAGACGGGCCCCGACATCGTCCCGGCGTCGCTGGTCGGCCACTGGAAGGCGCCGGCGTTCGCCGAGATGTCCAAGAAGGACGCCGAGCGCTACGACTACCGGGTCACCGTCACCCAGGGCCCGGTCGGCGCCCCGCTCGTCCGGTTCGAGCAGACCTTCCCGAAGCGGGACGAGGAGACCGGCGCCCCGGTGGCGGGCACGGTCCACTGCGCGAGCACCGCGGTCGTCGGCGCGGCCGGGTCGCTGCTGGTCGTGGGCCCGACGACCCGGGACCCGGACGCCTGGGACCCGGAGTGCGCCGAATCGCCCGCCTCGAACCTCCGGGTCGACCGCTACCAGGGTAAGGAGCGGCTGCTGGTGTACGGGATGGGGTCGGACGGGGAGCCGGGCGAGTTCTTCCGCCTGTAGGAGGTACGGGTACGCGCGAAGGGCGCCCGGCTCGGAAGCCGGACGCCCTTCGTCCACGTGTGCCCGAGGGCCGCGGGTCTAGAGGAACGAGTTGATCTCGATCGTCTCGTCCCGGCCCGGGCCGACGCCGATCGCGGAGATCGGCGCGCCCGACATCTCCTCCAGCGCCTTCACGTACGCCTGCGCGTTCTTCGGCAGCTCGGCGAAGGTCTTCGCCTTGCTGATGTCCTCGGACCAGCCCGGCAGCATCTCGTACACCGGCTTCGCGTGGTGGAAGTCGGTCTGCGAGTACGGCAGCTCCTCGACGCGCTTGCCGTCGATCTCGTACGCGACACAGACCGGGATCTGCTCCCAGCCGGTGAGCACGTCCAGCTTGGTGAGGAAGAAGTCCGTCAGGCCGTTGACGCGGGTCGCGTAGCGGGCGATGACCGCGTCGAACCAGCCGCAGCGGCGGTCACGGCCGGTGGTGACACCCCGCTCGCCACCGATGCGGCGCAGCGCCTCGCCGTCCTCGTCGAACAGCTCCGTCGGGAACGGGCCGGCGCCGACGCGGGTCGTGTACGCCTTCAGGATGCCGATGACCCGGCTGATCTTCGTCGGGCCGACACCGGCGCCGGTGCAGGCACCGCCCGAGGTCGGGTTCGAGGAGGTGACGAAGGGGTACGTGCCGTGGTCGACGTCGAGGAGGGTGCCCTGGCCGCCCTCGAAGAGGACGACCTTGCCCTCGTCGATGGCGTTGTTGAGGATCAGGGTGGTGTCCGCGACGTACGGCCGGATCTGCTCCGCGTACTGGAGCATCTCCTCGACGATCTTGCCGGGCTCGATGGCGCGGCGGTTGAAGACCTTGGCGAGGAGCTGGTTCTTCTGCTCCAGGGCCGCCTCGACCTTCTGCTCCAGGATCGACTCGTCGTAGAGGTCCTGGACGCGGATGCCGACGCGGTTGATCTTGTCCGCGTAGGTCGGGCCGATGCCGCGGCCGGTGGTGCCGATCTTCCGCTTGCCGAGGAAGCGCTCCGTCACCTTGTCGAGGGTGACGTTGTACGGCGTGATCAGGTGGGCGTTTCCGCTGATCAGCAGCTTGGACGTGTCGACGCCGCGGTCATTGAGCCCGCTCAGCTCGGAGAGCAGGACCGCCGGGTCCACGACGACACCGTTGCCGATGACCGGAGTACATCCCGGCGAGAGGATTCCGGAAGGGAGCAGATGCAGCGCATACTTCTGGTCGCCTACGACGACCGTGTGGCCGGCGTTGTTGCCGCCCTGGTAGCGCACCACATAGTCAACGGATCCACCGAGGAGGTCGGTGGCCTTTCCCTTGCCCTCGTCACCCCACTGAGCACCGAGCAGCACAAGTGCGGGCACAGGCGTACACCCCTTCCGGGTGGGGCATGTCCAAGGTCAGGGGGCAGTAAAACGTCGTACGACGGTGTACGACACAGCCTGAGCCGTCGAACCGGTTGCCCCGGAATAGACGAAGCCCCTGGCGCAATAGCGCAAGGGGCTCTTGCACAAAGATGCTACCCGAGGAAGGACCGAGGTGTCGGCTCCCGACCAGCTCCTGGTGGTCATCGACCCGGTCGCGCGCCGCAGCGACGGCGAATCCGTACGGATCGCGAAGGATGTCCTGAGTGCCGGATCGTCGGCGAAGATCTGCTTCCCGGACGGCCCGCAGGAGTACGCGAGAGCCTTGGCGCGCCGGGGTTCGCGCAGGCCCGTCGTCATCGGTGACGACGGGTCGCTGCTGCGGATGGTGACCCTGCTGCACCGGGAGCGGGAGCTGTCGGCTGGGGCGCTGTCGATGGTTCCGGTGGGGGCGGCGGGCTCGCTGGAAATCGCCCGTTCGCTCGGCGTGCCGATGGGCGCGGTGGCGGCGGCGCGGACGGTGCTGGAGGGGTCCGCCCGGCGGCTGGACCTGCTCGTCGACGAGAGCGACGGGGTGGTGGTCGGCGGGCTGCGGATCCCGGCGACGACCGGCTCGCCGGGCTCGTCGTCCGACCATCCCCCGTCGGTCTGGGACACCTGCCGCTCGCTGGTACGCACGCTGGTGCGCCCCACGCCGGTCCTGGCGGCGGTGCGTACTCACCGGTTGCGGGTGGAGGCGGACGGGGTGCTGCTGAGCGATGTGGACAAGCCGGTGGAGGCGGTGAGCGTCCGCTCCACGTCGGGCCGCGCGGAGGTGGTGGTCCGCCCGCCCGCGGGCTCACCGCTTCGGGCGGTGGCGACGGCGGTGACGGTCTCGGGCCCGGATTTCCGCTACCGCGCGGACACGGTCCTCTCGGGCCCGGTCCGCCGACGCACCTGGACGGTGCGGCCTGAGGCGTGGGGCCTGACGCTGCCGCGGGGGTGACCGCGGGGGGCGCTGGGCCGCGCAGCTGGCCGCCGGAGGCGCTCGGCGCCGGGCCGGCGGGCGCCGGAGGAGCGGGGCGAGCTGA
>NZ_BMQQ01000012.1:189075-194152 GCF_014648195.1 Streptomyces purpureus
TACGGCGCGGCCGGCCGCCGCACCAGCGGATCGCGGGCTGGCGCTGGCGCGCAGCTGACCGCCGGAGGCGCTGGGCCGCGCAGCTGGCCGCCGGAGGCGCTCGGCGCCGGGCCGGCGGGCGCCGGAGGAGCGGGGCGAGCTGAGGCGGCGCTGGCGCGCAGCTGGCCGCCGGAGGCGCTCGGCGCCGGGCCGGCGGGCGCCGGAGGAGCGGGGCGAGCTGAGGCGGCGCTGGCGCGCAGCTGGCCGCCGGAGGCGCTCGCCACCCGGTCCGCGCGGCGCGCCGGGCCAGCTGCTCCGGATGCCCGACCAGCGGATCGTCGGTCGACGCTGCCGGGCTGCCGTGCTGCCGGGCTGCCGGAGGCAGCGGACCGTCGGGCTCAGGCGCCGGGCCTGGGCGCGCGGACTGCGGTCCGCGGGTCGGCGCGGCCACGCGCCTGGCCGCCCGAGCCGCTCAGCCGCCGGAGGCGCCGCCTCTCGTGCGCCCCTACTCCCCCGCCGCGTCCCGCGCGGCGCGGTGGGTGCGCCAGCGGTCCATCATGCCGAGCATCTCCTGCTGCAGGAACTCGAAGAACTCGGCCGTCTCGGCCGCCCGCGCGCCCGCCGAGGTGTCCTCGCCCAGCGTCCGCGCGCCTTCCCTGAGCACCTTCTCCCAGCGCGTCAGCAGCTGGTCCCGGCGGGTGAACGTCTCGTACCAGAGCTCGTTGTGGAGCACGTACCGCTCCCGGCGCGAGCCGGGGTCGCGCTCGCGGCTGATCATGTCCACCTGGGCCAGGTAGCGCACGGCGCCGGAGACCGCCGCCGGGCTGATCCGCAGCCGCTCGGAGAGTTCCGCGGAGGTCATCGACCCCGACTCGGACGCGAGGAGGGCGGCGAAGACCCTCGCCGCCATGCGCTGCATGCCCGCCTCCGTCAGCTCGGCGGCGAACCGCTCCACGAAACGGGACACGTTCTCGTCGGTGGTCATGTCGGGCATCGTCTCCCTCGCTCGCGATCTCCCCACGACTTTATACGCTTCCTTAACTTCACAAATTTGTGAACTAAGCGTAGGTTCACGCCCATGACCAAGGCAATCAGCGTTGCCGGACTGCACAAGTCGTTCGGGCGCACCCACGCACTGGACGGCCTCGACCTCGACGTCGAGACCGGCGAGGTCCACGGCTTCCTCGGCCCCAACGGCGCCGGGAAGTCCACCACCATCCGGGTCCTGCTCGGCCTGCTGCGCGCCGACTCCGGCGCCGCCCGGCTCCTCGGCAGGGACCCGTGGCACGACGCGGTCGAGCTGCACCGGCGGATCGCCTACGTCCCCGGAGACGTCACCCTCTGGCGCAACCTCGCCGGCGGCGAGGTGATCGACCTGTACGGACGGCTGCGCGGGGGCCTCGACAAGGCCCGGCGGGCCGACCTCGTCGCGCGGTTCGAGCTCGACCCGACCAAGAAGGGGCGGACGTACTCCAAGGGCAACCGCCAGAAGGTCGCCCTCGTCGCCGCCTTCGCCTCCGACGTCGACCTGCTCATCCTCGACGAGCCCACCAGCGGCCTCGACCCCCTGATGGAGGAGGTCTTCCAGAGCTGCGTCGCCGAGGCGCGCGACCGCGGCCGGACCGTCCTGCTCTCCTCGCACATCCTCAGTGAGGTCGAGACCCTCTGCGACCGGGTCAGCATCATCCGCAAGGGGCGGACGGTCGAGACCGGTTCGCTCGCCGACCTGCGCCACCTCACCCGTACCAGCGTCACCGCCGAACTGGCCGGCCCGCCCAACGGGCTGGCTCACCTCCCCGGCGTCCACGACCTCGACGTCCAGGGCAGGCGCGTGAAGCTCCAGGTCGACACCGACAAGCTCGACGCCGTGCTCCGCTCCCTCACCGAGTCGGGGGTGCGCTCGCTCACCAGCACCCCGCCCACCCTGGAGGAGCTGTTCCTCCGCCACTACGCGGACGAGGTGACCGGGCGATGAGCGCCCTCGCGGGAACCGGAACGCTCGGACGGCTCGCGCTGCGCCGCGACCGGCTGATGACGCCGCTGTGGGCGGTGGTCGTCGGCGGACTGGCGGCCAGTGGAGTCGGCTCCCTGGCCACCCTGTACGACACGGCGGCGAAGCGGGCCGAGATGGCCGCCTCGATGAACGCCAACAGCTCGATGAGATCGCTCTACGGACCGGTCTTCTCCGACTCCGTCGGAGGACTCGCGGCCTGGCGGTTCGGCACCTTCACCGCCGTACTCGCCGCGGTCATGAGCCTGATCATCGTGGTGCGGCACACCCGCGAGGAGGAGGAGACGGGCCGTCAGGAGATGCTCTCCGCCGGGATGGTGGGGCGGCGCGCCCCGCTGACGGCGGCGCTGCTCGCCGCGCTCGTCGCCAACGCCGCGGTGGCCCTGATCGTCACGGCCGGGCTCGCCGGGCAGGGCGCGGGCGGGGCGCTCGCCCTCGGCCTCGCGGTCGGCGGCACCGGCATGCTCTTCGCCACGACGGCGGCGATCGCCGCCCAGCTCACGGAGAGCGCACGGCTCGCCAAGGGCCTGACGGCGGCGGTGCTCGGGCTCGCGTTCGGCCTGCGGGCGGCGGGCGACGCGGGGACGGCCGGTGGCAGTTCGGTGCTGACCTGGCTCTCGCCGATCGGCTGGGCCGAGAACGTACGGGCCTTCGCCGGCGAGCGCTGGTGGGTGCTGCTGCTGATCGCCCTCGCGGTGGCCGTCCAGGCGGCGGTGGCGTACGGGCTGGCCGGGCGGCGCGACGTCGGCATGAGCTTCCTGCCGGCCCGGCCGGGCCCGGCCGAGGGCCGCATCGCCACGGTCGGCGGCCTCGCCTGGCGCCTTCAGCGCGGCGGCCTGCTGGGCTGGTCCGCCGGTTTCCTCGTCGCCGGGCTCGCGTTCGGCGGGATGGCCGACGGCGCGGCGGAGCTCGTGGGCGACAACGAGCGGGCGCGCCAGATCTTCGAGCGGATGGGCGGGCAGGCGGGCCTGAGCAACGCGTTCCTCGCGACGATGGCGGGTCTGTTCGGAATGATCGGCTCGCTGTACGTGGTCGGATCGGTCCTGCGGCTGCACGGCGAGGAGACCTCGCAGCGGGCGGAACCCCTGCTGGCGAGCGCGGTCGGCCGGCTGCGGTGGGCGGCGGGTCATCTGGCCATCGCCTTCGGCGGCGCCGTGGTGATCATGCTCCTCGCGGGGACGGGCCTCGCGGTGTCGTACGGCCGGGACTTCGGCCCGATCGTCGGGGCGTGCCTCGTCCAACTGCCCGCGACATGGGTCCTGGGCGGTCTGGCGGTGCTGCTGTGGGGCGCGATGCCCAAGGCGGCGGTGGCGGCGTGGGGCGTGGCGGGGCTGGCCCTGGCACTGGGCTGGATCGGCCCGGCGCTGGACCTTCCCCGTTCGGTCCTGGACCTCTCTCCCTTCGGCCACCTGCCGAAGCTTCCGGGCGGCGCGATGGAGTGGCCGCCGACGCTGGTGCTTGCGGGTGTGACGGTGGCTCTGGTGGGGGTGGGGCTGGCGGCGCTGCGGCGGCGGGACCTGACGACCTGACGGTTTCCCCGTGCGCCGTGCCTCACACGGTTACTGGCAGCGACTCCAGCCCCCTCAGGACGAAGCCGGGCTTACGGCGCGGGGTGGCGGCGAGCGTCAGGGACGGGGCGCGGGTGAGGAGGGCGGAGAGGGTGGCGGTGAGTTCCAGGCGGGCCAGGGGCGCGCCCAGGCAGTAGTGGATCCCCGCGCCGAAGGAGATGTGGGGGTTGTCGCGGCGCGTGAGGTCCAGGGTGTCCGGGTCGGCGAAGACGGCCGGATCGCGGTTGGCCGAGCCGAAGAGGAGCGCGACCTCCGCGCCGCGCGGGATCGGGACGCCGTCGACCTCGATGTCCTCCAGGACCCACCGCTCGAAGAGCTGGAGCGGGGTGTCGTAGCGGAGCAGCTCCTCCACGGCCGTGGGCAGCAGGGCGGGGTCCGCGCGCAGCGCGGCCAGCGCTTCGGGGTGCTGGAACAGCGCCCACCAACCGTTGACCGTCGCGTTCACGGTCGCCTCGTGCCCCGCGTTCAGCAGCAGCGCGCAGGTGGAGACCATCTCCTGCTCGCCGAGGTCGACGGCGATCAGCCCGGAGATCAGGTCGTCGCCCGGCGTGGCCCGCCGCGCCGCGATCAACTCCCGTAGGTATGCCGAGAATTCGGCCGATGCGCGGACCGCGCGCCGGGCCGCCTCCTCGGACGGGTTGAGCTCGTACATCCCGCAGATGTCCGCCGACCAGGGCCGCAGCGCCGGCCGGTCCTCCTCGGGGACCCCCAGCATCTGCGCGATGACGGCGACCGGCAGCGGCTCGGCCACCGCCGCGACCAGGTCACCGCCGCCGTCCGCGACGAGCCGGTCCACCAGCTCGTCCGCGAGCCCCTGGACGTACGGCGCGAGCCGCTCCACGGTGCGCGGGGTGAACGCCTTGGACACCAGGCGCCGGATCCGGGTGTGGTCCGGGGGCTCCAGGTCGAGCATGCCGTGGTCGTTGAGGGTGTGAAACGGCTCCTGCCAGGCGGGCGGCACGGGCCGCTCCGGGTACGCCCGCCCGAGCCGCCGGTCCCGCAGCAGCGCGGACACGTCGGCGTGGTGGGGAACGAGGAACTGCCGGGTGGGCTCGTACCAGTGCACGCGGCCCCGGGCGCGCAGCTCGGTGTACGCGGGGTACGGGTCGGCGACGAAGCCGGACGACGACGGATCGAAGGCGAGGTCCATGCCGGGACGCTACCGGCGCGGGCGCGCGCCGCCCAGGGGGTGTTGCTCGGTGGCTGACCGCGCTTACGGCCCTGGCAGCGGCGCGCCGAGGGGAGTCGAACCCCTGACATCTGCCATGCAAAGAGAGAGATGCGTGCCCGCGAGGATTTCCGAGACATTCCGAGCCGCTGCGAGTACAGGTCACGCGCTCGACGCGTACCTCGATGTGGAGGCGGACCCAGCCGCCGACATCACCCTCGGCCGGCCGGCCCCCGCCGGCGCGAGCCTGTTGTGGACGGGGACCGGCATCTCCGCGGGGAACACCGGCAACATCGGCTCCCTCAAGCAGAGCCGGTTGGACCTCGCGACGAGCAGCGGCGTGGGCATCGT
>NZ_BMQQ01000012.1:194192-199002 GCF_014648195.1 Streptomyces purpureus
CGCGGTACGCCCCGCCGGCGTGCTGCGTACCGCGGCCACGGCAGGGACACTGCGGCTGCGGTGGGCGCAATCGGTGTCCTCGGCCAGCCCGACCACCCTGAAAGCGGGCTCCTGGCTCCGGCTGATGCGCAGCTCATGACAAACGCCCCCTCTCGCGCTGCGGCGCGGGAGGGGGCGTTTTCGTGTGTCCGGGGCCCTGCTGGTTTGCCGCTGCGGCTGCCCCCTCCCATCCATGGAACGGGAGGGGGAGTGATGGCCGCGGCTACTGTTCTGGTGTCGAGTCAGAACGGGAGCCGGTATGCACTCTCAGCCGAACGACCACACCGGCGCGCGCATCAAGCGGCTGCGCCTCGAACGCCACCTCACCCAGAAGCACCTCGCCGACCTATCCGGAGTGCCGTATGGCACCCTCACCAAAGTGGAGCAAGGAGTCGCACCCGCCACCCCCTACATCACCGGCCGCGTAGCCGACGCCCTGAAGGTCGAGGTTGCCACCATCACCGGCCAGCCCTACCTCACCGAACTGCGGGCCGACGAACTGGACGTTCTCATCCGCCCCATCCGCGAGGCGCTGGATGTGTACGACCTCGGAGCAGACCCGGACATCACACCACGCCCGCACCAACTGCTCGCGGACGACGCCGAGTCACTCCTCGTCGACGTTCGAGCTGGAGAAATCAAGAGGGTCGCCTCTCAGGTACCCGGCCTCATCCAAGAAGCCACCACGGCCGCACACGCCGCCCCGAGCCATGAACGCTGGCTACTCCTCGCCAGCACCTACCGCACGGCCTACGACGTCGCCACCAAACTCGGCTACGCAGACCTAGCCGCCATCGCCCTCACACGCATGGACTGGGCGGCCCAGCGCGGCTCAAACGCCGTGGTTGGCGGCATGTACCGCTACATGCGCGCGCTGACATACCTCCGCGATGGGCGATACCGCACAGGAGAGCGGCTCATCGCCCTCGGGCTGCAAACACTCGGCCAGGCCGACAAGGGACGCGAACGCAGTGTGGTGACCGGGCAGCTCCACCTTGGCGCCGCAGTCATGGCTGGCCGGTCGAAGAACGGCGACCTGGCTGAAGGACACCTGGCCGAAGCGGACCGTATCGCCGAGGCAACCGGTGAAGCAGTTGACGTGCACTGGCTCGCGTTCGGGCCCACGAACGTGGCAGTACATCGAGTGTCGGTACTGGCGGAGCTGGACGAGTACGGGGACGCCGCCGAACGCGGGAGCTCACTCCGCATTCCTCGGGATTGGCCCGCGTCGCGTCGCAGCCACCACTATGCAGAGGTAGCTCGCGCGCAGATGTGGACCGGGGACCTCGACGCGTCGTTCAAGAACCTGCTCGCCGCGCGGAAGGCTGCGCCGCAGCAGGCGCGGTACCACCCCACTGTCCGGGAGACGTACTCCGGGCTCGAGGCTGCCAGGCGCCAGTTGCCGGGCAGCTTCCTCTCGTATGGCTCCTGGCTGGGTGTCTGACAGTCCGTAATGCTCTGGCCTCAATATCCAAAACTTCGGACAGTTGGGGCCTTCCCCTTCCCCCATCCTGGTCTCACGCACTCGCCGACGACGCCAGGGAGCGACCATGCAGGAGAGGCACGACCGGCCGACCGGGTACGTCGAGATCCCCCTCGGGCCGGTCCTCGCCGAGGCCGCCGACGCCATAGTGACCCACGTCGAAGAGACGGCAGAGCTCAACATCCGGCGGGCCATCGGCATGCGCGACCACCCCGGCGAACAGGCCCTCACGGATCTCACCCGGCTGCTCGTGGCCCACTGCACCTCGCTGGCCGACGGCGTCAGGGCCGTCCCGGAGGAGCGCCGCACCGTGCGGGGAATCACCTCGCTTATGACGTGGGAAACGCTCGTGGCGTCGGGCCCCGAGCCGGGCCCGCTCGGCACCTGGTCCCACGCCCGGCACCTCGCCCAGGTCGCCCGGGACATGCTCGACGAAGTCCGCTCCTACCGCAATCAGGAAGCGTCGTTCGTTGCCCGCCCCGGGCTGCCCCCGCTCGCGCTCGGCCCCAAGGGGACCCGGCCGTGACCGACGGACAACGGCAGGCCCTGTACTGCGTGATCGTCCTCGCGGCCCTGATCGCGCTCGGCCTCGGCATCACCCACTGACTCTGCTGGGAGGACTCTGATGTACCTCATCTGCGCCACCTGCGACCGGCGGATCACCGGCCCTGCCGAAAAGCTCGGGGAGATGCCGTCGGCGTCCGGCGCCCGCCCGGACCGCTACGCACACCAGGGGCTGGAGCGGGACGCCCCGGCCAGGTTTCGACGCTGGCCGGGGCTCTACCGCACGAGTTCGGCGAGGGGGACACCGATTTTGCGTCGGCAATGAGGATGAGGGTGTCCAGGCTTGCTCTTGAGCGGGGCCCCGGCTGCCGCACGCCGAGGGGGGAGACACCCCCGCCCCTTCCCGCAACCCTGCCAGGGGCTGAGAGACCCCACCCTGTCCGCGCGGCCCGCCCGCCGGTCCTACCCCGGGGTCACCAGCCTCGCCTCGTACGCGAAGACCGCCGCCTGGGTGCGGTCCCGGAGGCCCAGCTTCACCAGGATTCGGCTCACGTGCGTTTTGATCGTGGACTCGGCCACGACCAGATGGCCCGCGATCTCGGCGTTCGACAGGCCCTGGGCGATCAGCACCAGGACCTCCGTCTCCCGCTCCGTCAGGTCGCCGATCTGGGCCAGGGCCGGGAGCTTCGGGGTCTCCGCCGCCTTGGCGAACTCGGTGATCAGGCGCTTGGTGACCGTCGGGGCGAGCAGCGCCTCGCCCGAGGCGACGACACGCACGCCGTCCGCCAGCTGGCGCGCGGACGCGTCCTTCAGGAGGAAGCCGGAGGCGCCCGCGCGCAGTGCCTGGTACACGTATTCGTCGAGGTCGAAGGTGGTCAGGACCAGCACCTTCGCGTCGGCGTCCGCGGCGACGATCTCTCGGGTCGCCTCGATGCCGTTCAGTTCGGGCATCCGGATGTCCATCAGGACCACGTCCGGACGGAGCGCCGCGACCTGGGCGATCGCCTCGCGGCCGTTGACGGCCTCGCCGACGACCTCGATGTCGGGCATCGCACCGAGCAGGACGGAGAAACCCTCGCGGACCATGATCTGGTCGTCCACGATGAGGACCCTGATGGTCACTGCGCCTCCTCCCGGGGGACCGGGATGAACGCCGTGACCTCGTAGCCGCCGTCCTCCGTGGGCCCGGCGGTCATCTCGCCGTTCAGCATGGTCACCCGCTCCCGCATGCCGGTGATCCCGTGGCCCGCACCCGGCGAGGGCTTCACAAGACCCCGCGCCGCGCCGTTGACCACCCGCAGGGCCAGGCCACCGAGGACGTACGACACCTCGACCTTCGCGGGCGCGCCGGGCGCGTGCCGAAGGGCGTTGCTCAGGGCCTCCTGGATGATCCGGTACGCCGACAGCTCGACACCCTGCGGCAGCTCCCGCACCGCGCCGACGACGGTCCGGTCCACGGTCAGGCCCGCGTCGCGGACATTGGCGAGGAGCCCGTCGAGGTCGGCGAGGGTCGGCTGCGGTGCTTCGGGGGCCTCGTAGTCCTCGGCGCGGACGACGCCCAGGACGCGGCGCAGCTCGGTCAGCGCGGCCACGGCGTTCTCGCGGATCGTGGCGAACGCCTTCTCCAGCTCGGGCGGCGGGTTCTCGACGCGGTAGGGCGCGGCCTCCGCCTGGATGGCGACGACGGACATGTGGTGGGCGACGACGTCGTGCAGCTCGCGGGCGATGGTGGTGCGCTCCTCCAGGAGCGTGCGCCGGGAGCGTTCGTGCGCGGTGACGGTCTGCTGGGCGGTGACCTCCTGCCGGGCCTCGCGGCGCACGTGCAGGGTGGTGGTGACCAGCAACGTCATGGCGGTGATGAAGAGCAGCGGGCCCGCGACGGAGCCGCCGCCGTAGCCCAGGAAGACGGTGGCGAAGACGGCGTACGCGGCCGTGAGCACCCACATCCAGGCGGCCGTGCGCGGCCGGGTCCGCAGCGCGACCACGGTCACCACGACGATGTGGGCGAGGAACGAGCTCGGCGCCCAGGCGTCGGAGCCGGCCAGGACCGCCACGAACGGCGTGGAGCCCAGGGAGAGCCAGAACGCGGCGCGCGGCCGGACCAGCGTGAGCAGGACCGCCGTGGCCGGGACGAAGCCGGTGATGAGGAAGACCAGCTCGTCGACGAACCGCCCGGAGTCGGTCGTGTAGGCGATGGGCAGGGTCAGGAACGCCAGGAAGGCGATCAGGGCGTGCGGCAGCCAGCGCACCTGGTTGCGTATCCGGGCCGGCAGCCGGCGGACGATCGGGCCGTCGGTCCGCATGGGCCGCAGCAGGCGGTACTCCATGGGGTTGTCGAGGAGGTCGTGCCGCAGGCCCCGGAGCGCGCCCACGGCCAGGCGGTATTCGGGGCTGCGGCTTGGCGTGTCGTGCGCGCTGTGCGCGCCGGGGCTCTGCGTCTCGGTCACATCAGCCAAGGTAAGGGGGCGGACGGACGCGGTCGTCCCCATGGATGGGGATCCTTCCGCGTCCGTCCCAGGTACTACGCGGCGCCGTACGCCGGCGCTCGGCCGAAAAGGGCCGAGTTCTCGGCAGCCCGGTTCCAGGTACTACGCGGCGCCGTACGCCGGCGCTCGGCCGAAAAGGGCCGAGTTCTCGGCAGCCCGGTTCCAGGTACTACGCCGCACCGCGCGCCGTCCCCTGGCCGAAGAGCGCCGCGCTCTCCGCGGCCCGGTTCCAGGTACTACGCCGCACCGCGCGCCGTCCCCCGGCCGAAGAGCGCCGCGTTCTCGGCCGCCCAGGACG
>NZ_BMQQ01000012.1:199025-213274 GCF_014648195.1 Streptomyces purpureus
CGAACGTCCGCGCCGGGCGGCCCGTGACCTTCTCCACCGTCCCGGAGACGGTCCGGCCGACCTCGGGGGTGTTGCCGTACGCCTCCACGAGGAAGCCGATCACGTCCTCGGCCAGGCCCGCCGCCCGCCACTGCGCGAGGGCCTCCTCCTCGGTCAGCTCGACGAGCCGGATCGGGGTGCCGCCGGCCGCGGCCAGGGCGTCGATCTTGTCCTGGAGGGTGAGGACCTCCGGGCCGGTCAGTACGTACTCCTGGCCCGCGTGGCCCTCCTCGGTGAGCGCGACGGCGGCGACCGCGCCGATGTCGCCCTCGTGCACCATGGCGCTGAGCCGGTCGGTGAACGGTTCGCGGACCTCGCCGGTGTCGCGGATGCCGTCGGCCCACTCCCGGGCGTTGCCCATGAACTCGACCGGCATCAGCACGGTCCAGTCCAGGTCGCCGGCGCGTACCGCGTCCTCCAGGAGCGAGGGGCCGCCGCCGTGCAGCACCGTCACCCGGCGCACTCCGGCGCGCCCGGCCAGCTCCAGGATCCGGGGGCCGGTCTCCAGGGGTGCGAAGTACGGGCCGCCGAAGGTGATCAGGTGCAGACCGGTGACGCCCTCCAGGGCCGCGGCGAACGAGTCCGGCTCCGTCAGATCGCCCTCGACCGTCTCGACGCCCTGCGGGACGTCCGCCCGGGCGGCGTCCCGGGTGAGGGCGCGGACCTGGTGGCCACGGGCGAGGAGTTCGGCGACGACCTGGCGGCCGACGGTTCCGGTGGCGCCGGTGACAAGAACGGTCTGGGCGGGGGTGGTGGCGGGGGTGCTGTTCGTCGTGTTCGTCATGGGTCGAAGGTAGGAGGGCTTGCGGTCAGGTTCTGTCCGCGAGTCCGCGACCGCCGAATCGACCGGAGCCACCGGAGCCAGGAGACCGTCGTCCAGGGGCCTGGCCAGGACGCTGCCAGGCCGCACGCAGGGCGGCCCCGCGCCCTCGGAGGGTGCCTCCCAAGCCCCGAAGAGCGCCCCAGGACCGGCGCCCCTCGGCCTCAGTAGCCCGCCGGGCGCACGATGCCCGTCTCGTACGCGTACACCGCCGCCTGCGTACGGTCCCGCAGCCCCAGCTTCACCAGGATCCGGCTCACATGGGTCTTCACCGTCTGTTCGGCCACCACCAGCTCCCGCGCTATCTCGGCGTTCGACAGCCCCTGCGCGACCAGCGACAGGACCTCCGTCTCCCGTTCGGTCAGCGTCCCGACGCGGTCCTTGAGCGGAGCCCGGGGCGGGCCGCTGAGCCGGGAGAACTCGGCTATCAGGCGGCGGGTGATCCCGGGGGAGAGCAGTGCGTCGCCGCCCGCCACCACCCGGACCGCCTCGGCGAGCTGGTCGGCCGAGGCGTCCTTGAGGAGGAAGCCGGAGGCTCCGGCGCGCAGCGCCTCGTACACGTACTCGTCGAGGTCGAAGGTGGTGAGGACGAGGACCCGGATCGCGGGGTCGTCGCCGGTGATGCGCCGGGTCGCCTCGATGCCGCCGAGTTCGGGCATGCGGATGTCCATCAGGACGACGTCCGGCTTCAGCTCGGCGACCCGCGCCACGGCGTCGAGGCCGTCCACGGCCTGGCCGACGACCTCGATGTCCGGCTGCGTGTTGAGCAGGACCGTGAATCCCTGACGGACCATCATCTGATCGTCGGCGATCAGGACCCGGATCGTCATGTCTGCTTCTCCCCGCTGGTGTTCGGTAGGAAGGCGGTCACTTCGTAGCCGCCGTCCGGTGTGGTTCCGGTGGCCAGTTCACCGCCCAGCATGGCCGCCCGTTCGCGCATGCCGAGCAGCCCGTGGCCGGTGCCCGGGCCGGCGGGGGCGGGCTTCGCCGGGGCGGTGTTGGTGATACGGACGCGCAGGCCCGGCGCGGCGTAGCCGAGCTCCACCCGCACCTGGGCGCCGGGCGCGTGCCGGAGCGCGTTGCTGAGCGCCTCCTGCACGATGCGGTACGCCGACAGCTCCACGCCCGGGGCCAGCGCCCGCCGCTCCCCGGACAGCTCGTGAGTGACGGTGAGTCCGGCGGCACGGGCGTTGTCGAGGAGGCTGTCGAGGCGGTCGAGGGTGGGCAGCGGGGCGTGCGGGGCGGCCTCCGCGCCGGTGGGGTCCTCGGAGCGCAGGACGCCGAGGACCCTGCGCAGTTCGGTCAGCGCGTCCAGGGCGTTCTGGCGTATCCCGTCCAGGTTCTCCCGCAGCTCCGGCGGCGGGTCCGCGACCAGGTGCGGGGCGACCTGCGCCTGGATGGAGATCACGGACATGTGGTGGGCGACGACGTCGTGGAGTTCGCGGGCGATCCGGCTGCGCTCCTCCAGGACGGTGCGGCGGGTGCGTTCCTCGGCGGTGAGGACTTCTTGCTCGACGAGCTGGCTCTTGGCCTCGCGGCGGGCGCGCAGGGAGGCCCCGACGACGGTCACGCCGGTGAAGACGATCGCCGAGAGCAGGACGGTCGGCGTGTGCAGGTGGTCGCCGGTGAGCCACTCCAGGAGCGCGCCGAACCCCACGCTGAGCACGACCGCCTGGCCCGCGACCCGGACCGGCCTGCGCAGCGAGAGCAGCAGAAGGACCATCGCGTGGGCGAGCAGGCCGGTGATGAGCCAGGGCCAGGACTCCCCGGGGAGCTGGTAGGTCTTGGCGCCCACGGCGCCCGCCGCGGTCGCCCCCAGCGACAGCCACAGTGCGGGCAGCGGCCGGAACATCGCGAGGACGACCGCGGCGAACTGCGCCGCGGCGACGGCCTCGGGAAGGGCGCCGCCCGAGAAGGAGTAGACCGACGTGAGCAGTCGCGCGTGCGTCAGCCCGAAGTACAGGGCGTAGATCACCACCAGGACATGCGGGAACCGGCGCAGCCAGCGCCGTCCGCCCATGGGCGGCAGCGGATCCCGGCCGGTGTCGCCGAGGTCGGCGCACAGCGCACGCCAGGCCCGGCCCGGCAGGCTCGCGGCGTCGAGGGGTGTCTTCACCGGGAACACCCTAGGCATGACGGGTCCTCCCGACGCGGCCGGTCCCGCTCCCGGCCTCGGGGGCTCCTGAGACCGCGGACTCGGCGGACCCCGGCGCCCCGGCCCGGCGGGGCCGTGGCACCCGGGCCTTGCGGGACCCCGGCGCCCCGGGCCGGCGGGGCCCCGGAGTCTCGTACGTACGGAACACCGCCCAGCACACGGTCAGGGCCAGCGCGAACACCGGCAGACAGACGAGCCTGGCCGCCACCCACGCCGCCCCGTCGGGGACGGTGTGCAGTCCGGTGCGCGGGCCGCCCAGGAGCAGGCCGGTGGCGGTGACCGCCATCAACGCCGTCTGGTGCCACAGGAAGAGGGTCATCGCGGAGAGGTTGAGCAGGGCCGTGGCGGCCCAGAGCGCGGGGCGGCGCATGGCGCGGTGCAGCGGTTCGAGGAGGAGCAGGGCGAGCCCGCACTGCGCGATGCCGAAGCAGACGGCGGCGAGGGTGGGCGGGTTGAGGTTGGAGACCGGGGCGCCGGGCACGCCGACCATGGCCGCGGGGTAGCCGGCCCACAGGACGAGCGCGGCGGTGGCGGCGGCGCCGCCGAGGGTCATCAGCCAGGCGGCGCGCCGGCCGAGCTCGCCGCGCGCCCACAGCGTGCCGAGGGCGTACGGGACCAGCCAGCCCGCGGCGACGTTGACCCAGCCCAGCTCCTCGGGGCCACCGAGACCGAAGCGGATCAGGTCCACGTGCAGCACCACGGCGAACGGCCACAGCGGGCCGATCCGGGCGGCCAGCGGGGTGGCGGCGGTGAGCGTGGCGAAGACCAGCAGGAACCAGAACGGGGAGAGGACGAGCTTGAGGAGGGTGTGCAGCGTCTTGGTGTCGGTGCCGGTCGCCGTCAGCGCCACGGCGGCGACCGTCCACAGACCGAGGAGCGCGGGGACCGGCCGGAACAGCCGGGCGAGCCGCCCGGCCAGCCAGGCGCGATGCCTTGTGCCGCGGGCGAGGGCGGAGGCGTGGCTGCGCGCCGCGACCATGCCCCCGACGAAGAAGAACACGGCCAGCGACTGCAACACCCAGGAGACCGGGGCGAGATACGGCATGTGCTGGAGGGGGCTGGCGGCGCGCAGTGTGCCGCTGTCGGCGACCAGGGCCGTCACCAGCCAGTGGCCGAGGACGACACCGAGGATGGCGAACGCGCGCAGGGCGTCCGCGGCCCGGTCGCGGTCGGGCGGGGTGGCGCGGTCGATGCGGTGTATCAGCTCACGCACGGCCGTCCCCCTTCGCGTCCTTCCGCGCGGGTCCGTTCACGATGCCGGCGATGCTGCGCAGGGCGGTGGAGCCGGGCCGGAGGTAGTCGCTGTGGCCGGCGTCGCCCGCGTCGAAGGGCCGTGCGCCGTAGCCGGGCGAGACGGGGTCCATGCCGTGGCCGACCGCCGTACCGAACAACTCGACGCTCGCGTAGGGCACTTCGGCGATCCAGTCGTCGCTGCCGCGCCCGGCCCACACGCGGGCGGGGGTGGCCAGGGCGGCGGCGGTGTCGACGCCGGTGCCGGGGCTGCCGTAGAGGACGAGGTCGTCGATGCCGAGGCCGGGCGCGGCGCGGCCGCAGACGACGGAGCCGTACGAGTGGCACAGCGCGGCGATCCGCGCACCGGGGTTCATCCGACTCATCTCCCCTACGAAGGAACGGAGTTCGGGGGCAGCGTCGGCGGCGCGGCCGGGGGTGAGAACGGTGGTGCCGATCGTGGCGGGGGTGTCGTAGCCGAGCCAGGAGACGACCGCCGCGTCCGGGCCGAGCTCGTGGTGGAGGGCGCGGGCGCCCTTGGCGAACCGCTCGTAGGTGTCGAGGGTGGTGTCGCTGCCGGGGACGAGGACGGCGATGCGGATGGCGCGGGTGAGGTCGCCGTGGACCTCCACGGCGCGGCCGGTACCCCGCGCGTCGAAGGTGAGCAGCCGGCGGCCGGGGTCGGCGAGGGCCCGCAGGCGCGTGGCCCGCTTGTGGTCGCCGTGGGCGTCGGCCATGCGGGCGGCCTCGACGGCGTTGTCCCGGTTGGCGGCGTACCGCGCCTCGGGTCCGGCGGCCGTGTCGATGGCGGCGGGGCGGGGCGCGGGAACCCGCGGCACCGTCGCGCCGCACAGCGGCACGGCCACGGCGGCGGTGACGAGCAGGGCGAGGAAGGAGCGGCGGAACCGGCTGCTGTTCATGCCCCGACGCTATGAATCGGCCCTTGTCACCGGCATCACGCTGGAGAGGACACCTCGGGTGTAGCTCTCAGGTATGACGGGTATGCCGTGTCACCCCTGGCTGTCGCCTTGCGGGTGTACGGGGCGGGCTGGGGCCCGGACCTGCGGGCTGCCCAGGCGGGTTGATCCACCGGATGCGAGGCATGGGCGACCCGGGCGAGCCGTCCTGCCGGGATTACCGAGCCTGAGGGCGCGAACTGGCAGACGTACCGGCCGGGTTGATCCACCGGACCCCGCGAGAGCGACTCGGCGGGCGGGCCCAGCAGCGGCCTCGTGAGCTCACCGGGCGGGGGCGCCAACCACCAGCCCGGCCGGCGGACCCGGGGGCGGCCCCGTGAGCTCACTGGCCGCGGGCGCCAACCACCTTGCTCACCATGCCAGTTGGGCGATCTCCTCCGCGACCACCGCGCACGCGTCGGCCGCCGGGTCGATCAGCGGGAAGTGGCCCACGTCCTCCAGGAGCGTGAGGCCGACCGTCTCGCCCGACAGGGCCGCCGCCTCGACGTACGCGTCGGCGACCGCCTGGGGAACGACCACGTCCTCGCGGCCCTGGACGAGGGTCGTGGCGATTCCGGTGGGCAGCAGCGACGCCGGATCGACGGAACGCACCCGCGCGTCGAACTCCTCCTTGCCGCCCAGGAGTTGGATGACTGCCCCGCCGCACACGCCGAGTTCCACGGCGCGTTCGAAGTGGGCGATGGGGGCCAGGGCGACCACACCGCGCAGCGCGGGCGGCGCCGGGAGGCGCCAGGGCGAGCCGACGGGCAGGACGTGCCGGGCCGCGGCCCACAGGGCGAGATGGCCGCCCGCCGAGTGGCCGGTGAGCACGATCCGGCGCGGGTCGGCCTGCGGCAGATGCCGCGCGGCCAGCTCGGGCACCGCGTCCAGCGCGGCGGCCACGTCGTCGAAGGTCTCCGGCCAGCGCCCGGCGACCGGGTCGGTGCCGCGCGGCCGGGGGATCTCGCCGCCGCGGCGGTACTCGACGTTGGCGACGGCGAATCCGCGCCGCGCCAGGAAGTCCGTGAACGGTGTCAGATGGAGCCGGTCGTAGGGCGCCCGCCACGCCCCGCCGTGCAGGGTGATGACCAGCGGCGCCCGCTGCTGGCCGCCCCTGGGGGCGTAGAAGTCGACGACTTGGTCGGGGTGTTCGCCGTACGCGGCGGTGACGTCCGGGGCGACTGCCGGGTGCGAGAAGGCCGATGCTTCTTCGGCGGCGTCGCGCGCGGCGGGGTCGAGCATGCTGTTCCCACCTCTCGGTGACCTGGCCGGTCTGGCCTGACCTGCGGGGACCGTATCAGGACCACGGCCCCGCAGATCAGGCGATGATCAGACCGCCGTGGCCTGCCCGGGGACGTCCGTGAGGACCTCCGCGAGCACCCGGGCCGCCCGCTCGGTGTCGGCGAAGCCGACGTAGAGCGGGGTGAAGCCGAACCGCAGCACGTCGGGGCGGCGCAGATCGCCGACCACGCCCCGGGCGATCAGCGTCTCCATGACCTGCGGCGCCTCGGCGCAGCGCAGCGCGACCTGGCTGCCGCGCTCCTCGTGCGCCTCGGGGGTGAGGGAGGTGACGCGGCCCTCGGGGGCGTAGGCCCGTACGCACTCCAGGAAGAAGTCCGTCAGGGCGAGCGACTTCGCCCGTACGGCGTCCATGGAGACGCCGTCCCACACGTCGAGGGCGGACTCCAGAGCGAGCATCGACAGGATGTCGGGGGTGCCGACCCTGCCGCGGGTGGCCCCGTCCGCCGCCGTGTAGCCGGGGGTCATCGCGAACGGATCGCGGTGACCGGTCCAGCCCGGCAGCGGGGAGTCGAAGCCCGCCTGGTGGCGCTCGGCGACGTAGAGGTAGGCCGGGGCGCCGGGGCCGCCGTTCAGGTACTTGTACGTGCAGCCGACGGCGAGGTCCACGCCGTGCGCGTCGAGGCCGACCGGCAGGGCGCCCGCGCTGTGGCACAGGTCCCACACGGCGAGCGCGCCGGCCGCCTGCACGGCGGCGGTGATGCCGGGCAGGTCGTGGAGCCGGCCGGTGCGGAAGTCGACGTGGTTGACGAGGGCGGCGGCGGTGCGCGGTCCGACCGCGGCCGGGACGTCGCCGGGCGCGAGGGGGACGAGCCGCTTGCCGGTCATCCGGGCCGCGGACTCGGCGATGTACCCGTCGGTGGGGAACGTCGTCGCGTCGACCAGGATCTCGTCGCGGTCCTCCCCGGCGAGCCGGGCGGCCGCGACGACGGCCTTGAAGACGTTGACGCTGGTCGAGTCACCCACGACGACCTGCCCGGGGGCGGCCCCGACCAGCGGGGCTATCCGCTCGCCGATCCGCTCGGGCGCGGTCCACCAGCCGCTCTCGTCCCAGGAGCGGATGCGCAGCTCGCCCCATTCACGGGTGATGACGTCGGCCAGCCGGCCGGCGACGTGGCGCGGCAGAGCGCCGAGCGAGTTCCCGTCCAGGTACACGGCCTCGTCCAGGGCGAACAGCTCGCGCTGCTTGGCCAGTTCGTCCTGGGCGTCGAGCGCGGCGGCCTTCTCGCGGAGGGAGGCGTACGGCTCAGACATGGCTGCGCGCCGTCCACAGCTCGGGGAAGACGTTCTTGCGGGCCCGCTTCTCCAGCCAGGCCACGCCCGCCGAGCCGCCCGTGCCGGTCTTGGAGCCCATGGCCCGCCGGGTCGCGACGAGGTGGTCGTTGCGCCAGCGCCAGACGAGCTCGCCGATGTCGGTCAACGCCTCGCCGAGGCGGACGAGTTCGCCGTTCTGGTCCTGGTCCGCGTAGATCCCGGCCCAGGTCTCCTCGATCACCGGCGACGGCTCGTACTTCTGCGACAGGTCGCGGTCGAGCACGTCCTGCGGTATGGGCAGCCCGCGCCGGGCGAGCAGCCGCAGCACCTCGTCGTAGAGGCTCGGCTGGTACAGCGCCTTCTCCAGCTCGGCGTGGACGCGCGGGGCGGCCTTGTGCGGCACGAGCATGGACGCGGACTTCTCGCCGAGCAGGAACTCCATGCGGCGGTACATCGCCGACTGGAAGCCGGAGCCCTCGCCGAGCGCGCTGCGGTAGGCGTTGAACTGCGCCGGGGTGAGCTGGGAGAGCGGCCGCCAGGAGTGGTTCAGGGCCTCCAGCTCCCGTACGGAGCGCTTGAGCGCGTCCATCGCCACCGGCAGCCGGTCCTCGCGCAGGGCGCGGCTCGCGGTCTCCCACTCGTGGACGATGACGGTGAACCACAGCTCCATCACCTGGGTGGTGACCAGGAAGACCATCTCTCCGGGGTCGTCGGAGAGGGGATGCTGGAGGTGGGTGAGGACGTCGGCCTGGACATAGTCCTCGTACGGCGTCGTGCCCGCGAAGTCGAGGTTCGGGTCGACCGAACCGGCTCCGGAGGCATCGGGGATCGTCGACATTTCTGTCTCCTCGATACGAACTACCGGGTAGCGGTCCGCTCCTTCCGTTCGGCGATGGAGCCCCGGTCCCCTCGGGGCCGCGCGCTGCGTCGCGTGCGGTCCCCTCCGCATCATTACACGATCGGACCCGAGATGTAGCTGCCATCTTCGTCATACGGATATGCATTCGAACGGCAGCCGTTCAGACCCTTGATCTGCTGCATCATGACGGGCGCGAGCTTGCCCGGTCCCGGGCAGCCCATGTGCTGCCGGATGCCGATCTCGTGCCCGACCTCGTGGTTGATGATCAGGTGGCGGTACTCGGCGGGCGACCCGGCGAAGGTCGGGGAGCCCAGCATCCAGCGCCTGAGGTTGACCACGACACCCTGGGTGGTCTCGCAGTTCAGCTCGCCCCGCGTGTTGAGGCCCTGGGCCAGGCAGAGCTTGTCGGCGGTCTTGGGGGTGGCGATCCGTATGACGAAATCGGCGTTCTCGGATACCAGCTGGAAGCGGGCCCGGCCGTGCGCGGCCCAGCCGCGCGGGTGGGCCAGGATGGCCTGGATCTCCTCGGCGGCCTGGCGCGCGGAGACGTCGGCGCCGTCCTCGACCTGGACGCGGTAGCGCCGCAGCGTCCCGGAGCCGACGGCGCCGCCGGACGCCTGGGCGGTGGTGAAGGTCCCGGACCCGGAGGCGGGCACGTCCTTCTCGTCGGGCTTCTCGTCCTTCTTGTCCTTGTTGGCCGGCGCCGATGAGGACGGGGAGGTCTTCGGCTTCGCGGAGGCCGTGACCTTCGGCTTGGGCGGGACGGCGGGTTCCGGCGTGACGGCGGGCGGCGCGGCCGCCTGCCCGGCGCGGTCGTCCTTGCGGTTGTCGATGCCGTCGTCGTGCCACAGGGCGAGGGCGGCGCCGCTGCCGACGATGAGCACCCCGAGCCCGGCGACGAGGAGGGTTATCGGCGCGAGCGAGCGGCGGCTTCGGCTCCTGCTGCCGTTTCTACCACCGTTTCTGCCGCTGTCGCTGCTTCTGCCGTTGCTTCTGCTGGTGCTGCTGCTTCTGCTGGTACTGCTGGTGTTGCCACGGCGGCGGCCATGGCCACCACCGCGTCCTTTGGGTGCGGCGCCGCGCTTGCCCAAGACAGACTTCTCCCCTGTGTCAGCCGGGTGGGGGAGAGGTGTGGGGCCTCTGCGCCGGCAGATGGTCGAACGGTCCGGGCGATCGTACCGGCCTTGATCGAACACCCTCGAACGCGCCAGGTCCCACGGCGTGGCGGAAAGGGGCACCGGCCCCGCGGCAACTCCCCGCACCCGGAAGGGAGATCGGCCCGAACGCGCCGCCGCCCGGGCCGTCAGGGGCCCGGGCGGCGGCAGCGGTCGGCCGAACGTCACGGCCGTGGTCGGACGAGCGTGTCGAACGCGTCGGCCGAGCGTGTCGACCGGTGTCAGCCGAGCGTTTCGGCCGCGGTCTGCGAGGAGTCCCGCAGGAAGGTCGAGCAGCGCTCGTACTCCTCCTTCTCGCCGATCGCCTGGGCGGCGCGGGCGAGGGCGTGCAGGGCGCGCAGGAAGCCGCGGTTGGGCTCGTGCTCCCACGGGACGGGCCCGTGGCCCTTCCAGCCGTTGCGGCGCAGCGCGTCCAGACCGCGGTGGTAACCGGTACGGGCGTACGCGTACGACTCGACGACCCGACCGGCCTCGAACGCCTGGTCCGCGAGCTGGGCCCAGGCCAGCGAGGAGGTCGGGTACTGCGCGGCGACCTCGTCGGGCGCGGTGCCGGCCGCGAGCAGCTCACGCGGCTCGGGCTCGTCGGGCAGACGGGTGGGGGGCGGTCCCCCCAGCAGGTTCTCGTGGATGGCCATGGGGTCAGTCTGCCCGACGGGGCGGCGAGGCGGGCGGGCGGCTCAGATGGGGCACTCGATGTGGATGTCGATGTCCACGTCCCCCGTGTGGATGCTGATGTCGATGGAGGACTCCCGGTCCGTCGGGATGATGGAGATCGGTATGCCGTCGGCCAGCCCCTGGCTGATCAGCGCCTTCCACCGGAAGGCCTGCTCGGAATCCGATGTGACCTCCACCAGCTGGTCACGCTGCTTGTCGGTGAGCGCGAAGTACTCGTCCCCGAACGCCAGGACGCCGTCGCTCTGGACGATCCCGATCGCCCTGCGCCGCTCCTGCTCGTCCTGCTTCAGCCGCTGGATCAGCTCCTCGAAGGTCTGAGGGTTGAGCGCGGGCTTGGTGTACGTGGCCATGGTGTCTCCTCGGAAGCCCATGGAGAGGTGGTCGGGCGCACGGCGGTACGTCGGTACGTCGGCGTACGTCGGACGCGACGGAGAAACCGGTGCGGGGAAGCCGTGCGGGGAAGTCGGCACTGCGGACTCCAGGCCCGGTGATGCCCGAATCTTCCTTCTTGCCCCTGTTTCACCGTACGCGCAACTCGCCTGCCCCGCATGGCGGAAGCCGCGCCCCGAGCCCCCTCACTCCCCTGGGCCCGGCGGACTGGCGGCCCGCGCGGCAGCCCCCGGACAGTGGCGGAAGAGACAGCCCGCCAGGAGAGACAGCCCCGCCGTCCCGGAAGGCCCGCCCCCATGTCCGGACCCATGGAACCCCTGCCCGACTGCGCCGAGGACCCCGCCCGCGCGCTGCGCGCCATGTTCGTGGACCTCGTGCAGGGCAGGCGGATCGCGCAGGGGCAGGATCCCGCGCTGCGGCCCGTCTTCCTCAAGGCCCACGGCTCCGCCCGGGGCGTCCTCACCGTCGACGCCGACCTGCCCGAGGAGCTGCGCGTCGGCTTCCTGGAGGCGGCCAGGGCCCAGGGCGGGCTGACCGCCTGGGTGCGGTTCTCCAGCGACACCGTGCCCTCCCGGTCCGACCTGCGCACCACCCTCGGCATCGGGATCAAGCTGTTCGGGGTTCCCGGAGCCAAGCTCCTGACGGACGAGAGCGAGGCGGACACCCAGGACCTGCTGCTCCAGAACCACGACGTGTTCTTCGTCGACACCGCCCGCGACATGTGCGAATTCACCCGGGCCGGGGTGGTCGACAACACCCTCCAGGCTTATCTGGACAGCCATCCGGTCACCAGGATGGTCCTCCAGGACATGGCCAAGGCCGAGAAGAGCACGCTGACGGCGACGTACTGGAGCGTGCTTCCGTACGGCTTCGGGGACGAGCGGCACGTCAAATACAAGCTGGTCCCCGCGGGCTGCGCGGACGGCGATCCGCAGGCCGTGCCGCCCGACGAGGACCCGTCCTTCTTCCGCGGCGACCTGCGGCACCGGCTGGCCGCCGGGGAGGCGGCCTTCGACCTGTTCCTGCAGCTCCGCACCGACCCGGACGGCATGCCTCTGGACCGGGCCACGGTCCGCTGGGAGGAGACGGCGAGCGCGCCGGTGCGGGTGGCCCGGCTGACCCTGCATCAGCAGAACACGGAGGCCCGCGGCCAGGCGGCGTACGGCGAGAACCTCGCCTTCAACCCCTGGCACTCCCTGCCCGAGCACCGCCCGGCCGGGAGCATCGCCAAGGCCCGCCGCGGCGTGTACCTCGCCTCGGCCGCCCGGCGGCGCGACGCCAACGGCGTCCCCGCGACCGAGCCCGGCCCCGCCCGGCCGGTCTCCACCGAGCCGCCCGGCCGCGACACCCGGATCGTCCGAGCCGCCATCCACCCGGCGATCGGCGTGGCCCGGGTCGGCGACAGCGCGGAGGGGTTCTTCCTCGCCCCCGAGGTCGACGACGCGCCCGCCGAGGCGTCCTACAAGGACGCGACCGGGGCCCTGAAACGGCAGGCGGTCCGCTTCCGGGTGTACGGCTTCAACGCGGCCGGAGAGCCGGTCGCCGAGCTGACCGCGGACAACGCCGACCTGCGGTGGACCGTGCACGTGGCGAACAAGAAGGCCGCCTGGTATCAATTCCAGCTCGCCCTGGACATCCCCGAGGCCGCCCAGGCCCCGGAGAGCCGACTGCGCAACGCCACCGTCCGGCCCCGCGGCAAGCTGGTCATCGACCCCCGCCCCCGGTCGGTGCGCGGCCGCGACCGGGCCGGACTGCCCGAGCTGCGGTTCGACACCGGCACGTTCATGGGCACCCCCGTCTACCTGGGCGAGCTGCGTACCGACCGAGCCGGCCGGCTCCTCTTCCTCGGCGGCCGGGGCAAGGCGGCCTCGGTGGACAACCGCCCCGCCACCGACTACGCCAACAACGACGGCTGGCACGACGACATCGCCGACGGGCCGGTGCGGGCCGAGGTCCGGATCGACGGCCGGACCATCCCCGTCGAGCCCGCCTGGGTCGTCGTCGCGCCCCCCGACTACGCGCCCGGACTCAAGTCCGTCCGCACGCTTTACGACCTGCTCCGCGACACCTATGTGACGGCCGGGCTGCTGCCGCGCCCGCAGCGGGTCTCCTTCACCCACGACGTCCTGCCGGTGCTGAGGCGGCTGTGCGACCTCCAGTGGGTCAACCACGGAATCGCCGTCCAGTTCGGGCACGGCGGCCGCGACCATCTGCTGGCGCCCGAGCGGCTCACCCGGCTGGCGAGCAAGGACCCCGTCCACAAGGAGCTGCGGCGCCAGGTCTGGGCATCGCTGCGGCACCTCGACCGCGACGGCATGTCCCCCGTGCCCTGGCCCTCGGTGTACGGCGACGCCATCAACCTGCCGCCGGTCTCCCCGCGCCAGCACCTCGCCCTCTCGCCGCTCCAGTACGACCTGCTGTGGCGCTGGATGAACGGGGAGTTCGTCGAGGACTTCGATCCGGCCGCCACGCCGGTGACCAGGCTCGAGGACGTTCCCCTCGCCGAGCGCCCCGCGACGCTCGACCGGGCCGCGCTGTCGTTCTGCCTCGCCGACGCCTTCCACCCCGGCTGCGAACTCACCTGGCCGATGCGGCACGCCACGCTGTACTCGGCGCCGTTCCGGATCAAGCACCGGGATCCGGACCTGCCCGACCAGAGCTACGGGCGAGTCCTCACGCCCCAGGCCGCACTCGCGGTCGACGGCCCGCTGTACGCGCAGGGTCCCGGCCACCTCACCCGGTGGATGGCCGTCCCCTGGCACACCGACACGGCGAGCTGCCGCTCCGGCTACGACGTGGGGTTCGGGCCCCGATACGACCCGTACCTGCCGACGTTCTGGCCGGCCAAGGTGCCCAACCACGTCCTCGCCGAGGCGGACTACGCGATCGCGATGGACCCCGCGCGCCCTGCGGAGGAGCGCCGGCTCGCCTTCGAGCGCAGGTCGGTGTGGCTGCGCTGGCTTCCCACCGGCTACGAGACCCAGATCAACGAGATGGTCCGGGACTTCGGCAGGCTCGGCATCGTCGAACGCCGTCCCGGCCCGCAGGACGACCCCGCGCTCCCGGAGACCATGCTGGTGGAGTCCGAGGTGACCTTCGCTCCCGAGCCGGCACCGCCCCGCGAACGCAACCTGATCACCGTGCACGTGCCCGAGGCCGTGGATCCAGAGGTACGGGCCGACGCGGTGGCCGCGGCCGTGGCGATGGCCGAGCCGCCCGACGAGGAGGTCTCGGCCGGCTTCATCAACAAGATCACCCACCTGTCGGGCAACCGGTGACGGCCGGCTGGGACGCGATCGCCGCGGCCGCCGGGCCGGCCGGCTCAGTCGCGGGCGGCACCCGGCCGACGAACTGGAACCCCGCCGCGGCCGACACCCGGCCGGCCCGCTCAGTCGCG
>NZ_BMQQ01000013.1:0-414 GCF_014648195.1 Streptomyces purpureus
TCGTTGCAGATGGCCACCGCGACGCGTGGCGGCCGAAGGGACGGGACGATCTTCCACAGCGACAGAGGAAGTGAGTACACGTCAGAGGCGTACAGCACCCTGTGCAACCGCCTGGGCGTGGTGCAGTCCATGGGTCGGGTGGGGTCGGCGCTGGACAACGCCGCCGCGGAGTCGTTCAACTCGCTGATCAAGGTCGAGTACATCCACCGGCACCGGTTCGCCACCCGCACCGAGGCCCGCCTGAAGATCGCCACCTGGATCACCGGGTTCTACAACCCGAGACGCAGGCACAGCGCGGCCGGCGGGATGCCGCCGGAGGAGTTCGAACGGATCATCACCGAAGCACGCAAGAAGAGCGACCAGAGGTGCCAGGCCGCATAGGAGAGGTCTCTACGAAACCAGGGGATTGACACA
>NZ_BMQQ01000013.1:442-1443 GCF_014648195.1 Streptomyces purpureus
CCACTACAGGGTTCATACCGCCAGTACCGCCACTGGCGACAACGCGGATCGTCTTCTCGTCCTCGCCAGAGCCAATTGGCACGGTTTCGACTGCGTGGCCCGCCTTCCCGAGCACCCTGGAGACGCGCTTCACCACATCGTCGAACGGCAAGGGAACAAGGAGATCGATCTCATGGACGTTCTTCCTCATCAGCTTGGCCACCATCCGGACCAAGCGACCACTACCCCCACCCACCGCGCCAAGAGCAGCAAGCTCCTCAGCCAAGATCTGGTCTTCGCTCTGATCCACGGGCCCCACCCTCACCGCTAGATCGCCCTACCAGGCCGCCACATGATGTCCCGCCCGGCAAGCCATGTTGACGCATGTCGATCAATGAGTCACGCCCCCGCCTTCCCTCACCTGAGATGTCTTTTGAGGCCCGGACGTGCGACCCGTCCACGGATCAGTCGTCCAGGTCCAACAGGTCGGCACGGCGCAGCTCGGCCAGCAGGGCAGCGTGCAGGCGCGGCCACACGCCGGCCTCGGTCCACTCCCGCAGCCTGCGCCAGGCTGTCACCCCGGAACAGCCCACAGTCTCTGCGGGGACATCGCGCCACGCGATACCGGTCCGCAGCAGGTACAAGACACCGGCGAGTGCCACTCGGTCCGGAACGCGCAGCCGCCCGGGGTAGCGGCGGCGCCGTTCGGGAGCAGGCGACAGAAGCGAGGCCACCCGCTCCCACAGGCCGTCAAGAACAAGAGTTGAGCAGCCCAGCCAGGGCCCTTCGCAGATCGTCGACGGTGCGATACAGCACCGTAGTCATCCCCAGCTCATGTGCCGCCTCGATGTTCTCGTCCCGGTCGTCGACGAAAAGACATCGGTCGGCGCGGGCGCCGACCTGCTTTGCCGCCATCTCATATATGTGACGGTCCGGCTTGGCGACACTGAGCTGTACTGAGATTTGTGGAGTCCCTGATGCCAGGGTTACGGTCCTGGCGAAGGAGAACCACCAGCACCATG
>NZ_BMQQ01000013.1:1453-57873 GCF_014648195.1 Streptomyces purpureus
GGAGCCGAGCGAGTGCCGTGCAGGACCACGGCCGCGGCGGTGCCATCGAGGTCGTCGGCGTCGCGGACGGCGGGGTCGAGGTCCTCCATGAGCATGCCGAGCCAGCCGTCCAGGACCGCGGAGGCGTAGACCTGCGGGACGGGAACACCGAGCGTGCGCGCCAGACGGAGAGCTTGATCCTCGCTGTCGAAGGGCCGCTTCGCGTACTTGAAGATCGCGGTAGTGGCGTCGGGGAAGGCCAGGCGCTCGACACCGGACATGGACCACACGCGCACCTCCTCGCGCACAGCGGTGGTGCGGCCGGCCATGGTGAGCAGGTTGTCGAGGAGTTCGGCGCTGAGGTTCGCGGTCACGTGGGGGCTCCAAGGAGGTTGACGGCCTCCGGGGCGGGCGAGGGGTGACGGCCCGCCCCGGAGCCTGGTGTGCGGTGTTACGCGGCAGGGCTCACGCGGTGGGCGTAGACCTGCTCGATCCATCCGGCCTTGAAGGCCGCAAGGTCGTTGCGGAAGGCGGCCATCGAGGCACCGTAGGGGGCGACGACGCCGCCGGTCTGGTCCGGCACGGATTGGCAGCCGTGCACGAGTCGGCCACCGAGGGCGGCGTGGGCCTTGATGGACTCGATCCGGCGGTGCTCGTTGAACCAGCCGCCGTGGTAGACCTCGTCGAGCATCCCGCCCATCTCGTCGCTCAGGTCGAAGACGACGGAGGTGGCGGCCGGGAAGAACCAACACGGGCCGACGTTGGAGATGTGTCCGTCCAGTTCCACCTTGTTCAGCGCCATCAGCGTGGCTGCCTCGCGCAGCATCCGCAGGTGCTCGGCGGTGATCTGCGGCAGACCGAGGCCGGCGAGGTGCTCGTCGCGGAACAGGTACGTGTACACCTCGTAGGCGGTGGACAGCACCCGGGCGGAGTCCGAGGTGGACTCGGCGTGAGTCTTGATGAAGTCCAGCGCGAGCTGCTCGACCGCGCTCTCGGTGGTCTCCTGCACCTCCAGGAGCTGGGACTTGACCAGCTTCCAGTCGGCGACGAGCCAGGAGCTGGACTCGAAGCGGAAGAAGTACTCGGCCGGGTCGATGGTGATGCGCCAGCCGTCGACCCGGATGCCGGGCAGGCGGCTCCAGCGCTCGTCGAACGCCTCGGGCAGCTCGACCGTGATGGCCGCGGTGTTGATGGTGGTCACCGTGTCTCCGTCTCTGATCGGCCGGGTTCGGGCACAGGAATGCCCGAACCCGGTGTAGGCGTACGGAACTTCGGGGGCCGCCCGGCCGAAGCGGGGAGCCTGGTCGCGGTGTCGGACCAGGGCCGGGCGGCTGATGATTAGTGAACCCTCGGTCACGCACAGTGGGTACGGTGAGAGGCAGTTGAAGCGGTATACGCGGTTTACAGCTCCGGAGCGGAGGCGATCGTGGCAGCAGCGCCGAGAGGCCCCAACTCCCGCCTGCGTGACGTCATCGAGGCAATCGGCTGCACCTACGAGGCTCTGGCGAAGGACATCCGGCGTATCGCGGCCGAGAACGGCGAGGTCCTCCAGACCAACAAGTCGGCCGTCTCGCACTGGGCGAACGGCACACGCCAGCCGGCCGGGCGGACCGGCCAGTACCTCGCTGAGGCGCTGTCCCGCCGAGCAGGCCGCACCATCACCTTGGTCGAGATTGGCCTGCGAGCACCCGAAGCTGCGGTGTCGGAAGAGCCTGATCCTGTTGTGGCCGCCACCGATCTGGGCCGTGCCGACGTCGAGCGCCGCAGTTTCCTTGCCGTGGCTGCTTTCACCACGGCCGGCGTGGCCATGCCGCTTGTGTACGACCACGAGGCCACAGCACGCATGCTGCAGGCCCGCACCGGCAGCTCCCTGGTCGGGATCGAGGACGTGGATGTCGTACGGCAGATCACCGCAGCCTTCAGCGCGGCCGACGAACGCCTCGGCGGCGGCCATGGCCTGACCACCGTCACCGCCTACCTCGCCGACACCGCTGCCCCCATGCTCCGCGGACGCTTCCCGAACGAAGCTTTACGGCAGGCCGCCTTCGGCGCCGTTGCCGAACTCGCTTACCTCGCTGGATGGAAGCACCACGACCTCGGCCAAGAAGGCGCCGCCCAGCGTTACTACCAGGTCGGCTACCAACTCGCCTGCGAGGCCGACCCGCGCGGTCACGCCGCCTGGATGATGCGCGCCCTCGCCCACCAAGCCCTCAGCCTCAAACAGCCCCACCACTGCGTCGACCTCGTCGAAGGCGCTCTCACCCGCGGCCTGGGCCACGTCGACGGCCAGACCGAGGCGCTACTGCACATCACCCACGCCCGCGCCTACGCCGCGGTCGGCGAGAAGCCCGCGGCGGCCCGCGCCCTGCTCGCCGCCGAAGACGCCCTCCTGCGCGACGACGACCCCCAGCCCGGCTACTCCCGCGTCAGCGGCCCAGCCGCCGGCACCGTCGCCAGCCACACCGCCCGCACCCTGACCGACCTCGCCGACCACGTCGGCACCGAACAACAACACCGCGACGCCCTGATGCGCTGGGACCCCGAGAAGTACAAGCGCGTCCACGCCCTCACCTACGCCGACCTCGGCGACAGCCTCGCCGCCCAGGCCCGCGCCGACGAGGCCGTCGCCGCCTGGTCCCAGGCCCTGACCCTCATGGAAGGCATGACCTCCGACCGCACCCGAAAGGCCATCACCTCGCTCCGCTCCACCCTCGCTGTCTACCAGCGCCGCAAAGTGCCCGGAGCCGCCGAACTCGCCCGCCGCGCACGCGAAGCACTGGCCTAAGCTGCCACCATCCGGCCGACGAAGGGACACAAGCCGTGGCTCAGCGGACTACCGACGACCAGCCCAAAGCTCTGCCGCCCGCCCTCGAATCCATGACCCTGCTGGTCGCCGCCGTCATCGTCCACGACAAGGCCACCAATCGCGTCGTCCTCCTCCAGCGCAGCCAGCACGCCAAGTTCGCCCAGGGCATGTGGGATCTCCCTGTCGGTAAGAGCGAACCCGGCGAGCCCATCACAGAGACGGCTGTGCGGGAGCTGTACGAGGAGACCGGTCTGACCGTGAAGCCGGAAGCCCTGAAGGTCGCCCACATCATCCACGGCGCCTGGGGCGTTGAGGCCCCCAACGGCTTCCTCACCGTCGTCTTCACCACCCACGAATGGACTGGCGAACCCGAAAACCGCGAACCGCGCAAACACTCCCAGGTCTGCTGGGTCGATGCCGACGCCATTCCCGCGGAGTTCGTGGACAGCACCGCCAGCGCCCTCCACCGCTACCTCGCGGGCGGTCCGGAAGTCTCCCTCGACGGCTGGCAGTAGAAACGCCGATGCCCCTCATAGACTAAAGGGGCCGGTGTTATCGAGGTGCGGGTGGGATACCCGCACCTCGCCGACCTCGTAGCCGGCGACACACATACGGCCGACCATCACTCACACCCAAAGACTCCAGCGCAAACCCGTGCAGCGACACGGCATTCACCTCTCCCAATCCTTCACGATGGGCTCGAAGTGAACGTGATGCCACGGACGGGCCCACTCTCGCAGGTACATTACATCGCTGGATGATGGGGGCGGATAAGCATCTTCCAGTCGCACACGCGAAGGCATTACAGCCGCATCTCCGATAAGGAGGGCCTCCCCGGCAGAAAGCATCGGAAGGGACTCAGTAAGCGGCCCCAGGGAATCTGGAATGAGCCGCTTAACGTAGTTCTGATCCTCTGGGTTCGTGAGACGCATCGCCAGAAAGTTGTTGCACTGCGAGAAGATGGTCTCAGAAATTTCCGCTGGCCTCTGACTTACGATAGCCGCCGTGATGCCATACTTACGCCCCTCCTTCGCAATGCGCTCAATTGCATTACGAGAAGCGCTGTACTTTGCCAGACCGCTCTTTGGGACATATTTATGCGCTTCCTCATAGACGACCAGCAGGGGAGTCTCGCTGCGGCCGTCGGCGCTCTGCTTCTTAAAATAGTAGGAATAGTCAAAGAGGAGCCTAGAGACCAACGAAACCGTAAGGCTTAGAACCTCGAAGGGAACACCACTGAGGTCAATGACCGTGACATTCGCCTGGGCGCCTTCGACATATCCAGTAAACTGGCGAAGCACGTCCTCCAATCGGACCCTTTTCACGCGGTCACCAAGAAGGAAGTCAAGGCGACGGTCGTTGCGGCGATTCTCTAGGCGGGTAATGAAATTATCCAACTTGCCAAACAGAGGGCCCGCCTTATCGGATTTCTTGGTAGCAGTGGAGGTGTCGATCCTCTCTTCATTCTTTGCTTTGATTTCCGCAAGGACCGCGTCGATATCGAAAAGCAGGGGCGAGTCGTAGTGAATCAATTCGCGCTGACTATCGGGGCCAGTAAAGTTTAACCTCTTCCCCTCGGTGATACTCCTCTTCAAGATCGCGATTTGATTGTGCGACTGCTCTTCATTGCTTTCAATGAAGAGGTCTTGGAGTTCCTCCGAGTTGAGTAGCCAATACGGCAGCACGAGAGATTCAACACCTAGGTGATTGGCGCGAGGAAAGGCAGCCCGATATTCCGCGTGCAGATCAAAAACGATCACATGGGTGTTGTTGAGTGAATACTCTTCACTCTTATGGTCGCCGCCTAGTTCCGTCGCCCTCTGAATAATTCTCGCCATGGCATGAGACTTACCGGAGCCAGTAGACCCTACGACGGCGATGTGACGGCTGAAAAATTTGTTCCCGTCTACAGGGACGTCCACTTCTTCATCTTGGGCCAACTGCGCAAAGTGAAATCTATTGCGAGGATCCACCGTATTGTAGATCTTTTGCACTTCGCCCTTGACGGCCACCGATACGGCCTTGGGAGGGATGGCAATTCCGCCGCCGCCTCGCTCAAAGTGGCCCTCGCGATCGACAATTCCCAGAGGCACAGCCTCGATCATGTAGACGCGTTCAAGACCACCGTCCTTGGAAGGGCGCAGCTCGATCGAGTAATTCTCGATAATTGCAATTATTGCACTCTCGGTAGTGTCGGACACCTTCAGGTAGGAGCCGACCTCAACTGGTTCGTTTCCAGCCAACTCTGCGATGTCGTTAACCGCGATCCTGACTCGGTTTGGATAGACAGCCACAACCTCGGCACTCGACATTCCGAGCCAACCTCTCTACAGTACTTGCAATAGGTCTTCGAAGGAGCGCACAAAAACGTGAGACGCGTTGGCTGCTTTATGCGGAGTGTCGAAGATTTCGGAGACATAGAAGTCATGAAATTCCTTGATTCGCACAGCCTCCATCAATGAGGCGAGATTCGCACCATCGACAATCTTGATTGTCAGGTCGCTTGCCGGCGGGCTAACCAGTTCATCCATGCGGAAAATGCCACCGTGATATCCGGTGCCATCGTTGAAGCGTGCGCCAGCATCCCAGAAAGACTTCTTGATCTCCAGCATGTCGAACTCTCCCCTGAACGTGAGATACGGAGGAGGGTCTCCCGGCCTGGCGCAGTATTTCTCCCGCAGAGTCAGAGCCACTTCGGCCAATATATCTAGATCCATTGCGGCATCGCATTCAAAGCAAAATACACGCTCTGCAGCCAAATTTACATTGCGCAGAGTGTAACGTTTCCTTACCGCTCGAAGATACCTCTCATATCCGCATTGCTCGGCATAAGCAGATTCGAAAATTGCAGTGCGCGCAGACGAAACTGCCGCGCGCAGCTTTCGGAAAGCCACCCCTCGACTCCCGATTGGGTTCGTGAGGATGGCATCCTTGAGATACCCATGGAGGATCGCGTGATAATAGGTCGCCTCCACGTCATCTCGCGCATTCAGCCGCTCCCTGATGAGCCGAACTACCTGGCCGAATTGCTCTTGATAGTTTTCATGAAAGCTGATTTTGAAGGCGCTCAGGAACTTACTGCATGTCGACTGATCGAAGTCTTCAGGGAAGTCCGACAATGCCCTATCGAGTTCCTGCTGCGTGAGCTCCCTCTCAATCCCTGGCTCTTGATCCGAGAAATGGCAATGTAGAATATACTGCGCACTGCTGTCGCGCTGAAACTGGCGAAACATTTGCTGAATTGGTGACGCGATAGCCGAAATCGAGAATTTGCCAGACCGATGCTTTACTTGAATGTGGTAGTTATTGACGCTTAGATCCTGCTTGCCTTCGAGTTCCACCATTGTGCTGGGGTTATCAAATATACGCAGTAGCGATGCATCGAACTGGTAAGCGAAGCCTTTGATGGCGTGATAGCCGCCATCTTTCTCGTTCTTGCTGGGGCTACTCACAGATCTGGCTCCGACAACGAATCGATCATGCACGGCACGCGTCACCCATGAGGCCAGAAATGCCGAAGTGACAGGTGACGACTAATGCTAGGCGTCTTCGTCCTCCTTTGGAGGAGGTTCCACAGATGTGAGCCAAGAAGCAGGGCCCGTCCGGCCTCAGTGGTCCGCATAGCCGGTGTCGGAGGTCCTGGTCTATCTGTTTGCCGGCCAGGGGGCAGGCCGCGCTGCAGTCCAAGGGCCTGGCGAAGCTGTCCAGCTCCTTGAAGATGCCGCTGGACCATCTGTCATCTGGGCGGGAGCCCAGGGAAGCGGTCGTAGTCGGCGTCGCCGGGAGACACGATGGACTCAATTCGGTGGGCCGGGATGGACGCCCGGTAAAAGACGTCGGCATCCGCCGGCCCGTACCCCAGGGCCTTGCCGACGAGGACATGAACCATCGAAGGGAAGATCAGGTGGCGGCTTGCGGCGGGGGTGGCGAGGTCAAGTAGAGCGGTCACGATCACCGGAGTGCCGAGGCTCTGGAGCTTCGGGGCTAGGTCGCGGTCGTTGTCGCAGTGGTTCCAGTAGATTGCCTCGCCACCCCAGTAAGACAACAGCCGATAGCCACCGTGGCTGTTGTGAGCCATGGCAGCCGTGGACAGGGTCAAGCACACCTGGTCCTCGCGTCTCCCCATACCTCGGTGTCCGGGCACTGTGCAGTTGTTGACGCGTAGGCTCTCGTGTTCCGCATCCGACAGATAGCCGAGCCGATGGGCTTGGTCCAGACGGTCGTTCACGAGGTCAGCCGTCAGCAGACGCAGCCCTTGGGCACGGATCGCCCCTTCTTCGTGGTCTAGGAGCCGAGTGGCGTGCCGGGCGCGCACAAGCCTCCCGTCGAGACACCGAAGCACGGTCTCCTCATGCTCGTGGAGAGGGAGATCCTGATAGACCTCGGGATCGTGACCAGCCTCGCGCGCGTCATCGGCGAGGCCCTGAACGAGGTCGCCGAGCAGTTGCGGCCAGGTGCTGGAGTCGTCGACATCGACGACGGGCGGGGCACCGAGATCCAAAGTCATGCCAGACAGTCTCAGCCGAGCACCGTGTCAAGACCAAGTCGCAGGCAGGGCACCCGCTCGCTCCCTCCGCCTGTTCTGCTGCTTCGAGTCGGGGGGTACGGGTCACCGGGCGATGGCGTCGATGAGTTTGGCGAGGTTTCGCACGGCCCGGTCGGAGGCACCACGAGCGGCCATAGCGCCGAGGATGATGTCGCCGTCCAGCGCTCCGACGTCACGTAGATTCCTCAGGATGTTCTGGGCCTGCTGCTTGCCGAAACGATCCCCGAAGCCGTTGTTCCCGTAAAAGTCCAGCCGGTCAATGGCCTCAGCCAGCCGGGGCGGAATTTGTGCTGGCTCATCGTCGGGACGTGTCAGGTCGACGGCGCCTAGCTGTTGTGCCCAGCCCCGCAGCGGGAACTGGGAGCCTTCGACGACCGCGATGGAGGAGCCGCGAGCCAGGCTCATCGCAAAGTCCAAGGTCTTCTCGGTGGGGACGTAGGCGAGAACCGAACCGATACCCCGGCCAACACGGCTTCGGTCGGCACGTGGCGTTGTGCAGGAATGCCGGGCACGAAAGCGCCGCAGTGCAGGGCTGTGGTCTTCGACGCCGAAAGCGTTAAGTACCAGTACGCCAGCGGCGCCCTGCTCATCGCACTCCCGCTGGGTCCAGGCCACCGCCAGCTCCGAAGCCAACTCCCAGTCCCGCTCAGGGTCGTCGTCCGGCACCCACGCGGCTCGATCTACGTTGCCCACTCCTGCCATGAAACACCCCACCGCTCAGGGCCCAGCCGCACTCTCGCGGCAGGCCGCTTCCAACAGCCACGCTAGTCCCAGGGCCTGACATCGCTAGATCCGGCGAGTGTCGACGGTGACGCCATTTCCGCGAGCCCGGCACCACGCGTCCTGCAACAAGGTCTGGACACGGCAGCCTGGGCACAGGCTGGTGATCGAGCCGTCGATGTCGTCCTCGACAGGCGACTGCGGCAGACGCGGGCTCACTCGTACCCCGCCACGCAGCCAGTCCGCACACAGTCCGCAAGACACCCGCTCAAGACCGTCGCACCCCATCGCCACCAATCGCCAAAAGACCAGGTCAGTGACCCGTAGGAATGATCCCCGCAGGTCACCGACCCGGGCCATTACTAGGAGACCAAGAAGGCCTGACCTTCGACGAAAGGGCGGCGCGCCCCGGCCTCCACGCCGGCCGCGCCGCCCTTTGTCGTACCCCGCCCGCCCGCTCACCCCACCCGCAGCGTGTAGCGGAGCTTCTCCTTCGGTTCGGCGCCCAGGCGGGCGTAGAAGCGGATCGCGCCCTCGTTCCAGGACGGGGTCTGCCACTGGATTTCCTTGAGGCCCAGCGTCCTGGCCTCCGACTCGACCGCGGTCATCAGGAGTGGGCCGAGGCCCAGGCCCCGGTGGGCGGCGGAGAGGTAGAGGCAGTCCATGTGGAGGTACTCGCCCTCCCAGGTGGAGATCTCCGGGGCGCAGGTGGCGTAGCCGGCCAGGGTGCCGTCGGGGAGTTCGGCGACCAGGCAGCGCAGGCGCGGGGTTGGCGTGGTGAAGAGGAGGGCGTCAAGGCGGTCGGGGAGGCCGGGGCTCGGGGGTGCGGCCTTTTCGTAGGCGGCGTGTTCGGCGGCCAGTTCGGCGACGCGGGGCAGGTCCTCGGGGCGGGCGTGGCGGACCCTGGGCGCGGTCAGGGGGGCCTCGTGGGACCAGGTGGCCAGGGTGTAGACGCGGCCCTTGTTCTCGACCGGCACCGGGGCCGTGTCGGTGCGGCGGAAGCCGGCGGCGGTCGCGACGGCCACGCTGGCCGTGTTGTCCGGGTCTATCTCCAGGATGACGTAGGGCAGTCCGAGGGTGGTGTGCGCGTACGCGGTGAGGAGGCGGGTCGCCCGGGCGGCCAGGCCCTGGCCGCGGTGGGCGGCGCCCACGCCGTAGCCGATGGCGCGGCTCGCGATGCTGATGAGGACCTCGCCGAGCGGCTCCCCGCCGTCCTCGGTGATCGCGAGATGCAGCCGGGTGTTCCCCTCCCTCGCTCGCTGGACGGCGTCGAGGTACGTCTCGGCGGCGGCCCGGTCGAAGGGTGAGGCGAGCGGGGTGCGGTAGGCGATCTCCGGGTCGTCGAAGAGCCGGACCATGGCCGGGAGATCCGCCTCGGTCCACTCCCGCAGGACGATCCCCTCCCCCGCGATGCGCGTCGTCACTGTGCGCCCCTCCCTTTCGCCGTCGGCAGCAGGGCGGACCGGTCACGCCGCCCTGAGCAGCGGACTCCCGTTCCGCAGCAGCCACTGACGGTACGCGGCCGCGCGCAGCGCCGCCTCCCGGTATGCCGAGGCCAGTTCGGTGTAGAGCTCGTCGATGGGAGTGCCGGGGCGGGCGTGCAGCAGGAGCCGTACGGCCAGGGGGTCGTCGCGCAGGGGACGGATCGCCATGTCCTCGCGCGGGCCCGAGGTCGGCTGGCAGGGTGCGACGGCCTCGCCGAGGACGATCAGGGAGGCCGCTGTGTGGTAGTCGGCGTGCAGGACGGGCGGGTCGATGCCGGCCTCGGCGAGGACACGCCGTAAGCCGTCCCATTCGCCGTCGACGGTCGGATCGACCATCCAGCGGTCGGCGGCCAGGTCCGTGAGGTCCACCACCGGTTCCGCGGCGGCCGGATGGTCCCGGGCCATGGAGATGAACTGCGGTTCGCGGTCGACCAGAACCCGGCGTACGAGCCCGTCCGGGACGCGCAGCGGACACCCCTCGACCTCGTGGACGAAGGCCACGTCGAGCTGGCCGGCGGCGACCATCCGCAGCAGCGCGTTGGCGGAGACGTCCATGTGGAGGGCGAGGTCGGTGCCGGGGAGCCGGTGGCGCAGCCGGCGCAGCCAGCCCGGCAGGGCCCGGCTGGCGGTGGAGCCGACCCGCAGCCGGGGGCCGTCGGCGCGGGCGGCGGCGGCCCGGGTCTCGGTGACGAGGGTGGCCATCTGGGAGACGAGGGGCCGGGCCCGGCTCAGTACGGAGCGGCCCAGCGGCGTCGGGCGGCAGCCGGTGCGTTCGCGGGCGAAGAGTTCCGCGCCGAGCGCGTTCTCGATCCGACGCAGCTGGGTCGTCAGCGAGGGCTGACTCATGCCCAGCTGGCGTGCCGCCTTGTGCAGACTGCCCGTGTCCGCGATGGCGCAGAGCACGCGCAGATGTCTCACCTCCAGCTCCATGTCCTGAGCGTAGGCGGGGCCCCCAGCTCGCACCAGATGTTCAATCCGGTCCAATTACCTGCGAATCCCTGGCCAGTTGGGGCGGGTGATGCCGTGGTGTTATCGCCGTTTGGCATCATCCGCCCGGCCCCGGCGCTCGTCGACACTCTGACCGACCGATTCAACCGGACGCGCCCACCCAGCGCGTGACGGACGAGCAGGAGCCCCCCATGAGACACCGTATGTCCGCCGTGGCCACCGCACTCGGGCTGGCCATGGCCGCCCTCGGAGCCGTACCCGCCACCGCCGCCCCCGCGCCGGCCCCGGCCGCCACCACCGTGGCCGCGTACGCCGGTTCGGCCGAGAACGCGCAGGCGAACAAGGCCTTCTTCGAGGCCGTGATGAAGTCCGTCGCCGAGAAGCGCGCCGCCAACCCGCGCGCCCTCGCGGTGACCGTCGTCTACTCGGCGGCGAACGCGCCCAGCTTCCGTACGCAGATAGCCCGCAGCACCCAGATCTGGAACAGCTCCGTGTCCAACGTGAAGCTCCAGGAAGGCAGCAACCCCGACTTCCGGTACTACGAGGGCAACGACTCCCGCGGCTCGTACGCGAGCACCGACGGGCACGGCCGTGGCTACATCTTCCTCGACTACCGGCAGAACCAGCAGTACAACTCGACCCGGGTGACCGCCCACGAGACGGGCCATGTGCTCGGCCTGCCGGACCACTACAGCGGTCCGTGCAGCGAGCTGATGTCGGGCGGCGGCCCTGGCACCTCCTGCCAGAACGCCCAGCCCAACGCGGCCGAGCGGTCCCGCGTCGACTACCTGTGGCGCAACGGTCTGGCGGCAGCGGCGGCGAAGGTCTCCTGACCCGCTGACACCCGGGGCGCCCCGCCAGAGCCGGCGGGGCGCCCTCCCGTGTCTTGCGCCGACAGCGGAAGCCCCTGGCGGAGGTGCTCTCGGGCCCTGCCGGTTTCACCGCCGAACTGGGCGGCCATCAGGCCCTGATCCGCGCCCACTTGGGACGGCGAGCCGGGACCGACCCCTCGGTGGGGTGGCAGGGGCTGGCCTGAGGTCCCCGGGGGGCGTGCCGTCAGGCGTTCTCCAGGAGGCGGCGGCCGAACTCCGCTCCCGGGGGCAGCTGGCGGGCGATCCGGGCGAGGGCCTCGTCGAAGCCGCCCCCGGCGATGCCCGATTCGTACGCCGTTCCGCCGCAGTGCAGAGTCAGGTTCAGGTCCACCCGGTCACTCACCGTCAGCAGGCAGCTGAGAGTGGCTGGTTGGGCCGTCCCGCCGGTCACGACGGGCAGCGGAAGGTCCCATTCGAGGACGCATCCGTTCAGGGCCGTGCCGTCGGCGGCCCTCAGTGCGGCGAAATCCGCGCCCTCATATTCGATCCCCCTGATGCGGGTGGCCACCCGCCGCCCGCCCGCCGTGATGACGATCGCTTCCGCACCCCGGCGGTCCCGGTACCAGCCGGTCCACACTTCCGTCGACTCCGATGACATGCGCGGACTGTAGCGGTATGACTGGTCCGGCCGCGCGGCCGGTCACCCCGGAGCCTGACTTCTGCCGGTCTCGACGTCCTTGCCGGTCTCGTCCTGGCCCCCGGGCTCCTCGGGACGGACCTCGGCCTCCTCCGGCCGGTCGCCGCCGGGCTGTTCCGTCGCCGCACCGTGGGGCTTGTGGCCGAACAGCTTGCAGTCGGGATTGTGGCAAGGCTGGGGCTCCCAGACGGGAACCCACGCCCCCAGACTCTTGTGTCGCTTGATGACCGTGCCGACAGGCTGCCCGCAGGCCGGGCACACCGGCTCGCTCTGCGGCCCTCGGACGGTCCCTCGCCCTTCGCTGCCCATACCCCCCAGGGTAGACAGTCGTACGAGTCACCGCTTCCTGGTGTACGACCGTACGAGAACGCCGTTGTCGAAGGCGCGCACGGAGCCCAGCTCGAAGTCCCGGGCGGCGAAGTCGGTGCCGAACATCGGCATTCCGGCGCCGAAGACCTGCGGATAGGTCTTGATGACCAGCTCGTCGATCTCGTCGATGAGCTCGCCGGCGATCGTGGAGCCGCCGCAGAGCCAGATGTCCAGGGGGCTGTCCTCGGCCTTGAGCGCGCGGACCCGGCCGACCAGGTCGTCGGCGATGAGCTCGACGTTCGGGTCCGGGGACTTCGCGAGCGAGCGGGTGGCGACGTACTCCCGCATCTGGGCGTACGGGCTGGTCACGCCGATGTCGAGACCCAGCTGGTACGAGTGCATGCCCTGGATCACGGTGTCGAAGTGACGGTTCTTCGTCCCCGGCTCAAGGCCCAGCACCGGCCAGGCGTGGGCCGCGACGGTCTCGGGGTACTCGGCCTTGAGGTACTCCAGGAACTCGCCGGCCACGTAGCTGTAGGTGGAGCTGCCGTCGCCGGTGGGGTCGCCGATGAAGCCGTCGATGGAGCATGCGATGAAGTAGGTGAGCTTGCGCAAACCGATCCTTTGGTCAGTGGAGTGGCCGCCATTGCGACCACGACGGATATAGTGCTTCACCTGTAGTGGTTGCGCAAGATCTTTTCGAGAGAAGAAACGGAGACCGAGCCTCCGCATGGCGAAGAACCCAGAACGCAGGACGGCCCTGCTCAACGCCGCCATCGAGGTGCTGGCGGCGGAAGGCGCCCGCGGGCTCACCTTCCGGGCCGTGGACTCCCGGGCCGGTGTGCCCACGGGCACCTCGTCCAACTACTTCACCGACCGCGACCAGCTGCTCTCCCAGGTCGGCGATCAGGTGTTCGTACGCTTCGTCCCGGACCAGGAGACGTTCGACGCGGCGCTGCGGCCCGAGCCCGACCGGAGACTCGTCGTCGAGCTGATGCACGACCTGGTCCGGCGCATGACCGAGGAGCGCACCACCTACCTGGCGCTCCTCGAACTCCGCCTCGAAGCCACCCGCCGCCCCGAGCTGCGCGACCGCCTCACCCAGGTGCTCCGCGCCGACCTCGCCCACAACATCGGCTTCCACCTGGCCGCGGGCCTGCCCGGCGACGCCGACACCGTACGGCTGCTGTACTTCGCGCTCACCGGTCTGCTGATGGACCACTTCACCGTGCCAGGGCTCCTCGCCGACCTGGACCTGGACGCGCTGGTGGAGACGGTCGTGACCCGGATCGTGCCGGAGTCCTGACCCCGGTCAGCGGCTGCGGCGGGTGACGAACTCCGCCAGAGCGAGCAGGTCCCCGGCCGCCGACAGATCCGGCACCGCCCGCGACAGCTGCTGCACCGCCCGGGCCATCCGGTCGGCCGCCTGGGTCTGCGCCCAGTCCCGGCCGCCGGCGCGCTCGACGGCGTCCGTGGCCCGCTGTACCGCCTCCTCGTCCAGGACGGGCCGCCGGTACAGCTCGGCCAGCTCGGCGCCGGCCGCCGTGTCCGAGCCCAGCGCGGCCACCACCGGCAGCGACTTCTTGTGCGCGGCGAGATCGGCGCCGGCCGGCTTGCCCGTACGCCCCGGGTCCCCCCAGATCCCGATCAGGTCGTCGATCAGCTGGAAGGCGAGCCCCGCCTCCCGGCCGAACGCGTCCATCGCCGCGACCTCCTCCTCGCCCGCGCCCGCGTACAGCGCGCCGAGCGCGCAGGCGCAGCCGAGCAGGGCCCCGGTCTTCGCCGTCGCCATGGCCACGCACTCGTCCAGCGAGACCTCGTACGGATCGCGCCGCTCGAAGGCGCAGTCCGCCTGCTGGCCCGCGCAGAGCTCGATCACGCAGGCCGCCAGGCGCGCGGAGGCGGCCGAGGAGGCTCGGTGGTCGTCCTCGGCGAGCAGCCGCAGCGCGAGCGCCAGCATGGCGTCGCCCGCGACCAGCGCGTCCGGGATGCCGAAGACGGTCCAGGCGGTGGGGCGGTGCCGCCGGGTGGGGTCCTCGTCGACGATGTCGTCGTGGAGCAAGGTGAAGTTGTGCGCCAGCTCCACGGCCGCCGCGGCCCGGACGGCCTGCGCCGGGTCTCCGCCCAGGGCCTCGGCCGCCGCGAGCACCAGCGCCGGCCGGATGGCCTTGCCGGCCTGGCCGGTGTCCGGGGTGCCGTCGGCCCGCTCCCAGCCGAGGTGGTACATCGCCACGCGCCTTATTGAGCCGGGCAGCGACTCGACGGTGGAGCGCAGGTGGGGGTTGACGACGGTACGGGTGTGGTCGAGGAGCGCCACGGCGCCCCGTCCGTCGGTGCCGGTCATGGTCACGGTCACGTCCTTCGCGCGCGGTGGGTGGGTACGGGCGGGGTGCCGACCGCGGCACCCCGCCGTCACCGGGGCGGTCAGCGCCAGCGGCTGACCTCCACGTTCTCCAGCACCCCCAGCGCGTCCGGGACGAGCACCGCGGCCGAGTAGTACGCCGTGACCAGGTAGGAGATGATCGCCTGCTCGTCGATGCCCATGAAGCGGACCGAGAGGCTGGGCTCGATCTCGTCCGGGATGCCGGTCTGGTGCAGACCGATCACGCCCTGGTCGGCCTCGCCCGTACGCATGCAGATGATCGAGGTGGTCCGGTCGTCGGAGACCGGGATCTTGTTGCACGGGAAGATCGGCACGCCGCGCCAGGTCGGGATGCGGTTGCCGTTGATCTCGATGGACTCCGGGACCAGTCCGCGCTTGTTGCACTCACGGCCGAAGGCGGCGATGGCGCGCGGGTGGGCGAGGAAGAGCTTGGAGCCCCGGCGGCGGGAGAGCAGCTCGTCCATGTCGTCCGGGCTGGGCACACCGTCGTGCGGCTGGAGCCGCTGCCCGTAGTCGCAGTTGGAGAGCAGCCCGAACTCCTTGTTGTTGACGAGTTCGTGCTCCTGGCGCTCGCGCAGCGCCTCGACCGTGAGCCGCAACTGCTGCTCGGTCTGGTTCATGGGCTGGTTGTAGAGGTCGGCGACCCGGCTGTGGACCTTCAGCACGGTCTGGGCGACGCTCAGTTCGTACTCGCGCGGTGAGGCGTCGTAGTCGACGTACGTGTGCGGGACGACGGCTTCGCCGACGTGGCCGGCGGACAGGTCGATGGCCGCCTCGCCGTACTTGTTGGTGCGCTGGTGGGGCAGGGAGGCCAGGCCCGCCAGATGCGTGGCCAGGGACGTGGCCCGGTCCGCGAGGTTGCGTACGTCGGCGCGGGTGAGCTCCAGGACGGTGCAGGCGGTCGCGGCGCGGGCCGTGTGGTCCCAGGTGGCCTCGCCGTCGGTGAGCGCGCCGTCGCCGAAGTAGGCGCCGTCGGCGAGCACGTCGAGGACCGCCTCGTCGCCGTACGGCCCCTCGCCGACCTGCTCGACGCGGCCGTGCGCGAGCAGGAAGACCCGGTCCTTGGCCTCGCCGCGGGTGGCGATGACGTCGCCGGGGGCGAACTCCCGCTGGGTGCAGCGCTGCGCCAGCTCGTTGAGCGCGCCGTCGTCCGAGTAGCCGCGCAGGGCGGGCAGCTCCCCGAGCTCGGCGGGGATGACCGCCACCCGCTCCCCGGTCTGTACGAAGGACACCCTTCCGTCGCCGACGGCGTAGCTGAGCCTGCGGTTCACGCGATACGTACCGCCCTGCACCTGCACCCACGGCAGCATCCGCAGCAGCCACCGTGAGGTGATCTCCTGCATCTGCGGGGCCGACTTGGTGGTGGTCGCCAGGTTACGCGCGGCGGCCGTACCGAGACTCTGCTGCGCGGCCACCTGCTCCGCGCTCGTCTCGTCGCCGACCGTGCCAACCGAACCAACCGACATGGATCTCCCTCTCGCTGATGGCTGTGCTGCCCATCGAGCCTTTCAGCACGGAGAGTTGGTCCGCCATTACACAAATGAGTGGGACTGAATGTTCGCCGGCCGGGCAGGAAACACGTTTTTCCTGCGCCCTGGCACGGCTTTCCGGCCCTGGTGGCGAGTGTCCTGATCGGCTCGCACACCGTCCGAACAGGATGGCCGTCGCCCTCTCGGCTCCGGTACAAGCGGTACGAGCGAAAGGAGGCGGTCATGGCCCCACCCATGTCCGCGAGCAGGTTCATCCGCGTACTGCGCGACGAAGGCCTCAGAGTCGTCGAGGTCGGAGACTGGCAGCACCACAACCGCAACCACAAGGGCCCCTGGGGCCCCTGTCCACGGCGTCATGATCCACCACACGGTCACCCGGGGCACCGCCGAGACCGTCCGTATCTGCCGCGACGGCGACGCGAACCTGCCCGGTCCGCTCTGCCACGGTGTCATCGCCAAGGACGGCACCGTCCATCTGGTCGGCTACGGGCGCGCCAACCACGCCGGGGCCGGTGACGACGACGTCCTGAGGGCGGTGATCCAGGAGAAGGGCCTGCCCCCGGACAACGAGCGCAACACGGACGGCAACCGCCACTTCTACGGCTTCGAGTGCGAGAACCTCGGTGACGGCAAGGATCCATGGCCGCCGGCCCAGCTGGAGGCGATCGAGAAGGCGGCGGCCGTGTGCCGCGCGCACGGCTGGTCCGCCCGGTCGGTCATCGGGCACCTGGAGTGGCAGCCCGGCAAGGTCGACCCGAAGGGCTTCACGATGGCGTCGATGCGGGAGCGGATCGCGGCCCGTCTGAAGGGCGCCGAGGCCGCAGACCCCGCCTCCGACGGGTCCTGAGAGGCTGACCCCCGCAGCCCTTCCGGCGGCCCGCCTGAAGGGCTGACCTGGAAGAGCCGACAATGGACGGGTGAACGCGCCCGACCTCTCCCGCCTGCGGCCCCGGCTCCCGTCCCCTCTGGAGCCGCTGGAGGACGAGCGCTTCACCCGTCACGGGGTGCGCCTGCTGCTCAAGCGCGACGATCTGATCCACACCGACCTGCCCGGCAACAAGTGGCGCAAGCTCGCGCCGAACCTGCGCGCCGCCGCCGGCCGGCCGGTCCTCACCTTCGGCGGCGCCTTCTCCAACCATCTGCGCGCCACGGCCGCCGCCGGGCGCCTCCTCGGCTTCCCCACGGTCGGGATCGTCCGCGGCGACGAGCTGGCCGGCCGCCCCCTCAACCCCTCGCTCGCGCGGTGCTCGGCGGACGGGATGCGGCTGGTGTTCGTGGACCGGACCACCTACCGCGCCAAGCGGGACCCGGAGGTGCTGGCCCGGATCCTGCGCGAGGCCGGGGCGGAGGAGGACGTCCATGTCGTGCCCGAGGGCGGCAGCAACGCCCTGGCCGCACAGGGGTGCGCCGATCTCGGCCGGGAGCTGGCCGGGGCCGCCGACGTCGTCGCCGTGGCCGTCGGGACCGGCGGCACCCTCGCCGGGCTCGCGGCCGGGCTCGCCAGGACGGGAGCGAGAGCGCTCGGCATACCGGTCCTCAAGGGCGGTTTCCTCGGCGAGGAGATAAGGACCCTCCAGGAGCTGGCCTTCGGCGGCCCGGCCGGTGACTGGAGCCTGGACGAGCGCTTCCACGCCGGGGGCTACGCCCGTACGACCCCCGAGCTCGATGCGTTCGCTCAGGATTTCGAGGACCGGCACGGATTGGCCGTGGAGCGTCACTATGTCGCCAAGTTGCTCCATGGACTCGTCCGTCTGACCGCCGAGGGTGCGTTCGAGCCGGGCTCTACGGTCGCCGCCGTGATCACCGGTCAGCCGGCGTCCTTCTCGCGGTAGGCCGCCGCCTCCTCCAGGTCCAGCCGCCGCAGCAGCGTCCGCATCATCTCGTCGTCGATGCGCCGCTCGTCCCGCAGCTGGACGAAGACCTGCCGCTCGACCGCGATGACCTCCCGGGACAGCCGCCGGTAGGTGTCGTCCGCCGTCTCGCCGGTGATCTCGTTCACCGCGCCGAGCCGCTCCCACACCGCGTTGCGCCGCCGCTCCAGGACGGTGCGCAGCCGGTCCGCGAGCGGCTGCGGCAGGGTGTTGCGCTCGTCGGCGAGCAGCTCGTCGAGGCGCTGTTCGGCCGCCCGGGATGCCTCGCTCTGCGCCTGGGCCTCGGCGAGGGTCTCGGCATGGGCGTCGCGGCCGGGAAGTTTCAGGGCGCGGATCAGCGGCGGCAGCGTGAGCCCCTGGACGACGAGGGTGCCGATCACGGTGGTGAAGGTGAGGAAGAGGACGAGATTGCGGGCCGGGAACGGCTCGCCGTCGGTGACATGCGGGATGGAGAAGGCGATGGCGAGGGAGACCACCCCGCGCATCCCGGCCCAGCCGACGATCAGCGGCGCCGTCCAGTTCACCCCCGGCTCGCGCTCCCGGATCCGTACGGACAGGGCCCGTGGCAGGAAGGTCGCCGGGTAGACCCAGACGAACCGGACCACGACGACGGCGGCGAAGACCCCGGCCGCGTACCAGGCCGCCTCCCCGATGCCGTACTGGCCGAGGCCCTGCACGACGTACGGCAACTGGAGCCCGATCAGGGCGAAGACGGCCGATTCCAGGACGAAGGCGACCATCTTCCACACGGCCGCCTCCTGGAGACGGGTGGCGAAGTCCACCTGCCAGTTGCGGTGGCCGAGATAGAGGGCGACCACGACGACCGCGAGCACACCCGACGCCCCGACCTCCTCGGCCGCCGCGTAGGCGACGAAGGGGATGAGAAGGGAGAGGGTGTTCTGCAACAGCGCCTCGCGCAGGCGGGTGCGCAGCCAGTGGAGGGGGGCCATCAGTACGAGGCCCACGCCGATGCCACCGAGCGCGGCCAGGGCGAACTCGCCGATGCCGCCGGCCCAGCTCACGCCCTCGCCGACGGCCGCGGCGAGGGCGACCTTGTAGGCGGTGATCGCGGTGGCGTCGTTCACCAGGGACTCGCCCTGCAGGATCGTGGTGATCCGGTTCGGCAGCCCCAGTTTGCGGGCGATGGCCGTGGCCGCGACCGCGTCCGGCGGGGCCACCACCGCGCCGAGCACCAGCGCGGCGGTCAGCGGCAGGTCCGGCACGAGGAGGTAGGCGAGCCAGCCGACGGCGAGGGTCGCGAAGAGGACGTAGCCGACCGAGAGCAGGGCGACGGGCCTGATGTTGGCCCGCAGGTCGAGATAGGAGGAGTCGACCGCGGCGGTGTAGAGGAGCGGCGGCAGGATCAGCGGGAGCACGATGTGCGGGTCGAGGGTGTAGTCGGGGATTCCCGGGAGGTACGAGGCGGCGAGCCCGGCCGCCACCAGCAGCAGGGGCGCCGGTACGCGCGTCCTGCGGGCCGCCCCGGCGATCGCGGCACTCGCCGCGACCAGCGCCACCAACGGCAAAGCTTCCATCTCGTTCCCCGTCCCGCGCTCAACGTAACCTGGCAATCATGAGCGAGTGTGTCCACGTTGCCGAACTGCCGCGCCCCGAGCCCGATCCGCTGAGCGAGACCTGCCGGGAGTGCGCCGCGGACGGGACGCACCCCGTGCAACTGCGGCTCTGCCTGGCCTGTGGGCACGTCGGCTGCTGCGACTCCTCGGTGGGCCGGCACGCCACGGGGCACTTCCGCAGCACCGGACACGCGGTGATGCGGAGTTTCGAGCGGGGGGAGAGCTGGCGCTGGTGCTTCGCTGACGGTTCGATCGTCTGACGGCTGGGTACGGTCTGACGGCTGGGTGCGGCAGCCCCGGTCAAATGACAGCCGGTTCCTCTCAATTGGGCGGCGCAGACCTCTAGCCACTGTCCGTACTCATGGCCTTACCATGAGTGACAGTCGCTGTTCCGCTCACCGCGGACCCCCGGCGACACGGCACCATGGATCGCGATAGCGTCACGGCGGACTACGCGCCACTGCGTACCCGCCCGGCTCGGGGAGACCATCTCTCCCCCGGGCCCCAATGAGAGCTTGTGCAAAGAGCTTGTGCCACCTTGGAGGTGAGGGTGTCCCAGATCGCAGGCGAGCCCGGGACCCAGGACTTCGTGGAAGTCCGGCTGCCCGCTGCGGGTGCCTACCTGTCCGTGCTGCGTACGGCCACGGCCGGCCTGGCAGCACGATTGGACTTCACCCTCGACGAGATCGAGGACCTGCGCATCGCCGTCGACGAGGCCTGCGCGATCCTGCTCCAGCAGGCCGTGCCGGGCTCCGTCCTCAGCTGCGTCTTCCGGCTGGTCGACGACTCGCTCGACGTGACCGTGTCGGCCCCCACGACCGACGGCCGGGCGCCGGAGCGTGACACCTTCGCCTGGACGGTGCTCTCCGCACTGGCCGGCAAGGTCGAGTCCTCCGTCGCCGACGACCGTACGGTCTCGATCAGCCTGTACAAACAGCGCGGCGCGGGACCAGGGCCGGCGTGAGGGACGGGGACGGTCCGGTGCGTGACGAGGTGCAGAACGCGGCGGCTGGCATCCCGGAGCAGCAGGCGCGACCGCATCCGGCGGACGTGTTCGAGGGACCCAACGGGCTTGACGGCCTTTCGGCCGCGACGGAGCAGGCGCAGGCAGAGCGGGCGGCCCATATGAGCGAGCAGCAGCAAGAGCGGGAACACGACCACGATCACCACGATCCACACGACCGCAGCGGGGCGCGGGCGATGTTCATCGAGCTGCGGAAGCTGCCCGACGGCTCGCCGGAGAAGGCCGAGCTGCGCAATCAGCTGGTACGGATGCACCTGCCGCTCGTCGAGCACCTGGCCCGGCGGTTCCGCAACCGCGGCGAGCCGCTGGACGATCTGACCCAGGTGGCGACGATCGGCCTGATCAAGTCGGTGGACCGGTTCGACCCGGAGCGCGGCGTGGAGTTCTCCACGTACGCGACCCCGACCGTGGTCGGCGAGATCAAGCGCCACTTCCGGGACAAGGGCTGGGCGGTGCGGGTGCCACGGCGCCTGCAGGAGCTGCGGCTGTCGCTGACCACGGCGACGGCGGAACTGTCCCAGCAGCACGGCCGCTCCCCCACGGTCCACGAGCTGGCCGAGCGGCTGGGCATCTCGGAGGAGGAGGTCCTGGAGGGGCTCGAGTCGGCCAACGCCTACTCGACACTGTCCCTGGACGTCCCCGACACCGACGACGAGTCCCCGGCGGTCGCCGACACCCTGGGCGCCGAGGACGAGGCGCTGGAGGGGGTCGAGTACCGGGAGTCGCTCAAGCCGCTGCTGGAGGACCTGCCGCCCCGGGAGAAGCGGATCCTGCTGCTGCGCTTCTTCGGCAACATGACCCAGTCGCAGATCGCGCAGGAGGTCGGCATCTCCCAGATGCACGTCTCGCGTCTGCTGGCCAGGACCCTGGCGCAGCTGCGGGAGAAGCTCCTGGTCGAGGAGTAGGGGCCAGGAGCGGGAAGCGAGGGGAGAGGGTCTAGGCGTCCGCGCCCGGACCCTTGATCCCCAGCGCCTGGGTGGTGGCCGGGTTCACCAGCAGCACCAGACCGGTCACCGCGATCACGGCGAGGGCGATGCCCGCCGGGATCATCACGCTGGTGGCCTGGAGGAGCTGCCAGGCCACGGGCAGCGCGAGGATCTGGGTGATGATCGCCGGGCCGCGCGCCCAGCTGCGGGCCTTCAGCAGCCCGCGGGCGGCGGCGAGCGGGATCAGGCCGAGCGCGATCAGGGTCGCGCCGCCGGTCACCGCCTGCGTCAGGCCGTCGGGAGTGCCCGTGAGCGCGGTCACCAGGATGTAGACGCCACCGGCGAACAGGGCCAGCGCCTCCAGGCCCGTCACGGCCGCCGCGGCGGTCAGCCGGGCGGGGCGGGGGGCGGTTTCGGGGGTGTTCTGCTGCGTGCTGCTCACCCCAGCAGGGTAGCCGCCGTGGGCCGCCCACGTTCCGGACCGGGCTGGGCTCGGGTACCGCTCGGTAGGTACCCTGGCCGCCATGCGCGCACTTCTTGTGGTCAATCCGGCAGCAACCACCACCAGTGCCCGCACTCGTGACGTACTGATCCACGCGCTCGCCAGCGAGATGAAGCTGGAGGCCGTGACGACGGAGTACCGCGGCCATGCCCGGGACCTCGCCCGGCGGGCCGTCGAGGCCAAGGACGTGGAGATGGTCGTCGCCCTCGGCGGCGACGGCACGGTCAACGAGGTCGTGAACGGTCTGCTGCACCACGGGCCGGATCCCGAGCGGCTGCCGCTGCTCGCGGTGGTCCCCGGCGGTTCGACCAATGTGTTCGCCCGCGCGCTGGGGCTGCCCAACGACGCGGTGGAGGCGACCGGCGCGATCCTGGACGCGCTGCGTGAGCGGCGCGAGCGGACCGTGGGCCTCGGGCTCGCGGCCGGCACGCCGGGCACCGAGGACGAGGGCGTCCCGTCCCGGTGGTTCACGTTCTGTGCCGGGCTCGGTTTCGACGCGGGCGTCATCGGCCGGGTCGAACAGCAGCGGGAACGCGGCAAGAGATCGACGCACGCGCTGTACGTCCGGCAGATGCTCCGCCATTTCCTTGAGGAGCCGCACCGCCGGCACGGCACGATCACGCTGAAGCGCCCGGAAGAGGACCCGGTCGAGGATCTTGTGGTGTCCATAGTCTGCAACACCGCCCCCTGGACCTACCTGGGCAATCGTCCGGTGTACGCCTCACCGGAGGCGTCCTTCGACACGGCCCTGGACGTGCTCGGACTGAAGCGGCTGTCGACCCCCGCGGTGGCCCGTTACGCCACCCAGCTGCTCACCTCGACGCCGGAGCGCGGACCGCACGGGAAGCATGCGGTCACTCTGCACGATCTGACGGACTTCACCTTGCATTCGAAGGTGCCCCTCCCGTTCCAGATGGACGGAGACCACCTCGGGCTGCGTACCAGCGTGACGTTCACAGGCGTTCGCCGTGCACTGCGTGTGATTGTGTGAGTGGAAGGGCCGAAAGTCCTTCCACTCGAACGTTTAGGCTGCCATCCACCCCATAGAAGTACGGCTGTGACCTAGCCGACACCGAGGAATCAAAAAAAACTTCTCGGAAGGGGTTGTATCCGCAGCCGAGGTTTGCGAATCTCTACATGGCGATCGGGACGGCCCGCAAGACCGGCCTCCACTGAGAGCCAGAACCCCTCCTCTTCAAGGACCACACCAGTCCAACTGGCAGTCGGCCCTTCCCTTGCGGGGGGATTCGTGAAAGCGTTCACATTCACAAGCAACCTGCACGTAATACCAAGGAGAGGTAGCAGCCATGGACTGGCGTCACAACGCCGTTTGTCGTGAGGAAGACCCCGAGCTGTTCTTCCCCATCGGCAACACCGGTCCTGCGCTGCTGCAGATCGAGGAAGCCAAGGCCGTCTGCCGCCGCTGCCCCGTCATGGAGCAGTGCCTGCAGTGGGCGCTCGAGTCCGGCCAGGACTCCGGCGTCTGGGGTGGCCTCAGCGAGGACGAGCGCCGTGCCATGAAGCGCCGCGCCGCTCGCAACCGGGCGCGCAACGCCAGCGCCTGACGCCCCCCGTTACGAGCCTGAGCCCGCGGCGCCGCGTACACAGCGTACGCATTCACCGCCCCCCGAGCCGCAGCGCGCAGTAGTAACCCAAAGCGTTCGAGCCCCGGACCGTGATCTCACGGTCCGGGGCTCGCTGCTGTTCAGCTGCTACTTCTGGGGCAGGACGGGGATGTCGAGGACGACCCGGGTGCCCCGCTCCGGGCCAGGCTGCATGTCGAACGCGCCGCCCAACTCCCCTTCCACCAGCGTCCGTACGATCTGCAGACCGAGGTTCCCGGCGCGCTGCGGGTCGAAGCCCTCGGGCAGGCCGCGGCCGTCGTCCTGGACGGTGATGAGCAGCCGGGCGTCGGTGCGGAGTTCGCCGCGGACCGCCGTGACCTCGACCGTGCCCTCGTCGCCGGGGGCGAAGGCGTGCTCCAGGGCGTTCTGCAGGATCTCGGTGAGGACCATCGAGAGCGGGGTGGCGACCTCGGCGTCGAGGATGCCGAAGCGGCCGTTGCGCCGGCAGGCCACCTTCCCCGGCGAGATCTCGGCGACCATCGAGATGACGCGGTCCGCGATCTCGTCGAACTCGACCCGCTCGTCGAGGTTCTGGGAGAGCGTCTCGTGCACGATCGCGATCGAACCCACGCGCCTGACCGCCTCGTTGAGCGCCTCGCGGCCGCGGTCGGAGTCCATCCGGCGGGCCTGCAGGCGCAGCAGCGCGGCCACCGTCTGGAGGTTGTTCTTGACCCGGTGGTGGATCTCCCGGATGGTGGCGTCCTTGGTGATCAACTCCCGCTCGCGCCGCCGGAGTTCCGTGACGTCCCGGAGCAGCACGAGCGATCCGATGCGGGTGCCCTTGGGCTTGAGCGGGATGGCGCGCAGCTGGATGACCCCGCCGTTGCCCTCGACTTCGGTCTCCCGGGGGGCGTAACCGCTGGCCAGCTTGACCAGGGCCTCGTCGACCGGGCCGCGGGAGGGGGCCAGTTCGGCCGTGATCTGGCCGAGGTGCTGGCCGACGAGATCGGCGGCGAGGCCGAGGCGGTGGTACGCGGAGAGCGCGTTGGGCGAGGCGTACTGCACGACCCCGTCGGCGTCCAGCCGGATCAGGCCGTCGCCGGCGCGCGGGGACGCGTCCATGTCGACCTGCTGGCCGGGGAAGGGGAAGGCGCCGGCCGCGATCATCTGGGCGAGGTCGGAGGCGGACTGGAGATAGGTGAGCTCCAGGCGCGAGGGTGTACGGACAGTGAGCAGGTTGGTGTTGCGCGCGATCACGCCCAGTACCCGGCCCTCGCGGCGTACGGGGATGGACTCGACCCGTACGGGCACCTCCTCGCGCCACTCCGGGTCGCCCTCGCGCACGATCCGGCCCTCGTCGAGCGCGGCGTCGAGCAACGGACGGCGGCCGCGTGGAACGAGATGGCCCACCATGTCGTCCTGATAGGAGGTGGGGCCGGTGTTGGGCCGCATCTGCGCGACCGAGACGTAGCGGGTGCCGTCGAGGGTGGGCACCCACAGGACCAGGTCGGCGAAGGAGAGGTCGGAGAGCAGCTGCCACTCCGAGACCAGCAGATGGAGCCACTCGAGGTCGGACTCACTCAGAGCGGTGTGCTGGCGGACGAGGTCGTTCATGGAGGGCACGTGTGCGAGCGTACCTCCAGGAATTCAGGGTCGGTGAACCTGGATCTCAGGCCCTTCGTGTTGGAGGATGGGCCGGGAACCACCGTGTTCCGATGGATGGACAGACAAGAATGGTCTAGTCCACAATGAAATAGTCAAGCTTCCACCCTCCCCGCACAGGAGGGTGGAACGAGGTACCCGGCGCTCTCTGCCCTGACTGCGTCGAGACCTCCCACACGGCCGAGGGACCGCACACCCCCGGCCTGCTGCTCCGGGCTGCGGTGCCGGACGGGTTGAGGGTCCCGTCCTGGCGCCGCGGCCCGCGGGTGTTTCAGGGGGCCGTGTCAGCTGCCGGCCGGGGTGCTCTCCGGCCAGGCCCGCATCGCGGTCTCCGCGAGCATCTCCAGCTCCTCCCTGGTGGCGCCGTCCCGCGCCTGCTGGGACATGCCCTGCATCACACCGCCGCTGAAGCGGGCGAGCGCGCGGGCGTCGGTGGACGGCGGCAGGAGGCCCGCCGCGATGTCGGCACGGATACGGGACTCGAAGGCGTCGAGCGTGGCCTGGCGCCGCTCGCGCAGCGCCTGCTCGACCTCGGGGGTGCCGCAGTTGATCGCCGCGGCGATCATGAGGCAGCCGAAGGGGTGTGCGGGGTCGGTGAACTCGGCGGCGGACTCGCGCAGCAGCCGGGCCATGCCGGCACGGGCGGTGGGCTCCTCGGCCAGGGCGCGGGCGCCGAAGGATCCGTACCGCTCGGCGTAGGCCTCGACCACCTCGCCGAACAGCGCCTTCTTGTCGCCGAAGGCGGCATAGAGGCTGGGCGCGCCGATGCCGATCGCGCGGGTGAGGTCGGCGACGGAGGTGGTCTCGTAGCCGTGTTCCCAGAAGACCAGCGTCGCCTTTTCGAGGGCCGCGTCGCGGTCGAAGGAGCGGGGCCGGCCGCGCTGTCTGGTCGCCATGCCCGCCATTTTATAGCGCCCGCTAGAGAAAATCGGGCGGCGCGGGCTCCCGGTGGCTGGGCCCGTCCGCACGGCCGACCATGGAGGTGCGCGCACCCGTCGGCGGAGCCCCGCGGCGCCGGTCCGGGGTTCGAACGAGCACCCGCCCGGCGGGCCCCATTCTGCTAGATTGGTCTATACCACCGAGACCCCTTTCAGATCGGCAGGCCCAGCGTGGAAGTTGTCATCGTTCCGGACGCCAAGGCAGGCGGCGAGCTCATCGCTGAGGGCATCGCCGGCCTTCTGCGCCGCAAGCCCGACGCCCTGCTCGGCGTGGCCACCGGCTCGACTCCGCTGCCCATCTACGACGCCCTGATCTCCCAGGTCCGCTCCGGCGCGGTGGACGCCTCCCGTGCCCGGATCGCCCAGCTCGACGAGTACGTGGGGCTGCCGGCCGGCCACCCAGAGTCCTACCGCTCGACCGTGCTGCGCCAGGTCGTCCAGCCCCTCGGGCTGCCCGAGTCCTCCTTCATGGGCCCGGACGGCTCCGCCGAGGACGTCCAGGCCGCCTGCGAGGCGTACGACCGTCAGCTGGCCGAGGCCGGCGGCGTGGACCTGCAGATCCTGGGCATCGGCACCGACGGGCACATCGGTTTCAACGAGCCGTACTCCTCGCTCGCCTCGCGCACCCGGATCAAGACGCTGACCGAGCAGACCCGGATCGACAACGCGCGCTTCTTCGACAACGACATCGAGCAGGTGCCGCACCACGTCATCACCCAGGGCATCGGCACCATCCTGGAGGCCCGCCACCTGGTGCTGCTTGCCACCGGCGAGGGCAAGGCGGAGGCCGTGGCGCAGACCGTCGAGGGCCCGGTCGCCGCGATCGTGCCGGCCTCCGCGCTCCAGCTGCACCCGCACGCCACGGTCGTGGTGGACGAGGCCGCGGCCGCCAAGCTCAAGCACGCCGACTACTTCCGGCACACCTACGCGAACAAGCCCGCCTGGCAGGGCATCTAGCACCCGGCGAGGACGAACGTACGGCGAAGGGCCGGCACCCCTGGGGGGTGCCGGCCCTTCGCCGTGGCGGGCGGATGCCGTCAGGCGCCCGCGATGACCTCGGCGGCGGCGATCCCGCAGACGCGGGCCGCGCCCCGGGTGGCGATGTGCAGGGCGCCGCGGGGCGCGGCCCGGTCGATGCCCATCTCGACGACGACGGTGCCGGGGCGGGCGGCGATCAGGGCGTCCAGGGCGCGCTCCATCCAGGGGTGGCGGTGGGCGTCCCGGACGACGGCCACGATCCGGCGCTCCCCCGCCGCCGCGAGCACATCCTCGGCCGTGGCGTCCTCGCCGTACGTGCCGCCGGCCGTGCCGGGCAGCAGCCTTGCCAGCTCGGCCGCGACGCCCCAGGGGGTCTCGTCGCCGACGGCGATGTTGGGGACGGGCGTGAAGGAGGCCACGTACGGGGCCGAGGTGAGGGGCTCGTACGGCAGGGTCGCGGCCGTCACCTTCACCGCGCGGCGGGCGGCCACCAGACCGATGTCGGTGCCGGGCGCGGTCCCCTCCTGCGTTGCCGCGCCCGGCTCCGGAACAGCCCCCCTGGCCCGGTGCGCCTGGGTCCAGGACGCGAGGGCGCGTACCCGCGCCGCCGCGTCGGCCAGCCGCTCCTCGGACAGTTCGCCGGTCCTCACCGCCTGGACCAGCGCGTCGCGCAGCCGCAGAACGATGTCCTCGTCGGCCAGGCCGCCGCCGACGCAGATGGCGTCGGCACCCGCGGCGATCGCGAGGACGGAGCCGCGCTCGATGCCGTACACCGCCGAGATGGCCTGCATCTCCATGCCGTCGGTGACGATGAGTCCGTCGAAGCCCAGTTCCTGGCGGAGCAGACCGGTGAGGATCTGCGGGCTCAGGGTGGCCGGGCGGTCGGGGTCGAGCGCGGGGAGCAGGATATGCGCGCTCATCACCGCTTTGGAACCCGCCGCGACAGCCGCGCGGAAAGGCACCAGCTCACGGGCGTGCAGTGTGTCGAGGTCCACATCGATCCGGGGCATCGCGAGGTGCGAGTCGACATTGGTGTCGCCATGCCCGGGGAAGTGCTTGGTGCAGGCGGCGACACCGGCGGCCTGGAGTCCTTCGACGTACGCGACCGTGTGACGGGCCGCCAGATCGGTGCCGGGGCCGAAGGATCGCACCCCGATGACCGGATTGTCAGGGTTCGAGTTGACATCGGCGGAAGGTGCCCAGTTGAGGTCGACCCCGCAGGCGGCGAGGCGGCGGCCCATCTCATGGGCGACGGCCCGGGTCAGCTCCACGTCGTCGACCGAGCCGAGCGCGTAGTTGCCCGGGAAGGAGGAGCCGTCCCGCACCTCCAGGCGGGTGACGTCACCGCCCTCCTCGTCGATGGCGACCAGGACGTCGTCCCGCTCCGACCGCAGCCGGGCGGTGAGCGCGGCGAGCTGCTCGGGCGTGGCGATGTTGCGGCCGAAGAGTCCGACCGAGGAGAGGCCTTCACCGATGCGGCGCAGCAGCCAGTCCGGCGCGGTGGTGCCGACGAAACCGGGCTGCAGGACGGTCAGGGCGTCCCGGGTGAGGGTGCTGGTGCCGGATACGAGCGTCGTCATGGGGCGCGTTATCCCTTCACGGCGCCGGCGGTCATACCGCCGACGGCCCGGCGCTGGAGGAAGACGAAGACGATGAGCACGGGGAGGGCGAAGAGGGTGGAGGCGGCCATGGTGGCGCCCCAGTCGCTGCCGAAGGCGGTCTGGAACTGGGTGAGCCAGAGCGTCAGGGTCTGCGCCTCCTTGTCCTTGTTCAGGACCAGGACCATCGCGAACTCGTTCCAGGCGGTGATGAAGCCGAAGAGCGAGGTGGACATCAGACCGGGCGCGAGCAGCGGGAAGATCACCTTGCGGAAGGCCTGGCCGCGGGTGCAACCGTCGATCTGCGCGGCCTCCTCCAGCTCGACCGGCACGGCGGCGATGAAGCCGCGCAGGGTCCAGATGGTGAAGGGCAGCACCATCACGAAGTAGATGAGGGTGAGCAGCGGGATGCTGTTCAGCATGTCGCCGTCGCGGGCGATCATGTACATCGCGATGACCATGACCTCCCAGGGGGCCATCTGCGCCATCATCACGGTCAGTACGAGGCCCTTGCGGCCCTTGAACCTCATCCGGGCGATGGCGAAGCTGGCGGCCAGGGCGACGACCAGGGCGAGGAGCACCGCGCCGACGGTGACCAGCAGGCTGTTGGTCACATAGGTCCAGAAGAGGTCGACGCCGGTCGCCGTGGTGTAGTTCTCCGTCGTCGGGGAGAAGAGGAAGACCGGGTCCTTGGTCAGGATCTCGCTCTGCGGCTTCAGCGAGGACGAGAACATCCAGTAGACCGGGAAGACGAAGACCAGGGCGAGGACGATGGCCGTGACGTTCTTGGCGACGGCTCCGACGCGCAGGGGCTTCTTCGTACGCAGCGTCTGGGCGGGCCGCGGCGTGCGGGTGAGGGTGCTCAACTCTCATCCTCCTGCTTCAGGATCAGACGGAAGTAGAAGGACATGGCCGCGATCAGCATCAGGATGGTGAGGATGGAGATCGCCGCGGCGAGGCCGTAGTGCTGCTGCCCGAGGCCCTCGATGTAGGCGTAGACGGGGAGCGTCTCGGAGCCGCGGTCGGGGCCGCCGAGGTTCATGGCGTACACCTGCGCGAACGCCTTGAAGATCCAGATGACTTCGAGGAACGTGGTGATCATGAAGAACGGCTTGAGGTTGGGGAAGACCACGGACCAGAAGGTCCGCCAGCCGCTCGCGCCGTCCATCCGGGCGGCCTCGTAGAGCTCGGTGCCGACCGTGGTCAGGCCCGCGTACATGTTCAGGGCGACGAACGGGATGGAGCCCCAGACGAGCAGGATCATCACGATGACCAGCGTGGAGAAGCCGGTCTCGAACCAGTTGTGCTGCTCGTAGCCGGCGAAGCCGAGCGTGCGCATCAGCCAGTTGACGACACCGAACTGCTCGTCGAAGAGCCACCTGAAGACGGTGACGGAGGCGACGATCGGCATCGCCCAGGCGAACATCAGCGCCAGGGACAGGACCAGCCGCATCTTCTTGCCGAGCCGGTTGAGGAGCAGGCCGATCAGGGTGCCGAGAAGCATGATGAGGGCGACGTTCGCGGCCGTGAAGCCGACGCTGCGGACGACCACGCCCCAGAAGTCGGCGTCACCCAGCAGCTTGGTGTAGTTCTCGAAGCCGATCCAGACGGTCTCGCGCGTGATCATCTCGCGCTTGTTGACCTGCTGGAAGGAGAGGACCACATTGCGGATCAGCGGGTAGAGCAGCAGCACCGCCATGGAGAGCAGGGCGGGCGCGACGAGCAGGTACGGCAGCAGCCCGCCGGGCAGGGAGCGTCTGCCGCGCGGGGGCTGAAGGACTTCCTTCGGGCCGGAAGGGGGTGGCGGAGTCTTCGACTTCCCTGCCGCCCTCCCGGGCGCGTCCACAGGAGCGGCCGTCGCCGTTCCCTGGGAGTCCACGGTCATGGTCTTATTCCTCGCGGTTCTGGGGCTCCCGCGCCCACCGGGGCGCGGCCCGCGGGGGAGCGGGCCGCTGTTCACTGCGGTGGCCCGGGGGCGCGGCCGGAACTCCGGCCGCGCCCCCGGGCGTCTCCTGCTACTGCTGGTTGACGCGCTCGGTGATGACCTTGTCGGCGGCCTCGCCGGCCTTCTTCGGGTCCTCCCCCTTCAGGACCTTGGTCATGTAGTCCTTGATCGGGTTGGGGGCGGTCTCGACGTTCGCCCAGCCCGGGGTGACCGGAGTGATCTTGCCGACGGAGGAGGCCTTGGCCATTGCCTCGGCGAAGGAGCCCGCGGCGGGCTTGAACTGCGCGGCGTCGGTGTTCGGGAGCAGACCGCCCTCGGTGGCCTTGGCGTACGCCGTCATCTGCTGCTTGCCGGCGGCAAGGGCCAGCCACTCCTTGGCGAGGTCCTTGTTCTTGGAGCGCTCGGCGATGGCGAGGTTGGAGCCGCCGAAGAAGACGGAGCCGGGCTTGTCGGCGGTCTTGCCCGGGATCGGGAAGTAGCCGAAGTCGGCGGTCTTGCCTGCCTTCTTCATGGCGTCGATCGCGCCGCCGGCCTCCCAGCCGAGACCGACCCAGGACGCCACGCCGCCCTTGGGGACGATGTCGGTGGACTGCTGCGGGGTGGCCTCGTCCTTGTCCTTCGGAGCGGTCGAGTAGGACTGCAGCTCCTTGTAGAAGTTCATCGCGGCCGCGGCCTGGGGGGAGGACAGGTTGCCCTTCCACTTGTCGCCGTCCTTGACGGCGAGGTCGCTGCCCTCGTCCCAGACGAAGCCGGCGTAGACGTACCAGCTCTGACCGGGCAGGTAGATCGGCTGGGTCTTCGGGTCCGAGGCCTTGAGCTTCTTGAGGCCGTCGATCCACTCCTGGCGGGTCTTGGGCGGCGTGACACCGGCCTTCTTGAAGGCGGTCTTGTCGTAGACGACGACACGGCTGGCGGCGTACCAGGGGGCGGAGTAGAGCTTGCCGTCCAGCTCGTTGGAGGCGAGCATGCCCTTGTTCCAGCCGTCGTGGCCGAGCTTGGCCTTGTCGCCGGTGAGGTCGGCGAGGCCGCCGGTGGCGGCGTAGCCCGCGGTCTGGGTGTTGCCGAGCTCAAGGACGTCCGGCGGGGTGTCCTCGGAGAGGGCCGTGGTGACCCGCTCCTGGATGCCGTTCCACTGCTGCTTCTCGACCTTGACCTTGACGCCCTTGTGCTTGGCCTCGAACTCCTTGTTGACCTCGGCCATCCACGCGTCCGGGGCCGAGCCGTCCATGACCCAGACGGTCAGGGTCTTGTTGCCCGACGCGTCCGTCCCGCCCTTGCCGTCCTCGGAGCCGCACGCGGCAATGCCGACCATCATGCCCGCGACGCCGATCGCCGCGATGAGCTTGCGCTTCACGCCACCCTCCTCAGGGATGCCTGCAACCCCTGCCCACCGCGCGAAGTCATACGCCTCGTCATGCTCGTTGGGGCTGGGACCTGGTCTTTAATGGTTTAGACCAGTACCGGGAGCTTGGCCTAGACCTTTAGGGGTGTCAAGGGTGTATAAGAAGGGCAGTCGCGTCCGTTATCGGACCGACACCTGAGGAGGGGCGACGACCTGTGACCGGTCCGTGCCACCATGTGAGCCGCAGCAGACGGAGGAGCCGGTGACGGCAACAGCACAGGAGTCGGGAAGGCAGGCCATGGCCACGGACGGGGGCAGTACGGACAACGAGGGCGGGGCCACCACCCGTACCGCGCGCGTGCCGAAGTACTACCGGCTCAAGAGGCATTTGCTCGACATGACGGAGACGCTCCCGCCCGGCACCCCGGTGCCACCGGAGCGCACCCTCGCGGCCGAGTTCGACACCTCGCGCACCACCGTGCGCCAGGCCCTCCAGGAGCTGGTCGTCGAGGGCCGCCTGGAGCGCATCCAGGGCAAGGGCACGTTCGTCGCCAAGCCGAAGGTCTCCCAGGCGCTCCAGCTCACCTCGTACACCGAGGACATGCGGGCCCAGGGCCTGGAACCGACCTCCCAGCTGCTGGACATCGGGTACGTCACGGCCGACGACACGCTCGCCGGGCTGCTCGACATCAGCGCGGGCGGGCGGGTGCTGCGCATCGAGCGGCTGCGGCTCGCCAGCGGCGAACCGATGGCGATCGAGACGACCCATCTGTCCGCCAAGCGCTTCCCGGCCCTGCGCCGGTCGCTGGTGAAGTACACCTCTCTCTACACCGCGCTGGCGGAGGTGTACGACGTCCGCCTCGCCGAGGCCGAGGAGACGATCGAGACCTCGCTCGCCACCCCGCGCGAGGCGGGTCTGCTCGGCACGGACGTCGGCCTGCCGATGCTGATGCTCTCCCGCCATTCGCGGGACGAGAACGGCGAGCCGGTGGAGTGGGTGCGCTCGGTCTACCGCGGCGACCGCTACAAGTTCGTGGCCCGCCTGCAGCGGCCGAACGGCTGACCCGAACGGCTGAGAAAAGCCTGGTAATTCGGTGAACCGGTGCCCCGGCACATCCGTGAGGATGGCCGGGGCACCGGCATGTCCAGGCGTCGGCGGCCGATCGACACCCGTCCGTTATTCGGACGGGGGTTCCATAGACCGAAACAGTCCCCTAGATTTCCTGCGCATTACGCAGGTGATCAGTGGAGGGGACGGTATCGCCGTATGTCGGAAGAGACGCAAGCAAAACCGCCGACCATCACGCCTTTGCGCGTCGTGGTGGCGCTCTGCCTCATCGCACCGTTCGTGGCCATGCTCTGGGTGAGCTCCTACGCGAAGACCGAGCCGGCCTTCATCGGCATGCCGTTCTTCTACTGGTACCAGATGGCCTGGGTCCTGATCTCGACCGCGCTGACGATGGTCGCGTACAAGCTGTGGCAGCGTGACCAGCGCGCCCGCAAGGAAGGTGCGTCGAAGTGAAGGACGGCGTGAACGGCGTCGCACTCGCCGTCTTCATCTTCTTCTTCCTGGCCGTCACGGTCATGGGATTCCTCGCCTCGCGCTGGCGCCGGGCGGAGAACGAGAACAGCCTCGACGAATGGGGCCTCGGCGGCCGCTCGTTCGGCACCTGGGTGACCTGGTTCCTGCTCGGCGGCGACCTCTACACCGCGTACACCTTCGTCGCCGTCCCGGCGGCGATCTACGCGGCGGGCGCGGCGGGCTTCTTCGCCGTCCCGTACACGATCCTGGTGTACCCGCTGATCTTCACCTTCCTGCCCCGGCTCTGGTCGGTGTCGCACAAGCACGGGTACGTCACCACCTCCGACTTCGTCCGCGGCCGCTTCGGCTCCAAGGGCCTGTCGCTGGCGGTCGCCCTCACCGGCCTCCTCGCCACCATGCCGTACATCGCCCTCCAGCTCGTCGGCATCCAGGCCGTCCTGGACGTGATGGGCGTGGGCGGCGGCGAGACCACGCACTGGTTCATCAAGGACCTGCCGCTGCTGATCGCCTTCGGTGTGCTCGCGGCCTACACCTACTCCTCCGGCCTGCGGGCCCCCGCGCTGATCGCCTTCGTCAAGGACACGCTGATCTACATCGTCATCGCGGTGGCGATCATCTACATCCCGATCAAGCTCGGCGGCTTCGACGAGATCTTCGCCAAGGCAGGTGAGGCGTACGCGCAGATCAACCCGGCGACCGACAAGCCGCGCGGGTCGCTCGTGCCCGGGGAGATGGGCCAGTGGGGCTACGCCACCCTGGCGCTGGGCTCCGCGCTCGCCCTCTTCATGTACCCGCACTCGATCACGGCGACGCTCTCCTCGCGCAGCCGTGACGTCATCCGCCGCAACACCACGATCCTGCCGCTCTACTCGCTGATGCTGGGGCTGCTGGCGCTGCTCGGCTTCATGGCGATCGCCGCGGGTGTGAAGGTGAAGAACGGTCAGCTGGCCATCCCGCAGCTCTTCGAGAACATGTTCCCGGACTGGTTCGCGGGTGTCGCCTTCGCCGCCATCGGCATCGGCGCGCTGGTCCCGGCGGCGATCATGTCGATCGCGGCCGCGAACCTCTTCACCCGCAACATCTACAAGGACTTCATCAAGCCGGACGCGACGCCCGAGCAGGAGACCCGGGTCTCCAAGCTGGTGTCGCTGCTGGTGAAGGTGGGCGCGCTGGCCTTCGTCCTCACCATGGACAAGACCGTCGCCATCAACTTCCAGCTCCTCGGCGGCATCTGGATCCTGCAGACCTTCCCCGCGCTGGTGGGCGGCCTGTTCACCCGCTGGTGCCACCGCTGGGCGCTGCTGGCCGGCTGGGCGGTCGGCATGGTCTACGGCACCGCGGCGGCGTACGGGGTCGCGAGCCCGACGCAGAAGCACTTCGGCGGCTCGTCGGCCGAGATCCCCGGCATCGGCGAGATCGGCTACATCGGTCTGACCGCCTTCGTCCTGAACGTCATCGTGACGGTCGTGCTCACCTTCGTGCTGCGGGCGGCCAAGGCGCCCGAGGGCGTCGACGAGACCTCCCCGTCCGACTACACGGCGGACGCGGGCGACCCGGGCGTGAAGACGGAGCTGCCGCCGGCGACGGCCGGCTCGGCGCACTGACGTCCCGGCCTTCCGAGGGCCGCCGGGTGTTCCTCACGGAACGCCCGGCGGCCCTCGTCGCGTGTGCGCGGCAATTCGGTGGGCGCCGGCGGCCCCGCCGGGTCACACTCACGCCATGGACATAGCCATTCGTACGGCACTGCCGGCCGAGTACGAGGCGCTCGGCGAACTCACCGCCCAGGCCTACCTGGACGACGGCCACCTCGATCTCAACGAGGACGACGACTACCTGAACGTCCTGCGGGACGTGGCGCGCCGGGCCGCCGAGGCGGAGGTGCTGGTCGCCGTGGACCCCCGGGGACACCTCCTCGGCGGCGTGACCTTCGTCGCTTCAGGGGCGCGGCCGTGGGCCGATGTCGCCCGGGCGGACGAGGCCGAGTTCCGGATGCTGGCGGTCTCCAGGGAGGCGCGGGGACGGGGAGCGGGCGAGGCGCTCGTACGGGCCTGTGTGGAGCGGGCGCGGGCCACGGAGGGGTGCGTACGGATGATGCTGTCGACCCAGCCGTCGATGCGGTCGGCGCACCGGATCTACGAGCGGATGGGGTTCGTACGGACCCCGGAGCGGGACTGGGAGCCTTTTCCCGGTCTCAGGCTGCTCACCTACGGGTTGGAGCTCTGACGAGGAGTCCGGACACTCGACACACAACATGTGGGGGGTGCCGCATCCGGCGCCCCCCACATGTATGCTCATCCTCGCTGTCGTCGCAGGGGAATCCGGTGGAAATCCGGAACTGTCCCGCAACGGTGTGTTTGGTGTACTTGTGCACCCGATGAGTCCGAGGACCTGCCGACAGCGCGCCCGGTCCGTCCGTTCCGGGTGATGACGTCCGGGCCTCGCGGAATGGGCCGGTGGACGCCGCGCATCCGCCGTCACCGGTGTCTGCCCGCGCGCCCCGACTCCTGCCGCCGGCCCCGAGCCGAGCGAGGGAGAGCCCCCACGTGACCATCGCGCCCGCCGATCCGGCCTCAGCGATTGAGAACGACGGACCCGGGACCGTACTCCTGCGGACCCTGACCGACCTCACCGCCGATCTGCCCGACACCGACCCGGGACGGGTGGCGGCCGCCGCACTGCGCGGCCGGCACGCCGGTTCGGACGAGGCGGAGCTGCGGGAGCTGGCCACCGAGGCGGCCGCCGGGCTGATCTCCGAGGACCCCGCCTACTCCCGGCTCGCCGCCCGGCTGCTCACCCGCACCATCGCCGACGAGGCGGCCGGCCAGGGCGCCGTGTCGTTCTCGGCGTCGGTCGCGGTCGGCCACCGGGAGGGCCTGATCGCGGACCGTACGGCCGACTTCGTGGCGCTGCACGCGGCCCGGATGGACGCGCTGATCGACCTCGACGCCGACGACCGCTTCGGCTACTTCGGCCTGCGCACGCTCTACTCGCGCTATCTGCTGCGCCACCCCCTGACCCGCAAGGTGATCGAGACCCCGCAGCACTTCATGCTGCGCGTGGCCGCCGGTCTCGCCGAGGACGACTCCGAGCGCGCCCTGGACGAGGTCGCCGCGCTTTACCGGCTGATGAGCCGGCTGGACTACCTGCCCTCCTCCCCCACGCTCTTCAACTCCGGCACCCGCCACCCGCAGATGTCCTCCTGCTATCTGCTGGACTCGCCGCTGGACGAGCTGGACTCGATCTACGACCGCTACCACCAGGTCGCGCGTCTTTCGAAGCACGCGGGCGGCATCGGCCTGTCGTACTCCCGTATCCGCGCCCGCGGTTCGCTGATCCGCGGCACCAACGGCCACTCCAACGGCATCGTGCCGTTCCTGAAGACGCTGGACGCCTCCGTCGCCGCGGTGAACCAGGGCGGCCGCCGCAAGGGCGCGGCCGCGGTCTACCTGGAGACCTGGCACGCGGACATCGAGGAGTTCCTGGAGCTGCGCGACAACACCGGTGAGGACGCCCGGCGTACGCACAACCTGAACCTCGCGCACTGGGTCCCGGACGAGTTCATGCGCCGGGTCGGCGCGGACGGCGAGTGGTCGCTGTTCTCCCCGGCGGACGTGCCGGAGCTGGTGGACCTGTACGGCGAGGAGTTCGACGAGGCCTACCGCAAGGCCGAGGCGGCGGGCCTGGCCAAGAAGACCATGCCGGCCCGCGACCTGTACGGCCGCATGATGCGTACGCTCGCGCAGACCGGCCAGGGCTGGATGACGTTCAAGGACGCCTCCAACCGGACCGCGAACCAGACGGCCCTGCCGGGCACGGTGGTGCACTCCTCGAACCTCTGCACCGAGATCATCGAGGTCACCAACGACGACGAGACCGCGGTCTGCAACCTCGGCTCGGTCAACCTGGGCGCGTTCGTGCTGCCCGGGACGGGCGAGCTGGACTGGGAGCGCCTGGACGAGACGGTCCGTACGGCCGTGACGTTCCTCGACCGGGTCGTGGACATCAACTTCTACCCGACCGAGCAGGCGGGCCGGTCCAACGCCAAGTGGCGCCCGGTGGGCCTGGGCGCGATGGGCCTCCAGGACGTCTTCTTCAAGCTGCGGATGCCCTTCGACTCCGCCGAGGCGAAGGCGCTGTCCACGAAGATCGCCGAGCGGATCATGCTGGCGGCGTACGAGGCCTCGGCCGACCTCGCCGAGCGCAACGGCCCGGTCCCGGCCTGGGCCGAGACCCGTACCGCCCAGGGCGTGCTCCACCCCGACCACTACGGCGTGGAGAAGGCCTGGCCGGAGCGGTGGGAGGCGCTGCGGGCGCGGATCGCGAAGACCGGTATGCGCAACTCGCTGCTGCTCGCCATCGCGCCGACGGCGACGATCGCCTCGATCGCCGGTGTGTACGAGTGCATCGAGCCGCAGGTCTCCAACCTGTTCAAGCGCGAGACGCTCTCGGGCGAGTTCCTCCAGGTCAACTCCTACCTGGTGGAGGAGCTGAAGGAGCTCGGCGTGTGGGACGCGCAGACCCGTGAGGCGCTGCGCGAGGCCAACGGCTCGGTGGCGGGCTTCACCTGGGTGCCGGCCGAGGTGCGCGAGCTGTACCGCACGGCGTGGGAGATCCCGCAGCGCGGTCTGATCGACATGGCGGCGGCCCGTACCCCGTTCCTGGACCAGTCGCAGTCGCTGAACCTGTTCATGGAGACGCCGACGATCGGCAAACTGTCGTCGATGTACGCGTACGCCTGGAAGCAGGGACTGAAGACCACGTACTACCTGCGCTCCCGCCCGGCGACGAAGATCGCCCGCGCGGCCCGGGCCGCCACCACCGTCCCCGCCCAGCAGACGGCCGCCGACGCCGACGCGATCGCCTGCTCCCTTGAGAACCCCGAGTCCTGCGAAGCCTGCCAGTAATTCCCTCCCGCCACCCGACCACCACCCCTGGAGGACGGCGCTTCGCGCCGGCTGTTATGACTGACAAGAACCTGCTCGATCCGGGCTTCGAGCTGACTCTCCGTCCGATGCGCTACCCGGACTTCTACGAGCGCTACCGGGACGCCATCAAGAACACGTGGACCGTGGAGGAGGTCGACCTCCACTCCGACGTGGCCGACCTCGCCAAGCTCAGCCCGGGTGAGCAGCACATGATCGGCCGTCTGGTGGCGTTCTTCGCGACCGGCGACTCGATCGTGGCGAACAACCTCGTGCTGACGCTGTACAAGCACATCAACTCCCCGGAGGCGCGGCTGTATCTGTCGCGTCAGCTCTTCGAGGAGGCCGTGCACGTCCAGTTCTATCTGACGCTGCTCGACACCTACCTGCCCGACCCGGACGACCGCGCCGCCGCGTTCGCCGCCGTCGAGAACATCCCCTCGATCCGCGAGAAGGCGCAGTTCTGCTTCAAGTGGATGGACTCGGTCGAGAAGATCGACCGCCTGGAGACCCAGGCCGACCGCCGCCGCTTCCTGCTGAACCTGATCTGCTTCGCGGCGTGCATCGAGGGCCTGTTCTTCTACGGCGCGTTCGCCTACGTGTACTGGTTCCGGTCCCGGGGCCTGCTGCACGGTCTGGCGACCGGCACCAACTGGGTGTTCAGGGACGAGACGATGCACATGAACTTCGCGTTCGAGGTCGTCGACACCGTCCGCAAGGAGGAGCCGGAGCTCTTCGACGACACGCTCCAGCAGCAGGTCACGGACATGCTGAAGGAGGCCGTGGAGGCGGAGCTGCAGTTCGGCCGCGACCTGTGCGGCGACGGTCTGCCGGGCATGAACACCGAGTCGATGCGTGAGTACCTCCAGTGCGTCGCCGACCAGCGGCTCCAGCGGCTGGGCTTCGCGCCGGTGTACGGCTCGGAGAACCCGTTCGCGTTCATGGAGCTCCAGGGCGTCCAGGAGCTGACGAACTTCTTCGAGCGCCGGCCGTCGGCCTACCAGGTCGCGGTCGAGGGCACCGTGGATCTGGACGAGGACTTCTAGGTCCAACGCCGTTCAGTTAGGCGTGGAGGCTGTTCGTCAAGACCGGTGAACGAGGCAGCGGAGCTGCTGTAGAAGAGGGTTGTCCTCCAAGACATCCTCACCACAGGAGCTCCGCTGTTGGAACAGGCTGCCATATCGAGGTCGGGTGGGGTAGCGGCCGGGGTGTTCGCGCCGGGTCATATCGGTGAGCTGACCCGGATCGTGCCGTTCGAGATGGTCGACGAGGTGCTGGCTCGGACTGGTGCGGTGCAGCGCAGGGTTCGGCTGGTGCCGGCACGGGTGACGGTCTACCTGCTGCTGGCCGGAGCGCTGTTCACCGGGCTGGGCTACCGGCAGATCTTCGACCGGCTGTGTGCGGGGTTGGCGGGCCTTGCGCTGGCCCGGCCCAGCGGCAGCGCGTTACGACAGGCCCGCCAGCGGCTGGGACCGGCACCGATGAAAGCCCTGTTCGACCTGGTCAGGGGCCCTGCGGCCACGGCCGCGACGGCCGGGTGGTGGCGGGGTTTGCGGGTCGTGGCGGTCGACGGCACCTTGCTGTCGGTCCCGGACTGTGAGGCCAATCTCGCGGTGTTCACCCGGCAGCGGCTCGGCAACGGGATCTCGGGCTACCCGCAACTGCGGCTGGCCGCTCTGGTGGCCTGCGGGACCCGGTCGGTGATCGGTGCCGTGTTCGGTCCGGCTGCCACCGGTGAGCTGGAGTACGCCCGCCGCCTGGCGGTGGATCTACGGGCCGGGATGCTGCTGCTGGCCGACCGGAACTTCGCTGCCGCCGCACTGCTGAACCACTTCGCCGCCACCGGCGCGGACCTGCTGGTGCGCTGCAAGTCCGGCCGGAACCTGCCACCGGTGGCCCGCTGCCGGGACGGCTCGACACTGGCCCGCCTCGGAGCGCTGACCGTACGCGTGATCGACGCCGAGATCAGCATCCGCACCGCCCAGGGCACCCGCACCGGCCACTACCGGCTGCTGACCACCCTCACCGACCCGTCCACGCACCCGGCCGGCGAACTCCTCCGGCTCTACCACGAGCGCTGGGAGATCGAGACGGCCTACGCGGAGCTGAAGTCCACGATCCTGGGCGGACACGTCCTGCGGGCCCGCACCCCGGCCGGCATCGAGCAGGAGGTCTGGGCCCTGCTGACCGCCTACCAGGCCCTACGCACCGCAATGACGGATGCCACCGACAGCGTCCTGGGCACCGACCCGGACCGGGCCGGCTTCACCACCGCCCTCGCCGCCGCACGCGACCAGCTCGTCCTAGCCGCCGGCATCACCGCCGACACCGAGATCGACCTCGTCGGAGCCATCGGCCGCAACGTGCTGGCCCACCTCCTGCCCACCCGGCGGATCCGCACCAAAGACCGCATCGTCAAACGCGCGATCTCCAAATACAACGCACGCGGACCCGCCATCGACCGCACCACCTACAAAGCCACCATCAGCATCACCATGCTCACAAGCAGCCCTTGACGCCCCACACCCGCCCTTAACTGAACGGCGTTGCTTCTAGGTCCCGCCAAGAAGTGCACGAAGGGGCCCCGCTCGCACTGCGAGCGGGGCCCCTTTTCGTACGTACGTCAGTCGTTGGGGACGGTCTCGTACCGCGGGGTCCCCTCGGCCATCTGCTTCAGCGCGTCCTTGCGGTCGCGCTTGGAGAGCCGGTCGATGTACAGGTAGCCGTACAGGTGGTCCGTCTCGTGCTGGAGGCAGCGGGCGAAGTAGCCCGTGCCGCGCACCTTGATCGGGTTGCCCTGGGCGTCCTGGCCGTGGACCTCGGCGTAGTCCGGGCGGGCCAGCGAGGCGTACGCCGTCGGGACCGAGAGGCAGCCCTCGTTGGAGTCGTCCAGGATCCGGCGCTCGGCCGGCAGCTCCTGGAGCACGGGGTTGACCACGACACCGGTGTGCCGCACGCCCTCGTCGTCGGGGCAGTCGTAGACGAAGACCTTGAGGTCCACGCCGATCTGGTTGGCGGCAAGCCCCACACCCTCCGCCGCCTTCTGGCTGGCGAACATGTCGTCGATCAGCGCCGCGAGCTTGTCGTCGAACTCCGTGACGTCCTTGCACTCCTTGTGCAGGACCGGGTTGCCCACGACCGTGATCGGCCGCGCCGTACCGCGCTCGCGGTACGCGAGCTCACGCGCCTCGCAGTCCTCCGTGTCGACGACGAAGCCGTCGTTCACCTGCTCGTCCGTCTCCTGCTGCGCCATTGGGCCGCACGCCTTCCTCAAACACCCCAGTCAGTGGTCCCGTACAGCCTACGGCCAGCGGTCAGCAGACTTCTTCGAGATCCCGCCACTCACGACTGTCGGGGCTGTCCGCGACCCATCCGTCGAGCAGCCCGCGCACCAGACCGGCCGGCGCCGCGATGCCGCACTCGCGCTCGGGCACCCACAGCTCGCCCGGGGAGCGGTGGCCGAGCGGCCCCGGGTGGCCCGGTTCGCTGTGGTCGTGCGGGTCGAGGTGCTCGCCCTCGCCTTCGGCACTGGGCATGGTCGACTCCGAGCAGGCCCGGCACAGCAGCCGCACCGAGGAGGACCAGTCCTCCGCGGCGAACCCGGCGTCCGCGGCCAGCTGCTCAAGGGCGTCCCGGTCGGCCTCGGTCGCGGCCTCCAGGAGGACCACCCAGGTCGGCACGGGCGAGGGCGCCCACAGCTCGATCTCGTCGAAGACGGGGTACGAAGGCCCGGCGGAGGTGGTGCGCTCGCCGTGCGGGACACCGTCGTGCAGCACGACCTCGCCCCAGCGGCGGCCCGAGGACGGCAGCGGGATGGAGAGGACCTCCATCCGGGCCGGGTCGAGACGGCGGCCCCACACGACCTCGGCCTCACCCTCCGGGGAGAGCCGCACGGCCGCGCTGCCCAGGTCCATCCCGGCCGGCTCACCGGTGCCGGCGGAGGCTCCGGGGACCTTCAGGCCGTACGCCTGCCAGGCGCGGCGGGCCAGCGGCCAGTCCTGCAGGGCGGTGGCGGCGATCCCCACGTTCCACCAGTCGGGGGCGCCGGTCTCCTTGTCGAGCAGGGCGACCGCGCGCAGCCCCGCCGCGCGGGCCTGCTCCCAGTCGTGCCGGAACTTGTGCAGCAGCGCCAGGTTGAACCAGGACTCGGAGAGCCAGGGCTCCAGGTCCGCCGCACGCGTCAGCAGCGCGCCCGCGTCCTCGTACCGGCCGTCGCCGATCAGCGTGAACGCGCGGTCGGTGGCCTGCCGCCACGAGGCGGAGGGCCGATGCCGTACCTTCCCGAAGATCCTCACGATTCCCGCCTGCCGGTCGCTCGGGTTCAGGCCCGAGGGAACCCTCGACAACTCTGTCACCCTCTTGTTCGCATCCAACCATGCCCGGTCGGACGCCCGCTCATTACCCATGGGTTACCCAGGTCGACCGGGGGCGACGCCGCCCCGGGCCAGCACTCTGGCGAGGGACTCGACGACCTCGGGCTGGTAGTCCCGGGCGGTGCCGAGCCTGAGCCGTTCGAGTGCCTTCAGAGCGCCCGCCGCGGTGTCCCCCGCAAGATCGTCGTACGCGTTGACGGCGCGGACGATCCGGGCGGGCAGGGGCTGTTCTCGGTACGGGTCGGCCTGGCGTTCCACGACGACGGCGACGGCCGCGGGCACGCCGGTCTGGCGGACGACGGCCCCGCCCAGCAGCGCTATCCGCCGCTGCTCGGGGACCGGCAGGAGGGCGGTGGCACCCTCCGGAACGGGGTCGACGAGCGAGAGCTGACCGATGTCGTGCATCAGGGCCGCGTACTCCAGCACGGTCAGCTCGGCTCCGGACAGGCCCATCTCCCGGCCGACCGCCCCGCTGAGAGCCGCCACACGCCGGGCATGCCCCGCCGGGGTGTACCCGGCGATCTCGGTGGCGCGGGCGAGCGAGGCGATGGTCTGGCCGTTGACCTCGCGGACGGCGGCGTACCGGCGGAAGGCGAGCTGGGTGAGGAGGAGCGGTACGCAGAAGACGGGCAGCGCCCACAGTCCGGCGGCGGCGACCCCGAGGGCCATCACCGCGCCGGTGGCGCAGACCGCGGAGCCGATGCCGAGGAGGGCGCGCAGCTGGTCGCGGAGGAGCGGGCCGTAGGGGTAGCCGGTGCGGGCGCGCTGGATCACGGCGGCGAGGACGGCGTCGCACAGGGCGGTCAGCACCAGCAGGACCAGCAGGAAGAGGGCGTAGAGGGGGCCGTGGCCGATGTGCTGGGTGACGAGGCCGGTGTTGTAGAGCGGCTGGAAGCAGACGGCGGCGAAGCCGACGGTCAGCACCCGGCGGGCGACATGGTCGAGGGCGGGTTCGCGGCCCCGTGCGACATGGAGGACGTTCCCCGCGAGGGCCCCGGCCACGACCACCGAGACGACCTGGAGCACGCCGTGGGTGGTGGGCTCCCCCGCGCTCTCGCCGAGCAGGGCGTACGCGAGCGCCCCGGCGGCCCCGAGCGGTGCGGGCTCCTTTCCGCCCAGCTCGCCGGGGAGGGGCGCGGAGCCCCAGCGGGCGAGCTCGCCGACGGCGATGAGCACCCCGAAGGCGAGAGCGGTGCCCCGCTGGTCGACCCCGCACCACAGGGTGTGGCCGAGCCCGCCGGCGGTGAGGAGGGCGGCGGCTCCGTACACCACGGCAACCGGGGCCGCCACGCGCGCGTAGCGAGGGGTCATGGCCGGGCCCCGGGGTGCGGGGCGGGCAGCGGGGCGGGGGCAGAGGCGGGGGCGGCCGGCTTCGCGGTGGGCCGGGGTGGCGGAACGTTCCCGCTCGGTTCGTCGGCGGTGACGTCCGACTGCCAGCCGTGCCGGTCGAGGGCGCGGACCAGCGCGCGGACCATCCGGGGGTCGAAGTGGCTGCCCGCGCACCGCCGGAGCTCGGCGATCGCCGTGCCGACCGGCCGGGCCCGGGAGTAGCAGCGGGTGGAGGTCATCGCGTCGAAGGCGTCCGCGACGGCGACCACGCGCGCGAACTCGGGGATCTGGGTCCCGCTCAGCCCGTACGGGTAGCCGCTGCCGTCCATCCGCTCGTGGTGGTGGAGGATCGCCGAACGCGCCTCGCCGAGGAAGCCGATGCCCCGCACGATCTCGTGCCCGTACTCCGGGTGCAGCTGGATGATCCGCCGCTCCTCGGGCGTCAGCGGCCCGTCCTTGCGCAGCACCCGGGTGGGCACGCCCAGCTTGCCGACGTCGTGCAGGATCCCGGCGAAGCGCAGGACCTCCAGGCGTCCCTCGTCCATGCCCAGTTCGCGGGCGATGAGGACGGACGCCCGGCCGACCCGTTCGCTGTGGCCCCGGGTGTAGCGGTCCTTGAGGTCGACGGCCTGCACGAGCGCCCGGATGGTGGCCTGGTGCGCGGCCCATTCGCGGTGGTACTGCGCGAAGACCCAGCAGGTGATGTACATCGGCAGCAGCACGAACAGCGCGGCGACCGGCCCGTGGGCGCTGCGCCAGAGCACGGCCATCATCAGCCCGGCAAGGCCGTGCACGGCGTGCGGGGCGAGCGAGGGCCACAGCAGCCCCTGCCAGGCGGTGCGTACCGGCCGCCGCTCCGCCGTGACGCGGATGCCGCCGTCGAGCACCGCGAGGACGAGGCTGAAGGTGCACGCCGAGACCGCGGCGGGCAGCAGGACGTACGGGAAGTCCGGGGCGCCCGAGCCGCCGCCGAGGGCGGCCGGACCGCCGAGGAGCGCCGCGGCCTGCGCGGCGGCCCAGGCGGCGAGGGCGAGACGGCCGGCCCGCCAGATCCGGCGCGGCAGGGCCGGGCGCTGGTCGACCCGGGCAAGCAGCGCTCCGGGCAGGGCGACGGCCGCGGCCCCGGCGGGCGGCAGGAGCAGCGCGGCGGCGAGGAGTACGGGGAAGAAGGAGCCGGTACCGGCCGGCACCGACCCGACCTGGGTCCGGCCGAGGAACGGGCATCGGGCGGGCAGCTCGCAGGCGGCGTACAGCCCGGCCAGCAGGGCGACGGCTCCCCAGGAGCCGCGCGCGTCGGGCCCGAGGACGGGCAGCGCGCAGACCACGGCGCCGGCCACGACGCACCCGATGTACGCGCGGGCGGCTCCAGGAATCCCCATCACCCGCGTCACGCTAGCGACTTGGGCACAGCATCACGGCGGGTAACAGCCGATTAGCACCATCGGGTGATGGGGGCTGCTATGGCGCGGGGCCGGGGCCCGCGCGCCGCGCGCTCAGGTCTCCTGAGGCGTCGGTGCCGACACGTCGTGGTCGGGAACGATCTGCCCGGAGCGGATGAGGTCGATCCGGCCCATGACCTTGGCCCTGAGGTCGGTCGGCACGTCGTCCTGACCGCAGCACCGCTTGACCAGTTTCTTCACGGCCTGCTCGAGCCCGTACTTCTCCAGGCACGGGGAGCACTCCTCGAAGTGCGACTCGAACTTGGTGCAGTCGCTGTCGGGCATCTCATGGTCGAGGAACTCGTAGAGATGGTCGAGTACCTCACTGCAATCCGTCTCGTGCGGCTCTCCGCAGCTCATGAGCCCGAGCCTTTCAGATCGTTCGACGACTCTCCGGCGCCCGCGGGCACGAGCCCGCGGTCGCGGGCGTAGTCCTCGAGCATGCCGCGCAGCTGGCGGCGGCCCCGGTGCAGTCGGGACATCACCGTACCGATGGGTGTACCCATGATGTCCGCGATCTCCTTGTACGCAAAGCCCTCGACATCCGCCAGATAGACGGCGATGCGGAACTCCTCGGGGATCGCCTGCAGCGCTTCCTTCACGTCGGAGTCGGGCAGGTGGTCGAGAGCCTGCGACTCCGCCGACCGCAGACCCGTCGACATGTGGGACTCGGCCCGGGCGAGCTGCCAGTCCTCGATCTCCTCGGCGGCGCTGCGCTGCGGCTCGCGCTGCTTCTTGCGGTACGAGTTGATGAAGGTGTTGGTCAGGATCCGGTACAGCCACGCCTTGAGGTTCGTACCCTCACGGAACTGGTGGAAGGAGCCGTACGCCTTGGCGTAGGTCTCCTGCACCAGATCTTCCGCGTCGGCGGGATTGCGCGTCATGCGCAGCGCCGCGGAGTACATCTGGTCGAGGTATCCGAGAGCGTCCCGTTCGAAACGCGCATTGCGCTCGGCGGCCGTCTCCTCGGGGCCGTTGTCGGTCCCTGTGTCGGTCCCAGTGACCGGACCCACCTCCTCCAACGATGTGGCGGATCCGAATGCGGACCCACTCGATTCGGAGGATAGACGAGGAACCGCTCCGCCCGCCGCCCGAATAGGGGCGGTCTTGGCCGCGGGCAGCACCGTCCAGTCCAGGTCAGCGGTGCGCGAGCGGCTCGGGCAGATGGTCGAACTCATGCGACGGGCTCCCTCTCCAAAGCTCTTTCTTCCGATGCACCCGTTGCAACAGAAGGGCCGCTCGCATCATTCCCGGAGAGTTCCGATCCATTTCCGAACGCCTTCGGTGATCACACCGAGTGCGTCGTCCTGGGTGAGCGGGGCGCGCTTGGGCACGGCGAACGAGTGGTCGCCGAATGGAACCTCGACAAAGGTGTAGGTCCCATCGGGAAACTCCCCGGGCTTGCCGAAGGGGTCGTTTCCGCCCTGGACGACGAGCGTCGGCAGACCGGCGCCGAGGAGCTCCCCGGCGCGGGAGCTCTCCGGCCGGCCCGGCGGGTGCAGCGGGAAGCTGAGCGCGAGGACGGCCCGGGCCCCGAGCTCGGCCGCGGTGCGGCAGGCGACCCGCGCCCCGGCGCTGCGCCCGCCTGCCACGACCGGGACCGCGCCCTTCGCCAGGGCCGGCCACACCTCGCGCCATCCGGCGTCCAGGGTCTTGGGCGCGGGCGCCACCTTCTTCCCGGCCACCCGCCAGGGCATCTCGACGAGGGCGACGCTCACCCCGTCCGCGGGCAGCTCGGCGGCGAGGGCCTGGAGGTCGCGGGCCTCGGTCCCGCCACCGGCGCCATGGCCGAGGGCCAGCACGAGGCGCGGCTTCCGGGCGGGGTGCCAGGTGATGCGCGCGTCTCCGGTGCCGGTCGAAACGATCTCGCTCTTGGTCACGCCTCCATACTGCCGCGTGCCCGGCGGGCCGGGCCGGAGCTCAGAACAGCGTGCCCACCTCGGGGCCCTCCAGCTCCGTCAGGAGCTCCGGTCCGTTGTTGCGGACGTTGCTCACGGCGGTCGCGACCGGATACGCCCTCATCAGGCCCCCCGGGGGTGCCTGGAGCAGGTCGCGCAGCTCCTCGGGTTCGGTGCGCGAGGGGTCCAGCCACGCCGACCAGCGGTCCGGGGTCAGCATCAGCGGCATCCGCGGGTGGATGTCGGCGAGGGAGCCGGGGCCCTCCGCGGGGGCCACCCCGAGCGGCCCCTTCTCCGCCTCGGTGGTGATGACCGAGCAGGTCACCCACCACGCCGAGGGATGGTCGTCCGGCAGGGTCCGGTCGCGCCAGAACTCGTACAGACCGGCCATCGCGAAGACCGAGCCGTCCGCCGGGGTCACGAAATACGGCTGCTTGCGCGGCCGCTTCTTCCTGCCCTCGACCTCCAGCTCCCGCTCCTGGACGCCGGTCACCCACTCGTAGTAGCCGTCCGCGGGCAGAATGCAGCGCCGGGCGGAGAAGGCTCGCTTGAAGGAGGGTTTCTCGGTCAGCGTCTCGGCCCGCGCGTTGATCATGCGGGCCGCGCCCTCCGGGTTCTTCGACCAGGAAGGGACGAGGCCCCATTTCAGCACCCGCATCTGGCGAACCGGACGAGGTGAATCCGCGTCTTTCAGAGGGCGCTCCAGGATCGCGTAGACCTCTTTGGTCGGGGCCACGTTCCAGTCGGGTGCCAAAGTCTCCTCCGGCTCCCACTTCTCGACCTCGAAGAGCCCCACCAGATCCTCGGGCCGACGACTCGCTGAATACCGTCCGCACATACGTGCCACACTGCCACGATCCGCGCCGAGCCCAGGAGCCCGTCCAGCAAATGTCCGACGTCTTCGGCATCCAGCCCGCCCCCGAGCAGTGGCTCGTCCTCGCCACTGCGGCCGCCGCCCTGCTCGCGGTCGTGCCGCGCGCGATATGGCGGCTCTCCCGTAACGCGATAACCATCGCCCACGAGGGCGGCCACGGCCTGATCGCCCTGGTCACCGGGCGCCGGCTGGACGGCATCCGGCTGCACTCCGACACCAGCGGGCTCACCGTCAGCCGCGGCCGCCCCACCGGCCTCGGCATGATCCTCACGGCCGCCGCCGGCTACACCGCCCCGCCGCTCCTGGGCCTCGGCGGCGCGTGGCTGCTCTCAGCCCACAGGATCACGCTGCTGCTGTGGCTGGCCACCGCCCTCCTGCTCGCCATGCTGGTGATGATCCGCAACGCGTACGGGGCGCTGAGCGTCATCCTCACGGGTGCCGCCTTCCTCCTGGTCTCCTGGCTCACCGAGCCGGACGTGCAGTCCGGGTTCGCCTACACCGCCGTGTGGTTCCTGCTCCTCGGCGGGGTCCGGCCGACCTTCGAGCTCCAGGCCAAACGCCGCCACGGCGGCGCCCCCGACTCCGACGCCGACCAGCTCGCCCGGCTCACCCACGTACCGCCCTTGCTGTGGCTGTTCCTCTTCCACGCGGTGTCGCTCTGCTCGCTGATCGGCGGCGGGCGCTGGCTGCTGGGACTGTAGTGCGTGTGCCCCCCACTAAAGTGAGGGCATGACCGAGAGTTCCGTGCACCCCGACCTCTGGCCCGCCCCGTCCGCGAGCGGAGCCGTCACAGCGACCGTCACCGCGCCCGGGTCCAAGTCGGTCACCAACCGCGCCCTGGTCCTCGCCGCCCTCGCTGCGGAGCCCGGCTGGCTGCGCCGGCCGCTGCGTTCCCGGGACACGCTCCTGATGGCGGAGGCCCTGCGCACGCTGGGCGTCGGCATCGAGGAGGGCGTGGGCCCGGACGGCACCGGCGAGGCGTGGCGGATCATCCCCGCCCGGCTGCACGGCCCCGCCACGGTCGACGTCGGCAACGCCGGTACGGTGATGCGCTTCCTGCCGCCGGTCGCCGCGCTCGCCGACGGGCCGGTCCGGTTCGACGGCGACCGCCGCGCGTACGAGCGCCCGCTGAACGGTGTCATCGACGCGCTGCGCACGCTGGGCGCCCGGATCGACGACGACGACCGCGGCTGCCTGCCGATGACGGTGCACGGCGGCGGCGTCCTGGACGGCGGCCCGGTGGAGATCGACGCCTCTTCGTCCTCCCAGTTCGTCAGCGCCCTGCTGCTCTCCGCGCCCCGCTTCAACCAGGGGGTGGAGGTGCGCCACACCGGCGCCCGGCTGCCCTCGATGCCGCACATCCGGATGACCGTCGACATGCTCCGCAGCGTCGGCGCGCAGGTCGACGAGCCGGAGACCGGTGGCGAGCCCAACGTCTGGCGGGTCGCCCCGTCCGCGCTGCTCGGCCGCGATCTGACGGTCGAGCCCGATCTCTCCAACGCCCAGCCGTTCCTGGCCGCGGCGCTGGTCACCGGCGGCCGGGTGACCATCCCGGACTGGCCCGAGCGGACCACCCAGCCCGGTGACGCGCTGCGCGAGATCTTCACCGAGATGGGTGGCTCCTGCGAGCTCACCGACCTCGGCCTGACCTTCACCGGTACGGGCCGGATCCACGGCATCGACGTCGACCTGAGCGAGGTCGGCGAGCTCACCCCGGGCATCGCCGCGGTCGCCGCCCTCGCCGACTCCCCCTCCACACTGCGTGGTGTGGCCCATCTGCGCCTGCACGAGACGGACCGGCTGGCCGCGCTCACCAAGGAGATCAACGAACTCGGCGGCGACGTCACCGAGACCGCGGACGGCCTGCACATCCGCCCGCGCCCGCTGCACGGCGGGGTGTTCCACACGTACGACGACCACCGCATGGCGACCGCCGGCTCGATCATCGGACTCGCCGTGGACGGCGTCCGGATCGAGAATGTGGGGACCACCGCGAAGACCCTGCCGGACTTCCCGCAGATGTGGACCGGAATGCTCGAGGCCTGACGACATGCGCCGCTACGGCAAGCACACCGACGAGGACGACATCCGCCAGCGCCCCAACCCCAAGGGCAACCGGCCTCGTACCTCCATCCGCCCCAAGCACGAGGACGCCGCCGAGGGCATGGTCCTCACCGTGGACCGGGGACGGCTCACCTGCCTGGTCGACGACCGCGTCGTGATGGCCATGAAGGCCCGTGAGCTGGGCCGCAAGGCCGCCGTCGTCGGCGACCGGGTCGAACTCGTCGGTGACCTGTCCGGCAAGAAGGACACCCTCGCCCGGATCGTCCGCATCGGTGAGCGCACCTCGGTGCTGCGCCGTACGGCCGACGACGACGATCCCTTCGAGCGGGTGGTCGTCGCCAACGCCGACCAGCTCGCCATCGTCACCGCGCTCGCCGACCCGGAGCCGCGGCCCCGGCTGATCGACCGCTGCCTGGTCGCCGCGTACGACGGCGGTCTCGAGCCGCTGCTGGTGCTGACCAAGTCGGACCTGGCTCCGCCGGACCAGCTGCTGGAGATGTACGGCGCGCTGGGCGTCCCGTACGTGGTGACGACCCACGACGAGTTTGTGGACGGTGTGGCCGCCGACCGGGTACACGAGCACCTGAAGGGCCGTACCACCGCCTTCGTCGGGCACTCCGGCGTCGGCAAGACGACGCTGGTCAACGCGCTGGTGCCGAAGGACCGGCGACGGCTGACGGGCGTGGTGAACGCCGTCACGGGCCGCGGCCGCCACACCACCACCTCGGCCCTCGCCCTCCCGCTGAGCAGTGGGGGCTGGGTCATCGACACCCCGGGTGTGCGCTCGTTCGGGCTGAACCACGTCGAGCCGTCCCGGGTGATCCTCGCCTTCCCCGATCTCGTCGCGGGCACCGAGAACTGTCCGCGGGCCTGCAGCCACGACGAGCCGGACTGCGGTCTGGACGCCTGGGTGGAGGAGGGCCACGCCGATCCGGCCCGGCTGTACTCACTGCGGCGGCTGCTCGCGACCCGCGAACGACGCGAGGGCGACTGACTCGCGCACGTTTGCGGTTACCTCCCCTTGGTAAGTGCATACTCGCACCAACTGATCCAAGCGAGCCAAGCGAGACGAAGCAGTCACCGAGAGCGTGGGAGGACTTGAGATGGCGTGGCTGCTGGTGGTGGTCGCCGGTCTCCTGGAGACCGGCTTCGCGATCTGTCTGAAGCTCTCCCACGGTTTCACCCGCCTCTGGCCCACCATCGCGTTCGCCTGTTTCGCCATCGGCAGCTTCGGTCTGCTGACGCTGGCCCTGAGGCGGCTCGACGTCGGTCCGGCGTACGCGGTCTGGACCGGCATCGGGGCGGCGGGGACGGCGATCTACGGAATGGTCTTCCTCGGCGATCTGGTCTCCACCTTGAAGATCGTCTCGATCACGCTGGTGATCGTCGGTGTCATTGGCCTTCAGCTGTCGGGCTCGTCCCACTGACCCCAGGGTTCCCCCGATCGGCGGTCGCCCGGACGGCGGTACGGACGAGCTGACCGACCCCGTCCGCGCCGGGCGCGAGGACGTACGACAGCGCGAGGCGGACGGCCAGCTCGCAGCGGTACGCGTCGGCGGAGCCGTGCAACGCGGCCAGGGACCGGTCCCGTACCGCCTCGGCCAGCTCGGCCGGTGCGGGGGTGCCCGCGTCGGCACGGCGCTGGGCCGGGACGGCGACCGCGAAGGTGGCCCGGCGGGCCGGGCGGGGGGTGGGGAGACGTTCCTCCCAGCAGCCGGTGAGCAGGGCGCGCAGCAGTGGCCGGGTGTGCGCCTGGCCGACGATCCATTCGGCGACGTCGGCGAGGCGGTCGGCGGCCTCGGCCCGGTCTTCCGCGAGAACCCGGTCCACGCCGTACAGATAGGCGTCCGCCTCGCGCCGTACGAGGGCGCGGGCGAGCCCTTCCTTGCTGCCGAACTCGTTGTAGAGGGTCTGGCGCGAGACCCCGGCCCGCGCGGCCACGTCGACCATGCGGACGCCGGACCAGGGCAGGGTGGCCAGGGCCGCGAGAGCGGCGTTCAGCAGTGCCTCACGCGCTGTGGGCATCGTCGCCTCCCGACCGTGCTGCTGGACGCACGGTGTGTCTGCGCACAGAGTTGACGGACGGACACGGACTGTCAATAGCCCCCGGGAGTCGTCGTACCGCAGCGGGATAGGCTGCCGCCATGGCCGATTACCACGACGATCTCCGGCTGGCCCATGTCCTCGCGGACGCCGCCGACGCCGCCACGATGGACCGGTTCAAGGCGCTCGACCTGAAGGTCGAGACCAAGCCCGACATGACACCGGTGAGCGAGGCCGACAAGGCCGCCGAGGAGCTGATCCGCGGTCAGCTCCAGCGGGCCCGGCCCCGTGACGCGATCCTCGGCGAGGAGTACGGCATCGAGGGCACCGGTCCGCGCCGCTGGGTGATCGACCCGATCGACGGGACGAAGAACTACGTACGCGGGGTGCCCGTCTGGGCGACCCTGATCGCGCTGATGGAGGCCGGCGAGGGCGGCTACCAGCCGGTCGTCGGTGTGGTGTCGGCGCCCGCGCTGGGCCGCCGCTGGTGGGCGGCGAAAGGGCTCGGCGCGTACACGGGCCGCAGCCTGTCCGCAGCGACCCGGATCGGGGTCTCGAAGGTCGCCGAGCTGTCGGACGCTTCGTTCGCGTACTCCTCGCTGAGCGGCTGGGAGGACCGCGGCCGCCTCGACGGCTTCCTCGACCTCACGCGCGCGTGCTGGCGGACCCGGGCGTACGGCGACTTCTGGCCGTACATGATGGTGGCCGAGGGCTCGGTGGACATCTGCGCCGAGCCGGAGCTGTCGCTGTGGGACATGGCGGCGACCGCGATCGTGGTCCAGGAGGCGGGCGGCACCTTCACCGGCCTCGACGGCCGGCACGGCCCGCACAGCGGCAACGCGGCGGCCTCGAACGGCCTGCTCCACGGCGAGCTGCTGAGCTACCTGGGCGGCTGACCTTCAGCTGAGGCGGGCCGCCAAACGGCGCCCGGAGGCGCGACGAGCCACCGGGCGCCCGGATCCCGAGCCCCTCCACCGGCCCGCGCTCCCCAGGCGCATCCGGCGACGCACCCGGCGCCGCCGGGGACTCGCACGCCCTCTTGTTCAACCCGCGCGGCGCTGCCACTGTGAGAGTCCCCCCACTTGTGAACTTGTGAATCCGTTCTCTTGGGGGACGGTTCACCAAGGAGGTGGCTCCATTCATGCTCGTCCGTGACGCCATGAGCACGGTGGTCCTCACCATCGGACCCGCCCATACCCTCCGGCAGGCAGCCAGGCTGATGGCGGCGCGCCGCATCGGCGCGGCCGTCGTCCTCGACACCGACACCAGCGGGCTCGGGATTCTCACCGAGCGCGACATCCTCAACGCGATCGGCGCCGGCCAGGACCCCGACATCGAAACGGCCGGCAGTCACACCACCACCGACGTCGTCTTCGCGGCGCCCGGCTGGACCCTGCAAGAGGCCGCGGAAGCCATGGCACACGGCGGTTTCCGGCATCTGATCGTGCTCGACGGGGACGGCCCCGTCGGCATCGTCTCCGTACGCGACATCATCCGCTGCTGGACCCCAGCGCGGCGGCGCCCCGCCGCGCTGGCCGGATAGGCCGAGAGGGCCGGCCTCCCCCACAGGGGAGTCCGGCCCTCTCCTTCAACGGCAGGCGACCTCAGCCACGCAGGGCCTGGACCGCGGCCTCGAGCCGCTTGCCGAAGTCTCCGTCGGCCTGACGGAAGTTGTTGATCGCGCGCTCGACGATGTCGTCACGCGAGACCTTGGCGATGAAGCCCGACAGGTTCTCGACCAGGCGGCCCTTCTCGTCCTCCGACATCAGCCGGTAGAGGTTGCCCGCCTGGACGAAGTCGTCGTCCTCGGCGTGCACCGGGGCGGCGTGGTTGCCCGTGCCGCCGGTGACCGGGACCGGCTGCCACAGCGGACGGCCGGTCTGGTGCGGGCCGCCGAAGCTGTTGGGCTCGTAGTTCTTCGCGCCCTTGTGGCGGCCGTCGTAGAGGAAGCCGTCACGGGAGTTGGTGCGCGCCTCGGTGGCGTGCGGGCGGTTCACCGGCAGGTGGTCGGCGTTGATGCCGACGCGGTAGCGGTGGGCGTCGCCGTAGGCGAAGAGACGGCCCTGGAGCATCTTGTCCGGGGAGGGACCGATGCCGGGCACGAAGTGCGCCGGGCTGAAGATGGACTGCTCGACCTCGGCGAAGATGTTCTCCGGGTTGCGGTTGAGCTCCAGCTTGCCGATCTCGATCGGCGGGTAGTCCTCGTGCGGCCACACCTTGGTGAGGTCGAACGGGTTGAAGCGGTAGGTCGCCGCGTCGGCCGCGGGCATGATCTGAACCTGCACGGTCCAGGTCGGGAAGTCACCGCGCTCGATCGCCTCGCGCAGGTCGCGCTGGTGGGAGTCGGGGTCCTCACCGGCGAGCCGGTTGGCCTCGGCCTGGGTGAGGTTCTTGATGCCCTGGTCGGTCTTGAAGTGGTACTTGACCCAGAAGACCTCGCCGGCCTCGTTGTTCCACTGGTAGGTGTGCGAGCCGTAGCCGTTCATGTGGCGGTACGACGCGGGGATGCCGCGGTCGCCGAAGAGCCAGGTGACCTGGTGGGTCGACTCCGGGGACAGGCCCCAGAAGTCCCACACGTTGTCGGCCTCCTGCGAACCGGTGTACGGGTCGCGCTTCTGGGTGTGGATGAAGTCCGGGAACTTGATGGCGTCCTTGATGAAGAACACCGGGGTGTTGTTGCCGACGAGGTCGTAGTTGCCCTCTTCGGTGTAGAACTTCAGCGCCCAGCCGCGCGGGTCGCGCACGGCGTCGGCCGCGCCGAGGTTGCCCGCGACGGTGGAGAAGCGCAGGAACGTCTCGGTCTGCTTGCCGACCTCGGAGAGGAACTTCGCCCGGGTCCACTGCGAGACGTCGCGGGTCAGCGTGAAGGTGCCGTAGGCGCCCGCACCGCGCGCGTGGACGACACGCTCCGGGATGCGCTCCCGGTTGAAGTGCGCGAGCTTCTCGAGCAGCAGCTGGTCCTGGACCAGGACCGGACCGCCGACGCCCGCCGTCTCGCTGTTCTGGTTGTCGGCGACCGGCGCCCCGGCCTCCGTGGTGAGCGGTCCCTGCGTCACGTGCGCCTCCTGGTCATGTCCTGCAAGTCCTGTCCCTTGGCTAATGCCGTAGCCGATCGTACAATAGACATTGTCTAAGTCAAGTGAGCTTCCAAAGTCACACCTGTTCGGGACCTAGGTCCCTTGGCTGTTAGGCTGGTTCTCATGAGCGACCTGTTGGAACGACTGCGCGGACGCGGATGGCGGATGACCGCGCAGCGGCGCGTCGTGGCCGAGGTCCTCGACGGTGACCATGTGCACCTCACCGCGGACGAGGTGCACGCCCGTGCGGTGGAGCGGCTCCCGGAGATCTCCCGGGCGACCGTCTACAACACGCTGGGCGAGCTGGTCACCCTCGGCGAGGTCCTGGAGGTCTCCACGGACCGCCGTGCCAAGCGCTACGACCCGAACGCCCACCGTCCCCACCAGCACCTGGTGTGCGCCCAGTGCGGCGCCATCCGGGACGTCCACCCGGCGGGCAACCCGCTGGCGGACCTGCCGGACACGGAGCGCTTCGGCTTCACGATCTCGGCGGTCGAGGTGACGTACCGCGGCGTCTGCCCGAACTGTTCCGCCGCCTGAGCACAGACGCAGAAGAGGGGGCGTGCCCGGCGGGCACACCCCCTCTTCCTGTGGGCCTGGTGGCCGAAAACGCCGCCCAAGGGCCGCCCGAGATACGCAAGAAGCGACTCAGGGCCCGGATCCATAGGATCCGGGCCCTGAGTCTTCAGTAGCGGGGACAGGATTTGAACCTGCGACCTCTGGGTTATGAGCCCAGCGAGCTACCGAGCTGCTCCACCC
>NZ_BMQQ01000013.1:57913-60309 GCF_014648195.1 Streptomyces purpureus
GAACACAACCTTACGGCACCCCTCGGACCAGCGCAAATCGAATAGCTACGCGGGTTGAACGCGGGCCTCAGGCGGTCAGCTCCTGATGCAGCGCCTCACTCAGCCGCGCCGCCCGCTCGGCCACCTCCGCCGGGCCCAGCTCCACCGCCCGGGCGCACCAGCGCCGCCCCTCGGTCAGCTCGCCGCGGCGGGCGGCGAGGAGCCCGAGCCGGAGCGCGGCGCGGCCGTGCCCCGCGCGGGCGGCCCGCGCCCACCAGAGCGCGGCCTCACGCTCGTTGCCCTCCCGGGCGAGCAGCAGGCCGAGGTTGAAGGCGCCGTTGCGGCTGCCCGCGTCGGCGGCCTCGCGGTACCACCGGGCCGCCTCGGCGGTGTCGCCGCGCGCGGCGGCGAGCATGCCGACCCGCACCTGCGCGCGGCGGTGGCCCTGCTCGGCGGCGCGCTCGTACCACTCCTCGCACTCGGTCTTCTCCGCGTGGGACTCCCCGAGCGCCGGCGGGCCGGGCTCGGGGCGGCGCGCGTCCAGCAGCGTGGCGAGCCGGAAGGCCGCCTCGGCGCTGCCGCCGCCCGCCGCGCACCGCAGATGGCGCTCGGCGGCCTGCTCCTCGCCGTCCCGCAGGCAGGCGATGCCGACCTGGAGGGCGGCCTCGGTGTGCCCGGCCGACGCGGCGCGCTCGTACCAGCCCAGGGCGGTACGGTCGTCGTCCCGGCCCGCGTAGAGGATGCCCAGGTTGAATGCGGCGTCGACGCTGCCGGCCTCGGCCGCCTTGGAGAACCACGGCTCGGCGCCGCCCGGGTCGCCCGCCTGGAGCAGCAGGACGGCGAGCGCGTTTGCGGCCTCGCGGTGACCCGCGTAGGCGGCGCTGCGGTACCACTGCTCGGCCTGCTGGGTGCGGTCCTGGGCGGCGTAGAGCAGCCCGAGGTTGTACGCGCCGTTCACGTCGCCGGCGTCCATGGCGGCGCGGTACCACCGCTCGGCGCTCTGCTGCTCACCGCGCGCGGCGTGCAGGGCGCCCAGCGCGTTGGCGGCGTTGCCGTCGCCGTCCTGGGCGGCGCGCAGCCACCACACGGCGGCGCTCTCCTCGTCCCCCGCGTCCCGCAGCAGAAACCCGAGCGCGCAGGCCGCCTTCGGCTCGCCGTCCTTGGCGGAGTTCAGGTACCAGCGCCCGGCCTCCTTGAGCTCGCTGCGCTTCTCCAGGATGGCGCCGAGGTGCAGGGCGGCCCGCCGGTGTCCGCGCGCGGCGGCCTGGCGGTACCACTGCTCCGCCTCCAGGGCGGCGTCGAGGTTGTGGCGGGTGCCGGTGCCGTAGGCGGTGTGGCGCGTGCCCGTGCCGTGGGCGGTGAGCCGGGTGCCGGTGCTGTGGGCGGTGTGACGGGTGCCGGTGCCGTGGGCGCGGTCGGTGGCGTGGCGGGTGCCGGTCGCGTACGCCGACGCGTCGTGCCGCGCGCCGGAGGCGTGCGCGCCGTCGGCGGCCGCGGCGGTGGCCGGGGTGTCCGCCTGGCGCTCCAGGGCGCGGGCGAGGCGGTAGGCGGCCTCGCGGTGGCCCTGCTCGGCGGCGGCGCGCAGCCAGCGCTCGGCGCCCACGTCGCTGCGGTGCTCCAGCAGATCGGCGAGGGCGTACGCGCCCAGCGCGTGCCCCTGCTCGGCGGACTGGCGCAGCCAGTACTCGGCGGCCGGTTCGTCGCCGCGCTCGCGGTAGTGACGGCCCAGCGCGTGCGCGGCGGCCGCGGAGCCCGCCACGGCGGCCACCCGCCACCAGCCGGCGGCCTCCTCGGCGTATCCGCGCTGGTGCAGGAGGACGCCCAGGTTGTTGGCGGCGGCCCGGTCGCCCTCGGCGGTGGCTCCGCGCAGATAGGGCTCGGCGCCGTCGAGGTCGCCGCGGCGCAGCAGCAGCGCGCCCAGCACGCTCATGGACGCCGCGTCCCCGCTGTCGGCGGCACGCCGGTGCCGGGCCTCGGTCTCCACGGTGTCGGCGGTGCAAGCGGGGTCGGCGGTGTCGGCGGTGTCGACCACGTCGACGTTCTCCACGGTCCCGGAGTCACCCGTCCCGTACGCGTCCGCGGCGCTCTCTCCATGCCGCTGCACAAACCGCCCTGTCTCCAACAGAGTTGCCCTGTCCCCCATAAATTCCATCGTCGCACCACCCGCAACCCGCGTACACCTGGTATACCGCAGCCAGTGAGGTCACTTCAGCGTTTTGTCGACATGCCCACAGAGAGATAAGTCAAACACGTCTCACCCCAACTCGCCCCACCAGACAGGCCGTTCGGCACGTGTCGCGCACATGAGAAGGGCCCGGATCCATTGGATCCGGGCCCTTCTCTTCAGTAGCGGGGACAGGATTTGAACCTGCGACCTCTGGGTTATGAGCCCAGCGAGCTACCGAGCTGCTCCACCC
>NZ_BMQQ01000013.1:60344-201404 GCF_014648195.1 Streptomyces purpureus
GAACCAACCGTATCACGGTGTGGAGGGGGCTCCGGCCGGGGCCGATCCGGCCCCGGCCGGAGCCCGGCGCGCTATCCGGTCGGCTTCTGGGCCGCCTTCAGCTTCGCGCTGGCGTCCGCCGCACGCTGGATCGCGTCCTGCAGGGTTTCCTGCGCCTTGCCGTACGCCGTCCAGTCGCCCTTCTTCAGCGCCGCCTCGGCGTCCGCGTACGCCTTCTGCGCGTCCGCGATCGCCTGGTTGAGGGCGGCGTCGGCGGTGGCCGGCGGCTTGGGCGTGGTCTCGCCCGGCGGGGGCGGGGTGGGCTTGGCGCCCTCCACCCCGAAGACCGCGTTCAGCCCCTCGCCGAGGGTGTTCTCGAACACCGTGGTGTCCTTGGTGGTGTCACCGTCCGGCTGGTCCGCGTCGACGTACGACACCGCCACCTTCTTCAACAGCGGGTAGAGCGCGTTGCGGCCCTGGGCGTACACCGGCTCGACGTAGAGGAACCCGCCGTCCAGCGGCACGGTGAGCAGATTGCCGTACTGGATGTCGGAGTCGGCACCCTTCATGTCCCGGACGAACTGGGCCACCGACGGCAGACCGTTGAGCTTGCTCTGGACCTGTGCCGGGCCCGGCACGTCCGAGGTCACTCTCAGCAGCCTTATCCGGCCGTACTCCTTGCTCGTGGCGTCCGCGTCGACCGCCATGAAGCCGCCCAGGTTGGGCCGCCCGTTGGGGGTGAACGTGGTCGTCAGCGAGAACCGCTGCTGCTGGTCCCCGGGCATCTTCATGCTCAGGTAGTACGGCGGGACCGCGTTGCCGTCCTTGTTGGTCGGGTCGTCCGGGACCTGCCAGGCGTCACTGCCGCTGTAGAACTGCGCCGGGTCCTCGACGTGGTAGCGGGTGAGCAGCTCGCGCTGGACCTTGAACATGTCCTGCGGGTACCGCAGGTGCTGCATCAGGCCCGGCTTGATCTCGGCACGCGGCTTCACCGTGTCCGGGAACGCCTTCATCCAGGTCTTGAGAACCGGGTCCTTGGTGTCCCACTGGTAGAGGTTCACCGTGCCGTCGTAGGCGTCGACGGTGGCCTTCACCGAGTTGCGGATGTAGTTGACCTGGTTCTGCTGGGCGACGACCGTGCGCTGCTGGTTGCCGACGGTCAGCGCGTCCGCCGTGGTCTCGCCGAGCGTGGTGCGCGACGCGTACGGGTAGCCGTTGGTGGTCGTGTACGCGTCGACGATCCACTGGATCCGGCCGTCGACGACCGCCGGGTAGGCGTCGCCGTCGATGGTCAGCCAGGGCGCGACGGCCTCGACCCGCTCCTTGGGTGTGCGGTTGTACAGGATCCGCGAGCCCTCGCCGATGGCTCCCGAGTAGAGGATCTGCGGCTCACTGAAGGCCACCGCGTAGGCGGCCCGGTTGAACGCGTTGGAGAGGTTGACCCCGCTCTTGCCCTCGTAGCTGGTGGTCTTCTCGCCGTTCTCCTCGTAGTCCAGCTCCTTCTGCGGCCCGCCGACGATCGAGTACTGGTCGGTCTTCTCGCCGTAGTAGATCCGCTGCTGGTACTTGGGGGTCTGGCCGCTCGTCGGCAGCCCGGCCTCGGTGAAGACCGGCGAGCCGTTGGCGTCGGTCGTGGTGCCCGTGGCCATGATCGCGCCATAGCCGTGGGTGTAGGTGAAGTGGTCGTTGATCCAGTTCCGCTTCGGGATGCCCTTGATGTTGAGCTCCCGCAGGCCGACGACGGTGTCCTTGCCCTGGTAGCGGTCGATGTCGAGGGTCGTCGGGAACTGGTAGTACTTCCGCTTCTGCTCCAGCTGCTGGAACGTCGGCGAGACGATGTTCGGGTCGAGCAGCCGGTAGGCCGCCGCCGAGTCGGCGTCGTTGCGGAGCTTGTCCTTGGCCTTGACCGTGGACTTGCCCGAGTAGTTCTCCGGCGTCGTGTCACCGATGGCGTACGCCTGGCGCGTCGCGTCGATGTTCTTCTTGATGTACGGGGCTTCCTTGGCCTGTTCGTTCGGCTGGACCTGGAACTTCTGCACGATGGCCGGGTACAGGCCGCCGATCAGGATGGCCGACAGCACCATCAGACCGAAGCCGATCACCGGCAGCTGCCACGTCCGGCGCCACAGCGTGGCGAAGAACAGCACGGCGCAGATGACCGCGATGCAGAAGAGGATCGTCTTCGCCGGCAGATAGGCGTTGGCGTCGACGTACCGCAGACCCGTCCAGTTGCCGGTCGCCTTGAAGTCGCTGGACTTCACGGCAAGGCCGTACCGGTCGAGCCAGTAGGCCACGGCCTTGAGGGAGACGAAGACACCCAGCAGCACCGACAGGTGGCCGGTGGCCGCCGCCGTGGCCCGGGCACCGGGGCTGGTGATGCGCAGCCCGCCGTACAGGTAGTGGGTGAGCGCCGCGGCGATCAGGGACAGGACGGTGGCCGCGAAGCCGAAGCCGAGCAGGAAGCGGTACCAAGGCAGGTCGAAGGCGTAGAACGCCACGTCCAGCTTGAACTGCGGGTCCTTCTGGCCGAAGGGCACGCCGTTGACGTACATCAGCCAGGTGCGCCACTGGCCGGAGGCGGAGGCGCCGGCGATCAGCCCGACCAGGGCGGTGATCCCGAGGAGCACCCACTTCTTGTACGGCGCGAGGCCCATGCGGTACCGGTCGAGGCTCTGCTGCTCCAGCGACATCGCGCTGAGCGGCGGGCGCAGCCGGTGTGCCAGCCAGATGTTCAGGCCGACGGCGGCCGCCATCAGCAGGCCGAACACGGCGAACAGGCCGATCTTGGTCCATAGTGTGGTGGTGAAGACGGTCGAGTAGTGGACCGAGCGGTACCACAGCCAGTCCGTCCAGAACCCGGCGAACATGACGAACGCCATGGCCAGCACGGCCAGCACACCCAGTGTCATGAGCAGGGTGCGGGCCCGGCGGGAGGGCCGGCCGACTCTGATCCGTGGCCCGGTCGGGCCTCCGCCGCGGTCCGGCATCTGGAAAGCCAACGTGCGCCCCTCGAAGTTCGCGGTCGTGTGAAGCGGGCCCCCGCGATGCTAGGGCCCACTGATGCAACTTACTGAGGCTTTACCTAGTTCCCGTCTCGGGGGGATAACGAGGCAGGATATTGACCATGTCCAACGTTTCCTCCTCCGGCCCCCCGATGGCCGCGAGTCCCCTCACCCGTGCCGTGCTCGAGATCGACGAGTACGCCTCCGGTCTCGGCTGGGACCAGCCGGCCCGGCTCTTCGCCCTTGTCGACACCGCCCAGCTGCGCAGCCAGGAGCCGGCGCTCGCCGCCCAGCTCGGCCTGGACGGCGGCGACGACGCCGCCCCCCTCACCCCGATCGAGCAGGACGAGCTGCCCGCCGGGCAGGCCCTCGACGAGTTCCTCGGGACGATCGCCTGGCCCGACGCGGTGGCCGGCTGCGCGCTGACCGTGGAGCGGCTGATGCTGCCTCCGTCGGCCGAGGCGTCCGTCCCGGAGAACCTCAGCGAGGCCGCCCTCGCCAAGTGGGTCGCCAAGCACCCGGACCGCCAGGAGGTCCGGATGACCGTCGCCGTGCTGCGCGACGGGGCCCGGGAGTCCGCGCTGCGGCTGCGTGAGAAGGACTCCCCCAACGAGGTCCTCACCGGCGCCGACCTGGTGCCGGGCCTGGCCGAGGCGCTGTCGGCGACCTTCGAGGCCTAGGCCGTACGTCTCCGGGGTCCGTGCCGCGTACGGGCCCCGGGGGCGCCGCTCGCCGTCAGCTCGTGGTGCAGCGCGGCAGGGAGGCGAGGTCGCCCTTGCGGAGCTTCTCCAGCGACTTCGTCGCGTCGTCGATGGTGTCGACCTTGATCAGGGCCAGGCCGTCGGGGGTGTCCGTCGCGGCCGCGGCGCAGTTGTCGGCGGGGGTCAGGAAGTAGCGCGCGCCCGCGTTGCGCGCGCCCACCAGCTTCATGTCGATGCCGCCGATCGGCCCGACCTTGCCCTTCTCGTCGATGGTGCCGGTGCCGGCGATGAACTTGCCGTCGGTGAGCTCGCCGGGGGTCAGCTTGTCGACGATGCCGAGGGCGAACATCAGACCGGCGCTCGGTCCGCCGACGTCGGCGAGCTTGATGTCGATGGTGAACGGGAAGACGTGGTCCGTCCCGGCCCGGATGCCGACGATCGCCCGGTCCCCCTCCGGGGACTTGGCCGTGGTGATGGTGACGTTCCTCGTGGTGGTGGGCGCCTTGCCGGCCTTCTCGGCGGCCGCCGCGTCCTTGGCCGGGACGATGGTGAAGACGACCTTCTGCCCGGGCTTGCGCTTGACGACCTGCTTGGCGACGTCGTCGGGCTGTGTGACGGGCGTACCGTCGACCGCCTTGATCACGTCTCCGGCGTGCAGCGTGCCCTCGGCCGGGCTGTCCTTCTGCACGGAGGCGACCACCACGCGCGTGGTGACCGGGACGCCGAGCTCGCCCAGCGCCGCGACCTTGGCGCTCTCCTGGGACTGGCTGAACTCCTCGGCGTTCTCCTGGGTGGACTGCTCCTCGGTCTTGCCGTCCGGGTAGAGCGTGTCGTGCGGCACCACGACGTTGTCATGGGCCAGCCAGCCGTAGACCGCCTCGACGATGTTCATCCGGTAGTCCGCGCTGGTGACCCTGACCGTGGTCATGTTGAGGTGCCCGCTGGTGGGGTACGTCTCGCGGCCGCTGATCTGCAGCACCGGCTCGCCGTCTGCCTCGCCGAGCGTGTTGACGGTCGGGCCCGGGCTCATCTCCGAGTACGGCACCGGAAGAAGGACGCCGACACAGAGCAGGGTGATCAGAACGAGCGTGGAGGCGAGCATCGTCGCAGTGCGGCGTGGCATGGAACGACAGTACGGGACGGGTCTGTCAACGCACCGTCCGGGCGGTCCGTACGAGGCGGCCGGCGGAGAGAGGCCGGAGACGTGGCAACTGCGTACGGTGGGCGCGGGGGTCAGGCAGGTCCCGGACCGGAATGGGACTTCTCCATCGCGTCACGGAACCGCGCGTAACCGGCGAGCTCGGCGACGTCCCCGGCAGTTCGGTTCCTCGAGGCCCAGCTCGCCCATATCGCCGCGCCTACGACGGCGAAAAGCGGAATCAGCAACCAGGCGAGCACTGCCATCCCGTCCTCCCATCCCCAAATGAGCGACCGCAATCAGTGACCGCAATGAGTGATCAGCAGACTAGCCATCCGCTGCTTCAACGCTGCTGCCAGGGGGGCGGTTACGCAAATTGGGGCGGATGCCACCGCAGGGTGTTTCACGGGACGTTTTGCCAGGTCCGAGCGGTGTGTCGGGGCCTCAGCAGGCCCCGACCCACTCCTCGGTGCCGTCCGAGAACTGCTGGTGCTTCCAGATCGGCACCTCGTGCTTGAGGTCGTCGATCAGCTTGCGGCAGGCCTCGAAGGCCTCGCCGCGGTGTGGGCAGGAGACGGCGACGACGACGGCCAGATCGCCGACCGTCAGATCGCCCACTCGGTGGACGGCGGCCAGGGCGCGTACGGGATAGTCCGCGACGACCTTCTCGGCGACCCGCCGCAGCTCGGCCTCGGCCGTCGGGTGGCAGGAGTAGCCAAGGGCGTCGACGTCGGCGCCGCCGTCGTGGTTGCGCACGGTCCCGACGAAGAGCGTGGTGCCGCCGGCCGCGTCGTCGCCGACGGCCCGGAAGACCTCGTCGACGGAGAGCGGGGTGTCACGGATGGCGAGCAGCCTGATGGGATCCGCCGCCGCCTGCTCACCGGGATGATCGTGCGTAGGTGCCATGCGGTCCATGGTGCCGTACGGCCACGACATCCCGGAATAGCGTTTTCGACCGGCGGTGCGGACCCTCCGTAGGAGGGTCCTACAGACCTCCGTGCCGCCCTTCCGGGGGCCGCTTCCTCACAGACCCCGGCGCTTGCGGGCGCGGCGTACCAGCGCGGCCGTGCCGAGCAGCGCGACCGTCGCGCCGGCGGCTCCGGCGGCGGTGGCGTCCTTGCGGCCGAGCCGGCGGCCGGCGAGGGTGTGCCGGCCCTGGACCTCTTCGAGCAGCGCCGCGAGGACCTCCTCGTTGGTCCACCGGGGCCGCCAGCCCGCGTCGTGCAGCCGTCCGACGCTGACCACCCACGGGTGCATGGTGTAGGCGAGGTCGCCGGCCGGGGACGGGGTCAGTCCGATGCGGTGCAGCCGGGCCGCGGCGCCGAGGGCGACGGCCGAGGGCAGCTCCATGCGCCGGATTCCGCTCAGCTCCTCGACCTCCTCCTGTTCCAGCCAGCCGTCGCAGCCGACCGCGAACTCCCCGTCGGCCTTCTCGAGCGCCGCGTACTCCAGGGCGCTGACCAGGTCCTCGACATGGCAGAACTGCCAGGTGGGCCGGGATCCGGCCACCACGAGCAGGCGCGGCGACTCGAAGTAGCGGGTGAGGGCGGTGTCGGTGCCGCCGACCAGGACCGCGGGCCGGACGACGGTGACGTTGAGACCGGGGTGGGCGCGGGGCGCGCGGCGGCCGAGGCGTTCGATCTCCAGCAGGTCGCCGACGCCGGTGGCCTCGGCGGTGGCGCGGAGCTCGGCGTCCTCGGAGAGCGGGATGTCGTTGTCCGGCAGCGCGCCGTAGACCATCGCCGAGGTGCACAGCACGACCCGGTGCACGCCCGCCGCGGCGGCCGCGGTGAGCACGGTCTGGGCGCCGCGCACGTTGTACGCGGTCCGGGCGGCGGCGTCGGTCTCCAGGTCGAGGTCGACGGCGAGGTGCACGACGACGTCGGCGCCCCGCAGCTTCTCGGCGATGGCCGGATCACGTACGTCCAGGATGTGCCACTGCGCCTCGGGGATCTCGCCCCTGCGCTCGTCGATGGCGATGACCTGCTTGATCTCCTCGCACGCGACGAGGCGCCGGGTCAGCAGCTCACCGACACCGGAAGCGGCGCCGGTGACCGCGACGACGGGGCCGCGCGCGGCGGACCGGGTTGAGAGGTTTCGCGCTGCGCGAACCTGCGGATCTGGGGAACTCACCGGGCGTCTCCAGCGGTTGTCTTCAGTACGTACGTGAATGACGCGTACGTACCAGGTAGCGTCCATCCTGCCGCAGGCCGCGAGGCGGCGAAGCACTGAGGCCTTATCCGGCCTCGATGTCTAGGCTTGGTGGTGTTGTCGGGCAGTCGCCGCCGGCGAAGAGCCGGCGGCCCTACGAGCCGAGGAAACCCGTGAGTGACACCCCATTCGGATTCGGCCTTCCGCCGGAGGAGCCGGAGAACGGCGACGAGGGCAGGAAGAAGGACCCCGCCGGAGGTGGCAAGGGGTCGGGCGGCGACCCCTTCGGGTTTGGCGGCCTGCCGGGCGGCGCGGACAATCCGTTCGCCGCGATGTTCGGGTCCCTGAACCCCAGCGACCTCGGTGCGGCCTTCCAGCAGCTCGGCCAGATGCTGAGCTACGAGGGCGGTCCCGTGAACTGGGACATGGCCAAGCAGATCGCCCGGCAGACCGTGGCGCAGGGCACGTCGGACGGCACCAAGGACGCCAGTGTCGGCCCGGCGGAGAAGACGGCCGTCCAGGAGGCGGTGCGCCTCGCCGACCTGTGGCTGGACCAGGTGACCTCCCTGCCGTCGGGGGCGAACACCGCCGTGGCGTGGAGCCGCGCGGAGTGGGTCGAGGCGACCCTGCCCGCGTGGCAGCAGCTGGTGGACCCGGTGGCCGAGCGGGTCGGCGCGGCCATGGGCGATGTGCTGCCCGAGGAGATGCAGGCCATGGCCGGCCCCCTCATCGGCATGATGCGCTCGATGGGCGGCGCGATGTTCGGCCAGCAGATCGGGCAGGCCGTGGGCGCCCTCGCGGGCGAGGTCGTCGGCTCGACCGATGTCGGTCTGCCGCTCGGCCCGGCCGGGAAGGCGGCGCTACTGCCGCTGAACATCGAGACCTTCGGCAAGGACCTCGGGGTGCCCAAGGACGAGGTCCGGCTCTACCTGGCCCTGCGGGAAGCCGCCCACCAGCGGCTCTTCGCCCACGTGCCGTGGCTGCGCTCGCACCTGTTCGGTGCGGTCGAGGGGTACGCGCGCGGGATCAAGGTCGACACCTCCAAGCTGGAGGACGCGGTCGGCCAGCTCGACCCGACCCACCCCGAGCAGCTGCAGGAGGCGCTGCAGCAGGGCATGTTCCAGCCGCAGGACACCCCGGAGCAGAAGGCCTCGCTGGCCCGTCTGGAGACCGCCCTCGCGCTGGTCGAGGGCTGGGTGGACGCGGTGGTGCACGAGGCCGCGAAGACCCGGCTGACGTCGGCGGACGCGCTGCGCGAGACGCTGCGCCGCCGCCGGGCCACGGGCGGGCCGGCCGAGCAGACCTTCGCCACGCTGATCGGTCTGGAGCTGCGTCCGCGCCGGCTGCGGGACGCCGCCCGGTTGTGGGCGTCGCTGACCGACGCGCGCGGGATGGACGGCCGGGACGACCTGTGGGGCCACCCGGACATGCTGCCGACGGCGTCCGACCTGGACGACCCGGACGGCTTCGTCCACCGCGAGCAGCTCGACTTCTCCGAGCTCGACAAGATGCTGGGTGAGGCGGCCGAGCGGGCCGACGAGGACGGCAAGGACGACACCGACAAGTGACCCTGCACGATGACGCCGTTCTCGTACTGAAGGCGTACGAGAACCAGCCGGAGCTGCGCCAAGTCTATCTCGATCATCTGGACGCCCACCCGGACGGCATGTGGAAGACCTGCGGGGCCGGGCACCTCACGGCGAGTGCGCTGGTGGTGGATCCGGAGCGCGGGCGGGTGCTGCTCACGCTGCACAAGAAGCTGGGCATGTGGCTGCAGATGGGCGGTCACTGCGAGCCGGGCGACGCGACGGTCGAGGCGGCCGCGCTGCGGGAGGCCGTCGAGGAGTCGGGTGTGCGGGGGCTGACGCTGCTGCCGGGCGGGCCGGTGCGTCTGGACCGGCACCCCATTCCGGCGCCGTGCCACTGGCATCTGGATGTGCAGTACGCGGCGCTGGCGCCGGCCGACGCGGTCGAGGCGATCAGTGACGAGTCGCTGGATCTGCGCTGGTTCGGCTACGACGAGGTGGCTGAGGTGGCCGACGCGTCGGTGGTCCGGCTGCTGGAGCACACTCGCGCCCGGCTCTGAGGCCACAGCGGATGCGATAAGGGAGCGCGTAAGGGGCGGCCTCCCTGGAGGCCGCCCCTTACGCGCTCCCTGGGATCAGTTCCAGGCGTTGTTCTGGTTCTGGGCGTGGGAGCCGTGCTGCCCGGCGCCGAACTGGGCGCGCACGCCCTGCCCGATCTGCGCGTTCTGCGGCGGCATGACCTCGCTGGGCTGGACCAGGGCGAAGCCCTGTCCGAGGAAGCTGAGCTCCCAGCCCTCGCCGGTGTTGCCGCGGCGCCGCATCACACCGGAGGAGTGCGTCTGCGCCTGCATCTGCACCCGCAGCCCGGAGGACCAGGCGACGATCGCGTCGGCGTCGGCGTTGACGTACTTGTCGGGCGTGACCTGCATCATCAGCGGCTGCCCCGAGGTCATCAGGGCGACCTTGCCGCGGCCGGAGATGTTGAGCTGGTACTTGCCCGATCCGGAGATGCCGTACTGGCTGTCCACGGCGATCACTTCGGTGTGCAGGGTCGAGTCCAGCGCCAGGACGTAGGCGCTGTCGACGGTCATGCCCTCCTGGTCGACGTCCACGACGTGGATGTACTGGGCCAGGTTGGCGAAGTAGACCGTGCCCTGGCCGGAGCAGCGCATCAGGTCGAGGCCCTCCCCGGTGTTGGCGCGGGCCCGGCGCTGGCCGCCGGTCTGGTATTCGCCGTCGAAGTCGACGAGTCCCTGGTAGGCGACCATGGCGCCCTTACGGGCGAGGACGTCGTCGTGGCCGGTGAGCGCGACCCGCAGCAGCTGCGGGTTCTGTACGACGTACCGCTCCTGGCTCTGCTGCTCGGCGTGGTTGAAAAGCGGGCTCTGCATGGTGTTCTCGCTCCCCCTCAGCCCCGGATCCGCAGACGGTCGGTGCTGTCCTCACTCGGCTGGACGACGACGATGCCGCGTCCGGAGAAGGCCATCTGGTAGGCCTCCCCGCTGCCCCGTCCGATCAGGGAGGAGGCCTTGAAGCTGCGCTTGCCCTTGACCTTCAGCTCCGGGGACCAGGCGACGAGGGCGTCCGGGTCGACGTACGTCTCGTCCTCGCCGCGGCCGCAGTCGACCACGATCGGCGTGCCGCGCGAGGTGAGGGCGACCCAGCCCGTACCCGAGATCTGGACGTTCCACAGCCCCTGGCCGGCGAACTTGGCCAGGCCCTTGACCTTCTCGACGCCCCACTGGAGGTGGGCGTCGAAGGCGAGGAGGTTGGTGCCGTTGACGGAGAGCGAGTCGTTGTTGAGGTTCATGACGACGACGTCGGCGCCGTAGTCGGCGAGGTAGAGCAGTCCGTCGCCGGAGCACTTCATGATCGGCGCGCCCTCACCGGTGATCCACTGGGAGGCGACCTGGCGGGCGGCGGGCGGGTTGGGCTCGTACTGGATGAAGCCTTCGTAGGCGACCATCGAGCCGGTACGGGCGAACAGGTCCTGGCCGGAGGCCATGGCGACCTTCAGCATGGAGCGGCCGTGGTTCTCCATCCGGGCCGCGATCGGGGTGGGGGCGTAGCCCGCTAGTTGCTGGTTCATGTCTTCGGGCTCCCTCAGACCTCGTACGGCTGGACGACGATGAAGTTGCCGGGGGCTCCCCGGAACTGGAGGTTGACGGTCTCTCCGCTGTGGCCGGGGTAGGCGTTGCGGCGCAGCCGGACCTGGCTGGAGAGGATCACCTGCGAGGCGGCGGACCAGGCGACGACGGCGTTGCAGTCGGCGAACGTGGTCGGCGTGACGGGCAGGACGACGGGGACGCCGTGGGTCTTCACGACGACGGTGCCGGTGCCCTGGAACTGCATGGTGAACAGGGCTCCGCCGGGGATGCCGTGGCCCTCGATGCGGCGCACCTCGTGCTGGAGGGACTCGTCGAAGGCGAGGACGTTCTCCGCGGAGACGCAGATGGCGTCGCCCTGGAGCTCGATGGGGTGCAGATGGGAGCCGGTCTCGGCGAGGAATACCTGGCCGCGACCGGTGCAGCGCATCAGCTGCATCTCCTGGCCGGTGGCGTTACCGACGATACGGCCGGCGAACCCGGCGCCCTTGTAGCCGAATTCGACCTTGCCCTGGTACATGACCATGCTGCCCTGGCGGGCGAGGACGGGAACGCCGCCCATGGCCAGGTCGACCCGCATGAGCTGCTGGTTCTGCGGGGTCCAGCGCTGGCCGGTGGCGGCCTCCTTGTACGGCGCGAGCGCGGCGGCGAGTCCGGCGCCGCCCTGCGGGGCCCCTTGCGGCATGCCGCCGGGCGGCATGCCCATGGGGGGCTGCTGGCCGTACTGCGGCTGACCGTAGCCGGCCGGCGCGGGCTGGCCGTACGGGGACGGGGCGGCGGGCGGCGCGGCCTGGCCGGGGACCTGCCCGAACTGCGGCGGCTGGGGCGGCTGGCCGTACGGAGACGGGGCCGCGGGCGGGGCCATCGGCGCCGCGATCGTGGGCGCGCCGTGCACGGGCTGGGGCGCGGGCGGCACCGGAGCGGGCGCCGGGGCCGGAGCCGGGGCGGCCGGGGCGCCGAAGGACGGCGCGGGCTGGGCCTGCTGAGGCTGCGCGGGCGCGCCGAACGAGGGGGCCGGGGCTGCCGCCGCCGGGCCCGGGGCGGCGAAGCCGGGCGCCGCGGAGCCGCCGGGCGGCGGACCGAAACCGGGGGCCGCCTGCGGCGGCTGAGCGGCCGGTTCCTCCTCGGCGACCTCGCCACCGAAGTTGCGCAGCAGCGCGGCCAGTCCGCCGTCGAAGCCCTGGCCGACGGCGGCGAAGCGCCAGACGTCCTTGAGGTAGAAGTCGCCGAGCATCACGGCGCGCTCGGTGGTGAACTCCGAGCCCGTGAAGGAGTACCGCACGACCTCTTCGCCGCCCGCGACGATCCGGATGTAGCCGGGGCCGACCTGGGACATCTGGCCGTCGCCGTCGATGGTGGCGGTGAAGGACAGCTTGTGGATCGAGGCCGGGATGCGGTCCAGCGTGACCCGGAAGGACTCGGTGTCACCGGCCTGTGCGCCCAGGAGCTGGATGGATTCCTCGGGTGACTTCGGCTGGTTGAAGAAGACGAAATACCGGTCGTCGGAAAGCTGTTCGTCGGCGTCCAGGCCGAAGCAGCTGATGTCGAAGGTCAGCCCGGGTGCCGCGATCTGCACGCCCACGTACAGGTCGGTCCCGGAAGTGAGATCACTGATCTTGGCCTTGTGGCCCCGTTGGAATTCCCTGGCCATGCGTAACGACCGTCCCCCATCCCGAAATGTGAATGCGTCGCGTCAGGCTAACGGCTGGCGACGACATTGAGCCAAGTCGGGACGGATTCGCTACAGGATCGACGAATGTCACTCTCCGCGAGCGGCCGGCAGATGCGGCAACCGCTCGGCGGCGACGACGCCTTCGAGGTAGCCACGGGCCCGCTCGGTACGCGGGTAGGCCTCCAGGAGCCGCCAGAAGTCGGGACCGTGCCCGGGGACGAGGAGGTGGGCGAGCTCGTGGACGAGGACATAGTCGACGACGTACTCGGGCATCCCCTGGAGCCGGTGGGAGAGACGGATGCTGCCCTCGGAAGGGGTGCACGAACCCCAGCGGGTGTTCTGGTTCGTCACCCACCGCACGGAGGTGGGGCGCGCCCTGCCGCCGAAATACTGGTCCGACAACCGCTCGGCGCGCTCGCCCAGTTCCACGTCGCCCAGCATGCGCTTGCTCTCCTGGGCGGCGAGCTTGTCGAGCATCACGGTCACCCAGCGATGCTCCTCCGCCTCGGACATCCGGGCGGGGATGAGCACGATGGTCCGGTCGCCCTCCCGGTAGGCGGAGACTGTTCTGCTCCGCCGGGAGCTCCTTCGGACCTCGACCGCACTCGTCCCCGACCCGCGGGGCGGTTTCCTTGTCTCGCTGCGCTGTGGGTCGGCGGGCACGCCCCGACGTTACCCGCTGTCAGCGGAGGAAGTCCCGCCTCCAGGACGGTTCGGACGGGATCCACCCACGTCGTACACCATTTGAACGACTAATACCCCGCCCCTGTGGACAACTTTCCGTGGCCTTCGCGCCGCCGAGGCATTCTGACGGCGGAGATCACCACAGCGAGTGATCATGAAAGTACCGGGGGGCGGAAATGCATCCGATGGTCAAGCCGGCGCTGCGCCGCGCCTGGCGGAATCTTCAGTACGTGCAGTTCGGTGTGACACCGGCGCACGCGGTCGTGGTCGGTCCGGTGGACACGACCACCGGCAGCCTCATCGGGCTGATGGACGGGACTCGGGGCATCGATCTGCTGCGCGAGGAGGGCAGGGCGCTCGGGCTGGACGAGGACCGGGTGGACGTGCTGGTGAGCAGACTGGCCGCGGCGGGGCTTCTCGCGGACGCGACGGCGGGCCGAGAGGGCGCCGCTGCCTCCGGTCGCCGCGGCGGGGAGCCGGATCCGGTGCGCGCCGATCTGGAGTCGCTCTCGGTGGTCCACCGGGAGCCGGACGGTGCGGTGCGGCGCTGGTCGGCGCGGCGGACGGCGCGGGTGCAGGTGCGCGGTGCCGGGCGGGTGGGGGCGGCGGTGGCGGCGCTGCTGTCGGCCTCCGGGGTGGGACGCGTGGAGGTGCTGGACAGCGGGCCGGTGGAGCCCTGGGACGTGTCGCCGGGCGGGCTGCCGCCGGAGGCGGTGGGTGAGCGCAGAACCACTGCGGCCCGGCGGCTCGTGGGGAGATCGGCGCCGGGCGGGCGGGTGCCGCGGGCCCGGCAGGCGGCCGACGCGCCGGGGGCGGGCGCCGGGCGGCCCGTCTCGCTGATCGTCGTGGCGCCGAGGGACGGGCTGGGGGCGTATCTGCCCGACCCGGTGCCGGCCGGGGAGTGGGTCGCGGCCGGCACCCCCCATCTGTACGCGGGGGTGGCCGAGGCGACCGGAGTGGTGGGCCCGCTGGTGCTGCCCGGCGGGACGGCCTGCGCCGGGTGCATGGAGCGGGAGCGGACGGACCGGGAGCCGGTGTGGCCGCGGATGCTGGCGCAGTGGCGGTCCGGCGGGCCGGGCGCCGTGCCCGCCTGCGACCTGGGGCTCGCGACGGTGGTGGCCGGGCTCGCCGCGGCGCACGCCCTGGCGTTTCTCGACGGTGAGCTGCCGGCGAGTGTCGGCGCGCGCTGGGAGACCTCCTCGCCGTTGCTGGAATGGCGTTCGGAGCGGGTGGTGCCGTACGCCGGGTGTGATTGCGGCGCCGTTGCTGACGGAGAAGGGGAGCGGGCCTCGGGCGGCGGAGCCGCGCACGACACAATGGCGGGGTAACGGCCACCGGTACGCGACCTCGGCGTCGAACGCGGCACAGCAGTCTGGGATTTGGAGGGGCGCATGTCTGATCTACCCCGGAAGGCGGTCACCCGGACCGCCAAGTTGGCCGCGCTGCCACTGGGCTTCGCCGGTCGGGCCACGTGGGGCCTGGGCAAGCGGATCGGCGGGAAGTCCGCCGAGATCGTCGCCCGCGAGCTGCAACAGCGCACCGCCGACCAGCTGTTCAAGGTGCTCGGTGAGCTCAAGGGCGGGGCGATGAAGCTCGGGCAGGCGCTGTCCGTCTTCGAGTCGGCGCTGCCCGAGGAGGTGGCCGGCCCGTACCGCGCGGCGCTCACCAAGCTTCAGGAGGCGGCGCCCCCGATGCCGGTGCGCACGGTCCACGCGGTCCTCGCGGAGCGGCTGGGTGAGGACTGGCGTGAGCTGTTCCTGGAGTTCGAGGACAAGCCCTCGGCGGCGGCGTCGATCGGCCAGGTGCACCGGGCGGTGTGGCACGACGGCCGCGAGGTGGCCGTGAAGGTGCAGTACCCGGGGGCCGGTGAGGCGCTGCTCTCCGATCTGACCCAGCTCAGCCGCTTCGCCCGGCTGCTGGGCCCGCTGGTTCCGGGCATGGACATCAAGCCGCTCATCACGGAGCTGCGGGACCGTGTGTCGGAGGAGCTGGACTACGCCCTGGAGGCACAGGCGCAGCGGGAGCACGCGGCGGAGTTCGCGGACGATCCGGATGTGGTGGTGCCGGATGTGGTGCACCAGTCCGACCAGGTGCTGGTGACGGAGTGGATCGACGGCATCCCGCTCGCCGAGGTGGTCGCGGACGGCACGCAGGAGCAGCGGGACCGGGCGGGTCAGCTGCTGGCCCGGTTCCTCTTCTCCGGTCCGGCCCGTACGGGGCTGCTGCACGCCGATCCGCATCCGGGGAACTTCCGGCTGCTGCCCGCGGCAGGGGCGGACGACGGCGAGGAAGGGGCCTCTGGGGACTGGCGGCTGGGGGTGCTGGACTTCGGCACGGTGGACCGGCTGCCCGGCGGGCTGCCGCAGACGATCGGGGTCTGTCTGCGGATGACCCTGGCGGGTGAGGCCGAGACGGTCTACGAGCTGCTGCGCGAAGAGGGCTTCGTCAAGGAGAAGATCGCACTCGACCCGGACGCGGTGCTCGAGTATCTGCTGCCGATCATCGAGCCGGCGGAGGTGGACGCGTTCGCCTTCTCCCGGGAGTGGATCCGCAACCAGGCCGCCCGTATCGCCGACCCGCGCTCCCCCGCCCATCAGTTGGGCAAGCAGCTCAATCTGCCGCCGTCGTATCTGCTGATCCACCGTGTGACGTTGAGCACGATAGGGGTGCTCTGTCAGCTGAACGCGACGGTCCGGCTGCGGGACGAGCTGGAGGAGTGGCTGCCGGGGTTCCTGCCGCAGGACGAGGAGACGGAGCCGGACGCGCCGGAGCCGCAGGCGGTGGCGGAGGGCTGACCGGGGGGCGGCCCGCGCCATCACCACCAGGACGAGTCGAGCCGGCCCTCGATCGCTCTGATGTTGGCGCGGGCGCACGCCTCGCAGAAGTACTCGCGGCGGCCGTTCTCCACCGAGCAGGTCCAGGTCACCGGAAGCGTGTCGGCGACCCGGCCGCAGCGGGCGCAGGCGATGCTCTTGCTCTCCTCGGGTGTCCGGGCGTCTCCACCGGAGTCACTACTCAGCACCCTGAAGACGATAACCGCGCGGGGCTCCGCGGCCGGGGCAACGCACCGCGGGGGCCGGTCCGTTCGGACCGGCCCCCGCGGGGATGCTCAGCTGGTGAGCTTCCTGGGTATTCAGTGCATGACAGCCATGGCCAGCGCGCGGCGGGCGCGCATGGAGACGCGCTCGGCGCGGCGCTGCATGCGCCGGGCGGCGACCAGGCGTACGGCCTGACGTTCCGCGTCCGCTTCCCTCATGCGGTCGTGCATATGCGCACGGGCCAGGGCTTCTGGAATGAGTTGCATCTCACGGGTCCTGTTCTGACGCGAGGCGTTCGCGCCGATGGTGGTGACAGCTGGGGTGGCGGAGCCGGACGGCTCGCTCGTGGAAGAGGACATCGGGGCCTGCTTCTGGGGATCGTGCGTGAGGGGTCGGTCGATGGTTCCGGTGGCGGTCATGCCGCGACGACCGGGTTCTTGCGCGGGCGGCCACGCGGCCGCTTGCGGGCCACGACGACACCCTGGACGAACAGCTCGCCGCCCCAGACACCCCACGGCTCACGCCGCTCCTTGGCGCCCGCCAGGCAGGCCTCCATCAGAGGGCAGGTCCGGCAGAGGGACTTGGCGTACTCGACGTCCGCCGGCGACTCGGCGAAGAAGACCTCCGGGTCGTAGGAACGACACGGGACGGGTACGCCGAGGTTCTCGATGGCGTCGTCGAGCGCGGTGAGCGCGGTGAGGGGGGTCAAGGTGAAGTCCTCCGTGAGGCCGGGCGGGGGGATCGTTTCGGAAGGCGGTACGGACGGGGCGTGCGCTTCGAGTTGCACGGGGTGTTCTTCCTCGTCTGTTGTTCCGGCCTGTTGGGCCGGGTGTCGGCTGGTACCGGGTCTTGCGCTGTCCCGAGGCCCCTTCGGTCTGCTCCGCCCGTTCGGGCAAAACAGAAGGGCCGCGGATCCCGGGTGGGGTTCCGCGGCCCTGAAGGCGCCGGCCTGATCATGGATCAGGCTGGATCACTCCAGGGTTCGAGCCCACGGAAGGCCCACATCGTGTGGTGCTGCGTCGTCTGCTGCTTGGTTTCGGCACCGGTCGCCGCGAAGGCGTAGGCCTTGGCCTCGCCCGCCGCTACTCCTGCTTCCAGTGCCTTGGTCGGTCGCTCATTGCGCTCCATGACGGGGAGAGCCGCCAGAAGCATGGCCGGACGCAGGAACGCGAAGCCGGACACACCGGTGCCAATGAACGCCGAACCGGAGAGGCCGAGCGAGCAGGCGGAGACGACCGAGCGATCGGTCATTTTGTCGGTGCGGACGGTGGTGCTGTTGATGTAGCTGATCACTGGAATCGCCTCCTCTCGGCGTCTCAGGGGGATCGGGGTGAGCCGGTCCCACACGTATTCGGATAAGTACAGCACGGAGACACGGCTTCAGAGAAGTCGCTGTTTCCGTGGTTAAGAACCTATGGGGCTTCCCCAGGCGGGCGCAAACTATTTTTTCGACGAGTTTGCATCAGTCCTCCTCGTCGCCTCCTCCAACCTCCTCACCTGCACAGATGGCCAGGACATCGGCGCCGAAGCGGTCCAGCTTGCGGGCGCCGACGCCGGAGATGCCCGCAAGCTCCCCGTCGGTGGAGGGCACCGTCTCGGCGATCGCCATCAGCGTCTTGTCGGTGAAGACGCAGTACGCGGGCTGCCCCAGCTCCTTCGCCTGCTCCGAGCGCCACTCGCGCAGCCGTTCGTAGAGCGCCTCGTCCATGTCGGAGGGACAGCCCTCGCAGCGCATCAGCTTCATCTCACCGGCGTCGGTGAGCGTGGTGCCGCAGACCCGGCAGAGCACGGGCCCCCGGCGCTTGCGCCTGCCGCTGGCGCTGCCGCGCTCGATGCCGCCGCCCCCGCCCGTGCCCCGAGCGCCGAGGGCACCGGAGCCGGGCCGCAGGCCGGTGAGGAAGCGGGTCGGCCGGCGGGAGGCCCGTCCGCCGGGCGAGCGGGACAGCGCCCAGGACAGGGAGAGGTGGACCCGGGCCCGGGTGACGCCCACGTAGAGCAGGCGGCGCTCCTCCTCGACCTGCTCGTCGGTCTTGGCGTACGTGATCGGCATCATGCCTTCGGTGAGGCCGACCAGGAACACCGCGTCCCACTCCAGGCCCTTCGCCGCGTGCAGCGAGGCGAGTGTGACGCCCTGGACGGTCGGGGCGTGCTGGGCGGCGGCCCGCTCGTCGAGTTCGGCGACCAGGTCGGCGAGGGTCGCCTCCGGCTTGACCCGTACGTAGTCCTCGGCGAGCCGGACCAGGGCGGCGAGGGACTCCCAGCGGTCCCGGACGGCGCCGGAGCCGGCGGGCGGCTCTGGGGTCCAGCCCTTGGTGGACAGGACCGCCCGGACCTGGGAGGGCAGGTTGTCGGCGTCGTCGAGCAGGGCGTCGTTGCCCCCGGCGCGGGCGGCGCCGCGCAGGGCGACGCCCGCCTCCCGCACCTCGGGGCGGTCGAAGAAGCGCTCGGCGCCGCGCAGCTGGTAGGGCACTCCGGCGTCGGCCAGCGCCTGCTCGTAGACCTCCGACTGGGCGTTGACCCGGTAGAGCACGGCGATCTCGCCGGCCGGGACGCCGGCGGCGATCAGGTCGCGGATGCGGCGGGCGGTGCCCTCGGCCTCGGCGGGCTCGTCGGCGTACTCGGTGTAGACCGGCTCGGGGCCCGGGTCGCGCTGGGAGATCAGCTCCAGGCGGTGCTCGGCGGCCCGGCCGCGGGCCTGGCTGAGCAGGCCGTTGGCCAGGTGCACGACCTGGGGCGTGGAGCGGTAGTCCCGGACGAGTTTGACGACCGTCGCGTTGGGGTGACGGGTGCGGAAGTTCAGCAGGTGGTCGGGGGTGGCGCCGGTGAAGGAGTAGATCGTCTGGCTGGCGTCGCCGACGACGCAGAGGCTGTCGCGGTCGCCGAGCCACAGATCGAGGAGGCGCTGCTGGAGCGGGGAGACGTCCTGGTACTCGTCCACGACGAAGTGCTGGTACTGGCGGCGGATCTGGTCGGCGATGTCGTGCCGGTCCTGGAGGATGCCGACGGTGAGCAGCAGCACGTCCTCGAAGTCGATCACCGAGCGGTCCCGCTTGAGCTGCTCGTAGAGCGCATAGATCTGGCCGATCTCGGCGGGGTCGCGTGGGGCGTCGCGATGGGTCTTGGCGACGGCTGCGGGATAGTCGGCGGGGACGGTCTGGGTGACCTTCGCCCACTCGATCTCGCTGGTGACGTCACGGAGCTCGTTGCGGTCGAGCCGGACGCGGCAGCGCGCGGCGGCCTCGGCGACGAGCTGGATCTTCCGTTCGAGGAGCCGGGGCAGATCGCCACCGACTGCTTTCGGCCAGAAGTACTGGAGCTGGCGGAGCGCGGCGGAGTGGAACGTCCGGGCCTGGACGCCGCCCGCGCCGAGCTGCCGCAGACGCCCGCGCATCTCGCCGGCGGCGCGGTTGGTGAAGGTGACGGCCAGCACACTGGCGGGCGGGAGTATGCCCGCGCGCACTCCGTAGGCGATCCGGTGGGTGATCGCCCGGGTCTTGCCCGTGCCGGCGCCCGCCAGCACGCACACCGGGCCGTGCAGGGCCAGCGCGACCTCGCGCTGCTCGGGGTCGAGCCCGTCGAGCACCGCGTCGGCGGTCTCGGGGACCTGCGGGAAGAGAGTGGAGTGCGTTGCTGCTGTCACCCCGCCATGCTGCCAGGTTCGGGTGGGTCGGTGCGGCGGCTTGTCCACAGGCCCGGACGACCGGTCGTACGAATGCGGGAATGGTGGCGCCGGAGCATACGTTCTCCCCCTGGCACCTCACCCACCAACGAAGGAGCACCGGGCCATGCAGGGCACTGTGACGATGTACAGCACCACGTGGTGCGGCTACTGCCGTCGGCTGAAGAGCCAGATGGACCGCGAGGGCATCGCGTACACCGAGATCAACATCGAGCAGGACCCTGAGTCGGCCGCGTTCGTGGAGAAGGCCAACGGGGGCAACCAGACCGTTCCGACCGTGCTCTTCGGGGACGGTTCGACGCTGACGAACCCCTCGCTCGCGCAGGTCAAGCAGAAGATCGGCGTCTGAGCCGGCTCCGCTGATGGCCGAAAACCCCCGTCCGGGATGTCCCGGACGGGGGTTTTCGTCTTCACCTCACGTCGACGTCACGTCACCGTGCTCGTCACGTCACGTCACGTCACCGGGCTTCGGCAGCGGCTTGCCGTACCAGAGCTCGATCAGCCGGGACGCGATCGAGATGCCGTACGGCGGCAGCACCTCGCCGGACTCGAAGGCGGCCGTCAGGTCCTCTCGGGAGAACCAGCGCGCCTCGTGGATCTCCTCCCCGTCCACGTTGATCTCGGACGAGGTGGCGCGCGCCATGAAGCCGAGCATCAGGCTGGAGGGGAAGGGCCAGGGCTGGCTGGCGACGTACTCGACCTCGCCGACCGTGACTCCGGCCTCCTCGAAGACCTCTCGCGCCACCGACTGCTCGATCGACTCGCCGGGCTCGACGAACCCGGCCAGCGTCGAGAAGCGCCCCTCCGGCCAGTGCACCTGGCGGCCGAGTAGTGCCCGGTCCTCCTCGTCGGTGACGAGCATGATCACGGCGGGGTCGGTACGGGGGTAGTGCTCGGCGCCGCAGGCCTGGCAGCGGCGGACGTGGCCGGCGGCGGCGATGACCGTGCGCTCGCCGCAGCGGGAGCAGAAGCGGTGCAGCCGCTGCCAGTTCTCCAGCGCCACCGCGTGCACCATCAGGCCCGCGTCACGGGGCGACAGCAGCAGTCCGGCCTCGCGCAGCCCGGCCGGGCGCGCCGACTGGTCCATGCGCCCCGGCAGGGAGTCCTTCTGCAGGGCGAAGTAGCTGACGCCGTCGGTGTCGGTGCCCAGGAAGTACCGGTGGGTCTCGGTGACGGGGGCCTCGAAGGCCGGGGTCATGACCAGTTCGGTGCGGCCGTCGGGGGTGTCGTCGATCAGCACCTGGCCCCCGGAGACCACGAAGACCCGGGTCGTCGGGTGGCTCCAGGCCGCCGACAGCCAGGCCTCGTCGAGGCGGTGGTGCGCCATGCGGTCGATACCGCTGTGCGCGGTGAGCCCGATGGGACGGTCCACTGAGTCGTTGCTGATGATGCTCACAGGTACTTCCAACTCCCCCGGATCGGTGTGCGTTCAGTCAGGATCGGCAGGATCACAGGTCAGAATCGCGCGGTGGGCAGCTCGGACCACAGGTGTGCCGCGGCCTCGACGCCTTTGAGCAGCAGGTCCAGCTCGACCTTCTCGTTCGGGGCGTGCCAGCCGTCGGAGGGCACGGAGATCCCCAGGAAGAGCACGGGCGCGTGCAGGACGTCCTGCAGGTCGGCGGCCGGGCCGGAGCCGCCCTCGCGCGTGAAGCGGATCTTGGCGCCGTCGAAGGCCAGGCTCATGGCCTTGGCGACGGACCGGAGGGCGGGGTGGTCGAGCGGCGTCAGACAGGGCCGGGTGGGGGCGCCGAAGGTGATCTCGTACCGGATGCCGGCCGGGACCCGGGCAGCCAGCCAGTCGCGTACGGCCAGCTCGATCTTGTCGGGGTCCTGGCCGGCGACCAGCCGGAAGGAGATCTTCAGCTGGGCGGAGGCGGGGACGATCGTCTTGCCGCCGGGGCCCTGGTAGCCGCCGCCGATGCCGTTGACCTCGGCGGTCGGGCGGGCCCAGACGCGCTCCAGGGTGGAGTACCCGGCCTCACCCAGGACGCCGTGGGACTTCGCGGTGGCCAGCCAGGACGACTCGTCGAAGGGGAGCTCGGCGATCAGCGCGCGCTCGGCGTCGTCGAGCGGCGCGGCTCCGTCGTAGAAGCCGGGGATGGCGACGCGCTCGTCCTCGTCGTGGAGGGCGGCGACCAGGCGGCCCGCGACGGTGGCCGGGTTGGGCACGGCTCCACCGAAGGAGCCGGAGTGGATGTCCTGGTCGGGGCCGTACAGCTCGATCTCGCAGTCGGCGACGCCGCGCATGCCGGTGCAGACGGTGGGCGTGGTCTCGGACCACATGCCGGTGTCCGAGACGATCACGGCGTCGGCGGCGAGGCGGTCCGCGTGCTGTTCGACCAGCGCCCGGAAGTGCGGGGAGCCGGACTCCTCCTCGCCCTCCACCAGGAGCTTGAGGTGGACGGCGGGGGTGGTGCGTCCGGTGGCGGCGAGGTGGGCGCGTACTCCCAGGGTGTGGAAGAAGACCTGACCCTTGTCGTCGGAGGCACCGCGCGCGTACATCCGGCCGTCCCGGACGACGGGCTCGAACGGGTCCGTGTGCCAGCCGTCCTCGCGGGCGGCGGGCTGGACGTCGTGGTGGCCGTAGACGAGGACCGTGGGCGCGTTCTCGTCGTCGGAGGGCCACTCGGCGAAGACGGCGGGGGCCCCGGCGGTCTCCCAGACCTCGACGGCGGGGAAACCGGTCTCCGTCAGCTTCGCCGCGAGCCACTCGGCACTGGCCCGTACGTCGGGGGCGTGGCCGGGCTGCGCCGACACGGACGGGATGCGCAGCCAGGCCGCGAGGTCGTCGAGGAACGCGGCGCGGTGCTGCTCGACGTAGGCGCGTACGGCGTGGGTCCGTGCGGTCTGGACGGCGCTGTCCGGGGTGTCGCTCATGTTCCTGAGCCTATCCGGCGCCGGGGATGGGCCGGTCGGGTGTCCCGGTCAGCAAGATGCGCTCCAGCTCCGCGCGGCCGGGCAGCCGGCCGGGGCGGACGACCTCGCCGGTGCGTACGTAGACGAACGCGGCGGTGACCTGGTCGGGCGGGAGGCCGTGGCGCTCGGCCCAGGCGAGCCGGTAGACGGCGAGCTGGAGGGGGTCGGCGGTGCGGGTGCGGCTGGTCTTCCAGTCGACGATCTCGTACGCGCCGGTGGCCTCGTCGCGGTAGACGGCGTCGATCCGGCCGCGGACGACCCGGCCGGCGAGGGTGAGCTGGAAGGGGGCCTCGACGCGGTACGGGGTGCGGTGGGCGTACGGGGTGAGCTCGAAGGCCTCCTTGAGCCGGGCGAGGTCGCGCTCGTCGGCGATCTCGGGCTCGTCGGCGAACTCCTCGCCGCCGGGGAGCTCCTCGGGGCCGAGCATGGGCAGCGGGAGCGCGTCGAACCGGGATTCCACCCACGCGTGGAACCGCGTGCCGCGCCGGGCCGCGGGCTGCGGCGGCCGGGGCATGGGGCGGGCCAGCTCCTCGGCGAAGCCGTCCGGGTCGGCGGCGAGGCGGACGAGCTGGGAGGCCGAGAGGGAGGCGGGCAGCGGGACGTCGCGCGTGGTGGCGCGGGCGCGCCGCAGCTCGCCGGTGAGCGCGTCGAGGTCGCGGTCCCAGGAGGCGACGAGCCGGGCCTCCTCCGGGGTGAGCCGGGGGCCTTCGGGGGCGACGCGGGCGTGCGGGACGGCCTGGGCGTGCGGGACGGGTTCCGGGTGGGGGGCCGATTCAGGATGGGGGGCCGGTGGGGTGTCGGAGGGCTCCGGGGCGTCCTGGGGCCAGGGCTCGTCGTCGGGCCAAGGCTCGTCGTCCGGCCAGGGGGCTTCGTCGGGCCACGGCTCCTCCTCAGGCCAGGCGTCCTCGCCCGGGCCGGGGGCGTCGGTGGGCTCGTCGGTGGGCTCCGGGGCGTCCAGGTAGGCCAGGACCGTGTCCGCCGCGGCGCGGCGGCGGGACAGGGACAGGGGGTCCAGCGGCAGGGGCCAGGCCTGGTCGGCCCGCTTCTCGTCGAGGGCCGGGTTCTCGGCGTCCTTCTCGGGCTCGTCCGCCCAGACCTCGATCTCGCCGAAGCCGGCCGCGCAGTGGTCGTACAGCGCGTGGAGGAACGACGACGGGCCCCTGGGCCGCTTCTGGGAGGGGCCCCACCAGTGCGCGGAGGTGAGCAGCAGGGAGCGGGGCCGGGTGAAGGTCACATAGCCGAGGCGGAGCTCCTCCGTGTGCTGGTGCTCGCTCATCCGCTCCTTGAACGTCTTCATGGACCGCGCAGTCCATTCGTCGAGGGAGGGCAGCGTCGGCGCGTCTCCGCGCAGTGCGTGCGGCAGGACCTGGGGCTGGGACGTCCAGGACTCGCGGGCGCGGCTGCTGGGGAACTGGCTCACCACCAGCCCGGGGACGGCCACCACGTCCCACTCCAGGCCCTTGGACTTGTGGGCGGTGAGGACCTTGACCGTGTTCTCGCCGCCCGGGAGGGCGTTGTCGAGGCCCTTCTCGTACTGGGCGGCGGTGCGCAGGAAGCCGAGGAAGGCGAGCAGGGTGGCGTCGCCGTCGAGGGAGGCGAAGCCGGCGGCGATGTCGAGGAAGTGGGAGAGCGTTTCGCGGCGGCGGGCTGCGAGGGCGTGCGGGGAGGCGGAGAGCTCGACCTCCAGGCCGGTGGCGGCGAGGACGCGGTGCAGCACGTCCATCAGCGGGTCGGCCAGCGAGCGGCGCAGGTCGCGCAGTTCGGCCGCGAGGCGGGCGAAGCGGACCCGGGCCTCGGCGGAGAAGGGCAGGCCGTCGTCGTCGCCGTTCGCGGCGATGAAGGTGTCCAGGGCGTCGGCCAGCGAGATCACCTCGGCCGGGTCGACGCCTTCGACGGCCGCGGCCAGGCGCTCGTCGGGATCGTCCGAGTCCCCCGGGGAGCGGTGGACGAGGAGCCGGGCGCGGCGGCCGAGCAGGGCCAGGTCGCGGGCGCCGATGCGCCAGCGGGGGCCGGTCAGGAGCCGTACGAGCGAGGCGTTGGCGCCGGGGTCCTGGAGGACCTCGCAGACGGCGACCAGGTCGGCGATCTCGGGCAGGTGCACCAGCCCGGAGAGGCCGACCACCTCGACCGGGACGTCGCGCGCGACGAGGGCGGCCTGGATGGCCGCGAAGTCCGTGGCCGTACGGCACAGGACGGCGATCTCGCCGGGCTCCTTGCCCGTACGGACCAGATGGGCGAGGGAGTCTGCGAGCCAGTCGATCTCCTCGGCGTGGGTGGGGAGGAGGGCGATGCGGACCGAGCCGTCCCGCTCGGCGCCGGGGGCCGGGCGCAGCGCCTCCACGCCCGCGTGCCGGGCGCGCAGCGGCTCGGCGAGGCCGTTGGCGAGGTCGAGCAGGCGGCCGCCGCTGCGCCGGTTCTCGCTCAGTGAGAAGCGGGTGGCGGGGGCGCCGTCGGCGTAGGGGAAGTGGGCCGGGAAGTCGTCGAGGTTGGCCACGGAGGCGCCGCGCCAGCCGTAGATGGCCTGGCAGGGGTCGCCGACGGCGGTCACCGGGTGGCCCGTGCCGTCGCCGAAGAGTCCGGACAGCAGCAGGCGCTGGGCGACGGAGGTGTCTTGGTACTCGTCGAGGAGGACGACCCGGAATTCGTCCCGGAGGATCGCGCCGACCTCGGGGCGGGTCGTCGCCAGCTCGGCGGAGAGGGCGATCTGGTCGCCGAAGTCGAGCAGGTCGCGGGCGCGCTTGGCCGCGCGGTAGCGGACGACGAGGTCGAGCAGCTCCCGGCGGGCGGCGGCGGCCTCGGGGACCTTGCGCAGGTCCGCGTTGCTGAGCTTGGCCGACTCCAGGGTGGTGAGGAGCGCGGAATCGTACGCGCGGAGGTCGGCGGGGCGTACGAGGTGCTCGGAGAGCTCCGCGTCGAGGGCGAGGAGGTCGCCGACCAGCGTGGGGAAGGACTTGGTCAGCGCGGGGTACGGCCCGGGTGCCTCGCGCAGCACGCGCGCGGCGAGCTGGTAGCGGGTTGCGTCAGCGAGGAGCCGGGAGGTGGGCTCCAGGCCGATGCGCAGGCCGTGGTCGGTCAGGAGCTGCCCCGCGAAGGCGTGGTACGTGGAGATGCGGGGCTCGCCGGGCGGATCGTCCGGGTCGATGACGTCGGGGTCGGTCACCCCGGCCCGTACGAGCGCCTTGCGGACGCGCTCGGCGAGCTCGCCGGCGGCCTTGTTGGTGAACGTGAGCCCGAGGACCTGCTCGGGGGCGACCTGCCCCGTGCCGACCAGCCAGACCACCCGGGCGGCCATCACCGTCGTCTTGCCGGAACCGGCTCCGGCCACGATGACCTGCGGGGCGGGCGGCGCGGTGATGCAGGCCGTCTGCTCCGGGGTGAACGGGATGCCGAGGAGCTCCTTGAGCTGCTCGGGGTCGGAGATTCGTGCGGTCACCTCAGAGAGGCTAGCCGCGGCCACTGACACTCCCCGGCCGCGCGGCCCGGCGGCCGGGGGCGGGGCGGTGTCAGACGGCGGTTCCGCGTTCGAGCTTCTCCAGGTCCACGGTCTCGTCGGCGGGCGGGAGGACGACCTTCACCGGCTTGTCGAAGTCGGAGAGGAGCATCGTGCCCGGCTCGTCACCGCCCTTCTTGACGATCTGGACGATGTAGGGCTTGCCTTCCTTCGCGACGTACACGGTCGTCGTCTCCCCGTCGGCCTTTTTCTTCACCAGCGTGGCCACGGGCGTGTCGTTGACCTTGGTGTCGGCGCCCCGGGTGAGGCCGGTGCGGTCGTCCTCGTCCTTGCCGAGGTCGGCCAGCAGGGCCTTGAGGTCACAGACCCCGGCCAGATCGGTGCTGCCCTCCTGCCCCGGCGCGATCTTCAGCCAGCGGCCCTTGAGGAGCTCGATCGTGGGGCCGATCTGCGCCTCGGGCATGCCCTGGGAGGTCATGGAGGCGCGCCAGAACTTCTCGTCGCCCTTCATGTACGTGTCCCCGCCCGCCTGCCGCAGCTCGGCGACACCGCCCTCCACCGTGAGCTTCCCCGTGCACTGAGCCTGGTCGTTCACCGAGAAGTCGAGGTCGAGGGTCTGACCGTCCGAGACGCCCCGGCCGCTCATGCGCAGCGAGGTCGCGGACTGCGTCGCCTCGACGGCGCGGTCGCCGATCTCGTCGGCGCTGAGGTCCTTGAACGGGTCCGGCGAGGGAGTGGGGGCGGCGGCCCGCGCGTACGCCGGCAAAGGGAGCGCCTGGGATCCAGCCGCCGGAGCGGCCCCGACGATCACGGCCGTGCATACGGCTGTCGCGGCGGCCGTCGCGACAGCCGTCGCGGTGCGCAGTATTCGTCGCTGGGACGCCATGCGAGCCTCCTCACGGATTCCCCCGTCACCAGCCTCACCCCTGGGGCGTGCGCCCGCTACTCCGCTGCGGCGGGCGCACGCCGGAGGCTTCGTCAGCCGCCGAACTTGGCCAGGTCCATCACCTGGTCCGCCGGCGGCGCGGTGGCCTTGACCGGCTTGTTGTATTCCGAGAGGACGAGCGTGCCCGGCCCGTCGCTGCCCGTCTCGACCGTCTTCAGGACGAAGGGCTCGCCTTCCTTGGCGACGTACATGGTGAAGGTGTCGCCGTTGCTCTGCTTCTTGGTGAGGGTGACGGCGGCCTTGCCGTCGACCTCCGTGTCGGCGCCCCTGGTCATGCCGGTCCGCTTCCCGCGGTCCTTGTCCATCTCCTTCCGCTGGGACTTGAGGTCGCACACATCGGCCAGCTCGCCCGCGTTCTTGCCGGACATCTTCATCCAGCGGCCCTTGAGCACCTCGGCCATGGCGTTCCCCTCCTCGGCGGAGGCTCCTTCACCGGCGGTGACCTGCCAGAACTTGGCATTCGCCTTCATGTACATGACCTTGTCGGCACGGAGGAGGTCCGCGGTGGCGTCCTTGAGACCCATCTTCCCGATGCAGGCGCCCTTGTCGTCCAGAGCGAGGTCGAGCTTCAGCTGCTCACCGTCCGCCTCGCCGTCGCCGACCATGCGGAACGAGGTCGCGCCCTTCGTGGCCGTCAGAGCCCGGTCGGCGATCGTGTCGGCGTCGAGCCCCTTGAAGGGGTCGACCGGGGGCGGCGGGGTGCTGGCGGAGGCAGAGGCCACCGGCTCCTTCTTGTCGCTCTTGGCCTTGTTCTCGTCGCCCTTCGAACAGCCCGTCACGCCGACGACGGTGGCCGCGCAGACCATCGCCGCGACCCAGATCTTCCGGTTGGCCGCCATCTTCATCTCACTCCTCCGTAGCTTCTTTGCCCGGGGATCCGACTCCTGTGGGGTTCCTATGGATGCACAGTTCGTGACGTGATCTAGGGCACGTGACGCCAGGGCTGCGACGACGCCTCATTCCACGATGTGGCGGCCCTCGGGCTGGGCGCTGCAGGAGGCGCGGAATGCGCAGTGGGTGCAGTGCTGGCCGGTGGTGGGGGTGAAGCGTTCGTCCAGGACCCGGCCGGCGGCGGTGGCCAGCAGGTCGCCGACCCACTCGCCGGAGAGGGGCTCCTGGGCCTGGATCTTGGGCAGGGCGTCGCCGCCCTCCTTCTGCGGGGCTGCCTGGCGCAGTTGGACGAGTTCGGCGCCGCCGGAGGCCGGGCGGTGGCCGTCGAAGACCTCGTCGACCGCACCCTCGCGTACGGCGAGCTGGTAGACCGCGAGCTGGGGGTGGTGGGCGACCTCGTCCTTGGTCGGCGCGGACTTGCCGGTCTTGAAGTCGACGACGTACGCGCGGCCCTGTTCGTCGCGTTCGACCCGGTCCATGGAGCCCCGGATCCGTACGGCGTACTCGCCCGCCTCCAGGGTCACGTCGAAGCCGTGCTCCGTGGCGGCGGGGGTGCGGCCGCCGCGGTCCATGACGTGCCAGCGCAGGAAGCGCTCCAGCGCCACGCGCGCGTGCTCCTTCTCCTGGACCGACTTCCAGGGGGCGTCGAAGGCGAGCGCGTCCCACACGGAGTCGAGGCGTTCCATGAGTACCGCGAGGTCGGCGGGGGTACGGCCGGAGGCGACCTCGTCGGCGAGGACGTGGACGACGTTGCCGAAGCCCTGGGCGGCGGTGGCCGGGGCGTCCGCCTTGACCTCGCGGCCCAGGAACCACTGGAGGGCGCAGGTGTTGGCGAGCTGGTCGAGCGCGCTTCCGGAGAGGGCGACGGGACGGTCGCGGTCCCGCAGCGGCGCGGTGGAGTGCGTGGCGTCGTACAGACCCCACCAGCGGTACGGATGGGCCGCCGGGACGAGCGGCTGGTCCTCGTCGTCCGTGAGCGCGGCCAGCCGGGCGAGGCGGCGGGCGGCGGCGTCACGGAGTTCGGGGCTCGCGTCCGGGTCGACGGTCGTGGCGCGCAGCTCCGCGACGAGCGCGGCGACGGCGAGGGGGCGGCGGGGGCGGCCGGTGACGTCCTTGGGCTCGGCGCCGAGCTCGGTCAGGAAGCGGGAGGGCTGGTCGCCGTCGTCGGCCGGGGCCTTGACGGCGGTGACGACGAGCCGGTCGCGGGCGCGGGTGGCGGCGACGTAGAAGAGGCGGCGTTCCTCGGCGAGGAGAGCGCCCGGAGGGAGTGGCTCGGCGAGGCCGTCGCGGCCGATGCGGTCCGCTTCGAGGAGGGAGCCGCGGCGGCGCAGGTCGGGCCAGAGGCCCTCCTGCACGCCCGCCACGACCACCAGGCTCCATTCCAGGCCCTTGGAGCGGTGGGCGGTCATGAGGCGTACGGCGTCGGGGCGGGCGGCGCGCCGGAAGAGGGTGTCTGCGGCGATGTCCTGGGCGTCGAGCTCTTCGAGGAAGTTGAGGGCGCCGCGGCCGCCGGTGCGCTCCTCGGCCCGGGCGGCGGTCTCGAACAGCGCGCACACGGCGTCCAGGTCACGGTCGGCGTTGCGCCCAGCGGCGCCCCCGCGCAGGGCTGCGCGCTGGAGCCGCTGGGGCCACCCCGTGCCGTTCCAGAGCAGCCAGAGCGCCTCCTCGGCGGTGCCGCCGTTGTGCAGCAGCGCGCGGGTGTCCCGCAGCAGCTCGCCGAGGCGCAGTGCGCCCCGGGCGTACGCCGGGTCGTGGACGGCGAGCCGCTCGGGCTCGGCGAGCGCGCGGGCGAGAAGCACGTCGGAGGGCGGCGGGATGCGATTGCCCCCCGCCCGCTCCTCGTCGCGCAGGGCTCGCCCGAGCCGCCGCAGATCGGCGGCGTCCATGCCGCCGAGGGGTGAGGTGAGGAGGGTGAGAGCGGTGTCGGTGTCGAGCCAGGACACGCCGTCGGTCTCGGGAGCCGCGTCGAGGCGCGGGCCGTCCGCCTCGACGGTCGCGTCGCCGGCCCCGGGCCCCGCAGCCGGCAGCACGGAGTCCGCCGCGGCGGTCGCGTCGAGGCGTCGGCCGTCCGCCTCGGGGGTTCCGTCGGCGTCCGGGCCGTCCGCCTCGGTGGCCGCGTCCGCCCCGGGCGCCGCGGCCGACAGCACGGAGTCCGCCGCGGCGGCCGCGTCGAGGCGTCGGCCGTCCGCCTCGGGGGTTCCGTCGACGTCCGGGCCGTCCGCCTCGACGGTCGCGTCGCCGGCCCCGGGCCCCGCAGCCGGCAGCACGGAGTCCGACGCGGCGGCCGCGTCGCCGGCCTCCGGCTTCACCGTCGGCAGCACGGAGTCCGCCCCGACGAGCCGTCCGTCTGCCTCGGGCGTCGCCCCGACCCCCGCGGACGGGGGCACAGCCTGCCCGCCCCCGGCCTCCGCGGGCGCGGACTCCGCCTCGGCCGGCCCCGGTGGAGGGGCCGTGGCCGTCGCGCGGAGGGCGGTCAGGAGAGGGGAGACCGCGGGTTCGTCCCGTAGCGGGGTGTCCGCCGAGTCGGTTTCCAGGGGGACCCCGGCGGAGGTCAGGGCGCGGCGGAGGGCCGGGACGCGGGTGCCCGCGCGGACCAGGACCGCCATCGCGTTCCAGGGGACGCCGTCCTCCAGGTGGGCGCGGCGCAGCAGGTCGGCGATGTTGTCGACCTCGGTGGAGGCCGTCGGGTAGGTGTACGTCTCCACCCGGCCGCCCTCGCGGACCGGGGCCAGCTCGCGGTGGGCGCGGGCCTTGTCGGCGGGCAGCCTGGGCAGCGGCATCCGCTGGGTGAGCAGCCGGGTCGCCGCGAGCAGCCGGTCGCCGGAGCGCCGGGAGGTGGTGAGGACGGCCACCGGGGCCGTACGGCCGTCCGCGCGGCGGAAGGTGTCCGGGAAGTCGAGGATGCCGTTCACGTCGGCGCCCCGGAAGGCGTAGATCGACTGGTCCGGGTCGCCGAAGGCGACCAGCGTCCGGCCGCCGCCGGCCAGCGCGCCCAGCAGCCGTACCTGCGCGGGGTCCGTGTCCTGGTACTCGTCCACGAACACGGCGTCGTACTCCGGCAGGGCCACCCGCTCCGCGAGAAGTACGGCGCGATGGACGAGCTCCGCGTAGTCCAGGACCCCCTGCATGTCGAGGACGTCGAGGTACTCGGCGAGGAAGCCCGCCGCCGCCTTCCAGTCCGGCCGCCCCACCCGCGCCGCGAACCGGGCCAGGGCGCGCGGGCCGAGGCCCAGCTCCCGGGTCCGGGCGAGGACGGCGCGCACCTCGTCGGCGAAGCCGCGCGTGGTGAGGCAGGCCCGCAGGTCGTCGGGCCAGTCGATGCCGGCCAGGCCGTCGCGCTCCAGGTCGAGCTGGCCGGCCAGCAGCTCCCGTACGGCGACGTCCTGCTCCGGGCCGGACAGCAGCCGCAGCGGCTCGGCGAAGAGGTCCGCGTCCTGGTGCGCGCGGATCAAGGCGTAGCAGTAGGAGTGGAAGGTGGTGGCCTGCGGCGTCCGCGCGCCCCCCAGACGCGCCGCCATGCGGTCCCGCAGTTCCACCGCCGCCTTGCGGCTGAAGGTGAGGACAAGCAGCCGTTCCGGATCCGCGCCCCGCTCCACGCGCGCGGCGACCGATTCGACCAGCGTCGTGGTCTTGCCTGTGCCGGGACCTGCGAGAACGAGCAGCGGTCCGCGCGCGTGCTCAACCACGGCCCGCTGGGACGCGTCCAGGAGAGGGGGGTCCACCGGGTCCGGCGGGGTACGCACCAGTCGGTACGCGCCCGGGGGCTTCGGCCGTACCGGTCCTTGGTACGGCGTACGCCGGGTGGTGGAGGAGGAACTCACGTGGATCGCCGGTCCTGGTGGGTGTGCTGGTGGTGAGGGAGCTCGGGGTGCCGGAAAACGCTACGCGACGCGAGGCCCGGCACGCAGGCGGTCCACGCCGGAGACCGTCGGGCGCCGGCGCAGGCCGTCCGCGGCCACCGCACCACTCGAACCAACCGGCGCACCACTCGAACCAACGCCCGGCACGTACTCCGTACGCTCCTCAGAGTGCCCGTCGCACCGCCGTATGGCCGAAGCTGTCACGTGTGAGCTCCCGCACTCCCCTCGGCGTCCGCGCCACGGCCACCGCCGCCGTCCCATCGCGCCCTGCGCATGTCGAGGCGCGGCACGTGCCCCCGCGCGCCGCGCGCCGCCTCCCGCAGGGGCGTACCCTCCGCGCGGTAGTGGCTGAGCGCCCTCACCTCGTGGCCGGGCAGCAGCGTGCCGTCGGAGCGCACCACGCGCCACCACGGGACCGCGGAGCCGTACAGCGCCATCACCCGGCCCACCTGGCGCGGGCCGCCCTCGCCCAGCCACTCGGCGACGTCCCCGTACGTCATCACCCGGCCGGGAGGGATGTGTTCGGTGACCTCCAGCACCCGCTCGGCGTACTCAGGCAGCTCGGGCAGGTTTGGCACCTCATCGCTCATCCGGCCCATCCTGCCTTACGGCGCGGACAGTGCACGCTGGAACGTGAGACCGGTGGCACGGTGGAGCCGAGGGCGCCGCTTGCGCACCGCGCGCCCCCGCGGTGCACCCTGATGGCGTCCGCTGTCGGCCGGTCGTGCCACCATCGTGCGGGCGGTGACTGGTGATACGAGATCAAGAAGAGACCGAGACGACGAAGGGGCACGGCGTGCAGCCTCCGGAGGGCGAACGCACCCCTGACGCCGAGCCACGCCCGGAATCACCGCGTCCGCAGCGCGACTCCGAGCCCGGTCACGCCCCGGCCTCCACCCCCGAGTCCGAGCCCGGCCACGTCCCTGCCTCCACCCCCACCCCCGGCAACGCACCCCCTCCCGCCCCCGACCCCGCCTCCAACGAGGGCCGCCACCCCGACCAGGGCGGCCCTGGCGACCGTTCCGACGAGCACGTCGAGCGGGTCTCCGGGGACGAGCCGCTGCTCGCCGCGCGCGTGCACCGCCCCTCCGACCTGCTCCGCCTCCTCGTGGGCGTGCTCGCGATCGCCGTCGTCCTCGCCATCGCCGCCTTCGCGCACGGCACTACCACCGGCCTCGAACAGGACATCAGCAAGGGCACCCAAGGCGCTCCCCGCGTCTTCGTCAACTTCGCCGGACTCGCCTCCAGCATCGCCGTCCTGCTCGTCCCGGTCGCCTTCGCCATCGAGCGGCTGATCAAACGCGACGGCCTGCGCATCGCCGACGGCGTCCTCGCCGCCGTGCTCGCGCACGGAGTCACCCTCGCCACCGATCTCTGGGTCGCCAGGGCGGCCCCCGGCTCGCTCCAGGAGGCCCTGACCCGCGTCCAGTCCGGCGGCGGCCTGACCGATCCGGTGCACGGCTACCTCGCGCCGGTCATCGCGTACATGACCGCCGTCGGCATGGCCAGGCGGCCCCGCTGGCGCGTGGTGCTGTGGGCGGTGCTGCTGCTCGACGCGTTCGCCATGCTGGTGGCCGGGTACACCACGCCGTTCTCGATCATCCTGACCGTGCTGATCGGCTGGACGGTCGCGTACGGCACGCTCTACGCGGTCGGCTCCCCCAACGTCCGTCCCACCGGGCAGAACCTCCTCGCGGGGCTCCGCCGGGTCGGATTCCGCCCGGTCACGGCGATGCGCGTCGAGGGCGCCCCGGAGTCGTCCGACCACGGCGACCGGGGCCGGCGCTACATCGTCACCCTGGAGGACGGCCCGCCGCTCGACGTCACGGTCGTCGACCGGGAGCAGCAGGCGCAGGGCTTCTTCTACCGGGTCTGGCGCCGGCTCACCCTGCGCGCCATCACCACCCGGCGCTCCATCCAATCGCTGCGCCAGGCCCTGGAGCAGGAGGCGCTGCTCGCGTACGCGGCCATCGCCGCCGGGGCCAACGCGCCGAAGCTGATCGCCACCTCCGAGCTGGGGCCGGACGCGGTCATGCTCGTCTACGAGCACCTGGGCGGCCGGTCCCTGGACTCGCTCGAGGACGAGGAGATCACCGACCAGCTCGTATGCGACGCCTGGCAGCAGGTACGGGCGCTCCAGTCGCGCCGGATCGCGCACCGCAGGCTCACCGGCGACGCCATCCTGGTGGATCGTTCCGGCAAGGTCATCCTGACGGATCTGCGCGGCGGCGAGATCGCGGCCGGCGACATCGTGCTGCGGATGGACATCGCCCAGCTGCTCACCACGCTCGGCCTGCGGGTCGGCGCGGAGCGCGCGGTGGCCGCCGCGGTCGAGGTACTCGGCCCCGACGCCATCGCCGACTGCCTGCCGCTGCTCCAGCCGATCGCGCTGAGCCGCTCCACGCGCGCGACGCTCCGGAAACTGGCCCGCGAGCGCTCCAAGCGGGAGCGTGAGGCGGTCCTCGCCGCGTCCGAGGCAACCAAGCAGGCCCGGGCCGAGGCGGCGCGGGCCGGCGAGGCGAAGGCGGACCGCAAGGCCGTCCGGGCCGAGAAGCAGGCCGAGAAGCGGGCGCTGGACGTCGCGCTCGACGAGGCCCGCGAGGAGGACCTGCTCGCCCAGATCCGCCAGCAGGTGTTGCTGATCAAGCCGCAGGCCCCGGTGGAACCGGTCCGCCTCGAGCGCATCAAGCCGCGCACGCTCATCAGCCTCATCGCCGGCGCCATCGCCGCGTACTTCCTGCTCTCCCAGGTCGCCCGTACGCCGCTGTCGACGATCGCCCAGGCCAACTGGGGCTGGCTCATCGCGGCGGTGCTCTTCTCGGCCCTCACCTACGTGGCGGCCGCGATGAGCCTGCTGGGGTTCGTACCAGAGCGGGTCCCGTTCTGGCGGACGGTGGTGGCGCAGGTCGCCGGGTCCTTCGTGAAGATCGTCGCCCCGGCGGCGGTCGGCGGTGTCGCGCTGAACACCCGCTTCCTCCAGCGCTCCGGGGTCCGCCCGGGCCTCGCGGTGGCGAGTGTGGGCGCCTCCCAGCTCTTCGGGCTCGGCGCGCACATCCTGCTGCTGCTCGCCTTCGGCTATCTGACCGGCACGGAGAAGACCCGGTCGTTCACCCCGTCCAGGACGGTGATCGCCGGGCTGCTGACGGTGGCGGTCCTCGTGCTGGTGGTCACCGCCATCCCGTTCCTGCGGAAGTTCGTCTCGACCCGGCTGCGGTCGCTGTTCGCCGGTGTCGTCCCGCGCATGCTGGACGTCCTCCAGCGGCCGATGAAGCTCGTCACCGGCATCGGCGGCATGCTGCTGCTGAGCGGCTTCTTCGTGCTCTGCCTGGACGCGTCGATCAGAGCCTTCGACCACGGCAACCAACAGCTGACCTATGCCAGCATCGCGGTCGTCTTCCTGGCCGGCAACGCGCTGGGGTCGGCGGCGCCGACGCCGGGCGGTGTCGGGGCCGTGGAGGGCGCGCTGACCTTCGGTCTGGTCGCGTTCGGGCTGCCGCTGGAGGTCGCCACACCGGCGGTGCTGCTGTACCGGCTGCTGACGCTGTGGCTACCGGTGCTGCCGGGGTGGTTCAGCTTCAACTCACTCACCCGGCGGGGCTCCCTCTAGGTACCCCCGCACGGCCGCCGGGCTCCTGCCGCCCGGCCGGCCGGGCCACCCGCTTGGCCCTGGCCCCGCGCGGGGCCGGGCGGCCCGGCGCACGATGGACGCATGCCGACCTCCTCCGCCGCGCGGCACGCCGCGTTCCTCGCCACCGCCGCCGGTGCGGCAGCCGTCCTGATCACCGCCGGGTGCACCGACAACGGCGACAAGGACGCGGCCGCGGACGGCCCCAGGGACCTGGCCACCCAGACGCTGGAGTGGTCGAAGTGCCCGGCGCCGTCCGAGGCGGAGGGCGGCGGCCCCGCCCCCTCGCCGCTGCCCGGCGGCACCATCTGGGAGTGCGCCTTCATGGACGCCCCGCGCGACTACGCCAAGCCCGACGGCGACACCATCGAGCTCGCGCTGATCCGCGCCCGCGCCTCCGACCAGGCCCGCCGCATCGGCTCGCTGATCTTCAACTTCGGCGGCCCCGGCGGTTCCGGCATCACCGGCCTGCCGTCCTTCGCGAAGGACTACGAGCGGCTGCGTACCCGCTACGACCTGGTCAGCTTCGACCCGCGCGGGGTCGGTCGCAGCGAAGCCGTCGAGTGCCTGGGCAACCGCGAGCTCGACGCGTACTACGCCGAGGACTCCTCCCCCGACGACACCGCCGAGGAGAAGACCTTCACCGACAACCTGAAGAAGTACGCGGAGGGCTGCGAGAAGAACTCCGGCGACGAGCTGCCGCACGTCGGGACCACCAACGCCGCACGCGACCTGGACCTGATGCGCCAGGTCCTCGGCGACGACAAGCTGTACTACTTCGGGGTCTCCTACGGCACCGAACTCGGCGGCGTCTACGCCCACCTGTTCCCCAAGAACGTCGGACGGGCCCTCTTCGACGCCGTCATCGACCCGACCGCCGGGACGCAACAGGGCACGCTCGCCCAGGCGAAGGGGTTCCAGCTGGCGCTGGACAACTTCTCCGCCGACTGCGTCGCCCGTGGTGGCGAGTGCCGACTGCCCGGCTCCACCCCCAAGGAGATCGAGTCGTTCATCACCGGGCTCCTGGCCGAGCTGGAGAAGAAGCCGATCGAGGGCATGGGCGAGCGCATGCTCACCCAGTCGCACGCCGTGAACGGCATCCTCCAGGCCCTCTACTCCAAGGAGCTGTGGCCGCTCCTGGAGCAGGGGCTCGACGAGGCCGACGGAGGCAACGGCGCCCTTCTGCTCGCCCTGTCGGACGCGCTGAACGGCCGCAACCAGGAGGGCGACTACAGCAATCTGCAGGCCGCCAACGCCGCCATCAACTGCGTCGACTTCAAGGAGCGCTACAACGCCGAGCAGGCGAAGGCGAAAGTCCCCGAGTTCCGGGCCGCGTCGCCGGTCTTCGGCGAATTCATGGCCTGGTCCCTGATGAACTGCTCGCAGTGGCCGGTGCCCGGCACCTGGGACCACCCCGATGTCAGCGCCCCCGGCTCGGCCCCCATTCTGGTGGTCGGCGGCACCGGCGACCCGGCGACTCCTTACGAGGGAACCCGCAAGATGATCCAGGCCCTCGGCACGGGCGTCGGTGTAGAGGTCACGTACCGCGGCGAGGGCCACGGCGCCTACAACAGCGGCAGCAAGTGCGTGCAGAACACCGTCGACGCGTACTTCCTGTCCGGGAAGATCCCGGCCGCCGGCACGGTCTGCCAGTAGCGCCGCTCCCGCCGACTGTCCGAGCCGCCCCCTAGGATGGCGGTCCGGTTCGGAAAGCGGGGTACGGCATGACCATGCGGGTACGGGCCGCGACGCTGACGGTCGCCGCGCTGATGGTCGTCGCGACGGCCGTCGGCTGCGACGCCAAGGGCGCCGAGAGCGTGGAAGGTGACTCCCCGTCGCCGGGCGACGCCAAGAACACCGCCGCCTCCCCCACCGAAGGTGGGAGTCCGCTGCCCGTCTCGCTCACCGGACAGCGGCCGGTGTGGGGCGACTGCAAGGCCCCGGACGGCGGCGAGCGTCCCGCCGCGGCCTGGCGCTGTACGCGCGTGAAGGTCCCGCTGGACTACGCGAAGCCCTCCGGGCCGACGATCTCCGTGGCGCTGATCCGCAAGGAGGCCCGCGACAAGGACCGCCGGATCGGCTCGCTGCTCTTCAACTTCGGCGGCCCCGGCGCCTCGGGCGTCGACATCCTGCCCCGGATGGCCGGCGAGTACGAGAAGCTGGGCGGCCGCTACGACTTGGTCGGCTTCGATCCGCGCGGCGTCTCCCGCAGCTCGGGCGTGGTCTGCCGGGACGACAAGGAGATCGCCCGCTCCGAGGCGAGCACCGACCTCACGCCGGAGACGGACGCCGAGGCCGCGGCGTACATCAAGGACAACAGCGACTTCAGCGCCGGCTGCGCCCGCCGCTCCGGCACGGTCATCCCCCATGTCGGTACGAGCAACGCCGCCCGGGACCTGGATCTGGTCCGCCAGGTCCTCGGCGACGACAAGCTCCACTACTTCGGCATCTCCTACGGCACCCAACTGGGCGCCGCTTACGCCCACCTGTTCCCGAAGAACGTCGGCCGGGCGGTCCTGGACGCGGTCATCGACCCGACCGGGGACTCCCTGGGCCACGCGCGCGGACAGGCGACCGGATTCCAGCGGGCGCTGGGCAACTACCTCACCAGCACCGGCGAGGACCCGAAGAAGGGCACCGACCGGATCGCGAAGCTCCTCGCGAAGCTGGACCGTTCGCCGCTGCCGACCGCCGACGGCCGCAAGCTCACCGACGGGCTCGCCCTGACCGGCATCGCCCTGCCCTTGTACTCCAAGACCAGCTGGCCCTATCTGACCGAGGCGCTGAACCAGGCGGAGCAGGGCAAGGGCGAGGCGCTGCTCGCCCTCGCGGACTCCTACAACGACCGGGACAAGAAGGGGCATTACGGCACCCAGTCCCACTCCCAGCGGGCGATCTCCTGCGCCGACAGCAGCCTGCGGCCCACGCCGGCCCAAGCCAAGGCCCTGCTGCCGGAGTTCCGGAAGATCTCACCGGTCTTCGGGGAGTTCCTCGCCTGGGACACGGCGGGCTGGTGCGCCGACTGGCCGGTCAAGGGCGAGCACGACACCCCGCCGGCGAGCGCGCCGGGCGCCGCGCCGATCCTGGTGGTCGGCACGACCGGGGACCCGGCCACGCCGTACGAGGGTGCCCGGCGGATGGCGGACGAGCTCGGCCAGGGCGTCGGTGTGCTGCTCACCAACAGGGGCGAGGGGCACGGCGCGTACGGCACGGCCTCCTGTGTGACGAAGACGATCGACGCGTATCTGCTCGACGGCAAGGTCCCGACGCACGGCACGACCTGCTCATGACGGCGTCCTGAGCGTCGGGCGACGAGAAGGGGCCGGACCCGCCATGGGTCCGGCCCCTTCTGTGCGTCGCCGGTCCGGGAGACCGGCTTCTCCGGCTAGTAGACCGGCTTCTCCGGCTCGATCTGGTTGACCCAGCCGATCACGCCGCCGCCCACGTGGACCGCGTCGGCGAAGCCGGCCGACTTCAGCACCGCGAGGACTTCCGCACTGCGGACACCCGTCTTGCAATGCAGGACGATGCGCTTGTCCTGGGGCAGGTCCTGGAGGGCGTTGCCCATCAGGAACTCGTTCTTGGGGACCAGCCGGGCGCCCGGGATCGAGACGATCTCGTACTCGTTGATCTCGCGGACGTCGATGATGTCGATGTTCTCGCCGTCGTCGATCCACTCCTTGAGCTGCTTGGGAGTGATCGTGGAGCCGAGCGCCGCCTCCTGGGCCTCCTCGGACACGACGCCGCAGAAGGCCTCGTAGTCGATGAGCTCGGTGACGGTGGGGTTCTCGCCGCAGACCGCGCAGTTGGGGTCCTTGCGGACCTTGACCTGGCGGTACTGCATCTCCAGGGCGTCGTAGATCATCAGGCGGCCGACCAGCGGGTCGCCGACGCCGGCCAGGACCTTGATCGCCTCGGTGACCTGGATGGAGCCGATGGACGCGCAGAGCACGCCCAGGACGCCGCCCTCGGCGCAGGAGGGGACCATGCCCGGCGGCGGGGGCTCGGGGTAGAGGCAGCGGTAGCAGGGTCCGTACTCGGACCAGAAGACCGAGGCCTGGCCGTCGAAGCGGTAGATCGAGCCCCAGACGTACGGCTTGTTCAGCAGCACGCAGGCGTCGTTGACGAGGTAGCGCGTGGCGAAGTTGTCCGTGCCGTCGACGATCAGGTCGTACTGGCTGAAGATGTCCATCACGTTCTCGGCCTCGAGCCGCTCTTCGTGGAGGATCACGTTCACGTACGGGTTGATGCCGAGGACGGAGTCCTTCGCGGACTCGGCCTTGGAGCGGCCGATGTCCGACTGGCTGTGGATGATCTGGCGCTGCAGGTTCGACTCGTCGACCTCGTCGAACTCCACGATGCCGAGCGTGCCGACACCGGCGGCGGCCAGGTACATGAGGGCCGGCGAACCGAGACCGCCGGCGCCGACACAGAGCACCTTGGCGTTCTTGAGCCGCTTCTGACCGTCCATCCCGACATCCGGGATGATCAGGTGGCGGGAGTACCTGCGGACCTCGTCAACGGTGAGCTCGGCAGCCGGCTCGACCAGGGGTGGCAGCGACACGGAGACCTCATCAATACAGCTGGTCGGTGAGTCAAAACGATTGTTCTCCCCGTAACACTGCCACGGCCCTTCTCATTCCGAGACACCTGGTCCAATGCGCGAGACGATTTCGTCCCAGTAGCCGGGCAGGGCCTGGAACGTCCCGTTCTGTCCGGTGCGGTCCGTGAAGAAGATCGTCGAGGCGCCCTGCCAGCGGGCGATCCGCATGGCCTCCTCCAGGTGGGTGCGCGGCACTCCGTGGACGAGGTGGACGAAACGCTCCGGGGGATGGTCCGCGGTCCACTCCGCCACCTGCGACCAGCGGTAGTCCGTCCAGGGGCCGGAGAAGGTGACCAGTTGGTCGGCGATCTCCAGGTATCCCGGGTGCGGGTGGGAGCCGTGGCCGAGGACGAGGTGTCCTCGGTGGTCGAGGACGGCCTCCAGGGTGGCCGCCGTGCGCCGTACGGCCGGCAGGTCGGCCCGGTCGGTGGGGCAGCGGTCCAGGTAGTAGCCGTCGACGTGGTACCAGTCCAGGAAGCGGTGGGCGTCCGCGATCACCTCGGCGAACGGGCGTGACCCATGGGCGAGGTCGAGGTGGCCGAGGACCCTGACTCCGGCGTTGTGGAGCCGGCCCGCGGCCTCCAGACAGTGCGGGTCCGGGCGGCTGCCCGGCCCGTCGGCGACATTGAGCACGGCCCAGTGCAGGGGGGTGCCGGGCCGGGTGAGCTCGGCCCACTCGACGGGGGCGAGCAGCGGATGCGCGTATCCGGGGACGCCGACGCCGAGCCGCTCCGCCCCGGTGGTGGTCAGATGCGGCACGCCGCCTCCATCCAGATGTCGGCCAGCGACTCCTCCAGGTTGATCCTGGGACGCCAGCCGAGCCGGTCGCGGGCCGTGCGGACGTCGGCCTGCTGCCAGCTGCCGCAGCCGTCCGGGTACGGGAAGGGGGCGGCGGCCAGGTGCTCGGTGACCGTCTCGCCGCGGGGGGCGCCGATGACGGGGCGCTGGGGCGGCCCGTCCAGTTCGTGCAGGGAGCCGGCGTAGCCGGCGACCCTGGCCAGGACGGCGGCCGCGTCCCGCAGGCGTACGGCCCGTCCGGTGCCGATGTTGACGACGCCCTGGGCGGCCGAGAGCGAGGCGGCGTGGACGGCCCGGGCCACGTCCCGTACGTCGACGAAGTCGCGCTGCACGCCGAGACCGCCGAGTTTCAGCTCGCCGTCGCCCGACTGCATGGCGCGGCGCATCGCCTCGGCGAGCCGGCCGAGCGGCGACCCGGCGGGGGTGCCGGGCCCGACGGGCGAGAAGACCCGCAGGACGACGGCGTCGAGTCCGGAGCCCAGGACGAGTTCGGTGGCGGCGAGCTTGGAGACGCCGTACGGGCCTCCGGGGCGCGGCACCGCGTCCTCGGCGGTGGAGGAGCCCGGCTGGCTGGGCCCGTACTCGGAGGCGCAGCCGACCTGGACCAGGCGGGCGCCGCAGCCGCTGCGGCGCAGGGCCTCGCAGACGGTGGCGACGGCGACGGTGTTGTGCCGGGTGAGCTCCCGGGCGCCGCCGCGGGTGGCTCCGGCGCAGTTGACGACGACACCGGGGTGGACGGCGTCGAGGAAGCGGGTGAGGGCGCCGGGGCTGCCTCCCGCGAGGTCGAACCGTACGTCGGCGTCGTCGCCGCGTCCCAGGGCGGTGAGGTGCACCGCGGGGTCGGCGAGGAGCCGGTCCGCAACGAACCGGCCGATGAACCCGTTGGCACCGAGCAGCAGAACCCTCATCGCGCGGCCCCTTGGTGCCGACCGGCCGTTGCTGGGGGTTGGGGGGTCATCTCTGTGTCTCCTTGGTGAGGATGCGGCGGATGCCGGGGAACTGGGGGGCGTGCCCGCGGCGTCGGCTCCGCGGGTGCGCGCGTTGGGGGGGCTAGGGGGTGGCGTGCGCGGACGCCCGGGAGAGCGCGGCGGTGGCGTGGGCCAGCAGCGCGGCGGCCGTGAGGCCACAGATCAGGGTGGGGATCACCGCGGGTCCCCAGGCCGCGGCGGCGGCCCGGACCGGCAGGGCGAGGAACTCGCAGCCGGGGAGGCGGGCGGCGAGCACGGACGCAAGGGCGAACGCTTCGGCGGCGCAGGCGGCGCCGAGCGCCCTGGCGGCGGGCTCGGGGCAGCCGTGGACGGTGAGGAGCCGGGCGACCAGCAGCAGCGTGCCGAGGGCCGCCGTGTGGACGGCGCCCGCCGCGCCGTAGGCCACTGAGGTGAGGGTGAGCAGGCCGGCCAGGGCGCATAGGTGGAGGGCGACCGCGCCGAGGAGGAGGGGACGGGTTACTGCGGCGAAGTCGGCGAGGCCGCGGCTGCGGGCGAGCCTGCGGCGGGCGCCGGCGGCGAAGAGGCGGGCGCACCAGGCGGCGGGGGCGATGGAGAGGGCGAGGGCGAGCAGGGGCGCGGGGGTGAGCGGCCAGAGCCCTTCGGGGCCGCCGGTGAGCAGCTGGTCGAGGAGGCCGTCGCCGCCGGTCGCGTAGGCGAGCAGCCAGCAGACCCAGAGTGCGGCGGCGGGGGCGGTCCGCCCGGGCGCTCTCAGGGGGCCGCGCCTGAGGCAGAGAGTGAGGGAGAGGGCGAGTGCGACGGCTCCGGCGCTCGCGACGGCGGTCTTGGCAGTGCCGTCGGTGACGAGCAGTCCGGCGGCGGTGAGCGCGGCGGCGGTGCCGGGCAGCAGGACGAGGACGACCCATCCGGGGGCGGGCGGGGGTGCGGCCGCCGCCGGGGTGGGGGCGGTGTCGGTGGCGCGGGGCACGCGCGCGTAGAGCTCCTCGGCGAGCGCGAAGACGTCCCGGTGCCGGAAGCGGGCGGCGGTCCGGTCCGTCATGCCGTGGGCCTCCAGGCCGGCGGCGATCTCCAGCGGATCGACGGCCCGTTCGCAGAGCTCCCGGTGCCGGTGCAGCAGCGCCTTGACCGGGTCGGCGGGGCCGCGCCGGGGCGGTGCGAGGGCGGGGGCGGCGGGCGCCCCGGGGGTGGTGGCGGGCGGCGCCGGGGCGGGCGTGGTCAGGGCCTGCTCCTCCAGGAGTGCCTCGCCGTGGCTCTCCCATTCCTGGTGGCCGTCGGCGGACCAGGGCTCCTCTCCGGTCCGCTCGCCCCACAGGGGCGTTCCGTCACGCATCGTCGTGGCTCCTTCCCGCTGCCGCGCCCGCGGGGGCGGGACCGTCGGCCCAGCTGGGGGTGCGCCCCGGGCCGGTCCAGGTGCCGGGGAGGAAGGCCTCGGCGGGGTGGGCGAAGGGGACCCCGGTCTCGGTGCGGCGGACCGGGGCGTGGGAAAGGAGCTCCAGGTAAATGCCGTGAAATGCGGCGATGTTCTGCTCGACGGTGAACAGTTCGAGCGCGCGGGCGCGGGCGGCGGCGCCCAGCCGCTGCCGTCGCTCGGGGTCGCGCAGGAGCGCCAGGCAGGCGTCGGCGAGCGCCCGCGGATTGCGCGGGGGTACGACGAGCCCGGTGCCGCCGATGACTTCGACCACCGCGCCGACGTCGGTGGAGACGGTCGCGCGGGCGCAGAACATGGCTTCGACGAGGCTGACCGGGAAGCCCTCGACGACGGAGGAGAGGACGACGACCGCGCCGGCCGCGTAGGCGTCGGCCAGGGTGGGGGCCTCGGGGCCGCCGATCTCCTCGAAGGAGACGGGGTTGTCGCCGATGGCGTGCGGGTCGGTGGCCTCGTCGGGGAAGAGCTGGGCGGCCAGGGCGCGGCAGTGCGCGAGGTAGGGGGCCGTGTCGTCGCCGCGTACGGGCGCGGCGACGATCCGCAGCCGGGCGTGCGGCTCTTCCTTGCGGATCTCGGCGAAGGCGTGGAGGAGGGCGATGAGGTCCTTGGCGGGCTCGATGCGGCCGACCCAGACGAGGGTGTCCTCGTCGCCTTCGGTCTCGCCGACCGCGGTGAAGCGGCGGGCCTCCATCCCGGGGTGGACCGTGCGCAGTTTGGCCCGCTCGGCGCCGCACTTCTCCTGCCAGCGGCGGGCGTGGGTGTTGCCGGGGGTGATGACGGCGGCCTGGCGGTAGACCTCTGCGGTCAGGCGGCCGTGAAACGCGGCGAGCAGGGCGCGTACGGGGGCGCTCGGTGCGTCGGCGGCGGATCCCGTGCCGAGGTAGTGCGCCCTCAGCTGGACTCCGTACTCGGTGACCAGCAGCGGCACACCGAAGAAGCGTTTGGCCAACAGTCCGGGCAGGGCCGCCGGTCCGCCCGCGGTGGCATGGCAGAGGTCGGCGGCGGCGAGGCCGTCGTCGCCGTACCAGTCGAGCGAGAGGGGGCGCAGCGCGCGCTCCAGCCGGTCGGCGAAGTCGAGGTGGTCGAGGACGCTCGCCCCGCGCACGCTCCGGCGCGCGCCGGGTGCGCGACAGGCGGACTCCAGGGCCCTGACGGCGACTTCGGAGCGGAGGGCGGCATGGAGTCCGCCGCTCTCCCGGGCCAGCTCGGCGAGGCCGTAGAGCCCTTCGGCGAAGGCGTCGCCCGCGTCCTCGGCGCAGATCGAGGCGGCCAGTTCGGTGTAGTGGCGGGCGAAGCGGCGCCGGTCGCGGCGGCCGTAGGTGTGGCCGTCGTCCTCGGGGGCCCAGAGGGGTGCGGTGCGCACCTGGCGTACGTGGGGAGGCAGGTCGACCAGGCCCGCGGCGGTCTGGCAGGCGCTGCGGCTGAGGGCGTAGAGGTCGAACTCATGCCGCGCGAGCCCGCGCACGAGCCGGTCGCACCAGACCCTGGACTCACCCGCCGCATACGGAAAACCACCGTCCGTGAGCAATCCGATCCGCACGAGTACACCCCCGATCTCCCTTGTGCGCGGCCACCGTTGGTCGGTGACTCATAGCGGGACGACGTTAAGCGGAGGTGCCGGTGGCGCGATGGACGGTTGTCCGTCGCGCCACCGGAAGGGGTGAATACACGTAACTTTCACCCCACGGTGGCGTTTCGTCGCGCTACGGGGTGGAAACGTTACGGAGGGTCAGGCGACGGCCAGCCCCTCGGCCGCGCAAGGGCGGCGAGGGGGAGGAAGGGCCGACCGGACGGTCAACTCCCGGGGTGGACCCAGGGGTTGGGGCGGCACTTGATTCCCTCGATGTCCAGCGACTTGGTCTGCTGCTGCATCACCGGCGCCGGCGCGCCGGGCGTACGGCAGTTCACATGGCTGTGCCCGAGGCGGTGCCCGACCTCGTGGTTGATCAGCATCTGGCGGTAGCTGAGCATCGCCTTGGGGCCGTACGTATCCGCCCCCTGGGCCCAGCGGAACGCGTTGATCATCACGCGCTCGGTGGCGGCGGAGTCGCAGGAGACGTTGTCGACCGTCGTGTCCAGACCGGACTTGGCACACCACGTGGCGGTGGTGCCGGGACTGGCCAGGGTGATCACGAACTCCGGTTCACCGCTCGCTATCCGCTCGAACGTCATCGCGCCGCCGTGCGCCCAGCTGCGGTCGTCGTTGAGGGTCTTGTGGACGGCCTCGGCGAAGAGCTTGGCGTCGAGCCCGATGCCCTTCTCCACGTCGACGCGGTAGCGGACCTTGCGGCCCTTGCCCGGTCCCTTGGCGAAGCCTGGTACGGCCTCGAAGTCGCCCGAGCCGGTGAGCTCCGGGTCGATGAGGAACTGACGCGCCATCTGCTGTTCGTACGTCGGCGGCGGGGCGGGGCGGGGCGGCTGCCGGGGCGGCGTCGGGCGGGCGTCGGACCGTGAGGCGGAGCCGTCGGCGGTCCGCTCGCCGGCCTCGCCGGCGGACTGGTTGACCGTGTCGCTGCCGGGATGGTCCGCGACCTGCCCCGCGACGACGACGGCGAGGACGGTGGTGACGGCCGCGGCCGCGATGCCGGTGAAAGTACGTCCCTTGCCCGCCTTGGCGGGGCCGGACGCGGGCTCTTCGCACTGGGGCGCCGTGAGGGCTTCGTCGGCCCCCCGGCGCTGCGCCGGTATGAACGGCGCCTCGGGCCGGGGCGTGGCCTCGGGGGCCGGTGCGGGGTGAGGGGTCCCGGGGGTTCCCTGCCAGTCCCCGTACCGCTGCGGCGGTGTCTGCCGGGTGCCCCAGCCGCCGCCGGGCTCATGGTGCTCGGGGTGCCCGCCGCGGACGCGGGGCGCGCCGTGGGCGGGGGTGTCGTAAACAGGGCTTCCGTGGGCCGGCGTGCCCTGATCGCCGTAGCCGTAGACGGGCGTGCCATGAGCGGGGGTGCCGTACACGGGAGTGCCGTGGGCCGGGGTGCCGTACTGCGCGCCGGGCGGCTGCTGCGGCCCGTCCGGGGCCCGCCGTCGGCGGCCCGTACCAGGAGCCACGGTCTGCGGCTCGTCCGCGCCCGTCCCGGCCCCGGTATCTCGAGGGGATACCGGGGCGGGGCCCTTGCGACTATGTCGTCCCACGCCCCGGATCAGCTCCCGCCCTGTTTCTTGTTCTTGTCCGTACCGTCGTTGTCGTCCATCAGCTCCCGTACGGCCTGGGCGACCGTCTCGGGGTACTCCATCATGGCGACATGGCCCGCGTCCGGAAGCGTCAGCAACCTGGAGTCGCGGAACGCGGCGGCCGCCCTGCGGGCCATCCGGAACGAAACGAGCTGGTCACGACCGCCGTAGACGAGCAGCGTCGGCGCGAGCACCCGCTCGGCCTGTCGCCACAGTCCATGTTGACCGCCGAGAGTGTAGGCGTCGACGATGCCGCGCGCCGAGCGGGCCATCGCGTCCCAGAAGTACGGCAGCTCCAGGCGCCGCTCCATCTCCTCCACGGCGTCGCGCAGCCCCTGGTCGGTGACGCGACCGGGGTCTCCGTAGCAGAGCGCCATCACGCCGCGCACCCGCTGCTCGGCCGTCCAGTCTCTGGTGATCCGGGCGAAGAGCGACGCCACACCGGGCAGGGCGAGCATCGCGGTGGGCCAGGCGGCGCGCTGGGCGCGCAGCTCGGGGAGGGCCGGCGAGACGAGGGTGAGCGTGCGCACGAGGTCGGGCCGGACGGCGGCGACCCGGGTGGCGACGGCGCCGCCCAGCGAGTTGCCGATCAGATGGACCGCGCCCCGGCCGCCCGCGTCGAGCAGCCGGATGACGGCGCGCGCGTGGCCGGTCACCGAGTAGTTGCCGTCGTCCGGCGGCGGGGAGTCCCCGAAGCCGGGCAGGTCGACGGCCTCCCCGTCGACCTTGTCCGCGAGCAGCGGCATCAGGGACGACCAGTTCTGCGAGGAGCCGCCGAGCCCGTGCACGTAGAGGGCGGGCGGCAGTCCGGCGCGTGTGCCGGGCCGGGCCCGTACGGTCAGCGTCAGTCCGGGCAGGACCACGGACCGCAGCTCCTCACCCGCGGCGACCCGCACGGCGCGCGCCCGCGCCGCCGCGGAGGCGGCGGTGCGGGTGTCCGGCAGCTCGGTCGAAGACATGGCAGCGATATTACGAGACGATCACGCTCTGGCGCGTGTGTGCGCGGTCACAGGATCGCGTAGCGCCCGGGGAAGGGAACTCCTACGCTCAAGGAGTGACCCTTCCCCTTTGGGGAAGGCGCCGGACGGACCCTCCCGGCACCGTGAGAAAGGGAGCCGCATGACTGCCGACCCGACGGAACCGGAAACCTTCCAGGAGAACGGCACCGACACACTGGTCGAACTGGGCGAGGAGACCCCGGAGGCCGACGCGGCGGAACAGCACACTGATGTTCAGCAGCAGGAGGACGACCGGGCGCACCGTCCCGACCCGGCGAGCGCGAACGAGGCGGACGCGGCCGAACAGACCCGTGTGGTCGCCCTGGACGAGGACGACTACCGCTGATTTGTTCATATTCCCCGTGAGCTTCCCGTGAGCTGCGGGTTCCGCGCGCGTCCGGTCCGTGAAATTCTGCGTCCGCACCGCGCGATGCCGGGTTACCCAAAAGTACGATGGCGGCGCGGCGCACAGCGCGCATGGATCGATCTTGGGAGGCGGCGTGACAGCCATCGAGCAGACAGAGGCGGCACGCCCGCGGGGCACGCGCCTTCCGCGCCGAGCCCGACGCAATCAGCTGCTGGGCGCAGCCCAGGAAGTGTTCGTGGCCCAGGGTTATCACTCGGCGGCGATGGACGACATCGCGGAGCGCGCGGGCGTCAGCAAGCCGGTGCTGTACCAGCACTTCCCCGGCAAGCTGGAGCTGTATCTGGCGCTGCTCGACCAGCACTGCGAGGCGCTGCTCCAGGCGGTCCGTACGGCCCTGGCCTCCACCACGGACAACAAGCTGCGCGTGGCGGCCACGATGGACGCCTACTTCGCGTACGTGGAGGACGAGGGCGGCGCGTTCCGCCTGGTCTTCGAGTCCGACCTGACCAACGAGCCCGCGGTCCGGGAGCGCGTGGAGCGGGTGAGCCTGCAGTGCGCCGAGGCGATCTCGGACGTGATCGCGGAGGACACCGGGCTCTCCAAGGACGAGTCGATGCTGCTCGCCGTCGGTCTGGGCGGCGTCTCGCAGGTCGTCGCGCGCTACTGGCTCTCCAGCGAGTCGGCCATCCCCCGGGACAAGGCGGTGCAGCTGCTGACGTCGCTGGCATGGCGGGGTATCGCCGGCTTCCCGCTGCACGGCGCCGAGGGCCACTGACCGACCGACCCCCGGTCACCCGCCCGGCGCGGGGTGACCACGCTCTGTTCGCTCCTGGCGTGCACGGGTGACCCGTTCCGGGTCCCCTCACCGGGCTAATGTGGGCGGGTACGGCGCGGCTGACCGCGCATCGCTGACCGTTCGGAGGGACATAGCCGTGGAGGTCAAGATCGGCGTGCAGCACGCGCCCCGGGAGATCGTTCTGGAGAGCGGGCAGTCCGCCGAGGAGGTCGAGAGCGCGATTGCCGACGCCCTGGCCGGCAAGTCGGCGCTGCTGAGCCTCACGGACGACAAGGGCCGCAAGGTCCTGGTGCCGGCGGACCGGATCGCCTACGTGGAGATCGGCGAGCCGGCGCAGCGCCGGGTGGGCTTCGGCGCGCTCTAGGCACGGCAAGGCATGGCGAAGGGCCCGGCGGGACAACCGCCGGGCCCTTCGCCATGCTCACGACGATCCCGGGTGGTGGAGGAGGGTTGTATTCCGCGCGCTTCGGGTAGTACGGCCTACGACCGTTTTGCCCGCCCCGCACCGCCCGCGAGGTGATCCGCCGTGTTCTTGGAAGCTCTCGGTTCGGCCCTGCTCGGACTCGCCCTGGCCTGGGCCGCCGTGCATCGGCTGCCCGACCGCCTCCCCGCACGCCCGGTGGTCCTCGCCACGGGTGGGCTGGGGGCCGTGTTCGGCGCGGTGGTGACGCACGCGGCGCTGGGGCCGGGCCATCTGCTCGGCACGCTGGCGGGGGCGGTCGCCGTCGGAGCCGTACTGCTGTCGCTGCTGATCCGCCCGGCGGGCCGTCGCCTGCGCCGATCAGCGGCGGCGTGAATCACGCCGCCGCCGTCTTCCCTGCCGTATCGCCCGTAAGCCCTAGCCGTACGAGCCGTACGCTCAGGCGGCCAGGCCCAGCGCGGCCATGCGCTTGGTGTGGGCCTTGGTGATACGGGTGAACATCTCGCCGACCGCGGCGAGGTCGAACCCGGCCGCCAGGCCGACACCGCCGACCAGCATGGTGGACAGCGCGTCCCGCTCGGCGACGACCCGCTGCGCCTGCGACAGCGCCTCACCCATCAGGCGGCGCGCCCACAGCGCGAGCCGGCCGCCGACCCGCGGGTCGGCGTCGATCGCGGCGCGCACCTTCTCCACGGCGAAGTTGCCGTGGCCCGTGTCGTCGAGGACGCCCAGCACCAGCGCGCGGGTGTCGGAGTCGAGACGCGCCGCGACCTCGCGGTAGAAGTCGCTCGCGATCGAGTCGCCGACGTACGCCTTGACCAGGCCTTCCAGCCAGTCGGACGGCGCGGTCTGCCGGTGGAAGTCGTCCAGTGCCTTGGCGAACGGCTCCATCGCGGTGGTCGGCTCCTCCTCGATGGCGGTGAGCCGGTCGCGCAGCCGCTCGAAGTGGTGGAACTCCGCGGAGGCCATCTTCGCCAGCTCCGCCTTGTCGGCCAGGGTCGGCGCGAGCTTGGCGTCCTCGGCGAGCCGCTCGAAGGCCGCGAGCTCGCCGTAGGCCAGGGCACCGAGCAGGTCGACGACCGCGGCGCGGTACTGCGGCTCGGCGGAGGCGGTGGCCCAGTCCTGGGCGGCGATCCCGGTGAGCTCTTCGGCTTCTTCGGGTGCAGTGGCGTTGTCAGGCGTCTCCATGAAGCGCACAATAGCCCGCTCCGCAGGCCGGGGAAGGCCCTGGTCAGTCACTGTGACCGCGCCCTCATTACGAATTCCCCCAACACACATGCGCGAATCCGGGGTACAGTGGTAAAGCGCCTGCTGAGTATTCAGACATGCCTGACATGTGTGAACGTACTCGGTAGGCCATCTCATGAATGAGGATGCCCGGTCGGTCGCCCCGGTCGGCTCCGACCCGACAGCCCTCCGTGCGCCCCGCCGCACACGAGGGAACCCTCAGCGGCACGACGCTCGAGCGACGGCCAGTGGTCCCGCGCCACCCGGCGGTGATCCTTTCGATCCACGGCCGGACGTGATCCGGCACGGTACGACCCCCGTCGTTCGCCTCGCGCCGCGTCTCACAGAAGAGGCAGCACCCTGACTACGACTTTCCGAGATCTCGGGATCCTCCCCGAGACCGCCGAGGCCCTTGAGGCCGTCGGCATCGTGTCCCCCTTCCCCATCCAGGAGATGACCCTTCCGGTCGCACTCTCCGGCACCGACGTCATCGGGCAGGCCAAGACCGGCACCGGCAAGACGCTCGGATTCGGGCTTCCGCTCCTCGAGCGCGTCACCGTCCCCGCCGACGTCGAGGCGGGCCGGGCCAAGCCCGAGCAGCTCACCGACGCGCCGCAGGCGCTGGTGGTCGTCCCGACCCGTGAGCTGTGCACCCAGGTCACCAACGACCTGCTGACCGCCGGCAAGGTCCGTAACGTCCGCGTGCTCGCCATCTACGGCGGCCGGGCGTACGAGCCCCAGGTCGAGGCGCTCAAGAAGGGCGTCGACGTGATCGTCGGCACCCCGGGCCGCCTGCTCGACCTGGCCGGCCAGCGCAAGCTCGACCTCTCCCACGTCAAGGCGCTCGTCCTCGACGAGGCCGACGAGATGCTCGACCTGGGCTTCCTGCCCGACGTCGAGAAGATCATCAACATGCTTCCGGCGAAGCGTCAGACGATGCTGTTCTCGGCGACCATGCCAGGCGCGGTCATCGGCCTGGCCCGCCGCTACATGTCGCAGCCCACGCACATCCGCGCCACCGCGCCGGACGACGAGGGCGCGACCGTCGCCAACATCACCCAGCACGTCTACCGCGCGCACTCGATGGACAAGCCGGAGATGGTCTCCCGCATCCTGCAGGCCAACGGCCGCGGGCTCGCGATGATCTTCTGCCGGACCAAGCGCACGGCGGCCGACATCGCCGAGCAGCTGGAGCGGCGCGGCTTCGCCTCCGGCGCGGTCCACGGCGACCTCGGCCAGGGCGCGCGCGAGCAGGCGCTGCGGGCGTTCCGCAACGGCAAGGTGGACGTCCTCGTCTGCACCGACGTCGCGGCGCGCGGTATCGACGTCGAGGGCGTCACGCACGTCATCAACTACCAGTCGCCCGAGGACGAGAAGACCTTCCTGCACCGGGTCGGCCGTACGGGCCGCGCGGGCAACAAGGGCACGGCCGTCACGCTGGTCGACTGGGACGACATCCCGCGCTGGCAGCTGATCAACAAGGCGCTGGAGCTGGACTTCCACGAGCCGGTGGAGACGTACTCCACCTCGCCGCACCTCTTCGCCGACCTGGACATCCCCGAGGGGACGAAGGGTGTTCTGCCCCGGGCCGAGCGCACTCGCGCGGGCCTGGGCGCGGAGGAGCTGGAGGACCTCGGCGAGACCGGTGGCCGGGGTGGCCGCGGCCGCAAGGCCCAGGCCGCTCCCGCCGAGGAGCGTCCGGCCCGCACGCGTACGCCGCGCCAGCGTCGCCGCACCCGTGGCGGCACCGCGCTCGGCGAGGCGCCCGCCGCGTCCACGGCCGAGGCGACCGAGGCTCCGGCCGCTCCGGCGGACGAGCAGTCCGCCGCGCCGCGCACCCCGCGTCGCCGTCGCCGCACCCGCGCCGGCGCCTCCTCCGAGGCCGCTGCGGCCGTCGCGACGGCCGAGGCCGCCCCGGCTCCTGTGGCGCCGGTCGAGGAGTCCCCGGTCGAGGAGGCGCCCAAGCCGCGCCGCCGCCGTACCGCGAAGAAGGCCGTGGAGGCTCCGGCGGTGGAGACCGCCGAGGCCGTCGTGGAGTCGATCGAGGCCGCGGAGCCCGTCGCGGAGCCGAAGCCGCGTCGCCGCACGGTCAAGAAGGCCGCTCCGGCCGCCGAGGCCGTCGTGGAGACGGTCGAGGCCCCGGAGGCGACCGAGGCCAAGCCGCGCCGCCGTACGGTCAAGAAGGCCGCACAGGCGCCGGTGGAGGCGGTGGCGGAGGAGGCCCCCAAGCCGCGTCGCCGTACCACCAAGAAGGCCGCCGAGGCGCCCGTGGAGGCCGCGACGGAGGAGGCCCCCAAGCCCCGCCGCCGTACCACCAAGAAGGCCGCCGAGGCGCCCGTGGAGGCCGCGACGGAGGAGGCCCCCAAGCCCCGCCGCCGCACCACCAAGAAGGCCGCGGAAGCGCCCGTCGAGACGGTGATGGACGAGGTGCCGAGGCCGCGTCGTCGTACGACGAAGAAGGCGGTCGCGGCTCCGGCCGAGAGCTGATCCGTCTGTAGGCACAGCCCCAGCGGCCCGGTCCCCCACCAGGGACCGGGCCGCTGTGTGTCCGGGGAAGATCCCCATTACAGTCCCTGTATGAGCAAGCCCCGGTCCCTGGCCCTGCCGCCCCGCACGCGCGCGCGGCGGCTGGTGACCGCACGCGGGAGCTTCGCCGTGCTCGACGCCGCCGCGGCCGGTGAGGCGCGCGGGACCGTTCTGATGCTCCCCGGCTACACGGGCAGCAAGGAGGACTTCCTCGCGCTGCTCGGGCCGGTGAGCGAGGCCGGCTACCGCGTGGTCGCGATCGACGGCCGGGGGCAGCACGAGAGCCCCGGGCCGCGCGGCCGGGCCGCGTACAGCAGGCGGGCGCTGGCGCTCGACGTCGTGGCGCAGGCCGCCTCCCTCGGGGACGGTCCGGTGCATCTGCTCGGCCACTCCTTCGGCGGGCTCGTGGCGCGGGCGGCCGCCCTGCTCGCTCCGGCGGCGTTCCGCTCGCTGACCCTGCTCTCGTCCGGTCCCGGCCCCGTCGCCCGGCCGCAGCGGATCCGGGTCCGGGTGCTGCGCGGGGCGCTCGCGCTGCTGCCCAAGGACCGGGTGTGGGAGGCGACCCGCTGGCTGGACAGCCGCGGGGAGGAGCCGGGGGTCACCGACCCGCCGGAGATCGTGCTGTTCCTGCGGCGGCGCTGGATGGCGACGCGGATCGCCCAGCTGTCGGCGACCGGGCGGCTGCTGCGCCGCGAGCCGGACGGCACCGAACAACTCGCCGCGCTGGGGATGCCGTTGCACATCGCGTACGGCGCCGAGGAGATGATCTGGCCGACGCCGTTCCTCGCGGCGACGGCGCTGCGGCTCGGGGCGCACCACACGGTGGTGGATGGGGCGGGCCACTCCCCCAATGTGTCGCACCCCGAGGAACTGGCCGCCCGGCTGGTCGCGTTCTGGGAGCAGTGCGCCCGCAAGGAGGCCGGGCCGCGCACGGACGCGGACGCGGGCGCCGGGACGGCCTGAGGCGGCGACGCGCGACGCGCGGCTAGTACTGGGCCTGGAGGTGCTGCCAGAAGCCGTCGCGCAGCGCCCTGCGCAGCGCCGCATGTCCGCGCAGCGAGCGGCTGAGCAGCTTCTCCGCCTCGATCAGCAGGTCCTGGTCGACGGGGCCGGGCAGATACGGATGGCCGGGAAGCAGCTCGGCAAGGGTGTCGCGGCCCCGCTCGGCTAGCCAGGTCGCGGCGATCTGTGCGCCGACGAAGCGCACCTCCTCGCGTGACGGCGGTGGTTCGCCCTCGTTCTCGTACGTCGTCACCGGACGGCGCGTCACATACGGGCGGCAGAAGTCCAGGTCGAAGGTGCGCTGGCTGTCGACCTCCCAGAGCAGCGGCTCCGCCTGGTTGCGCCCTTCACCTGCCTCGATGCCCCAGAGGTGGACGCGGGCGCCGTAGCCCTGGGCGGCCTCGACCGCGGAGACGAGGTCCTCGTCGCCGCCGACCAGGGCGGCGTCGCTGATGGCGCGGTGGCGGGCGAGGGACTCCAGGTCCGAGCGGATCAGGGAGTCGACGCCCTTCTGCTGGTTGTTGGCGTTGAGGTTGCCGAGCCGGACCTTGACGTCGGGGAGTTCGGCTATGGACTGCTGCTCGGCGGTGTGGATACGGCGGCGGGCGCCGTCGTACCAGTACACGCGCAGCAGCCGGCTGTCGGCGAAGATCGTGCGGGCCTTGTCGATGAAGGCCTCGATGAGCCCCTCGGCGTCGAGGTCGAAGGAGCGGCGGTCCTCGGTGCCCGTCACAAGCAACCCGGCCGCAGCATAGACGTAACCGGCGTCCACGAAGATGGCATGGGTCGAGGGGGTCTTCGCCACCTCGGCGATCATCCGCTGCAGGAGCTCATTGGTGCGCTCCAGGCGGGCGGCGAGGGTGCCGATGTCGGGGAGGTCCGCGGACCGGTCGTTCTGAGGCTTCTCTGCGTCGTTCATACGGGGCTCATTGTCCGTTGATCACGACCCGCCCGCCAGCTCCCATGACCCGGTCGTTAGTCATCCAAAAAATTTCCTTAGCGTAGGGAATGTTTGGTGGATGCATCCCGTTACACCTCACGTACACCCAGTTCTCCTCCAGGAGGATCAACTCAGACGAAGGGAGAAGCCTGTGCGCTTCGAAATTCTGCGACTCGACGACATCGACGGCACGGCCGTCGACAGCACGGTCGTGGACGCCGCCTCCGTCAACCGGATCGTTCAGCAGGCCGCAGCGATCGGCCAGCGAATCATGATCCGCCCGGCCGACAGTCCGGCCTCGTAACACCGTCGACGCACCGCGCCCCCGCACGGACTCCGGCAGAGTCGGAATCCGTACGGGGGCGCAGTGGTGTCCGGGACCGGGCTAGGCGCCCTGGATCACCTGCGTCACACCGTTGATGATCTGCTGCACGGCGATGGCGGAAAGCATCATGCCCGCGAGTCGGGTGACCAGCACCACACCGCCGTCCTTGATGACCCGGATGATCACCAGCGAGTAGCGCATGGTCAGCCAGAGCACGACGTGCATGGCGACGATCGCCGCCCAGACAGAGACCTGCTCCCCCACGCCGTCGGCGTGCTGCACGGCGAGGATCACCGACACGATCGCACCGGGTCCGGCGAGCAGCGGCATGCCCAGCGGTACGAGGGCGACGTTGACGTCCTTGGTCTGCTTGGGCTCGTCCGTCTTGCCGGTGAGCAGGTCGAGCGCGATGAGCAGCAGGAGCAGACCGCCCGCGATCATCAGCGCGGGTACGGAGACATGGAGATAGTCCAGGATCTGCTGGCCCAGGATGCCGAAGACGGTGATGACGCCGAAGGCCACCGCGACGGCCTGCCAGGCCATCCGGCGCTGCACCTTGGACGCGCGGCCGGAGGTCAGGGCCAGGAAGATCGGAGTGATCCCGGGGGGATCCATGATGACAAAAAGGGTGAGGAACAGGGAGCCGAAGACGGCAACGTCGAACACAGTGAAGGGCCTTGCACGAGAGGGTGGTACGGAGGAGGCGGGCGCGGGACGGAAGGGGCCCGTGCCCCGGAGTCGGCCGGGACCGCGGCGGGCGCGGCGTCGGACCTGAGGAAGAAGGGGCGGCACCGGTCGGCGCACGCGGTGGTGCGCCGGCGGGACCGGACGGTGTCAGATACGTCCGCCGGTGCCCGGCACCGGGAAGGCGCCGGTCGCACGGCGCGTGATCTCGCCGTAGATCTCCGGGTCGGTGGTGTAGTCGCCGAGCCGACAGGTCTTACGGCTGCCGTGGTAGTCGCTGGAGCCGGTGGTGAGCAGGCCCAGCTCCTGGGCGAGCCCGCGCAGCCGGGCGCGGGTGGGCTCGTCGTGGTCCATGTGGTCGATCTCGATGCCGTCGAGACCGGCGGCGGCCAGCTCGGCTATCGCGCTCTCGGGCACGGTTCGGCCGCGCTTGACGGCGCCCGGGTGCGCGAAGACGGTGACCCCGCCGGCCGCCTTGACCAGGCGGATCGCGGTGAAGGGGTCGAGTTCGTGCTTCTCCACGTACGCGCGGCCGCCGTCGGCGAGCCACTGCGGCGTGAAGGCGTCGGAGACGCTTCCCACCACGCCGAGCTCGACGAGGGCCTCGGCGATGTGCGGGCGGCCGACGGATCCGTCGCCGGCGATCCGGGCGACCCGCTCCCACTCGACGGGCACGCCGAGTTCCTGGAGCTTGCCGATGACGGCGTGCGCCCGGGGCACCCGGTCGTCCCGCACCAGCTCGCGCTCGCGCAGCAGCTCGGGCTCGTCCGGGTCGAAGAGGTACGCCAGCATGTGCATCCCGACACCGTCGAGCCGGCAGGAGAGCTCGGCGCCGGTGACGAGGGTGAGGCCTTCGGGGAGGGCGGCGACCGCCTCGGCGTGGCCGCGGGTGGTGTCGTGGTCGGTCAGCGCGACGACGTCCAGACCGGCGGCGGCAGCGCCGTGGACCAGCTCGGCCGGGGTGTCCGTACCGTCGGAGGCCGTGGAGTGGGTGTGCAGATCGATGCGCACGACGCGTGACTCCGGGGCTCGGGGACGGACAGGGGACGCTCAAGGATAACGGGCGAATCGAACACCTCGGAGCACAGCGGCGCCTCGCGGCACACCGGCGCCTCGAACACCGTTGGTCGTGCCAGAGCCTCTGGGACAGCACGCGCCAGGACAGCGGTCCCCCCTCAGGACAGCAGCCTGGGCGTCAGCGCGCCGCAGGGCAGGAGTTCCACCTCCGCCCCCGCGTCCCTGAGGTCGGTCAGGACCAGTTCGTCGTACATCAGCAGCCCCGTCTGCTCGGGCCACACGACCGCCCACAACCACAGGCCGCGTGCCTCGCCCGCGAAGACCGCGCGGTCCTCCGGAGTGCCGCTGACATGCCAGAGCGGCGTGGGACGGCCCGCGGCGAGCACCTTCGCCTGGGGCGGTCTGTCCACGCTCATCGCGGGCCCGGGATCGGGCCCGTCTATCCCGGCGAAGCGCGCGCCGAGCCCCACGCCGAGCTCCTCGGCGATCAGCAGCAGCTCGCCGACGCCCCCGAGCGGCCCTGGGCCCGAGCAGGCGACGGCCGTGGCGCGTCCGCCACTGCGGTCGTCACCCGCGTACGCGACGCCGGTGAACAGCCAGCCGACGGGCAGCGGCCAGGGCATCCACACGGGGACCTGGGCGCGGTGCACGACCACGCTGAGGGCCTCCACGCTGGGCGGGACCACGGGCTGCATCGGATGGACCGCGCCATGCACATCGCACTGCCACGCGTCGGCAAAGAGACCGGGCGCCCTGACCCGGCCACCGCACTTCGGGCAACTGGGTTCGCCCCTCATAGCGTTCAACGGTCCTACCAGGCCGCCCTCGCGTCAAGGACGATCACCCGTCCGAACGGGTGAGTCGGCCGGAAGCCGGCCGCGGTCAGTCGAGGGTCACGGAGGTGCGCCGGGGGTCGCGCAGGTCGGTTCCGTACGCCAGCCAGCGCTCCTCCAGCGCCTGTGCGCCGTGCACCCGCTTCCACGCGGCTTCGTTCGCCGTCATCGGCAGCAGCGGCAGGAAACGGACCGGATCCATGGGGTCGTCCAGCTCCAGGTCCTCCACCAGACCGCCCGGCTCGGCGACCAGCACGGAGCTGAACGGCGCACCGGGCCACAGGGGTTCACCGACGTCCAGGGAGGCGCCGGGGGCCACGACGACACCCTCGACCTGCGGGGAGGCGGCGAGGACGGCGAGCGGCCGAAGCACCTTGTCGGTGTCGGCGAGACCGGCCCGTACGGACAGCACCAGCTCGGCGCGCGGGCCCTTGACCGGGTCGGCGAGGACCGCCGTGGGATCCGCCATCGGCCGGCCGGACATGCCGAGGGTGGCGTACCGCACAAGGTCGCCGTCGGTGAAGCGCAGGACCTCGATCCGGTCCGTGCCGAGGAACGTGACCGAGGCGCGCGCGTCCGGTTCGCCGAGCGCCGTCCGTAGCCGGGCCTCGACCAGAGCAAGAACTTCTCCCATGCAGGGAGCATAGAGCGCGTATGGAACGGGCAAAGTAAGGGATTGACCCTCTGTCGGCTGATAGTCTTGGCCGCTGGTCGGGACGGCATGCCGAGCATCGCCTTCGAGTCCCGACGACACGTCATCCCCCACGGGGGACCGGCCGGAGGAGGTGGGACTGCGGTGGATCGAAGTCGATCGGGCAGTACCAACCGCTCTTCCGCGCGACGCCTCCCCTCTTCGGTCTGACAACACCCCTTCAGGGCCGTGTCCGACCGCACCGGGTGAGCGGCACTTCACGCATGCGCACGACAGAAGCCTGACGGAAGAGCGAAGAGCACTTCATCTTTGCCTGTCTGTAGCGAAAGCCGTCACCGTGATTCCACGGTGCAACCCGCTTTGCGGACGTCGTTCCTCCACGTCCCCATTCCGGGCTGCGCCACGCCTCGCGGCGGCCTCTCCGTGAAGGAGCACGCCATGTCGATGATCCGTGATCTGCGCGCAGCCGTACGCCCCTCGCTGCGCCCCGTCCAGCACAAGAGCAGCGCCCCCTACAGCTCGTACGACCCCACCCGGGACCCCTCCGCCTCCAGCGCCGTCGTCGACTGCGCGGTCTACCGCGACGGCCGGCGGCTGAAGGACTCACCGGCCCGCAGCTGTCTGACGCCGCGCGAGGCGATGCGGCAGGTGCGCGAGGGCGGCGGGTTCGTCTGGATCGGGCTGCACGAGCCGACCGAGGCCGAATTCGCCGGTATCGCGGCCGAGTTCGGGCTGCACCCGCTGGCCGTGGAGGACGCCGTCCACGCCCACCAGCGGCCCAAGCTGGAGCGGTACGACGACACGCTCTTCACGGTCTTCAAGACGATCCACTACGTCGAGCACGCCGAGCTCACCGCGACCAGCGAGGTCGTCGAGACCGGTGAGGTGATGTGCTTCACCGGCCGGGACTTCGTCATCACCGTCCGGCACGGCGGCCAGGGCTCCCTGCGCAATCTGCGCCACCGTCTCCAGGACGAGCCCGAGCTGCTCGCCAAGGGCCCCTCCGCCGTGCTGCACGCCATCGCCGACCATGTCGTCGACGGCTACATCGCGGTCGCGGACGCCGTCGAGGTGGACATCGACCAGATCGAGATCGACGTCTTCTCGCCGCCCGCCAAGGGCAGCACGCGCGGCGCCGACACCGGGCGGATCTACCAGCTCAAGCGCGAGGTGCTGGAGTTCAAGCGGGCGGTCACGCCGCTGCTGCGGCCGATGCAGCTGCTGAGCGAGCGGCCGATGCGGCTGGTCGACCCGGACATCCAGAAGTACTTCCGTGACGTCGCCGACCACCTCGCGCGCGTGCAGGAGCAGGTCGTCGGCTTCGACGAGCTGCTGAACTCGATCCTCCAGGCCAACCTGGCGCAGGCGACCGTCGCCCAGAACGAGGACATGCGCAAGATCACCTCCTGGGCGGCGATCGTCGCCGTGCCCACGGCGGTCTGCGGCGTCTACGGCATGAACTTCGACCACATGCCGGAGCTGCACTGGAAGTACGGCTACCCCATGGTGCTCACCGGCATCGTCGCCGTCTGTTTCACCATCCACCGCATGCTCAAGCGCAACGGATGGCTGTAGCTAAGCTTCGCCCCATGACAAACACGCCGCTCGGGCCCGCCCTCGTCGAGGAGGCCACCAAGAAGTCCGGCCTCATCTGGGTGCGGGGGGCGGGTCCCGCACGCGCGCTGTGGCACGTGTGGCACGACGGCGCGGCCCACGTCGTGGGCGACGGCCCCGGCGAGCAGCCGCTGCCGGGGCTCGCGGACGGTTCCGTCGCCGAGGTGACCGTGCGCAGCAAGGACAAGGGCGGCCGGCTGGTCGCCTGGACCGCGTCCGTGACCGAGCTGGCGCCCGGCTCGGAGGCGTGGCAGGCCGCGGTCGACGAGCTCAAGGGCAAGCGGCTGAACGCCCCGGACGGCGAGGCGATGCCGGAGCGCTGGGCGCGGGAGTGCCGGGTGCTGCGGCTCGAGCCCAGGGACGCGCACACCGACCATCCGCACGGCTCGCTGGCCGAAGCGCCTCTGGCCACCCCGGCCACGACCCGCCGCCCGATCCCGGCGGCCCTGCCCCGCCTGCTGCTCAAGCGGCGCGGACGGCGCTAGCGGCTGCGCGCAGCGGACGGCTTCCATGGCTCCCGACGGCCGGACACCTCGCGTGACCTGACCGGCTCCTGCCGGTCGGACCGCGGCGCGAACAGCTTCCGCGTGCCCCCGCGGCCGGTGCGCCTCACGCGCGCGGACTGCGGCGGCCCGCGGGTCGCGCGCCGGTCAGGCGCGGGGCAGCTGCTTGCCGTAGTCGACCGTCTGGTCCTGCGAGGGCGGCGCCAGCGGGAAGTCTTTGTTCCACTCGGAGAGGACGACGACGCCCGCGCCGCCGCCCCGGGCGAACTGGAGCGGGTACGGCTCGCCGTCCAGGGAGACGTCCATCGCGCCGCCCTCGCCCCGCTGCCCGCCCAGGACCCGGATCGTACGCTTGTCGCCGATCTTGTCCCGGTCGCCCTTGACGACCTCGCCGTGCAGCGAGATCAGCCCCTTCAGCAGCGGACCCATGTCGGTGAAGCCCCGCAGCTGCTTGTACGACGGGTCGTCCTGGGGCACCTTCACGTACTTGTCGTCGAGCTTGTCCGCGGCCTCGGTGTCGGACTGGCTCGGCGCCTCGCCGCCCTCTCCGTGTGACCAGAAACCCTTGTCCGCCTTCAAGTAAAGAGCGTCGCCGACCCGCAGCAGCTCGAAGGTGCTGTTCTTGGTGACGACCGAGCCGGCCGCGCCGGACTGCTTCAGCCGCATGTTCAGCTTGTACGTGCCGCCCTTGCTGACCAGCGTCCCGGAGAGCCGTACCGCCTTGGCCGCGCCGGCCGTCGACCGGGCCTTGGACTCGATGGCGGCGGCCTCGAGCTTCCCGACCCCGTTCGTACCCTCGTCGGGATCGTCGCCACAGCCGCTGAGCACGGCCACCAGCCCGACGCAGAGCGCGACGAGGAGCGCGGCCCTGCGGGTCCGCGAAGCCGGGGGGAGAGCGGTCACCTGCGCACTGCCTCTCATCTGCGTGTGGGGGGATCGCAGACGGCAGCGTACCGGTGCCGCCCCGGCCGTCCGGCAAGCAGCCGGACGGACCCGCTTCCAGGGCACACCGGATGGGTACGAGCTAGCCTGAATCAGGCATAAGTCGGCAATGGACGGCATAGAGGGAGGCGCTGGACATGGCTGCAGGCGCCCCCCGGATCTTCGTCTCCCATCTCGCCGGCGTCCCGGTCTTCGACCCCAACGGCGACCAGGTGGGCCGTGTCAGCGATCTGGTCGCGATGCTCCGGGTGGGCGGGCGCCCGCCCCGGCTGCTCGGCATGGTCGTGGAGGTGCTCAGCCGCCGCCGCATCTTCGTCCCCATGACCCGGATCACCGGCGTGGAGTCCGGCCAGGTCATCACCACCGGTGTGGTCAACATGCGCCGCTTCGAGCAGCGCCCGACGGAGCGGCTGGTCCTCGGCGAGCTGCTCGACCGGCGGGTGCGGCTGGTCACCGAAGGCACGGCGGGCGAGGAGGTCACCGTCCTCGACGTGGCCATCCAGCAGCTGCCCGCGCGCCGCGACTGGGAGATCGACAAGGTCTTCGTACGGCGTGGCAAGGGCGGGGCGCTGCGGCGCAAGGGTGAGGCGCTCACCGTCGACTGGTCGGCGGTGACCGGTTTCTCGCTGGAGGAGGAAGGGCAGGGCGCCGAGAGCCTGGTCGCCACCTTCGAGCGGCTGCGCCCCGCCGACCTCGCCAATGTGCTGCACCACCTCTCGCCGAAACGGCGCGGCGAGGTCGCGGCCGCCCTCGACGACGACCGGCTCGCCGACGTCCTGGAGGAGCTGCCGGAGGACGACCAGATCGAGATCCTCGGCAAGCTCAAGGAGGAGCGGGCCGCCGACGTGCTGGAGGCGATGGACCCGGACGACGCCGCCGACCTGCTCTCCGAGCTGCCGGAGGAGGACAAGGAGCGGCTGCTCACGCTGATGCGGCCGGACGACGCCGCCGATGTGCGCCGGCTCATGGCGTACGAGGAGCGGACCGCGGGCGGTCTGATGACCACCGAACCGATCGTGCTGCGCCCGGACGCGACGGTCGCGGACGCGCTGGCGCGGGTACGGCAGCGGGACCTCTCCCCCGCGCTCGCCGCGCAGGTGTACGTGTGCCGGCCGCCGGACGAGACGCCCACCGGCAAGTACCTCGGCACGGTCCACTTCCAGCGGCTGCTGCGCGATCCGCCGTTCACGCTGGTCGGCGCGCTGCTGGACAGCGATCTGCCGCCGCTCGCGCCGGACACCGCGCTGCCGGCCGTCACCAGCTACCTCGCCGCCTACAACATGGTCGCGGCGCCCGTGGTGGACGAGAGCGGTTCGCTGCTCGGTGCGGTGACCGTCGACGACGTCCTGGACCACCTGCTGCCGGAGGACTGGCGCGAGACCGAGTTCCACGCCGAGGAGGAGCCCGTCCATGGCACCGGGTGAGCGCGCCCAGGAGCGGGAACGGGAACGCGAGCGGGAGCGGACGGTGCCGCGGATCCGGCTGGACCAGCCGCGGATGCGCCGCCAGCGGCTGCTGCCGGAGTACGACCCGGAGGCCTTCGGCCGGATCTCGGAGCGGATCGCGCGGTTCCTTGGGACGGGCCGGTTCCTGGTCTGGATGACCCTGACGGTCGTCGTCTGGGTCCTGTGGAACGTCTTCGCGCCGCCGTCGCTCCGCTTCGACGAGTATCCGTTCATCTTCCTGACGCTCGCCCTGTCCCTGCAGGCGTCGTACGCGGCGCCCCTGATCCTTCTCGCGCAGAACCGCCAGGACGACCGGGACCGGGTCAACCTCGAGCAGGACCGCAAGCAGAACGAACGCTCGATCGCGGACACCGAGTACCTGACCCGGGAGATCGCCTCGTTGCGGATGGGCCTCGGCGAGGTCGCCACCCGGGACTGGATCCGCTCGGAGTTCGACGACCTGCTCAAGGAGATCGACGACCGGCGCGTTCTATTCCCGGCCGAGCAACCCGCCCGGAGTGACGAAGCCGACCGCTGAGAGGCTTTCCGAGGGCCGTGGTCGGCGCCGTACCATCGTCCGTATGGCTACGGAAGACGCGGTGCGCGAAGCACTGGCGACGGTGAACGACCCAGAGATCAACAAACCGATCACCGAGCTCGGCATGGTCAAGTCGGTGGAGATCGGGTCCGACGGCGCTGTCGCCGTCACGGTCTACCTCACCGTCTCCGGCTGCCCGATGCGCGACACGATCACCCAGCGCGTCACCGACGCCGTCTCCCGCGTCGAGGGCGTCACGCGTGTCGACGTCTCGCTGGACGTGATGAGCGACGAGCAGCGCAAGGAGCTGGCGGCCGCCCTGCGCGGCACCACCGCCGAGCGCGAGGTGCCGTTCGCCAAGCCCGGCTCGCTGACCCGGGTCTACGCCGTGGCCTCCGGCAAGGGCGGCGTCGGCAAGTCCTCGGTGACGGTGAACCTCGCCGCGGCGATGGCGGCGGACGGGCTGAAGGTCGGTGTCGTCGACGCCGACATCTACGGCCACAGCGTGCCGCGCATGCTGGGTGCGGACGGCCGTCCCACCCAGGTCGAGAACATGATCATGCCGCCGTCCGCGAACGGTGTGAAGGTCATCTCGATCGGCATGTTCACCCCGGGCAACGCGCCGGTGGTGTGGCGCGGCCCGATGCTGCACCGCGCGCTCCAGCAGTTCCTCGCCGATGTGTACTGGGGCGACCTGGACGTCCTCCTGCTCGACCTGCCCCCGGGCACCGGCGACATCGCGATCTCGGTCGCCCAGCTGGTCCCGAACGCTGAGATCCTGGTCGTGACGACCCCTCAGCAGGCCGCTGCCGAGGTCGCCGAGCGGGCCGGCTCGATCGCCGTGCAGACCCACCAGAAGATCGTGGGCGTCGTCGAGAACATGTCGGGCCTGCCGTGCCCGCACTGCGACGAGATGGTCGACGTCTTCGGTACGGGCGGTGGGCAGAAGGTCGCCGACGGTCTGACGAAGACGACCGGCGCGACGGTCCCCGTCCTCGGCTCGATCCCGATCGACGTACGCCTGCGTGAGGGCGGCGACGAGGGCAAGCCGGTCGTCCTGACCGACCCCGAGTCCCCGGCGGGCGCGGCCCTTCGGGCGATCGCCGGCAAGCTGGGCGGGCGTCAGCGTGGCCTGTCGGGCATGAGCCTGGGCATCACGCCGCGCAACAAGTTCTGACCGTACGCCGAAGGGCGCCGCTCCCCGGGGAGCGGCGCCCTTCGGCGTACGTACGCGGCCTCTAGGTGTAGATGCTGAGGTCCACGACGGCCGAGAACCCGAGCCCGTAGGCGCTCAGGCCACGCCCGTACGCGCCCAGGTGCACGCCGCCCGTCGTGGAACCGGCGAGCACCCAGCCGAACTCGGACTCGCGGTAGTGGAACGGCATGGGGACCCCGTCGACCGGCAGGGACAGCGTCGACCACTCGGGCCCTTCGAGGTCGTCGGCGAGCTCGAAGGCGGCCTCGGTCTGCTGGTCGAGCCAGTCGTCGCGCAGGGAGTGGTCCAGCTGCGCGGGCCAGGTGTAGGCGAGGAGCCCGGAGCCGGCCAGCCAGGCGGCGGAGGAGACGGTGGTGGCGTCCAGCACGCCCGTACCGTCGCCGGTGCGCCGTACGGGGCTCGCGGCGACCGTGACGACGACCGCGAAGCTCTCCTTCTCGGTGGCGGAGGCATCGGACTTTATGGACGGCTCGTCCCCGTGGCCCATCGATCCGTGCTGCACGGTGCCGTCGGCCGCCGTGCCCACCTGCATCAGCCAGCGCGGGCCGGCGAATGCCTCGTCCAGTCCGTACCAGCTGAACGGTGCGCGCAGATAGCCCTCGGCCGTACGCCGGGCCGCGGGCACTCCCTCCACCCGACTCGTGGTCTCCATCTGGGGCCGCCTCCTCGATCGTTCGCGTCCGCGACGGCGGACAACAGATGGAGGATAGCCACCCAGCCGCGGCTCGTCGGGAAGGACGGAGATCGGGTGGGTCAGGTGGCGTCGGCGTCGAACGGAGGCCGTTCGGCCTGCTCGGGCGTGTCGCGCTTCTTGAGCATGTCCGGTGTGCCTGAGGCGCCGGAGCCGTTGACGGCGGCCGGGACCTCGGGCTCACGGCCGTTGACGGCGTCGGTGACCTCGGTGATCTCCTTCTTGAGATCGAAGCTGCTGCGCAGCTCGTTCAGTTCCTTGAGGTCGTCGTTCTCCGCGAGCTGCTTGCGCAGGAAGGCCTTCGGATTCAGGTCCTCGAACTCGAAGTCCTTGAACTCCGGGCCGAGCTCACTGCGGATGTCGTGCTTCGCGCTCTCGGAGAACTCCCGGATCTTCCGGATGAAGCGGCTGGCGTCCTGGATGACCTTCGGCAGCTTGTCCGGGCCGAAGATGAGCACGGCGAGGATCACGAGCATGACCAGCTCGAGTCCGCCTATGTCGCTGAACACCTTGTTGCTCCTTCGCGGGGTCCGGGGCCCGCTCCACGGTACCGGGCGAATCTACCGGCGCGGTACCTTCCGGTGACGGACGGCCGACACTCAGGCGCCTTGGGAGGAACCGAGCGTCAACGTCTTGGTCAGTTCTTTGCCACCGCGCAGCAACGTCAGCTCCAGCCGGTCCCCCGGACGGTGGGCGCGGATCTTCACGATCAGCTCCTCGCCGTTGTGGACGCGCTGCCCGTCGACCTTGGTGATGATGTCGCCGGGCCGGATGCCGGCCTTCGCGGCGGGCCCGCCGACGGTGACGGACGGCGTGTCGTCCTTGCCCTTCTCGCCGACCCGGGCGCCGTCGCCGGTGTACTTCATGTCGAGGCTGACGCCGATCACCGGGTGGGTGGCCTTGCCGGTGTTGATGAGCTCCTCGGCGACCCGCTTGCCCTGGTTGATGGGGATGGCGAAGCCGAGGCCGATGGAGCCGGACGGGGCGCCGCCGCCGTCCGGTCCCGATCCGCTGCCGGCCGCGCGGATGGCGCTGTTGATGCCGATGACCCGGGCCTTGGAGTCGACGAGCGGGCCGCCGGAGTTGCCGGGGTTTATCGGCGCGTCGGTCTGGAGCGCGTCGACGTAGGAGATGTCGCTGCCGTCGCCCTTCTCGCCGCCCGCGGTGATGGGCCGCTCCTTGGCGCTGATGATGCCGGAGGTGACGGTGTTCTGGAGGTCGAAGGGGGCGCCGATGGCGACGACGGGGTCGCCGACGCGGACGTTGTCGGAGTTGCCGAGGGGCAGCGGCTTGAGGTTGGAGACGCCGGTGACCTGGACGACGGCGAGGTCGTAGCCGCTGTCCTTGCCGACGAGCTTGGCCCGGGCGGTCTCGCCGCCGCTGAAGGTGACGGAGATGTCCCCGGAGGAGCCGGCCGGGTCGACGACATGGTTGTTGGTGAGGATGTGGCCCTGCTTGTCGAGGACGAATCCGGTACCGGTGCCGGCCGCGCCACCGCCGCTGACGTGGATGGTGACCACGCTCGGCAGGGCGCTCGCGGCGATCCCGGCGACGGAGTCGGGCGCCCGGCCGACGTTCTCGGGCCCGGCCTGCGGCAGCTCGACGGTGGTGATACCGCCGTTGCGCTCGATGTACGCCCCGATGCCGCCGCCGAGCACGCCGGTGACCAGCGCGAACGCCAACGCGGCGGCCAGCCCGAGCCCCCGCCGCACCTTCCGGCCCCCCGGCGCCTGGGCGGGCGGCCGCTGCCCGGGAGCGCTCCAGGGGTCGTACTGCACCCACGCCTGCGGGGCGGGCGGCACGGGCTGGGGGTTCGCGTACGCGGCCGGAGCGGGCCCCGGAGCGCCAGGCGCGGGCGCGGCCGGGGCGGGTCCCGGTGCCGGAGCGCCAGGCCGCTGCACCGGCGGCGCGGGCGCCCAGGGCCCGGGGCCGCCGTAGGGCGGGGTGCTGTACGGATCGGGCTGATGCAGCGGGGTGGCCCGGGGCGCGTCGGCGGGGGCGGCGGCCACCGGCGCCGTCAAGGCACCGGCATCGCCGGACGGCTCGGCGGCCGACGGCTGGGAGACAGCATCGCGCCCCGGCTCGGGCCCGGGTCGTACGGACCCGCTCGCGGCTTCCGTCGCGGGCGGTGGGGCAGAAGGTACGGAATCCGTCAGCGCGCCGGGGGTCCGGGCCGGCGCTGGGGCCTCAGCCGCTGCGGAGGGCACCTGCGGCGGTACGGAACCCGCCACGGCTCTGGCATGCACGTCCAGGGCGGCCGGGGCGTCGCCGGGCGGCGGGGTCGGCTGGACGGCTCCGGCGGGCGCCGGGGCGGTGGCTTCGGCCTCAGTCAGGACGGCGGGCGCGGCGCCGACGGACTTGGCCATGTCGATGGGGGCCGGAGGTGACGGCTGGACCGCTCCGGCGGGCGCGGGGGCGCCACTCGGGTGCGAAGCAGCGGCCTCGGCCGGTGACGGCGCCTGTGCCTCGTCGGTGGGCTTCGGCTGCGGTACGGAAGCCGGGGGCGCCTCGGCCGTCACGGTGCCGGCGGCCGGCGGCGTCGGGGGGGCCAGGTCGAAGGAGTCCGGGGTGGTGTCCATGGCGTCCGCGGCCGGTGGCGGTGTCGCCGGCCGGGGCGGACGGCTCCACCACTTCGCCTTCGGCGGCTTCGGCCCGGTCGGCTTCCCGTCGTTCATGCTCTCCCCGCAACTGGCCCGTCCGCGCCCCGGCGGGGCACCCTGCACGTGGATTCAACCAGGTCCGGCGGCCCCCGCGCAGGGGGCCGTCAGCGTCGGGTGGTGAGCGGGCCGTCGGCCTGCGTCGGCGTGGCGAGATGCGTCGGCGCGGGCGTGACCATCGGCGAGACCCCTGGCAGGAAGGCGAGTTGGAGCGCGGGGCCCGTGGGCCGTACCAGCGGGGACGCGGCCGTCGCCGCGAACTGCTGCACCGGCTGGACCAGCTGGCCGACCGGCGGCGTCGGCAGGCCGGGCCGTACCGGAGCGGCCGGCGTCACCGCGGCCGGGCGGTCCGCCGATCTCGCCGGGCCGTTGCCGGAGCCCCGTCGGCGCTCGATCTGGGTGCCGGCGGCAGTCGCCGTCCCCGTCGTGCTGCCGGGGGCCGCCCGCAGCGGACTGACCCTGTTGCCGCCCTTCTCACCGCGCGCTTTCGTGTCCACAGCCGCCTCCATGGGCAGCGCACCGCCCAGCGCGATCGCCGCGAAGGACACCGCACTGGCCGCCGCGAAGGCGAACCTCCGGCCGCGCCACAGGGATCGCTCCTGGCCGGGCCGCCCGACCTCGTGGATCCGGAAACCCGAGCCCGGCACGGCGCCGCTCGGCAGCACCGCCGCGGCAGGAGTCGGCGGCGTCGGGGCCGGCACATAGCCGAAGCCGTCCGTCCTCACCCCGAAGACTCCGTCGGTGAACCGTCCCGAGCCGAAGGGTCCCCCCCGGTCGTCCTCACCTCCCGTGCCCGGCCCGCCGGGCAGCATATGAAGGCGCGCCAGCAGGCCCTCCGAGGGCGGTGGCGGCGCGGCCTGCGCGAAGACGCTCTTCAGGCGCCGCTGTGCGTCGGCCTCGGCCTTGCACTTGGCGCAGGTCGCCAGATGTGCGAGCACCCGCTCGCGGGCGTCGTGCCCCAGCTCGCCGTCGACCAGTGCGGCGAGCCGGTCCCCGAGATGGTGCTCGGCGGGGGTCGGACTGATGCCACTCACGCGGGCCCGACCTCCCCTCCGACGGACGCGAACGCACGCTCCGCCCGGGCCTCCGGCGAACGGTGCTGCAGCGCCTTGCGCAGATGCGAGCGTCCGCGGTGGATCCGGCTGCGGACGGTGCCGAGCTTCACACCGAGCGTGGCCGCGATCTCCTCGTAGGAGAGGCCCTCGATGTCACAGAGGACGACGGCCGCGCGGAACTCCGGGGCGAGCGTGTCCAGCGCCTGCTGGACGTCGGCGTCGAAGTGGGTGTCGTTGAAGACCTGCTGCGGCGATGGCTCGCGGCTGGGCAGCCGCTCGGCGGCGTCGTCGCCGAGGGCGTCGAACCGGATCCGCTGCTTGCGGCGGACCATGTCGAGGAAGAGGTTGGTGGTGATGCGGTGGAGCCAGCCCTCGAACGTACCGGGGGTGTACGTGGACAAGGAGCGGAAGACGCGGACGAAGACTTCCTGGGTGAGGTCCTCGGCGTCGTGCTGATTGCCGGTCAGGCGGTACGCGAGACGGTAGACCCGGCCACTGTGCGTGCTGACGATCTCCTCCCAGGTGGGCGGAGTCCACGCCTGCGATTCCGCATCCGATGCGAAGGTCGCGGTAGTGGGTGCGGCGTCGGTGGGGCGGAAACGGTCAGCGGTGTCAGTCACGGATTTCGGCTCACCCGCCGACCTGAGCAGGCGCTTCAGCACGCCTCTCCGATCCACAGGCGCAGCCGCACCTCCCCTGTCGGCTCTGGTGGTGTCCAGTGGAGCCCCTACCATAGCCACCTCGCCCGTTAGCTCCGGATAAGAATCTTTACGCGAATTTGGGTCGGCTCGCCGGCCCTGGTCCGGTCTTCCGCCCGGTCGTTCCCCGCGTCTTCCTCTGCCTTTACCAACGCCCGGTCCCATCTGCGGGTTCCCGCGTCCAGCGGATACAGTCACCGTTGCGCCAACTACGGGGACAGGAGAGGGTCATTACCGCCAACCGGCAGACGAGCTGGGCGTTCGCCGACGCCTTTGTCGCCGAGGACGAAGCGCTGCGCTGGGCCCGTGAGCGGGCCCGGGAGGCAGGGCTGCCCTCGGTGTCGCCCGGCACCGGCGCCGCGCTGCGACTCCTCGCCGCCACGGCGGACGCGAAGGCGGTGGCCGAGATCGGTACGGGCACGGGGGTGTCCGGGATCTATCTGCTGCACGGGATGCGCCCCGACGGCGTGCTGACCACCGTCGACCCCGAGCCGGACCGCCAGCAGTTCGCGAAGCAGGCCTTCCGGGCGGCGGGTTTCGCCGGGAACCGGGCCCGGTTCATCCCCGGCCGCGCTCTGGACGTACTGCCCCGGCTCGCGGACGGCGGGTACGACCTCGTCTTCTGCGACGGCGACCGGCTGGAGTGCCTGGACTATCTCGCTGAATCGTTGCGCCTGCTGCGACCGGGCGGGGTGGTCTGCTTCGAGGGCGTCTTCACCGACGGCCGTACGGTCGATTCGGCGGCCCAGCCGGCGGAGGTGCTGCGGGTGCGGGAGCTGTTGCGGGCCGTGCGCGAGAGCCAGGAGCTGATGGAGTCGCTGCTGCCGGTGGGCGACGGCCTGCTGTGCGCGGTACGGCGCGGCTGACCGCGACCGCCCGGCCGGCGCGTCCGTCCGTCGACCCGCCCCGCCGCCCCCTGAATACGACTCTGCCCCGGCACGGGCTACCGTGCCGGGGCAGAGGAAAATCTGGGCGTTCTCGCGTCAGCCGACTACCTGCTTCAGGGCGTCGCCGAGTGCCTCGGCCTCGTCCGGCGTCAGCTCGACGACAAGCCGACCGCCGCCTTCGAGCGGAACGCGCATGACGATGCCCCGCCCCTCCTTGGTCACCTCGAGCGGGCCGTCGCCCGTCCGCGGCTTCATGGCCGCCATGCTCGTTCCCCTTCCTGAAACCAGCTCACGCAACCGACGACCCAGGTGTCACCGGCATCGAACACATTGCTTCCAGGCCATTATCCCGCATGGCAGGACCCGATGACCAACATCGGACTGCATCGCTTACGCAACGCGCTCTCGCAAAACCCCTCATTTCGGCGATCGGCCTGCGATACTTCGCCGCCGCAGGTCCGGACCGGTCCGGCGATTCTTTGACGCAGCTCACATGTCCGTCGCCGATGATCTCCGCCATGCTGGGCGGGTCATCATCGCCCACGCCGCAAAGGGGACCCCGCCATGGCCGACACCGTGCTGTACGACGTGACCGACGGACTCGCCACGATCACGATCAACCGGCCCGAGGCCATGAACGCGATGAACGTCGAGGCGAAGGTCGCGCTGCGCGAGGCCGTGCAGACGGCCGCGGCGGACCCCGCTGTACGGGCCGTGCTGCTGACCGCGACCGGGCGGGCCTTCTGTGTGGGCCAGGACCTCAAGGAGCACGTCGGTCTGCTGCAGAACGACAAGGAGACCGGCTCGCGGGACACGATGAGCACGGTCAGGGAGCACTACAACCCGATCGTCCGGGCGCTCACCGAGATGAAGAAGCCGGTGGTGGCCGGGGTGAACGGCGTCGCGGCGGGGGCGGGCTTCGGCTTCGCGCTGGCGGCGGACTACCGGATCGTGGCCGACACGGCCGCCTTCAACACCTCCTTCGCCGGCGTGGCCCTGACCGCGGACTCGGGCATGTCCTGGACCCTCCCCCGGCTGATCGGCCCGAGCCGCGCCGCCGACCTGCTGCTTTTCCCGCGCTCGATCAGCGCCCAGGAGGCCTACGACCTCGGCATCGTGAACAAGATCGTCCCCGCGGCGGACCTGGCGGCCGAGGCGGCGGCGGTCGCCCGCGCCCTGGCCGAGGGCCCGACCCTCGCCTACGCGGCCCTGAAGGAGTCCCTCGCCTACGGCGCGGACCACTCGCTGGTGGAGGCGCTGGAGAAGGAGGACGAGCTTCAGTCCAAGGCGGGCGCCTCGGAGGACCACACGATCGCGGTGCAGGCCTTCCTCGCGAAGGAGAAGCCGAAGTACGTCGGCCGCTAGGGCGGCCGGGAGGCGCGCGGCCGGGACGCGTCAGCCGCGTCCCGCGCCGCGGGCCACGCAGGTGACCAGATGGTCGTCGACCAGGCCGCAGGCCTGCATCAGGGCGTAGGCGGTCGTGGGGCCGATGAACCGCAGGCCGCGCTTCTTTAGCGCCTTGGACAGGGCCGTGGACTCGTCGGTGACCGCCGGGACGTCGGCGATCGTCCGGGGGGCGGGGCGGGCCGCGTCGGGGGCGTACGACCAGATCAGCTCGTCCAGCTCGCCGGGGCGCCAGTCGGCGAGCACGCGCGCGTTGGCGAGGGTCGCGTCGATCTTGGCGCGGTTGCGGATGATGCCCTCGTCGGCGAGGAGCCGCTCCCGGTCGGCGTCGGTGAACTCCGCCACGGCCGGGATCTTGAAGTCGGCGAAGGCCCGGCGGAACCCCTCACGGCGGCGCAGGATCGTGATCCAGGAGAGCCCGGACTGGAACGCCTCCAGGCACAGCCGCTCGAAGAGCGCGTCGTCGCCGTGGACCGGCCGCCCCCACTCCTCGTCGTGGTAGACGACGTAGTCCGCCGTGGACAGGCCCCAGGGGCAGCGCAGCCGCCCGTCCGGCCCGGCCAGCGCCTCGCCGCTCATCGGTCCGTCTCCTCGCCGGGCCGGTCGGCGCCGGGCTTGTCGAACAGGTCGGGGCCGCCCACCGCGGTCGCCTGCGCTCCGGCGAGCGCCGCCTCCAGCTCGGCGATACGGGCGTCGCGCTCCGCGAGCTCGGCGGCCAGCCTGCCGAGGACGTCGTCGACGTCCGCCATGCGGTAGCCGCGGGCTGCCACCGGCAGCCGTACGGCCTCGATGTCGGCGCGGCCGACGGGACGGTGGGCCGGGAGCGGGTCCACCAGCTGCTCGGGCGCCACCTCGGGCAGCACCTCGCTGTCGCCGCCGCCGACCACCGCGAGCGTGACCGCGGCGACCACCACGACCATCGCTACAGCCAAGAACCAGAACACGCGCGTGCCTCTCCCCGGGAGCGAAAAAACGTACCTGGTGCCGATCGTGCCATGTGCCACCGACAGTTAAGGTCGCAGGCGACGGAACGCAAGGAGGACATACGGGATGCTGCGCTTGGGACGGCGTGAATTCGGGCCGCACGAGCCGGTGATCATGGCGATCGTGAACCGGACCCCGGATTCCTTCTACGACCAGGGAGCGACCTTCCGCGACGAGCCCGCCCTCGCGCGCGTGGAGCAGGCGGTGGCCGAGGGCGCCGCCATCATCGACATCGGCGGGGTCAAGGCGGGCCCCGGCGAGGAGGTCACGGCCGAGGAGGAGGCGCGCCGTACGGTCGGCTTCGTCGCCGAGGTGCGCCGGCGCCACCCCGATGTGGTGATCAGTGTGGATACCTGGCGGGCGGAGGTCGGCGAGGCGGTCTGCGAGGCCGGCGCGGATGTCCTGAACGACGCCTGGGGCGGGGTCGACCCCCGGCTCGCGGAGGTCGCGGCCCGCTACGGGGCGGGGCTGGTGTGCACGCACGCGGGCGGCGCGGAGCCGCGGACCCGGCCGCACCGGGTCATGTACGACGACGTGATGGCGGACATCCTGCGGGTGACGGTCGGCCTGGCCGAGCGGGCGGTGGAGCTCGGGGTGCGCCGGGACGGCATCATGATCGATCCCGGGCATGACTTCGGCAAGAGCACCCGCCACAGCCTGGAGGCGACCCGAAGGCTCGACGAGATGACGCGGACGGGCTGGCCCGTGCTGGTGTCACTGTCGAACAAGGACTTCGTCGGGGAAACCCTGGACCGCCCGGTGAAGGAGCGCGTGATCGGGACGCTGGCGACGACGGCGGTGTCGGCGTGGCTGGGGGCGCGGGTGTACCGCGTGCACGAGGTGGCGGAGACCCGCCAGGTCCTGGACATGGTGGCGTCCATCGCGGGCCACCGCGAGCCCGCCGTCGCCCGGCGGGGGCTGGCCTAGCCAGGCCCCCGCGTGGCCGGCGACACCCCCCTCCCGCTCCACGGAGGGCCTCCGCGGAACGCACGGGCACTGCCGGCCGTCCGACCGACATGGGGGGTGCCTACCGGCCGACTTCCTTCGACACCAGCGCGACCGCCTCCTCCACGTCGTCCGTGACGTGGAAGAGCATCAGATCGTGCTCCGAGGCCTTGCCCTGGGCCACGACGGTGTCGCGCAGCCAGTCGACCAGGCCGCTCCAGTAGGCGGTGCCGAAGAGGACGATCGGGAAGCGGGTGACCTTGCGGGTCTGGACCAGGGTCAGCGCCTCGAAGAGCTCGTCGAGGGTGCCGAGGCCGCCCGGCAGGACCACGAAGCCCTGCGCGTACTTCACGAACATCGTCTTGCGGACGAAGAAGTAGCGGAAGTTCACCCCGATGTCGACGTGCGGATTGAGCCCCTGCTCGAAGGGGAGCTCGATGCCCAGGCCGACGGAGATGCCTCTGGCCTCCCGCGCTCCTCTGTTGGCGGCCTCCATCGCGCCCGGGCCGCCGCCGGTGATCACCGCGAAGCCCGCGTCCACGAGCGCCTTGCCGAGCCGGACCCCGGCCTCGTACTCCGGGCTGCCCGGACGGGTCCGGGCGGAGCCGAAGACGCTGATGGCGCTGGGCAGTTCGGCGAGCGCGCCGAAGCCTTCGACGAACTCCGACTGGATGCGCATGACCCGCCAGGGGTCCGTGTGCACCCACTCGGAGTCACCTTCGGTGTCCAGCAGCCGCTGGTCCGTGGTGCTCGGCTGGATCTGTTCCCTGCGCCTGAGCACGGGGCCCTGCCGCTGCTCCTCCGGCCTCGCTGCTCCCTCGGGGTCGACCATGGCCTGCTCCCTCCACCGATCCGTTGATCCACCGGACTGATCCGCTGATCTTCCCGGTTCGGTCAGGGTAGGTCCACAGACGTTACGAAAAGCGAAATTACGGCAGTCGGACAGTGAGCCAGTCGCGGAGCCGCTCCTCGCAGTGGCGGATCTTGTCGACGGCCACATGCTCATCGCGCTTGTGCGCATACAGCGGGTTACCGGGTCCGTAGTTGACCGCGGGCACCCCGACCGCGCTGAAGCGGGAGACGTCCGTCCAGCCGAACTTGGGGCGGGCGATGCCGCCGACCGCCGCCATGAAGGCCTCCGCGGCCGGGTGGGAAAGGCCGGGCAGGGCGCCGCCGCTGTGGTCGTCCACCACGAATTCGCGCACGCCGCAGTCGGCGAAGACCTCCCGTACGTGCGCCTCGGCCTCGGCCATGGAGAGGTCCGGTGCGTACCTGTAGTTGACGACCACGGTGCAGGCGTCCGGAATGACGTTGTTGGCGACACCGCCTTCGATACGGACGGCGTTGAGGCCCTCTCGGTACTCCAGGCCGTCGATCACCGGCCGCCTCGGCTCGTACGCGGCGAGCTTGGCGAGGACCGGCGCTGCCGCGTGGATGGCGTTGGAGCCCATCCAGCTGCGCGCGGAGTGTGCCCGCTCCCCGTCCAGGTGGAGCAGGACGCGCAGGGTGCCCTGGCAGCCGCCTTCGACCTCGCCCTCGGAGGGTTCGAGGAGTACGGCGAAATCACCCTCCAGCCACTCGGGGTGTGCGTCAGCCACATGCCCGAGGCCGTTCAGGTCCGCGGCGACCTCTTCGTTGTCGTAGAAGACGAACGTGAGGTCGCGGTTGGGCTCGGGGACGGTCGCGGCGATCCGCAGCTGGACGGCGACCCCGGACTTCATGTCCGACGTGCCGCAGCCCCAGAGGATGCCGTTCTCGTCGAGGCGGGAGGGGACGTTGTCGGCGATGGGCACGGTGTCGATGTGGCCGGCCAGCACGACCCGCTCGGACCGCCCAAGCCGCGTACGCGCCACGACGTTGTTGCCGTACCGGTCGACGGTGAGGTGCGGCAGGGCGCGCAGGGCCTGCTCGATCGCGTCGGCGAGGGGCTTCTCGGTGCCGCTGACGGACGGGAAGTCGACGAGGGCGGCGGTGAGCGCCGGGCCGTCCTGGGTCAGGTCGAGGGCGGCGGCGGGGGCGTTGTCAGGCATGGTGCCGACCCTAACGCGGCCCTCAAGTACGGTGGGCTCCGTGTCCGAGCCCGCCATCCTTCCCGGTCCCGCTCCCCAAGGCCGCCGCGGCCGCCGCGCCCGTGTCGCGGCGGCGTTCGCCGTGCTCCTCGCGCTGGTGGGGTACGTGGCCGTGCAGTATCTGACCGGGGGCCCGGGCGCCCCGCGGTGCCAGGTGGGCAGTGGGGACAACACCTACGAATTCACTCCGGAGCAGGCGTCGAACGCGGCGACGATCTCCGCGGTCGGCACGACCAAGGGCATGCCCGAGCGGGCGGTGACGATCGCCCTGGCCACGGCGCTGCAGGAGTCGGCGCTGCGCAACATCCGGCACGGCGACCGCGATTCGCTGGGACTGTTCCAGCAGCGTCCCTCGCAGGGCTGGGGCACCCCGCAGCAGATCCTGGACCCGGTGTACTCGGCGGGGAAGTTCTACGACGGGCTTGCCGAGGTCCCCGGCTATTCGCGGATGCCCCTGACGGTGGCGGCCCAGAAGGTGCAGAAGAGCGGCTTCCCGCAGGCCTACGCCAAGCACGAGCCGGACGCGACGCTGCTGGCCGCCGCGCTGACCGGCCGTTCGGCGGCGTCCTTGACCTGTACGACGAGCCGGGGCGACGGGCGGCCGGGCGATCCGGTGAAGCTCCGCGCCGAGCTGGTGCGGGACTTCGGCAAGGGCGTCCTGCCGGGCGGCGGGGGCACGGCGGGGGCGCCGGCCGCGGCGCCGGCCGAGCTCTCCGTGCCCGTACGGGCCACGGCGGCCGACGGCGTCGGCTCGGAAGCCCGGCGCGGCTGGGAGCTGGCGCAGTGGGCGGTCGCGCGGGCGGACGTCCTGCGGATCGAGGAGGTGGCGTACGCGGGCCGGGTGTGGCGCGCGAAGGAGGCCTCCGACGGCTGGCTGAAGGCGTCGGAGGAACGGGCCGGGGATTTCTCCCAGGTTCGAATGCGCCTCGCACAATAGCCGCGCAGGCGTACGGAAATTCACTCGCCCGAGGCATGTGTCCGCGCGCGTGGACGACCTTTTCACCGGCCCTTACGGGGCTTCGTACGAGGCACTGTCATGTCTCCGCAATTCCCTTGCGGCGGTTGGGAAGTGACGGTTCAGCAGAGCCTTTCGCAATGCCCCTGTTCGCCCGTTTCCCGCTCGGCCGATAATGCGATGCATTACGCATTCTTTACCTTCGGCCGCCGCAACCTCCCCCCGCCCCGACGCGGTTGTCAGTGCGTCCGATTCGCCGGACAGTCCGATTGCCGGACACTCCATGTCCTCTCCGTCGAAGGAGCACCATGTCCCTCCCCCTGACCCGTCGGATCGCCCGCGCCGCGCTGCTCATCGCGGCAGGTGCAGCGCCCGTGGTCGGTGCGGCCGGCTCCGCGAGCGCCCTGGACCTCCCGGCCACCAACACGCTCGGCGGCGTGTCCTCCGCCGACACCGCCGGTCTCGGCACCAGCGTCGACGCCGCCTCGCAGAGCGCCACCAACACCGCCGGTGACACGGGCGGCAAGGCCGTCGGCAAGGCTGTCCCGACCGCCGGCAAGACCCTCGGCGGTGCCGCCAAGACCGCCACCCCGGTCGCCCAGAAGGCCGCGGGCGACACCACCAGCACCACCGGTGAGCTCGTCGGCCAGACCACCGGCGCGGCGGACAGCGTCAAGCCCGCGGACGGCGGCCTGCCGACCGACCAGCTGCCGGTGAAGACGCTGCCTGCGCTCGGCTGACCGGCCGCATCGGCCGCGGACACGACGGAAGGGCCCGGGGAGTGCGCACTCCCCGGGCCCTTCCGTGCGTCGTTTGCCCGCGCCTACCGGCCCAGGCGCTTGACCGCCGCCTCGACCCTCTCGTCGGTGGCGGTGAAGGCGACCCGTACGAACCGCTCGCCGGCCACCCCGTAGAAGTCCCCCGGCGCCACGAGGATGCCGAGCTCCGCCAGATGCGCCACCGTGTCCCAGCACGGCTCGTCGCGCGTGGCCCACAGGTAGAGGCTCGCCTCGCTGTGCTCGATCCGGAAGCCGTGGGCCTCCAGCGCCGCCCGCAGCGCCGCGCGGCGCGCCGCGTACCGCTCGCGCTGCTCCTGGACGTGGCGGTCGTCGCCGAGCGCCGCGACGGTGGCCGCCTGCACGGGCGCGGGCGTCATCATGCCGCCGTGCTTGCGGATCTGCAGCAGCTCCCCGAGGACGGCCTCGTCGCCCGCGATGAACGCGGCGCGGTAGCCGGCCAGGTTGGAGCGCTTGGAGAGCGAGTGGACGGCGACGATGCCGTCGTACGAGCCGCCGCAGACGTCCGGGTGCAGGACGGAGACGGGCTCGGCCTCCCAGCCCAGCTCCAGGTAGCACTCGTCGGAGAAGACCAGCACGCCGTGCTCGCGCGCCCAGGCCACGATCCGGGTCAGCTCGTCCTTGGACAGGACCCGGCCGGTCGGGTTGGAGGGCGAGTTGAGCCAGAGCAGCTTCAGACCGCTCGGGTCGAGCGCGGCGGGGTCGTCGTAGACGACCGGCTCGGCGCCGCAGAGCCGGGCGCCGACCTCGTACGTCGGGTAGGCGAGCCGCGGATAGGCGACCTTGTCACCGGCGCCCAGGCCCAGCTGGGTCGGCAGCCAGGCCACCAGCTCCTTGGAGCCGACGACCGGCAGGACGTTGTGGTGGGTGAAGCCGACCGCGCCGAGGCGCCGTTCGCACCAGCCGGTGAGCGCGTCGCGCAGCTCCGTGGTCCCCCACACCGTGGGATACCCCGGCGAGTCGGCCGCGGCGACCAGCGCCTCCTGGATCAGCGCGGGGACCGGGTCGACGGGCGTGCCCACGGACAGGTCCACGATGCCGTCCGGGTGGGCCGTGGCGGTCGCCTTGTACGGCTCGAGCTTGTCCCAGGGGAAGACGGGCAGGCGCGAAGAGACTGCGCTCACGAGGTCGCTCACTTTCATGTACGTACGTCGAAACGCATCGGTCCCGTACAGCGGGCTGCCGTACGGGACCGAGGGTGATCAATCAGCCGTTCTGCGGCGGCAGGGCGGCGATGAAGGGGTGGTCGCGCTCGATGAGGCCGAGCTTGGAGGCACCACCGGGCGAGCCGAGGTCGTCGAAGAACTCGACGTTCGCCTTGTAGTAGTCCTTCCACTCCTCCGGGGTGTCGTCCTCGTAGAAGATGGCCTCGACCGGGCACACCGGCTCACAAGCACCACAGTCGACGCATTCGTCCGGGTGGATGTACAAGGACCGGGAGCCCTCGTAGATGCAGTCGACGGGGCACTCCTCGATGCATGCCTTGTCCTTGACGTCGACACAAGGCTGCGCGATGACGTAGGTCACGCTGTCGTTCCTCCTCGGTAGGGCTGGTCTGCGCGGGAGCGCGGCGTCGTCGATGCCCGCACCTAGTATCTCCGTTCCGGGGGACGATCCGAACAGGAGGGGCGGAGAGAGCTGTGGATTTCACCGCAGGAGGACGGCTCGAGGTCCGGCTGACAGGCGCTGACGTGGGCAAACGCGTCTCCGTACGGTGTCTGGCGGACTCTGCGGACACAGATGCGAAGTTCACCGACACGGTGGGTGTTCTCACATCCTGGGACCATGGTGTGCTGGTGATCACACGACGCACCGGTGAAATCGTCCGTATCCCGGAATCCTCCCTGGTCGCGGGGAAGGTCGTACCGGCCGCACCGGCCCGGCGCCGGGGCCCGGCGGCCTCCTTCGAGGAGCTGGCGCGGGTCGCGGCGCGGGCCTGGCAGCCGGTGGAGAGCGAGCGGCTCGGCGACTGGACGCTGCGGGCCGCCGGCGGGTTCACCCGGCGCGCCAACTCGGTACTGGCACTGGGCGATCCCGGGCTGCCGCTGGACGAGGCCCTGAAGCGGGTACGCGCCTGGTACGGGGAGCGGGAGCTGCCCCCGTACATCCAGGCCGCCACGGGCGCCGAGGGCACCCAGGAGGGGCTGTGCGCCGCGCTGGAGGAGCGGGGGTGGCGGCGGGAGGTCTCCGCGGAGCTGCGGATCGCCGCGCTGGCGCCGATCGGCGACCTGGACACCGACGACACGGCTGTGGCGCGGGTGCGGCTGGAGCGGCACGTCGACGAGACGTGGCTCCAGCGGTACCAGCGGTTCGGTGTGGCCGGACCCCATGTGCTCAAGGTGCTGGGCAGCGGCCCCAGTGTGTGGTTCGCCTCCGTGCCCGGCGAGGGTGGTGTGCCGTCGGCGATCGGGCGGTGCGTGGTGGACGGCCGGTGGGCGGGGTTCATGGCGGTGGAGGTGGACCCGGCCGCCCGGCGGCGGGGACTGGCGACGGCCGTGATGGCGGCGCTCGCCCGGCGGGCGCTCGACGAGGGCGCGTCCGCGGCCTGGCTCCAGGTGGAGGCGGACAACGGCGGGGCGCGGGCGCTGTACGACGGGATGGGCTTCGCGACCCATCACAGCTACCACCACTTCCGGGCGTGACACCGTGTGCTCCGAATCCACCGAGTGGCGGCGCGAGTTCGCCCAGGAGGCCCGCTCCGAGCGTCCCGACCTGGCGCGGCTCTGTCTGCTGATCGGCGCGGAGGGTGACCCGGCGCTCGGCCAGGCCGGTCTGGACGAGGCCGACATCGAGCTGGACCGGCTGGCCGGGCTGCTGCCGTACGGTCTGACCGGCCCGCGCGCCTGGGCCTCGGCCGTCGGCGAGCTGCTCGGCACGCGCCTGGGCTTCCACGGCACTCCGGCCGACTACCAGCGCCTAGAGTCCTCGCTGCTGCCGCAGGTGCTGCGGCGCCGGCGCGGGCTGCCGATCCTGCTCTCCGTCGTCTGGATCGAGGTGGCCCGCCGGGCCGGGGCGCATGTGTACGGAGTGGCGCTGCCGGGGCATTTCGTGGTCGGCTTCGGCGCCCCGGAGGCCCCGGTGCCCGAGCAGGTCCTGGCGGACCCGTTCGCGGGCGGCCGGCTGCTGACCGGGCCGGATGCCGAACTGCTGGTCGCCGGCGCCACAGGCGGCTCCCTGGAGCCCTCGATGCTGCTCCCCGCGGACCCGCTGGACATCGTGGTGCGGGTGCTCAACAACATCCGGGCCTGGGCGGCCGCGCGGCCGGAGCGCACGGACGTGGCCCTGTGGGCCGTGGACCTCTCGCTGGCCCTGCCCTCCCATCCCGCCCGGCTGCGCCTGGAGCGCGCCCAGCTGCTGGTGCAGCGCGGCGAGTTCCTGGCGGGCGCGGCGGAGATGGAGGCGTACGCGGACGTCGTCGAGGCGGTGGAGCCGGCGACGGCCGAGACGGTCCGCAACCGCGCCCGGGCCGCCCGCGCGATACTCAACTGACGGACACGGGCCGAAGCCCCCGCTCCTGCTGCTTCGGTGTGCGGCCTGAAAGGGGCCCTGGCGGGGCCGTGCGGTCAGCCCTTGGGGTCGAGCTCGATCACCTTGGTGCGCTCCGCGGGCGTCTTGCCGAGGAGGGCCTCCTGCATGGCCTGGGCCACGTCGTCGACGGAGAGCTGGTGCTTCTTGCCGTCGCCCTTGGTGATCATGATGCCGTCGAAGACGCCGTCGAGGAGTTCGTCGATGGCCTTCTTGTCGTACACCTCGACCAGCTTGCCGTTGATCGGCTTCATGGAGAGGATCTTCGGCAGCGACTTCGCCGGGCCGAACTTGATCTCCTTGCCGCCCGCCTTGATCGTGATCAGGCCGGACATGGCGGGCTCCGCGAACTCCTTCATCGCCCGGTCCAGTTCGGCCTTGGTGATGGTGGGCTCACGGGTCACGACGGGCAGTTCGACCGTGTTCGTCCGGCCGGTCTCGACCTGGGCGCGGTAGGCGTCCTTGACCGAGATCATCGAGCGCGGGACGTCCACGCCGCGGCCCGCCTGGCCGGGGACGGCGACGGCCTTGCCGGGAACGAACTTGATCGTGCCCTCGGTGGCCGAGCCGGAGGCGCCGGCCATGTCGGTCAGCGCGACCCGCAGCTTCTCGTTGTCGACCGGGATCACCGGATGGGCGACCCGCTCGCCGCCGAAGAGGGAGCCGATGACGGACATGGGGTTGTAGTCGCTGCCCGCGGCTCCGCGGACGGTCGCCTGGCTGTCCAGGGTGAGACCGGCCTTGTCCGGGGTGAGCTGCTGCTTCTTGCCCGCGACGGAGATCTCCAGCGGGGCGGTGGCCCGCTTGCCGAGGGCCGCGTCGAGCTTGTTGACGGCCTCCTCGCGGGTGCCGCCGCCGATGTCCACGCCGAGGACCGTCGTTCCCTTGGGCACGTCGGAGTGATTGAGCAGCAGCCCGGCACCGTAGGCGACACCGAGCAGGCCGAGCACGCCGAAGCCGGCCAGGGCGACCTTGGAACGCTTCTTCACCGGCGCCTGCGGCGTCGGCTTCTTCGCGGCCGGGGCAGGGGCCGGGGAGGCGGCCGAGGGGTTCGTACGGGCTCCCAGGGGGGCGCCCCCCGGGCCCGCGGGGCCGGGGAAGTCCGGCGTGGAGAAGCTGTCGCCGGGGCCCGAGGACGGGAACGGCGAGCCGGCCGGGCTCCGGTGGTCCGCCGGGACCACCGGGATGCCGCTCGTGAGCGTGTCACCCGAGACGTGGCCCGAGGGCGGCGTCTGCTGCGGCGTGAGGACGGCGGTGTCGTCGGCCATGCGCGGCGCGCCGCCCATGGGTCCGCCGCCCATGGGGCCGGACGACATGGGGCCCGGAGCCATGGGGCTGGGCGCCATGGAGTTCGGGGCCAGCGGGTTGGGGGTCATCGGGCCGGGGACCATGGGGCCGCCGGTCAGCGGGCTGCTGCCGGTGACCGGGCCGCCGGTGGGACCGGTGGGACCGCCCGGCGGGCGCATGCCCGGCGGGGGCGTCGGGCCGCCGGAGCGCGCGGCGCCCGGGGCTCCCTCGGAGAAGTACGGAAGGCCGCTCTGGCCCTGCGTACCGCCCGGACGCGGCCCCTGGCCCGGCCCGGGACCGCCCGCGGCCGGAGCCGGCGGTGCGGCGGGGCCGGAGGGCGCGGCGGGCGCCGACGACGCGGCCGGGGCCGCGGGCTTGCGCGGCGCGAACCAGTCGCTGGTCTTCTCCTCCGCCGGAGCGGGCTCCTCGGCCTGGACGACGGTGGGGACGGCCTTCTGGGACCCGTCGGGCCACGGCGAGATGCCCGCGGTGTCACTCGCGGACTCGTCCGCGCCCTCCGCCGCGCGCTCCGTCTCCGACGCGTCGCTCATCGGCGTACGCATCACGACCGGCGGGATCGGCCGCGAACCCGGGATGTTGATCCGGATGCGCGTGGTCAGCGTGGTCTCGGTCTTCTTCTCCTCCGGCACCGGCGGGGACGTACGCCCGGCGCCGTCGGCGGCGTCGCCCGGAGCGTCCTGCGCGGGATGGAGCGACGGATACTGGCGGGATCCGTAAGGCGGGGTACCCGAGGGGTACGCGGCTCCACCGCGCCCCTTGGCGCCGGAGGACGAACTGTCAGTTTCACGACTCAAAGCAGGTTCTCCCGGTTGGCTCCGCCGCCCGCTCTTGCTGGTACTGGTATGACCCGGGCGGCTCGGCGGCGCGCACCACCATACTGGCCGCCGCCGCCGCGTACCCGACGACTACGGGAAAGGGGACGGGCATTCCGGCCGAAGTCCGGGCACGTCACCTGCCAAGTCGGCCCGGGAGACCGCCAGGTTGTGGCGACCGCGACATGGTGGCACAGATCACAGCGAGCGCCATCCCGCCCAGCAGGTAGAGCAGATCGCCCAGTCCGCCGGCGAGGACACCGTCCCCTTCGGGGCGGCCCATGCTCAGCAGGATGATGGCGACGAGCCAGCCCGCGGCCGGGGTCAGCGCCCCGGCTTGGGTGCCGGTGGCCCGCAGGCCGCCGTAGAACGTCGCCGCGGCGGCGAGCAGGGCGAGCAGCAAACCCCCGGGGAACCAGGCGGCTTGGACCAGCGCGCCCGCCGTACCCACGAGCGCGCCCAGCACGGCGAGACCGGCGTACGCGGCGGCCCGGCCCGCCTTGGCGCCCGCGCCCCGCGCCGGGTCCTTCCCGGCGCTCATGCGGTCACCCCGGCGAAGAGGTCGTGCTCCCGCTCGCCCTCGGGCGCGCCGGAGACGCCCTTCACCAACTGGTAGTACTCCGTGGTGAAAATCGGCTGCCCGAGGTCGTTGGAGAGCGCGAAGAATGGCCCGTCCACGGCGATTTGGGTGACATGGGCGCGCATGGCCGCGGCCTTCCGGCCGGCGTAGGGCGTCCCGTCGATCTCGGTGGTGATCTCGCGGTCGTCCACCACGCCCGGTACGTCGGAAATCTCCCCGATCCCGGGGAAGTCGGCGCCGGCGGCCTTCAGGCGGGCGAAGCCCTCCTCGGCGACGGACCGGGGCACCCGGTTCCAGTAGATCTTGGCGATGTCGTGCTCCGGCCCGAGGTCCCGCCGGAACGCCCGCTCGGCGGCGAGCTCGGCGGCGCGCATGGCGACCCGGTGGGCCTGGATGTGGTCGGGGTGGCCGTAGCCGCCGTTCGGGTCGTAGGTCACGAGCACCTGGGGGCGTACGGCGCGGATCACCTCGACCAGATACGGCGCGGCGTCGTCCACCGGGGTGTGCCAGAAGGCGCCCTCCCGGTGGTTCTGCGGGAGGCCCATCATGCCGGAGTCGCGGAACCGTCCGGGCCCGCCGAGGAAGCGGTGGTCGCGGACGCCCAGCTCCCGCATCGCGTCGGCCAGTTCGCCGACGCGGTGCGGCCCGAGCCGGTCCTCCCGGTCGGGTGCGAGATGGGCGAGATCGGGCGGGATGACCTCGCCCTCTTCGCCGAGTGTGCAGGTCACCAGCGTGACCTGGGCGCCCTCGGCCGCGTACTTGGCCATCGTGGCGCCGTTGTTGATCGACTCGTCGTCGGGGTGCGCGTGCACCAGGAGCAGACGACGGGCGGGAAGGTCCGTCATGCGGGACAGCCTACGAGGCCGGGCGTCGGGGAGCCGTATCCCCTGGACGAACGGCCCTCAGCGGCGCCCGGTGCCGGTCAGAACTTCAGCCCGCCGATCATGCTCGCCACGCTCGTCGTGAACTGGGTGACCGTGGGGGCGATGGAGGAACTCGCGATGTAGAAGCCCAGGAGCATGCAGACCGCCGCATGTCCGGCTTTGAGTCCGGATTTCCTGACCAGCAGGAAGACGACGATCGCCAGCAGCACCACCGCCGAAATCGAGAGTGCCACGGCGGTTCACCTCCACATATTCGGCCGGATCGGGCAGCATGCATGTGCCAGTAGGTCCATACCCACCTAGCGCTACGGATCATAACTATCCGTGCCAATGCATCGATCGGTGCACGGCAGCACAGGGGGGCGCACGCGGAGGCTAGGTCCGACCGGGCGGCGACGCTAGGTTCGGTCGTATGACCTCGAGGCAGCAGACCCACTTCCCGCTCTCCTTCCCTCGTCAGTACGCCCGGACGCAGCGCTTCACCCTTGGCGCGCCGCGTGCGTTCACCGTCTCGCCCGACGGTTGCCGGGTGGTCTTCCTGCGGTCGCTGTCCGGCACGCAGCGGTCCCATCACCTCTGGGTGCTCGATCTGGAGGGGGAGGTCCGGGAGCGGGTCGCCGCCGATCCCGAGGCGCTGCTCGGCGGGGCGGAAGAGGAGCTGTCGGCGCAGGAGCGGGCGCGGCGGGAGCGGAGCCGGGAGAGCTCGGCGGGGATCGTGGGCTACGCGGTGGACGAGGCCGTGGAGTTGGCGGCCTTCACCCTGTCCGGGCGGCTGTTCGCGGCCGAGCTGCGCGCCGGGACCGCGCGTGAACTGCCCGTTCCCGGGCCCGTGATCGACCCGCGCCCCTCCCCCGACGGGCGCCACATCGCCTATGTGGCCAAGGGGGTCCTGCGGGTGACCGGGGCGGAGGGGGACGGCGACCGGGCGCTGGCGGAGCCGGAGGACGGGGAGACGACGTACGGACTCGCCGAGTTCGTGGCGGCCGAGGAGATGGACCGCTCGCGGGGCTTCTGGTGGGCGCCGGACTCGGACCGGCTGCTGGTGGCCCGGGTCGACGAACAGCCCGTGCGGTGCTGGTGGATCGCCGATCCGGCGCATCCCGACCGGGAGCCCGAGGCGGTGCGCTACCCGGCGGCGGGGACGCCCAACGCGGACGTACGGCTGTACGTGGTGGACCTGGACGGGGAGCGGACGGAGGTCGTCTGGGACCGCGAGCGGTATCCGTACCTGGCCCGGGTGCACTGGTCGGAGCAGAGTGCGCCGCTGCTGCTGGTGCAGAGCCGTGACCAGCGGGTCCAGCGGTGTCTGGTGGCCGACCCGGAGACCGGTGCCACGCGGACGGTCCATGTCGACGAGGACCCGGTGTGGCTGGAACTGATGCCCGGGGTGCCGGCCTGGGCCCCGGACGGGCGGCTGGTGCGGATCGCGGACGAAGGGGGTGCGCGGGTGCTGGCGATGGGCGACCGGGCGCTCACCGGCGGGACGCTCCAGCTGCGCGCGGTGCTGGACGTCGGCGCGGACGACGTGCTGGTGTCCGCGTCCGCGGGCGAGGAGGCGGCGGCGCCGGAGACCGGCGAGATCCATGTGTACCGGGTCGCCGAGCGGGGCGTGGAGCGGATCTCGGAGGGGGCCGGGGTGCACTCGGCCGTCCGCGGCGGGGCCGTGACGGTCCTGTCCTCGGCCCGGCCGGACGCGCCGGGGGCGGTGACGCAGGTGCTGCGGGACGGCAAGCAGATCGCGGTCGTCGCCTCGCACGCCGAGAAGCCGGTGCTCTCCGCGGGCGTACGGCTCCTGGAGACCGGCGCGCACCGCATTCCGTGCGCCGTCCTGCTGCCGAAGGGCTACGAGCCGGGGGCCGGGCCGCTGCCGGTGCTGATGGACCCGTACGGCGGGCCGCACGGCCAGCGTGTGCTCGCGGCACACAATCCGCATCTGACCTCGCAGTGGTTCGCGGACCAGGGCTTCGCGGTCGTGGTCGCGGACGGCCGGGGCACGCCCGGCCGTTCCCCGGCCTGGGAGAAGGCGATCAGGGACCGGCTGGATCTCGCTCTTGACGACCAGGTCGAGGCGTTGCAGGCGCTGGCGGAGCGGTTCCCGCTGGATCTCGGCCGGGTGGCGATCCGCGGCTGGTCCTTCGGCGGTTACCTCGCGGCGCTGGCGGCCCTGCGGCGGCCGGATGTGTTCCACGCGGCGGTGGTGGGGGCGCCGGTGACCGATTTCCGGCTGTACGACACGCACTACACCGAGCGGTATCTCGGGAGCCCGCAGGAGAGCCCGGAGGTGTACGCGGCCAACTCGCTGATCACGGAGGACGGTCTCTCGGCGCCGGAGAATCCGGCCAGGCCGATGATGATCATCCATGGTCTGGCGGACGACAATGTGGTGGTGGCCCATGCGCTGCGGCTGTCGTCGGCGCTGCTCGCGGCGGGGCGCCCCCATGAGGTGCTTCCGCTGAGCGGTGTGACGCACATGACGCCGCAGGAGCAGATCGCGGAGAACCTGCTGCTGCTTCAGGTCGACTTCCTGAAGCGTTCGTTGGGCGTGGTCTGACGCTGCGGCCGGCCGGGGGCGCGAGCGTCCCCGGCCGGCCTACGGCACCCGCACGGCCGTACGGTGTCCAGGGTGGCGGGTCCGGATATCGGTATGTGGTCGGCGGAGTTGCGGCCGTGTTAAACCCCTTCGGGCCCCGGCTCCGGCGGCTCGGACGGTCAAGCCTCCGGCTCGGACTCCAGCGGCCGCGGGCGCGGGGGCTCCTCGTGGGGGACGACGTGCTTCTCCTCGGCGAAGTGGCAGGCCGAGTCGTGCCTGGCGGGGCCCTCCGTCAGGCGGAAGACCGCCGGGACCGCCAGCAGCGGGACCTCCAGGGCGCAGCGTTCCTGGGCTTTCCAGCAGCGGGTGCGGAAGCGGCAGCCGGAGGGGATGTGCGCCGGGGAAGGGACGTCGCCGGTGAGGATGACGCGTTCGCGGTGGACGCGGGCCTCCGGGTCGGGGACCGGGACCGCGGACAGCAGCGCCTGGGTGTACGGGTGCGTGGGGTGGTCGTAGATCTCGGCGTCCTCGCCCAGCTCCACGATCCGGCCCAGGTACATCACGCCGACCCGGTCGGAGATGTGCCGCACGATGGACAGGTCGTGGGCGATGAAGACGTAGCTGAGCGAGAAGTCCGACTGGAGGCGTTCCAGCAGGTTGACGACCTGGGCCTGGACGGAGACGTCGAGGGCGGACACCGGCTCGTCGGCGACGATGATCTCCGGCTGGAGCGCCAGGCCGCGGGCGATGCCGATGCGCTGGCGCTGGCCGCCGGAGAACTGGTGCGGATAGCGGTTGACGTACTCCGGATCGAGGCCGACGACGTCCAGCAGCTCCTGGACCTTCTGGCGGCGCGAGCCCTTCGGGGCGACCTCGGGGTGGATCTCGTACGGCTCGCCGATGATGTCGCCCACGGTCATACGGGGGTTGAGGGAGGTGTACGGGTCCTGGAACACCATCTGGATGTTGCGGCGGACGGCCTTCAGGGCGCGCCCGGACAGCTTGGTGACGTCCTCGCCCTTGTAGCGGATCGCGCCGGCCGTCGGCCGCTCCAGGTGGACCAGCATCTTCGCCAGGGTGGACTTGCCGCAGCCGGACTCCCCCACGATGCCGAGCGTCTCCCCGGCCAGCAGGTCGAGGTCGACGCCGTCGACGGCCTTGACGGAGCCGATCTGCTTCTTGAAGAGGATGCCCCGCGTGAGGGGGTAGTGCTTGACGAGACCACGGACCTCCAGGATCGCCTCAGGCATGCAGGGCCTCCTGCCAGAAGTGGCATGCGCTGGTCCGGCTCTCGGACACCTCGTACAGCGGCGGTACGTCGGTGCGGCACATGTCCCGCGCGAGCGGGCAGCGTGGGTTGAAGGCGCAGCCGGGCGGGATGTTCATGAGGTTGGGCGGCAGGCCCTTGATCGCGTACAGCTCCTGGCCCTTCTGGTCCAGGCGGGGGATCGAGTCGAGCAGGCCGCGGGTGTAGGGGTGGGCCGGTGCCTTGTAGATCTCGTGGACGGGGGCGTTCTCGACGATCCGGCCGGCGTACATGACGGCGATCTTGTCGGCGACGTCGGCGACGACACCGAGGTCGTGGGTGATCAGGATCAGGCCCATGTCCAGCTCGCGCTGAAGCTCCGCCAGCAGATCCATGACCTGGGCCTGGACGGTGACGTCCAGGGCGGTGGTTGGCTCGTCCGCGATGATCAGGTCCGGCTCCAGGGCGAGCGCCATCGCGATCATGACGCGCTGGCGCATGCCGCCGGAGAACTGGTGCGGATAGTCCCCGACGCGGTCCTTGGCGGCGGGGATGCGGACCCGGTCCATGAGTTCGACGGCCTTGGTCCGGGCGTCCTTGCGCGACAGGCCCCGGTGGACCTCGAACATCTCGCCCAGCTGCGCGCCGACGCTGAGCACGGGGTTGAGGGAGGACAGCGCGTCCTGGAAGATCATCGCCATCTTCGCGCCGCGGATCCTGCGCCGCTCCTCCTCCTTGAGCGTGAGCAGGTCCTGACCCTGGAAGAGGATCTGACCGCCCGTGATCCGGCCGGGCGGCATGTCGAGGATGCCCATGACGGCCTGGGCGGTGACGGACTTCCCGGAGCCGGACTCGCCGAGGACGGCGAGCGTCTGGCCGGCCTCGACACTGTAGTTGACGCCGTTGACCGCCTTGGCGACGCCGTCGCGGGTGCGGAACTCGACCTCCAGGTCGCGTACGTCGAGCAGCATGGGCGCCTACCTGAGCTTGGGGTCGAGGGCGTCGCGTACGGCGTCGCCGAGCATGATGAACGCGAGCACGGTGATCGCCAGCGCGCCGGCCGGCCAGAGCAGCATGTGCGGGGCGTTGCGGATGTACTGGGAGGCGGCCGAGATGTCGATGCCCCAGGAGACGGTCGGCGGCTTCAGCCCGACGCCGAGGTACGACAGGGTCGCCTCCAGGGCGATGTACGTACCGAGCGCGATGGTCGCCACGACGATCACGGGCGCGATGGCGTTGGGGGTGATGTGGCGCAGCAGCATCCGTGAGTTGGAGGCGCCGAGGGCGCGCGCGGCCTGGACGTAGTCGTTCTGTTTGGCGGTGATGACCGAGCCGCGGGCGATCCGGGAGATCTGCGGCCAGCCGAGGAGCACCATGAAGCCGATGACGGGCCAGACGGTGCTGCTGGTGACGACGGAGAGCAGGACCAGGCCGCCGAGGACGACCGGGATCGCGAAGAACATGTCGGTGATCCGGGAGAGGACGGCGTCCCAGCCGCCGCCGAAGAATCCGGCGAGCCCGCCCAGGACGCTGCCGAGGACGGCGACGCCGAGGGTGGCGAGGACGCCGACGGTGACGGAGGTCCGGGCGCCGTAGACCGTACGGGTGTAGACGTCGCAGCCCTGGCCGTCGAAGCCGAAGGGGTGGCCGGGCTGGGAGCCCTGCTGGGCCTTGGCGAGGTCGCAGTCGAGGGGGTTGCCGGAGGTGAGCGCCGAGGGCCACAGCGAGACGAGGACCAGGAAGAGGATGACGACGCCGGAGATGAGGAAGACGGGGTTGCGGCGCAGGTCGCGCCAGGCGTCCGACCAGAGGCTGCGGGGTTTGCCGGTGGGGCTCCCTTCGGGGCCCGCGGGGGCCTGTCCGCCGGAGGCGGCTGATGGAGGCCGTTCCAGCCTTTCCCCCTCGCTCGTCGCGAGGTCCACCGCTCCTCCGGCTCCGGTGGGGGCCATGGTCTGACCGTCCTCGTACTGCGGCTCAGGCATAGCGGATCCTCGGGTCAAGGACGGCGTACAGCAGGTCGACGATCAGGTTGGCCGCGAGGAACACCAGCACGAGCACGGTCACGAAGCCGACGACGGTCTGGGTGTTCTGGCGCACGATGCCCTGGTAGAGCTGGTAGCCGACGCCATGGATGTTGAAGATCCGCTCGGTGACGATGGCACCGCCCATCAGGGCGCCGATGTCGGTGCCGATGAAGGTGACCACGGGGATGAGCGAGTTGCGCAGAAGGTGACGGGAGATCACGCGGCGGCGCGGGAGGCCCTTGGCGATGGCGGTGCGGACGTAGTCGGCGCGCCGGTTCTCGGCGATGGAGGTGCGGGTGAGCCGGGTGACGTACGCGAGGGAGACGGAGGCGAGGACGAGGCCGGGGACGACGAGTTCACCGAAGGTGGCCTCGGGTGAGACGGCCGGTTTGATCCAGCCCCATTCCACGCCGAGCAGCAGCTGGAGCAGCAGGCCGGTGACGAACGTCGGTACGGAGATGACGACGAGGGTCAGCACGAGCACGCCGGTGTCGACGGGGCGGCCGCGGCGCAGACCGGTGAGGACGCCGAGGGTGATGCCGATGACGATCTCGAAGAGGATCGCGACGATGGTGAGGCGGATGGTGACGGGGAAGGCGGTGGCCATCAGCTCGGTGACCTTCTGGCCGTTGAAGGCGGTGCCGAAGTCGCCGGTGAAGACGTTGCCCATGTAGGTCAGGTATTGCTGGCCCACGGGCTTGTCGAGGCCGAACTCGCGGCGCAGCTGCGCTGCGGTGGCCGGGTCGCACTCGCGGTCGCCGCAGAGGCCCGCGATGGGGTCGCCCATCACGTTCACCATCAGGAAGATCAGCAGCGTGGCGCCGAAGAAGACCGGGATCATCTGCAGCAGCCGCCGGATCACATAACGTCCCATCAGGGGCTCCGGGGGTCGTCGGGGAAAGGGGACGGCCCGGCGTCCGTGAAACGCCGGGCCGTGCGCCGTCCGGCGTCAGTTGACCTTGATCTCGTGGTAGACGGGGACGCTGAAGGGGTTCAGCGTGACGTTGGAGACCCGATCCGAGTGGCCGGCGCTGCCGTTCTGGTACCAGAGCGGGATGGCGCCCATGTCGTCCCGCAGGACCTCCTCGGCCCGCTGGAAGAGGCCGACGGCCTTCTGGGTGTCGGTCTCGGCGTTGGCCTGGTCGATGAGGTTGTCGAATTCGGCGTTGGTCCACTTGCCGTCGTTGGACGAGGCGTTGGTGTAGTACAGCGGCTGGAGGAAGTTCTGGATGAGCGGGTAGTCCATCTGCCAGCCGGCCCGGAAGGGGCCCGACATCTTCAGCTGGGTGATCTGGTTGCGGTAGTCGGCGAAGGTGCCGACCGGGTTGCCGACGCACGCCCGGTCGTTGCCGAGCGCCCGGTTGATGGAGTTGCAGACGGCGTCCACCCACTCCTTGTGGGAGCCGGTGTCGGCGTTGTACGAGATCCTCATCGTGCCGCCGGGGATGCCGCCGCCCTCGGCCACCAGCCGCTTGGCCTCGGCGGGGTTGTAGGAGCAGGCGTCGCCGCAGAGCGTGTCCTTGTGGCCGCCGTCGGCGCCGAGGACCGGCGAGGTCCAGTCCTTGGCCGGGGTGCGGGTCTTCTGGAAGATCGTGTCGGTGATCTGCCGGCGGTTGATCGCCATGGAGATGCCGGTGCGGAGCTTGGCGCCGTTCGGGGTGTTCCAGGCCTTGTCGTAGTACGGGATGGCGAGGGTCTGGATGATGCCGGCGGGGCTGTTGATGTACCGGTCGCCGAGGTCGGCCTGGACGTTGCGCAGCTGGGAGGCGGGCACGTCGTCGACGAGGTCGAGGTTGCCGGCGGTCAGGTCGGTGTAGGCGGTGTTGTTGTCGGTGTAGACCTTGAGGGTGACGCCGCCGTTCTGGGCCTTGTCCTCGCCCGGGTAGGCGTCCCAGCGCTTGAGGGCCATCTGGGAGCCCTTGGTGTACGAGTCGACGGTGTACGGGCCGTTTCCGACGGGCTTGGCGATCCAGGCGTCGTGGTTGTCGAAGAACGCCCGGGGCAGCGGGGAGAAGGCCGCGTAGCCGAGGGTCTCGGGCCAGGTGGAGAACTTCTGGGTGAGCTTGACCGTGAAGGTCCGGTCGTCGACGACCTTGAGGCCGGACATGGTGTCGGCCCTGGGCTGGCCTGATTCGGGGTGGACCTGGTCGTAGCCCTCGATCTGGCCGAAGAAGAAGGCGTTGCGCTGGTTGTTCCTGAGGTTGGCGCCGTAGTTCCAGGCGTCGACGAAGGACTTCGCGGTGACCTTCTCGCCGTTGGAGAAGGTCCAGCCGTCCTTGACGGTGATGGTGAAGTTGGTCGCGTCGGTCGTCTCGATCTTCTCGGCGAGCATGTCCTCGGCCTCGCCGGTCTTGGGGTCGTACCGCTTGAGCCCGCGGAAGATCATGTCCAGGACCTTGCCGCCCTGGACCTCGTTGGTGTTCGCGGGTTCGAGCGGGTTCTGCGGGTCTCCCCAGGAGGAGGAGACGATCCCGTCGGCACCACCACCGCCGGTGTCGCTTCCGCCGCCGCAGGCGGTCGCGGCCAGGGCGACGGCGGCGGCGCCTGCGGCCCACTTGGCGCGCGTGGCTCCGCGCATGGAGTGCCTCCCGAGGTTCTGGATCTTGCTTTGGCCCATATCACCTCGAAACCGGACGGTACGCATGTTGTGGTCGGCTGTTCGGGCGCCGGCGACACTTTGAGGGCCACCCCGATCGCCCGGCGAGTGAGCCGAAGGGCGCGCGGGCGCCGAAAGGGAGAACGCGCGCAGGCCCGCGAGGCACGAGGGGGCCGAGCACGATCGACCGTCGGCGCACGCTCAAAGCGCCCGGAGGCGAACCGAGCCCCAAAAAAATGGCGGAGCCGCCCGGACCGAAATGGTCCGGGCGGCTCCCCTGTCATGTACCGCGTGTCAGGACGCGTGGACCACGTCCTTCTCCTCGGCGAAGTGGCACGCCGATTCGTGCGCCGCCGGGATGTCCTGGCCCTGGAAGCGCTCCGGGATCGCCAGCAGCGGCATCTCGGTGGAGCACTTGTCCTGCGCCTTCCAGCAGCGGGTGCGGAAGCGGCAGCCGGACGGCGGGTTCGCCGGCGAGGGGACGTCTCCGGTGAGGATGATCCGCTCGCGGTTGGCGCGGGCTTCCGGGTCCGGGACCGGGACCGCCGACAGCAGCGCCTGGGTGTAGGGGGTGCGTCGGGTGGTCGTAGATCTGGACGTCCGTACCGATCTCGGCCATCTTGCCGAGGTACATCACGCCGACCCGGTCCGAGATGTGCCGGACGATCGACAGGTCGTGGGCGATGAAGACGTAGGACAGGTTGAACTCGTCCTGGAGCTTCTCCATCAGGTTGACGACCTGCGCCTGGACGGAGACGTCCAGGGCCGAGACCGGCTCGTCGCAGATGATGATCTCGGGGTTGAGCGCCAGGCCTCGGGCGATGCCGATGCGCTGGCGCTGGCCGCCGGAGAACTGGTGCGGGTACCGGTTGATGTACTCCGGGTTGAGGCCGACGACGTCGAGGAGTTCCTGCACCTTGCGGCGCCGGTCGCCCTTCGGGGCCACCTCGGGGTGGATGTCGAAGGGCTCGCCGATGATGTCGCCGACGGTCATCCGCGGGTTCAGCGAGGTGTACGGGTCCTGGAACACCATCTGGATGTTGCGGCGGACGGCCTTCAGGGCGCGGCCGGACAGCTTGGTGATGTCCTGGCCCTTGTAGAAGACCTCGCCTGCGGTGGCCCGCTCCAGGTTCATCAGCAGCTTGGCGACGGTGGACTTGCCACAGCCGGATTCGCCGACGATGCCGAGGGTTTCGCCCTGGTAGAGGTCGAAGGAGACCCCGTCCACGGCCTTGACCGCGCCGATCTGCTTCTTGAAGAGGATGCCCTGGGTCAGCGGGAAGTGCTTGACCAGGTTGCGCACCTGCAGGATCGGCTCGCCCCGCTCGACCGGCGCCTCGATGGCGGCCACGGCCTCCGCCTCGGTGGCGGCGTCGACCGTCTCCACGTCGGTGACGTTCGGGGTCGCGTCCACGGCCTCGTCCTTCTTTCCGAGGTCAGCCATGGATCGTCTCCTTCCAGAAGTGGCACGCGCTGCCGCGGCCGGGCAGCTCCGTGCCGTCCTGCTCCGTCACCGGAGCGAGCGCCGGGATCTCCGTGCGGCAGATGTCGTCCGCCTTGGGGCAGCGCGGGTTGAAGGCGCAACCGGACGGCACGCGCAGCAGGTTGGGCGGCAGACCCTTGATCGCGTACAGCTCCTGGCCCTTCTGGTCCAGGCGCGGGATCGAGTCGAGCAGACCCCGGGTGTACGGGTGGGCCGGGCGCTTGTACAGCTCGTGCACCGGCGCCTGCTCGACGATCCGGCCGGCGTACATGACCGCGATCTTGTCGGCGACATCGGCGACCACACCGAGGTCGTGGGTGATCAGGATCAGACCCATGTTGTACTCGCGCTGAAGCTCCGCGAGCAGGTCCATGACCTGGGCCTGGACGGTCACGTCGAGCGCGGTGGTCGGCTCGTCCGCGATGATCAGGTCCGGCTCCAGGGCCAGCGCCATCGCGATCATGATGCGCTGGCGCATACCGCCGGAGAACTGGTGGGGGTAGTCCGAGACCCGCGCCGCGGCGGCCGGGATCTTGACCTTGTCCATCAGCTCGATGGCCTTGGCCTTGGCGTCCTTCTTGGACAGGCCGTGGTGGACCCGGAACATCTCGCCGAGCTGGTAGCCGACGGTGAGGACCGGGTTGAGGGAGGACAGCGCGTCCTGGAAGATCATCGCGATCTTCCGGCCGCGGATCTTGCGCCGCTCCTCGTAGGACATCTTGAGCATGTCCTCGCCGCGGAAGAAGATCTCGCCCTGCGGGATCTTGCCGGGCGGCATGTCGAGGATGCCCATGATGGCCTGGGCGGTGACGGACTTTCCGGAGCCGGACTCACCGAGCACGGCGAGCGTCTCGCCCGCGTTCACGGAGTAGTTGACGCCGTTGACCGCCTTGGCCACACCGTCGCGGGTGTGGAACTCCACGTGCAGGTCACGGACTTCGAGCAGCGGACCGTCGTGTGTGTCGCCCTCGCGCGGCGAGGGGACGGTCGCGGTTTTGTCGACAGTGGTCACGAGTTACGCCCTCCTCAGCGCAGCTTGGGGTCGAGGGCGTTGCGGACGGCTTCGCCGAGCATGATGAACGCCAGAACGGTGAGGCTCAGCATGATCGAGGGGTACAGCAGGATGTGCTGCGCCACTCGGATCTGGTTGACGCCGGCCGAGATGTCGACACCCCACGAGATGGTGGGGGACGACAGGCCCAGACCGAGGTACGACAGGGTCGCCTCGGCCGAGATGTAGCCGCCCAGCGCGATGGTCGCCACGACGATCACCGGCGCCATGGCGTTCGGCATGATGTGGCGCAGCAGGATGCGGCCGGTGCCGGCGCCCAGCGCCTTGGCGGCGTGGACGTAGTCGGCCTGCTTGATGGTGATGACCGCACCGCGCATGACGCGGGTGATCTGGGTCCAGCCGAGGAAGGCGAGGGCGAAGACGACCACCCAGACCGTGCGCTCGGTGAAGGACTGCAGGACGACCATGGCGCCGAGCAGGAAGGGGATACCGAAGAAGATGTCGGTGATCCGGGACAGCACGGCGTCGACGACCCCGCCGAAGTAGCCGGCGATCATGCCCATGATCGAGCCGATCACGGTGACGATCAGCGTGACGCAGATGCCGACGATGACCGAGGCACGGGTGCCGTAGATCAGTCGGGCGTAGACACTGCGGCCCTGGCCGTCGTAGCCGAGCCAGCCCTCCGACCCGACCTTGCCGAGCTCGGGCTTGCCGTTGAAGTGGTGCACCAGGTCGCCGACGGTGGGCGAGGCGCTGGTGAACAGCGACGGGAAGGCGGTGATGACCAGCAGGATGAAGATCAGCACCGAGGAGACCAGGAAGTACGGGTTGCGGCGCAGGTCCTGCCAGGCGTCGCCCCAGAGGCTGCGGGCCTTGTCCTTGTTCTTCGCCGGAGCCGGCTGCGCGGCGGACGGAGGTGCGACGGCATCCTCGACTGCGGCGACGGTCTTGGTCACGTCAGGCATAACGGATCCTCGGGTCCAGGACCGCGTACAGCAGGTCGATGAGCAGGCTGGTGACGAGGTAGACGAGCACCAGGACGGTGACGAGACCGACCAGCGTGGTCCCCTCACGACGGATGATCGACTCGTAGATGATGCCGCCGACACCCTTGACGTTGAAGATGCCTTCGGTGACGACCGCGCCGCCCATCAGAGCGCCGATGTCGGTGCCGAGGAAGGTGACGACCGGGATCATCGAGTTGCGCATCAGGTGCACACCGATGACCCGGCGCCGGGGCAGGCCCTTGGCGACGGCGGTGCGCATGTAGTCGGCGCGCAGGTTCTCGGCCATGGAGGTACGGGTGAGGCGCGCGACGTACGCGAGCGAGAGACCACCGAGCACCACGGCCGGGGCGATCATCTCGGACAGCAGCTGGTCGTTGCTGACGTTCGGGGCGATCCAGCCGAGCTCGAAGGCGAAGACCATCTTGATGATGAAGCCGAGCACGAAGACCGGCACCGAGATGATCAGCAGGGTGAAGATCAGGATGGCGTTGTCGGCCAGGCGGCCCGCGCGCAGACCGGCGATCACACCGAGGCCGATGCCGAAGATCAGCTCGAACGCGAAGGCCAGGGCGGCGAGCTGAAGGGTCACCGGGAAGGCGTCACCCAGGACGTCGGTCACCGGGCGCCCGCTGGCGATCTGGTTGCCGAAGTCGAAGTGCAGGACGATGCCTGACATGTAATTCCAGTACTGCTGAAGGATCGGCAGATCCAGACCCAGGTCATGTCTGATCTTCGCCACCGTCGCCGGGTTGGCGGCCTTGTCGCCGAACAGCCCCGCCACGGGGTCGCCGGGCAGGCTGTAGACCATCAGAAAGATCAGCAGGGTCGTCCCGATGAAGACCGGGATCATCTGGAGCAGTCGTCGTACGACATAGCGCCCCATCATGCCTCCGTGAGATGTGACAGCCGCAGCCGGACAGGCCCTCCCGCGGCACCCGCGACCCGGTGGGTGCGCGAGTGTCGTGGAAGGGCCCCCCGACCGCTGCGTAAGGTGCCTGCCACGGGGGCTGACAGATCGTCAACCCCCGTGGCAGCCTGCGGACTACGCTTGGATGATTACTTCTTCAGGACCTGAACTTCTTCGATGTTCGGGTCGCCGTCCTGCGCGTAGGTCACGCCGGTGACCTTCTCGGAGTAGCCCGCGTTGACCTTGTAGTACCAGAGCGGGATGGAGGGCATGTAGTTGACCAGCTCCTTCTCCAGCGCCTGGTAGGCCTTGACCGACTCGTCGAGGGTCTTCGCGCTGTCCGCCGCCTTGATCTTGGCGTCGACGGCCGGGTCACTGAAGTCACCCTGGTTGCCGGAAGCACCCGTCTGGAACAGGTCACGGAGGAAGTTGGAGTTGACCGGGTAGTCGAGCGCCCAGCCGGACCGGTAGATCGACTTGACCTGCTTGGACTTACGGGCCTGGAGGTCGGCCTGGAAGTCCGGCTTGCCGTCGCCGACGCACTTGACGCCGGTGGCCTGGGTGATGCTGTTGCAGACCGCGTCGACCCACTCCTTGTGGCCGCCGTCGGCGTTGAACTGGATGGAGATGGCGTTGTTCGGGACGCCACCGCCGGCCTTGATGAGCTCCTTGGCCTTGGCGGGGTCGAACTTGGTGACGTCGCCGGCACCGTTCTCCTGGTGACCCAGGACGCCCTTGGCGACCCAGCCGGTCGCGGGCTCACGGGTGCCCTGGAGGACCGTCTTGGTGATGGTCGCGCGGTCGATCGCCATCGAGAGGCCCTGGATGACCTTCGGGTCGATCTTCTTGGGCTTCTTCCACTGGTCCGCGTAGAACGCGATGGCCAGGGTCTGGATCGAGGAGTACGACTGGTCCACGGCGCGGTCGCCGAGGTCCGCGCGGTAGACCGGGAGGTCCTTCGGCGCGATCTGGCGCAGCACGTCGACGTTGCCGGACTTCAGGTCCTCGTAGGCGGCCTCGAGGGTGGTGTAGTTTTTGAAGATCACACCACCGTTCTTCGCCTTGTTCGGGCCCTTGTAGTCGTCGAAGCGGACGATCTCGATCTGCTTCTTGTTGTCCCAGGACTTGAACTTGTACGGGCCGTTGCCGACCGGCTTCTTACCCGCGGCGGTCGGGTCCTTGTAGAAGGACTCCGGCAGCGGCGAGAAGACCTCGTAGCCGAGCTTGTAGGCGAAGTACGGGACCGGGCTCTTCAGCGTGATGGTGAAGGTCGAGTCGTCGACGACCTTCAGGCCGTCCAGCTTGTCGGCGGTGGGCTTGGCGCCCTCCTTCTCCGGCAGGAGCTTCTCCGCGCCGAGGATGTCGCCGAACCAGGACGCGTTGCCCTGCTTGTTGTCGACGTTGGCGGCCCAGTTCCACGCGTCCACGTAGGACTTGGAGGTCACCGGGGTGCCGTCGTGGAACGTCCAGCCCTTCTTGAGCTTGACGGTCCACACCTTCGAGTCCTTCGACTCGACCGACTCGGCGTTCACCATGGTGAGCTTGCCGTCCGGCGTGTAGTCCACGAGCTGAGCGAACAGACCGCTCATGACGATGGAGCCGTTGGACTCCATGGTGTCGGCGGGGTGCAGGAGCTTCTCCGGCTCGCCCACCTCGATCGAGTAGATGCCGTTCGGGTCAACTTCACCCTTGGCGTCGCTGCCACTGCCGTTGCCCCCGCCACAGGCGGTCGCTGCCAGGGCGACGACTATCGCGCCCGCTACCCACTTGGCGCTCTTGGCACCGCGCATGGGTTCCTCCTCATGAGTCCACTTGTCACTACAAGAAGGACACTTCGAGGTTCGCCGACACCCCTGACGGCGATGACTCAAGTGTCCTGAGTGTGCTCGTGAGTCGGCGCTCCCCACAGCGCGTGACCCATTGACCCGAGCTCAATGGAGCCAACTATTAAGTACGTCCGGGCGGTAAACCACACTTAAAGGGTCTCGTTTTGACAACATCGACAAGGGACGCAGGATCGAAATCCGGACAAACTGAGCACAGACAGACACCCGCGAAACGGACCGTTAACACACGTTCCGGAGAGCGACGCCCGATAACCGGACACATGGGCAAGGGCTGGCCTGGAATATCGATTTGACGAAAGGCCCGGGCCCCCACAGTGTCTGCGGGGGCCCGGGCCTTACTGACGCGATGTCAGTGGTGGTGCCGCTGCCCGGCCGAGGGCCGGGACGGGGTCACGGTCAGCCGTGCTTGGCGCGCGAGGCGGCGCGGCCGCGCTCCTTCTGGTCGAGGACGACCTTGCGGATACGGACCGCCTCCGGGGTCACCTCGACGCACTCGTCGTCGCGGCAGAACTCCAGGGACTGCTCCAGGGAGAGCTTGCGCGGCGGGACGATCGCCTCGAAGGAGTCGGCCGACGAGGACCGCATGTTGGTGAGCTTCTTCTCCTTGGTGATGTTCACGTCCATGTCGTCGGCCCGGGAGTTCTCGCCGACGATCATGCCCTCGTACACCTCGGTGCCGGGGTCGGTGAACAGCACACCGCGCTCCTGGAGGTTGGTCATCGCGAACGCGGTGACCGAGCCCGCGCGGTCGGCGACCAGCGAACCGTTGTTACGGGTCTGCAGGGTGCCGAACCACGGCTCGTGGCCCTCGTGGATGGAGTGGGCGATACCGGTGCCGCGGGTCTGGGTCAGGAACTCCGTACGGAAGCCGATGAGGCCGCGGGACGGAACGACGAACTCCATGCGGACCCAGCCGGAGCCGTGGTTGGACATGTTGTCCATCCGGCCCTTGCGGACACCCATGAGCTGGGTGACGGCGCCCATGTGCTCCTCGGGCACGTCGATCGTCATGCGCTCGACGGGCTCGTGGACCTTGCCGTCGACGTCCTTGGTGACGACCTGCGGCTTGCCGATGGTCAGCTCGAAGCCCTCACGGCGCATCTGCTCGACCAGGATGGCCAGCGCCAGCTCACCGCGGCCCTGCACCTCCCAGGCGTCGGGGCGCTCGGTGTCCAGCACGCGCAGCGAGACGTTACCGATCAGCTCGCGGTCGAGGCGGTCCTTGACCTGGCGGGCGGTCACCTTGCGGTCCTTGACCGCGGCCTTGGCGTCGGCGCCCTTGCCCGTGCCGCCGCGGCCGACCAGCGGGGAGGTGTTCGTACCGATGACCATCGAGATGGCCGGCTCGTCCACCGTGATCAGCGGCAGCGCGATCGGGTTCTCCGGGTCGGCCAGGGTCTCGCCGATCATGATGTCCGGGATACCGGCGACGGCGCAGATGTCACCGGGGCCCGCCACCTCGGCCGGCTTGCGGGTGAGCGCCTCGGTCATCATCAGCTCGGTGATGCGGACGCTGGAGACCGAGCCGTCACGCTTGATCCAGGCGACCGTCTGACCCTTGCGGAGCTCGCCCTGCTCGACGCGGAGCAGCGCGATACGGCCGAGGAAGTTGTCGGCGTCGAGGTTGGTGACGTGGGCCTGGAGCGGCGCATCCTCCTCGTACGTCGGGGCCGGGACGTGCTCGAGGATCGTGGAGAAGAACGGCTCCAGGTTCTCGCTGTCGGCCGGGACGGTGCCGTCCTCCGGCTTGGTCAGCGAGGCGATGCCGTCACGGCCGCAGGCGTAGACGATCGGGAACTCGATCTGGTCCTCGTCGGCGTCCAGGTCGAGGAAGAGGTCGTAGGTCTCGTTGACGACCTCGTCGATCCGGGAGTCCGGGCGGTCGGTCTTGTTGATGCAGAGGATGACCGGCATCCGGGCCTGGAGGGCCTTGCGGAGCACGAAGCGGGTCTGGGGCAGCGGACCCTCGGAGGCGTCCACCAGCAGAACGACGGCGTCGACCATCGACAGACCGCGCTCGACCTCACCACCGAAGTCGGCGTGGCCGGGGGTGTCGATGATGTTGATCGTGATCGGGGCCCCGCCGTCCTTGGGGTGGTACTTCACCGCCGTGTTCTTGGCGAGGATCGTGATGCCCTTCTCACGCTCCAGGTCGTTCGAGTCCATCATGCGGTCGTCGAGCTGCTGGTGGGCGGCGAAGGCACCCGCCTGCTTCAGCATGGCGTCGACGATGGTCGTCTTGCCGTGGTCGACGTGGGCGACGATGGCGACGTTACGGATGTCGTGGCGCGTGGGCATGAGTGGCTTGCGCTTCTCTCGGATCGTGGGATCAGGCGTCGCAGAGAGTCTCGGTCCTCGTACGCCCGCCGGGCGGACGCGCCACGGCTGCCTCCTATGGTACGGGGCCTTCACGCGAGAGGCTTCCCGGCCCGATCAGGAGTGCGATCCAGGGGCTGTTTGAGCAGGCCGGGAGATGGCTGGAAGGTGGTGTGCGGGTGCGCTGGGGGCGCGGGGAGAACGGCCCGGGTCGAGGGCAGAGCGATCTTGCCCGCCGGCGAGGCCGGCGGGCAAGTGAATTGAGCTGGTCTTGAGGTTCTGACCTGCGAGATTGTCGTTCCGGTTACTTCTTGGTGTTCTTCGGGCCACCGGCGGACGGCGCCTTCTTCCAGCCGATGTCCTGGTAGCGGGGAGTGGCGAAGCCGAAGGCTCCTGCGTTCCGGATTCCCTGGTGGGCGCCGACCAGCTGGGGGCGCTGATAGAGGGGGATGGATCCGGCTGCGGCCCAGATCCGGGCGTCGGCCTGGCGGACCAGGTCCCGTGCCGTCTTCTCGTTGAGCTCCCCCACCGCCTGGTCGAACAGCTGGTCGATACGGTCGGTGCCGACCCGGGAGTAGTTCTGCTCCACCAGCAGCGAGCCGTCCGAGGCGGGCTCCGGCTTGGCGTAGATCGGCCGGGCGTCGGTCGCGGGGAAGGCGGAGGCCGGCCAGGAGAAGAGGGCGAGGTCGTACTCGCCGGCGGCGACGTGGTCCTTGAAGAAGTTCTCGTCGGGAACCTTGACGATGTCCGTACGGATCCCGACCCGGTCCAGCATCCGCACGATCTTGTCGCCGACCGCCCGCAGGGATTCCGACCCCGGGCCGGAGGGCAGGACGAACTTGAGCGTCAGGGGCTGCCCGTTCTTCCCGAGCGGGCCGGCCGCCTCGGGGGCGGGGGCGGGGGCGGCGGTGCCGCGTGGCGCGTACGCCCCGGCGACCGGGCGGTCGGCCGCGCCCTGGGCCTCGGAGCGGCCGTCGGCCCGGGTGTCGACCGTGCCGTCCGCGGCCGCTTCGAGGAGCTGGGCCTGGCGCAGCAGGCCGACGCTCTGGAGCGCGGCGCCGAAGCCCGGCGCGAGGATGTTGATGCCCGGCTCCTGGCCGCCGCCGATGCGCGGCTCGGAGCCGCCGGGCTTGTCGTCGCCGACGATGTAGAGCCCCTCGTTGGAGGCCTTGTCCGCTTCCTTGGATTTCTCGGCTTTCTGGTCGCCGCTGCTGTTCTTGTCAGCCTGGGCCTTGTCGGCCTGGTTCTGGTCGGCCTCGTCGGCGGCGTCGGTCTTGCCGGCCGGGTCGGCGCTCTGCCCTGGACTGGCCTCGCTGCCGGCCTTCGCGCCGGCCGGCTTGCGCGCGCCGCCCCTCGTCCAGCCCGCGTCGGCGAGGAGCGCCTCCGCCTCCTTGGTGTCCTGGCCGCCGAGCGCGTTGCTGTTGTCGGCGTACGCCGCCTGTCCGGCGAGCGCCAGGTGGCTGCCGGGCGGCTGCGCGGGCAGGCCCAGCGGGGTCAGTACGGTCTCGGCGAGCGCCTGGCGGTCCAGCGCGCGGGCCACCGCCCGGCGCACCCGCTCGTCGGCGAGCGGCCCGGACTCGCCGTTCAGGGAGAGCTGGGTGTAGGCGGGCTCCAGCGACTTGCGTACGACGTAGTCGCGCAGCGAGCGCTGTTCGGTGACGTAGCGGGCGAGGGCCGCCTGGTTGCGCTTGCGGGCGGCCTGTACGAGTCCGGCGGTCTCCTTGTCGGAGCCGTTCGCCAGCGACCAGGACTTCAGCGCGCCCGACGGGGTGGTCCCGGTGCCCGGTCCGTGCGCAGCCGCCTTGTCCTTGCCGCCCTGGGCCGGCTTGGCCGCGAGCGTGATCCGCTCGGCCGCCGCCCGGTCGATCTCGGCCAGGTCGACCGTGCCGGCGGCAAGCGCGGAGGCCCGGTCCGCCCGGGGGACCGACTTCAGGACGATGGTGTCGAGCTTGGCGGGCTGCCCCCACCAGCGGGGGTTGCGGACGAGGGTGGCGGTGCCGGCCTTGGCGTCGAGACCCTTCAGCTGAAACGGTCCTGCGGTGGATTTCAGCTGGGTGCGCGCCCCGTCGTTGAAGGTCGCCGGCGAGCCCATGACCTCCTTGGGGTACAGCGGCGAGAAGAGGGACTGCCAGTCCGCGTACGGCTTGGCGAAGGTGACCCGGACCTCCAGGTTGTTCGCCCCCCGCTCGATCTTCTCGATCCGCTCGTACCCGGCGTTGCGCGCGGTCCAGTACGCGGTGTCCTTGCCGCTCAGCGCCCGCCACTGGGCGACGAAGTCCGGCGCGCCGATCTCCCGGCCGTCGCTCCACACGGCCTGCTGGTGGAGCTTGTAGAGGACGACCTGCTTCGGCTCGCGCTCGATGATCTGCGCGGACTCCAGGTAGTCGGGGTTGAGCTGCGGGCGGCCCCGCGCGTCCAGCGTGTAGAGCGCGGGCAGGACGGCCCCGGCGATCCGGGCGGTGGTGCCGTCGGCGTCGGCCTGGAAGGTGTTGAGCGTGGCGGGCACGGTGTCGACGGCCCACTTCAGCGTGCCGCCGTCGGTGATCTGGTCGCGGGCGGCCGGGGCGAGGTCCTGGGGGGCGGCCTTGCCGCCGCCGTCCTCGTCCGAGCTGCAGCCGGCGAGGACGGTGACGGCGAGCACCCCGCTGGTGACGAGGGCAACGGAGCGGAGTGTGCGGGAGCGGGGGCTCCGGGAGCATGTCCTCCCGCGAGGGGCGGCGCCGACCTGGGACATGGCTGTACCTCTTCGTCCTGTTTTGTGAATTTAGAGATGATCACACCTATTGCCCATACACTGAAGAGGAAAAAATGGGCCCGGTGACGACGACACGGCGACACGGTCCGCAAACCCACCCGTGCGGCCCAACGGCCGCCGGACGTCCGTCACGGGCCTCGTCCGGAAACACGCGGAGGCGCGCCCCCAGACGAGTGGAATCCGTGCACACCACTTCACAACGGCGATGTGACGCGCAACACTCTCAGGCGCGTGTTTGCCACCCGCGATCGCGGAAGTGAGGGCAACTCATGTCCCTGCAGGACGATTTGGCGGCCGTCAAGCGCAGCCTCGAAGATCTGGTCCGCACGGTCGGACAGCTGGAACGCAGCATCGCCGCGGAGCAGGGCGCCCAGCCCCTGCCTCCGAGGGGCCGGCCCGAAGGCATGGTGACCATCCCCGACGCCCCGTACAACAGCGCCCTGTGGACGGACACGGACGACGAGGGCCTCGGCGCACGCGACCGACACGCGCCCTGACACCGGCGTACGCCCCGCCGTCGCATCCGCCCCGGTGCCCGGTACGCGTCCCGGGCAGACGCGAGCCCCCGACCGGCACCCGCCCTAGGAGACCTCGTTGGCCACAGGCACCGACCCAGCCGATCTCGCCACGGGCCGCGGGGGCGGTGTGCACGAAGCCTCGCGCGCCGCCATCGCCGCCCGGCACCTGCGTACCGACCGCTGGTGGCTCGCCCCCGCGCTCACCGCGGCCGGACTGCTCGCCTTCGTCGTGTACTCGACCTGGCGGGCGTTCTCGAACAGCGACTACTACGCCGCCCCGTACGTCTCGCCGTTCTACTCGCCCTGCCTGGCGGAGAACTGCGTCCCCATGAAGGCCGGCCCCAACTGGGAGATCTTCGGCAGCTGGTGGGGCCTGTCCCCCGCCCTGCTGATCCTGATCTTCCCGCTCGGCTTCCGACTGACCTGCTACTACTACCGCAAGGCCTACTACCGCGGCTTCTGGGCCTCTCCGCCGGCCTGCGCGGTCGCCGAGCCGCACCGGAAGTACACCGGCGAGACCCGCTTCCCGCTGGTCCTCCAGAACATCCACCGGTACTTCTTCTACGCCGCACTCCCCGTCGCCGGGATCCTCACCTACGACACCGTCCTGGCCTTCCGCGACGCCTCCTACGCCTGGGGGCACGCCGGGCTCGGCACCGTCGTCTTCCTGGTCAACATCGTGCTGATCTGGGCGTACACCTTCTCCTGCCACTCCTGCCGGCACATCGTCGGCGGCCGGCTGCGGCACTTCTCCCGGCATCCGGTGCGCTACCGCCTCTGGGGCCTGGTGGGCCGGCTGAACGACCATCACATGCTGCTGGCCTGGACCTCGTTGTTCAGCGTCGCGTTCGCCGACTTCTACGTGTACCTGCTCGCGACCGGCACCTTCGACGACCCGAGGATCTTCTGACATGGCTCATGTGGACCGGCAGCAGTGGGACGTCGTCGTGGTCGGCGCGGGCGGGGCCGGGCTGCGGGCCGCCATCGAGGCGCGGGAGCGCGGCGCCCGTACCGCCGTGATCTGCAAGTCCCTCTTCGGCAAGGCCCATACGGTGATGGCCGAGGGCGGCATCGCCGCCTCCATGGCCAATGTGAACGAGAACGACAACTGGCAGGTGCACTTCCGCGACACCATGCGCGGCGGGAAGTTCCTCAACCAGTGGCGGATGGCCGAGCTGCACGCGCGCGAGGCGCCCGACCGGGTCTGGGAGCTGGAGACCTGGGGCGCGCTGTTCGACCGCACCGCCGACGGCCGGATCTCCCAGCGCAACTTCGGCGGGCACGAGTACCCCCGGCTCGCCCATGTCGGCGACCGGACCGGACTCGAGCTGATCCGTACGCTCCAGCAGAAGATCGTCGCCCTGCAGCAGGAGGACTTCGAGCGGACCGGGGACTACGAGTCCCGGCTCAAGGTCTTCCAGGAGTGCACGGTCACGCAGGTCCTCAAGGCGCACGACCGGGTCGCCGGGGCCTTCTGCTACGCGCGCGAGTCGGGGCGTTTCTTCGTCCTGGAGGCCCCGGCCGTGGTCCTGGCGACCGGCGGCATCGGCAAGTCCTTCAAGGTGACCTCCAACTCGTGGGAGTACACCGGGGACGGGCACGCGCTGGCGCTGCTCGTCGGCGCGTCGCTGGTGAACATGGAATTCGTGCAGTTCCATCCGACCGGGATGGTCTGGCCGCCGTCGGTGAAGGGGATCCTGGTCACCGAATCGGTGCGCGGCGACGGCGGGGTGCTGCGCAACTCCGAGGGCAAGCGGTTCATGTTCGACTACATCCCCGAGGTCTTCAAGGAGAAGTACGCGCAGACCGAGGAGGAGGGCGACCGATGGTACGACGACCCCGACAACAACCGGCGCCCGCCCGAGCTGCTGCCCCGCGACGAGGTCGCCCGCGCGATCAACGCCGAGGTGAAGGCGGGGCGGGGCTCCCCGCACGGCGGGGTCTTCCTGGACGTCTCCACCCGGATGCCGGCCGAGACCATCCGGCGGCGACTGCCGTCCATGTACCACCAGTTCAAGGAACTGGCGGACGTGGACATCACGGCGGAGGCCATGGAGGTCGGGCCGACCTGCCACTACGTGATGGGCGGGGTCGCCGTCGAGTCGGAGACCGCGGCCGCCGTCGGGGTGCCCGGGCTCTTCGCGGCCGGTGAGGTCGCGGGCGGCATGCACGGCTCCAACCGGCTGGGCGGCAACTCCCTCTCCGACCTGCTGGTCTTCGGCCGCCGCGCCGGGGCGCACGCCGCCGAGCACGCCGCCGTCATGGACCGGCGTGACGAGGTGCCGGCGGAGGTGATCGACGCCGCGGCGGCCGAGGCGCTGGCCCCCTTCCGCGCGGAGGACGGCGCCGAGAACCCGTACGCGCTGCACCAGGAGCTCCAGCAGACGATGAACGACCTGGTGGGCATCATCCGGCGCGAGGCGGAGATGGCCAAGGCCCTGAAGAGGCTGGCCGAGCTGCGCGTACGGGCCCGGCGGGCGGGCGTGGAGGGGCACCGGCAGTTCAACCCCGGCTGGCACCTCGCCCTGGACCTGAGGAACATGCTGCTGGTCAGCGAGTGCATCGCGCTGTCGGCCCTGGAGCGCACGGAGAGCCGCGGCGGACACACCCGCGAGGACTACCCCTCCATGGACCGGGCCTGGCGCCCGGTGAATCTGGTGTGCCGCCCGGTCGAGCCGGCCCCGGCGGACCCGGCCGCCGCCCGGATCGCCCTCGTACGGCAGCGCACCGAGCCCATCCGTCCCGACCTGCTCGCCCTCTTCGCGAAGGAGGAGCTGGTCAAGTACCTCGCCGAAGAGGAGCTCTACGAGTGAGCACGTACGAGGCACGGTTCAAGGTGTGGCGGGGCGACGGCGACGGCGGCGGTCTGAAGGACTTCGCGGTCGAGGTCCACGACGGCGAGGTCGTCCTCGACATCATCCACCGGCTGCAGGCGACCCAGGCGCCGGATCTGGCGGTGCGCTGGAACTGCAAGGCCGGCAAGTGCGGCTCCTGCAGCGCCGAGATCAACGGCCGGCCACGGCTGCTGTGCATGACCCGGATGTCGGTCTTCTCGCGTGAGGAGACGGTCACGGTGACGCCGCTGCGGGCGTTCCCGGTCGTCCGCGACCTGGTGACGGACGTGTCCTTCAACTACGCCAAGGCACGCGAGGTGCCCTCCTTCGTGCCGCCGAAGGACCTGGCGGCGGGTGAGTACCGGATGCAGCAGATCGATGTGGAGCGGTCCCAGGAGTTCCGTAAGTGCATCGAGTGCTTCCTGTGCCAGGACACCTGTCATGTGGTGCGCGACCACGAGGAGAACAAGGCCGCCTTCGCCGGGCCGCGCTTCCTGATGCGGGTCGCGGAGCTGGACATGCACCCCCTGGACGCGGCCGGGGAGGCGGGGCTCGACCGCAAGCGGGCCGCGCAGGAGGAGCATGGGCTCGGCTACTGCAACATCACCAAGTGCTGTACGGAGGTCTGCCCGGAGGGGATCAGGATCACGGACAACGCGCTCATCCCGCTGAAGGAGCGGGCGGTCGACCGTAAGTACGACCCGCTGGTGTGGCTGGGGAGCAAGATCCGGCGGAGGAGCGAGGGGTGAGCGTGCCCCGGCGCCCGGTCGCGGAGGCCCAGCCCCCGGCATAACCTCCGAAATGTGACGCGAAGAGCCACCCGGGCCCTGCTCTGTGTGCTGGTGGCGGCGTGGTGGCTGGTCGTGCCCGCCGTGCCGGGCACCGGTGCCGACGAGCCCGGCCCGCTGTCCACCCAAGGGCAGGTCACGGACCGGGTCGGGGCGCTCGGCGACCGCGCGCAGGCGGTGGACCAGGCCCTCGACCGGCTCTACGACGAGCGGCGCGTGCAGCTCTTCGTCGCGTACGTACGGGACTTCTCCGGGCGCGCTCCGCAGAGCTGGGCGGACGAGACGGCGACGCTGAGCGGCCTGGGCGCCGACGACGTGCTGCTGGCCGTCGCCACCCACGACCGGCAGTACGCCTACTCGGCGGATCCCGCCTCCCGGCTGACCCAGGCGCAGCTCGACGACGTGGCGCGCGAGGCGATCGAGCCCGCGCTGCGGCAGAACGACTGGGCGGGCGCGGCGATCGGCGCCGCGGACGGCTTCGCCGCCGTCCTGGCCGGCCGGCCCGTCCCGGCGCCCGCCATCACCCCGGGGCCCGCCGATCCCGGTGGCGCGGGCGACGGCGCCTGGGCCTCGGACCTGATCCTTCCCGTCGTCGTGGTCGGCGCAGCCGTGGCTGCCGCCGCGTACGCCTACACCAGGCGGCGCAGGCGGAGCACCACCCGCACCACCCCGCAGGGCGGGCAGGGCTGGGGGCCGCCGCGACAGCCGGCGCCTCCGTCCCTGGCGGAGCTGGACGCCCAGGCGCGCCAAGCGCTGGTCGAGACGGACGACGCGGTGCGCACCAGCCAGGAGGAGCTGGGGTTCGCGACGGCGCAGTTCGGCGACCAGGCGGTGGCGCCGTTCCAGGAGGCGGTGCGGTTCGCCAAGGGCGAGCTGACGGCGTCGTTCCGGTTGCGTCAGCAGCTGGACGACGCGTTCCCCGAGGACGACGCGACCCGGCGCGGAATGCTGGAGGAGATCATCACGCGGTGCGCGGCGGTGAACGAGCGGCTGGACGCCGAGGCGGCGGACTTCGACCGGCTGCGGGATCTGGAGCGCAACGCCCCGCAGGCGCTGGCCGCGGCCGAGACGGCGTTCCATGAGCTGACGGGCAAGGTCGCGACGGCGGAGGCGGTGCTGACGGCGCTGCGTGAGCGGTACGTCGAGTCGGCGGCTTCGCCGGTGGCGGGCGACGTGGAGCAGTCCAAGGACCGCATGCTGTTCGCGCGCACCAATCTCGAACAGGCCCGGGCGGCTGTGGACTCGGGTGACAACGGCGTGGCGGCGGTGCACGTACGGGCCGCCGAGGGCGCCCTCGACCAGGCGGGTCGGCTCGCGGAGGCGGTCGACCGGCGGGGCCAGGAGCTGGCGGAGGCGGTCGGGAAGCTGCCGGGCGCGCTGTCCGAGACGGAGGCCGATCTCGCCGACGCCCAGGGGCTGCTGGAGGGGACGCCGCAGGGGGTGCCGACGGCGGATCTGCGGGGGCGGATCGCGCGTGCCCGGTCGGTGCTCGCCGATGTGCGCCGGCTGGCCGACGCGGGGCCGTACGACCCGTTGGAGGCGCTGCGCCGGGTGGAGGAGGCGGACACGGCGCTGGACGAGGCGCTGGCCGGCGCGCGGGAGCGCGAGTCGGGTGCCCGTCGGGCTCGGGCGCTGCTCGACCAGGCGATGCTGACGGCCCGCTCGGCGATCGGCGCGGCGTCGGACTACATCACGACGCACCGGGGCGCGGTGGGCAGCGTGGCCCGTACGCGCCTGGCGGAGGCCCAGCGGCGGCTGACGGAGGCCCGGGAGCTGGCCGGCGCGGAGGATCCGCAGGCCGCGCTCGCACTGGCCCAGCAGGCGGGGGCGCTGGCCGGGCAGGCGCAGCAGCTCGCCGAGCAGGACGTGCGCATGTACGGGAACCCGAACGCGGTGGGCGGTGTATCAGGAGTGGGAGGTGGCGGCGGGCTCGGCGGTGCGGTGCTCGGCGGCATCATCCTCGGCGGACTGTTCGGCGGCGGCAGGGGAGGCGGTGGTTTCGGTGGGGGCTTCGGTGGGGGTTCCGGCGGCGGGTTCGGCGGGCCGGGGAGCTTCGGCGGCGGGGGGACGAGGGGGCGGCTGGGCGGCGGGGGTCGCTTCTGACCTCGTCACCCGTGTCGTCGGCGTACTGGAGGTTCTCAGGTTCCTCAGGGTTCTGGGGGCTTTCGGATCCAAGGAGAGATGCGATGACCAAGCAGACCATCCTCGGCCGCGTGGCCCAGCTGGCGAAGGCGAACATCAACGCGCTGCTGGATCAGGCGGAGGATCCGCAGAAGATGCTGGACCAGCTGATCCGCGACTACAGCAGCAACATCACGGAGGCCGAGCAGGCGGTCGCGTCGACGATCGGCAATCTGCGGCTGCTGGAGCAGGACCACCAGGAGGACGTGGACGCGGCGCGGGAGTGGGGAGAGAAGGCGCTGGCGGCCAGCCGGAAGGGGGACGAGCTGCGGGCGACCGGGCAGACGGCGGACGCGGACCGGTTCGACAACCTGGCGAAGGTGGCGCTGGGCCGCCAGCTCCAGTCGGAGAAGGAGGCGCGGACGGCCGAGCCGACCATCGCCGCGCAGACGGAGATCGTGGAGAAGCTCAAGAGCGGCCTGGACCGGATGAAGGCCAAGCTGACCGAGCTCCAGGCCAAGCGGGACGAGCTGGTGGCGCGGGCGAAGACCGCCGAGGCACAGAACCGGATGATGGACGCCGTGAAGAGCGTCGACGTGCTCGACCCGACGAGCGAGCTGAGCCGCTTCGAGGACAAGGTGCGGCGCGAGGAGGCCAGGGCGATGGGCCGGCAGGAGCTGGCCGCTTCGTCGCTGGACACCCAGTTCGAGGAGCTGGACAGTGCGGGCGACCGCGCGGAGATCGAGGCCCGGCTGGCGGCGCTGAAGGCGGCGTAGCGGATCCCGCGCGCGGGATGGGCCGCCGGCCGGGGCCCGGTCGGTCAGAACATGCTCAGCAGCTGCTCCACGGTCGGTTCGCCGGCCGGTCCGTCCCCGTCCGGCAGGCCGAGTTCGAACCAAACAGTCTTGCCGCGGGGGGTGCGGCGCGAGCCCCAGCCGGCGCTGAGCAGCCCGACGAGCTGGAGCCCACGGCCGCCCTCGTCGGTGTCGCGGGCCCGGCGGCGGCGGGGCTGGACGAGGCCGGCGTCCCAGACCTCGCAGACCAGGGTGCGGTCGCGCAGCAGTCTCAGCCGGATCTCGCCCTCGCCGTACCGCAGGGCGTTGGTGACGAGCTCGCTGACCAGCAGCTCGACGGTGTCGATCAGCGGGTCGAGGCCCCAGGCGGTGAGCTGGGTCCTGGCCAGTTCGCGGGCCCGGCCCACGGAGCGCGGCTCGCGGGGCAGCCGCCAGTCGCCGACGGCCTCGGTGGGCAGACCCTGGATCCGGGCCATCAGGAGGGCGATGTCGTCCTCGCCGTGCCCGGTGTCGAGGGTGGTGAGGACACGGTCGCAGACGTCCTCCAGGGGCCGGGCGTGATCGGTGAGGGCGCGGCGGAAGGCGTTCAGCCCCTCGTCGAGGGGGTGGTCGCGGGATTCGACGAGCCCGTCGGTGTAGAGCGCGAGCAGGGCGCCTTCGGGGAGCTCGACCTCGACCTCCTCGAAGGGTTCGCCGCCGACCCCGAGCGGCATCCCCGGGGGCACGTCCAGCATCAGGGCTTCCTCGCCGGGTTCGACGAGGACGGGCGGGAGGTGGCCGGCGTTGGCGAAGGTGCAGCGGCGGGTGACCGGGTCGTAGACGGCGTAGACGCAGGTCGCGAGGTAGACCTCGGAGAGTTCGGGGCCGCGCGCCTTGGCCGGGACGCGGGCGTTGTGCTGGGCTCCGGGGCTGCCGAGGCCGCGGGCGATCTCGTCGAGGTGGGAGAGGACCTCGGCGGGTTCCAGATCCAGCTGGGCGAGGGTGCGGACGGCGGTGCGCAGTTCGCCCATGGCGACGGCGGCGCGCAGTCCGCGGCCCATGACGTCGCCGACGACGAGGGCGGTGCGGTGGCCGGGCAGCTCGATGACGTCGAACCAGTCGCCGCCGACCTCGGTGGCGGTGTTGCCGGGCAGATAGCGGCAGGCGATGTCGAGGCCGGCGGCCTCCGGGTCGCCGGGCGGCAGCAGGCTGCGCTGGAGGATGAGGGCCCGCTCGTGCTCGCGGCGGTAGAGGCGGGCGTTGTCGATGCAGACGGCGGCGCGGGCGGCCAGCTCGACGGCGAGGGCCCGGTCGCGTTCCCCGAAGGGTTCGCTGCCCTTGGTCCGGGAGAAGAGGGCGAGTCCGACGACGGTGTCGTGGGCGACCAGCGGCACGGCGAGGGTGGACTGGATCATGCTGCCCTCGGCGGCGGGCAGGGCCTGTACGCGCCCCGTGCGCAGGGCGCTCGCACAGGGCGAGTTGAACGGATAGCGGTGTACGGCTCCGAGGGCGACGGGCCCGTCCTCGCAGCAGCCGGGGGCGGCCCCGGGGTTCATCAGCGGGGCGTCGGCGACGGCGCTGGCGAAGCCGACCCGGCGCAGCTCGGCGCTGCCGCCGAGCCCGGCGGAGCTCCCTCGGCCGGGCGGGGCCTCGTCGCCGGTGAGCAGGCCTTGGTAGAGGTCGACGGAGGCGAGGTCGCAGAAGCCGGGCACGGCGACGTCGAGGAGTTCGCGGGCGGTGGTCTCCAGGTCGAGGGAGTTGCCGATGCGGGCGCTGGCCTCGTTGAGGAGGGCGAGGTTGCGGCGGGCGCTGGCGGCCTCGCGGGCGGCGTTGTCGCGGCGGGTGACGTCGGTGCCGAGTCCGGCGACGCCGATGGGCCGGCCGGTGCCGCTGTGGACGCGGTAGAGGTTGATGGACCAGTGGCGGCGGTCGGTGGAACCGGGGGGCGCCCCGACGAGCTGGAGGTCGGTGACGGACTCGCCGGTCTCCAGGACCTTGCGCAGGGCCACGGTCATCCGCTCGGCCTCGGGCCGGGAGAGATAGTCGTGGACGGTACGGCCGCGGTGGTCGTCGGCGGTGCCGCCGAAGACGGTGGCGAAGCGCTGGTTGGCCCGCTTGACCGTGAGGTCGGTACCGAAGAGGAGAAAGCCGAAGGGCGATTGGCCGAACATGGCCTGCGAGGCGGCCAGATCCGTCTCGATCCGGCGCAGGGTGCGGACGTCGACGACGATGCAGAGCGCGGCGCGGGCGCCGGCCTCCGTCTCGCTGGGCATCACGTACACCTCGGCGAGGCCGTGTGCCCGGTTCTCCCCCGGTATCCGGAAGGGGACGAGGCCGGTCCACTCCTTGCCGTCGAGGATCTCCGCGACCTTGCGGTGGCCACGCGGCCGCAGGTCACCCGGGAGGAAGGCCTCGACCGGGTCCTTGCCGCGGACCTCGGCGGCGGGGATGCCGAACAGTTCGGCGGCACGCCTGCTCCACTGGTCGACCAGGCCGTCGGGCCCGATCGAGAAGGAGGCGACTTTGATGTAGTCATAAATCGAGCCAGGCGGGCTGCTCTGCCACATGACGCCGCTCGCCGTCTCAGGTATCTCGCTCACGCGACCGTCCCCTCCAGCTCACCGCACCGGACCGGCCATGCCCGCAGTATTCAGTACTACGGCCCCCGACGGCACGACGTTCACGATCACAGGCTGGTCTCGTTCATTTTGAGCCGAGTCTCAGTGAGCCCCCAAGGAGTTCCCCCGTGATCGTTGTCCCTTCTCACTTCTAACCAGGCAGAGCCAGCTCGAACCACACCGTCTTCCCCGTCCTGCCCTTGCGGGTCCCCCAGCGCCGGGCGGTGCAGGCCACGAGCTGGAGTCCGCGCCCCCCTTCGTCGTCCGGTCCGGCGGTGCGTTCGGAGGGCGGATCCGGAAGCGGATCGGAGACCTCGACCAGGAGGGCGGGGTGGAGGGCAGGGGTGGTTCCGTCCGCGGTGACGCGGACCACTCGGACGCCGATCGGTCCGGAGGCGTAGCGCAGGGAGTTGGTCACCAGTTCGCTGACCAGCAGGACCGTCACATCGCCGATCGCGGGGTCCAGATCCCAGCTGCGCAAGGTGTCCCGGACGACGTGGCGTGCGGTGCGGACTGCGTCGGGTTCAGCCGGGAAGGTCCACTCGGCGTACTCGCCGTCGGTGTAGACCACGCCGATCACATCCCAGACCAGCAGGAGACCACGCCCTATTTCGGGGGGTTAATCAGCACATACCCGATATTCATGGCCTGCTATCCCGCCCATGGGCGCACTGTGGCACGAACGGCGTACAGCGTCAGCCGCGCACTCCGTCCGGCAGACGCCGGCCTGCCTCGGCCACGGCGGGCCGGTCCTGGTCCAGCCAGTCGACGGTGTCGAGCTCATGCCGGGTCAGCCAGCGCAGCTCGTCGTGGTCCTGGAGGGGCCGGGGCTCGCCGGAGACCACCCGGGCAGTCCAGACCTGAAGGACGAGGCCCGGCTTCAGGGGCCACTCGCCGGGGATCCGCTCCCCGGGCTCGGTCTCCACGCCGAGCTCTTCGCGCAGTTCGCGTACGAGCGCCTGCTGAGGGCTCTCGCCGGGCTCCAGCTTTCCGCCGGGCAGCTCCCAGCGGCCGGCCAGCTCGGGAGGGGCGCTGCGGCGCGCGGCCAGCAGCCGCCCCTGGTCGTACACGGCTCCGGCCACCACCACACGTACGGTCATGGGCCGGAGCGTAACCCGCGGCCCGGCGCGCGGGCCGCGGGGTCAGTGCGCGGGCTGCCCGATGCGCTCGACCCAGTAGAGCTGCCGGTGCCCGCGCGCGTCGAGACTGTCCGCGATCTTCTGCGCCTCGTCCTTGGTCGCGTATCTGCCGACGCGATAGCGATTGCCGTTGTCGTCCTGCCGTATGACCAGCCAGGGAAGTACAGCGCCACTGTCGTTCATCACGCCCCGCCCTTCGCCGGCCCGCTCGTCCTCGCCCAGGATCCCCAGGAAACCGCACTGCGCATATGCCTGAGCTTACGCCTGACCTTTACACAGCGGATACGTGTTTTCACAAAGAGGTACGGAGATGGCCAAGAAGCGGCGCAGAGCGGGGGCGCGCGCCGGGGCGCGAGGCCGCCGGCGACCGCCCTCATACCCGGCCTCACAGGCAGCGGAAAGGGCGCCCCGCGCTACGTCACCCCACGGGGTGTCCAGGGACCAGCAGAGCGAACAGATCGGGCCGGGAGTGAAGGGCCGGTGCGCGGGCTGGATCCGGGGGCCGCGAGGCAGCGCGCACACGCCGCCGCCCACGCGGCACACCGGCCGGCCCAGTTTCACGTCCCGACCCGGCGGGCGGAGAGGCAGGTCCGCCCCCTCGGCTACCGCACCGGCAGGTGGTACGCGATCCGGAAGCGGTCGGCCAGCACGACCACGTCCGCGGTCTCCACGGCCCGCCCGGACGCGAAGTACGTACGCTCCACGACCATCACCACATGGCCGGGCACGCCGCCGAGCGCCAGCAGCTCCTCGGCGAGCCCCGGGCGGGCGCCGACCTCCTCGACGACGTTGTCCACGACCACGTCGATGGCCGCCATCCGCTCGACGACCCCGCAGCCCCCCAGGGGCCCCTCCTCGGGCAGCATCACGGGTGTCCGCCCCGTCACCGACAGCGGCTCCCAGGAAGTGGAGAGCATCATCGGCTCCCCCGCGTCCCGGAAGACGTAGCGCGTGCGCATCACGCGCTCCCCCGGCGGGATGCCGAGCCGGGCGGCCACGGCCGCGCCGGCGTTCTCCTGCTCGCTACCCGACTCCCAGGTGCCGCGAGCCCCCTCCTCCGCCTGCTCCTGCCGGAAGGGGTTGGCACCGCCCGGCGGGCGGTACCCGGAGCGGGAGATGCGGCGCGGCACCGGCCGCTCCCGTACGTACGTCCCCGACCCCGAGCGGCCCTCGACCAACCCCTCCGCCATGAGCACCTTGCGCGCTTCCAGGGCGACGGTGTCCGAGACGCCGTACTCCTCGCGGATACGGGCCTGCGAGGGGAGCCGGGTGTGCGGCGGCAGCGAGCCGTTGACGATCTTCTGCCGGAGATCGCTTGCAACGCGCAGATAGGCGGGCTGCTCACCGAATGTCACAGGACACTCCCCTCAGGTTGACAGACAGCTACAGCCTGGCAACCCACGGTTGCGCGAAGCAAGCGTGGGCCAAAGTTTCACCCGAAGTGATGAGTTGGCGCCCAACCAGGGACTTACCGCGAGTACCGCCACGGACCGCGACAGCAGAGCGGCCGACCCCTTGACCTCAATGGTCCAGACCAATACCTTCCTGTGCCGTACGTGTCCCGTACATGCCCATGGAACCTTCCGACACTCGTTCAGGAATGAGCCCCATGCGTCGCAGAACCCTCTCCGCGCTGGCCGTCGGCGTCAGCTCCCTCGCCCTCCTCGCCGGGCTCGCCCCGTCCGCCACGGCGACGAACGGCCACCGCGAGGACACCGGCTCGCACAGCCGCACCTTCAAGCGCGTCGGCTACTTCACCCAGTGGGGTGTCTACGGACGGAACTTCCAGGTCAAGGACTTGGACACCAGCGGCACGGCGGCCAAGCTGAGCCATGTCAACTACGCCTTCGGCAATGTGAACGCCGACGGCAGGTGCTTCACGGGCAACGTTCCTGGCGAGGCCGACGCCTGGGCCGACTACGCGCGCCCGCTCGACGCGGCCGGCTCCGTCGACGGCGTCCCCGACACCGCCGACCAGCGCCTCGCGGGCAACTTCAACCAGCTGAAGGAGCTCAAGGCCAAACATCCCCGGCTCAAGGTCCTGATCTCGCTCGGCGGTTGGAGCTGGTCGACCCACTTCTCGGACGCGGCCCGCACCCCCGCCTCCCGCAAGGCCTTCGTCTCCTCCTGCATCGACCTCTACATCAAGGGCGACCTCCCCGTGGACGGCGCCCGCGGCGGGACCGGCGCCGCCGCCGGACTCTTCGACGGCATCGACCTCGACTGGGAGTGGCCCGGCTCGGAGGGCGACACGGACACCACGTACCGGCCGGAGGACAAGCGGAACTTCACCGCGCTCGTACGGGAGTTCCGGACCCAGCTCGACGCGTACGGGCGCTCCCTGCCGCAGCGCAAGCACTACGAACTGACCGCGTTCGTGCCGGCCTCCCCCGCGAAGATCGACGCGGGCTTCGAAGTCCCCACGATCATGCGGGACTTCGACTTCGTGAACCTCCAGGGCTACGACTTCCACGTCTCCGGCGAGAAGACCACGGCCCAGCAGTCGGCGCTCTTCGCCAAGAACGACTTCAGCGTCCACCAGACCGTCCGCGACTGGCTGCGCCGCGGGGCGCCCGCCCGCAAGCTGGTCGTGGGCATGCCGTTCTACGGCCCAGGCTGGACCGGCGTCACGGGCGGAGGCACCGGCCTCGGCCACCCGGCGACGGGCCCGGCCCCGGCCACCTGGGCGGCGGGCTACGAGGACTACAAGGCCCTGAAGAAGCTCGCGGACTCGGGGACGTACACGCTCCACCGGGACCGCGCGAACGGCCACGCGTGGCTCTTCGACGGCACGACCCTGTGGACGTACGACGACCCGCAGGTGCTGCGCACGAAGTCGGCGTACGTACGCGCGCTGGGACTGGGCGGCGCGATGTTCTGGTCGCTGGACGGGGACACCCCGGACGGCGAACTGATCACGGCGGTGGACCGGGGCCTCGGCGGGCGCTGAGCGATGAGCCCGTACGAGGTAAGGGGCGGCCGTCGGTGGCGGCCGCCCCTTCCGTTCACACTCCCTCAGGAGTGCCTACTCACTCAGGTTCACGCGCGCGGGTGCTGTCGCTGTCAGAACGTCAGCGACCACGCGTCGATCTTGCCGGTGTCGAGGCGCGCGTTGTCGTTCACGCGCAGCTTCCAGGTGCCGTTGGCGACCTCGGAGGAGGCGTTCACGGAGACCGTCTTGATGATGTTGTCCGCGCTGCCGCCCGAGCGGTTGTGCAGGTTGTAGAGCGTGCCGTCGGGGGCGACGAGGTCGACCCTGAGGTCGCCGATGTACGTGTGCTTGATGTCGACGGAGACGCTCAGCGTGGCCGGGGCGTTACCGGCGACACCGCTGACGGCGATCGGGGAGTCGACGGTCGCGTAGTCGTTGATCGCGTAGTCGGCGGTGTTCTCGAACTTCTTGCCGGGGGGCGGGGTGGTGCCGCCGTCACCGACGTACAGAAGACGGTTCGGGGAGCCGGAGCCGGGGTTGCCGACGACGTTGGGCGTGGCGGCGGTGGTCAGGGCGGTGGCCACCTGGGCCGGCGTCGCCGTGCGGTTGTCCGAGAGGTACAGCGCGGCCGCGCCCGCGACGTGCGGGGTCGCCATGGACGTACCGGAGATGGTGCTGGTGGCGGTGTCGCTGTTGTTCCAGGCCGAGGTGATGGAGGAGCCCGGCGCGAAGATGTCGAGGATGCTGCCGTAGTTGGAGAAGCTGGAGCGGGCGTCGCTGCTGGTGGTGGAGCCGACCGTGATGGCCTCGGCGACGCGGGCGGGGGAGGTGTTGGACGCGTTGGCGCCGTCGTTGCCGGCGGCGATGGCGTATGTGACACCGGAGGCGATCGAGTTGCGTACGGCCTGGTCGAGGACGGAGTCCACACCGCCGCCGAGGCTCATGTTGGCGACGGCCGGCTTCACGGCGTTCCGGGTGACCCAGTCGATGCCGGCGACGACCTGCTCGGTGGTGCCCGAGCCGGAGTTGTTGAGGACCCGGACGCCGACGATCTTGGCCTTCTTGGCGACACCGTAGGAGGACCCGGCGACGGTGCCGGCGACGTGGGTGCCGTGGCCGTGGCCGTCCTGCGCGGTGTTGTCGTTGTCGATGGCGTCGTAGCCGTAGGAGGCGCGGCCACCGAAGTCGTTGTGGGTGATGCGGACACCGGTGTCGATGATGTACGCCGTCACGCCCTCACCGGCGGTGTCGGGGTAGGTGTAGCTCTGGTTCAGCGGGAGGGCCCGCTGGTCGACCCGGTCCAAGCCCCAGGACGGCGGGGACGGCTGGGTGCCGCTGATCTTGAAGACACGGTTCTGTACGACGGACTCGACGGCTGGGTCGGCCGCGAGCTTCTTCGCCTGCGCCTCGGAGACCTGGACGGAGTAGCCGTTGATGGCCGACGTGAAGGTCTTCTTGATCGTGGCGCCGTGCTTGGCGGCGATCGCCCGGCCCGCCTTCGACTCCGCGTCGGCGGAGTCGTCGAGGGTGACGATGTAGCTGCCCGCGATGGTGCCCGGGGCACCCGCGTTCTGAATCACGCCTTGCGGGGCCGCGTCCGCCGCGGCGGCCGGGAACGCGGATGCGGTGCCGAGCGCCAGGGCGGCGACGGCTATGGCGCTGGCGGCTGCGAGTCTGCGCCGCGATTCACGCATCACTGACATGTGAGGGGTCCTCCTCATTGGTGGTGCGCTGCTGTGGGGGTGAGCAGGGACATGACAATCATCGCGGGGGTGTACACGACGTTTCCCTTGTCCGGCTGTCAGCGAAAGATTGACGGATCCATAGGAATCACACAAGGGCCCGGGAAAGCACGTAACGCGTGTGCCACACAACTGCCATGCTGGCGCCCATGGCGATGTTCGCGTGTCCACAATGTGAGGCCGAGGCTCCGGTAGAGGCCATGCTGTGGCGCTGCCCGCGCTGTCAAGGCCCCTGGGACCTGGACTTTCATGCCGCTCCGGTGCCGCTCGACTCCCTTGCGGGGCGGGTCAATTCACTGTGGCGTTACGCGGAGGCACTGCCGCTCTCGGACCCGTACGCCACCCTCGGCGAGGGCCGGACCCCCCTCGTACCGCTCACCGACACGATTTCGGCCAAACTCGACTTCCTCATGCCGACGCTCTCCTTCAAGGACAGAGGGGCCGTCCAACTCGCGGAGCTGGCCCGCCGGCTCGCCCCGCGCCTGGTCGTCACCGACAGCAGCGGCAACGCCGGTACGGCCGTCGCGGCGTACTGCGCACGTGCCGGCCTGACCTGCGTCGTATACGTCCCCCAGGGCACGTCCCCGAAGAAGCTGGAGCAGATCCGGGCGCACGGGGCCGAGTTGGTCGTCGTCGCCGGGGACCGCGAGGCCACCGCGCTCGCCGCCCGCGCGGCCGCCGACGAGCCGGGCGCCTTCTACGCGTCGCACGTCCACAACCCGTACTTCCTGCACGGCACGAAGACGTACGTGTACGAGCTCTGGGAGGACCTGGGCGGACGGCTTCCGGACGACATCGTCGTCCCGGTCGGCAACGGGACGCTGCTGCTGGGCGCCTGGCTCGCCGTCAGCGAGCTGTACGGGCACGGGCTGATCGACGCCAAGCCGCGCCTTGTCACCGTCCAGGCGGAGGCGGTGTCCCCGCTGGCGCGGGCCTTCCGGGCGGGCGCGGACGACCTGACGGGCAGCCCAGCGGCCGTGGCCCCGACCCTCGCCGAAGGGATCGCGATCCCGAACCCGGCACGGGCCCGCCAGATCCTGCGGGCCGTACGGGACACGGGCGGCACCTTCCTGACGGTGACGGAGGAGGCGATCAGGGCCGCGCAGCTGGATCTGGCGCGGCGGGGCCTGTTCGTGGAGTCGACGGGGGTGGCGTGCTGGGCGGCGGTACGCGAGACGCGGGGGCCCGGCACGGCGGTGGTGCCGCTGTGCGGGGCAGGCGCGAAGACGGGACTGGCTGGGGCCAGGCTCTAGGGGCAGGGGCTGACGGGCCGTCGCACCCCTCAGCGGAGTGAGGCGTCGCCGAGCGCTTCGAGGACCGCACGGAGGCCGTCGGCGGTGCGGGTGCACGTCTCGCGGTCCACGTCGGCGAGGAGCCGGGCGTAGTTCGCCAGGTGGTCGCTGATGATATGGCTCATCACCTCATGGCCCTGCGAGGTGAGGCGGATCTGCACCGTACGACGGTCCTCACCGTCCCGGACCCGCTCGACCAGGCCCTTCGCCTCCATACGGTCGATGCGGTTGGTGATCGCGCCCGAGGTGACCATGGCCGCCTTCAGGAGCGCGCCGGCCGTGAGGGTGTACGGCGGACCGGAGCGCTGGAGCGTGGAGAGCACGTCGAACTCGCCGTGCTCCACGCCGTGTTTGGCCGCGATCTCCTTGGCCGACTTGTCGGCGAAACGAGCCAGGCGCTGGGCGCGCCCCAGCAGCTGGACCGGCCAGAGGGCGTCCGCGAGATCGGGACGTTCTTTGCTCCACTGACCGACGATCGTGTCGATTGCGTCCGGCATCGCCCACTCCTTTCAACGCAAGCTTTCTCAATCCGCACCTTCTCAACGTTAAGACACTTGACGTTGAGAGGAGGCGGCTGCTTTTATCTCAACGTTGAGATTATCAAGCCTGAGGAGCTTGGTACACAGACGTCCCACATCCCTCCCCTGGAGCCCCTCATGACCCACACGGCCCACCCGGCCCACCCGGCCCACCCGGCCCACCCGGCCCGAACGGCACACGGCCCGGCCACGTCACGTACGGCGACCACCGCCCCCGCGCCGCACTCCCGCCAGGTCCCTGCCCTCTGGCTCGCCCTGCTGGCCACCCCGGTCGCGGCGAGCGCCAACAGCCCCGTCCTGATCCTCCCCGACATGGCGTCGTCGCTCGGGATCACCACAGCGTCGGCGACCTGGCTCGTCACGGCCTTCGCTTGGGCGATGGCGACCGGCACCCCGCTGATGGCGGCTCTGCTGCGCCACCGCGGCCTGCGCACGACGCTCCACCTCAACGCCGGGCTCGTCCTCCTCGGCACCCTGATCGTGGCGTTCGCGCCTTCCCTCCCCCTCGCCATGGCGGGCCGGGTGGCCCAGGCCGCGGGCGGGGCGGGTCTGGTCACGGCGGCGATGAGCCTGGCCGGTTCGGTGCGCCGGATGGGAGTGATCACGGCCGGGTTCGGCGTCCTCGGCGCGGTCGGCCCTCTGCTCGGCTCCCTGATCGCGGACTCCGTGTCCTGGCGGGCGTCGATGGCGGTCTCCGCGCTGTCGGTCCTGGCCGTACCGGCGGTCCTCCGGCTCGCCCAGTCCGCCCGCACAGCCCCGGCCTCCGGCCCCGCCTTCGACGGCCGCGGCGCCGCACTGCTGATCCTGACGGCGACCTCCGTGGTGCTGATCCCCCGCTTCCCGCTGCCCGCGGTCCTGGCCACGCTGGTCACGGCCGCCCTGCTCACCCTGCACGTACGCCGCCGGCCGACCGGGTTCGTACCGGCCAAGCTGCTGCGCGACCGCAGGTTCGTCCTCTCCACGCTGCTGGCGTGCGCCGTAGCGACCTCGTACTTCACCCTGCTCTTCACCATCCCGCAGCTGCTGCGCGACCGCACCGACTGGTCGACGTCCACGATCGGTACGGGCCAGCTGGTGGCCCTGCTGGCCGGCTCGGTGCTGTCGATGGCGTTCGCCGCGGTCTCGGCGCGGCTGGGCTACGGCAAGGTTCTGACGATCCTGCTGGTCACCGCCGCCCTCGCCCCGCTGACCGCGCTGTTCACGCCCTGGGCGGTGCTCCTGCTGCCGGTCGCCACCCTCGCGGTCTTCGCCACGACGGCGGGCCAGGCGACCCTCGGCGTCCACGCGATCCGCGCCGCCGACGACACCGAACGCCCCACGGCGATCGGCCTGTTCAACCTCTTCTACCAGCTCGGCGGCGCCTTCGGCCCGGCGATCGCGGCGCTGCTCACGCTGGGCGCGTAAGCGCCGAGGTGGGAAAATGGGGGTAAACACACCCACACCGCTCCACCCCCAGGAGGTGGATCATGGGCCAGGCACGCGAAGCCATGGACCGGCTCACCGAGGCGGTGACGACAGGCGGCAAGCCGGAGGCCTTCAGGGAGGTCTTCGCCGAGAACGTGGTCGCGGTCACCCCGGACGCCGGTGAGATCGAGGGACGCGAGAAGGTCGTCGAGTACTACCAGCAGATGGTCGAGGCGTTCCCGGGCGCGACGTACGAGTCGGTGTACAGCTACGAAACCGGCGACACGGCGATCGACGAGGGCTTCTTCAACGGCCGGAACACCGCCTCGCTCCAGCTCCCCACCGGGGAGACGCTCCCGCCGACCCACAAGGACGTCCGGGTGCGGAGCTGCGACGCGGCCACCATCGACTCCGATGGCAAGATCGTCAGCTACCGCCTCTACTTTGACCAACTGGACTTCCTCGGCCAACTGGGCCTTGTCCCGGAGGAGGCCTGACCAGTCACCACAGGCTGACGCCGCCCCGCAAAGGCTGAGCCACCCCGCCGTCTCGGCGGAGTGGCTGAGCGTGCGATGTGGAAATCCCCGATCCCGCCCTCACCGTCCCGGATCTGCACATGGTGATGAATTGTGCGCTGTGCACCGTCACCTGTGCGCTGTGCTGAGCTGCTCCGTGATTCGGGGAATCGAACCCCCGCGCTGCTCTCCACGCACCAGGAGGGGCCGGATTGACCGCCGGCCCACGGCTTGTGCACGCCTCCGCGACGACTACCTGCTCCACATCGAGCACCGCTCAGTCCAGCAGATCGACCTCCCAGTTGGACCGCTGGATCAGTACGTCGACCTCGCGGAGCTCCCGGGCCAGGACATCCGCCTGCGCACGCAGCTCCGCGACCGGAAGCGCCGAGAGCATCTTCAGCTCGGACCGCAGCTGGCGGGCCGACCCGTGCTTGTCACGGCCGGCCGCGGCGTCGGCGGCCGACGTGATCACGGCGTGCCGCAACCGCAGCACGTCCCTCCGCGCCAGCGCGTCCGTGAGGGTGCCGCCCCCGGCGATCACCGCCTGCGCGTTGGTCCGATTGATGCGCCGGATCAACGCCTCGAGCTCGTCCAGCGCAGCACCGGCATCCCCCAGCAGACTCGCCGCATCCTCCGCCGGCGCCTCACCCTCCTGGTACCGCGCGTTCCCGACCACCCGGGCGCGCAACTGCTCAACCCGCCGCGCCGCGTCCGCCCGCAGCGCCAGCGCCTCCGCAAGCTTCAATGGTCTGCCCCCTCCATCAAGATCAGTCCGTCTGGAGTATGCCAGCGCACCGATGCGGCACGCGCCGGCGGGCCACCCGCCCCTGACCTGCCCGGCGCACCGAACTACTGGCAGACCGAGTTGAGGGTCAACATGTGCCGGACAGGGACAGCTTCCTCAGGTCCGGAAATGCATGGCGCCCGGCCCAGCCCGTCGATGAGACTGCGCAGGTGAGCCGCCGTACCCCTGCCCTTGCTGCCGGCACGAGAGCTGCCCCGTCCGTTTCCGGGACGACGACGGGGGCCCGTTCCGCCGGCCGGCCACGGCCCGCGGGGCGAACAAGGGCTCCCTGGTCGAGGCCCGACGTAACCGCGGGGTCCTCGGCCTCTCGCGCCGCGACCACCCCACGTCACGTTCCTGAACGACAGGGTCTGGGAAGGCGCGAGCCTCTACGCCCTCGGCAAGATCTACCGGCTGCTCGCCCGCCGCCAGGACGCCCTGGAGGCCTACGACAAGGCCGAGGACATCTTCGGCCCCATCGGCCAGCAGCTGTGGGTGGGCCGCATCGACAACGCACGGATCCGCGTGTACGCCGGAATGGAACGCTTCGACGACGCCTGGGGCTCAGCACACGCGGCCCTGGATCGGTTCCGGCAGCTCGGAAACGAAATGTGGCATGCCCACACGCAGCGCGACGTCGGCTGGCTGCACCTGCGCCAGGGCAGCCCGGACCAGGCGCTCGCACCCCTCACCGAGGCGGTCGACGTGACACGGCGCGCCGGCGACGCCTACGCGGAAGCGATGGCCAGACACCTGCGTGGTGTCGCCCACCGCGAACTGGGCGAGCTGAGCGACGCACGCGGCGACCTTGAGGCGGCCCTGGCCATCTACCAGGCCGGCGCGTACGAGTGGAACGAGGCGGCGGTCCTGCACGACCTGATCCGGACACTGCGCGCCGACGGCGCCTCCGACGAGGCCGACCGCATGGAGTCTTCGGCGATCTCCACCAATCCGGCCTTCGCCCGTATGCCTGGCCGTGACGGCGCCCGGGCGATCCCGGACGAGGAGTGACAGCCGGCCAAGCACGGGATCTGGGGCCTCCGGTGCGGGACAGCTGAAAGCAGAAGAGGCCGACTCCCACAGGAGCCGACCCCTTCTCTGCACGGACGCTTCTACACGTTGAAGCGGAACTCCACGACAAGGCTTTGACCTGCGGGTATGCGGGCGCGTCCCAGCACCGTCCCAGCACGGGACTTTCAAGAAAGGACAAAAAATTGGATGCGGACAACGCTACCCAACAGCTGCGGACGCCGGTGCATGGATACTCGAAGCCCTGACCGAGCAGGCCCCTGCCCTCACCCGCCATGGCACACCCTGGCACGGCAGGCACCTTCCCGGCTCAGTCGGCGGTGCCGGGCCCCACGACCCATTCGGCTTGCAGGCCGCTCACCGAAGCGATCATGTCGAAGTCGCCGTCGTAGTGCAGGACCGTAGCCCGATGCCGCTCGGCGACTGCCGCGATGAGGACGTCGGCCAGCGACAGCGCCCGGTGAAAGCCAGCGCTCAGGGCCAGGGCCTGGATCTCGAGCGCCCGATCGAACTCTTCGTCATTGCAGGGCAGGTAGTCGAACCCACGGAGCAGGGTCCGCAGCCGCAGCGCCTCGGGCTTTCCGCGCGCCGAGTACAGAACCTCGTACTCGGTCGGGGCGCACACCGCTAGGAGCCCTTCGCGGTCCAGTGCATCCAGCCGCGCCCGCACCGCCGGTTTGCCCCGGCGGGCCAAAGCGGACTTGTCGATGAGGTAGCGCCCCTTCACGCCGCCGAGGCCCCGCCTTCCCGCTTCAGCGAGCCGTCCGGATTCCGCGGCCCCGTCTGCGAGCGGATCTCCGCGAACACGTCCTCGAACTCACCATCGTCTATGGCATCGAACAGCTCGCGGCGCAGCCGCAGCCTCACCCCTTCCTCCATGGCCGCCCGCACTGCGGCGGCCTTCGTCTTCACGCCGTACACACGCATTGCCTGCTCGACGATCTCCTCGTCCAGATCGATCACGGTCCTGGCCATCAGTTATCCCTCCGCAGCCCGACGACCCATGAATGATATCAATCTACGCTCGGAAACGACATCAGCATGCCGGGATGCGTCGACCAGGGGGAGGGATCGATCACCAGTTGGATCGTTCAGCTCCAGTTCAAACGTCTCGCTCATGTCCGAGGGCGTACGGGTCGAGTCATTCCGCGTCGAACCTCCCCTACCCACCCTCACGATGCAGCGGACGTCCAAGAAGATCAGATCGGGGACGTCGTTGCCGGCCTCAGTTCGCTCCACCTGGGCAGGCGGGGGCAACAACGGGCACGACCTCTGCTGCGGTGAGCCGTACTCGCGCATGGGAAAGCCCAGATCGCCGTGGCCCAAGAGGCCGTGAGCGATGAAGGCGCGGAGGATCGCAGCCTGACAGCCCCGGCACCAAGCGTTCGGGGCGTCAAGCCGGACCCTCGCGCTTTGCGGAACTTTCCTTCACACAGAGAGCATCCCACCATCTGCTACAACTGCTTCGTGAATCTGTCCCTTTCTGCCTCAGAATGCCGGCTCCTGCGCCATCTCGCCTTGGCCGACATGCCGTACTCCGACCAAGACGCAACTCCCGCAGCCGTGCGAGGGCTCGACGGCGAGCAGATTCAGGACGATGTCCGGTCGCTCAAGTGGAGAGGGATGGTGGCAGCCGAGGGTGGCAGCCTTTCCCTCACGCCACTCGGCGCGGCGGCGCACTACGCAGCTCAGGTGGAGCTGCTGTCGGCGCGTCTGGTCGATATGAGTGTCCTGGCGGACCGGACACGGCGTGGATCCTCCTGGGGATAGCACACGTCTGCTTCAGGCCGGCCGTCCTCGGGTGCGACGTAGCGCTCGCCGTACGTCGACGCCCAGAGCACCTCGGAGCCGAGCCGGACGGCCTAGTTCCACAACTGCGGGTGCGAGTGAGCGGCAACCGCACACCAGGCGTGAGTAGTTCCTCTGTGAACTGCTTGGTGAACTTGGAATGCCCTGTCACCGCCACCACGTAAGCCGCCAGGTCGTGCACGGTCACACGAGGAATCCCCAACTCGGTTGTGAGGTGGGCGAGTAGTCCCGGGGGGACATTGGGCGTTCCGTCGGGGTGCAGGATTGGCATGACCTTGCCGCCCCGCCCATTGAAGTGATGGGTGTCCGGCAGCAGCGCTGTGGCGACGACCGCCGGTCCCGAGTCGATCTCGTGCGAGGACTGCTGGTTAAGGAACAGTTGACTCGGTTGGAGCGACTCCCAGAGTTCTGGGCGCGGAAAGTCGATGACCCGGTTGTCCGCGACGAGCCCATGACGGTCAAAGCTACGCATGCCGATCCGGATCAATCCAGGCCGCAACGCCGTCTCCTGGCCAATCGCCGTCTCATGCTCAGGGCTACCAGGCAGCGGCGCCAACTTCTTCTCGAGCATGCGGTCGCGGGTCTCCTTGAGTAACTCGGCCTTCTTAGCCCGGTCCCGCTGAGAGAACAAGATGGGCTCACCGTCGCTGGAGAATGTCCTCGGCCGGACCGTTCACCCACGAGCGGTTGGCCGTAATGCCGAGGCTTCCCCATGGGAAGAGGTCGCTCAGTTGCGGGCACTCTCCCCAGCCGGTCCCCGTGGTCGGACGGAATGGCTCTATGGCTCCGGAGTGAGCTTCGTGCCATCCGTCATCGTCCAAGCGAATGTCTTTGAGCTGACGGTACTTGGAGCCGCGCTTCCCCTCGACCGTGCGGTAGTGGATGCGAGCGGGCGGCGCGATCCCAGCACGGTAGGGATGAGCAGGGGTGATGACGGGTGACGAGAGGTCAGCCATCCCAGCACCATCCCAGCGCGGGGAAAACCAAGGGGCCCGACTCCAGAGAGTCGAACCCCTCCTGAACTGCATGTTTTACCAGATCAGCGATGTGGTGGTAGGCCGCCCGCTACACGTTGAAGCGGAATGCCTGCGGACTGATCCTGACCTGCGGCGGAGCCCCCTCCAGGCCCCTGACCTGGGATTTCCCGGTTGGCAGGCGTTGGCTCCCGACGGCCGTTTACGGGTGTCCTGCGGACTGGCCGGGCGGGCGGAGGCCGAGAAATCCATGGCGCACCGGCGGAACCGGCAAGGAGACTGCCCAGGTGAGCGACCGCTACCCCTGTCCCTGCTGCGGGCACCGCGTGCTGTACGCGATGCCCGGCTCGTACGAGATCTGCCCCGTCTGCTTCTGGGAGGACGACGGGGTCCAGTCCCGCTGGCCGACCATGGCCGGCGGCGCGAACAAGGTCTCTCTAATCGAGGCCCAGCGCAACTACCAGGACTTCGGCGCCTGCGACGAGCACGGCCGCCGGTTTGTCCGCCCGCCGACCGAGGACGAGCCGCTCGCCCCCACCTGGCGCCCCATCGAGCTGACGCGCGACTCCTTCGAGGACTGGGCGGCCGAGGACCGCGCCCCGTGGCCCGACGACCGCTCGGTGCTCTGCTGGTGGCTGCCCACTTTCTGGCGCCGGGACCTCTCCGCGTCATGACCTCCCACATCGAGACTCTCGTCCAGCAGCTCGACGGCAAGGCCGACGAGTCCTACGACGCCCGCGCGGAGCTGATCTGGATCGGCGCCGACGCCATCCCCGCCGTCATCAACGGCCTGCCCTCCCTCGGCGGCTTCGGCCAGCTGACCGCCATCGAGGTCTTCGAGGAGGTGGGCGATCCCCGTTGCGGCCCCGCTCTCATCGGCCTGCTGGACAGCGACAACCCGACCATCCGCGAATGGGCGGCCATGGCCCTGGCGAGCCTGGAAATCGACGGCGCCATCGGGCCCCTGCGCCGCGCCTATCGCGCCTGCCTGGAACGGGCGACCCCACCGAACTGGACCGAGCCGGGCGGCATCCGCTGGGCCCTGACCGAACTCGGCGCACGCACCCCTGTCGTCCCGCCGCTCACCGCGCGCCTACGACCCACCACTGCGGACAACGCCCCCGGCTGGCCTTCAGCCCACTTCACCGAGGTCATCAACGACCTGGCCGACCACGCCCAGGTGATCCTCTACTCCCAGTTCCGGCGAGTGGACGCCGGCGGCACATACGGCGTCTCCGGCCCCGCCATGGACTGGGAACTCGACTGGACCGCGCCCTGGGAGCACCTGGTCGAGGAGTCCCGCACCTGGTCCCTGCTGGAAGCCTCCGAAGCCCCCGCCGGCGACAACATCTTCGTTGCCCCCACCTGGATCGACCGTACCGACCTCTACCCGGAAAGGTGACCCATTCCATCCCAGCACCCCGAGGAAGTTGGCTACGGCCATGTGGTCGAGAGCTACGTGACGAGGATGTACGGCGGCCTCCCGCGCTACCTCGTACTGAACGGCGGGCGGTTCCTGGGCCCCCGGTGGTGGCACACCGCCCGCTTCACCCGACACATACTCAATGACGCCGCCGCGATCACCGACGAGGAACTGGAAGCGCTCCTCGGGTACGAATGGCGCTCGCGCCTCACCGCCGCCTGGCTGATCGGCATCGACCGCCGCGAACGGTTCCGAGCACGCATCGGCGACCTGCTCCTGGCCAGCGAGGTCTGCTACTCCGGCGGCGCCTACTGCTTCGCCCTGGCCCGCTTCGGCACACACGCCGACGCCGAGATCCTCTCCGCCTACCTCGACCGCTACCTCCCCCACACCGACCTCCGGTACGACCAGCCCGCCGCCCTCGGCGCGCTCCTCCGCCTCGACGCCCAACTCGGCACCCACCACACTTCCCGCTTCACCCAGCCCGACGGCCTCTGGGACCAGTGGGTCAACGCCCTGACCCACCTCCACGACCACCCCGCTTACGCCCCCGCCGAGCTTCGCCGCTGGACGGACCTCCAATGCGACTTCGCCAACGGCTGGACCCGGGCGTAGCCGCAGCTGCCGGACTGCCGCTACTTGAAGTCCGCGCACGCCATGTACCGGCCGCAAGTGCGGCACATGAAGAGGTAGCCGGTGAGCTGCAGTACGACATCCGACTCACTACCGCGCAGGACGCAGCAATCCGACGCGAAGGCAGGTGACCACCCGACTCCCCTCTGTAGCATCATCTGACCAGGCGTTAGCAGCCCACACAGAGACTGGGGGGTCGGACGAGGGATGACGAGCACGCCGAAACCAGCGCAGCCGATCAGCCCAGCCGCCTACGGGGCCCTGGCCGGCGCGCTTAAGTCGATCTTCTGGTACAAGCGTGACCTCGAACGATTCATCCGCTTGTGGGCCACGGACCACCCTTCACTGCTGGTCCACATGGACTTCAGCGGCTACAAATGGGCCACCGCAGATGAGTTCGTGGACCGGTTGATGGCAAATGAGCGCAAATACCGCGACCTTTCACTTCGGATGATGGCGGAGGTTTCTCAACTGACGAGCTTCCCTGCACTGAAACGGCACGAGAGCGCCGAATCACTGATCGCCGAAGCAAGGGAAGCAGTCGACCAGCTCAGGGGGCTGATGGACCGCCAGCGCGTTGCCCACGAGCAACAGTCGCAGTTCGATGATGAGCTTCTCACGTACCGGGCTGTAGTGGAGGCGCAGCATGGCTTTGAAGCTAAGCTTGCCGCCCTTAAAGAACGCTTCCTCGAACTGGAGCGCATGGATAATCGCCAAAAGGCAGGCAGACTATTCGAGCCATTCCTGAATGACGTCTTCAGGCTGTTCGACATGGAACCGCGCCTCTCATACAGCCTGGAGTACGAGCAAATCGACGGCTCGCTCACCTTCGACACGGACGACTACATCGTTGAAGCCAAGTGGTGGCAGGAGGCGATCCAGCCCCACCACCTCTACAGCTTCAATGAAAAGGTGAGGCGGAAGGGGAAAAATTCGCTTGGAATCTTTATCAGCGTAAATGGATTCACTAGCGGAGCCCGAGAAGCGTACAGGGAGAGTACGCCGTTCCTGACGATGGAGGGGCTCGATTTCTTCTACGTTCTCGACGGGCGTCTCACGCTCGACGAACTTTTGCGACGCAAGAAGCGTCACGCAAATGAGACCGGAAGCTGCTACTTTCCAGCCACGATGTTCCCGGGCGAATAGCCGAAACAGTCCGTCGCCGTCAAGCCAGAGTCGACGGAAGGCCCTGCGCCCAAACTCAGGGTGCGCAACTAACGCCACCCGTCAAGTGACACCTGAGAACTGCCGTGCAGGTACTGATGGAGAGCGCTGGCAGTGGTGTCGACGAAGGCATCGGGAATGGCGCCGCCGTCGACCCAGCAGACGCGGGAATGTTTGCGGGGTTCGCGGTTCTCGGGTTCGCCGGTCCATTCATGGGCTGCAAAGACGACGGTGAGGAAGCCGTTGGGGGCTTCGACGCCCCAAGCGCCATGGATGATGTGGGCGACCTTGAGGGACTCGGGCTTCACCGTGAGGCCGGTCTCCTCGTAGAGCTCGCGGACGGCCGTCTCGGTGATCGGCTCGCCCGGCTCGCTCTTGCCGACCGGGAGGTCCCACATGCCCTGGGCGAACTTCGCGTTCTCGCTACGCTGGAGGAGGACGACACGGTTGGTGGCCTTGTCGTGGACAATGACGGCCGCGACCAGCAGGGTCATTGATTCGAGCGCCGGCTTGAGGGCTTGGGAGCGGTCGTCGGTCTGCTGGGCCACGGTGTTCCCTTCGTCGGGCGGGTTGTTGGGCATGTTAGGCGAGGGCTTCGCGGGCGCGGCGAGCGAGATCGGCGGCGCCGGGCACTTTGCGCCGCTGGTAGACCGCGAGGGTGGAGCGGATCGAGGTGATCGCCTTGCGGGTGCGGTCGGAGGTCATGCCTTCCATGAGGACCAGGGCTTGGGTCCAGGCGGCGACGGCTTCGTCGGCGCGGGCCTGGGCGGCGAGGCTGTCGCCGAGGTCGGCGTGGGTGAGGGCGTGGACGCGCTTGTACTTCTCGGGGTCCCATCGGGTGAGGGCGTCGCGGTGCTGCTGTTCGGTGCCGATGTGGTCGGCCAGGTCGGTCAGGGTGCGGGCGGTGTGGCTGGCCACGGTGCCGGCGGCGGGGCCACTGACGCGGGAGTAGCTGGGTTGGAGGTCGTCGTCCCGTAGGAGGGCGTCCTCGGCGGCGAGCAGGGCGCGTGCGGCCGACGGATTCTCGTCGGTGGCGGCGTAGGCGCGGGCGTGGGTGATGTGGAGGAGGGCCTCGGTCTGGCCGTCGACGTGGCCGAGGCCGCGCCGGAGGGCGCCTTCGACGAGGTCGACGCAGTGGTGGGGCTGCTTGAGGCTCAGGGCCTGGTGGGCGAGGGCGCGCATCATCCAGGCGGCGTGGCCGTGGGGGTCGGCTTCGCAGGCGAGCTTGTAGCCGACCTGGTAGTAGCGCTGGGCGGCGCCTTCCTGGCCGAGGTCGTGGTATTTCCAGCCTGCGAGGTAGGCGAGTTCGGCGACGGCGCCGAAGGTGGCCCGGCGCAAGGCTTCGCTGGGGAAGCGTCCGCGCAGCATGGGGGCGGCGGTGTCGGCGAGGTACGCGGTGACGGTGGTCAGGCCGTGGCCGCCGCCGAGGCGCTCGTCGGCTGCGCTGAAGGCCGCGGTGATCTGGCGTACGACGTCCACGTCCTCCGCGCCGATCAGGGACGTGCCGGTGCGGGCGCGGAGCATGCGGGCGGTGGCTTCGTGGTCGTAGCCGAGCGGCATGGCGACGCCGGCGGTGGTGAAGGCCGCGATGGCGAGGAAGCGGCGGCGCTCGACATCGGCGCGGCCCAGGTCGGTGACCGCGAGGACAGGGTCGGATTCCGCGGGCGCTTCGTCATCGCTGGCCTGGAGGCCGATCTCGGTCTGGGTGACCGTGCGCTCCGCTCGGCGGGACAGTGCCTCGGCCAGGTACTGACCTACCCGGCCCGACGGGGCGCGGGTGCCGTTCACCCAGTGCGAGATGGCCGACTTGTTGGTCTGGAGGATCTCGCCGTTCTCGGCGGCGATGCGCCGCACGTCTCTGGCGAGGGCCTCGTAGGTGCAGTCGACCGCCGCGATGGCGTCGCGCAGACGGGAGTTGGGATCTCTCTGCGCCGCCACGATCGCTTCCGCCCTGGAGCTGTAAACCGCGTATACCGCTTCAACTTCCTTCCACGGTACCCACTGAGCGTGACCACCGGTTCACTTATCAGCAGCCGCCCGGAACGGCGCGACCGTGATCCAGGATCCCCCTTGGTCCGGGCGGCACCCCGAAGTTCCGTACACCCACACCGGGCTCGGGCATTCCTATGCCCGAACCCGGCCGACCAGAGACGGAGACACGGTGACCACCATCGACACCACGCCCATCACGGTCGAGCTGCCCGAGGCATTCGACCCGCGCTGGAACCGCCTGCCCGGCATCCAGGTCGACGGCCGGCGCATCACGATCGACCCGGCCGAGTACTTCTTCCGCTTCGAGTCGAACACCTGGCTCGTCGCCGACTGGGAGCTGGTCAAGTCCCAGCTCCTGAACGTGGACGAGACGACCGAGAGCGCGGTCGAGCAGCTCGCGCTCGACTTCATCAAGCAGCACAGCGAGTCGACCTCCGACGCGGCCCGCGTTCTGGTCACCGCGTACGAGGTGTACGCGTACCTCTTCCGCGACGAGCACCTGGCCTCGGCCTGCCGCAGATCACCGCCGACCACCTGCGGATGCTCCGCGAGGCCGCCACGCTCATGGCGCTCAACAAGGTCGAGCTGGACGGGCACATCTCCAACGTCGGCCCGTGCTGGTTCTTCCCCGCCGCCACCTCCGTCGTCTTCGACCTGGACGACGAGATGGGCGGGATGCTCGACGAGGTCTACCACAGCGGCTGGTTCAACGAGCACCGCCGGATCGAGTCCATCAAGGCCCACACCGCGCTCGGTGGCCGGCTCGTACACGGCTGCCAGTCCGTGCCGGACCAGACCGGCGGCGTCGTCGCGCCCTACGGTGCCTCGATGGCCAACTTCCGCGACGACCTCGCCGCGTTCAAGGCGGGCTGGATCGAGCAGGTCTATGCCCACCGCGTGAACCCCGCCGCGTAACCCACCCGATCAGGCTCCGGGGCGGGCCGACGTCTCTCGCCCGCCCCGGACGCCACCATTCCCAGGAGCCCTCCCGTGACCACGAACCCCAGCGCCGAACTCCTCGACAACCTGCTCACCTCGACCGGCAAGACCACCGCCGTACGGGAGGAGGTGCGCGTGTGGTCCATGTCCGGCGTCGAGCGGGTCACCTTCCCCGACGGCTCCACGGCCATCTTCAAGTACGCCAAGAAGCCCTTCGACAGCGAGGACCAGGCTCTCCGCCTGGCCCACACCCTCGGCGTACCCCGTCCCCCAGGTCCACGCCTCCGCCGGCCTGGACGGCTGGCTCGGCATGCTCATGGAGGACCTCGGACTCTCCGTCCGCGAGGCCGACGACCTCGACGGCGTCGCCGCTGCCGTGATCCTGCACGGCACCCGTACGGCTCCGCCCTTGCCCGTCCTCGGCCAGGAGCGCTTGCGCGCACTTCCGGCTCGGGCGCTGGAACACCTCGAACGGCTGCGCAAGGCCGACCGGTGGCAGGACGCCGACGACGTCGAGGACGCGCTCGGCCGTATCGCCCAGGCCGCCGAGGCCCGCTCGGCCGGAGCGACGCTGGAACCGTTCGGCTGGGTGCACTCCGAGTTCCACCCCACCAGCCTCCACATCGGCGAACGCGGCTGGCGGCTGCTCGACTTCGCCCGCGCCTTCACCGGCCCCGGCCTGCTCGACCTCGCACCACTACGCCAGCCTGCTGATCAAGCACGGCGAGTCCGTGACGACGGTCTCCGAGCGCCTCGGCCACACCAACGCGGCCATGACGCTGAACATCTACACCCACCTGTGGCCCGACTCCGAGGAACGGACCCGGGCCGCCGTCGACAAGGCGTACGCGGACCAGTCCGCAGATGCCCAGCCGCAGGTCGACGAAGCGGCGTAACCGCTCCCCCGCGTGCCGGACTCATCCAGCACGCTGCGGACTCCGTGCGGACCGCAAAGGCCGCCCGACCCACTCCGCCGCAGGTCAGACGGCCTTTTGCCGAACGTATTACACGTTGAAGCGGAACTCCACCACGTCGCCGTCCTGCATCACGTACTCCTTGCCCTCCATGCGGGCCTTGCCCTTCGCGCGGGCCTCGGCGACCGAGCCCGTTTCGACCAGGTCTGCGAAGGAGATGACCTCGGCCTTGATGAAGCCCTTCTGGAAGTCGGTGTGGATCACACCGGCCGCCTCGGGGGCCGTCGCGCCCTTCTTGATCGTCCAGGCGCGGGACTCCTTCGGGCCCGCCGTCAGGTAGGTCTGCAGGCCGAGGGTGTCGAAGCCCACGCGGGCCAGGGTCGCGAGGCCCGGCTCTTCCGCGCCGACCGACTGGAGGAGCTCCATGGCGTCCTCCTCGTCCAGCTCCGCGAGGTCCTGCTCCAGCTTGGCGTTGAGGAAGATCGCCTCGGCCGGGGCCACCAGGGCGCGCTGCTCGTCCTTGAAGGACTCGTCCGTCAGCTCGTCCTCGTCGACGTTGAAGACGTAGAGGAACGGCTTCGTCGTCAGCAGGTGCAGGTCGTGCAGGAGCTCGGCCTTCTCGGAGCCCTGGACGATGCCCTGGGAGAAGAGGGTGTCGCCGCGCTCCAGGATTTCCTTCGCCGCTTCGACCGCCGCGACCTTCGGCGCCGTGTCCTTCTTGATCCGCATCTCCTTCTGGAGGCGCGGCAGGACCTTCTCGATCGTCTGGAGGTCCGCGAGGATCAGCTCGGTGTTGATCGTCTCGATGTCGTCCTTGGGCGAGACCTTGCCGTCCACGTGCACGACGTTCTCGTCCCTGAAGGCACGGATGACCTGGCAGATCGCGTCCGACTCGCGGATGTTCGCCAGGAACTTGTTGCCCAGGCCCTCGCCCTCCGAGGCGCCGCGCACGATGCCCGCGATGTCGACGAAGTCGACCGTCGCCGGCAGGACCCGCTGCGAGCTGAAGATCTCGGCCAGCTTGGTCAGGCGGGCGTCCGGGACACCGACGACGCCGACGTTCGGCTCGATGGTGGCGAACGGGTAGTTGGCCGCCAGCACGTCGTTCTTGGTCAGGGCGTTGAACAGGGTCGACTTGCCGACATTCGGCAGACCGACGATTCCGATCGTGAGCGACACGTTGGCGACTTCCTGCAGTGGGAATGGGGGGCCGATCCACCAGTTTACGGGCGTGTCGAGGGTGCACCGGCTGCGCCCGCGTGCTGTACCGGTCGAAGTCACCGGCAAGGTCGGCCAAAGCGCGTGTCCTGTGCCGGTTTTCGGGGCCTTGCGGACCTACGTTGTCCAAGTGGAGCAGCACAGGACACATCACCCCGGGCGCCGGCCGCGGCCGCAGCCCCCTCTTCCGCCGGCCGGCGCCCTCGCGGAAGGCGCCGCCGTCTATCCGGCCGCGCCCCCTTCCCCGCGCCCCGGCAGGCCCGGGCCGCCCGGCCGGCCCGTCCCGCCGGTCGTCCACGCGCTGCGCCGGTTCCCGAGCCCCCGGCTCACCGGCCTCGGCGCCGGGCTCTTCGCCTGCGCCTCGATGCTGCTGCTCGGCTGCCTGGACTGGCTCCTCCTGGACGGCTCCGCCGTCGTGTACGGACTGCTGTTCCTGCCGGTCAGCGCCCTGACCGCGCTCTGGGTGCGCTCCGCCGACCTGGTCACCGCGCCGATCAGCGTGCCCATCGCCTTCGCCGTCGGCGTCGTGCCCATCTCGGGTGGCTCGGGCGGTTTTGGTACCCAGACGATGGCGGTCGTGACCGCGCTCGCCGTGCACGCCGGGTGGCTCTACGGCGGCACGCTCGTGGCCGGGCTCATCTCCTCCGTACGGAAGGTGCGGCTGATGGGGCGCCGTCAGCGGACCCCGGCCCCACCCCGTACCGGCCCGGCCGCCCGCCGGATCGCCCCCTAGCCTTCCTCGTACCCGCCCCGCCCTGCCGCCGCCATCGCCGCTCCCACGATCCCCGCGTTGTTCTCAAGCTGCGCCGGGACGATCTCCGCCCTGATCCCCTCGATCAACGGCAGGAACTTGTCCGCCTTGCGGCTCACCCCGCCGCCGACGATGAACAGCTCCGGCGAGAACAGCATCTCCAGATGAGCCAGATACTTCTGGACCCGCCGCGCCCAGTGCTCCCAGCTCAGGCCCTCGTCGTCCTTGATCTTCGTGGAGGCCCGCTTCTCCGCCTCGTGGCCCTTCAGCTCCAGATGGCCCAGCTCCGTGTTGGGCACCAGCCGCCCGTCGGTGAAGAGCGCGCTGCCGATGCCCGTACCGAACGTCAGTAGCATGACCGTGCCCTTGCGCCCCCGGCCCGCGCCGAAGGTCATCTCCGCGACGCCCGCCGCGTCCGCGTCGTTGAGGACCGTCACCGGCAGCCCGCCCAGCCGCTCGCCCAGCAGCGCGCCGGCGTCCACGTCGATCCAGTCCCTGGACACATTGGCCGCCGTACGGACCGTGGAGCCGGTGACCACTCCGGGGAACGTCACCCCGACCGGGCCCGACCAGCCGAAGTGCTCCAGGACCTGCGCGACGCAGCCCGCGACACCGTCGGGTGTCGCGGGCTGCGGGGTCAGTACCTTGTGACGCGGCTCGGCCAGATCTCCGCGCTCCAGATCCACCGGGGCGCCTTTGATCCCCGATCCGCCGATGTCCACTCCGAAGACGTTCATGGACACAACGTTACGGGCAGGCGCTGACAGTGACGCCTCTTCCTCGGCTCGCCGCTATTCCTTGACGAGCTCGGCCGCCTCGGCGCGCAGGTCGCGGCGGAGCTCCTTCGGCAGCGAGAAGGTCAGCGACTCGTCGGCCGTCTTGACGATCTCCACGTCGCCGTAGCCGCGCGCGGAGAGCCACTCGAGGACCTCCTCGACCAGGACGTCCGGCACCGAGGCGCCCGAGGACAGTCCGACGGTCGTGACGCCCTCCAGCCAGGCCTCGTCGATCTCGCTGGCGAAGTCGACCAGGTGCGCGTCGGGGGCGCCGGCCTGCTTGGCGACCTCGACCATGCGGATCGAGTTCGAGGAGTTCTTCGAGCCCACCACGATCACGAGCTCGGCCTGCCCGGCCAGCTCCTTGATCGCGATCTGGCGGTTCTGGGTGGCGTAGCAGATGTCGTCCGAGGGCGGGGAGATGAGCTGCGGGAACTTCTCCTTCAGCGCGTCCACGGTCTCCATCGTCTCGTCGACGGAGAGCGTGGTCTGCGAGAGCCAGACGACCTTCGACTCGTCCCGCACCGTCACGTTCGCGACGTCCTCGGGGCCGTCGACCAGCGTGATGTGGTCCGGGGCCTCGCCGGAGGTGCCGATGACCTCCTCGTGGCCCTCGTGGCCGATCAGGAGGATGTCGAAGTCCTCCTTCGCGAACCGCACGGCCTCCTTGTGGACCTTGGTGACCAGCGGGCAGGTGGCGTCGATGGTGGCCAGCTTGCCGTCGGCGGCCTCCTTGTGGACCGAGGGGGCCACGCCGTGCGCCGAGAACATCACGATGTTGCCCGGGGGCACCTCGGTCGCCTGGTCGACGAAGATCGCGCCCTTCTTCTCCAGGGTCTGCACGACGTACTTGTTGTGGACGATCTCGTGGCGTACGTAGATCGGCGCCCCGTACTGCTCCAGGGCCTTCTCCACGGCGATCACGGCACGGTCGACGCCCGCGCAGTAGCCACGGGGAGCGGCGAGCAGGACACGCTTCGGGCGGGACGTAGCAGTCATGCGTCCCATCGTAAGGCCGCGCCGCACACGGGAATGATCGGCTCGGTGGTCGAGACTGGGCGCCATGACCGGCACCGGCGCACAGGACACCTCGCCGCACGAAAGCCTGCGGCGGACTCTCGGCTTCCGTGATCTTGTCGTCTACGGCCTGCTTTTCATCGCGCCCATGGCGCCGGTCGGTGTCTTCGGGACGCTCGACGCGAAGTCGCACGGGGCGGTCGCGCTGGTCTATCTCGTCGCGACGGTGGCGATGGCGTTCACCGCATTCAGTTACGCCCAGATGGTCCGGGTGGCGCCGCTGGCCGGGTCGGTCTTCACGTACGCGCGCAAGGGGCTCGGCGAAGGGCCGGGGTTCATCGCCGGGTGGATGGCGATGCTCGACTACATGCTGATCCCGGCGGTCGCCTACCTCTTCTCCGGGATCGCGATGGAGGCGCTGGTTCCGGGGATCGACCGGTGGGTGTGGACCGGGATCGCGGTCGTGGTCACGACGCTGCTCAACCTGTGGGGCGTACGGGCGGCGGCGCGGGTCGGCTTCGCCGTTCTGGCGATGGAGATCGTGGTGCTGCTGGTCTTCGTGGTCGCGGCGGTGGTGGTGCTCGTACGGGACGGGACGCGGCGGGACTGGTGGTCGCCGCTCGGCGGGGACATGGCGTTCTCGCTGAGTGCGGTGCTGGGGGCGGTGTCCATCGCCGTGCTGTCCTACCTCGGTTTCGACGCCATCGCCTCTTTCGCGGAGGAGGTCACCGGCGGGTCGCGGAAGGTAGCGCGGGCGGTGCTGTTCTGCCTGGGGCTCGCGGGGGTGCTGTTCATGGCGCAGACGTATCTGGTGGCGCTACTGGCGCCGGTGTCGTCGGCGGAGCTCGCCGCGGAGCCTGCGAAGCAGGGTTCCGCCTTCTACGACGCCGTCGACGTGTCGGTCGGGGGATGGCTGCACGATCTGGTGGCCGTCAGCAAGGCGATCGGGGCGGCGTTCGCGGCGCTGGCGGGGCAGGCGGCGGCGGGGCGGCTGCTGTTCGCGATGGCCCGCGACCGTCGCCTGCCGCACGCACTGGCCCGTACGGACGCCGGCGTGCCACGGGTGGCGTTGCTGTGCGCGGCGGCGGTGACCATGGTCGCGGCGGTGTGGGCGGCGCGGCAGGACGACGGGATGGACCACCTGGTGTCGGTGGTGGACATCGGGGCGCTGACGGCGTTCATCATGCTCCACGCGAGCGTGGTGGGCTGGTTCGCGATCCGCCGCATGGAGGGGCCGCCGCACTGGCTCCGCCACGTGACGCTCCCGCTGGTCGGCGCGGCGATCCTCATCGCCGTGATCGTCGAGGCGTCGGTGTCGGCGCAGGTGGTGGGCGTGGTGTGGCTGGGGGTGGGGCTGGTGGTCCTGGCGATGCAGGGATCGAGGCCGTACGGGGGGCGGCGGGAGGGTGGATGACGGGACCTTTGGTCCCCGCACCCCGCGCGAGGCCCTACGGCGGGCAGCGCGGGGGTGGGTGACGGGACCTTTGCGTCCCCCACCCCGCCCCTTCCCGAAACCCTGACGGGGCGAGGCGGCGGCGGGGGTGTGGCGTCTGGGTGCGGGCCGGGGGGCCGGATCCGTGACGGGTACGCGGGTACGGGTACGCCCCCGGCCGGGCCCCGAGCGGCCCGGCCCCCAGGCGTGCCGAGCACTGACGGTGTCCCGGCTGCGCCTCGCACGGACCGGCACCGGCCCGGCCCCGGCACGCGCGCGTGGTCGACCGGCACCGGTGCGGCGTGCCGCTGGGCCACGGACGCGGCTGGCAGCCGGCCCGGGCCGGGTCCGCCGCGGCGATACCGCCTCCAGCGAGCCGAGCCGGCGACGCCACACGCGCGTGGCGTTACGGCCCTAGGCCGGGAGCCAGATCCGGGTCGGGTACGCGTGCGGGCCGCGACCCGCGCCGGGCGTGCCGTCAACGACGGGCGCCCCGGCCATGCCCCCGCGCGGACAAGCGTCGGCCCGGCCCCGGCACGCGCGCGTGTGGCGTTACGGTCGGGCCGGAGCCGTGGCGGGACGCGCGCGTGACAGCACGAACCCGTCCCGGCAGACGGCCTCCCCGCCGGCCCCTCGCGGCCGGGCCGGAGCCGTGGCAGGA
>NZ_BMQQ01000014.1:0-638 GCF_014648195.1 Streptomyces purpureus
GATGGGTAGGGGAGCGTCGTGTGCCGGGTGAAGCAGCCGCGGAAGCGAGTTGTGGACGGTTCACGAGTGAGAATGCAGGCATGAGTAGCGATACACACGTGAGAAACGTGTGCGCCGATTGACTAAGGGTTCCTGGGTCAAGCTGATCTGCCCAGGGTAAGTCGGGACCTAAGGCGAGGCCGACAGGCGTAGTCGATGGACAACCGGTTGATATTCCGGTACCCGCTTTGAAACGCCCAATATCGAGCCCATTAATGCTAAGGCCGTGAAGCCGTTCCGGACCCTTCGGGGAAAGGAAAGTGGTGGAGCCGCTGACCCAAGGTGGTAGTAGGTAAGCGATGGGGTGACGCAGGAAGGTAGTCCAGCCCGGGCGGTGGTTGTCCCGGGGTAAGGGTGTAGGGCGTTGTGCAGGCAAATCCGCACAACATGAGCCTGAGACCTGATGCCGAGCCGATTGTGGTGAAGTGGATGATCCTATGCTGTCGAGAAAAGCCTCTAGCGAGTTTCATGGCGGCCCGTACCCTAAACCGACTCAGGTGGTCAGGTAGAGAATACCGAGGCGTTCGGGTGAACTATGGTTAAGGAACTCGGCAAAATGCCCCCGTAACTTCGGGAGAAGGGGGGCCACGTCTGGTGAT
>NZ_BMQQ01000014.1:664-1882 GCF_014648195.1 Streptomyces purpureus
GAGTCTTGCACTCTGAGCTGGGGGTGGCCGCAGAGACCAGCGAGAAGCGACTGTTTACTAAAAACACAGGTCCGTGCGAAGCCGTAAGGCGATGTATACGGACTGACGCCTGCCCGGTGCTGGAACGTTAAGGGGACCGGTTAGCGGGGTTTCGATCCTGCGAAGCTGAGAACTTAAGCGCCAGTAAACGGCGGTGGTAACTATAACCATCCTAAGGTAGCGAAATTCCTTGTCGGGTAAGTTCCGACCTGCACGAATGGCGTAACGACTTCTCGACTGTCTCAACCATAGGCCCGGTGAAATTGCACTACGAGTAAAGATGCTCGTTTCGCGCAGCAGGACGGAAAGACCCCGGGACCTTTACTACAGTTTGATATTGGTGTTCGGTTCGGCTTGTGTAGGATAGGTGGGAGACTGTGAAGCTTGGACGCCAGTTCAGGTGGAGTCGTCGTTGAAATACCACTCTGGTCGTGCTGGATGTCTAACCTCGGTCCGTGATCCGGATCAGGGACAGTGTCTGATGGGTAGTTTAACTGGGGCGGTTGCCTCCCAAAGGGTAACGGAGGCGCCCAAAGGTTCCCTCAGCCTGGTTGGCAATCAGGTGTTGAGTGTAAGTGCACAAGGGAGCTTGACTGTGAGACCGACGGGTCGAGCAGGGACGAAAGTCGGGACTAGTGATCCGGCGGTGGCTTGTGGAAGCGCCGTCGCTCAACGGATAAAAGGTACCCCGGGGATAACAGGCTGATCTTCCCCAAGAGTCCATATCGACGGGATGGTTTGGCACCTCGATGTCGGCTCGTCGCATCCTGGGGCTGGAGTCGGTCCCAAGGGTTGGGCTGTTCGCCCATTAAAGCGGTACGCGAGCTGGGTTTAGAACGTCGTGAGACAGTTCGGTCCCTATCCGCTGTGCGCGTAGGAATATTGAGAAGGGCTGTCCCTAGTACGAGAGGACCGGGACGGACGAACCTCTGGTGTGCCAGTTGTCCTGCCAAGGGCATGGCTGGTTGGCTACGTTCGGGAGGGATAACCGCTGAAAGCATCTAAGCGGGAAGCCTGCTTCGAGATGAGTATTCCCACCTCCTTGAGAGGGTAAGGCTCCCAGTAGACGACTGGGTTGATAGGCCAGATGTGGAAGCCCGGTAACGGGTGAAGCTGACTGGTACTAATAGGCCGAGGGCTTGTCCTCAGTTGCTCGCGTCCACTGTGTTAGTTCTGAAG
>NZ_BMQQ01000014.1:1907-2477 GCF_014648195.1 Streptomyces purpureus
CAACGAACAGTTGCTGGTTTCTTGAGCTGGAACACAACTACAGAGTGTGCTTGTTCGCTCGAAACCGATAGGGTTTCGGTGGTCATAGCGTTAGGGAAACGCCCGGTTACATTCCGAACCCGGAAGCTAAGCCTTTCAGCGCCGATGGTACTGCAGGGGGGACCCTGTGGGAGAGTAGGACGCCGCCGAACAATCTTTCAGGACCCTTGGTCCTCAGCGTTCACGCTGGGACCAAGGGTCCTTTTGTTTTTCCTTGTATTTTTTCGAAGCGCGTCGGATCGCCGACTGCGCGAGAATTGAACTGCAGTACCCGAAGACAGGAGCCATGCCCATGTCCCCCAACTCCTCCGACGACCGTCCGGAGCGCGAGCCTCGTCGTAGGGACGGTGGCGAGCGGGACGGCTTCCGTGGGCCCCGTCGCGACGATCGCGACCGCGGCGGCTTCCGTCGTGACGACCGTGGTCCGCGCCCTGACGACAACCGTGGTGGTGGCGGTGGCTTCCGTCGCGATGACAACCGTGGTGGTGGCGGCGGTTTCCGTCGCGATGACAACCGTGGTGGTGGCGGCGG
>NZ_BMQQ01000014.1:2548-72473 GCF_014648195.1 Streptomyces purpureus
TGACGACAACCGTGGTGGTGGCGGCGGCTTCCGCCGCGATGACAACCGCGGTGGTGACCGTCCTTCGTTCCGGCGTGACGATCGGCCGCGTGATGACCGGCGTGACGAGCGTCCGTCCTTCCGTCGTGACGACGACCGAGGCCGTGGTGGCTATGGCCGCCGCGACGACCGGCCGGCCTTCCGGCGTGACGACCGTCGTGACGAGCGCCCCCGCGACGACCGCGGCCCCCGCCGTGACGACAACCGTGGCGGCGGTTTCCGTCGTGACGACCGCCGTGACGACCGGCCCTCGTTCCGCCGTGACGATCGGCCGCGTGATGACCGGCGTGACGAGCGTCCGTCCTTCCGCCGTGATGACAACCGGGGCGGTGGCTTCCGGCGTGACGACCGTCGCGACGACCGTCCTACGTTCCGTCGGGACGACCGGCGTGACGATCGGCCGCGTGATGACCGGCGTGACGAGCGTCCGTCCTTCCGTCGTGACGACGACCGAGGCCGTGGTGGCTATGGCCGCCGCGACGACCGGCCGGCCTTCCGTCGTGACGACCGTCGTGACGAGCGCCCCCGCGACGACCGCGGCCCCCGTCGCGACGACAACCGTGGCGGTGGCTTCCGTCGTGACGACCGCCGTGACGACCGACCCTCGTTCCGCCGTGACGACCGCCGTGATGACCGGCGTGACGACCGCGGCCCCCGTCGGGACGACCGCGACCGTGGGTACGGTCGCCGTGATGACCGCCGCGACGACCGCGGCCCCCGCCGCGACGACCGGGACCGTGGGTACGGTCGCCGGGACGACCGGGACCGCGACCGCGACCGCGAGCCGATCAAGCGGCTGCCGATCCCGCAGGACGTCACCGGTGACGAGATCGACCAGGACGTGCGCCAGGAGCTCATGAGCCTGCCGAAGACCCTCGCCGAGGACGTGGCCCGTAACCTCGTGATGGTCGCTCAGCTCATCGACGAGGAGCCGGAGAAGGCGTACGGGTACTCCCGCGTCGCCCTGCGGCTCGCCTCCCGTGTCGCCGCCGTGCGTGAGGCCGCCGGCTTCGCCGCGTACGCGAACCAGAAGTACTCCGAGGCCCTCGCCGAGTTCCGGGCCGCCAAGCGGATGACCGGCAGCGTGGAGTTCTGGCCCGTCATGGCCGACTGCGAGCGCGGCATGGGCCGTCCCGAGCGGGCCCTCGCCATGGCCGGTGAGCCCGAGGTGCAGAAGCTGGACAAGGCCGGACAGGTCGAGATGCGGCTCGTCGCCGCCGGCGCCCGCCGGGACATGGGGCAGCTCGACGCCGCCATCGTCACCCTGCAGAGCCCCGAGCTGGCGTCCAGCTCCGTCCAGCCGTGGACCGCGCGCCTGCGGTACGCGTACGCCGACGCCCTCCTCGCGGCCGGCCGCGAGGACGAGGCCCGCGAGTGGTTCGCCAAGGCGGTCGAGGCCGACAAGGACGGCACGACCAACGCCTCCGACCGGCTCGCCGAGATGGACGGCATCGAGTTCGTCGACGCGGCCGACGAGAGCGACACGGACGCCGACGCCGGCTTCATCCAGGAGCCGTCCGACTCGGAGGAGTCCGACGACTCCGAGGACGACGAGGACGGCGACAAGGCCTGAGCCATCGGCGCAGGAAAGGGCGGCACCCCCTCGGGGGCGCCGCCCTTTCCCGTATGCGCCGGTCCGCTCAGTCCAGGTTCAGGCTGCGCAGCACCAGGCCGGTCGCCGGCTTCGGGCCGAACGACGTGGACTTGCGAGGCATCGTGACGCCCTGGCGGGCGAGGTCGCGGACGACTTCCTCGCGTACCGGATGCATGAGCACCGCCGTGCCGCCCCGGCGTTCCGCGAGGGCGATCGCCGCCTCCGTGTCGTGGAGGTAGGCGATGTCCTCCGGGGCGTCCGGGATGCGCCACAGGTGGTCGAGCATCGTCGAGTGCAGCACCGTCGCGTCCAGGGTCCGCCAGGCCTGCGGGCGGTCCGTGCGGATCGTACGGGCCAGCAGGTCCTGGTCCGGGCGGTCGACCAGGTGGAAGGCGCCGTCCCCGGCGAGCAGGAAGGCGTTGCCGTCGGCCGCGGCGGTCGCGAGGACCTCCAGGGCGTGCGGCAGCGGGCCGTCGACCGGCCGTACGCGGAAACTGCCCTCCAGGGCGGCGAGCGCGTCGGCGACCGGGAGGCGGTTGAGGAGGCGGTGGATGGCGCGTACCCGCAGCGGGTAGCGGGCGGTGTCGATGAGCAGGACCAGGCCGTAGTCCCACGGGCCGGAGGCGCCGGGGTGTTCCTCGCGCAGGCGCAGGTAGGCGGCGCAGCGGTGGTGGCCGTCGGCGATGAGGGCCTGGTGGTGCGTCAGGTCACGGGTGATCGCGGCGAGGTCGTCCGGGTCCGTGACCGACCACAGCTGGTGGTGGAAGCCGTCCTCGGTGGTCGTGGAGAGCAGCGGGGGGTGCTGGATGGCGCGTTCGATGACGGCGGTCGCGCCGTTGGGGTCGCCGTCGCCGCGGTACGTCAGGAGCAGCGGCTCCAGATTGGCGGCGGTCGTCCTCATCAGCGCGGCGCGGTCCTCGACGACGTGCGGCATGACGTCCTCGTGCGGCAGGATCACGCCCTCCTCGGCGGTGGAGAGCTTCAGCGCGCCGATGATGCCGCGCTGGAGGAGCTCGCCGCTGCGCTGCTCGTACACGTAGAGCGCGGGCTCGGGGTCGGGGGCGAGGACGCCGTCGGAGAGCCAGCGGTCCAGGGTCTTCGCGGCCTGGCGGTGGCGTTCGGCGGCGGTGTCGGCCTGCGGCAGGATGAGGCGGACGATGTTGTACGGGTCGGCCGACTCGAGGTGGTCGAGGCCGTCGGGCCGGACGACGACGTCGTACGGCGGGGAAGTCACCGCGGCCAGGCTGCCGACCCGTTCGGGGACATAGCGGAGTCCGCGGAACGGGACCAGCTGCAGACCGTCGTTGGCCGCGGGACCGTTGTTCATCCCGTCATCGTAAGTGGGTGACGACGATGAGCGATGATCGGGGCAGTGGCAACCAGCGAGGAGCAGGGATCTATGGGGCAGCAGGGCAGGAATCGTCCGGACGGAAGGCCGCGGGGGAGTGCGACCGCGCTTCATGAGGCGTACGACACGGCGCTGCTCGATCTCGACGGTGTGGTGTACGCGGGCGGGGAGGCGATCGGGTACGCGGTGGAGTCGCTCACGGCGGCCCGGGACGGCGGGATGCATCTCGCGTACGTCACCAACAACGCGCTGCGGACGCCGGACGCGGTGGCCCGGCATCTGACCGAGCTGGGTGTGCCGGCCGAGGCCGGGGACGTGATCACGTCGGCGCAGGCGGTGGCGCGGCTGATCGCCGAGCAGGTGCCGGCCGGGGCGCGGGTGCTGGTGATCGGCGGCGAGGGGCTGCGGGTCGCGCTGCGCGAGCGTGGTCTGGAGCCGGTGGAGTCGGCGGACGACGATCCGGCGGCGGTGGTGCAGGGGTACGGCGGGCCGGAGCTGCCCTGGGGCAGGTTCGCGGAGGCGTGCTACGCCGTCGCGCGCGGGGTGCCGTGGTTCGCGTCCAACACCGACCTGACGATTCCCGGCCCCCGGGGGATCGGACCGGGCAACGGTGCGGCCGTGGAGGTCGTACGGATCGCGACGGGCGCCGATCCGCAGGTGGCGGGCAAGCCGCTGCCGCCGATGCACCGCGAAACGATCCTGCGGACCGGTGCCGAGCGGCCGCTGGTGGTCGGCGACCGGCTGGACACGGACATCGAGGGGGCGTTCAACGGGGGTGTGGACTCGCTGCTCGTCCTGACCGGGGTGACCGACGCGGCGCAGCTGCTCGCCGCCGTGCCGCGGCACCGGCCGACGTATGTCGACGCCGATCTGCGGGGGTTGCTGACCGGGCAGCCGGAGGTCACGGAGGCGGCCGGGGCCGAGGGCGGCTTCGGCTGCGGGGGCTGGACGGCGGTGGTGCGCGGCGACGCGCTCGCGCTCGACGGGGACGGGACGCCGCTGGACGGGTTGCGGGCGCTGTGCGCGGCCGCCTGGACCCACGCCGGGGACGGCTCGTGCGGCCTCGACTCCGGAAAGGCGCTGGCCCGGCTCGGGTGGTGAGGTGATCTTGAGGCGGAGCTCTCGGCCGGTCGCTTAGTTGGGTAGGCTAACCTAACTGGGTGTTGGTCGAGAGTCCCCCTCAAACGAGCGCGGAACCGATAGCCGCTGCTCAGCCGTCCCGGCGCAACTCCATACGCGCGCTCGGGCTGTTCGCCGCCGTCGGTGTCCTGCTGCTGATCTGTGTGCTGAGCATCATGGTCGGCGCGAAAGAGGTGCCGCTCGGTGAGGTGTGGCACGGACTGTTCCAGAACGACGGCACCGGCAACGACGTGATCATCAGGGATCTGCGGGTGCCGCGGACCCTGCTCGGGCTCCTGGTCGGCATCGCCCTCGGTCTCTCCGGCGCAGTCATGCAGGCCCTCACCCGCAACCCGCTCGCCGAACCCGGCCTGTTGGGCGTGAACGCGGGCGCGTCCGCCGCCGTCGTCACCGCGATCAGCTTCTTCGGGGTCACCTCGATCACCGGGTACGTGTGGTTCGCCTTCCTCGGCGCGGCCGTCGTCTCCGTTGCCGTGTACGTGCTCGGAGGGAGCCGCGGCGCCACGCCCGTACGGCTCGCCCTCGCCGGCACCGCCGCCACCGCCGCGCTCTACGGCTACGTCAACGCCGTCCAGCTCCTCGACGCGGCCGCGCTGGACCGGATCCGGTTCTGGACCGTCGGCTCGCTCGCCACCGCGAACATGGAGACGGTCCGCAACGTCACGCCGTTCATCGTGGCCGGAGTCGTCCTCGCCCTGCTGATCTGCCGCCCCCTCAACGCGATGGAGCTGGGCGAGGACACCGCCCGCGCGCTCGGCGCCGACCTCAACCGCACCCGGGTCCTCGCCATGCTGGCCGTGACCCTTCTCTGCGGTGCGGCGACCGCCGCCTGCGGACCGATCGTCTTCATCGGCCTGATGGTGCCGTACCTCGTACGTGCCATCACCGGGCCCGACATGCGGTGGATCCTGCCGTACGCCGCCGTCCTCTCGCCCGTCCTGCTGCTCGGCTCGGACGTGCTCGGCCGGGTCGTCACCCGGCCCTCCGAGCTCCAGGTCGGCATCGTCACCGCCCTCGTCGGCGGGCCCGTCTTCATCCACCTCGTACGCCGCAAGAGGATGGCCCAGCTGTGACCGCGACCCAGCCGTCCCCCGCGCCGGAGGCGCCCGCGCGGCGGCCGGCGCCCTCCACCCGTACGGTGAAGGCCGTCCGCACCGCCGGCGGGCTCTCGCTGCGGATCGAGCCCCGGGCGGCGCTCTCCGCGCTGCTGCTGCTCGCCGTGATCCTCGCCGTCTCCGTCGTCCTCATCGGCAGCGGAGACTTCCCCATCGCGCCCGCCGACGTCGTCGCCACCCTGCTCGGCAACGGCACCGCCGCCCAGGAGTTCGTCGTCCAGCACCTGCGGATGCCGCGGGTCCTCGTCGCCATCCTCGTCGGCGCCGCGCTCGGCATCAGCGGCGCCGTCTTCCAGTCCGTCTCCCGCAACCCGCTGGGCAGCCCGGACGTCATCGGCTTCGGGCAGGGCGCCACCGTCGGCGCGCTGACCGTGATCGTGCTCTTCCAGGGCAGCGCCGCCGACGTCGCGGGCGGCGCGGCCGTCGGCGGCCTGGTCACCGGCGCCGCCATCTACCTGCTGGCCTGGAAGCGCGGGGTGCACGGCTTCCGGCTCGTCCTCATCGGCATCGGCGTCGCCGCCATCCTCACGGCCGTCATCCACTACCTGCTCACCATGGCGAAGCTGGAGGACGCCACCCGCGCCGTGGTCTGGATGACCGGTTCGCTCGACGGCCGCGACTGGGCCGAGTTCCGGCCGCTGCTCAACGTGTGCGCCGTCCTGATCCCGCTGGTGCTGGCCCTCGGCCGGCCGCTGCGGATGCTGGAGATGGGCGACGACGCGGCGTACGCGCTCGGCGTACGGGTCGAGCGGACCCGGATCGTCCTCATGGCCTCCGCCGTCGTCCTGGTCTCCGTCGCCGCGGCGGCCGCCGGACCCATCACCTTCGTCGCGCTCAGCGCCCCCCAGCTGGCCCGTCGCCTCACCCGCTCGCCCGGCCCCGGCCTCGGCGCGTCCGCCCTGATGGGCGCCGCCCTGCTGCTCGTCGCCGACTGGACCGCGAGCAACGCCTTCGGCGAACGGGAGCTGCCGGTCGGCGTCGTCACCGGAGTCGTCGGCGGTGTCTACCTGCTCTGGCTGCTGGTCACCGAACGCAAGGCAGGCCGGATATGACCTCGACGCCGTCGACCCCCATTTCCGAGAAGAAGTCCAGGAGTACGTCCATGCAGAGCCGGCGTCAGCGCCTCAGCGCGGAATCGGTCACCCTCTCCTACGACCAGCGGGTCATCGCCCGCGACCTGTCGGTGGAGATCCCCGACAACTCCTTCACGGTGATCGTCGGCCCGAACGCCTGCGGCAAGTCGACCCTGCTGCGCGCGCTGTCCCGGATGCTCAAGCCGACCCAGGGCCAGGTCCTCCTCGACGGCCAGGCCATCCACACCATGCCCGCGAAGAAGGTCGCCAAGACCCTCGGGCTGCTCCCGCAGTCGTCCATCGCACCCGACGGCATCACCGTCGCCGACCTCGTCGCGCGCGGCCGCTACCCGCACCAGGGCCTGCTGCGGCAGTGGTCGCCCGAGGACGAGCGGATCGTGCAGGAGTCGATGGCGGCGACCGGGGTCGGCGAGCTGGGGGAGCGGTACGTCGACGAGCTCTCCGGCGGCCAGCGCCAGCGAGTCTGGATCGCGATGGCCCTCGCGCAGCAGACACCGCTGCTGCTGCTCGACGAGCCGACGACCTTCCTCGACATCCAGCACCAGATCGACGTCCTCGACCTCTGCGCCGAGCTGCACGAGACCCAGGGCCGGACCCTGGTCGCCGTGCTCCACGACCTCAACCACGCCGCGCGGTACGCAACGCACCTGATCGCGGTCCGGGACGGCGAGATCGTCGCCGAGGGCCCGCCGTCCGAGGTCGTCACCGCGGAACTGGTCGAGCGGGTCTTCGGCCTTCGCTGCCAGGTCATCGCCGACCCGGAGACGGCCACGCCCCTGGTGGTCCCGGCGGCCCGCGAGGCCCGCGCGAAGGCGGGCGCCGCGCGGATGCCGGCGAGCTGAGCGACTGACGGGGGCGGTGGGGGCGCGGCGCCGTTCCGGTACGTACCGCACGCGGTCGCTTCACGACGGGCTCGGCACGGTCTGCGCAGGCCGCCGCACGGCCGGTCCGCCACGTGAGTGCCCTCAGCGCCGGACCCGGTTGTCAGCGGGTCCCCGCGGGGGGCGGTGGCCTGGGCGTCCTCCCCGTACGTACCGCCGGCCGTCTCACGCCAGGCCGGGCGCGGTCTGTGGAGGGCCGTGGCACGGACGCCGGGGCCGCACGCGGCTGCCGTGCCGGTGTACGCCGCAGGGGCCCGCAGTGGCGGTGGCCTGGCGTCGGCCCGTACGTACCGCACGCGGCCGTTCACGACGGCCGGGCCCCGTCCCCCCGCCGCAGCGGCCTGCCCGGCATGCCGCCGGGCCAGGGCCAACACCCCTACAGCAGCTTCCGCAGCCGCAGCAGGTCGCCGAAGCTCGCCTCCAGGCGGATCCGGCCCGAGGCCCAGGCCTTGGCGAAGTTCAGGTCGCCGTTCACCATCGCGACGAGGTCGTCGCCCTTCATCGCGAGCCGGATCTGGGCCTGGCCGGGCGGCGGCCCGGGCAGGGTGTCATCGACCTCGATCCGGCCGGCCCGCAGCCGTCCCACGAAGGTGATGTCGAGGTCGGTGATGTGGCAGCTGACCGTACGGTCGAGCGCCACGGCGCCGCGGACGTCGCCGTCCGCCCCCGCCAGGTTGTCAGAGAGCGTGTCGAGTGCGCTGCGGCACTCCTCCGTCGTTGCCATCGTGACCGACCGTACCCCAGGGCTTCGCGGTAGCGTCTGGGCATGAGCGAAGCGCCCGAACCGACGCACGCCCCCGGCGACGGCCAGACCGAGACCGAGGCCGAGACCGTGGAGGAGTACGACCCCGCGGAGGCGTACGACCCAGCCGCCCCGGCGCCCCTCGGCGTGGTCCGCACCCCCACCGGGCACCCCGTCGTCGACGCCGGCCTGGAGCGTCTCGCCGATGCGGACCACCTCCCGGCCGACGGACACCTGGACGTGTACGAGGATGTACACCAGGGCTTGCGTGACGCGCTGACCGCGCTGGACGCCCGCCCCGAGCCCGCACCGCCCCACCGGCCGTCGCTGTACAGGCCGTCCAACGACAACAGGAGCTGAACCGAACGTGGCAGGAGTGGCACGCCGCCGCCTCGACGCCGAGCTGGTCCGTCGTAAGCTCGCCCGCTCGCGCGAGCACGCGAGCCAGCTGATCGCCGCGGGACGGGTCACCGTCGGCAAGACCCTCGCGACGAAGCCCGCCACGCAGGTGGAGACCGCCGCGGCGATCGTCGTCACCCAGGACGACAGCGACCCCGAGTACGTCTCGCGCGGCGGCCACAAGCTGGCCGGGGCCTTCGCCGCCTTCGTTCCCCAGGGACTCAGGGTCGAGGGCCGGCGCGCGCTGGACGCGGGCGCGTCCACCGGCGGGTTCACCGATGTGCTGCTGCGCGCCGGAGCCGCCCACGTCGTCGCCGTGGACGTCGGCTACGGCCAGCTCGCCTGGTCGCTCCAGAGCGACGAGCGGGTCACCGTCAAGGACCGCACGAACGTCCGTGAGTTGACCCTCGAACTCATCGACGACCAGCCCGTCGACCTGGTCGTCGGAGATCTGTCGTTCATCCCGCTCGGACTCGTGCTGCCCGCGCTGGTCCGCTGCACGGCGCCCGACGCCGACCTGGTGCTGATGGTCAAGCCGCAGTTCGAGGTGGGCAAGGAGCGGCTCGGCAGCGGTGGTGTCGTGCGCAGTACCGAGCTGCGCGCGGACGCGGTACGGAACGTGGCGCGGCAGGCGGCCGAGCTCGGGCTCGGGGTGCTGGGTGTTACCGCCAGCCCGCTGCCCGGCCCCTCCGGCAACGTCGAGTACTTTCTGTGGCTGCGGGCCGGGGCGCCCGCGCTCGATCCGGCGGATGTGGACCGCGCCGTGGCGGAGGGACCTCGTTGAGTTCAACACCTCGTACTGTCTTCCTGCTCCTGCACACCGGTCGGCCGGCCGCCGTCCGCAGCGCCGAACTCGTCGTGCAGGGGCTGCTCCGCAGCGGCCTGGGCGTACGCGTCCTGGCGGCGGAGGCGGCCGATCTGCCGCCGCTGCCGCCGGAGGTCGAGACCGTCCCGGAGGCCTGCTCGGACGTCCTCGAGGGCTGCGAGCTGCTCATCGTGCTCGGCGGCGACGGGACGCTGCTGCGCGGCGCGGAGTTCGCCCGCGCCTCGGGGGTGCCGATGCTCGGCGTCAACCTCGGGCGGGTCGGCTTCCTCGCCGAGGCCGAGCGCGACGACCTGGACAAGGTCGTCGACCGGGTCGTCACGCGCGCGTACGAGGTCGAGGAGCGGATGACCCTCGATGTCGGCGTCTACCAGAACGGCGATCTGCTCCACAGCGACTGGGCGCTGAACGAGGCGGCCGTCCAGAAGGTGTCGCCGGAGCGGATGATGGAGGTCGTGGTCGCGATCGACGGGCGGCCGGTGACCGGCTTCGGCTGCGACGGCGTGATCTGCGCGACGCCGACCGGCTCGACGGCATACGCCTTCTCGGCGGGCGGGCCGGTGATCTGGCCCGAGGTGGAGGCGCTGCTGATGGTGCCGATCGGGGCGCACGCGCTGTTCGCCAAGCCGCTGGTGACCACCCCCGACTCGGTCCTCGCGGTCGAGGTCGAGCCGCACACGCCGAACGGCGTGCTGTGGTGCGACGGCCGCCGTACGGTCGAACTGCCCGCCGGCGCGCGCGTGGAGGTGCGCCGCGGTGTGGTCCCGGTCCGGCTGGCCCGGCTCCACCACGCCTCCTTCACGGACCGTCTGGTCGCCAAGTTCGCGCTGCCCGTCTCGGGCTGGCGGGGCGCGCCGCACTAGCGGCCGACGGCCGTCCTAGGCCGCCTGCAGCACGTGGACGGCCCGGCTCCGCAGCACCGAGCGGACCGGCAGGCCGGTGGCGAGCAGGGTCAGCAGCAGGGTCCCTGCGGCGATCGAGGCGGCGACCGGCCACGGCAGGTACGGCAGCGGCGAGCCGAAGGCCGCGTCGAGCAGCGGGGCGAGGGTGGCCAGCGCGATCGCCGTGCCCAGCAGCAGAGACGTCAGCGCCACCATGGCAGCCTCCCAGGCCGCCATGGCCCGCACCTGTCGGCGCCGGCTCCCCACGACCCGCAGCAGCGCCACATCGCGGCGGCGCTCGAAGGAGATCATGGCCAGAGTGTTGGCGGCGGCGATCGCCGCGAAGCCGGCGTACAGCCCCGTGCCGAAGTAGTCCAGCCACACCTCGCCGCGGGCCCCGGCCGATCCGGTGCGGTGCTCCGCCGTCGTACGGACCCCGATCTTGGTGAGGCCGAAGCCGACCACCAGCACCAGAGGCACCACCGCGGCTGCGAAACGCCTCGGCTGCGTACGGATGTTGAGCATCGCCAGCCGCGCGCTGCTGCCGAAGCGGCCCACGAGCGCGGACACCAGCCAGGCCGCCGGGCCGATGATCCGGGGGCCGAGCAGGCCCGTCCCCACGCAGAAGAGGATCAGGACCAGGAAGGCTCCCTGACCCGCCTTGTCGGCCGGTCCGCGGGACAGCAGCACCGACAGCGCCACACCGCCCGCCACGGCCGCCAGGCCCAGCGGGGTGCGGACCAGGCCGAGCGTCCGCCGCCCGGTCGCCGCCTCCTCCAGGGCGCGCGCCGGGCGCAGCAGCGAGAAGCGCAGCACGGACAGGACGGCCGCGAGCGTCGACGTCACCGCCGTCACCCCCACGGACAGGGGCACGGCGAGCCAGGTCAGGGAGAAGGCCGTCCCGGCCGGGATCAGCCCGTGCTCCACCATCCCGTCGAACCACACCCGCGCCAGGGCGCAGCCGCCCGCGCAGCCCAGCAGCGCCGCCGGGACCGACGCCGCGAGCGCCTGCGCGGCGACCGCGCGGCGGACCTGACCGCTGCGGGCGCCCACGGCCCGTACCAGCGCCAGTTCGCGGTGCTGCTGCGTGACGGCCGTCCCCATCGTCGAGACGACCACGAAAATCGACATGTAGATGGATCCGATGAGCAGGACGAGCGCCATGTCGCCCACGCCCTCCGTGCGGACCCCGCTGGTCGCCCACAGCATCGTGGTCGACGCGCTCATCACCGCCGAGGCGAAGAGGGCGGCCACCGCCGTTCCGGCGAAGGCGGGTCGGTGGGCGCGCAGTGCGGCGAGCGCCAGGCGTGTGGTCGTCATGTTGATCATGGTCCGGGAAGGCGGGGCCCCGGCGACATGCGGCGGGCACCCGGACCGCAGGGGGGAAATCCCCACCCCGGCGGGTGACGAGAGCCCGCCACGACCTGCGTCTTCGTCGGCGCGGGGCGGGGGCCGTCGCACGCACGCCCCCCGACCTCGTAAGGTCTTCTCCGTGTTGGAGGAGATGCGGATACGGTCGCTCGGAGTCATCGACGACGCGGTCGTCGAGCTGTCACCCGGTTTCACCGCGGTGACCGGTGAGACCGGTGCGGGCAAGACCATGGTCGTGACCAGCCTGGGGCTGCTGCTCGGCGGGCGCGCCGACCCCGCCCTGGTGCGGATCGGCGCGGGCGCCGCCGTGGTCGAGGGCCGCATCAGCCTGCCCGAGGGCGCCTCCGTGGCGGCGCGGGCCGAGGAGGCCGGCGCCGAACTCGACGAGGGCGCGCTGCTCGTCAGCCGCACGATCTCGGCCGAGGGACGCTCCCGGGCGCACCTGGGCGGGCGCGCGGTGCCCGTGGGCCTGCTCGCCGAGCTGGCCGACGAGCTCGTCGCCGTCCATGGCCAGACCGACCAGCAGGGCCTTCTCAAGCCGGCGCGGCAGCGTGGGGCGCTGGACCGGTACGCGGGAGACGCCGTCGCCCGCCCGCTGGCCGCGTACGGCGAGGCGTACCGCCGTCTGCGGGCCGTCACCGCCGAACTCGACGAACTGACCACGCGCGCGCGGGAGCGGGCGCAGGAGGCGGATCTGCTGCGCTTCGGGCTCGCCGAGATCGAGGCCGTGGAGCCGCTGCCGGGCGAGGACGTGGAGCTGGCCGCCGAGGCCGAACGGCTCGGCCACGCCGAGGCCCTGGCCTCCGCCGCGGCACTGGCCCACGGCGCCCTCGCCGGCAACCCCGAGGACCCGGAGGCCGTCGACGCGACGACCCTCGTCGGCGGCGCGGGCCGGGCCCTGGAAGCCGTACGCGCCCACGACCCGGCGCTCGCCGCGCTCGCCGACCGGATGGGCGAGATCGCCATCCTGCTGGCGGACGTGGCCGGGGAGCTGGCCGGGTACGCCGACAACCTGGACGCCGACCCGCGGCGGCTCGCCGCCGTCGAGGAGCGCCGCGCCGCGCTCACCGCCCTGACCCGTAAGTACGGCGAGAACATCGGCGCCGTCCTCGCCTGGGCCGAGGAGAGCGCCACCCGGCTCACCGAACTGGACGGCGACGACGACCGGATCGGCGAGCTGACCGCCGAGCGGGACACGCTGCGGACGGAACTGTCCGGGCTCGCCCAGGCGTTGACCGACGCCCGTACGGAGGCGGCGGCGCGGTTCGCCGACGCCGTCACCGCCGAGCTCGCCTCGCTCGCCATGCCCCACGCGCGCGTGTCCTTCGACATCCGCCAGCTGGAGGATCCGGAAGGCGTCGAGGTCGGCGGCCGTACGGTCGCCTACGGCCCCACCGGCGCCGACGAGGTCGAACTCCTCCTCGCCCCGCACCCGGGCGCCCCGCCGCGGCCGATCGCCAAGGGCGCCTCCGGCGGTGAGCTGTCCCGCGTGATGCTGGCCGTGGAGGTCGTCTTCGCCGGTACGGACCCGGTGCCGACGTATCTCTTCGACGAGGTCGACGCGGGTGTCGGCGGCAAGGCGGCGGTGGAGATCGGCCGCCGTCTGGCCAAGCTCGCCAAGTCCGCGCAGGTGGTCGTCGTCACCCACCTTCCGCAGGTGGCTGCCTTCGCGGACCGGCAGTTGCTGGTCGAGAAGACCAACGACGGGTCCGTGACGCGGTCCGGGGTCACGGTCCTGGAGGGCGAGGACCGGGTGCGCGAGCTGTCCCGGATGCTGGCCGGTCAGGAGGACTCGGAGACGGCGCGGGCGCACGCGGAGGAACTGCTGGCGACGGCGCGGGCGGACGCGTAGCCGGCAGGGCGTGCGGCTCGGCGGGCGCGCCTGCGACTGCTCCAAGGCGCCCTCATAGGGTGCTTCATATGATCGGATCGCTGAGCAGGGCCGGCAGGATCGGTACGTTCGCCGTCGCCGCGGGGGTCGCGCGCGCGATGTACGCGGGGCTGCGGCGCCGCCAGGACAGCTCGTGCGGCGTCGGGCCATGGCACCGGCGGAACTACGCCGGACGGACCGTCGACCTGTACGCCGGATCCGCCGTCGTCGCGGGCAGCGCCCTCGCGGCCGGCGCCGTCCCCGCCACGCTGGCGATCCTGGTCGCCGGGGCGTGCGGGCGCCACGATGACCTGAACGGCGACGAGCGGCGCGGCTTCCGGGCCCACCTGACGGCCCTGCGCGACGGCGAGATCACCAGCGGGACCGTCAAACTCGCCGGCATCGGCGCCGCCGGGCTCGTCGCCGGAGCCCTGCTCAAGGAACGGACCCTGGACAAGCTCCTCGCCGGCGTCGTCGTCGCCGGTACCGCGCACCTCGTCAACCTCGTGGACGTACGCCCCGGCCGGGCGGCGCTGACCGTCCTCGCCCTCGGCGCCCCCGGGCTGCTCCGAGGCTCCGCCGTCGCCGCACCCATGGGCGCCGCGGCCGCCGTCCTCGTCGACGACCTCGGCGAGCGCACCATGCTCGGCGACACCGGCGCCCACGCGCTCGGCGCGGCCCTCGGCGCCGCCGTCGCCGCCGGGAACGGACGTCTCGGTCTCGCCGCCCACGCGGCGGGCCTCGTCGCCGCGGCGGTGTACGGCGAGCGGAGCGGCACGGGGGTCGCGCGCTCACCCATGTGAGTGATACGCGGATGGGAGTTGCCAGCGGCGACACGGGAAGGACGGCGCATCGGTGCCGGAACGTGCGTACGGACTGGCATCCTTGGGCGCGTGACACAGCTGCGTACGGTCCAAGTGCTGGGCGGCGGCAGCGCGGGCAGCAGCGCACACGTCAGATCACTCGCCGCGGGGCTGGTGGCGAGGGGGGTGCGGGTGACCGTGTGCGCTCCGCCCGAACTCGACCGTGTCTACGACTTCCTCGGCGCCGGGGCCCATTTCGTCCCCGTGCCGCGGCGCAACGACCCCGCGGCGGTGGGGGCCTTGCGGGTGGCGTGCGCCGGCGCGGACATCGTGCACGCGCACGGCCTGCACGCCGCCGTACGCACCGGTCTCGCGCTCGGCGGCGGGTCGACCCCGTTCGTCGTCACATGGCACACGCGCAGCCACGCCGACGGGGCGCGCGGAGGGCTGCTGCGGCTGCTGGAACGCAGGACGGTACGGGCGGCGGCGGTGGTCCTCGGGACCTCCTCCGAACTCGTCGACCGGGCGCGCCGGCGGGGTGCGCGCGACGCCCGCCTCGCGCCGATCACGATCCCGCCCGGGCGGGTGCCATCGGCCGAGACCGGCGGGGACGAGGCCAAGGCGCGGGCCGAACTGGGCGCGGTGGGGCGGCCGTTGCTGATGGCGGTCGGCAGCCTGGAGCCGCACCGGGGGTACGGGACGCTCCTCGACGCGGCGCGGGAATGGCGGGACCTCGACCCGCAGCCGCTGCTGGCGATCGCGGGGGAGGGGCGGGAGCGGGGCGCCCTGCAGCGGCGGATCGAGGAGGAGCGGCTGCCGGTGCGGCTGATCGGCCGCCGCGACGACGTCACCGAGCTGCTCGCCTCGGCGGACCTCGCGGTCCTCCCCAGCCGCTGGGAGGCCCGCTCCCTGCTCGCCCAGGAGGCCCTGCGCCTCGGCGTCCCGCTGGTGGCGACGGCGGTGGGCGGCGTCCCCGAACTCGTCGGCGACGCGGCGGAACTCGTCCCCTACGGCGACGCCCCCGCCCTCGCCGCGGCGGTCACGTCCCTCCTGTCGGACCGCCCCCGCCGCGAAGCACTCGCCACGGCGGGCCGGGCACAGGCGGCGACGTGGCCGACGGAGGACGAGACGATCGCGCAGGTACTGAGCGTGTACGACGAGCTGGCGGGCGCGTAGGGGGTGGGGGCGGGTTGTCTCCCCCACCCCGCCCCTTCCCGAAACCCTGCCGGGGGCGGCTGGGGGGAACCCTGGCCCGGGGAGCGGGAGGCAGGGATCCGGGGCCGAGGCCCCGGGCCCCGGGCGCGGCAGCTTCGCGCCGCGGAGACGGCCGTTTCGGCCCCTGTCGCGGGCGCGGCGGGGGCCGTCGGACCTCGTTGTAGGGCATGCGTTCCGCCGGGGCTGGCGGTCCTCCCGAACGGAGCGCCCCCCGCCATGCGGCGGCAACGTCGGACCTCGTTGTAGGGCATGCGTTCCGCCGGGGGTGGCGGTCCTCCCGAACGGAGCGCCCCCCGCCATGCGGCGGCAACGTCGGACCTCGTTGTAGGGCATGCGTTCCGCCGGGGCTGGCGGTCCCCCCGGACGGAGCGCCACCCCCCGCCATGCGGCGGCAACGTCGGACCCGGTTGTGGGCAATCGTCCCGCAGGGCGGGACGGGTGGGCACAACGCCCCGACAGGCGGCGCCCTTTCCGTCCCGGCCCGCCCCGACGGGCCTCGCGCCCGGCCAAGGGTTCGGGCCCACCCCGGGCCCCCGCGCGCCCGGCGGAGCCCCCCCGCCCCCTACCCCGCCGTATGCCTCCGCGCCCGCAGCGCCAGTGACAGGGCCAGGACCGTCTGGGGGTCGTCCAGGTCCGTGCCGAGGAGGTCGGAGATGCGGGCCAGGCGGTTGTAGAGGGTTTGGCGGTTGAGGTGGAGTTCGCGGGCCGTTTCGGCCTTGCGGCCCGCATGGGCCAGGTAGGTCTGCAGGGTGGGGAGGAGTGGCGGGCGGGAGGTGCGGTCGTGGTCGCGGAGGGGGCCGATCGCGCGATCGACGAAGGCCGCCAGGTCGGGGTGGTCCCGCAGGCGCCACAGGAGCAGGTCGATGTCGAGGCGGCGCGCGTCGTACCAAGGGCGGTCCGAGAGGCCCTGCGCCGCCGTCGCGGTCTCCGCCGCGTGGCGCAGACTCGCCGAGGCCGCCGCCCAGCCGCCCGCGACGCCGACCACCACGACCGGCGGGTGCGCCCCCGCGCCCGCCCGGGACAGGCCCGCCCGTTCGACGCCCGCCCGCAGCGCCGCCGCGACCCGGTCCGCGACCGCCGTACGCTCCGACTCCGAGCGCAGGCCCAGCAGCAGCGGGACCCGCCCCTCCACCGGCCGTACGCCCAGCAGCACCGGCACACCCACCGATGACAGCTCCTCCAGGACCGCCCGGGCAAGGAGCGCCCAGTTGCCGGAGGGGGAGAGCTCGGAGGCGAGGCGCATCACCACCGGCAGCAGCGGGCCCTCGCCGGGCTTGAAGCCCAGCACCCGCGCCTGCGCCGGCGCGTCCTCCGCCGTGATGCGGCCCTCCGCCAGGTCCGTGAGAAAGTCGCCCCGGCCGCGGGCCGCCAGCTCCTCCTCCTGACGCGCCTGCATCAGGACGACCGCCAGGATCCCCGCCGCCCGCTCCGCCGCCATCCGGTGCACCGGCGACAGCGGGCCCGCCACGGACAGCAGTACCAGGCGGGCGCGCACACTGCCCGTACCCGGGCCGCCGCCCGGGACGTCCACCAGCACCGAGCCCGTCGGCGGCCCCGACTCCCTCGCCGCACGCTGGCCGCGCAGCCCGTCCCACACCTGGAGCGGGTCGGCCGGTCCGGCCTCCGTGCCCGCCGCGTACAGCAGCTGCCCGTCCGCGGTCTCCAGGAACACCGGGTTCGCCGTGAAGTCGGCCAGGATCCGCAGCACCTGCGGCACCCCACCGCCGCCGAGCAGTGCCTCCGTGCACTGCCGGTGCACCTCCTCGGCCTGCCGCAGCAGCGCGTAATGGCCGTTGACGATCTCGGTATGGACCTCCTCCGTCACCGAGACGAACGGGACCTCGCGGTGCAGCTGCACCAGCGGCAGGCCCGCCGCCCGCGCCGTCTCCACGATCGTGGCCGGCAGCCTGCTGAACCGCGGGCCCAGCTCCACGACCAGCGCCGCGATGCCCCGGTCCGCCAGCCTGCGGACGAACGCCCGCTGCTCGGCCGGGCGGGTGCCCAGCCCGAGCCCGGTGGTGAGCAGCAGCTCGCCGCCCTTGAGCAGCGACGCGATGTTCGGCACCTCGCCCGCGTGCACCCAGCGCACGGTGCGGTGCAGCCGGTCGGCGCCGACGACCACTTCCGGGAGCCCGCCGCGGAGTCCGGGCAGCTCAAGCGCCCGCTGCACGGTGATCCCGCCCTGATTGTCCATGAGGCCGGACGCTACCCGCGGTAGCTGTTTCCGCAACATCCCCCCGCCGTGACGGGCCCCGCCGCGCGGCGACAACTCGTCGCATCGGTGGCGCAATTGCGCCACCTCCTGTCGATTGTGGCGTACGTCACTGCGGAGGATGGTGTCGCGCCAAGGCAGAGAACCCCACCTCGCAGGTGCAGCGGCTCAAGGCGAACTCGGTCGGTTACGTCGCCATGGCGAAATGGATCACCGCGGCGGGCGCCCTCTACGGCTACATCCGCGAGCTTGCGGAGCGGGAGGTGATCGCCGCCTTGAGCAGACGACGCGTCAGCTCTCCGATGTCGGCTCGATGTTGTGGTTGAGGTGGAAGACGTTGTCGGGGTCGTACTCCGCCTTGACCGCGGCCAGGCGCCGGTAGTTGCCGGCGCCGAAGCCCGCGACGACCCGCTCCCGGCCCTCCTGCCCGATGAAGTTGAGATAGACGTGGCCGGCCGTCCACGGCTGCACGCCCTTGCGTACGTCCCGTACCCACTGCCGGCCGCGTTCGTCGTCCGCCGGGTCCTCCCACACTCCGAAGGGGTGCACGGCCCACGGCGACTGCCGCCAGGGCACCGGGTACTGCCCGCCCGAGCGCGCCACCGCGCCGCCCATCGGGAGCAGCGCGTGCTGACTCGGCGACGGCATCGGCATCGACGTCGCCAGGTCGCAGAACTGCTCGGCGGCCTCGTCGGGGAACAGCTCCAGGTACTCCGCCGACCAGTAGTTCCGCATGCCCGGCGGGTCGTCGAGCATGCACTGGAAGTCGGCGTACGGCAGCTCGGCGACGACCTCGGCCACGTGCGGGATGTCCAGGAGCGGCGCGGCCACCGCCCGGGCCTGCGCCTCGGTGCCGGCGTACGTGACCAGCGCCGCGCACAGCAGCGTGCCGACCAGGTCGGGGGGTACGAAGTCCTCGGGCGGCCCCGTCAGGTAGATCGCCCCGCCGCCCGCCTCGTCCGGCGCGGACTCCATCAGCTCCCGGTAGGTGGTGACCACCTCGAAGCCCGCCTCGGGCGTGAACATCAGCAGCACGAAGGAGAACGAGGGCAGCGGATGCAGCCGCAGCGTCATCGCCGTGGCCACGCCGAAGTTCCCGCCGCCGCCGTGCAGCGCCCAGAACAGCTCGGGGTTCTCGTCCCCGCTGGCGTGGACGGACTCGCCGTCGGCGGTCACCAGGTCCACGGAGACGAGGTTGTCGCAGGCCAGCCCGAACCGCCGCTCCAGCCAGCCGGAACCGCCGCCGAGCGTGAAGCCGCCCACGCCCGTGGTGGAGACCCGCCCGCCGGTGGTCGCCAGACCGTGCGGCTGCGCGGCCCGGTCCAGGTCGCTCATGGTTGCCCCGCCGCCGACCCGTATCGCGCGGACCTCGGTGTCGACGTCCGCGGACCTCATCCGGCGCAGGTCCACCACCAGACCGCTGTCGTTCAGGGACATGCCGGCGACGCTGTGGCCGCCGCCGCGGACGGCGATCTCCAGGTCGTTCTCCCGGCCGAACCGGATCGCCCGCGCCACGTCCTCCTCGGAGGCGCACCCGGCGATCACCGCCGGCCGACGGTCGATCATGCTGTTGAAGATCGCCCGGGCTTCGTCGTACCCGGGATCACCGGGGACGTGGACTTCGCCGGTCAGATCCTCGCGGAGACCGGCGAGCGCCGGGGCCTTCACGCTGGGGGCGGTCATGGTGCCCCCCTTCCCAGGGGCGACAGGACTCTTTTTCAGCGTAGCCCCGGCCCGGCGGCCCCTGCGCGTCGGCGATAGCCCCGGGGTGGCGGCCCCCGGCCCGCAACGGGGTCCTGCGCGTCGGCCGGGTCAGCCTCCGTACGCCCCGCTCGCCGTCAGCCGCAGCGCCGTGTCGATCAGGGGCACGTGGCTGAACGCCTGCGGGAAGTTGCCGACCTGCCGCTGCAGGCGCGCGTCCCACTCCTCCGCCAGCAGACCCAGGTCGTTACGGAGGGCCAGCAGCCGCTCGAAGAGCTTGCGGGCCTCGTCCACCCGGCCGATCATCGCCAGGTCGTCCGCGAGCCAGAACGAACACGCCAGGAACGCGCCCTCGTCGCCCTCCAGGCCGTCGACGCCCGCGTCCTCGCCGGCCGTCGGGTAGCGCAGCACGAAGCCGTCCTCCGTGGACAGCTCCCGCTGGATCGCCTCGATCGTGCCGATGACCCGCTTGTCGTCCGGCGGCAGGAAGCCCATCTGCGGGATCAGCAGCAGCGAGGCGTCCAGCTCCTGCGAGCCGTAGGACTGCGTGAAGGTGTTGCGTTCCGCGTCGTAGCCCTTCTCGCAGACGTCCCGGTGAATCTCGTCGCGCAGCTCGCGCCAGCGCTCCAGCGGCCCGTCCGCGTCCCCGGACTCGATCAGCTTGATGGTGCGGTCGACGGCGACCCACGCCATGACCTTGGAGTGCACGAAGTGCCGACGTGGCCCGCGCACCTCCCAGATGCCCTCGTCCGGCTGGTCCCAGTGCGTCTCCAGGTAGCGGATCAGCTTGAGCTGGAGCAGCGAGGCGTAGTCGTTGCGGGCGAGCCCGGTCATGTGCGCCAGGTGCAGCGCCTCGGTGACCTCGCCGTAGACGTCCAGCTGGAGCTGGTGCGCGGCGCCGTTGCCGATCCGGACCGGCTGGGAGTCCTCGTACCCCGGCAGCCAGTCCAGCTCGGTCTCGCCGAGCTCCCGCTCGCCCGCGATGCCGTACATGATCTGGAGGTTCTCCGGGTCACCGGCGACCGCCCGCAGCAGCCACTCCCGCCAGGCACGCGCCTCCTCGCGGTAGCCCGTGCGCAGCAGCGAGGAGAGGGTGATGGCGGCGTCCCGCAGCCAGGTGTAGCGGTAGTCCCAGTTGCGTACGCCGCCGATCTCCTCCGGCAGCGAGGTGGTGGGCGCGGCGACGATGCCGCCGGTGGGCGCGTAGGTCAGCGCCTTCAGGGTGATCAGGGAGCGGACGACGGCCTCCCGGTAGGGGCCGTGGTACGTGCAGTGCGCGACCCATTCGCGCCAGAAGTCCGCGGTCGCCTCCAGCGAGCCGTGCGGGTCCGGCAGCGGCGGCTGCTCCTTGTGCGAGGGCTGCCAGCTGATCGTGAAGGCGAACCGCTCGCCCGCCGAGACGGTGAAGTCGGAGTACGTGGTGAGGTGCTCGCCGTAGGTGTCGGCGTCGGTGTCCAGCCAGACGGAGTCGGGCCCGGCGACGGCGACCGTACGCGCGTCGACCTTGTGGACCCACGGCACCACCCGGCCGTAGCTGAAGCGCATCCGCAGCGCCGAGCGCATCGGCACGCGCCCGCTCACGCCCTCCACGATCCGTACGAGCTGGGGTGCGCCGTCGCGCGGCGGCATGAAGTCGGTGATCCGGACGGTGCCGCGCGGGGTGTCCCACTCGGATTCCAGGATCAGCGAGTCGCCCACGTAGCGGCGCCGGTCGGCGGGGGGAGGGGTGGTGCCCTCGGGGTACACCGGACCGACGCGCCAGAAGCCGTGGTCCTCGGTGCCGAGGAGCCCGGCGAAGATGGCGTGAGAGTCGAAGCGTGGGAGGCAGAGCCAGTCGACCGACCCGTCCCGGCAGACCAGGGCGGCGGTCTGCATGTCTCCGATGAGTGCGTAATCCTCGATGCGCCCGGCCACGTGCATCTCCAGTCGAACGGCCACGTTCGCCCCGCAGGGCGACTTGCAGGTCAGCGGTCAAGGGGTCCGAGCAGGATACGACGCACCGTAGTGATCCGCGCGACCGTGCCGACCACGCGGCGCGGCCCCACCACCGCGTCGAGCGTGACACAGGGGACAACACCGGGCGAACCCCGGGCGGCCGTCGCGCCACGCGCACGCGCGTGCGCCGCGCGTGGCCGGACGCGGTCGCCCGCCGTCGCTGATACCCTGGTACCCCGTGGACCGGTGGGCCCCTCACATGTGAACGGCACCCCCGAACCGCAGCGACGGCGCCCCCGACATTGGGTGGAGAGCCGGTACGCACATCACTACGCGACCACGGGAGCCCCCTCTTGGCGATGCCGGCACGATCCTTGTCATCCTCGACGACCAAGCACATCTTCGTCACCGGGGGTGTCGCCTCCTCCCTCGGCAAGGGCCTGACCGCCTCCAGCCTGGGTGCGCTGCTCAAGGCCCGGGGCCTGCGCGTCACCATGCAGAAGCTCGACCCGTACCTCAACGTCGACCCGGGCACGATGAACCCCTTCCAGCACGGTGAGGTGTTCGTCACCAACGACGGCGCCGAGACCGACCTGGACATCGGCCACTACGAGCGCTTCCTCGACGTCGACCTCGACGGCTCGGCCAACGTCACCACCGGCCAGGTCTACTCGCAGGTCATCGCCAAGGAGCGGCGCGGCGAGTACCTCGGCGACACCGTCCAGGTCATCCCGCACATCACCAACGAGATCAAGCACCGCATCCGGCGGATGGCGACCGACGACGTCGACGTCGTCATCACCGAGGTCGGCGGCACGGTCGGCGACATCGAGTCGCTGCCGTTCCTGGAGACCGTCCGCCAGGTCCGCCACGAGGTCGGCCGGGACAACGTCTTCGTGGTGCACATCTCGCTGCTGCCGTACATCGGCCCGTCCGGCGAGCTGAAGACCAAGCCGACCCAGCACTCGGTCGCCGCCCTGCGCAACATCGGCATCCAGCCCGACGCGATCGTGCTGCGCGCCGACCGTGACGTGCCCACCGCCATCAAGCGCAAGATCTCGCTGATGTGCGACGTGGACGAGGCCGCGGTCGTCGCCGCCATCGACGCCAAGTCGATCTACGACATCCCGAAGGTCCTGCACACCGAGGGCCTGGACGCCTACGTCGTGCGCAAGCTGGACCTGCCGTTCCGCGACGTCGACTGGACCACCTGGGACGACCTGCTCGACCGGGTCCACAACCCCGAGCACGAGGTCACCGTCGCGCTCGTCGGCAAGTACATCGACCTGCCCGACGCCTACCTGTCGGTGACCGAGGCCATGCGCGCCGGCGGTTTCGCCAACAAGGCCCGCGTCAAGGTCAAGTGGGTCACCTCCGACGACTGCAAGACCCCGGCCGACGCCAAGAAGCAGCTCGGCGACGTCGACGCCATCCTCATCCCCGGCGGCTTCGGCGACCGCGGTGTGAGCGGCAAGGTCGGCGCCATCCAGTACGCCCGTGAGAACAAGGTGCCGCTGCTCGGCCTCTGCCTGGGCCTGCAGTGCATCGTGATCGAGGCGGCGCGGAACCTGGCCGGCATCCCCGAGGCCAACTCCACCGAGTTCGACTCCGCCACCGCGCACCCCGTCGTCTCCACGATGGAGGAGCAGCTCGCCTACGTGGAGGGCGCCGGCGACCTGGGCGGAACGATGCGCCTGGGCCTGTACCCGGCCAAGCTGGCCGAGGGCTCCATCGTCCGCGAGGTCTACGGCGACCAGCCGTACGTCGAGGAGCGCCACCGCCACCGCTACGAGGTGAACAACGCCTACCGCGCGGAGCTGGAGAAGAAGGCGGGCATCGTCTTCTCGGGCACCTCCCCGGACAACAAGCTCGTCGAGTACGTCGAGTACCCGCGCGAGGTCCACCCCTACCTGGTCGCCACCCAGGCCCACCCGGAGCTGCGCTCCCGCCCGACCCGCCCGCACCCGCTCTTCGCCGGCCTGGTCAAGGCCGCCGTCGAGCGCCAGCAGGCCGCCCGCAAGGGCAAGTAGCCCGTAGCGTTACGGTTGACCGGGGTACGGACGCGTTCCGTACCCCGGTTTTCGTATGAGGGAGGACGTGCATGACCATCAAGGACACCCCCGAGGAGTGGCGGGTCACCGAGTCGGCGACGCCGTACCGGGGGAACAAGACGAGTGTCCGCGCGGACGACGTGGTCATGCCGGACGGGAAGGTCGCCCGGCGCGACTACCAGGTCCACCCCGGATCGGTGGCCGTCCTCGCCCTCGACGGCGAGGACCGGGTTCTGGTCCTGCGTCAGTACCGCCACCCCGTACGCCACAAGCTCTGGGAGATCCCGGCCGGGCTGCTCGACGTCCCCGGCGAGAACCCGCTGCACGCCGCCCAGCGCGAGCTGTACGAGGAGGCCCACGTCAAGGCCGAGGACTGGCGGGTGCTGACCGACGTCTACACCACACCCGGCGGCTGCGACGAGGCCGTACGGATCTTCCTCGCCCGCGATCTGTCGGCGGCGGACGGCGACCGCTTCGAGGTCGCCGAGGAGGAGGCCGACATGGAGCTCGCCCGGATCCCGCTGGAGGAGCTGGCCCGGGGGGTCCTCGCGGGTGAACTCCACAACAACTGCCTCGTGGTCGGTGTGCTCTCGCTGCTCACCGCCCGCTCGCTGGAGGGCGGCATGGACGCGCTGCGCCCGGCGGAGGCGCCGTGGCCGGCCCGGCCGTTCGCCTCCTAGCACCTTGCCCGGGGTATGAAGATCCGCTGATCCGATCGGGGGATCCCCCCGCCACGCCCCGGCCTGAACGTCCGTCACCCTGAACTACGCTCGGGATCGCCCGTCCGGAGACCCGGCGGGCTCGGCGGTGCGGCAGGCGGACGGGAGTGTGGCCCCGTGGCGGATCAGGTGGTGGACCGGCCGGTGGCGGGTGCGGGACAGTTCTTCGGGCGGCAGCGCGAGTTGAAGGCCCTTCGGGCCGACATCGAGCGCGCCGGCCTCGACACGCTCTCCGGCCGCAAGGCCCCCCGCGCCCGCGTCCTGCTGATCGCCGGACGGCCAGGATCCGGACGGACCTCGCTCGCCGAGGAGCTCGTCGCCTCCCTCGCCGCGAAGTACCCCGACGGGGTGCTCCGCGCCCGGCTGACCGAACCCGGCGGGACCCCCGTCCCCACCGAACGCACCGCCCGCGAGCTGCTCGACGCCCTGGACATCGCCGGCCCGGCCGGCGCCGACGGCGACGAGCTCGCCGAGATGGTGCGCGAGGCGCTCGCCGTACGCCGCGTGCTGCTGCTCCTCGACGACGCCGTCGACGCCGCACAGGTCGACCCCCTCCTGCCGGAGAACCCCGACTGCCTGGTCGTCGCCGTCGCTCGGGGCCCCCTCACCGGCATCCCCGACGTACGGCCCTGCACACTCGGCGGCCTCGACCCCAAGTCCGCGATCGAACTGCTGCAGAGCCACACCGGCTCCGTACGGATCACCGTCGACCCCCAGGCCGCCGAAACCCTCACCGAGGTCTGCGGCGGCCAGCCCGCCGCCCTGGTCCTGGCCGGAGCCTGGCTCGGCGCCCGGCCCAAGGCGTCCGTCGCCGACCTCTCCAAGCGGCTGCACGCCCAGCCCGGCGAACCGGTCGCCCGGGCCTTCCGCCTCCTCCACGACTCCCTGCCGCAGCCCTCCGCCCGGATCCTGCGGCTGCTCTCGCTCGCCCCGCTCGGCCTCGCAGACGCCCACACCGCCTCGGCGCTGGCCGGCTGCTCGGTCTCCAGCGCCCAGACGACCCTGGACGAATTCGCCGCCCTGGGGATGCTGCGCACCGCGGAGAACGGCGAGTACGAGGTGCCCGGCCACATCGTCCCGCTGCTGCGGCAGCTGGTGGAGGAGGTGGAGCGGCCCGCCGAGGTGCAGCTCGCCCGGGCCCGGATGCTGGAGCGGACCGTACGGCTGCTCCAGTCGTGCCGGGCCGTCACCGAACCCGAAGGGTCCCCCGCCCGGCGCCGGCTCGCCGGACTGCCCCGGGCCCTGCGCTTCACCACTCCACGGTCGGCCGCCGAGTGGCTGCGGGCCCGCCAGCCCGTGCTGCTGGCCTGCGCGCGGCTCGCGGTCGCCGACGGCGAGCTGGACACCCTGGCCCGGCGGCTGGTCGCGGCGCTGGTACGGGCGCTCGCCGCGCACCGGGGCACCGAGGCCGCCGCGCCCGAGCTGTACGGGCTGCACAGCCTGGTGCTCGACGTCGCCGAGCGGCGAGGACTGCACCGCGAGCGGGCCGCTGCCCTGCTGAATCTGGCCGATCTCGACGCCGGGACCGGCCGTACCGAGGACGCCCTCGCCCGCTACCGCGCGGCCCTGGACGCCGGCCGGGCCGCGGGCGACCCGTACGCGATCGGCCGGGCGATGGAATCCGTAGGCGGTTCCTACCAGGAACTGGGGGACTGGCTGCGGGCCGCCGACTGGTACGGCCGGGCCCTCGCCCACCGCCTGGCCCGGGACGAGCGCGCCGACCAGGCGCGGCTGTACGGCCGCCTCGCCGCCGTGAACACCTACGCGGGCCGGTACGGCGAGGCGCTGCGCAACTGGCGTGCGGCCGCTTCCGGCCACCGCCGGCTCGCCGATCTCCCGTCCTACGCGCGGGCGTTGAGCGAGGCGGCCCGGGTCCAGGAGTACGCGGGCCGGCCCGAGGAATGCCTGCGCACCTGCGAGGAGGCGGTGGAGTGGGCGCGCAGGGCCGGGGATGTACGGCTCCAGGCCGCGCTGCAGCTCAGGCTGGCCGACACCCTCGACCGGCTCGGCGACCCGGCCGCCGCCCGGCTGCACCGGGCCGCGGCCGAAAGACTCCTCGGAGGCGAGCCTTCCGCCTGCGAAATCCGTAGTGCTTCCGTCGAAGATTAATGCTTTGCAAGGCTAGACACGGGGAACTCCTTCATTAGACTGGGTGCGCCGCGCTCGATCGCGGTCTGCCCTGGTGCGCCCCATTGCATCCGGGTATGTATCCATCCGGGTATGTATTGCAGTGCACCCCCGTCACCCCCTGATTCAAGGACCGTGATCGACGATGAAGGTCGGAATCCCCCGCGAGGTCAAGAACAACGAGTTCCGGGTGGCCATCACCCCTGCCGGCGTGCACGAGCTCGTCCGCAACGGCCACGAGGTCTTCATCGAGCAGAACGCCGGTGTGGGCTCCTCGATCACGGACGGCGAGTTCGTCTCGGCCGGCGCGCAGATCCTGCCCACCGCCGACGAGGTCTGGGCCACCGCCGACCTGCTGCTCAAGGTCAAGGAGCCCATCGCGGAGGAGTACCACCGCCTCCGCAAGGACCAGACCCTCTTCACCTACCTGCACCTCGCCGCGTCCCGCGAGTGCACGGACGCCCTGCTCGAGTCCGGCACCACCGCCATCGCGTACGAGACCGTCGAGACCGCGAACCGCGCCCTGCCGCTGCTCGCCCCGATGTCCGAGGTCGCGGGCCGGCTGGCCCCGCAGGTCGGCGCCTACCACCTGATGCGCTCGGTCGGCGGCCGCGGCGTCCTCCCCGGCGGCGTGCCCGGCACCCACGCCGGCGAGTGCGTCGTCATCGGCGGCGGCGTCTCCGGCTGGAACGCCACCCAGATCGCCGTCGGCATGGGCTTCCACGTCACCCTGCTCGACCGTGACATCAACAAGCTGCGCGAGGCCGACCGGATCTTCGGCACCAAGGTGAAGACGATCGTCTCCAACGCCTTCGAGCTGGAGAAGGCCGTCGTCGAGGCCGACCTCGTCATCGGCGCCGTCCTCATCCCGGGCGCCAAGGCCCCGAAGCTGGTCACCAACGAGCTCGTCGCCAAGATGAAGCCCGGAAGTGTCCTTGTCGACATCGCGATCGACCAGGGCGGCTGCTTCGAGGACTCCCGTCCCACCACCCACGCCGAGCCGACGTTCACCGTCCACAACTCGGTCTTCTACTGCGTCGCCAACATGCCGGGCGCGGTGCCGAACACCTCCACCTACGCCCTCACCAACGCCACGCTGCCCTACATCGTGTCGCTGGCCAACAACGGCTGGGCCGAGGCGCTGCGCCGCGACGCCGCGCTCGCCAAGGGTCTCAACACCCATGACGGCAAGGTGGTTTACAAGGAGGTCGCCGAGGCGCACGGCCTCGACCACCTCGAGCTGAGCACCCTTCTCGGCTGACCTTCCGACGGGCGGCGTCAATGACCGCCGTCAACGTCACGCATCCGGCCGGACCTTGTCGACCAAGGTCCGGCCGAATGTGTGTCGGGCCACTTTGCGAGCCTCGATCAACTCGCCTCGAACGTAACCCTTTAACCGTTTCGCGCACCCCCGAAACGTGGCGATCCATGGCTGTGCACCCTTGACATCGGGGTGTTCCGTTGCCGACACATCGGGCCGGGTCCGGCGGATTGTGTTGCTGCGGAGCGGTGACACGCCATAGAGTCGCCAACCGTCGGCATGGTGCCACGCTGACGAATCGATAAGTTTCCTGGTCACGTCCAAGGAGGTAAGACGACTTGTGAATGAGTCGACAATTACTCCCGGGGGCGGGCAACCAGGAATGGCTGCGAGGGGCAACGCGACCCACCAGCACCCGACGACAGCCCACACGATGAAGATGATGGACGGCCTACACGTGAACGCCACGGCCGGCAACGAGAGTGGCCGAGAGTCCACCCACTTCGCCGCCTATGACGAGGTGCCCGAGGGGCACTTCTATGACCCTGACGCCGAGTACGAGCCCGACCCCGAGTACGCGGCCACGCTCGCCCCCGACGCCGCCCGGCAGCGCCGTGAGCGGATCGGCCCGACCGGACGGCCGCTGCCGTACTTCCCGATCCCGGGCCCGCTGGCCGAACACGGCCCCGCGAAGATCATCGCGATGTGCAACCAGAAGGGCGGCGTCGGCAAGACGACGTCGACCATCAACCTGGGCGCCGCGCTCGCCGAGTACGGACGCCGGGTCCTGCTCGTCGACTTCGACCCGCAGGGCGCCCTCTCCGTCGGCCTCGGCGTGAACCCGATGGAGCTCGACCTCACCGTCTACAACCTGCTCATGGAGCGGGGCATGTCGGCGGACGAGGTGCTGCTCAAGACGGCCGTGCCCAACATGGACCTGCTGCCGAGCAACATCGACCTCTCGGCCGCCGAGGTTCAGCTGGTCAGCGAGGTCGCGCGCGAGTCCACGCTCCAGCGCGCCCTCAAGCCGCTGCTGAACGACTACGACTACATCGTGATCGACTGTCAGCCCTCGCTCGGCCTGCTGACGGTCAACGCCCTGACGGCGGCTCACAAGGTCATCGTGCCGCTGGAATGCGAGTTCTTCGCGCTGCGCGGCGTCGCCCTGCTGACCGAGACGATCGAGAAGGTCCAGGAGCGGCTCAACCCCGACCTGGAGCTCGACGGCATCCTCGCCACGATGTACGACTCGCGGACCGTGCACAGCCGCGAGGTCCTCGCCCGCGTGGTCGAGGCCTTCGACGATCACGTCTACCACACCGTGATCGGCCGGACCGTGCGCTTCCCGGAGACCACGGTCGCGGGTGAGCCGATCACCACGTACGCCTCGAACTCCGTCGGTGCCGCCGCATACCGCCAGCTCGCCAGGGAGGTGCTCGCCCGGTGTCACGCCGAGTGAGTCTGCCCGGGGCCGACGAGCTGTTCCGTACGACCGGGGGGATGGCGCTGCAGGCCTCGTCCCCCCGGAGATCCGCCAACGGGGAACCACGGGTACCGCCGCCGGCGGCCGAGAGCGACACGGAGGCCGCGGCGGCCTCCCCGGCGGCGCCCGCGACCTCCTCGGCCGCGTCGTCGGCGGAGGAGCACTCCTCCGCCGACGAGGAGGCCGCCGAGCCGCGCACCCGCACCCCGGAGCCCGCCCCCGCCGATCCACCGCGACGAGCCGCACCGGCATCCGGCGAACCGGTTCGCCGCCGGGGCCGCGCGGCCAACCGGCGGCCCAGCGGCCGCGAGCGCCACGACGAGAAGATCACGGTCTACGTCTCCGCCGAGGAGCTCATGGACCTCGAACACGCCCGGCTCGTCCTGCGCGGTGAGCACGGCCTCGCCGTCGACCGCGGCCGGATCGTCCGCGAGGCCGTCGCCGTGGTCCTGGCGGACCTGGAGTCCCGGGGCGACGCGAGCATCCTCGTACGGCGGCTTCGCGGGCGCTGACGGTAGCCTTGCGGGCTGCCGCGCCCCTGCTCCCGTCTGGACCGCCCTTGCCCCCGACCGACGACCCCGCCGCCCGCCCCGTACGCCGCCGTGCCCTGGGGCGGGGGCCGGGGACGGCCGCGCCGCCGGCGGTACCGGTCGAGCCCGAGCCGGTCGAGGTCTCTGAGCCGGTCGAGCCGGGGCCCGCAGAGCCCGAGCCCGCTGAGGCTGAGGCTGCGCCACCCGAGGCGCCTGAGGCTCCTGAATCGGCCGAGGCTCCTGCGGCTCCCGACGCTCCTGAGGCTCCCGACGCGGCCGAGGTACCCGAGGCCGGTGACGGGCGTTTCACCGTGCGGCTCGCCAACTTCGAGGGGCCCTTCGACCTCCTCCTCCAGCTGATCTCCAAGCACAAGCTGGACGTCACCGAGGTCGCCCTCTCCAAGGTCACCGACGAGTTCATGGCCCACATCCGCGCCATGGGCCCCGACTGGGACCTCGACCAGACCACCGAGTTCCTCGTCGTCGCCGCCACCCTGCTCGACCTCAAGGCCGCCCGGCTGCTGCCCGCCGCCGAGGTGGAGGACGAGGCCGACCTCGCCCTCCTGGAGGCGCGCGACCTGCTGTTCGCCCGGCTCCTCCAGTACCGCGCGTACAAACAGATCGCCGCGATCTTCGAGGACCGGTGGGAGGCGGAGGGCCGGCGCCATCCCCGTACCGTCGGCCTGGAACCGCACCACGCCGAGCTGCTCCCCGAGGTCGTCATCAGCATCGGCGCCGAGGGGTTCGCCAAGCTCGCCGTGAAGGCGATGCAGCCCCGGGCCAAGCCCCAGGTGTACGTCGACCACATCCACGCCCCCCTGGTCAGCGTCCAGGAGCAGGCCGCCGTGGTCGTCGCGCTGCTGCGGGAGCGGGGCGCGGTCAGCTTCCGCGAGATCACCGAGGGGGCCGGTGACACCCTCACCGTCGTCGCCCGGTTCCTCGCGCTGCTGGAGCTCTACCGCGAGAAGGCCGTCGCCCTCGACCAGGAGGATGCCCTGGGCGACCTCACCGTCACCTGGACCGGCCACGGCGACGGGGACGTCACCGTGACCGACGAATTCGACCAGCCCGCACCCGCCCAGGAGAAGGTATGACCGCGCTCAAGCCCGCCCTTGAGGCCGTCCTCATGGTCGTCGACGAGCCGGCCACCGAAGATCACCTCGCCAAGGTCCTTGACACCCCCCGCCGGGAGGTCGCGGACGCGCTGCGCGAACTCGCCGACGAGTACACCGCCCAGGGCCGCGGCTTCGAACTGCGGCTGGTGGCCGGCGGCTGGCGTTTCTACACCCGCCCCGAGCACGCAGACGCCGTCGAGCGGTTCGTCCTCGACGGCCAGCAGGCCCGCCTCACCCAGGCGGCCCTGGAGACCCTCGCCGTCGTCGCGTACCGCCAGCCGGTCAGCCGTTCCCGGGTATCCGCGGTCCGCGGGGTGAACTGCGACGGCGTCATGCGCACCCTCCTTCAGCGCGGTCTGGTCGAGGAGGCGGGCGCGGAACCCGAAACAGGTGCGATCCTGTACAGGACGACGAACTACTTCCTGGAGCGGATGGGCCTGCGCGGCCTGGACGAGCTCCCGGAGCTCGCGCCCTTCCTCCCAGAGGCGGACGCGATCGAGGCGGACACGCTGGAAGGGGTCCCGTCGTTCGATCCGGACGCGCCCGATGCGCCGGATCGCGAGGACGCAGACGCAGACGACAAGACGGAATTTTGATGCGAAGCAGCAGCGGCAGGAACAGCGGAAACAACGGCGGGAGCCGTGGTGCCAAGAGCGGCGGCCGCGGCAACTACCGGGGTGCCGGCAACAACCGGGACGACCGGCAGGGCGGCGGCAACCCGCGCCGCCCGCGCCCCGAGGAGCGCACGTACGACGTCGGTGGCCCCTCCGACGGCCCGAAGAAGGGCCGGGGCTCTGCCGCGCGCGGTGGCGCCAAGGGCGGGCCGCGGCAGTCCCCGCAGCGCGGCGGCGGCCGTACGGCCCCGGCCCGTTCGCGGGAGTACGACGCCCGCGCGGAGGAGCGCAACCGGGAGCGGTACGCGGGCAAGCCGGAGATCAAGACCCCCAAGACCTTCGGTGACCAGGAGGGTGAGCGGCTGCAGAAGGTCCTGGCCCGTGCGGGCATGGGCTCGCGGCGCGCCTGCGAGGAGCTGATCGACGCCGGCCGGGTCGAGGTCAACGGCAAGATCGTCATCGAGCAGGGCACCCGGGTCGACCCGGAGAAGGACGAGATCAAGGTGGACGGCCTGACGGTCGCCACCCAGTCGTACCTCTTCTTCGCCCTGAACAAGCCCGCCGGTGTCGTCTCCACCATGGAGGACCCGGACGGCCGCCAGTGCCTCGGTGACTACGTGACCAACCGCGAGACGCGGCTCTTCCACGTCGGCCGGCTGGACACCGAGACCGAGGGCATCATCCTGCTCACCAACCACGGCGAGCTGGCCCACCGCCTCACCCACCCGAAGTACGGCGTGAAGAAGACCTACCTGGCCGCCATCACGGGCCCGCTGCCGCGCGAGGTCGGCAAGCGGCTCAAGGAGGGCATCCAGCTGGAGGACGGCTACGCCCGCGCCGACCACTTCCGGGTCGTCGAGCAGACCGGCAAGAACTACCTGGTCGAGGTGCAGCTGCACGAGGGCCGCAAGCACATCGTGCGCCGCATGCTGGCCGAGGCGGGCTTCCCGGTGGAGAAGCTCGTCCGGACCGCCTTCGGTCCGATCGCGCTGGGCGACCAGAAGTCGGGCTGGCTGCGCCGTCTGACCAACACCGAGGTCGGCATGCTGATGAAGGAAGTCGGCCTGTAGGCCCTCGCCCCGCCCCCTGCGAAAAGCCCGCGGCCACCAGCCGCGGGCTTTTCGGCTTGTCGGACCACGCCCGCTGCTTTATAGTCAGAATGACTTTAAAGAACGCGCTCGGCGGGTGAAGGGGGTACGGACATGACGCGCTACGGACACGGGCTGGTCCCCGGCAGGTTCTGCCCCCCGCACGCGGGCCACCACCACCTCGTCCGCACCGCCGAGGACCGCTGCCGGCGGCTGACCGTGCTCGTACGGGCCCACGCCGACGACCCCCTGCCGCACGGCGACCGGGTCGAGTGGATGCGCGAGATCCACCCTCGCGTCCAGGTCGCCGGCCGTCTCGACGACATCGCCGGGCCTGTCGACGCCGTCTTCGGCGCGGACGCGGGCCCGGGCGCCTACGCCGACGCGCTCGCCCGGCACCTGGGCGCGCAGAGCGTGTGCGTCGACCCCGGCCACACCGTCTTCCCGGTGTCGGCCGCCGCCGTCCGCAAGGACCCCATCGCCTGCTGGGACTACCTGGAGCCGCCCGTACGGGCCGCGCTCGCCCGGCGGGTGGTCGTCCTCGGCGCCGAGTCCTCCGGCGCCACCACGATGGCCAGGGCGCTCGCCGAGCACTACCGGCGGCGTGGCGGCGTCTGGAGCACGACCCGTTACGTGCCCGAATACCGCCCCGCCCCCGGAGCGGGCCTCACCAGCGAGGACTTCCCGCTGATCGCACTGCGCCGCAGCGAACGCGAAGAGGCGGCCGCCCGGACCGGATCGCCCGTCCTCTTCTGCGACGGCGACGCCTTCGCCGCCACCATCTGGCACGAGCGGTACGTGGGCGCCGCCAGCGCCGAGACCGCACGCATCGCCGCCCGCGGCAGGCACCACCTGTGGCTGCTCACCGACCACCGCGACGTGCCGCTCGCCCGTGAGGACACCCTGCGGGCCTGGACCACGGCACGCCTGCGGACCCAGCTCGCCCACACCGGGCGCCGGACCGTCCTGCTGACCGGACCGCACGAGGTGCGGATGGGGACGGCCGTCGCCGCCGTGGACGCCCTGCTCGCCGAGGCCCCGCACCTCACGCCCGTACCGGAGACCCGATGACCGCGCCCGCCGCCGGGCGGCCCGAGGGGTACGACCCTTACGCCTTCGAGCCGTTCGCCGTCACCGTCGACCTCGCCGTCTTCACCGTCCGCGACGAACGGCTCCACGTCCTGCTCGTCGAACGCGGCCAGGAGCCCTTCCGGGGGGCCTGGGCGCTGCCCGGCGGGTTCGTCCTGCCCCAGGAGTCCGCCGAACAGGCCGCGCGGCGCGAACTGGCCGAGGAGACCGGCCTCCTGCCGCGGACCGTGGCCGGCCTCCACCTGGAACAGCTGCGTACGTACAGCGACCCGGACCGCGATCCCAGGATGCGGGTGGTCTCCGTCGCGTACACCGCGCTCGTGCCCGACCTGCCCGAACCGCGCGGCGGCGGCGACGCGGCACGCGCGCGGTGGACGCCCTACGGCACCGACGGGCCGCTCGCCTTCGACCACGAGCGGATCCTCGCCGACGCGCACGAGCGCATCGGCGCCAAGCTCGAATACACCTGTCTCGCCACCGCCTTCTGCCCGCCCGAGTTCACCCTCGGCGAGCTGCGGCAGGTGTACGAGACCGTCTGGGGCGTCGCACTCGACCGCCCCAACTTCCGGCGCAAGGTCCTCACCACGCCCGGCTTCGTCGAAGCCGTGGAAGGACCGCCGCGCCGCACCGGCGGACGGGGGAAACCGGCCGCTCTCTACCGGGCGGGCGCGGCGAGCGCGCTGCACCCGCCACTTCTGCGACCGGAAGGACGTTCCTCGTGATCGCCGCACGGACCATCACCAAGCAGGCCGCGACGGGGGCGCTCGTCGGGCTGGCCCTCGGGGACGCGCTGGGCTTCCCCACCGAGTTCAACGACGTGCCCTCCATCCTCGCCAAGTGCGGGCCCTGGCGGGAGATGAGCCTGCCCGACCCGGCGATCGTCACGGACGACACCCAGATGACGCTCGCCCTCGCGCGCGGCATACGGACCGCCATGGACCGGGGCGTGCTCGCACCGCTGCGGCTGGCCCAGCCCGTGCGGGAGGAGTTCGTCGACTGGTACCACTCGCCGGAGAACAACCGCGCGCCCGGCCGTACGTGCATGGTCGCCTGCGCCGCGCTCGACAGCGACCGGCCCTGGCAGCAGGCCAGCCAGATCGGCTCCAAGGGCTGCGGCGCCAACATGCGGGTCGCGCCGATCGGCCTGGTCCCCGGCCTGAGCGCCGAACAGCGCGCGGGCGCGGCCCAGCTCCAGTCGGCGCTCACCCACGGCCACCCCACCGCACTGGCCGCCTCCGACCTGACCGCCCGGGCCGTCCACCTCCTGGCCCAGGGCGCGGAGCCGCTCGGCCTCGTGGGCCAGCTGCGCTCGTACGCCTACGAGAACCGCTCCCGCTACCACCACACCTGGCTCGGCGACCTGTGGACGTACTCCCATGACGCGAGCCCCACCGCCTTCATCGAACGCGGCTGGGACGAATGCCTGGCCGCCCTGGAGACCCTCGCCTCCGCCTTGCGCACGGCGAGCCCGGAGGTCGACCCGTGTCTCTACACCGGCGACGGCTGGATCGCCGAAGAGGCCCTCACCACCGGACTGCTCTGCTTCCTCCTCTTCCCCGAATCGCCCCTCACCGCCCTGCGCCGCGCGGCCTGCACGAAGGGCGATTCGGACTCCATCGCCTGCCTGACGGGCGCGTTCGCGGGGGCGCACCTGGGTGCGGGCGTGTGGCCGAAGGAATGGGCGGAACGCATCGAGTACCGCAGCGAGCTGCTGACGCTGGGGGCGCTCTGGGACGCCTGACCGGTGCGGGCGCCGGCGCTAGCCCGCCGCCGAGGCGCGGCGGGTGCGCAGGAGGAAGGCCTCGACGCGGGGGCGGTCGGGCTCCGACGGCAGTGGGGTCGTCAGGGCCGCACGGTCGGCCTCCTCGGAGAGGCGGGTCATCCAGGAGTCGACCTCGGGCCAGGAGACCTCGCCGTGCTTGACCGCGAGCAGACGCTCGCGGTCGGGGCCGACGTCCAGGGCCAGGCGGCCCGTGCGCAGCAGGTCGCGGCAGCTCGTCAGCAGGCGCAGCAGGTGCATCGCGTGCTTCCAGCGGGGCGCGCCGTACTGGCGCATGTCCGCGTCGAGCTTCTTGCGCTGCCCGAGCGCGTAGCGGACGAAGGTCTGGTGGACCTGGCGGGAGAGGAACGCCTCCCGCAGGGAGAGCAGTTCACGGCCCGTGTCGTCGATGCGCTCCACGACGGGGGAGTGGAGACACTCCAAGATGTTCGGGTTGGCCCGCAGCGCCAGTTCGCAGAAACGTTCCAGCTCCCAGCTGAACTGCTCCTCCGCAGGCCCGTCCACATGCGTCGGCGGCTTGTCGAAGCGCCAGAAGAGCGGCGTCGGGGCGAGGAACACCCCCCGGCGGTCGGTGTCGCTGCCCTCGGTCGCCAGACCGAAGGCACGCGACCCCATGACACAGGAGTAGATCGTGTGGTCGCGCACCAGCTCTTCCGGAGTCATGCGCGCCAGGCTACGCGAGGCTGATGACGTCCCCCGACACCGTGATCTCCTCCTCCGGCAGCGGCCGCCGCGCCGGGCCGCCGGCCACCGAGCCGTCCGTGATGCTGAACCGGGAGGCATGGCACGGGCAGTTGATGGTGCCGTCCGCCACCCTGCTGACCAGGCACGCCTGATGGGTGCAGACCGCCGAGAAGGCCTTGAACTGGCCCGCCTCGGGCTGCGTCACGACGACCTTCTGCTCTTCGAAGATCGTCCCCCCGCCGACCGGGATCTCGGACGTCTTCGCGAGCGTCTGCCCGGGGGATGCGGGCGCGGACGCCGGGGGCTCGGGCGGCGGCGACCCGAGTTCGGGGGCGGTTTCCGGTTCGGGGGCGGTCTCCTGGCCGTCGTCTCCGCAGCCGGTCGCCAGCGCGGCGACTGAACCCGCACCGGCCAGCAGCACGGTACGACGGGGTGTGGCATCAGTACTCATGCCGCCCAGCTTGCTCGGCGGCCCCTCCCGAGCCCGGCAAACACGCCTACGACCAGGGTGCCAGCTCCCTCGCACGGCCGTCCCCGTCCCGGCGGACCTCCAGCACGGCGCTCACGGCGGCCCGCTCGATCGCCCCGTACACATGCGGGAACACCTGGTCTCCCGAGCCCTCCCAGCGGACCTCGCCGCCCAGCCGCTCCTCGTCGAGGACCAGCACCAGCAGCGGGCCCGGTACGTCCCGGTAGTGGGCGTCGGCGATCGCCAGCGCCGCGGACTCGTCCGGCGAACAGTGCACGAAGCCCTCGGCGGCCAGCGACGCGGGGGCGTACGGGCCGCCCGGCTCCGCGGTCCATTCGTCCCGGGGCACGACATGAAACAGCATGCCGACAGTTGTAGCGCACATGGAGGTGGTCGCCGCGCCGGTGTGTCCGAGCGGCTGACTAGGCTGGAGACGGCAGCACTCGCCGAGGTGAAGGAGCACGACGTGGCGGTACGAGCGGTCCGGGGAGCCGTCCAGCTGGAGCGGGACGACGCCGTACACATGCATGAGCAGGTGGAAGAGCTGCTGACCGCCGTGCTGGAGCGCAACGGCCTCACCGCGGACGACCTGATCAGCGTCTGGTTCACGGCCACCCCCGATCTGCACAGCGACTTCCCCGCCGCGGCCGCGCGCAAGCTGGGCATCGTGGACGTGCCCCTCATCTGCGCGCAGGAGCTCGACATCGAGGGCGCCATGCCCCGGGTCGTCCGCCTTCTCGCGCACGTCGAGTCCGATCTGCCGAAGTCCCGCATCGCGCACGTCTACCTCGGCGCCGCGGCGGCCCTGCGCAAGGACATCGCCCAGTGAGGACCGCCGTCGTCATCGGGACGGGCCTCATCGGCACGTCGGCCGCCCTCGCCCTGGCCGGCCGGGGCGTCACGGTCCACCTCACCGACCACGACCCGGCCCGGGCCAGGACCGCGGCGGCGCTCGGCGCCGGCACGGACGAGCCGCCCGAGGGCCCGGTCGACCTGGCGATCGTCGCCGTACCGCCCGCGCATGTCGCCGCCACCCTCGCCGAGGCGATCCGCGGCGGCATCGCCCGCGGCTACCTGGACGTGGCCAGCGTCAAGGGCGGCCCCAAGCGGGAGCTGGAACAGCTGGGCCTCGACCTCACCGCGTACATCGGGACCCACCCCATGTCCGGCAAGGAGCGCTCGGGCCCCCTCGCGGCCACCGCCGACCTCTTCGAGGGTCGGCCGTGGGTGCTCACCCCCACCCGCGACACCGACACCGAGGTCCTGAACCTCGCCCTGGAGCTGGTCGCGCTCTGCCGCGCCGTGCCCGTCGTCATGGACGCCGACGCCCACGACCGGGCCGTCGCCCTTGTCTCGCACACCCCTCAGCTGATCTCCTCGATGGTCGCGGCGCGGCTGGAGGATGCCGACGAGACGGCGGTACGGCTGTGCGGCCAGGGCATCCGGGACGTCACCCGGATCGCCGCGTCCGACCCCCGGATGTGGATCGAGATCCTCTCCGCCAACCCCGGACCGGTGGCCGACGTCCTCGCCGGGGTGGCGGCGGACCTCGACGAGACGGTCCAGGCGCTGCGGGCGCTCCAGTCCTCCGACGAGGACAAGCGCCGCGGCGGCGCGACGGGCGTCGAGGACGTCCTGCGCCGTGGCAACGCCGGCCGCGCCCGGGTCCCCGGCAAGCACGGCGCGGCGCCGACGGTCTACGAGACGGTCGCGGTCCTGATCAGCGACCAGCCCGGCGAGCTGGCCCGTATCTTCGCCGACGCGGGCCGGGCGGGCGTCAACATCGAGGACGTCCGCATCGAGCACGCGACGGGCCAGCAGGCGGGCCTGGTCCAGCTCATGGTCGAGCCGTCGGCGGCCGAGGCCCTGAGCACGGCCCTCCGGGAGCGCGGCTGGGCCCTGCGGACGAGCTGAGCGGATCGCCCCTGACGGGACGCCCCGAGCCCCCCGGTCCGACGCCCTCCCAAGGGCCAGGCGCGGGGGGCCGTCGGGAATCGGTAACCTTGGGGCGGGGCCCCTGGCAGTCCGTCGGGCCCTCATCGCGTATCAGGAAGGTGTCCTCCACCGTGGAATCCGTGATCGTCGCCATCGACGGCCCCTCCGGCACGGGCAAGTCGAGCACCTCCAAGGCGGTCGCCGCCAAGCTGGGGCTCAGCTACCTGGACACCGGGGCGCAGTACCGTGCGATCACCTGGTGGATGATCAGCAACGGCATCGACGTGCAGGACGCCGTCGCCGTCGCCGATGCCGCCGGCAAGCCCGTCATCGTCTCCGGGACGGACCCGGCCCGCCCGACGATCACCGTCGACGGCGTGGACGCCGCCGGTCCGATCCGTACCGAAGAGGTCACCTCCAAGGTCAGCGCGGTCAGCGCGGTCCCCGAGGTGCGCGAGCGCATCACCGAGCTGCAGCGGTCCATCGCCGCCGACGCCCCGCTCGGCATCGTCGTCGAAGGCCGGGACATCGGCACCACCGTCCTGCCCGACGCCGACCTCAAGATCTTCCTGACCGCCTCCCCGGAGGCCCGCGCCGCCCGCCGCTCCGGCGAGCTCAAGGGCGCCGACGTGGTCACCACCCAGCAGGCCCTGATCAAGCGGGACGCGGCCGACTCCAGCCGTAAGACCTCCCCGCTCGCCAAGGCCGACGACGCCGTCGAGGTCGACACCACCGAGCTCACCCTGGAGCAGGTCATCGAGTGCGTCGTCACCCTCGTCGAGGAGAAGCGGGCCACGGCGTGACCAAACCCTCCCCGCCGGCCGCGCGGGCCGCCCGGGGTGCCGCCGTCGGCCGGTCCATCGGCATCGGCCTGATGTACGGGCTGTGGAAGCCGCGCGTGCTGGGCGCCTGGCGCGTCCCGGCCACCGGCCCGGTGATCCTGGCCGTCAACCACGCGCACAACATCGACGGCCCCATGCTCATGGGCACCGCGCCCCGCCCGGTCCACTTCCTGATCAAGCAGGAGGCCTTCGTCGGGCCTCTCGGGCCGTTCCTGGAAGGGATCGGCCAGCTGAAGGTGGACCGTGAGAGCACGGACCGCACCGCCGTCACCCGGGCGCTCGGCGTCCTCGCCGACGGCGGCGTCCTCGGGATCTTCCCCGAGGGCACCCGCGGCGAGGGCGACTTCGCCGCCATCCGCGGCGGGCTCGCCTACTTCGCCGTCCGCAGCGGCGCCCCGATCGTCCCGGTCGCCGTTCTGGGAAGCACCGAGCGGCGCGGACGGTTGATACCGGCGCTGCCTCCGCTGCGCAGCCGCGTCGACGTCGTCTTCGGCGACCCCTTCCAGGCGGGCGACGGCTCCGGCCGCCGGACCCGCAAGGCGCTGGACGATGCCACCGTACGGATCCAGCAGCGGCTCACCGGCCACCTGGAAAACGCCAGGCGCCTCACCGGGCGCTAGGCGAGACTTGAGTAGTGAACCTCCCGGCCCACCCGGGCCCGAGGGTCACCGACCACGATGAATGAACGAGGAACGGACTTCATGAACGACCAGCACGACCACGGGGCACTTGGCGACGCCGAGTACGCGGAGTTCATGGAGCTCGCCGCCGAAGAGGGCTTCGACATCGAAGAGGTCGAGGGCGCGATCGAGGAGGCCGGACACGGCCCGCTCCCCGTCCTCGCCGTCGTCGGCCGCCCGAATGTCGGCAAGTCGACCCTGGTGAACCGCATCATCGGCCGCCGCGAGGCCGTCGTCGAGGACAAGCCGGGCGTCACCCGCGACCGCGTCACCTACGAGGCCGAGTGGGCCGGCCGCCGCTTCAAGGTCGTCGACACCGGCGGCTGGGAGCAGGACGTCCTCGGCATCGACGCCTCCGTCGCCGCCCAGGCCGAGTACGCCATCGAGGCCGCCGACGCCGTCGTCTTCGTCGTGGACGCCACCGTCGGCGCCACCGACACCGACGAGGCCGTCGTCAAGCTGCTGCGCCGGGCCGGCAAGCCCGTCGTGCTCTGCGCCAACAAGGTCGACGGCCCCTCCGGCGAGGCCGACGCCGCCACGCTGTGGTCGCTGGGTCTCGGCGAGCCGATGCCCGTCTCCGCCCTGCACGGCCGGGGCACCGGCGACATGCTCGACGAGGTCCTCAAGGCGCTGCCCGAGGCCCCCGCCCAGACCTTCGGCGCCGGTGGCGTCGGCGGCCCGCGCCGGATCGCCCTCATCGGCCGCCCGAACGTCGGCAAGTCCTCCCTGCTCAACAAGGTGGCCCGGGAGGAGCGTGTGGTCGTCAACGAGCTGGCCGGCACCACCCGCGACCCGGTCGACGAACTGATCGAACTCGGCGGAGTCACCTGGAAGTTCGTCGACACCGCCGGTATCCGCAAGCGCGTCCACCTCCAGCAGGGCGCCGACTACTACGCCTCGCTGCGTACGGCCGCCGCCGTCGAGAAGGCCGAGGTCGCGGTCGTCCTGATCGACGCCAGCGAGTCGATCAGCGTCCAGGACCAGCGCATCCTCACCATGGCCGTCGAGGCGGGCCGCGCCCTCGTCATCGCGTACAACAAGTGGGACACCCTCGACGAGGAGCGCCGCTACTACCTGGAGCGCGAGATCGAGACCGAGATGCAGCAGGTCTCCTGGGCCCCGCGGGTCAACGTCTCCGCGCTGACCGGCCGCCACATGGAGAAGCTGGTCCCGGCGATCGAGACCGCCCTGGCCGGCTGGGAGACCCGGGTCCCCACCGGCAGGCTGAACGCCTTCCTCGGTGAGCTCGTCGCCGCCCACCCGCACCCGATCCGCGGCGGCAAGCAGCCCCGCATCCTCTTCGGTACGCAGGCGGGCACGAAGCCGCCCCGGTTCGTCCTCTTCGCCTCCGGCTTCCTGGAGCACGGCTACCGCCGCTTCGTCGAGCGCCGGCTGCGTGAGGAGTTCGGCTTCGAGGGCACCCCGATCCACATCTCGGTGCGGGTGCGCGAGAAGCGCGGCCGCAAGAGCTGAGGCATGTGCTGTACGACGGCTGAGGGCCGGGGCGATCGCCCCGGCCCTCAGCCGTCGTACGAGGATGTTCAGAGCCCCCGGCGCGGGGCCGGTGGCAGCGCCGCCGGGGTGTGGGGGGACGAGTACGGTCGCCACCGTCCGACGTACGGCGTGTACGAGGACGACGATGACGACGCCGACGAGTACCCGTACCCGGTCCTGGATCCGAAGCCCTGGAACCCCAGGTCCTCCTCACCGCTGCGGTCTCCCGGCAGGGCCCGGAAGGACCGGCGGTACTCCGAGTACAGCGCGTCGTAGATCGGCGTCGCCGACTGGCCCGCGCCGGCCGACGTGTCGTGCGCCGGGCGCATCGAGGGGATCGGGGACGAGTAGGGCTGGCGGCTGGGGTCGTATGCGTGCACGTAGGTGCCAACGAGCCCGCCGTCCGTCGGATGCGGGCGGGTCTCGGAAAGAGGTGCCCGCCGCGGGCGCGGAACGGCTGGTAGCCCCGGGAAATACGCCGGTCCTATACCCGGACGGGCATCGCCCATCAGGTGCCGGCCAGCGGCATCGCGGCCGCCACCAGACGGCCGTTGGCCGCCGCCTTCTCCAGGGCGTCCCGCAGCAGGTCCTCGCGCGGCTGCTGGCCGATGAACCCGGACGGGGCCGCGTACACCAGCACCGTGTGCGACTTGTTCGCCGCGGCCCGCCAGCCGTCGGTCACCTGGAGCGGCTGGTGCGCCTGCCACCAGGCGACCTGCCCGCTGCCGCCCGTACCGGGCTGGAGCACGGAGTGCAGCTGGCCCATGGCCACCAGCACCGACCAGCCGGGCAGCGTCGCAGGGACGCTCTCCAGGTCGCTCGTGGCCTGGAAGCCCTGCTCGACCAGGAGGTCGAGGAACTCGTCGGTCGTACCGGCCGAGCCGGGGCGGACGACCGGCGCGGTCGGCTCCACCACCAGCGCCGGGTGCAGCTCGCCCTGGATCAGCACCAGACCGCTGGTGATCCCGAGAACGGCCTGCTCGGGCGAGCCCGGCACGATCGGCGGGACCGTGACGGGGGCGGGGGCGACGCCACCGGTGATCGACTGGACGGCGCCCTGCAGCTGGGCCTCCTCGACCTGCACGACCTGCGAGGGGATGCAGCTGGCGTGGGCGAACGCCAGCACGGCGGTCTCCTCGCCGACGAACAGCACCGTGCTGGTGCGCTCCTGCTCGGAGTCGCCCGGGGTGCGGCAGGAGGTGCAGTCGTAGCTGCCCGGGGCGTTCTCGCCGGCGAGCAGCCGTTCGGCCTCTTCATCGCCGATCTCGGCGCGTACGTCCTCGCTGACGTCGAGCATGCGCGGCACGGGTGGCTCCTCGGAAATCCGTACGTGCGAGGCGGGCGGATCCCGGCTCGTCTCATGAAGCGTTCAACGGGGGAGCCAGGTCCGGGGTCACGCGTGAGGAGCAACCGAATCGGCCGCCCGGGGGCGCGGCGGACCGCCGACCGGGTGGGCCGGGGGCTCCGCCGGGCGCGGTGCGCCGCCTCCTCCGCGCGGCCCTGCCTAGCGTGACCCGATGTCGAAGATCAGATGGTGTACGGCGGGTGTCCTGACCGCCGCGCTGCTCGCGCTCGTTCCCGCGCCGGCTTCCGCCCTGGCTCCTGACGTCCCCCGAAAACGCGCCCCCGCGTGCGCCTCCGACCAGTGGCCCTGGGGCTGCGTCGCCCAATGCGAGAGCAGCGGCCGCTGGCATCTCAACACCGGCAACGGCTTCTACGGCGGCCTGCAGTTCTACCAGCCGACCTGGGAGGAGCACGGCGGGCTGCGCTACGCCCGGCGCGCCGACCTCGCCACCCGCCAGCAGCAGATCAAGATCGCCGAGGAGGTGCTGCGCACCCAGGGCTGGGAGGCGTGGCCGGTCTGCTCCAAGCGGTACGGGCTCAGCGGCCGGGTGCACACCGTCCAGCCGGGGGACACGCTCTCGTCGATCGCCCGCCGCTTCAAGATCAAGGGCGGCTGGCCGGCGCTCTACGCCACGAACAAGGCGCTGATCGGCGCGGACCCGAACCGGATCAAGGTGGGCATGATGCTGACTGTCGGGAAGCCCCTGGCGCGCGGCTGACCATCGGGAAGCCCCGGGCGCGCGGCCGACTATCGGGAAGACCCGGGTGGGCGCTCCCCGCTCTCCCCGCTGAAGGCGAGGCGACCGCGCCGCAGTTCGTGCACGAGGCTCCCGGCCGGCAGCCCGGCCGGGAGCCGCTGCTCCGCCACGACGACGGCCGCGTCGAGGGAGGCGAGCAGGGCGTACGTACGGGCGGCGACGGCCGGCGCCATGCCCAGGCACGGCTCGTCGACGAGGACGACCCGCGCCGGGGCCAGGGCGACCCGCGCCAGGGCGAGCATCCGGCGCTCCCCGCCCGAGAGCGTGCCCGCGCGCCTGGCCAGCAGGGGGCGCAGCTCCGGGTAGACACCGAGGGCGGAGTCGTACGTCCCCTTCGGGGACGCCAGTTCGAGGTTCTCGGCGACGGTGAGTCCGGCGTAGACGGCCCGCAGGTCCGGTACGAAGCACAGGCCGCGGCGGGCCCGGTCGTGGGCGCGCAGCCCGGTCACGTCGCGGCCACGCCACAGGACCCGCCCGGCCGAGAGGGGGACGATCCCGGCGAGGGCCCGCAGGGCCGTGGTGCGTCCCGCGCCGTTGCGGCCGAGCAGGACGGTGAGGGTGCCGGCCGGGACGGGCAGGTCGATGCCGTGCAGCGCCTCAAGGGGGCCGTAGCGCACCCTGGCCGCCCGCAGCTCCATCTCGACGCTCATGACACGATCCGCCCCGCCTCCATGACGTGGACGGCGTCGGCGATCCCCGCGACGAGGTCGGGGTCGTGCTCGACGACGAGCACGGCGAGCCCGTCCGCGGCGAGCGCCCGCAGCACCCGGGCGAGCGCGGCGGTCTCGGCGGCGTCCAGACCCGCCGCCGGTTCGTCGAGCAGCAGGGTGTGCGGCCGTCCGGCGAGCGCCCGGGCGAGCTCGACCCGGCGCAGGGTGCCGGTGTCCAGCGCGGCGGTCGGGCGGTGCCGTACGGGCCCGTCCAGGGCGAACAGCCGCAGGGCCTGCTCGACGGCCCCCGGGTCGCGCACCCGCCCCTGCTCGGCTCCCACGCGGACGTTCTCCTCGACGGTCAGCGACGGGAAGACGGCGAGCTGCTGGAACGTCCGCGCGACGCCGAGCCGGCTCCGCGCGTACGCGGGCCGGGCGGTGACCTCGACACCGTCCAGCACGACCCGCCCCGCGTCGGGGCGCACGGTCCCGGCCAGACAGTGGAAGAGGGTGCTCTTCCCGGCCCCGTTGGCCCCCACGAGCGCGGTCACCCGCCCCTGCGCCACGTCGAGCCCCACCCCGTCGAGCGCGACGACCCCCGCGTACCGCACCACAAGCCCCTCGGCCCACAGCCGCGCCGTCGTCGCCTTGCCGCCCGGGCCGGGGGCGCCGCGACCGGCCCGCGGCCGTGACCCCCCGCTCCCGGGGGCGCCACGCGCGCGTGGCCCCTCCGCCGGCCCCGGGGCGCCGGGACCGTCACCGAGCGGCTGGTCGGGGCGCGGGCCGTGGGGAGGCTGACCCGGAGGGGCGGGAGTGGTTGTGCCCGCTGCCCGGCGGGGCCTCGGCCGAAGGCCGCGGGCGGGCCACGGGAGGCGCAGCCGTGGGAGGACGGTCCGGCCGCGGCCGGAGGGCGGGGCCTCCGTGGCCGTGTCCGCTGCGCGGCGCCGGGGCCATCGAGGCCTCAGCTGTGCCGGGGCCTCGGCGCCGGTGCGCGCGCCCGCGGTCCGGCGGCCGCCGGACCGCAGGATGGCCGGGCCCGCGCCCGCTGCCCGGCTGGGCCTCGGCCGAAGGCCGCGGGCGGGCCACGGGAGGCGCAGCCGTGGGAGGACGGTCCGGCCGCGGCCGGAGGGCGGGGCCTCCGTGGCCGTGTCCGCTGCGCGGCGCCGGGGCCACCGGGGCCCCAGCCCGGCCGTGGCCTCCGCGCCGGTGCCTGCGCCCGCGGTCCCGCGGCCGCCGGACCGCAGGGCCTCCGTGGCCGTGTCCGCTGCCCAGCGGCGCCGGGGCCACCGGGACCCCGGCCGTGCCGGCCCCTCCTGCCGATCCCGCCCGCGACGCGCACGGTCCAGCCGGTCGCGCACGGCCCGCGGCCCGCCCGCCCCGCACGGGAGCGCCGTGGTGAGGCGGGACAGGAGGGAGGTCAGAGGGGGAACCCGGCCCGTCAGGGCTGCGAGGAGGCCGATCGTGGCCGCTGCCACGCCGCCGCGGGTGCCCGCGTCGAGGCCCACGAGGAGGGCCGCCGCGGCCAGGGGGGACAGGAGGCTGTCCGCGCCGAGGACCACGATCGCGGCGAACCAGAGCAGGCCGCGCACCGGGTCGTACGCCTCCGGGTCGAAGGCGCGCAGGCCCATTCCCAGCAGCCCGCCGCCCAGGGCCGCCAGCGCCGCGCCGGTCACGAACGCCAGGAGTTTCAGGGACGGCACCGGCACCCCGGCCGCCGCCGCGCCCGACTCGTGGTCCCGTAGGGCTGCCAGGGCCCTGCCCGTACGGCCCCGGCGCAGCGCGGCCACCCCGGCCAGGGCGCAGGCCAGGAGGAGCAGCTCCAGGAGGTAGTACGCGCGGTCGTCGGCCAGGCCCGCCGGGCGGCCGAGCTCCAGGCCGGCCGTGGCGTACGGCTGGGCGAAGACGAACCGGCTCACCGCGACCCCCACCGCCAGCGTCGCCAGCGCGAGCGCCAGACCGCGCCGGCCGATCGCCGACCACCCGGTGAGCAGCCCCAGCGGGGCCACCAGCACCACCGCCACCAGCAGCGCCACCAGCTCCGGCAGCCGGGGCAGCCCGGGGAAGCGGCCCGCCGCGAGGAGGGCCGTGAAGAGGGCGCCAAGGCCCGCGTAGGCGGCCTGGCCCAGCGAGATCTGCCCGCCCCGCCCCGTCACCACCACCAGCGACAGCAGGATCAGCGCCAGCGCCGGGACCTGGACGGACGTGTGCAGGTCCGCGCCCGCCAGGCCGAGCGGCAGCAGGAAGAGGACCCCGGTCACCAGCCACAGGCCCGGCGGGACCCGGACGCCCGCCGTGGCCGTGCGCGGCAGCGCATCGCGCGTGCCCACCCCCGGCATGGCCAGCGCCGCGATCAGCAGGGCGACCACGAACAGGTTCGCCCCGACCGCCTGGACCAGCGGGCCCGCCCACCCCGAGGGGTGCAGCCGGGTCATCTGGGCCTGCGCGACGCCGATGGCCAGGGCGCTCGCCACGGCGACGGGCAGGCTCCGCATCCGGGCCACCACGGCGACCGCGATCACCTCGACGACCAGCAGCGGCAGCCCGTACGGGTCCAGCCGTACGTACGGGGCGAGCAGCACCCCGGTCAGCCCGGCCGTGAAGGAGCCGAACGCCCAACCGGCCGCCGAGACCCGGTCCGCGTCGATCCCGCCGAGCGCGGCCAGCTCCCGGTTGTCGACGACCGCCCGCAACTCCCGCCCGAGGGGCGTCCAGCGGGTCGCCGCGCCCACGGCCGCCGCGGTCAGCAGGGCGGCCGTGAGCTGGAGCCAGGGGTCGTCCGAGAGCAGTACGGGCGCGTCCGCCCGGGCCCCGCCGCCCCACACCAGCGCCGCCCCGCCGACCAGCAGCACGAACACACCGATCGAGGCGACCAGCGTGCGCGCCGGATCGGAGCCGAGGACCGACAGCGGCCGGAACACCGCCCGGTCCAGGGCGAGTCCGATGCCGGGCGCCACGACCAGCAGCGTCAGACACGCGGCCAGTGGCAGCGGCCACCCCCAGCCGACCACGAACTGCCGCAGGACGTACGCGCAGACCATCGCGATGGCGCCGTGCGCGAGGTTGAGCGCCCCGGTCGCCCGATAGGTGACGATCAGTCCGATTCCGGTGAGGGCGGCCGCGCTGCCGATCGCGAGGCCGGCGAGGGTGAGTTCGTACGTCAGCGAGGCCACGGCTCACACACCGGGCAGGGCGCCAGCCGCGCGTCGCCGACCGGCACGGCCTCGGGTTTGCCCACCACGAGCGGGCAGTCGGGCCGGTGGGCGAGGGTGCCGCCGGGGACACGCAGCGGCGGCTCGTCGGACGAAGGCGGCGGCCCGCCGGCCGCCTCGGGTTCGGACGTCTCGGACACCCCGGAGGGCTCCTCGCGGGCCCGCGGCGCGGACCCAGCCCGTACCGCCGCGGCCCACAGCACCGACCCGGCCACCAGCAGCGCGCCCCCCGGTACCGTGCAGGACGCCAGGTAGGGGAGTTGCCGCTCGGCGAACCGTTCCCCCGACACGCCGTACCAGCCCACCACGCACAGCACGGCCCCGGCGACGGCCGCGAGGAGACCGCCCCACCACAGCAGCCGCGTTGCCGACATGGTGCGCCCCCTTCCGTGCCCGGCCGGTCCGCCGGCCGTCTTTTGCGCTATCTCCGGAACCGTCCGACCCTGGAAGCATCAGGCCGCACGGCCTGCTCGGACACCCGGTGGTGAGCCAGATGGGCCTCAGCAGACGCGACGGACACCCGCGCAGACGTATCGCGGCACTGGCGGCGGCCGCGGTCCTCGTGGTCACACCGGCCGCCGTGGCCTGCGGCGACAACGGCGGCGGGACGGAGTCGAACCGGAGCCCGGCCGTGACACAGCCCAGCCCGCCGGCGACCGACGGCGGGCGGACGGCGGGTCCGGCCGATCCGGCCGCGGCCCGGGCCGAGATCGAGAAGAACTGGACGACCTTCTTCGACCCGGAGGCCTCGACCGACGACAAGGTCGAGGTGCTCGAGAACGGCGAGCGGATGCGGTCGGTGCTCGAGGCGATGGCCGGCGACCCCGCCGCCTCGCAGACCTCCGCGAAGATCACCGACGTCGCCTTCACCTCCGCCACCGAGGCGAACGTGACGTACGACCTGCTGGTCGGCGGCACCCCCACCCTGCCGGACTCCAAGGGCACCGCGGTCCTCCAGGACGACACCTGGAAGGTGTCCGTGAAGACGCTCTGCGGCCTGGTCAAGCTCTCCGGCAATGCCGTTCCGGGCTGCTGAGGTCCTGCTCCTGGCGGCGCTGCTGTGCTGCTGCGCCGCATGCGGCAGCCGCCTGCCGGAGAGCGACTTCCCCGGACGGCGGCCCGCGCCGTCCAGCGCGACCGGCGCGGAGCCGATCCGGGTCGGCGTGATCTCCAGCGCCACCAGCCCGGTCGGCGGCGCCGCGTTCACCGGCCCCGGCGACGGCGCCCGCGCCTACTTCGACGCCCTCAACGCGCGCGGTGGCCTCGACGGACGCCGGGTCGAGGTCGTCACCTGCGACGACGGCGGCAGCGGCGTCGGCAACAACGAATGCGTCCACCGGCTCGTCGACGAGGAGAAGGTCTTCGCGCTCGTCGCCACCACCGCCCTCGACTACGCGGGCGCGCCGCGGGTCGCCGAGGCGGGCGTCCCCGACGTCGGCGGCCAGCCCATCGGCCCCGCCTACGACACCTATCCGCATCTGTACTCGATCTACGGCAGCATCGCCCCGCGCACCGGCAAGGCCCCCGGCTGGGGCGGGACGCTCTACGGCGGCACCGAGGTCTACCGCTTCTTCAAGCAGACCCAAGGCGCCCGTACGGCCGGGGTCGTCGCCTACAACCAGGCCTCGTCCGCGGCCTACGCCCGCCTCGTCACCGAAGGACTGAAGGCGGAGGGCTACCGTGTCGTGTCCGAGCAGGTCGACTTCGCGCTCCCCAACTTCCGCGCGGTCGCCGCCGACCTGCGCGAGCAGGGCGCCGACCTCGTCTTCGACGCCCTCGACAGCCACGGCAACGCCCGGCTCTGCGAGGCGATGGACGCGGTCGGCCTGCGGGTCACGGCCAAGGTGACCAATGTGCAGAACTGGTCCTCGACCGTGCCCGAGGAGTTCGCCAAGGCGCCCGTGTGCCGCAACACCCTCTGGGTCACCGGCGCCAGCCGCAACTACGAGGACACCGGCCACCCGGCGGTCAAGGCGTTCCGCGACGCCATGCGCGGCAAGGAGGTCTCGCAATGGCAACTGGAGGGCTGGGCCGCCGCCATGTGGTTCACCGACGCCGCCCGCTCCTGCGGGAACGGCCTCACGCGCGCGTGCGTCGAGCGGTACCTGAACCGCCCCGAGCCCTACACCGCCGACGGGCTCCTGCTGCCCGTCCGCTTCGAACGGCTCGCCGAGCCGCCGAAGGAGCGCCACACCTGTCTGTCCGTGGCCCGCTGGCAGGACGGCCGAGGCTGGGTCACCCAGGGCGGCGACATGAACGACAACTGCGCCACCGTGCCCCAGCTGGCCTACCGGCCCTGAGGCGGGCCGGGGCGGCCAAGTACAGTCCACCCTTGACGACCATGAAAGACCGGGGGAGACACGGCGGCCCGATGCGCATCTCATTCCTGCTCCACAACGCCTACGGCATTGGCGGCACGATTCGCACGACGTTCAACCTCGCCCAGGTCCTGGCCGAGCGGCACGACGTCGAGATCGTCTCCGTCTTCCGCCACCGCGAGGAGCCGACCCTCGGCGCCCCGCCCGGCGTGACCATGCGGCACCTGGTCGACCTTCGAAAGAACAGCCCCGACTACGACGGCGACCACCCCGACTACAAGAAGCCGGCCCGGGTCTTCCCGCGCGGCGACGGCCGCTGGAAGCAGTACAGCCGCCTCACCGACGCCCGGCTCGGCGCGCACCTGAAGAACCTTCAGGCCGATGTCGTCGTCGGCACCCGCCCCGGCCTCAACGTCCACATCGCCCGCCAGGCCCGGCGCGGCCCGGTCCGCGTCGGCCAGGAACACCTGACCCTGGACAGCCACGGCTACCGCCTGCGCCGCGAAATAGGGCACCGCTACGCCCTCCTGGACGCCGTCACCACAGTCACCGAGGCCGACGCCCGCTCCTACCGGACCCGGCTCAAGCTGCCCGGCGTACGGATCGACGCGGTCCCCAACAGCGTGCCCGCCCCGTCCGTGCCGCCCGCCGACTCCACCGCCAAGTGGGTCGTCGCCGCCGGCCGGCTCACCAACGTCAAGCGGTACGACCTGCTGGTCAAGGCGTTCGCCCAGGTCGTCGCCGAACGCCCGGACTGGCGGCTGCGGATCTACGGCTCGGGGGACGCCACCGGCAACGAGAAGAACGCCCTGCGCGCCCTGATCGAACTGCACCGGCTGCACAACCACGTCTTCCTGATGGGCCCGGCCAACCCGCTGGAGCCGGAGTGGGTGAAGGGCTCGATCGCCGCCGTCACCTCCCGGATCGAGTCCTTCGGCATGACCATCGTGGAGGCTATGCGCTGCGGAGTGCCGGTGGTCTCCACCGACTGCCCGCACGGCCCCCGCGAGATCATCGAGGACGGGGTCGACGGACGGCTCGTGCCGGTCGGCGACGCGGACGCGGTCGCCGCCGCCCTGCTCGCCCTCATCAACGACGACGAACTGCGCCGCAAGACCGGCCAGGCGGCGCTCGCCGCCTCGGAGCGCTTCGACCCGGCCCGGATCGCCGAGCGCCATGAGGCCCTCTTCGCCGAGCTGGTCGCCCAAGGCGAGGGCGCCCGCTCCCGCGGGGCCCTGCGCGACGGGCTCCACCGCGTGCGTGGCGCCGTCCTGGACGCCGCCTACACCGTGCGCTACAAGGCCGCCGACGTGCTGCGGAAGGGAAAGCGGAAGTGACCACGACCACCACCGGCGTACGGGCCGACTGCACCGCCCGGGCCACCGGAGAGATCAGCTTCACCCTCACCGACGGCGCCGGCGACCTCGTACTGAAGCTGCGCGACGGCGACGAGGAGCTGCGGCTGGAGACCGGTCCCGACGGCACCGCCGTCCTGCCCGCCGGCACCGAACTCGCCGAAGGCCGCTGGGACCTGTTCGCCGACGAGCGGCCCGTCGAGGCCGGCATCCGCGACGTACGCGAACTGGTGGACCGGCGCCCCGGCTCCGGCGACCGGGTCGCCGTCCGGATCCCGTACCCCACCGCCGAAGGCCGGCTCGCCGTACGCGCCTGGCTGCGCGCCCCGCACGCCGAAGCCGGAGACCTGACCTTCACCGAGGCCGGCTGCACCGTCGAAGGGCGCCTGTACGGGACCGTGGCCGGCCCGGGCGCGGTCGCCGAGGCCCGGCACGACGGGCGGGTCCACAGCGTCGAGGCCACCTGCATCGACGGGGTCTTCTCCGTGACGCTGCCCTACGGGCCGCTCGCGGAGGAGCCGCTCGACCGTGAGCGGCTGTGGGAGCTGTGGCTGCGCCCCGCCGAGGACGCCGAGTCCGTGCGGATCTCCCGGATCCTGGACGACCTCTGGGACCGCAGGAACGTTTTCGTCTATCCGGTCACGGCGGTCGGCGACCACCGGGCCACCCCCTGCTACACCGCCGACAACGACCTCTGCGTGCGCGTCACCCCCTGAGCCGTCCCGGCACCCTCGCGGACACTCCCTGTCCGCGAGGGCTGCGAGAATCGCCGCATGCTGGAGACCTCGGCACGACTGCTCCGCCTGCTCTCACTGCTGCAGGCCCACCGCGAATGGTCCGGCCCCGACCTCGCGGACCGGCTCGGCGTCACCCCGCGCACCGTACGGCGTGACGTCGACCGGCTCCGCGCGCTCGGCTATCCGGTCAACGCCAGCCCCGGCACGGGCGGCGGCTACCAGCTCGGCGCGGGCGCCGAACTGCCGCCGCTGCTCCTGGACGACGAGGAGGCCGTCGCCGTCGCCGTGGGCCTGCGCACCGCCGCCGGCCAGGGCATCGAGGGCATCGGCGAGACGTCCGTACGGGCCCTGTCGAAACTGGAGCAGGTGCTGCCAGGCCGGCTGCGCCGCCGGGTCTCCGCCCTGAACACCTTCACCGTGCCGATGCTGCGCGCCCCCCAGCCGCAGGCGCTCGACCCCTCGGTGCTCACCGAGCTGGCCAACGCCTGCCGCGACAGCGAGCGGCTGCGCTTCGAGTACCGCGACCACGGCGGCTCGGCGACCCGCCGCACGGTCGAGCCGCACCGGCTGGTGTGTACCGAGCGGCGCTGGTACCTGGTCGCCTGGGACGTGGACCGCGCGGACTGGCGGACCTTCCGGGCCGACCGGATCGTGCCCAAGCCGCCGCACGGCCCCCGCTTCCCGCCCCGGGAGCCGCCCGCCGAGGATCTGGCCGCCTATGTGTCCAAGGGTGTCTCCACGACGGCGTACGCGGCGAGGGCGGTGTTCCGCCTCCACGTACCGGTGGAGGAGGCGGCCTTGACCGTGGGACCGTCCGACGGGGTCCTGGAGGCCGAGACCGCCACGACGTGTGTGCTGCGCACCGGTGGGACGAGTCTGGATGTGCTGGTCATCCATGTGGTGCTGATGGGGTTCGAGTTCGAGGTGATCGAGCCGGTCTCCCTGGAGGAGCACATCAGGAAGGTCCGGGACCGTCTGTCTCGAGCTCTTTCTCGATGACCTTGGCGCGTACGTCCTCGAAAGTGGCGTACTCGGGATGGTGCAGATCGAAGGCGGGCGCCTCGGAGCGGACCTTGGGGATGGTCACGAAGTTGTGCCGGGGCGGCGGGCAGGAGGTCGCCCACTCCAGCGAACGCCCGTACCCCCAAGGGTCGTCCACCTCGACCTTCACGCCGTAGCGGCCGGTCTTCCATACGTTGTAGAGGAACGGCAGCGTGGAGATGCCGAGCAGGAACGAGCCCATGCTGGAGACGGTGTTGAGCGCGGTGAAGCCGTCGGCGGCCAGGTAGTCGGAGTACCGCCGGGGCATGCCCTCGGCGCCCAGCCAGTGCTGCACCAGGAAGGTGATCTGGAACCCGGCGAACAGCGTCCAGAAGTGGATCTTGCCGAGGCGTTCGTCGAGGAGCTTGCCGGTGAACTTGGGCCACCAGAAGTAGAAGCCGGCGAAGGTCGCGAAGACGACCGTGCCGAAGACCGTGTAGTGGAAGTGGGCGACCACGAAGTACGTGTCGGTGACATGGAAGTCCAGCGGCGGCGAGGCGAGGATCACCCCGGTCAGCCCGCCGAAGAGGAACGTCACGAGGAAGCCGACCGACCACAGCATCGGGGTCTCGAAGGAGAGCGAGCCGCGCAGCATCGTGCCCGTCCAGTTGAAGAACTTCACCCCGGTCGGCACGGCGATCAGGAACGACAGCAGGGAGAAGAAGGGCAGCAGCACCGCTCCGGTGGCGAACATGTGGTGCGCCCACACCACCAGCGAGAGTCCGGTGATGGCCATGGTGGCGGCGACCAGGGTCGCGTAGCCGAAGATCGGCTTGCGGGCGAAGACCGGGATGATCTCGCTGATGATGCCGAAGAACGGCAGGGCGATGATGTAGACCTCGGGATGGCCGAAGAACCAGAACAGGTGCTGCCACAGCAGCGCACCGCCGTTCTCCGACTGGAAGACCACCGAGCCGAGGCGCCGGTCGGACTCCAGGACCAGCAGCGCCGCCGCGAGGACGGGGAAGGCCGCGAGCACCAGGATCGCGGTGAAGAGCACGTTCCAGGTGAAGATCGGCATCCGGAACATGGTCATGCCCGGGGCGCGCATCCCGACGATCGTCGCCAGGAAGTTGACCGAGGTGAGGATGGTGCCGAAGCCGGAGAGCGCGAGCCCCATGATCCACAGGTCGGCGCCGAGGCCGGGCGAGCGCTCCATGCTGTTGAGCGGGGCGTAGGCGGTCCAGCCGAAGGCGGGGGGCCCGGTGGGCACGATCAGGGAGGCGATCACCATCAGACCGCCGAAGAGGAAGAGCCAGTACGAGAGCATGTTCAGCCGTGGGAAGGCGACGTCCGGCGAGCCGATCTGCAGCGGCACCAGTTCGTTGGCGAAGCCCGCGAAGGTGGGCGTGGCGAAGAGCAGGAGCATGATCGTGCCGTGCAGGGTGAACGCCGCGTTGTACTCCTGGTTCGACATCAGCTGAAGGCCCGGGCGGGCCAGCTCGGCCCGCATCAGCATGGCCATCAGTCCGGCGGCCAGGAAGAAGAAGAACGACGTGATCAGGTAGAGGTGGCCGATCTTCTTGTGGTCGGTGGTCGTGAGCCAGTCCACCACGATCCTGCCGTGCCGTACCGGTCCCGGTGCGACCGCCGCCTTGTCGGTCTCCGTACCCATCGCTGACACCATCGCCACATGATGCGCGCGCCGGTGCGGGCCGGGACAGAGCGCGATCCGGACGGATAGGCCGACTGGCTCACGGACCGGGGTACGGCGCCCGCGGGGGGCCGTGAAACCGGGCTGGAAAGGGGCCCGTAATTCCCTTCACGGGCTGCCGCGATGGAATTCGCGCGGGCGCGGGCGAGCGGCTGTGCGAGCTGTTCGGAATTACCGCGCAAGCGGACCGGAACTGCCCGTTCGAGTGACGGCGTTCGTGTCAAACATATGTCGAGATCCTGTGACACAAGTGTGACCGGTGAGGTACGTGAGGGTGCTGACACATCTGTCGGACCCCGGCTTCCGTCACCGTCCGATGCGGCCTACGGTGAGAAACATGGCACCGATTCCGACCTCGCCCGTACCGCCCGAAGACGCCCCCGAGTCCTATGTCGGACTCGAGGCGGAAGGCGCCGAAGAACTCGCCCACGCCCGCGGCTGGACGCTGGTGCGCACCCTGCCCCCGGGCTCGATCATCACCATGGAGTACATGGCGGAACGCATCAATTTCGAGGTCGAGGACGGCACCGTGACCCGCTGCTGGCTCGGCTGACCGGCCCTCACGTACGACGAAGGCCCCGGCCGGAGCCGGGGCCTTCGCCCTGCGAGGTGCTGCTGTGCGTACCGCCCCCGCGGTCGGATCAGGGACCCGCGCGGCGGTCCGCGGTCAGCCGCCCGTGCCCACCGGCCGCGAGCGCGGCGGCCGGCGGCCGGCGACCGGGGTGACCGGCGTCCGCTCCGAGCGCACCGGGTGCGCCCGCTGGGGGCCGTGCGGCGGGGCGAGATGGGCGGCCGGACGGGCGGCGACCCGCCCGCCGCCCGCGCCGACCGGCGCGCACGTCGGCTCCTCGTCCTCGTCCACGGCCGCGGGCCCGTGCTGCGGGAACATCGCGGGCCGCGGTCCACCGGCCGCGACCGGCAGCGATGGCACCAGCCGGCGGCGCTCCCGCAGCTGGTCGCGCACCCCGAGGATGAACGCCTCGGCCCGGGCGATCAGCGGCTCGCACCAGGGCAGCGCCAGCAGGATCAGCAGACCCGCGGCCCAGCCGAGCAGCACATCGCTCAGCCAGTGCGTACCGATGTAGACGGTGGTGAGCCCGACGCCGAGGGCGACCACGGCCGAGACGGCCGACAGATAGCGCCTCGCGCGCGGAGTGGTGGCCAGATAGGCCAGGATTCCCCAGGTCACAACCGCGTTGGCGGTATGGCCCGACGGAAATATATCGCCGCCCGCGAAGAGCTCGGCGGAGCCGATCTGCGTCGCGTAGTGGGGGCCGAGCCGGCCGAGGCCGAGCTTGACCGAGCCGACGGTGACATTGAGCAGCAGCAGCGAGGCGCCCAGGGCGAGCAGCGGTCGCAGCGTGTGCTGACGCCAGGAGCGCCAGCCCAGCCAGGCGGCGACCATCACGGCGGTCGGGCCGCGCTGGCCGAGGACCACGTAGTAGTCGAGGAAGGCGTGCAGTTGCGGCCACTGCTGGTACGGCCGGAAGAGCATGATCTTCCAGTCGAGCGTGACGAGCCAGGACGTGATGAGCACGGCGACGACGATGGCGAGATAGAAGGCCAGCGTCCCGCCGAAGAGGGCGAGACGCGTGCGGGTCATCCGCGGGATCTCAATCTTCGGCGGTTCCGGCTCCCGGTCCAGCCGGGCAAAGATGTCGGTACGCACCCAATCGACGTTACAGCGAGTGAGCGCCGATCCCGGTCGATCCGCGCCCTTCGTGATGACCATGTGATGTGGGGTCTGTCTCAGTCCGTGGATTATTCCCGGGCAATCCAGAAAGCGCGGTGACCTCGTCCCCTAATGGCGGGGACGGGGTTTCGTTAAGTCGGTTTGTACGCCGGTGAAATGCGTCGCGCGGCGCCGTCGAGGGAATTGCCGGCGCGGCGCCGGGCGACGCGCGGCCGGGCTCGAAGTGGCGTACGCCACACTCCGTGGCCGGTGGAGGTGAGAGCTGGACCACGCGCCACCGGCGCGAACTCGCGTACGCTGACGGCTCACTCGCCCGTCGATGCCGGGCCGCCCCGGGGGGCTGACCACCCCGGCCGGCGCCCGCCGACCGCGAGGAAGCACTGGGAGGTACATACATGTCGGGGACGACCACGGCCGGATCACGCCTGCGCGCCGTCGCCGGCGGAACCAACCGCTGGGTCGTCCTGCTCGTCCTGTGCGTCAGCCTGCTGCTCGTCGCGCTCGACGCGACCATCCTCCATGTCGCCGTCCCCTCCCTCACCGAGGACCTGCGCCCCAGCTCCACCGCGCTGCTGTGGATCGTCGACGCCTACCCCCTGGTCTGCGCCGCGCTGCTGATCCTCTTCGGCACGCTCGGCGACCGGGTCGGCCGGCGCAGGATCCTGCTCCTCGGCTACGCCCTCTTCGGTGTCGCCTCCGCCGTCGCGGCGCTCGCCACCCAGCCCGGAGTGCTGATCGGCGCCCGCGCCCTCCTCGGCGTCGGTGGCGCGATGATCATGCCCGCGACGCTGTCGATCCTGCGCGCGGTCTTCCCCGACCGCCGTGAGCGCGCCACCGCCATCGGCATCTGGACCGCCGTCGCCGCCGTCGGCGCGGCCACCGGACCCGTCCTGGGCGGCTTCCTCGTCCAGCACTTCTGGTGGGGCTCGGTCTTCCTGATCAACATCCCGCTGATGATGCTGATCCTGCCGCTGGGCCGCTGGCTGCTCCCCGAGTCCAAGGGCAGCGGCGACGGGCCCTGGGACGTGCTCGGCGCGCTGATGGCGGCGGCCGGTGTGCTCGGTGTGGTCCTTGGGGTGAAGCGGGTCGGCTCCGGCGAGCCGCTGCTCTCCCTGGCGACCGCGCTGCCACTGCTGCTCGGCGCCGCCCTGCTGGTGCTCTTCGTCCGGCGCCAGAAACGCCGCCGTCATCCCCTCATCGACATGCGGCTGTTCTCCCGCGCCGCCTTCACCACCTCCGTCGGCTGCATCGTCCTCGCCATGCTCGCGCTGGTCGGCCTGGAGCTGATCGCCGTGCAGTACCTCCAGCTGGTGCTCGGGCTGAGCCCGCTGGAGACCGGGCTGCGGCTGCTGCCGCTCACCTTCGCCGCGATGGCCGCCGGCGCCACCGGCTCGTGGACCCTGGCCCGGATCGGCCCGCGCCGGATGGTCGGCTGGGGCTTCGTCCTCACCGCCGGGGCCGTGCTGCTGCTGATCCTCATGGGCCACCACGACCGGCCCGTCCTGCTCACCGTCGGCTTCGTGCTGCTCGGCTTCGGCCTGCAGACCACGCTCTTCGCCGCGTACGAGTCGATGCTGAGCGAGGCCCCGGCCGAGAGCGCGGGCGGTGCGGCCGCGATCGGCGAGACGTCGTACCAGCTCGGCGCGGGCATGGGCATCGCGCTGCTCGGCAGCGTCATGAACGCTGCCTACGCGCCGGGTCTCGCGGCGATCCCGGGCGTGCCCGCGGGTGCCTCCGCGGCGGCCGCCAACTCGCTGGGGGAGGCCTACCAGGTCGCCGCGCAGCTCGGCGGCCCGGCCGGAGCGGCCCTGCACGCCGCCGCCCGGCACTCCTTCGTCCACGGTCTGCATGTGACGCTGCTGGTCAGCGCGGGGCTGCTGCTGGCCGGAGCGGTGATGGCGCTGCGGCTGCCGCGGGTGATGGAGACGGCGGCCGCGGCCGAGTGCGCGAGCGCGCTGCGGGAGTGGGCGGCCGAGTCCGCCGCCGGGCCGCAGGCGCGGGTTCCAGGCCGGCGCGAGCCGGTCGAGGCGGCCAGGTCTGGACGCGCGGCACACTGACCCGTAACGTCAGCGCCGAGCTGTAACTACCACCGCTAGTTTTACGAGTGCGAGCCGCCCGGAGGCCCCGCCATGTCCGCACCCTCGAAGCTCCCGCCCTTCTCCGCCGACGACCCCCTCGGCCTCGACGACCTCCTCGGACCCGAGGATCTGGCGATCCGGGACACGATCCGCGCCTGGGCCGCCGAACGCGTCCTGCCCCACATCGCCGACTGGTACGAGCGCGGCGAGCTGCCCGTCATCCGCGAGCTGGCACGCGAGCTCGGCTCCATCGGCGCGCTCGGCATGTCCCTCACCGGATACGGCTGCGCCGGCGCCGGCGCCGTCCAGTACGGCCTGGCCTGCCTGGAGCTGGAGGCCGCCGACTCCGGCATCCGCTCCCTCGTCTCCGTGCAGGGCTCGCTCGCCATGTACGCGATCTGGAAGTACGGCTCCGAGGAGCAGAAGCGGCGCTGGCTGCCGGGCATGGCGGCCGGCGAGATCATCGGCTGCTTCGGGCTGACCGAACCGGACCACGGCTCCGACCCGGCCGGCATGCGGACGTACGCCAAGAAGGACGGCACCGACTGGGTGCTCACCGGCCGCAAGATGTGGATCACCAACGGTTCGGTGGCCGGGGTGGCCGTGGTGTGGGCCCAGACCGACGAGGGCATCCGCGGCTTCGTCGTACCCACCGACGCCGCCGGCTTCTCCGCCCCCGAGATCCGGCACAAGTGGTCGCTGCGCGCGAGCGTCACCAGCGAGCTGGTCATGGACGAGGTCCGGCTGCCCGCCGACGCCGTACTGCCCGAGGTCACCGGCCTCAAGGGTCCGCTCAGCTGTCTGTCGCACGCCCGCTACGGCATCGTGTGGGGCGCGATGGGCGCGGCGCGCTCGTCGTTCGAGGCGGCGCTGGAGTACGCGAAGACCCGCGAGCAGTTCGGGCGGCCGATCGGCGGCTTCCAGCTCACCCAGGCCAAACTGGCCGACATGGCGGTCGAACTGCACAAGGGCATCCTGCTCGCCCACCATCTGGGGCGGCGGATGGATGCCGGGAAGCTCCGCCCGGAGCAGGTCAGCTTCGGGAAGCTCAACAACGTGCGGGAGGCGATCGAGATCTGCCGCACCTCGCGCACCGTGCTCGGGGCCAACGGAATCTCGCTGGAGTACCCCGTGATGCGGCACGCCACCAACCTCGAGTCGGTGCTGACGTACGAGGGCACCGTCGAGATGCATCAGCTCGTGCTGGGCAAGGCGCTCACCGGTCTGGACGCGTTCCGCTAGGCGGAGCGCGCCGGGCGGGAGGTGAGCGGCCCTGCCCTCAGCTCTGGTTGAAGAAGCCGTCCGTCCGGCGGCCCGGGGACTCCCCGTTGACGATCTGGGTGTCGGCGGGGGTCAACAGGAAAACCCGGGTCGCCACCCGCTCGATCGAACCGCGCAGGCCGAAGGCGAGGCCCGCCGCGAAGTCGACGACGCGCTTGGCGTCGGAGGGCTCCATCGCCGTCAGGTTCACGATCACCGGGACGCCGTCCCGGAACAGCTCGCCGATCCCCCGGGCGTCACGGAAACCGTCCGGGGAGATCGTCGCGATCCGACGGCCCTCTTCCCGCGCCGATTCGGAGGCCACCCGCACCCGCGGGTCCGTCACCCAGGCGTCGCTGCTCTCAGCACCCTCGGCGTACTCGTCGTCGTAGTAACGCTCGTCGCCGTCCTCGACGAGTCCCAGCCAGGCACTTGCCTTACGCACCGATCCCATGGACGCCTCCTTTCAGCGCGGTCACTTGTGGTTCCGCACCCCTATGGTCGTCCATGATGCGGATCGCGCGCCAAGCGGATAGTCGCCGCGCAGGGGATTCGTGACGGTACTGGTGCAGAAGATGTGGCGATTCGTCAAGATTCCTCCGGCGTACGGCCTCTGATGGGGGGTCGCGCAACTTATAGGAGGACAATCGGTCCGGACGGGTGAGCGGGGGGACGTACGGGTGAACGGCCCCCTCGATACGATGCCCGGCGCACAAGCGTCCGACTCTCGGGGGAAGTCTTCATGTTCGGAATCGTCCGGCCCTGCACGCACCGGCTCGGCGACGGCCTCACGGCGGAGTGGATGGCCCACCTCTGCGGCCTCTGTCTGGCACTGCGCTCCGACCACGGGCAGTTCGCCCGGATCGTCACCAACTACGACGGCCTGATCATCTCGGTCCTGACGGAGGCTCAGAGCGGCATCACCTCCGGGGGCCGGCGCACCGCCGGGCCCTGTCCGCTGCGCGCGATGCGCACGGCGCCGGTGGCCAAGGGCGAGGGGGCGCGGCTCGCGGCGGCGGTCTCGCTGGTGCTGGCCTCGGCGAAGGTACGGGACCACGTCGCCGACGGGGACGGGCTGTTGGCGCGCCGCCCGGCCGCGGCGGCGGCCCGCGCGGTCGCCCGTGGCTGGGACCGGGCCGGCGCCCGCACCGGCCGCGCGGTCGGCTTCGACACGGCCGTACTGGTCGACGCCGTCGACCGGCAGCCGGGCATCGAGGCGCTGGCGGGGCTCGGAACGCCCCTGCTCACCGTCACCGAACCGACCGAGACGGCGACCGCGGCGGCCTTCGCGCACACCGCGGTCCTGGCCGGGCGGCCGGGCAACGCGGCACCGCTGGCCGAGGCGGGCCGGCTCTTCGGCCGTCTCGCCCACCTCCTGGACGCCGTCGAGGACCGAGTGTCCGACGCGGAGCGCGGCGCCTGGAACCCGCTCACGGCGACCGGCACCTCGCTCACGGAAGCCCGCCGCCTCGCGGACGACGCGGTCCACGGGATCCGGCTGGCCCTGCGGGAGGTGGAGTTCGCGGACCAGCGGCTGGCGCATGTGCTCCTGGTCCACGAACTGCGCCGGTCGGTGGACCGCGCCTTCTCCACCCCGACCTGCGCCCACCGGCCGGACGGGCGGCACCAGCCGGTCCCGGGCAACCCGTACGCGGGCAACCCGTACGGCGGCGGCAGTCCTCAGGGCGGCAACCCGTACGGCGGCGGCAACGCATACGGCGGGGGGCCGTCCGGTCCGGGCGGGCCCTACGGCGGCACGCCCGGCGGCCCCGGCGGCCCGGCGCTCCCGCCGCAGTTCGGCGCGGACCCAGGCCGCCCGAAGCCGCGCGGCTTCCTGGCAGGGTGCGCGGTGTTCATAGGCCTCTTCTGTACGTGCCAGATCTGCTGCGCCAAGGAGTACGAGGGGCCCTGGTCCCGCAAGAAGCGCGAGGGCTGCTGCCGGGACTGCGACGACTGTGGCTGCGACGGCTGTGGCTGCTGCTGCCCCTGCGACGGCTGCTGACCCCTGCGCCGTCCTGCCCCGTGCGGGGGAACGGCGTATGAAAGGTTGAACAGCATGAGCAGCGATGCGCACAGCGCACAGCAGGAGTGGAAGCACTGGCACGAACAGCGCACGGCCATGGTCTCGGCGCCGCACGGGCCGCTCTCCCTCACCGGCACCCACTGGCTCGCCGACCACCCGGAAGGTCGAATTCCGGCCGTCCCCGGGCAGTGGCGCGAAGACGGCGGCGAAGTGGTCCTGACCGCCACCGCCGAGGACCGCGTCACGGTCGACGGCGAGCCCCTCACCGGCGAGATCCGCCTCACCGCCGACCGCGGACCGATCCCCGAGTCCCGCGTCGAGGCGGGCGGCCGGCGGCTGGTGGTGATGCGCCGCGAAGGGCTGTGGGCGGTACGGGACTTCGACCCCGGCTCCCCGGCACGGCAGGCCTTCAAGGGCATCGAGGCGACTCCGTACGACCCCCGCTGGGAACTGCCGGGCGCCTACCGCCCGTACCCCGAGGCGCGCAGCGTCCGGGTGGAGAACGCCGACGGACGGGAGCGCGGACTCGGGCTCGCCGGGGAGATCGTCTTCGAGATCGACGGCGCCCCGCAGGCCCTGCACGTCGCGGTCGAGGCCGACGGCTCCCTGTGGGCCGTCTTCGCCGACGCCACCAGCGGAAAGGACAGCTACCGCTTCCGCTTCCTGCGCCCCGCGCCGCCCGCCGCGGACGGCGCCGTGACGGTGGACTTCAACCGCGCGCTGCTGCCGCCGTGCGCCTTCGCCGATCACTTCATCTGCCCCTTCCCGCCCCCCGGCAACACCCTCCCCGTGGGTGTTCCGGCGGGCGAACGGAACGTGCGCACCGGCTGACCCGTCGAAGGAGCGCGCCCCGGCGGTCACCGACCGAGCCGCCGGGGCGCTTCCGGCTGCGTCCGCGCACGGCCCCCGGCGGCCGAAAGGCGCCCTTGCGCCCGAAGTTGACGCGTCGAATACTCCCGAACAGCGCTTGTCAGGAGCACGGCGTGTCCGAAAATCGGGCATCGCATCCCCCGCCCCTGGCTGCGCCTCACGGGCCCGACCCCCCACGGCGGGCCCCCGATTCCCCTCGGGAGGAACGAGAAGTGAGGATCAAGCGCACCACCCCCCGCCCCACGGCCGCGAGACGAACCCGCCTCGTCGCGGTCACCACCGGTCTGGTCGCCGCCGCGGCGCTCGCCGTCCCCACCGCGAACGCCGACTCGAACCAGACCTTCAGCGCCACCCAGCTCACCGCGGCCGGCGACGCCGTACTCGCCGCCGACATCCCCGGCACCGCCTGGCACACCGACCCGGCCACCAAGAAGGTCGTCGTCACCGTCGACTCGACCGTCTCCCAGGCCGAGATAGCCACCATCAAGCGGAAGGCCGGCGCCAACGCCGGCGCCCTGAAGATCGAGCGCACCCCCGGCACGTTCAACAAGCTCATATCGGGCGGCGACGCCACCTATGCCAGCAGCTGGCGCTGTTCACTCGGCTTCAACGTCCGCGACAGCGCCGGTACGTCGTACTTCCTCACCGCCGGACACTGCACCGACGGCGCCGGCACCTGGTACGCCAACTCGGGCCGCACCACCGTCCTCGGTCCGACCGCCGGCTCCAGTTTCCCCGGCAACGACTACGGTCTCGTGCGCTACAGCAACACCTCGATCTCCAAGCCCGGCACGGTCGGCAACGTCGACATCACCAGCGCCGCCAACGCCACGGTCGGCATGTCCGTGACCCGCCGCGGCTCCACCACCGGCACCCACAGCGGCACCGTCACCGGCCTCAACGCCACGGTCAACTACGGCGGCGGGGACATCGTCTACGGCATGATCCGCACCAACGTCTGCGCCGAACCCGGCGACAGCGGCGGCCCGCTCTACTCCGGCAGCCGGGCCATCGGCCTGACCTCCGGCGGCAGCGGCAACTGCTCCTCGGGCGGTACGACCTTCTTCCAGCCCGTCACCGAGGCCCTGAACGCCTACCGGGTCAGCGTCTACTGAGAACGGCGACCGGCCGGCCCACCCCCCACCTCGTAGCCGGCCGCACCACGAGCCCCCATCCGCACCGCCGGGCGGGGGCTTCCGCCCGTCCCGGACCGGTAGGGGGTCTGGACGGCTCGCCCGCATTTGAGAGGATGTGAGAGCGGTCGGCCACAGGAGAGCGGGGGCGGATGAAGCGCATCGGAGTGACCGGCCACAGGGACATCCCCGTCGCCGCGTACGCCCATGTGCGCGCGGCCCTGCTCACCGCGCTCGGCGGCCACCAGGGCTCCCTGGAGGCCCTCTCCAGCCTGGCGGCCGGCGCGGACCAGCTCTTCGCGGACCTCGCCCTGGAGTGCGGCGCCGAGCTGACGGTGGTGATCCCCAGCGGCGACTACGAGCGCGGCTTCACGGGCCCCGGCGAGCTGGCCCGCTTCCAGCTGCTGCGGGAGAGGGCCACCCGCGAGATCCAGTTGCCGTTCCCCTGCTCCACCGACGAGGCGTACTACGCGGCCGGCACCTACATCGCCGACCACTGCGACCGGCTCCTCGCGGTCTGGGACGGCCACCCGGCCCGCGGCCTCGGCGGCACCGGCGACATCGTCCACTACGCCCGCGAGCGCGGCACCCCGGTCACGGTCATCTGGCGCGACGGCGTCGAACGGGCCTGACGGCAGCCACGACCGCCTGCCTGACGCTGCCCACGATCGCCTCGGCGAGTGAGCCGAAGGGGCGCGCGGGCGCCGAAAGGGAGAACGCGCGGAGGCTGCGAGGAACGAGCAGCCGAGCACGATCGACCGTCGCCGCAAGCTAAAAGCGCCCCGGAGGCGAACCGAGCCCCAATCAAGCACGATGCCGGACGAGCCAGTCGGTGTGCTGGGGTGAGACGATCCGCTCGGTCTCGTACACCGCCGCCGCCCACTTCGCCTCGCCGACCGTCGTCTCCATCGCCGTGTGCATGGCCGCGAGGTCCTCCTCGACCAGCGAATGCGCCGCGATCAGCGGCTGGTGGCGGCGGACCTCGCCCCAGGCCACACAGGCCGCCGCGGCCGCCGACAGCACGCCGGCCGGGTCGAAGGAGCCGGCGACGGAGAAGGCGTGCAACACACCGAGGAACAGCGCGAGCAGGGTGAGCAGGGAGATCGTCACCGACCAGAAGGTGGTGGCCCGGCGGGAGACCACGGTCTTGCGGTGGTACCAGTTCCGCTGCTCGATCAGCCGGTCCCGCACATACGTCTCCTTGCGGAGGCTGAACGGCTTCTCCCGCAGCAGCCGCATCGGACCCGTGATCAGTTCGGCGCGGGTGGCGTCGCCCGAGTCACGGGGGTCGTTCCAGCCGACCTTCCGCAGCTCCTTCAGGCCCAGCTCCAGCTGCTCGGTGAAGAGCCGTTCGGCGTCCAGCCCGCGGGTGTCGAACGGCGCGCCGTGCACCGCGTACCGCCAGCAGATCGACTTGATGAACTCGGCTGCGCTGCGGTTGAGCTGCCACTGCGAGGCGGCCCGGCGCCGTGACGCCCGGAAGGTGACCAGCAGCACGCCGGCGTACGCCGCGGCGCTCAGCGCACCGGGAAGACGGAAGCCGTCGCCCAGGCGCCATCCGTCGGGCAGCGCGGCCAGGCACGCGCCCAGCACCAGCAGCAGCAACTGCAGCCGGGTGTCCGAGACGGCCTCGCGCTGGCGCGTGACGGCGATCTCGTCGGTGCGGTGGAACAGCACGGGAAGGTCCGCGCTGCGGAAGACCATGCTCTGCCGTAAGCCGTGAACTCCGCTCATCCGCACCCCCGATGAAGCAAAAAGCTTTGATTCGGCTTGAGTTCACGAGGGTAGAGTCGGCCGGTCGAACACTGCAACGGTGCGGCCCCTGCCGCGAGGAGGAGCCGTGGCCGTCCCCGGTGGGCCGATACCCCCGTCCGACGCGCAGCGGCGCGTCCGCCGCAGTCCGCTGCTCTTCACGGTGCCGCTCCTCCTGCTGGTGCTGCTCACCCTCGTCCTCGGCTGGGAGATCGTCCGGGCCAACATGACCGAGGCGGCCAGGACCCACTGGCCCTGGCGGCTCCAGCTGCTCGACATGGAGCCGCTCGGCAGCCTGCTCGCGGTCGCCGCCGGTGTGGTCCTCGCCCGCGCGCAGTACGCCCGTACCGTCCGGCCCTATCTGGGCTGGCGGGGCGCCTGGACCGCCGGCGCGCTCGGCGGCACCGCCCCCGCCTGGCGGGTCGGCCTCCTCAACGGCGGCCAGTACACCGCGGTGGTCGACGACTACGACGTCCGGGTCGTGCTGAAGGGGGAGCCCGACCCGGCGGCCACGCCGTGGACGGACACCGCGGGCGCCACGGCCACCCTGGAGGGGGCCGGTCTCGCCGTCGGCCAGGACTTCACCCTGGTCCACTTCGGCCCCGGCTTCCCGCTGGTGAGCACCGGCGCCTACGAGACCGTGCTGGTCGGGGCGTTCTCGCAGCGGTGCGTCGAGACCGTCGAGGCCGTCTACGTACGCGTACGGGTGGTGGACACCGTGGGCGACACCCATGAGCGCATCCTGGACTGCTCAAGGGATCACGGACGCCCGGCAACGCCCCCGCCTGACGTACGCTCCGCGTCGAGCAGCCAGTCCAGCACTCGGGGGAGCGCGTACTGGGCGGCGAAGTGCCCGGCGTCCGGTTCCAGGACGAGTTCGGCGCCCTCGATCCGGTCGGCCAGCCAGCGGGTGTGGCCGACCGGCGAGAATCCGTCGTCCTGGCCGTGCCAGAGCATCACGGGACCGCTGATCGCCGAGAGGTCGAAGCCCCAGGGGTGGGCGAGCGCCACGCTGTCGTCGAACCATCCGTGGTGCGAGGTGCGCAGCGCCTCCCGGTAGTTGTCGAGCAGCGAGGCGCGCACCCGCGGGTCCGACACGATCGGCACGTCGTGGTCGGAGAGTTCGGCCCGCATCTCCTCGATGAGCCGGACCGGGTCGCGCCGGATCGCCTCCGCCCTCGGGGCGAGCTCGCCGGCCAGGAGATCGGGCGCGTCCGACGCCATCGCGTACTCACGGACGTTGGACGGGGTCATGCCGTCGAACCAGTCGAGGCCCGGGGCGTTACGGGGCGCGAGGCTCACCAGGGCCGCCGCCCCCAGGACCCGGCCGGGCAACAGCGCCGCGCAGGCGAGGGCGTGCGGGGCGCCGCCGGAGCGGCCGACTACGGCGAACCGCTCCACGCCCAGCGCGTCGGCCACCGCCGCGGCGTCGCGGGCCGCGTCGGCGACCCGGCGGCCGGGCAGCCGGTCCGAATCCCCGTACCCGGGGCGGTCGTAGGCGATGAATCGAACATGGGGATACCGGAGGGTGACGTCGGGCAGCGCGGTGCCGAGCCTGCTGCCGGGCGTGCCGTGCAGCAGCAGCACCGGTGTCCCCGAGGGGTTCCCCCACTCCTCGGCGACCAGTCCGCGGCCGTCGCCGGTACGAATGCGCGTGTACACAGGTGTCCTCCAGGGGTCCGGCCGGCCAAGGAAGTCGTACATCCCCGTGGACACTGCCATGCCACCCGTCCATCGGAACACCCCGCCCCGCCCGCGCGAAGGGCCCCTGTTCTGTCCGAACGCCGCCCTGCGCTCTCAACAACCCGCCCTACACTGGCGAGATGACTGGACCCCGCGGTCCCGGCACCCTCGCGCGGGACCTCGAAGAGATCGGCGTACGGGACGGGGCGACGCTGCTCGTCCACGCCGGGCTCCATGGCACCGGCCTCGCGGCGGTGCCGCTGCGCGAGGCGCTGCGCGCGGCGCTCGGGCCGGAAGGCACGCTGGTGGTGCCGGCCTTCACCGCGGAGAACTCCGACACCTCACCGGTGTACCGGGCCCGGGTCGCCGGGCTCACCCTGGCTCAGGTGACGGCCGTCCGGGCGGCCATGCCCGCCTTCGACCCGCACACCACGCCCTGCCCGCGCATGGGGCGGCTCGCCGAGTCGGTCCGTACCGCCGAGGGCGCCGTACGCAGCGCCCATCCGCAGACCTCGTTCGCGGCGGTCGGCCGGCGGGCCCGGGAACTGCTCGCCAGACACCCGCTGGAGAGCCACCTGGGGGAGGACTCGCCGCTCGGCGCGCTCTACCGGGCCGACGCGCAGGTGCTGATGATCAATGTGGGTTTCGGGGTGTGCACCGCCTTCCACCTCGCCGAGTACCGCACGGGCACGCCACGGCGCCGCTATCGCTGTGTGGTGCCGGGGCCGGACGGGCGGGCCCGGTGGATCGCCTTCCAGGGTGTCAACGTCGACGACAGCGACTTCGAGGCCATCGGCTCCGCGTTCCCCTTCGACGCCGTACGCGAGGGATGGCTCGGCGGGGCGCACGCCCGGCTCTTCTCCCTGAGGACGGCGGTCGACCACGCGGTCGACTGGATGACCGAGAAGCGTGGCACGCCGTACAGAACAAGACAGGACTAGTCCTCACCCCGGCCTCTCGGACGGTCACCTCATGTGTTCGCAATCGGAATCGACCAGTGCTGACCGGGGGTGGCGAACCGGCAGGGGGCGCGCGGGCGTTGACGCGTGCGCGTCCTGAACTCGACCTTGTGTGCTACCCGTCGGGCTCGGAATAGTGGACCGTCCATCCTCCGCGTCAGGGCACCCCACTTGCCCGGATGCGGCCCCCCACAGGAGGTCCTGAGTGAAGCACCGACGCATACCCAAACGGCATGCGGCCGTGGCCGGTGGAGCCGTAGTGGCTCTGGTGGCCGCGGGGGTCACCTTCCAGACTGCGAACGCCAGTGAGGAACCTTCCGGGTTCGCCGTGAAGAAGCTGTCGGCGACGGCGGCCGGAAATCTCGCCTCGACGCTCGGCGACGATCTGGGCGACCGGTCCGCCGGCGCCTACTACGACGTGAAGTCCCAGGCGCTGGTGGTCAATGTGGTCGACGAGGCCGCGGCCGACTCGGTCCGCAAGGCGGGCGGTCAGGCGAGAATCGTCGAGAACTCCGTGGCCGAACTGACCACCGCCCGGCAGACGCTGAAGAGCCGGGCGACGCTCCCCGGCACGTCCTGGGCGGTCGACCCGGTGACCAACAAGGTCGTCGTGACGGCCGACCGTACGGTCAAGGGCAAGGCCTGGTCCACGCTCACCAAGGTGGTCGAGGGGCTCGGCTCCAAGGCCGTGCTCAAGAAGTCGGCCGGCGAGTTCAAGCCGTTCATCGCGGGCGGCGAGGCCATCCACTCGGGCAGCGGGCGCTGTTCGCTCGGCTTCAACGTCGTCAAGGACGATCAGCCGCACTTCATCACCGCGGGCCACTGCGGTGAGTCGGGCAGCAAGTGGGCGGAGTCCCAGGGCGGCCCGGAGATCGGCACGATGGTCGACTCGCAGTTCCCCGGCAACGACTTCGCACTGGTCAAGTACGACGGCGACACCGAGCACCCGAGCACCGTCGACCTCTACAACGGCTCCACCCAGGAGATCACCAAGGCCGGGGAGGCGACCGTCGGGATGAAGGTCACCCGCTCCGGCTCCACCACCCAGGTCCACGACGGTCAGGTCACCGGGCTCGACGCGACGGTGAACTACGGCAACGGCCAGATCGTCGAGGGCCTCGTCCAGACCGACGTCTGTGCCGAGCCGGGCGACAGCGGCGGCTCCCTCTTCGCCGGTGACACGGCGATCGGTCTCACCTCCGGCGGCAGCGGCGACTGCACCTCGGGAGGTACGACCTTCTTCCAGCCGGTGCCGGAGGCGCTGGCGGTCTTCGGGGCGGAGATCGGCTGACCCCGTCCTTCACAGGCGAGCGGGCCGTCCGGCAGTCGCCGGGCGGCCCGTTGTCGTACCCGTCCGGCATGATCGACGGATGGACTTCGCACGGTGGGGGCGGATCGGGGCGCATCTGGCCCTGGTCTGGGCAGTCGGGTACGTCACGTCGGTGTCCGGCATCTTCCTGCTGCCGGGCGGGCCGGCCGGTGTCGCCATGACGGCGGTGGTGGCGCTGCCGCTGCTCGCCGCCGCCGCGCTGCCCGTGCGTACGGTCGTGCCCTGGTGCCGTTCCCCGCGCGGGCTGTTGGGCTGGGCGGCGCTGGTCTTCGGCGCGGGCGCGGCGCTGCTTCTCGCGGGCGCGCGGTGGGCCGAGTCCGTGCGGCTCCACGCGGGCGTGGAGAGCGAGTTCCTCGGTGAGCTGGTGGTGGTCTCCGGTCTGCCCTTCGTCCTGGCGGCCGCCGCGCTGATCCCCGGCTGGGCGCCGCGGGCCGTGGTGGCCGTGCTGGTGGCGGCGGGAGTGGCGTGGGCGGTCGACATCCGAGGCCAAGCGGCGGTGAACAAGGCGGCGTACGAGACGAAGCTGACCGAGCGTTACGGGCCCCCGCAGGTCCGTGCCGTGCTGCCGCCGGGGGTGGAACGGTCCGAGCTGCTGATACCGCCCACGCCCCCCGGCTTCCGCATCGCCGACGGCGCCACCTTCGAAGGCCGGCACATCGTGCTGCACTTCGAGCGGCGGGACGGCGCCGGCGGGTGGACCGGTGGGCTGCGCTACGTCAGCGGCGGGCGGACCGTCGGGCCCTGCGTTGCCGATCCGGCGCCGGCGAGCTGCACCGACGAGGGGGACGGCTTCACCCGCGTGGTGCGCCGCCAGGACGACGGCACGGCCTTCACGACCCTGTTCCTGCGCCGCGGCGAGATCTACCACGAGCTCGGCGGCCCGCTGCCCGCCGCCGAACTGCGCCGGCTGCTGCTTGCGATACGGCCGGCCACCGACGAGGAGGTCCTGGCCGC
>NZ_BMQQ01000014.1:72641-76548 GCF_014648195.1 Streptomyces purpureus
GAGACGGGATCCTAGGGGGTGCCCGGCCCGGCGCCGACCGCCCCGCCGGACCGGCCCGCGACCTCGTTGTCGTCCGTCGTGCGCCGCATTCCCGCCCTGACCAGGGTGATCGCACTGCCCACCACCGCCCAGGCGGCGAGCACCAGCATCGGGCCGGTCATCGCGTTGCACTTGAAGTAGGCGATCGAACGCGCCGACCAGGTGCCCGCGCCCGGTGGCAGGGCCGGGCCGATCGCCCGCCAGAAGTCCGGGAGCATCGGAGCCGGGAAGGCGCCGCCCGCGCTCGGGTTGCCCGCGATCACGATCAGCAGGACGGCCAGACCGATGCCCACGATGCCGGTGAGCGCCTGCAGGGCCAGCGTGGCCGCGCCGACGGCGAAGACGACCAGCGTGCCCAGACCCCACAGCGCCACCACACTGCCGGGCAGCGCGTCCAGGATCGGGCCGACGATGATCGCGCCGCCGAGCCCGCCGGCGAGCGCGGAGAGGGCGAGGACCCCGAGCCGGATGACGGCCCGCTGGGCGTTGGCGGGCCGGGAGCCGGCGCTGATCGCCAGGATGGAGGCGCACAGATAGCCGCCTACGCACCACCCCACGACCAGGTAGAAGGCGGAGAGCCCGTCGAAGTCCTGCGGTGAGGCGGGCGCCACGTCCACCGTCCGTACCGTCCGCCCCTGCGGTCTCTCGACGGCGACGGCGATCCGCTCCAGGGCGTGGGCCAGGACCGTGCCGCCGCCGGAGCCGACGAGCAGGGTGTCCGTGGTGCCCCGCGGGTCGATCACCAGCGCGCCGTCGATTTTCCGCTCCAGGATCTGTGCGCGGGCCTCGGCGGCGTCGGCGACCACCCGCGGGTCGAGCGGATCGCCGGGGAGCCTCGCCAGCCGGTCGGCGGCCTGCTGCGCCGCGGGCCCCGGGGCAGCCACCCCGAAGGGGACCTCCTTGGGCTTGGGGTTGTGCAGGGCGCCGACGTAGGAGGCGATGAACAGCAGCTGGAGGGCGAGCACCCCGATCACGAGCAGGGCCGCTCGCGGGGTGACGGCGCTCTTGACTTCCTGGGCGAAGCTCATGCCCCCACGCTCCGGCCCGGCCGGTATCCCCGCAGGTGGGAGGGGGCCGAATGGCGTATGGCCGCACGCGCACCCTATTCGAACAATCGTGTCGTACGCACGTTCGAAATTGGTCTATGGTGGAGAAGGGAGAGGTGAGACGGAAGCGAGACAGGAGGTGCGGATGTCCGGGTTCACGCATCTGCACACCGCGTCGGGCTTCTCCCTGCGCTACGGGGCCTCGCACCCGGCACGGCTGGCAGAGCGCGCCGCCGAGCGCGGCATGGACGCGCTCGCCCTGACCGACCGCGACACCCTCGCGGGAACGGTCCGGTTCGCCAAGGCCTGCGCGAAGGCGGGGGTGCGCCCCCTCTTCGGGGTGGACCTCGCGGTCGCGGAGCCGGTCACCGGCCCCGAAGGGGCCTCCGGGCGGCGCCGCAGCCCCGTACGCGGCGGCGCCTTCGTCGACGAGTCGGCGCCCCGCGCCGTCTTCCTCGCCCGCTCCCGCCGGGGCTGGGCCGAGCTGTGCCGGCTGGTCACCGCCGCCCACGCGGCCGGCGCCGCCACCCCGCTGCTGCCCTGGCCCGACCAGTACGGCGAGGAGCTGACCGTGCTGCTCGGCCCCGACTCCACGGTCGGCCGCGCCCTGGCCGCCGGCCGCCCCGACCGGGCCGCCCGGCTGCTCGCGCCCTGGCGGGAGATCCACGGCGACGCGCTGCGCCTGGAGGTCGTGCACCACGGCCGCACCGGCACCGGCCCCGGCTCCCTGCGCCAGGCCGCCCGTACCCTCGGCTTCGCCGCCGACCAGGGCGTACGGGCCGTGCTGAGCAACGCCGTCCGCTACGCCGACCCCGGCCAGGGCCCGATCGCCGACGTCCTCGACGCGGCCCGCCGGCTCGTCCCCATCGACCCCCGCAAAGGACTCGACAGCGGCGAGCGCTGGCTCAAGGACCCGGCCGCGATGGCCCAGGCCGCCGAGCGGGTCGCCGAGGCGGCCGGGCTGCGCCGCGACTCCGCCCACCGGCTGCTCACCTGGACCGAGGAGACCGCGGCCGGCTGTGTCGTCGACCCCGAGGACGACCTCGGCATCGGCGCCGCCCACTTCCCCGAGGCGTACCTCGTCGGCGCCGAGCACCGCACCGCCCAGCGCGTCCTCGCCTCCCGGGCCGCCGCCGGCATGGTCCTGCGCGGCTACGAGAACCGCCGGGAGTACTGGGACCGGATGCGCCGCGAGCTGGACATCATCGCCCACCACGGCTTCGCCACCTACTTCCTGACGGTCGCTCAGGTCGTCGACGACGTACGAGCCATGGGCATCCGGGTCGCCGCGCGCGGCTCCGGCGCGGGCTCGCTCGTCAACCACCTCCTCGGCATCGCCCACGCCGACCCGGTCGCGCACGGGCTGCTCATGGAACGCTTCCTGTCCAAACGCCGCACCGCCCTGCCCGACATCGACATCGACGTCGAGTCCGCCCGCCGGCTGGAGGTCTACCGCGCGATCATCGGCCGCTTCGGCACCGAACGGGTCGCCACCGTCGCCATGCCCGAGACCTACCGGGTCCGCCATGCCGTACGGGACGTGGGCGCCGCCCTCTCCATGGACCCGGCCGAGATCGACAGGATCGCCAAGGCCTTCCCGCACATCCGCGCCCGTGACGCCCGCGCCGCCCTGGACGAACTGCCCGAGCTGCGCGAACTGGCCGGGGAGCGGGAGCGGTACGGCAGGCTGTGGGAGCTGGTCGAGGGGCTGGACGCGCTGCCCCGGGGGATCGCCATGCACCCGTGCGGGGTGCTGCTCTCGGACGCCTCGCTGCTCACCCGTACGCCCGTGATCCCCACCAGCGGCGAGGGGTTCCCCATGTCCCCCTTCGACAAGGACGACGTGGAGGACCTCGGGCTGCTCAAACTCGACGTGCTCGGCGTGCGGATGCAGTCCGCGATGGCCCACGCGGTCGCCGAGATCGAACGGGCCACCGGCCACCGGGTCGACATCGACGCGGTCCCCGAGGGTGACCCGCGGACCTACGCCCTCATCCGCTCCACCGAGACCCTGGGCTGCTTCCAGATCGAGTCGCCGGGCCAGCGCGACCTGGTCGGCCGGCTCCAGCCCGCCACCTTCCACGACCTTGTGGTCGACATCTCGCTCTTCCGCCCCGGCCCGGTCGCCGCCGACATGGTGCGGCCCTTCATCGCGGCCCGGCACGGCCGCGCACCGGTCCGCTACCCCCACCCCGACCTGGAGGAGGCGCTCAAGGAGACCTACGGCGTGGTGGTCTTCCACGAACAGATCATCCGGATCGTGAGTGTGATGACCGGCTGCGCCCTGGACGAGGCCGACCAGATCCGGCGCAGGCTCTCCGACCCCGAGGAACAGGGGAAGATCAAGGTCTGGTTCGCGCAGCGAGCCACCCGGCAGGGGTACGACGCCGAAGTGACCGCCCGTACCTGGGAGATCGTCGAGGCGTTCGGCTCGTACGGCTTCTGCAAGGCGCACGCGGTCGCCTTCGCCGTCCCCACCTACCAGTCGGCCTGGCTCAAGGCCCACCACCCGGCGGCCTTCTACGCCGGGCTGCTCACCCACGACCCCGGGATGTACCCCAAGCGGCTGCTGCTCGCGGACGCGCGGCGGCGCGGTGTGCCCGTGCTGCCGCTGGATGTGAACCGGTCCGGCGCCAGCCATCGCATCGAACTGGTGTCCGAGAAGCCGGAGGTGTGGGGCCTGCGGCTCGCCCTCGCCGACGTCCACGGCATCAGCGAGGCGGAGAGCGCCCGGATCGAGACCGGGCAGCCGTACGCCTCCCTCCTCGACTTCTGGGAACGCGCCCGGCCGCGCAAACCGGTGGCCGAACGCCTCGCCCAGG
>NZ_BMQQ01000014.1:76580-152212 GCF_014648195.1 Streptomyces purpureus
TCGGCGCGCTGGACGCGTTCGGCGCCAACCGCCGCGATCTGCTGCTCCATCTCACCGAACTCCACCGCGTCCAGCGGGGCGCGGCCTCCTACGGCGGCCAGCTCCCGCTCGCCCAGGGCCGCAAGACCGCGTCCGTCGGCCTGCCCGACCTCGACGAGTCCGAACGGCTCAGCGCCGAGCTCGGAGTCCTCGGCATGGATGCCTCCCGCCATCTCATGGCCGACCACCACGCCTTCCTCCAGGAGCTCGGCGTGGTCTCGGCCCGCCGGCTGCGCGAGGCCCCGCACGGCCGGACCGTGCTGGTCGCGGGCGCCAAGGCGGCCACCCAGACCCCGCCCGTCCGGTCCGGCAAACGTGTCATCTTCACCACCCTCGACGACGGCACCGGCCTGGTCGACCTCGCCTTCTTCGACGACAGCCACGAGGCCTGCGCCCACACCGTCTTCCACTCCTGGCTGCTGCTCGTGCGCGGCGTGGTCCAGCGCCGCGGCCCGCGCAGCCTCAGTGTGGTCGGCGCCGCCGCCTGGAACCTCGCCGAACTGGCCGAACTGCGCGCCACCGGCGGTCTGGAGGCGGTGGCGGCCCGCCTCGCCGAACCGCTCGCGCCCGCCGGGGCCCCCGCCGGCGACCCCGGCCGCCGGATCCGGATGTCCACCGGCTACGAACTGAACCCCTGGGCGGACCTGCGCCCGGCGGGCGAACAGACCGTGAAACCGCCGCGGAAGCTGTGGCACCAGAGTCAGGGGAGCGCGGGATGATTCTCTGCGTACGGTTCAGGATCGGCCCCATGGACGAGGCGGGCGAGTCGGTACTGCCCCGACTGGTCGCCCTGCTCGGCGAGTTCACCCCGGTGGTGGAGGCCGCCCCGCCCGACACCGTGCTCGCCGACCTCACCGGCGCCCTGCGCTACTTCGGCCGCGGCGCCGCCGAACTGGCCGCGGTGATCCGGGTCAGGGCGCTCGCCCTGTACGGGGTCGACTGCGTCATCGGCGCCGGACCCAACCCGATGCTGGCCAGGATGGCGGCCCGCGAGGCCCGCCCCGGCGCCACCCTCGTCGTCGACGACCCGGCGGCCTTCCTGCGCGAGCGCCCGGTCGCCGCGCTCGACGGCGTCGGCCGCACCACCGCCCGTACCCTCTGCGGATACGGACTCGACTCCGTCGGCCGCGTCGCCGCGGCCCCGCTCGCCGTCCTCCAGCGGCTCGTCGGCGCCCGCACCGGCCGCGACCTGTGGGAACGGGCCCAGGGCCTCGACCGTACGCCGGTCGTCCCCAACGCGGTCTCCCGCTCGGTCGCGGCCGAACGGGCCTTCCCCCGCGACGAGCTGGACGCCGTCCACCACCGCCGCGCGCTGCTCTCGCTCGCCGCGGAACTGGGCGCGCGGATGCGGGCCGAGGAGCAGGTGTGCCGGGCGCTGACCCTCACCGTGCGCTACGCCGACCGCTCCACCACCACCCGTACCCGCACCCTGCCCGAGCCGACCGCCCACTCGGCGGCGCTCACCGCCACCGCGTACGCCGCCCTCGACGCGCTCGGGCTCCAGCGGGCCCGAGTGCGGGGGATCTCCCTGCGCGCCGAAGGGCTCAGCCCCGCCGAGGGGGCCGCGCACCAGCTCTCCTTCGACCCGGCGGACGAGAAGGCCCGGCGGATCGAGGAGGTCGCGGACCGGGCGCGGGCGAAGTTCGGGCCGGGGGCCGTCATCCCGGGATCGCTGGCCGCCTGAGCCGTCCGCAGGGCCCCTATCCCACCCCGGACTTGCCGACACAGCACTTTTTACCGACGCGTAACTTCCCACCTCTCGCTACCCGTGCGTAATTTGGCCGAAGTACAGCATCCCCACTTGTGGTCCGGACCGCAGGGCGTACCGCCATCGTCATGTCCCTTGAGCCGCAAGGAGATCACCCGATGCTGCCCTGGAAACGCCTCTGCAGAGCACTGTCCGTGCTCCTGCTGGCCGCCGCCGCCACCCTCACCCCCACCGCCTCCGCCCAGGCCGCCGAATCCGCGCCCAGCAGGGGCTGGAACAACTGGTCCTGCAAACCGTCCGCAGCCCATCCCCGCCCCGTCGTGCTCGTCCACGGCACGCTCGGGAACTCGATCGACAACTGGCTGGCTCTCGCCCCCTACCTCGTCAACCGCGGATACTGCGTCTTCTCCCTCGACTACGGCCAACTGCCCGGAGTGCCCTTCTTCCACGGCCTCGGCCCCATCGACAAATCGGCCGAACAGCTCGACGTCTTCGTAGACAAGGTGCTCGCCGCGACCGGCGCCGACGAGACCGACCTGGTCGGCCACTCGCAGGGCGGCCTGATGCCCCGCTACTACCTCAAGTTCCTCGGCGGGGCCGAGAAGGTGAACGCCCTGGTCGGCCTGGGGCCCGACAACCACGGCACCACCCTCTCCGGCCTCACCTCCCTGCTGGAGCACTTCCCCGGCGCGGCCGACCTGATCAGCGAGAAGACCCCGGGGCTCGCCGACCAGATCGCCGGCTCGGCGTTCCTCACCAAGCTCAACGCGGGCGGCGACACCGTCCCCGGGGTCACGTACACCGTCATCGCCACCAAGTACGACCAGGTCGTCACGCCGTACCGGAGCGGGTTCCTCACCGGCGACAACGTCACCAACGTCGTCATCCAGGACAAGTGCGCCCTCGACCTGTCCGAGCACGTGGCCATCGGCACGCTGGACCGGATCGCGTACCACGAGGTGGCCAACGCGCTCGACCCGGCCCACGCGACCGAGACCACCTGCCTCTCGGTGATCGGCTGACCCTCAGGCCGGCCCGTGTCCGCCGGTGTCAGCTGGAGCGGCGGCGGCGGGCCGTGCCGAACAGCACCGCGGAACCGAGCGCGAGCACCGCCGCGCCGCCGATCGCGAGGTACGGCGTGGTGCCGCTGCCGCCGGTCTCGGCGAGGTTCTGACCGGCGCCGGCCGCCTGGGGGGCGTTCGCGGTGTTCGCCTCGGGGGCCTTCGGGGCGGCCGGCCGGGTGGACGGGGGAGTGGACGCTGGCGCCGCCGCGGTGACCTTCGCCCCGGTCTCGGCCTTGTCGTCACCGTGGCCGTGGTGCTCGACCGACGACTTGCCCGCGCCGGCCTCGATCTCCTTCTGCGTCGGCGCCGACGCGGTCGGGGCGGGGCGGCCCGAGCCGCCGCCGTCCTTGCCGAAGACCACGTCGGAGCAGGTGTAGAAGGCCTCGGGGGAGTCGGAGCGCTGCCAGATCGAGTAGATCAGGTGCCGCCCGGACTTCTTCGGCAGCGTGCCCTGGAAGACGTAGTCGCCGTTCTCCATCCGCGGGTCGGTGACCTTCACGAACGGCTTGCGCTCCAGGTCCGACCAGCGCAGCGGCTTCGACGGGTCGTAGCCGTCCTTCGTCACGTACAGCTCGAAGGAACCCCGGTGCGGGGCGGTCCCCTTGTAGCGGAAGGTGTGCTTCCCGGAGCTGAGCTTCGACGACGGCCAGTCGCCGCGCGCCAGGTCGAGGCCGCGGTACTTGTCGTTGCCGGCGCTGCACAGCTTGCCGTCCGCGATGAGCTGCCGGTGCTTGCCGGCGGCGTTGGCGATGTTCACCGCGTTCCAGTCGTAGAACGCCTGCGCGCCACTGGCCGCGACGGCCGCCTTGCACGCCGCCGACCTCGGGCTCTCCGGCCCCTCCGCGTAACACGCCGAGACCCGGCTGACGGGGTCCGTCATCGACCCGTGCGCGGCCGCCTGCCCGGTCAGCGCGAGCGACGCAACAGAGGCGGCGGTGACAGCGGTGACGAGGGAGGCTGCCCTGCGGCGAGCGGTCATGGTGACGATCTCCTTCAACGGCGGAAGAGGGGGGAGGTGTGGGGGATACCGGCCCCGCTCCGAGCCGGCGGCGCAGCCCCCCGAGAGCTACGGCGCCGACGACCCGAACCGGCCCCGGCGACCAGCAAGTTAGCCCCTCGGAACGTCGAAATCGCCTGCTGGAGGGGGGTGAGGGCGATCCTTATGGTCGCTTTAAGGCGGACGTAAGCGGGGGCTGAGAAACGACCCTCCGGGCCGCGCGGGGCTGCGCGCTCGCTGTCGTGGAGGCGTGTCTTCGGGGACGGGTCCGCGGGTTCGCCGGTCGCGGATGCGCGTCGTCGCGGCCGCAGACCGTCCGTCGCCGCCGGGGCGGCGCCGCGCGCGGGGCTGCCGTCGTCGGTCTGCGAAATCCGCCCCTCGCGGCCCGCCCCGAGCGGCCTGCGGCGCGCGAACCGCGGCTCGCGGCTCGCGGCGCGCGATCCGCCCCCTTACGCCCCCACGCTCCGGTACCGCCGTTCCGGGCGGCCCGTGCCCCCGTACCGCAGCGTCACCTCCGCGCGGCCCGTCTCCGCGAAGTACTCCAGGTAGCGGCGGGCGCTGACCCGGGACAGGGAGCCCGCCTCGGCGCACTCGGTCGCCGACAGGCCTCCCGGGTGCTCCCGCAGGATCCGCTCCACCAGCTCCGCCGTGTGCGCGGCCAGGCCCTTCGGGAGCTCCCGCGAACCCGGCGGCCGCGTGCCGAAGATCTGGTCCACGTCCTCCTGGCGCGCCTCCTCCAGCGCCTCCAGGCGGGTCCGCAGCGCCGCCACGTGCAGCAGCTGCTCGCGCAGCGCCGCCTGGCTGAACGGCTTGATCAGATAGTGCAGCGCGCCCGCGCGCAGCGCCGCGCGGACCGTGCCCGCGTCCCGCGCCGCCGTGATCACCAGCGCGTCCACGCCGAGGCCCGCCGCCCGCAGCTCCCGCAGCACACCGAGCCCGTCCATGTCCGGAAGGTAGATGTCCAGCAGGACCAGATCGGGGCGCAGCCGCTCGGCGGCGCGCAGCGCCTCGGCGCCGCTGTGCGCCGCTCCGACGACCGTGAATCCGTCCACCGCGGACACATAGCGGCTGTGCAGCTTCGCGACCATGAAGTCGTCGTCCACCACCAGCACCTTGGTCACGCCGACACGCTAGGTCCCGACCACAACGACCACAATGTCCGTTGATTGCGGAAGGGAGACAGCTTCTTAACGCGCAGGCAACATGTGGGCCACTTCACACACCCTCCTGAGAGGCGGCACACGTGCGTCCACGCACCCCCCTCGCCCTGCTCGGGGCCGCGCTGCTGGTGCTGGTGGGGCCGCCGCTGCTCACCCCCGGCAGCGGCGCCGACACCGGCACCCAGATCCCCGGCCTGCGCCTGATGGTGCCCAACACCCCCGGCGGCGGCTACGACATCACCGCGCGCACCGCGGCCAAGAACGCCGAGGAAGCCGGGCTCACCGGCAACATCGAGGTCTTCAACCTGCCCGGCGCGGGCGGCACCGTCGGACTGACCCGGCTCGCCGGCGAACACGGCAACGGCAAGCTCGCCATGTCCATGGGCCTCGGCGTCGTCGGCGCCGTCCACACCAACAAGTCGCCCAGGACCCTCGCCGACACCACCCCGATCGCCCGCCTCACCGAAGAGCAGGACATCGTCGTCGTCGGCAAGGACTCCCCGTACCGCACGATCCAGGACCTGCTCACCGCCTGGAAGAAGAACCCCGGCAAGCTGCCCGTCGGCGGCGGCTCCTCACCCGGCGGACCCGACCACCTCGCCCCGATGCTGATGGCGAAGGCCGCCGGCATCGCCCCCAGGTCGGTCAACTACGTCCCCTTCGACGGCGGCGGCGAACTCCTCGCCTCCATCCTCGGCAACAAGGTCGCCTTCGGCGTTTCCGGCGTCGGCGAGTACCTCGACCAGATCCGCTCCGGCGAGCTGCGGCTCCTCGCCGTCACCGGCCCGAAGCGGGTCCCGGGCCTGGACGCCCCCACGCTCCGCGAGGCAGGCCTCGACACCGATTTCACCAACTGGCGCGGCATCGTCGCCCCGCCCGGCCTGACCGACACCGAACGCGACAAGCTCGTCGGACTCGTCACCAAGCTCCACGACTCGCCGCAGTGGCGCGAGTCGATGAAGAAGAACGGCTGGAGCGACGCCTTCCTGCCCGGTGAGGAGTTCGGCGCCTTCCTCGACGAACAGAACACCCGTGTCGACGCGGTGCTGAAGGAGCTGGGACTGTGACCACACCCCCCGCCCCCCGCAGGTCCTGGCTGCGCGACCACTCCGAACTCGGCGTCGGCGCCCTGCTGCTCGTCCTCGGCGTCCTCGTGCTGACCGACGCGCTCACCATGGACGTGGACATCGCCCAGCGCGGCCCGATCGGCCCCACCACCGTCCCCCTCGTCGTCGGCACCGGTCTGCTCGTCGTCGCCGTCCTCCTCGCCGTCGACGTCCTGCGCGGCGGCCGCGGCGAGGCCGAGGGCGGCGAGGACATCGACCTGTCCGAGCCCGGCGACCGGCGTACGGTCCTGCTCCTCATCGGCGTCTTCCTCGGCTTCGCCGTCCTCGTCGGCCCGGTCGGCTTCCCCGTCTCCGGTGCCCTGCTGTTCTGGGGATCCGCCTACGCCCTCGGCAGCCGCCACCTCCACCGCGACCCGCTGGTCGCGGCCCTGCTCTCCCTCATCACCTACGGCGTCTTCAACAACCTGCTCGGCGTCCCGCTGCCCGGCGGTCCGCTCATGGGAGTGATCTGATGGATTCCCTGAACTCCCTCCTCGACGGCTTCCAGACCGCGCTCACCCCGGCGCATCTGCTCTGGGCCGCGCTCGGCGTGCTACTCGGCACCGCGATCGGCGTCCTGCCCGGCATCGGCCCCGCCATGGCGGTCGCCCTGCTGCTCCCGGTCACCTACGGGCTCGAACCCACCGGCGCCTTCATCATGTTCGCCGGGATCTACTACGGCGCCATGTTCGGCGGCTCCACCACCTCCATCCTGCTCAACACCCCCGGCGAGAGCGCCGCCGTCGTCGCCGCCCTGGAAGGCAACCCGATGGCGAAGGCGGGGCGCGGCGCCCAGGCCCTCGCGGCCGCCGCCGTGGGCCACTTCGCCGGCGGCATGATCGGCACGATCCTGCTGGTGGCGCTCGCCCCGACGGTCGCCGCGCTCGCCGTCGACATCGGCGCACCGGACTACTTCGCCATCATGGTGCTCGCCTTCATCGCCGTGACCTCCGTCCTCGGCTCCTCCCGCATCCGCGGACTGGCCTCCCTGCTCATTGGACTCACCCTCGGCCTCGTCGGCCTCGACCAGATGACCGGACAGCAGCGGCTCACCTTCGGATCGCTGCAACTGGCCGACGGCATCGACGTCGTCATCGTCGCGGTCGGCCTCTTCGCCATCGGCGAGGCGCTGTGGGTCGCCGCCCATCTGCGCCGGACCACCGGCGAGCCCCTCCCCGTCGGCCGCCCCTGGCTCGGCCGTGACGACGTCCGCCGGACCTGGAAGTCGTGGCTGCGCGGCCCCCTCATCGGCTTCCCGTTCGGCGCGATACCGGCCGGCGGCGCCGAGATCCCCACCTTCCTCTCGTACGTCACCGAGAAGCGGCTCTCCAAGCACCGGCACGAATTCGGGCGCGGCGCGATCGAAGGCGTCGCCGGACCGGAGTCGGCCGCGTCGGCCTCCGCCGCCGGCACCCTCGTCTCGATGCTCACGCTCGGCCTGCCGACCACCGCCGTCGCCGCCGTCATGCTCGCCGCCTTCCAGCAGTACGGCATCCAGCCCGGGCCGCTCCTCTTCGAACGCGAACCCGAGCTGGTCTGGGGCCTGATCGCCTCGCTCTTCGTCGGCATGGTGCTGCTGCTCGCCCTCAACCTGCCGCTCGCCCCCCTGTGGGCGAAGCTGCTGCGCATTCCCCGCCCCTACCTCTACGCCGGCATCCTCTTCTTCGCCGCCGTCGGCGCCTACGCGGTCGGCGGCGAGGCGCTCGACCTGGTCGTCCTGCTGGTCATCGGTGTGATCGGATTCGGCATGCGACGCTACGGACTGCCGGTGCTCCCCGCCGTCATCGGGGTCATCCTCGGCCCGGCCGCCGAACAACAGCTGCGGCGCGCCCTGCAGATCAGCGACGGCAGCGTCACCGGCCTGGTCAACACCCCGTTCTCGGTGTCCGTGTACGCCGTGATCGTGCTGCTGCTGGTGTGGCCCCTGCTGAAGAAGGTGATCACGCGCCGCCGTAATGTGACGGCATGACAGCCGACGCGCCCCGCCCCGCGGTCGCCGCCGACGTCCCCGCCGTGAAGGCGGTGACCGAGGCCGCCTTCCACCACTACATCGAGCGGATCGGTCTCGTGCCGTCCCCGATGGAGAACGACCACGCGGCCAACGTCGCCGCGGGGCGGGTGTTCGTCGCCGGCGACCCGGTGCGGGGCCTCGTGGTGGTCGTCCCCGCCGCCGACCACCTCTACCTCGACACGATCGCGGTCCACCCGCAGGCCCAGGGCACCGGCCTGGGCCGCACCCTGCTGAGGTGGGTCGAAGCGCACGCCCGGGAGCTCGGCGTCCCCGAAGTCCGGCTGCTCACCAACGCGATGATGTGGGAGAACCAGAAGCTGTACGAGCGCTGCGGCTACGAACTGGTCGAGCGGCGCGTGGACGGACCGTACGACCGTATGCACTACCGCAAGGCGCTGTGAACCTCCCGGGTACGACTCGCCGCCGATCGGGCGAGGTGCGGACACCGGCGCGGTGCGATCCGGTACCCCTGGCGGGCGTCATCACCTCACCCCCCGAAAGGGACACAGCCATGCGCCTCCGCCTCCCCCTCGGCGCCGCCGCGAGCACCCTGCTCGTGGCGGGCCTCGCGGCCGCCGCGCCCGCCCACGCCGGCCCCACCGACCGCGTGACCGTCGAGGACACCGGAACGGTGACCGCCGACGGCACCGTCACCCTCCATGGCACCTACCAGTGCCTCGACGACGGCTCCACCGGCCCGGTGCTGGTGGGCAGCACCCTCAAGCAGAAGGACCTGTCCAGCGGGATCGGCGGCACTCGCGCTGTCTGCGACGGACAGGTCCGCGAGTGGACGAACACCGCCGTCGTCACCGCCCCCGGCCGCTACGAGCCGGGACCCGCCCGGGTGCAGGCCAACTTGATGAAGCTCGACACCAGCCGCGCGATCCCGCTGCCCGAGTTCCTCGCCCAGGACGACGCGGACATCACACTGCGCTGACCCGCCGCCTCACAGGCCGAGCATCGGCGCGAGCCCGTCCCGGGCGAGGAACTCCAGCTCGTCCAGGGCCTCACGGGCCCGCGCCGCCGCCTGGGGATCGGCCGCGGCCAGGCCGCTCGCCTCGAACTCGTCCTCGTCCAGCCGCAGGATCTGCGAACCGTCCGCCGACACCCACAGATCCAGGTCCAGGTCCTCGACGACGACCTCACCGCCGGCGACGGCCGCCGGCCGCGTGATGTCGCAGTACCAGCCCTTGAGCGAACCGTCGGCCGCCCTGACCTCCTTCACCGCGTACCACCGGTCACGCCAGTAGTGCTCCAGGAACACGTCACCCGGCTCGAACCGTACGAACCCGAAGTCACGCACCCCCTCGGCCGCCCAGGGAGCCCGCACCGTCAGCCGCGTACCGTCGTCGGCGACCAGCTCCGCCGGGTAACGGATCTTCGTACGGGTGCCCTTGACGAGCACCACCTCAACCGAGCGTGCGGACATGACGTACCTCCGTAGCACAGACGCTGTATCCGAACCACCGGTTGATCGCGAGCATGGCCCCGTTGCCGGCGTCGTTGTTGGTGAAAGCCTCGGTGTAGCCGGCCGCGCGGGCCCGGTGCAGCGAGTCGGTCTTGGCGATCTTGGCCAGGCCCCGCCCGCGGTGCGCCCGCAGCGTGCCCGTCATCCCCGACATGTACCGGGTCAGACCGTCGGTCTGGGCGGCGGTGAACGCCGCGACCTCGCCGTCCACCACGACGACCGTGGTCAGCTCCTTGTCCAGGAGCGGGCTGCTCCAGGTGTGGTTCAGCCAGTCCTCGTAGTCGTCGAAGTCGATCGCGATGTCGCTCGGCTCGTCGGAGGTCGTCTCCGCGTCCGCCTCGAACAGCGGCCGGGGATCGGCGGCGAAGTCGGCCGCGGTCCGCAGCTCGACCCCGGCGGGCAGCGCGGGCGGCTCCGGCAGCGGCCCGTCCGCCAGATCGAGCCGGAGGAAGTGGGCCGTGCGGCGCGGTTCGTACCCGCGCCGGCGCGCGAACTCCAGCGAACCGGACTCCTCCAGCGCCCACGCGTACACGGCGGTCGCGCCCTCGCCCGCCAGATGCTCCTCGGCGGTCCGCAGCAGCAGCCCGCCCGCGCCCCGGCCACGGTGGTCGGGGTGGACATGGGGCGTGACATACCCCAGGCCCGGCTCGCTGCTGTCGTACGCGATCCCGGCATGGGCCGTCCCGATCACCTCCCCGTCCCGCTCGGCCACCAACAGCCGGTACTTCGCGGCGGGATGGGCGTTCTCCGCGCCGAAGGCGAGGGCCTCGGGCGTGGTCACGAGGTAGGGCAGCGCGGCGCGCCGGACGCGGGTCACCGCGGCGGCGTCCGCCGCGTCCCCCAGGCGTAGATCACGGACGATCACAGTCATGGCGCGCACGCTACGCGCGGCGGCCGCGCGGCCGCCTCTCCTTTTCCGGCGGCGTTCCATGGCGGCGTTCCCCGGCGGTGCCTCGCGGCGTGAGGGACAATCGCCGCGTGACCCTGAAGATCGCCGTGGACACGGACTCCCCGACCGCCCCGTACGAGCAGCTGCGCGCCCAGATCTCGGAACAGGCGAGAACCGGAGCGCTGCCGGTCGGCTACAAACTCCCCACGGTGAGAGGCCTCGCCGACGAGCTCGGCCTCGCTCCCAACACCGTCGCCAAGGCCTACCGCGCCCTGGAGGGCGACGGAGTGATCGAGACCCGCGGCCGCCACGGCACGTTCGTCGCACCGGCCGGGGACGAGGCCCAGCGCCGCGCGGCAGCGGCGGCGGCGCTCTACGCGACCGAGGCGCGCCGCCTCGGCCTGACGAAGGTGGGCGCGCGGGCCGCGATCGAGGAAGCCCTGCGCGCGGCGTACGAGGACTGACCCCTCCGTAGAAACCGACGCCTTGGGGCGGCCGTCCGCCTCAGAGGTAGAGGCCCGCGTCCGCGCCCTTGTGCTGGTCCGGGATGGCGGACGGCGCCTGGCCCCGGCGCAGCGCGTACAGCTCCGCCAGCGACGCGCCGTCGCGGCCGACGCCGTCCTCCCGGCCGAGCCAGCCCACCGCCTCCTGCCGGGTCAGCGGCCCCACCTCGATCCGGGCCAGACAGCGGCCGGGGCGGACCACCGCCGGGTGGAGACGCTCCAGGTCCTCGTTGGTGGTGACGCCGACGAGGACGTTGCGGCCCTGGCCGAGCAGACCGTCGGTGAGGTTGAGGAGACGTGAGAGAGCCTGCCCCGCGGTGTGCTTGGCCTCGCCGCGGATCAGTTCGTCGCAGTCCTCGAGCAGCAGCAGCCGCCAGCGGCCCTTCGCCGTGCCCTCGTCCTCGCCGATCGCGATGTCCATCAGATAGCCGACGTCGTTGAAGAGCCGCTCCGGGTCCAGGACGCAGTCCACCTGGCACCACTCCCGCCAGGACCGGGCCAGCGTCCGCAGCGCGGACGTCTTGCCGGTGCCCGGCGGCCCGTGCAGAAGCAGCAGCCGGCCGGCGATGTCGTCGGGGGTGACCTTCATCAGCCGGTCCATCGCCGTGGCGACGGGCGCGGTGTAGTTGGCCCGGATCTCGTCCCACGTCCCCGCCGCGATCTGCCGGGTCGTGCGGTGCGGTCCGCGCCGCGGCGACACGTACCAGAAGCCCATCGTCACGTTCTCGGGCTGCGGCTCCGGCTCGTCCTGCGCCCCGTCCGTCGCCTCCTTGAGCACCCGCTCGGCCAGCTCCCGGCTGACGGCGGTGACGGTGACGTCGGCGCCGCGGTTCCAGCGGGAGGCCAGCAGCGTCCAGCCCTCGCCCTCGGCGAGCACCGCGCTGCGGTCGTCGTCCTTCGCCGAGCGCAGGACGGCCGAGCCCGGCGGCAGCAGGGTGGCGCCGGGCTTGACGCGGTCGATGGAGGAGCTGTGCGAGTACGGCTGCTCGCCCGTCGCGAAACGGCCGAGGAACAGCGCGTCGACGACGTCGGCCGGTGAATCGCTGTCGTCGACATGGAGCCGGATCGGCAGGGCGTCGTGCGGGTTCGCGGACATGGCGCCCATGATCCGGCACACGACGCCCCGGCGCACGGTGTTTATGTACGTGTTCGAACCAGCGAGGCACCCGCCCGGCGGGTCCGCCGCACCAGCGCGTACCCCTTCGTCAGCACCCGGTCGGCGGCGAAGGACCGGCCGATCCCGCGCCCCTCGGCCAGCCGCGCGAACTCCTCGATGCCGGTGGAGCGCCGCACGGTCACCCGCTCCAGGGCGTACGGCCCCTGCCGGCGGCGCGCGAGCGCGTTGCCGACCGCGAGCGCCTGGGCGAACCCGGCCGCGCGGACCGCCCGCCGCACCCGCCGGCTGGAGTAGCCGTACGGATAGGCGAAGGACACCGGGGCGCGGCCGGTCTCCGCCTCGATGACGTCCCGGCACCGCACGCTCTCGAACGCCAGCCGCGCGTCGTCGAGTTGGTCCATCTGGGGATGGGTGTGGGTGTGTCCTCCGATCTCCGTGCCGGCGGCGGCCAGCTCCCGCACCTGCTCCCAGTCGAGCATGGTGTCCAGGGCGCCTCCTTCCTCGTACGCCCCGCGCAGCCACCCCGTCGAGACGAACAGGGTGGCGGCGAAGCCGTGTTTGGCGAGCACCGGCAGCGCGTACCGGTGCACTCCTTCGTAGCCGTCGTCGAAGGTGATCAGGACCGGGCGGCGGGGCAGCGGGCCGCCCGAACGCCAGGCGGCGGCGAGCTCGGCGGTGGTGAGCGGGGTGAAGCCGCGCTCGCCGAGCACCTCCATCTGCCCGGCGAACGCCTCCGGCGAGACGGACAGCCCGTACGCCGCCTTCGCGGGGTGGGGGCCGACCGCGTGGTACATCAGGATCGGTACGGCCCTGCTCATCACGGCCGCCCTTTGCCGGTGCCGGGCGAGCCGTCCGCGTGGGGCGACCCGGCGGCCACCCCCGCCGGGCCGGGAGAGTCGGCTCGGGTGACCGGGCCGACCGCGTCGAGCGGGTCTGCCGCAACGCCCGCCTCGCCCTGGCCGTACGCCCTGCCCTTGTCGTACGCCCTGCCCTTGCCGTCCGCCTCGCCCTTGCCGTACGCCTCGACGGGACCGTGGGAGAACCGCGGCCCGCCTCTGCGCGCGTCGAGCGAGCCGCGCAGATAGCCGCCCGCCGCGACCGCCACACCGGTGACGATCGCCCCGGCCCGCCCCGCGCCGCCCGGCCGCCCGAGCAGCGCGTCGTACAGCCCGCGGACGACCCCGGCGGGCAGCACCCGGGTGGTGTAGCGGCGTTCGGACTCCAGGCCCTTGCCCGCGCCGACACTGCGGGCGACCAGCGCCTTGGACAGGCCCTCGGCGTAGGCGCGGGTGCGGAAGTAGCCGAACCGTTCCCGTGCCGCGGGGACCTTGTGGTGGATGACGGCGCGGTCGTCGATGAGCAGGACCGCGTCGGGCAGGGCGGCGGTGAGCCGGATGCACAGCTCGGTCTCCTCGCAGCCGAGCGGGCGCCGGTCGCCGTCGCGGCCGATGCCGGTGGCGAAGCCGCCCGCCGCGTCGAAGGCGGCCCGCCGGAAGGAGGCGTTGCCGCCGAGGACGTTACGGACCCGGACCCGGCCGGGCGGCAGGCCCCGGTAGGTGCAGCCGACGATCCAGTCGAACTCCTCCGGGAACCACACCGGCCGGCGGCCGGACGCCCAGGCCGGCACGGTCCGCCCGCCGACCGCCATCACCCGCGGATCGTCGTACCCCTCGTCGAAGTGGCGCAGCCAGTCGCGCTCGGCCACGGCGTCGTCGTCGAGGAAGGCCACGATGTCGCCGCGGGCGGCGGCGATACCGGTGTTGCGGCCGGCGGAGAGGCCGCGGGGGCCCGCGTTGGCGAGCACCCGCACCTCCTTCCGGTCCCGCTCCCGCTCGTAGTGGCGGGCGAGCCGGTCCAGGAGCGCCGCGTTGTGGTCGACCACGAGCAGCGTCTCCAGGGCAGGCCGTGACTGGTGGCGTACCGAGTCGACCGCGGCGAGGATGTCCTCCCAGCGCTCCTCGGTGTACACACAGATCACCACGGAGAACCGGCGCTCTCCATCGGCGGGGGGCTCGGGCCTCAAGAGACCTCTCCCCGGGGGACGTTGGCGGAGAAGGCGGCGGGCCTGCGGCGCGCCGCGCGCCGGACGCCCTTCTCCTTGAGGATGACGCGCAGGACGCGCAGCCCGTCCCGTACGGCGTTGAGGTTGCTGACGCCGTGGATGCGCAGGTACTCGTGGCTCGGTACTTCCTGCACGCGCAGGCCGGCCTTGACGACCCGGATGTTGATGAGGGTCTCGATCTCGAAGCCGGTGCAGTCGAGGGTGATCTCGTCCAGGCACCGGCGCCAGAAGGCGTTGTAGCCGTAGCAGAGGTCGGTGTAGCGGGCGCCGAACTTGGCGTTGACGATGCCGCACAGGATGCGGTTCCCGAGTCTGCGGACCGGCGTCATGTCGTCCGTACCACCGCCGTTGGCGAAGCGGGATCCCTTGGCGAAGTCGGCGCCGCCGACCAGGGCGGACACATAGGAGACGATCTCCTGCCCGTCCGCCGAGCCGTCCGCGTCGACCATGACGATGATGTCGCCGGTGCAGGCGGCGAAGCCGCTGATGAGCGCGTCTCCCTTGCCCTTGCCGACCTGCTTGACGACCTTGACGTCCGGCCGGAGTTCACGGGCCACGTCGACGGTGTCGTCGGTGGAGTTCCCGTCGACCAGGACCACTTCATGGATCCAGTCCGGAAGCGTCTTGAAGACGTACGGGAGATTTTCGGCTTCGTTCATCGCGGGGATGACGACGCTCACCGGCGGAGTGATTGCCAGATGCGAGGTGATGGCGCGGTACTGAGCCGCTATTTGCCGGTCGATCTGTGTGGCGGAACGAGTTTCGAGTGACGTTTCGAGCGACGTTTCGAGCGATGAGCTCATGGTTGGGTGTCCCTCTCGTCCGGTGGACCGCCCGCCCCCGGGCGGTCCGGTTGTCTGTCCGGTTCGAAAGGGGGGTTCTCATCCGCGCAGCACGGAATTCGATCTCCGTACGGAATGGATGAGCTGGCATGACTGGCCGCGTGACACGCGACTCGGCCCCCATGCGAGAACGCATGCGGTACCGGACGCGGCACCCCCCTACAGCGCTCCGCTACGGATCCATCGCGACGCTAGAGCCCTCCCCTGAGCCGCTTTGCATGATGGACCGTTGCGGGTGAGATGTCCGACGGTATTGATGAATGGGACTGTATGGCAAGACCCGGCCACGGTCTCGCAATTTCCTTTTTCGTCCTTCTCCGACTGCACAGACGCGAGGTCCGCTCGAATAGTTCCGACCGAACGGATGTGGGAATAAGTGACGCGTGTGACGGGGGAGTTATTCAATTCCGCCGGGCCGGGAGCTCCGCTAATGCGCGGAACTCCTGCGCGCGCGGCGCGTGAGTGAATTCCGCATCACCGCGACCAGGAGCAGCAGGGCGGAGATCCCGGCGACGGTGGCCACACCGCCCCGGAAGGACCACAGATGAAACGTCAGCATCATCTGGGCCACGGTGAGATCGATTGCGACCGCTCCCGCCGCCGAGAGCACACAGCGCGTGAGTGTGGTGAACCGGCGCAGGACCGAACCGATGGCGAGCGCCGGGGCCGCCAGAAGCAGGAAGAGCGCGAAGGGGGCGCGCAGGGGTGAATCGAGGTCGGCGGCGACGAGTGCGGCGCCGACACCCGAGACGGCCGCCGCGACCCCGGCCAGCAGCGCGAGCGCGTCCCGTGAAGCGGCCCGCCCAAAAAGGGTCCTGAGTCGGGGAGTTGGCTGGTTTCGATTGGTCCGCATGGGTGAATTTGCCCCCAAGGTGCCGGATGTCGGAGTGCCATGCTCGGGCGGCGGTGACACCTCGTCAAGGAGCGCCGAACTCCTCGCCAAATCTTCTTGGCATGGACACTTCCAGTGAGTTATGCGCGCTGCTACCACAGATGTGACAGAGGTTCTGCTAAAGGGAGGTTCCATGAAACTGTCCCGAATCGCGGCATTCTCCTCCTCGCTCCTCCTCGGCGCCGCCCTCGCCCTCACCGGCTCGGGGGCGGCACAGGCCGCGGAGACCGCCGCTCTCGACTACGTGGCGCTCGGCGACTCGTACTCCTCCGGTGTGGGCGCCGGGAGTTACGACAGCGCCAGCGGCGCCTGCAAGCGCTCCACCAGGGCCTACCCCCGGCTGTGGGCGTCGGCGAACTCACCCTCGTCGTTCGCGTTCACGGCATGCTCAGGTGCTCGTACGGGTGATGTGACGGCCGGTCAGCTCGGCCCGCTCAGTGCCGCCACCGACCTCGTCTCGATCACCGTCGGCGGCAACGACGCCGGTTTCGCCGACGTCATGACGACCTGTGTCCTCCAGTCCGAAGCCGCCTGCATCAACCGAGTCAATCAAGCCAAGGCGTACGTCGACACCACCCTGCCCGGCCAGCTCGACTCGGTGTACTCGGCGATCAGATCAAAGGCGCCCACGGCCAAGGTCGTCGTCATCGGCTACCCCCGCTTCTACAAGCTGAGCGGCACCTGCACCTCCGGACTCAGCGAGAACGAACGCCGTGCCATCAACGGCGGCGCCGACCACCTCAACACCGCCATCGCCAAGCGCGCGGCCGACCACGGCTACACCTTCGCCGACGTCGTCCCCTCCTTCACCGGACACGAGATCTGCTCCGGCGCGGCCTGGCTGCACAGCGTCAACTGGCTCAACATCGGGGAGTCCTACCACCCCACCGCCCCCGGCCAGTCCGGCGGCTACCTGCCCACCTTCAGGAACGCGGTGTGACCGACCCTTCGCCCGCCCCCTCGGCCGAGGCCGTGGGGGTGGGGCACACACCCGGTGGAGCTCAATGACGGGTGACGGCGACGGTGAGCCCGAGGCCGATCAGCGCGATGCCCCCCGCGCCGCCGATCACCGACAGGCGACGGTCGGAGCCGGCGAGCCAGGTCCGGGCCGCTGACGCGCCCTGGCCCCTCAGATCCGCGTCGACCCAGGCGCCCGCACACTCCGGCTCGACCGCCCGCACCACCACGACCTCACCGTCACCCGCGCCCGCCCCGTCACCTTCACCGCGAGCCACTACGTCTGGCCGCACGTACGCGTCACCTGTGACACCCCCTGGCCACTGCGGATCACCTACCCCGCCCTGCCCCTCGGCCCCTCCTCGGCAGCCCGCCCCACCAGCCAGGAAGACACCCTCACCGCCCTGCGCGCCCTGGCCGCGGCCCCACGCCTGCGGATCGTCACCCACCTCGCCGCACAGAGCCGCACCACCCAGGAACTCGCCACCCTCCTCGGCCTCTCCCCGTCCGTGATCTCCCGCCACCTCCACCAGCTCACCCAGGCGGGACTCACCACCAGCCGCCGCGAGGGCTACTACGTCCTCTACTCCCTGCACCCGACGCGCCTCGACCAACTCGCCGCCGCCCTCACCGCCCTCACTCCCAGGCCCGAAGCCTGAGCGGGTGCTGCTGTGCCGCGGTGACCGTCCCGGCCAGACCGGGCGTCGGACGGACCATGATCGTTCTCACCGGTGACCGCTGTACGGGTGTTCCCCGAGGCCGGGGGAGGAAGCCCCGTCCGTCGGGGTCTCCCGCTCACAGGTCACCGAGAAGCCCACCCACTGCGACCGCGCCCCGGCCGGCGTCCGGATCTCCACCCGGATCCGGTCGTGGCGCTCCGAGTCCGCGGCGAAGGACGTCTCCGTGTGGTGGACCACCCGCTCCCGGGCGCCGCCCGCACCGAACTCGACCGTCTTCCACTCCGCGCCCGAGCCGCCGCCGCTCTCGGTCACCCAGCGGTACGAGACGGACGCGGGCACCCGGCCGACCGTGATCCCGGCGGCGAACGAAGGCGCCCGGTCCGCGGGCGGGGGACAGGCCCCGGTGTAGCTGTCGCGCACCGCCGCCACATGGACCCGTACGGTCTGCGCCGGCGGGGGAGTGGAGGACGCCGAAGTGCTGCCGGTGCTCGCGCCGGTGGCCGGCGCCGAGGACGGGGGCGTGGACGGGGGCGTGGACGGCGGTGTGGGCGTCGGCGAAGGACCCGGACCGTCCGTCGCCGGATCCGTACCGCCCTGGCTGGTGGTCGTGCCGGCGGCCGGTGTGCCGCCCAGGCCGTCCTGCTCGACCAGTGCGTACGTCAGCGCGCCCACCGCGACCAGCAGCACCGCGATCCCGGCGGTCAGCACCGCCACGGCCCGCCGCGGCCGCTCGGTCCCCGAGACCGTCGTGTCCGGGCCCGGCGACGGAGCCGGGAAGACCGGACGCGGCAGGGGAGGCGTGGGCGTAGACGTCTCCGTGGGGGCGTACGGGACGGGAGGGACCGGTGTGCTCGCGTGCACGGTCGCCGTACGGGGCGTGCCGCCCGCGCCCACCACCCGCAGCAGCCGCTCCGCCTCCGCCGCCGGCAGCCGCTCCGCCGGATCCTTGCGCAGCAGCCCCTCGATGACCGGGGCGAGCGGCCCCGCCCGGCGCGGCGGTGGCAGCTCCTCGTCCACCACCGCCCTCAGGGTGCTCAGCGGAGTGTCCTGGCGGAAGGGGGAGTTGCCCTCCACGCACGCGTACAGCAGCACGCCGAGCGACCACAGGTCCGAAGCCGGTCCCGGTGTGCGGCCCAACGCCCGCTCCGGAGCCAGGAATTCGGGCGAGCCGATCAGCTCGCCGGTCATCGTGAGGTCGCTCGTCCCGGACACCCGGGCGATCCCGAAGTCCGTCAGCACCACCCGGCCGTCGTTGGCGATCAGCACATTGCCCGGCTTCACGTCCCGGTGCAGCACCCCCGCCTCATGGGCGGCGCGGAGCGCCGCGAGCACCTCCCCGCCGATGTGCGCGGCCCGCTGAGGCGCCAGAGGCCCCTCCGCGTCGAGCGTCTCGGCGAGCGTCAGCCCCCGGATCAGCTCCATCGCGATCCAGGGCCGGCCGTCCTGGGACGCCACGTCGTAGACCGTGACCACGTTGCGGTGCGAGATCCGCGCGGCGGCCCAGGCCTCGCGCTCCAGGCGCGCGTACAGCCTGCTGGTCTCCGCGTCGTCCAGGCCGGCGGGGGCGCGGACCTCCTTGACTGCGACCTCGCGGCCGAGCGCCTCGTCCCTGGCCCGCCACACCACGCCCATCCCGCCCTGCCCAAGGGGGCTCAGCAGGCGGTAACGCCCCGCGATCAGACGCTCGTCGCCCGGTACCTCGCTCAAGCGAGCCCCCCTCCGCAGCAGGGTCGAACCCCTCCAAGCTAGCTCAACCGAGCCTTTTTGCCGCCCCCTTGGACTGGGTCTCTCCGGGAGCCCCTCGGTGATCTTGGTGGCGGAGATCACAAAGGGTCTTCGGAGGCGGCGGTACCGGACGGAAGGTGACGGATCGACACCTGTCCAACTCGCCCTGGAATCAGCTGTATTCAGAGAGTGACCGTCAACCCCCGTACGGGTACGGTTAATCGCGGGGACGGGATACACGGGTGTCACTGCGGAGCGATAGGGTTAATCTGCCCGGGCCGGGTGCCCTCGTACGGGTGGGGAGTGACATGGAACAGATAACGGTGCGCAGCAGGCCGCGTGTGCCTGCGATCACCTGCGGGAGCAGCGCGACAAGTTCGCGTCTCGACCGCCACCTTTCGGTGCTGGGCGGCCCTGCCGTGCCGCAGCGCGAGGCGGCGGAAGCGACGCTGCTCATGCGGGAACTGACGTCGCGCGATGTCGCGCACAGCCGTGGCAGCAAGAGCGCGCGAGTCTCGCTCTTCGCACCGCTGCGGCGCCTGCGGCGCTCGCTCTTCGGCAGCCACCGCTAGGGGTCTGCCCAGCACGGTCGGGTGGGGTCCGTGTGCCCCACCACGCGCACCCGCCCCAGCTCGCGCCCCCACCCGACCGCACCGGCCCACACCCGCCGGCACCACCGCAGCGACGACCTCCGCACCACCCACCGGCACGACGCCCCCAGGCCCACGCCCGCACGCCGCCCGTACGTCAGACGACGACGCCCGCGTCCCGCAGCGCCGCCACCTCCGCCGCCCCGAGACCCGCCTCCCGCAGGATCGCGTCCGTATGGGCGCCCAGCGCCGGAACCGCCCCCATCACCGCCGACTCCGCCGCGTCCGGGAACGTCACCGGCGGCAGCATCGCCCTCAGCGGCCCCACCGGACTCGCCACCTCCCGCCAGCGCTCACGTGCCGCCAGCTGCGGATGGGCCGCCAGGTCCGTCAGTGTGTTCAGCCGGGCGCACGCGATCCCCGCCTCCTCCAGCCGCGCCACCGCCTCGGCCGCCGTCAGTACCGCCAGCGCCTCGCCCACCACCGCGTCCGTCTTCTCCCGGTGCTCCACCCGCGCCGTGTTCGTCGCGAACGACGGATCGTCCGCCAGCTCCGGCCGGCCGAGCACCTGCTGCGCGAGCCGCCGCCACTCCCGGTCGTTCTGCACCGACAGCAGCACCTGACCGCCGTCCGCCGTCGCATACGCGTCGTACGGCGCGATGACGGCGTGCGCGACGCCCGTACGCGCCGGGCTCTCGCCCCCGTGCATCGCATGGTGCAGCGGATGCCCCATCCACTCCGCGAGCGACTCCAGCATGGAGATCTCCACCGGCCCGCCCCGCCCGGTCGTCCCACGCCGCACGAGCGCGGCGAGGACCCCGGCGTACGCGTACATCGCCGCCGCGATGTCCGCCGCCGGGATCCCCGCCTTCACGGGCTGCTCCGGTGTCCCCGTCACCGACACGAGCCCGGACTCGCACTGCACGAGCATGTCGTAGGCCCGCTTGTGGGCGTACGGGCCGCCGGCGCCGTATCCCGAGATGTCCACCGCGATCAGCCGTGGGTGCGCCGCGCACAGGGTCGCCGCGTCCAGTCCGAGCCTGGCCGCGGCCCCCTGCGCCAGGTTCTGCACGAACACGTCCGCGTCCGCGACGAGCCTGCGGACGATTCCGATCCCCCGGGGGTCCTTCAGGTCGACGGCGAGCGACTCCTTGCCTCGGTTGCACCAGACGAAGTGCGAGGCGAGGCCGGCGGCGGCCGTGTCGTACCCGCGCGCGAAGTCCCCGCCGTCCGGGCGCTCGACCTTGATGACCCGGGCGCCCAGATCGGCGAGCTGGCGGGTGGCGAACGGCGCCGACACGGCCTGTTCGACGGCGACGACGGTGATCCCGTCCAGCGGGAGCGGCTGAGTACTCATGGCAGGCGTACCTATCGTGTACGCACCACCTTTGTCACCCCCGCGCGTACCGCCGGACCGCGAGCGGCGCGCAGAGCGCGATCAGGGCGAGCGACCACAGCAGCGCCCCGGCGACCGGATGTGTCACCGGCCAGGCGGCGTCCGCCGGGACCGAGGCGTTGCCGAACAGCTCCCGTACCGCCGTGGTCACCGCCGAGATCGGGTTCCACTCGGCGACCGTACGCAGCCAGCCGGGCATGCCCTCCACCGGGATGTAGGCGTTGGACAGCAGCGGCAGCATGAAGGTGGCGCTGCCCAGCTGGCCGGCCGCCTCCTCGCTCTTGGAGGCGAGGCCCAGCAGAATGCCCACCCAGGTGGCGGCGAAGCGGAAGAGCAGCAGCAGTCCGAAGGCGCCCACGGCTTCGAGCGCCGCGCCCTCGATCCGCCAGCCCATGGCCAGGCCCACCAGGATCAGCGGGACCAGACCGGCCGCGCTGGTGACCAGATCGGCCAGCGCCTGGCCGAGCGGCACGGCCGCCCGGCTCATCGGCAGGGTCCGGAAGCGGTCCATCACGCCCCGGTGGGAGTCCTGGGCGGCCTGGAACATGCCGGTCATGATGCCGTTCGCGGCGGTCGCCACCAGCATGCCCGGCACCAGGAACGACCGGTAGTCGGCACCCGGCATGGCGAGCGCGCTGCCGAAGACGTAGCCGAAGAAGAGCAGGAAGACGATCGGCATCGTCTGGGTCATCACCAGGATCGCCGGGGCGCGCCGGATCCGCTGGAGATGACGGCCGAGCACGGCGGTCCCGTCGTGGGCGAGGGCGCTCATACGGCAAGCTCCTTACGGTCGGTGAGGCGCAGGAACACCTCGTCGAGGGTGGGCGGACGCAGGCTCGCGTCGACGACGGGCACTCCGGCCGCGTCGATCTCGCGGACCACCCGGGGCAGGGTGAGCGTCGGGTCGGTGGTGACCGCGCCGACCGTGCGCCGCTCGGCGTCGAGGGCCGGCGCGGAGCCGGTGAGCTGGTCCAGGACGGCCGCGGCGGACTCCAGATGGGCGGGATCGGCGACGACCACCTGCGCGTAACTGCCGATCATCGCCTTGAGTTCGGCGGGGGAGCCGCGGTGGGCGGCCCGGCCCTCGTCGATCAGCACGATGTCGTCGGCGAGCTGGTCGGCCTCCTCCAGATACTGCGTGGTGAGCAGCACGGTCGTGCCCTGGGACGCCAACCCCCGTACGGCGTCCCAGATTCCGCTGCGGCTGTGCGGGTCGAGGCCCGTCGTGGGCTCGTCCAGGAAGAGCACCTTCGGCGGGACCAGCAGACTCGCGGCGAGGTCGAGACGGCGCCGCATCCCGCCGGAGTAGGTGCGGGCCGGGCGGTCGGCCGCCTCCGCCAGGCCGAACTGCTCCAGCAGCTCACCGGCGCGCGCCCGCGGCGCCCGCAGCAGCTTCGCGAACAGCCGAAGGTTCTCCGCGCCGCTGAGCTCCCCGTCGACCGATGCGTACTGCCCCGTCACGGCGATGCGCCGGCGCACCCCGGCCGGGTCGCGCACCACGTCGCACCCGGCGACCCGGGCGCTGCCGGAATCGGGGGCGGTGAGCGTCGTCAGCACCCGTACGGCCGTGGTCTTGCCCGCGCCGTTGGGGCCGAGGACCCCACAGACCGTGCCCTCGGGGACGGCCAGATCCAGTCCACGCAATGCGTGCACCTCGCCATAACGCTTGTGCAGCCCCTCACTAAGTACAGCGTACGTAGTTGTCATGGGGCGACCATACCTCACTACGTACGCTGTACGTAACTAGGATGGTGGGGAGGTGATGAGCAATGGCGGGCCGAGCGGCCGAACCGGAAGTGATCTGGGCGCGCCCCGAGCGCGCGGGCCGTGGTCCCAAACCGGCGTACAGCCGGGCGGACATCGTGGCCGCCGCCGTGCGCATCGCCGACGCCGACGGCATCGACGCGCTCTCGATGCGGCGCATCGCGGCCGACATCGGCTGCGGCACGATGTCGCTCTACAACTACGTCCCCCGCAAGGAGGATCTGTACGAGCTGATGGTCGACGCCATCAGCGGGGAGTACGACGCCGACGTGCCGCCGAGCGGTGACTGGCGGGCGGACATGCGGGCCGTCGCCCGGCAGACCCGGGGCATCATGCACCGCCACCCCTGGGTGATCCGGCTGATGTCGACGGGTTACGCGTACGGGCCAAACGCCCTGCGCTTCCTGGAGTACTGCCTGGGCTGCCTGGACGGGGTCGACCTGCCGGGCGGCGCCAAGATGGAGCTGATCGCGACGGTCAACGGCACCGTGATGACCCTCGTCGCCAACGAACTCGCCATCGCCGAGCGCACCCGCTCGCTGCCCTGGTCCGCGGAGCGGGAGCGGGCCGTCCGCACGGCCTACCTGATGGGCCGGCTCGCGGGCGGCGGCTATCCGAGGCTGGCCGCCGTGCTGATCGAGGCCGGCGCCGAAACCCTCGGCATCGAGGAGATCTTCGACCGGACGCTCAACCGGGTCCTCGACTCCTTCGTCCCGGCGGCGCGGAACGGCGTCTCTAGCCGCCCGGACGCCTAGAGCAGCGCGAACTGGCCCTCCGGGCCCTCCTCCTGGTGGTCGAGCACGGACGCGGGCCGCCGCGCGCGCTCCGGTACGGGCAGTACACCAGCCTCCCGCAGCGCGGTGCGCGTCAGCTGCGGGCCCTCGGCGAGCGCCGCGCACTCCGGCGCACGCCGGCCGAGGAGCGCCAGGACCGTGATCAGCTCCAGGAGTTGGGAGGTCCACTCCTGCGGCCAGGCGGCCGGCCCGATCGACTCCAGGGTGCCGGACTCGGCGGGCGCCGTCCGACGCTCGAACCAGAGCTCCAGCATCCGCACCCCGCCGACCCGGAACTCCCAGGCCTCCGCCGGGACGGGCGCGATCCGCCCGGCGCCGACCGCGAGGCTCTCCTCCGCGGCGTCGTACGTGAGCGCGTCGGGCCGGGCGGGGATCGCCGCGCGGACGTAGGGGCGCCGCCCGCCGGGCAGCCGGTGCCGCTCACCGCCCCGGGCGCCCCGCAACTGCACCTCCTGCATCCACCCGCCCAGCTCCACCCCCGCCCGCCATGTCTCCGGCGCGAGCGGCAGCGGCACGGCGCACCCGGCGGGAGAGGGCCGTGCGGCGGCCACGGCCCAGGCCAGCCACTCCTCGGCGGTGACCTCGTGCCCGTACCGCTCACTCAGCAGCGGCAGCAGCCCCGGCGCCACATTGGGTTCGCGGCCGCCGGGCCTTCGGTAGAGCGGCCGGATCCGCCCCGGCCGGCCCGCCGGGGACCGCCCGTCCGGCAGCGCGGCCGTCACCAGCAGCGCCGGGCCGCCGGCGCCGGGGACGTTGCCCTGCTCGACGGCGAACACCTGGCGGTCGTCGGCGACCCGCCACAGCTCGGGCCGTGCGGTGTCGATGAGCCGGTGGTCCGGTATCAGCCACTGCTCGTCGAAGGGCCCGTGCGCGAGCCGTACGGGCTCGGGGCAGGGCCCCGTCTCCCGCGCGAACCGCCCGGTCCCGGTGGCCTGCCCCGGCAGCGCGGCCACCGAACTCACCGGCGTCCGCGCCCGGCTGACCCCGAACAGCGCCTCCCGCTCGCCCCCCTCGGCCGCGACGAGCCGCTTCCACCGCGCCCGCAACGTTGCGGCATCGGGCGCCACGATCCACGAGCGCCCGAACCGCAGCGGCGCCACGGCCCAGGGCATGAGGTCGGAGAGCAGCGGCACGTCTTCGGTCACGGCACGCATGCTAGTGACCCGGGCACGCCGGTATCAGTGGGCGTGGCCCGCGAGGGGCGGGCCGGCGCGCCCCTCGCGGGCGGCCGGACCGGTGCGGTCGCCCCGCGGGTGGCGGCGGTGCCCGTGCCGACGGGCGTCGGGCCGGCGAGCGGCCGGCTCGGGCTTGGCGGGATTGCCGGGCCCGCCTGGGCGCGGGGTCCCCCGCGGGGCGGGTAGGCGCACGTGCCGACGGGCGTCGCGGTCCGCCCGCCCCGCCCCGTCAGTGCGCGTCCACCGTCACCGAGAAGGAGAAGCGGTCTCCCCGGTAGCGGATCCGGGCCACGTCCACGACCCGGCCGTCCTCGTCGTAGGTCACGCCCGTGTAGTGCAGGATCGGCGACAGCAGCGGGACCGCGAGCAGGGTCGCCGTCTCCGGGTCCGCCAGGCGTGCCTCGACCGTGTCCGTGATGCGGCTGATCCGCACGCCCACCAGGTCCCGCAGCACCTTCGTCATCGGCCAGCGCTCCAGGTCGGCCGGGTCTATACCGGCCGCGATCTCCGGGCGTACCGCGTTCTCCGCCCAGTTGGTCGGCTCGCCCGTCTCCCCGTCGCAGCGCAGGCGCCGGTAGGCGACCACCTGCGCCGCGTCGGGGAAGTACTCGGCGAGCTCACCGGGGACGGGCTCCGGGCCGTGGCCCAGGACCTCCGTCCGCTCCCCGGACTGCTGGGCCACGATCGCGTCGATGGAGCCGAGCAGCCGGCGCGGGGCGCTGCGCCGCGCGCCGGGCTCGATGAACGTCCCGCGCCGCCGGTGCCGGCTGATCAGGCCTTCCTCCTCCAGCTCCTTGAGCGCCTGGCGCATCGTGAGCACGCTGACGCCGTAGTGCGCGGCGAGCTGCTCCTCGGTGGGCAGCCGCAGCGAGGCGTCGGGCGCGCGCCCCAGTATCGAGGCGCGCAGCGACTGCGAGACCTGATACCAGAGCGGCAGCTTGCGGTTCAGGACCAGCGAGTCGGGGGCGAAGGCGGTCACGGCTCTCTCCGTACGACGGCACTACGGGACACCACCAGCGGACCTCACGGCCGGAAGTGGCGCTCCAGACCCTGCCATACGTCGTCGTAGCCGCTCTGCAGATGGTCGGCTCCGGCGGCCTGCGCGGTCGCCGTGACCGGCCAGCGGGTCTCGAACATGAAGGCAAGGCCGTCGTCGATCTTCTGCGGCTTCAGCTCGGCGGCGCTGGCCTTGTCGAACGTGTCCCGGTCGGGGCCGTGCGCGGACATCATGTTGTGCAGCGAGCCACCGCCCGGCACGAAACCCCCTTCTCCGGCAGTCTTCGCGTCGTACGCGCCCTCGATCAGGCCCATGTACTCGCTCATCACATTGCGGTGGAAGTACGGCGGGCGGAAGGTGTCCTCGCCGACCAGCCAGCGCGGCGCGAAGACGACGAAGTCGACGCCCGCGAGGCCGGGGGTGTCGGACGGCGAGGTCAGCACCGTGAAGATCGACGGGTCCGGGTGGTCGTAGCTGATCGAGCCGATGACGTTGAAGGTGCGCAGGTCGTAGACGTACGGCGTGTGGTTGCCGTGCCAGGCGACGACATCGAGCGGGGAGTGGCCGTAGGTCGCGGCCCAGAGGTTGCCGCAGTACTTGTTCACCACCTCGACCGGGCCCTCGACGTCCTCGTACGCGGCGCGCGGGGCCCGGAAGTCGCGGGCGTTGGCGAGGCCGTTGGCGCCGATCGGGCCCAGGTCGGGGAGCTGGAAGGGGGCGCCGTAGTTCTCGCAGACGTAGCCGCGGGCGGTCTCGTCCAGCAGCTCGACCCGGAAGCGGACGCCGCGCGGGATCAGCGCGACCTCGCCGGGGCGGGCGGCGAGCAGGCCCAGCTCGGTGCGGAGCAGCAGCCCGCCCCGCTCGGGGACGATCAGCAGCTCGCCGTCGGCGTCGCTGAACACGCGGCGGTCCATGGAGGCGTTGGCGTGGTAGAGGTGCACGGCCATGCCGGTGCGCTGGGTGGCGTCGCCGTTGCCGCCGAGCGTCCACAGGCCCGCGACGAAGTCCGTGCCCGGGGCCGGCTCCGGCAGGGGGTTCCAGCGCAGCCGGTTGGGGTCGGGGACGGTCTCCGTGAAGGGCGCGCTGCGGAGGTGGCCGTTGTCGATCCGGGCGAACGGCGGGTGGGCCGCCGACGGGCGGATCCGGTAGAGCCACGAGCGGCGGTTGTGGGCGCGCGGCTCGGTGAACGCGCTGCCGCTCAGCTGCTCCGCGTACAGGCCGAGGGGGGCCCGCTGCGGCGAGTTCCGGCCGAGCGGCAGCGCTCCGGGGACCGCCTCCGAGCTGTGCTCGTTGCCGAATCCGGTGGAGTACTCCAGCCCTTCGGCCGTCTTTCTCGCCAGTTCCGTGGTCATCGCCCGCTCCTGTCCTGAGCCCGCACAACAATCCTATGCATGACCGTAGGATTCCGCGCCCGCTCCCGTCAACGGGAGCGCCGCTGGGACGTGCCGCGCGTGCGGAGGGTTCCCGTCCGTGCACGGGGGGTCCCAAAAGATGAACATTGCTCTACTCTCACCGGCATGTCGTGGACTCGCAGGCTCGTTCTCGCGCTCTCGGTCCTGCTGGCGGCCCTCGCCGGCACCCTCGCCGCCGCCCCCCTCGCCCAGGCCCACGAGGAACGGCCGGTGGACTTCCCCGACGGCTCCGGCCGCGTCCCCACCCTGCGCACGGGCGAACCGGACCTCCTCGTCTGCAAGAGCGACCGCGCCGACTTCGAGCGCCGGATCGCCGCCTTCCCGGCCGCGCTGCGCACCCGGAACCTGAACCTCTTCGCCCGCTGCCTGGCCGGCGGTCACCGCCACATCCAGCAGGCCGTCGACGCCGTGGACCGGCCCGGCATGACGATCGCGATCCTGCCCGGGCTGTACGAGGAGGAGCCCTCACTGCCCCCGCCGACCGGCGCCTGCGCCCGGCTGAAGGCACCCCGCTCGGCGTTCGGCTACCAGGTCCTCAGCTACGCCCAGCAGAAGCAGTGCCCGCACAACCAGAACCTCGTCGCCATCCTCGGCAAGAAGGACCTCCAGATCGAGGGCACGGGCGCGGCGCGCACGGACGTCGTCATCGACGCCAAGTACCAGAAGCTCAACGCGATCCGCGCCGACGAGTCCGACGGCGTCTACTTCCGCAACTTCACCGCCCAGCGCACCACCTTCAACTCCCTCTATGTGCTGGCGGGCGACGGATTCGTCATCGACAACGTGCTGACCCGCTGGAACGACGAGTACGGCTTCCTCACCTTCGCCAGCGACCACGGCCTCTACAAGAACTGCGAGTCCTACGGCAACGGCGACTCCGGCATCTACCCGGGCTCCGCCTCCGACATCAACAACGGCCGCGGCTACGACGTGCCCCGGTACTCGATCGAGATCACCGGCTGCCGCAGCCATCACAACATGGTCGGCTACTCGGGCACGGCGGGCGACTCCGTCTGGGTCCACGACAACGAGTTCGACCACAACATGGGCGGCGCCTCCATGGACAGCGCCTTCCCCGGCCACCCCGGACTCCCGCAGAACCACGCCCGGTTCGAACGCAACGACATCCACGACAACAACGAGGACTACTACCGGCACGTCGCCGACGGCACCTGCGCCAAGCCGCCCGTCGAGCGCGGCTACGAACAGGGCGTCGTCTGCCCGCAGATCTCCATGCCCCCGGGCTCCGGCATCATCACCGCCGGCGGCAACTGGAACCTCTACGAGAACAACTGGATCTACGGTCACAAGCGCACCGCCTTCTACCTGAACGCCGTCCCCGCCTTCATCCGCGGCGAGTCCGCCTGGTCCAAGCAGGCCGACACCTCCCACCACAACCGTTACGCCGGCAACCACCTCGGCGTCGACCGCGCCGGCGCCTCCCGGCCCAACCGCACCGACGTCTGGTGGGACGGCCAGGGCGGCGGCAACTGCTGGCAGTCCGACACCGGACCCTCCTCACCGCGCACCCTGCCCGAGTGCGGCGCCCGGCGCGGCGACGTCTCCGGCGGCTCCGACCGGCTCGCCGGCGAACCCGTCAAGCTCGTCCAACTCCTGGTCTGCGCCGACTACAACGTCCAGGAGCGCCGCCTCCCGGCGGGCTGCGACTGGTACGGCGCGCGCGGCCTCGCCCGCGTCGAGACCCAGATCGCCCTGGGGACCGCGCTGGTGCTCGGCCTCGTGGGCGCCACGCTCTGGCGCCGCCGCCTGCGTGCCAGCCGCCTCGCGGCCGTCTCCACCGCACTGGGCGCCGTGGGCCTCACCCTCGACGTCGCCGGCTCCACCCTGCCCCTGACCGCCGGATACGTACCCGCGCTCGCCCTGCTCCTCCTGGGCGCCTGGTGGACGGCCCTCGGCCTCGCCCTGCGCCCCGCCCGCCCCGCCCTCGCCTGGACCACCCTCGCCCTGGGCGCCCTCACTCTCCTCGACGCCTTCGACAAGGCGGTCCTGATGATCCCCTGGATCCCCCTGAGCCCGGCCTGGCTGCGCGGTCTGCTCGCGGCGGTGTGGGTCCTGTGGGCGGCGATCGCGGCGGCGGGGACCGGGGGAGCGGCGCCCGCCGGCCCACCGAGGGGGGTCGGCCCAGGGCCGGGCGCGGCGATGGGCGCCGAGCCGGGCGCGGCGGCAGGCGACGGGCCGGGGGCCGGCTCGGGCGCCGAGGCGGGCGCCGGCGCAGGGCGGGTGTCCGCGGCTGACGGGACGGCCGGTGGCCCGCCGGCAGCGGGTCGGCCGACCGGCGACGGGCCGTCCGGCGGTACGCCCGGGAGCACGCCCGGCGACACGTCCGGGGCGACCTCGTGACCCGGCGGGTGGGTGCGGCGGTAGCCGGTCGGGGCGCTGGAGGGTGGTGTACGTACCGGCGCATGTGCGCCCGCCGGGCGGCCGGGCTCGTACTCGCCGTCCTGGTCGTGCTCGCCGGCGCCGGGTGCGGGGGGCCGGCGTCGACCCATCACAAGCCCGGCACCAGCCACCAGGAGGCGACCGGAACCGCCGGTGCGCTCCTCGACGCCCGGGACGAGTCGGGACACCGGCTGCGGGAGGTGGCGGCCGGGGGTGCGCCGCGCGTGGAGCTCAGCGCGCGGCCCGACTCCGAGGACGGCTGGAACCTCCATCTCACGGTGGCGCACTTCCGGTTCACCCCGGAGAGCACCGGCGGCGCCGCTCTCCCGGGCCGCGGCCACGCCCACCTTCTCGTCGACGGCCGCAAGACGGCCCGGATCTACGGCCCTTGGCACCACCTCCCCGCCACCGCCCTGGCCACCCCCGGACGGCACACCCTCACCGTCCGGCTGTACGCCGACGACCACACCGCCTGGGCGGTCGCGGGCCGACCGGTGGAGGCCACGGCCACCGTCACGAAAGGCGACGGCCCGCAGGACGCCCCGCACGACGGCCCGCACGACGGCCCGCACGACGGTCCCGGCAAGAACGGCGAGGCCACGCACCCGCAACCCCCGGCGGCCGACCGTACCGTCGAGATCACCGTCACCGGCAGCACGGTCGAGCCCGCGCCCTCCCGTATCGAGGTCGAGCGTGGCGCCCGTATCGCCCTGCGGGTCACCAGCGACCGGGCCGACACCCTCCATGTCCACGGCTACGACCGCACCACTCCGCTGCCCGCCGGCCGCCCCGCCACCCTGACGTTCACCGCCGACCGCACCGGCCTCTTCGAGGTCGAGACCCATGGTTCCGGCCTCGTCCTGACCCAGCTCGTCGTCCGGTGAAGCGCCCGTGACCCCCCTCGCCCACGGCGTCGGCTCCCAGCACGACCTGCCGATCTCGCCCTTCTACGCCTTCGCGGGCGCGTTCGCCGCGCTCTTCGTCTCCTTCCTCGCGCTCGGGCTCCTGTGGTCCGACTCCCGCTTCCAGGGCGACCGTTCGGGCCGCCCGCTCCCCAGCGCCGTCCGGCGGCTCGCCGACGCCCCGGCCACCCGCGCCGCCCTGCGCCTGCTCGGCCTCGCGGGCGCGCTGTTCGTCGTCCTGCACCTCCTCCTCGGCCCCGACGACCCCGCACGCAACCCGGCCCCCGGAGCCCTCTACGTCCTCCTCTGGGTCGGACTCATTCCCGCCTCCCTCCTCCTCGGCCCGGTCTGGCGCCTCCTCAACCCCCTGCGCACCCTCCACCGCCTCCTCCCCGCCCGTCACCCCCGCCCACTGCCACCCCGCCTCGGGCTGTGGCCGGCCGCCGCCGGGCTGCTCGCCTTCACCTGGCTCGAACTCGTCGCCCCCGAGCCCACCTCACCCCCCGTCCTCCTCGCCTTCCTCGGCGCCCACACCGCCGTCCACCTCATCGGCGCCGCCCGCCACGGCGACCGCTGGTTCGCCCACGCCGACGCCTTCGAGGTCTACTCGACCCTGCTCGCCCGGCTCTCCCCGCTCGGCCGCCGGGCCGACGGCCAACTCGTCCTGCGTAACCCCTTCCACGGCCTCGACGCCACCCCGCCGACCCCCGGCCTCGTCGCCACCCTCTGTGTCCTGCTCGGGTCCACCGCCTACGACGGCTTCTCCGACGCCCCCAGCTGGATCACCACCGTCCAGACCTCACCCCTCGGCCGCACCCCCACCGCCACCCTCGGACTGCTCGGCGCCGTCGCCCTGGTCGCCGGCCTGTACTGCCTGTGCTCCGGGGCCGTCCGCCTGGCCGACCGCGAACTGCCCCACCCCCTCACGGCCTTCGCCCACTCCCTCCTGCCGATCGCCCTCGGCTATCTCGTCGCGCACTACACCACCCTCTTCGTGACGGAAGGGCCACGCACCGTCATGGTGGCACTCGGCACTGACAACGCCCTCGCCCCCGCCCCGCCGCTGACCCCGGGCGGCCTCGCCACCCTCCAGGTCGGCGCCGTCGTCACCGGCCACGTCGTCGGCGTCGTCGCCGCCCACGACCGCTCCGTGCGGCTGCTGCCGCCCGCCCGCGCCGTCGCCGGTCAGCTCCCCCTGCTCCTGCTGATGATCACGTACACCCTCGGCGGCATCGGCCTCCTGATCGCCTGACCCCGCCGACCGTCCGGAACGGCATCATGGACCCCGTGCCTCCGTCCCCCTCCCTCCGCCGTGCGCCCGTCCAGCAGCGCAGCGCCGAGCGCCTGGCGCGGATCCTCGACGCGTGCGCCGAACTCCTCGACGAGACCGGCTACGAGCAGCTGAGCACCCGGGCCGTCGCCATCCGCGCGGGCGTCCCGATCGGCTCGGTCTACCGCTTCTTCGGCAACAAACGGGCCATGGCCGCCGCCCTCGCCCACCGCAACCTCGACCGGTACGCCGCCCGCATCGACGCCCGCCTCGCGGCCGGGCAGCCTGTCGACGCGTACGGCGCCATCGACACCGTCCTCGACGAGTACATCGCGATGAAGCGCACCGTCCCGGGCTTCGCGCTCGTCGACTTCGGCGTCCCCGGTCCGTCCGCCGCCGACTCCGTCCCCGACCCCACACCGGAGGCCGCAAGCGAGCCCGCCCCGGCCCCCGCCCCCGCCGCCGAGCTCGAAACCCCCACCGACGACCCCAACCACCTCGTCGCCGACCGCCTCTGCGCCCTGCTCGCCACCCACCTCGGCCGTACCCCCGACGAGACCCTCCGCCGTCAGGTCCTCGTCGCCGTCGAGGCCACCGACGCCCTGCTGCAACTCGCCTTCCGTACGGGACCGCCGGGCGACAGCGCCCTCATCGCCGAGACCCGCCGCCTGCTCCACGCCTACCTCGGGCCCCTCCTCGCCCGGACCGGCTGAACCGGCCGCACCGACCCCTCGCCGCCGTCCATACCGGTCGGTATGCTCGGCCGTGTTCGCGCAACCGAAGCCGCACGTCGCCGAAACGCCGCCGCCCCGGGGAGACCGTCATGTCCACCGCCCTGCGCATCTGCCCGCTCTGCGAAGCCACCTGCGGCCTCACGCTCACCCTCGACGGATCCCGCGTCACCGGCGCGCGCGGCGACCGGGACGACGTGTTCAGCCGCGGATTCGTCTGCCCCAAGGGCGCCGCCTTCGGCGAGGTCGACGCCGACCCCGACCGGCTGCGCGCACCCCTCGTCCGCAAGGGCAGCAGCGGCGGCGGCCGCGGTGAACTCCAGGAGGCCACGTGGGAGGAGGCGTTCGACCTGATCGCCGCCCGTATCCCCGCGATCCTGGCCGAGCACGGACCGGGCGCCCTCGCCGTCGTCCTCGGCAACCCCAATGTGCACACCGTGGCCGGCGCCCTCTACCCGCCGGTCCTGCTCGCCTCCGTACGCACCCGGAGCCTGTTCACCGCCTCCACGCTCGACCAGATGCCCAAGCACGTCTCCAGCGGGCTCCTGTTCGGCGACGCCTTCGCGGTGCCCGTCCCCGACCTGGACCGCACCGACCACCTCCTGGTGATCGGCGCCAACCCCATGGACTCCAACGGCAGCCTGTGCACCGCCCCCGACTTCCCCGGCAAGCTCCGCGCCCTGCGCCGCCGCGGCGGGGCGCTCACGGTCGTCGACCCGCGCCGCACCAGGACCGCCCGCCTCGCCGACCGCCATGTCGCTCCGCGCCCCGGCACCGACGCCCTGCTGCTCGCCGCGCTGGCCCAGGTCCTGTTCGCGGAGGGCCTCACCGACCTCGGCGCCCTCGCCGGGCGGGTGCAGGGCCTCGACGCCCTGCGGGAAGCCGTACGGGACTTCACCCCCGAAGCCGTCGCCGCCGTCTGCGACGTGGACGCCGCCACCATCCGTACGCTCGCCAGGGAGCTCGCCGCCGCGCCGGCCGCCGCCGTGTACGGACGCATGGGCAGCAGCACCGTCGAGTACGGCACCCTCGCCAACTGGCTCGTCGACGTCCTCAACATCCTCACCGGCAACCTCGACCGGCCCGGCGGCGCCCTCTTCCCGCTCTCGGCCACCGCCCCCGCACCCCGCCCGGCCGGGCCGGGCCGCGGCTTCGACCTCGGCCGCTGGACCAGCCGCGTCGCCGGCCACCCCGAGGCCAAGGGCGAACTGCCGATGGCCGCGCTGGCGGAGGAGATCGACACGCCCGGCGAGGGCCGCGTCCGGGCCGTCGTCGCCATCGCCGCCAACCCGGTCCTGTCCGCCCCCGACGGTCACCGCCTCGACCGGGCGCTCGGGGAGCGGCTCGACTTCATGGTCAGCGTCGACCCGTACCTCAACGAGACCTCCCGCCACGCCGATGTCGTCCTGCCCCCGCCGCCGCCCGCCCAGAGCGCCCACTTCGACTTCGCCTTCAACAACTTCGCCGTACGCAACCAGGTCCGCTACACCCCGGCCCCCGTCCCTCTGGAAGAGGGACGTATGGACGAGGCCGAGATCCACGCCCGGCTCATCCTCGCCGTGACCGGGATGCACGGCGCCGACCCGTCCGCCGTCGACGACCTCGTCATCGGCCAGGCCCTCGCCAAGGCCGTCGCCCAGCCCCACTCGCCCGTCCACGGCCGCGACGCCCAGGAGCTCGCCGCCGAACTCACCGGCGACAGCGGCCCGGAGCGGCGCCTGGACATGATGCTCCGGCTCGGCCCGTACGACCTCACCCTCGACGACCTCCGCGCCGCGCCGCACGGCATCGACCTCGGCCCGCTCAAGCCCCGCCTCGGACAGGTCCTCAAGACCCGCAGCGGGATGATCGAACTGCTGCCGGAGCCCCTCGCCGCCGATCTGCCCCGGCTGCGGCGGGCCCTGGACACCCCGGCCGCGCCGCTCGTCCTGGTCGGCCGCCGCCATCTGCGCTCCAACAACAGCTGGATGCACAACGTCCCCGCGCTCACCGGCGGCACCAACGTCTGCACCCTCCAGGTCCACCCCGACGACGCGGCCCGCCTCGGACTCACCGACGGCGCACCCGCCCGGATCAAGGCCGACGGCGGAGAGCTGGAGGTGACGGTGGAGATCACCGACACGCTGCGTCCGGGGGTGGTGAGCCTGCCGCACGGCTGGGGCCACGACCGGCCCGGGACCCGTCTCTCGGTCGCCGCGCGGCGCCCCGGAGTCAATGTGAACCAGCTTCTCGACGGCTCCCGGCTCGACCCGCTGTCCGGCACCGCTGTCCTCAACGGCTTCCCCGTCGAACTGACGCCAAGGCGATGACCTGGGGTTTTGCTCGTATTGCTCACGCGTCAACGTCTTGTTAACGCCGATGAACGGCACCTAACGTCATCCGGACCGCCGCTCGGTGGGAGTTCAAGGGTGAACGTTAGGTGTCCCTCATGCTGACAATCCTCGGCTTCACCATGATCGCGACGTTTCTGGTCCTGATCATGCTGAAGAAGATGTCGCCGATCGCGGCGCTCGTGCTCATCCCCGCCCTCTTCTGCGTCCTCGTCGGAGACGGCGCGAAGCTCGGCGACTACGTCATCGAAGGCGTCGGCAATCTCGCGCCCACGGCCGCGATGCTGATGTTCGCGATCGTCTACTTCGGCGTGATGATCGACGTCGGCCTCTTCGACCCGATCGTCCGGGGCATCCTGCGCTTCTGCAAGGCCGACCCGATGCGGGTCGTGGTCGGTACGGCGGTGCTCGCCGCGATCGTGTCGCTGGACGGCGACGGCTCCACCACCTTCATGATCACTGTCTCGGCCATGTACCCGCTCTACAAGCGGCTCGGCATGAGCCTCGTCGTCATGACCGGTGTCGCCGCCACCGCCAACGGCGTCATGAACACCCTCCCGTGGGGCGGCCCGACCGCCCGCGCCGCCACCGCGCTCAAGCTGGACGCGGGCGACATCTTCGTCCCCATGATCCCCGCCCTGGGCGTCGGCCTCCTCTTCGTCTTCGTCCTCGCCTACGTCCTCGGCCGCCGCGAGCGCAAGCGCCTCGGCTACCTGACCCTGGACGAGGCCCTGGCGCCCGAGACCGAGACGGTGCTGGTGAAGGCCGGCGGCGGCGCCGACGACATGGACACGCGCAAGGCGGACACGCGCCACGGGGACATCCCGGGCGGCGACACCCCGCCGCCGGCCGGCGCCGCGCCCGCCGGGGAAGGCGAGCGCGCCGAGGACGAGGGCTTCCAGGGGCTCGACCCGCACCGCCCCACCCTGCGCCCCAAGCTGTACTGGTTCAACGCCGCGCTCACCGTCGGTCTGCTGACCGCCATGATCCTGGAGCTGCTGCCCATCCCGGTGCTGTTCCTGCTCGGCGCCGCCCTCGCGCTCACCGTCAACTACCCCAACATGGCCGACCAGAAGGCCCGTATCGCCGCCCACGCCGACAACGTCCTCAACGTCGCGGGCATGGTCTTCGCCGCCGCCGTCTTCACCGGCGTCCTCACCGGCACGGGCATGGTCAAGCACATGGCCGACTGGCTGGTCGGGGCCATCCCCGAGGGCATGGGCCCGCACATGGCCCTGGTCACCGGCCTGCTGAGCCTGCCGCTCACGTACTTCATGTCCAACGACGGCTTCTACTTCGGCGTCCTGCCCGTCCTCGCGGAGGCCGGCGCCGCCCACGGCGTCTCCCCGCTGGAGATCGCCCGCGCCTCCCTCGTCGGCCAGGCCCTGCACATGTCCAGCCCGCTCGTCCCGGCGGTGTACGTCCTGGTCGGCATGGCCAAGGTCGAGTTCGGCGACCACACCCGCTTCACCGTGAAATGGGCGGCGCTCACCTCGCTGGTCGTCCTCGCCGCCGGAATCCTCTTCGGGATCATCTGACGTGTCACCTTCCAGGAGCTGGCTGCTGCGCCTCGTCATCGCCTTCTGCTTCGCGCAGGCGGCGGTGTCGATGGCGCGGCCGGCCGTCTCCTACCGCGCCCTCGCCCTGGGCGCGGACGAACGCGCCATCGGTGTGATCGCCGGGGTGTACGCGCTGCTGCCGCTCTTCGCCGCCGTGCCGCTCGGCCGCCGCACGGACCACGGCCGGTGCGCCCCGCTCCTGCCTTTCGGGGTCGTCCTCATCTCCGGCGGCTGCGCCCTCAGCGGCGTCGCGGACTCCCTGCCCGCCATGGCGGCCTGGAGCGGGGTGATGGGCCTGGGCCACCTCTGCTTCGTGATCGGCGCCCAGTCGATCGTCGCCCGCCAGTCGGCCCCGGCCGAACAGGACCGCAACTTCGGTCACTTCACCATCGGGGCCTCCTTCGGTCAGCTCGTCGGACCCATGGCGGCCGGCTGGCTGATCGGCGGTGACATGTCACGTACGAGCGCACTGGCGCTGGTGGTCTCCGCCGGGGTCGGCGTCCTCTCCCTCGCCTCCCTGTGGCGCATCGAGCACCGGGCCCCGCTCCCCACCCGGCGGCACGGCCCCAAGGTCCCCGTCCACCGCATCCTGCGGACGCGCGGGGTCCCCGCCGGAATCTTCATCAGCCTCGCCGTCCTCTCCGCCACCGACATCCTCACGGCCTACCTCCCCGTCATCGGAGAACACCGTGACATCGCACCCGTCACCGTCGGACTGCTGCTGAGCCTGCGCGCCGCCGCCACCATTGCCTGCCGGCTGGCGATGCCCCCGATGATCCGGCTGCTCGGGCGTACGGCGCTCCTCGCCGTCAGCTGCCTGCTCGCCGCGCTCCTGTGCGCCGGGATCGCGCTGCCCGTCCCTGTGCCGGCGCTCGCCCTGATGCTCGCCGCCCTCGGCTTCTGCCTCGGCGTCGGCCAGCCGCTCTCCATGACGACGGTCGTCCAGGCCGCCCCGGCCGAGGCCCGCTCGACCGCCCTCGCCCTGCGGCTGACCGGCAACCGCCTGGGCCAGGTCGCGGCCCCCGCCTCGGCCGGGCTGATCGCCGGGGTCGCCGGCACCGCCGCCCCGTTCGTGACGCTCGGCGTCCTGCTGCTCGTCGCCGCCGGCCTGGGCACCAGAAAGAGCCGGCGCACGGACGGAGTACGGCCTCCGGTGCGGGCGGACCACCCTGCCGCACAACGGCCCAGGTCGCGGCGGTAGCAGGAATGTCGCGGCGTTAGCAGCGGATTTCGGCCGGAATCCGTGTTCCGCACCGGCTCGCCGCCCACCGCTGCCAGAGTGATCAGCGCCGGTGCTCCCCGTACGAACCGGCGCACCCCCGTACGAAGGGACCTCCATGCCCCTGCCGACCCTGCCCCGCCCCGGCCGCCGCGCCCGCGTCGCCACCGCCACGGCCGCCCTGCTGTTCGCGGCCGGTGCCCCCACCGCGTACGCCACCCTGGGCGACGAGAGCCCGGCCGCGACCGCCCCCGCCCCGGCCCAGGCGCGCGGCAAGGCCTACGTCGAGACCCGGCTGTTCTTCGGCACCGAGCGGCCCGACGGCGGGCCGGACGTCACCGACCGGCAGTTCATGGCCTTCGTCGACAAGGAGGTAACCCCCAGTTTTCCCAGTGGCCTGACTGTGCAGGACGGACGTGGACAGTGGCGGGACGCGCACGGCACCATCGAGCGGGAGCGCTCGTACGAGCTGATCCTGCTGTACCCGGCCACGGAGGCACGCGTGCGTGACCCCCAGATCGAGCGCATCCGGGACGCCTACGAACGCGCCTTCGCGCAGGAGTCGGTGGCCAGGCTCGACGAGCCGACCCGGGCCGACTTCTGAGCTGGGCTCGCGACCGGCGGACTCCGTCGGACCGGTCCGGTGAGGCGTGCGCCACTCCGGCGGCCCCTGGCGCTGAAAAACTATCAGCGCTAGTTTGGGCACGTATGTGATACGAGCGACGCCCGGCCGGTACGAAGGAGATGCGGATGAAGGCCCACGACGCGATGTACATCGGCGGAGCCTGGCGGCCCGCCGCCGGCACCGACACCATCGCGGTGGTGAACCCGGCCGACGAGCAGGTCATCGGCCATGTCCCGGCCGGCACCGCAGAGGACGTCGACGCCGCCGTGTCGGCCGCCCGCGCCGCCTTCCCGGCCTGGGCCGCCACCCCGCCCGCCGAGCGGGCGGCGCGGCTCACCGCGCTGCGCGACGCCCTGGCCGCCCGCCAGGACGAGATCGCCGAGACGGTCACCGCCGAACTCGGCGCCCCGCCGCCGCTCGCCACCGCCGTCCACGCCGGACTGCCCATCTTCGTCACCGGCTCGTACGCCGAACTCGCCGCCACCTACGCCTTCGAGGAGAAGGTCGGCAACTCGACCGTCTACGCGGAGCCGGTCGGCGTCGTCGGCGCGATCACCCCCTGGAACTACCCGCTGCACCAGGTCGTTGCCAAGGTGGCACCCGCGCTCGCGGCGGGCTGCACGGTCGTCCTCAAGCCCGCCGAGGACACGCCCCTGACCGCACAGCTCTTCGCCGAGGCCGTGCACGAATCCGGCCTGCCCGCCGGGGTGTTCAACCTCGTCACGGGCCTCGGCCCGGTCGCGGGCCAGGCGCTCGCCGAGCACGACGGCGTGGACCTGGTCTCCTTCACCGGCTCCACGGCGGTCGGCAAGCGGATCGGCGCCCTCGCCGGCGGCGCCGTCAAGCGCGTCGCCCTGGAGCTCGGCGGCAAGTCCGCCAACGTCATCCTGCCCTCCGCCGACCTCGCCAAGGCCGTGGACACGGGTCTGGCCAACGCCCTCTCCAACGCCGGTCAGCGGTGCAGCGCCCTGACCCGGGTGCTGGTCCACACCGACCAGTACGACGAGGCCGTCGCCCACGCCGCCGAGACCATCGCCACCTACACCCCCGGCGACCGCATCGGTCCCATGGTGAACGCCGTGCAGCGCGAGCGGGTGCGCGGCTACATCGACAAGGGTGTCGAGGAGGGCGCCCGGCTCGTCGTCGGCGGCACCGAAGCCCCTCTCCCGCAGGGTTACTACGTCACGCCCACCCTCTTCGCCGACGTCACCCCGGAGATGACGATCGCCCAGGAGGAGATCTTCGGACCGGTCGTCGCCTTCCTCCGCTACGAGGACGAGGAGGACGCCCTGCGGATCGCCAACGGCACCGTGTATGGGCTCGCCGGCGCGGTCTGGGGCGAACCCGACGAGGCCGTCGCCTTCGCCCGCCGTATGGAGGCCGGACAGGTCGACATCAACGGCGGACGCTTCAACCCGCTCGCCCCCTTCGGCGGGTACAAGCAGTCCGGCATCGGCCGCGAGCTCGGTGCCCACGGACTGGCCGAGTTCCTCCAGACCAAGTCCCTGCAGTTCTGAGCCCGAGGAACGAGGAGCGAGGAGCAATGAGCGTGGTCCGCGCCGCAGTCCTGCCCGCCGTCGGCTCTCCCCTGGAGATCACTGGCATCGTCCTGCCGGAGCCCGGCCCCGGTCAGGTCCGGGTCCGGCTCGCCGCCGCCGGTGTCTGCCACTCCGACCTGTCCCTGTCCAACGGCACCATGCGGGTCCCCGTCCCGGCCGTCCTCGGCCACGAGGGCGCGGGCACGGTGGTCTCGGTCGGGGAGGGGGTCGACCATGTCGCCCCCGGCGACGGTGTCGTCCTCAACTGGGCGCCGTCCTGCGGCTCCTGCCACCACTGCGCGATCGGCGAGGTCTGGCTCTGCGCCCACGCGCTGACCGGCACCGCGAACGTGTACACCGTCACCGAGGACGGCCGCGAACTGCACCCAGGCCTCAACGTCGCCGCCTTCGCCGAGGAGACGGTCGTCGCGGCCGGCTGTGTGCTGCCCGTCCCGGACGGCGTCCCGCTCACCGACGCGGCGCTGCTCGGCTGCGCCGTCCTCACCGGCTACGGCGCCGTCCACCACTCCGCCCGCGTCCGCGCGGGCGAGTCGGTGGCCGTGTTCGGCGTGGGCGGGGTGGGCCTCGCGACGATCCAGGCGGCCCGGGTCGCGGGCGCGTCGACGATCGTCGCCGTCGACGTCTCCCCGGAGAAGGAGGCCCTGGCGCGGGCGGCCGGGGCCACCGAGTACGTCGTCGCCTCGGACACCACCGCCAAGGAGATCCGCAAACTGTCCGGCGGTCAGGGCGCCGACGTGGCCGTCGAATGCGTCGGCCGCGCCACCACCATCCGTACCGCCTGGGACTCCACCCGGCGCGGCGGCCGCACCACGGTCGTCGGCATCGGCGGCAAGGACCAGCAGGTCTCCTTCAACGCCCTGGAGATCTTCCACTGGGGCCGCACCCTCTCCGGCTGTGTGTACGGCAACTCCCGCCCCGCCGAGGACCTTCCGGTCCTCGCCGAGCACATCCGGGCCGGACGGATGGACCTGAGCGCACTGGTCACCGAGCGGATCACGCTCGACGGCATCCCCGGCGCGTTCGACAACATGCTCGCGGGCAAGGGCGGCCGGGCGCTGGTCGTCTTCTAGCCGCGAATTCCCCGCTCAGACACGTCCGACGCTCCCGGCCGCGGGTGACGCCACCCGCGGCCGGGACCGCGACACCGCCACACCCGCCAGGCACGAAGCGTCTGTCGCAACGTCTCCGGACCGGGCCGAAACGTCTCGGACCGGGCCGGCACGTCTTCGGACCGGGCCGGCACGTCTCGGGACCGGACCGGACCGGACCGGACCGGACCAGGCCGGGCCGCCCGTTCCCGCCCACCCCGTCCGTCCCGGCCCCCTCAGTCCGCCCCGTCCCCGTCCGTTCCTCCCGCCGCTCTCGCCCCGCCCCGAGCCTCGTACTGCACCGCCAGCCCGTCCAGCAGCGCCCGCAGCCCGGTCTCGAACGCCCCCTCGTCGACCTTCTGGCGCCGCTCGGCGAGCAGATGAGCCTGGCCCAGGTGCGGATACTCGGCCGGGTCGTAGGCCCCCTCGTCGTCGACGAAGCCCCGGGCGAAGGAGCCGAGCGCCGAGCCGGTGATGAAGTACCGCATCAGCGCGCCGATGTACGTGGCCTGGGCCGGTGGCCACCCCGCGCGGACCATCGCGCCGAAGACCGCGTCGGCGACCCGCAGACCCGCCGGGCGGCGGCCGGGTCCCTGGGCCAGGACCGGGACGACATGGGGGTGGTCGGCCAGCGCGGCCCGGTAGGAGACGGCCCAGTCGTGCAGAGCCGTACGCCAGTCCCGGCCGTCGTCCTCCTCGAACATCGACAGGTCGATCTTGGCGCTGACCGCGTCGGCGACGGCGTCGAGGATCTCGTCCTTCGTACGGAAGTGGTTGTAGAGGGAGGGACCGCTCACGCCCAGCTCCGCCGCCAGCCGCCGGGTCGAGAGCGCGGCGAGGCCCTCGGCGTCCACCAGCGCTCCCGCCGTCTCGACGATGCGTTCTCTGCTGAGGAGGGGCTTGCGTGGTCGGGCCATGGCGCACATAGTAGGGCCTGCCAAGCGGAAACTAGCAGTGGTAATTAAAGGGGTGGGTGGCCGCCGTGGACCTGGAGCTGAGCGAAGAGCAGACCGCCGTGCGGCGGCTCGCCGAGGACTTCGTCGCGCGCGAGGTCACGCCGTACGCCGCCGCCTGGGACCGGGCCGAGGAGGTGGACCGGGCGATCGTGCGCAAGCTCGGCGGGGTCGGCTTCCTCGGTCTGACCGTCTCCGAGGAGTACGGCGGCTCCGGCGGCGACCATCTCTCGTACTGCCTGGTCACCGAGGAGCTCGGCCGCGGCGACTCCTCCGTGCGCGGCATCGTCTCCGTCTCCCTGGGGCTGGTTGCCAAGACCGTCGCCGCCTGGGGGAGTGAGGAGCAGAAGCGCGCCTGGCTGCCCCGGCTCACCGCGGGCGAGGCCCTCGGCTGCTTCGGCCTGACCGAGCCCGGTACGGGATCCGACGCGGGCAGCCTCGCCACCCGCGCGGTCCGGGACGGCGGCGACTGGATGATCAACGGCTCGAAGATGTTCATCACCAACGGCACCTGGGCGGATGTCGTCCTGCTCTTCGCCCGTACCAACGACACCCCCGGCCCCAAGGGCGTCTCCGCCTTCCTCGTCCCCACCGACACGCCCGGCCTCACCCGCCGCACCATCCACGGCAAGCTCGGCCTGCGCGGCCAGGCCACCGCCGAGCTGGTCCTGGAGGGCGTACGGGTGCCGGACCGCGCCCTGCTGGGCCCCGAGGGCAAGGGCTTCTCGATCGCCATGTCCGCGCTGGCCAAGGGCCGGATGTCGGTCGCCGCCGGCTGCGTCGGCATTGCCCAGGCCGCCCTTGACGCCGCCGTACGGTACGCCGGCGAACGCGAGCAGTTCGGCCGGTCCATCGCCCACCACCAGCTCGTCCAGGAGTTGATCAGCGACATCGCCGTCGACGTGGACGCGGCCCGGCTGCTCACCTGGCGCGTGGCCGACCTCGTCGACCGTGGCGAGGAGTTCGCGACGGCCGCCTCCAAGGCCAAGCTGTACGCATCCGAGGCCGCCGTCCGCTGTGCCAGCAACGCCCTCCAGGTCTACGGCGGCTACGGCTACATCGACGAGTACCCGGTCGGCAAGCTGCTGCGCGACGCGCGCGTGATGACCCTCTACGAGGGCACCAGCCAGATCCAGAAGCTGATCATCGGCCGCGCACTTACGGGCGTCTCCGCGTTCTGATCCGTGTGCTGAGCGATTGCGCGCTGCGGGGCGGGTTGAGTAGGGCATGAGTACGGGAGCGGATACCGATCCGGCCATTCCCGGCGGATCCTCGTCGCATGAGCGACTCATCGGTCAAGCAGCAGAACACGGCGGCGTACTACATGCAGGCCGTCATCTCCTTCGGCCTCGCCCTCGGCGCCGTCGGTCTCGGCATCTTCAACCTGGACGCCGACGTCTGGGTCCGCGCCTTCCTCGCCATCGCGGTCCTCTACCTCACCACCTCCGCGTTCACCCTCGCCAAGGTCGTCCGGGACCGGCAGGAGGCCGGGTCGATCGTCAGCCGTGTCGACCAGGCCCGGCTGGAGAAGCTCCTCGCCGAGCACGACCCGTTCCAGAAGCTCTGAGCAAAGAGGCTAAGCGCTTGCTCACCGGCGTTGTATGGTGTTCGTCCTGCTGGACCTGAGAAGGGGCGAACCATGACTGCGGCGGACGAGACGCCCGGCGGCGACGACACGCCGTGGGACGAGGTGGTCCCCGAGGCGGCCAGGAAGCTGCTTGTGGCCGCCGTCGAGGCGTTCGCCGAGCGCGGGTACCACGCGACGACCACCCGGGACATCGCGGGCCGGGCCGGGATGAGCCCGGCCGCGCTCTACATCCACTACAAGACCAAGGAAGAGCTGCTCCACCGCATCAGCCGGATCGGGCACGACAAGGCGCTGGAGATCCTGCAGGGCGCGGCGGACAGCGAGGGCACGGCTGCCGAGCGGCTCGCCGCCGCCGTGCGGTCCTTCGTCCGCTGGCACGCCGGACGCCACGCCACCGCGCGCGTGGTGCAGTACGAACTCGACGCGCTCGGCGAGGAGCACCGCGCCGAGATCATGGAACTGCGCCGCAAGAGCGACGGCGTCGTGCGCCGCATCCTCAACGAGGGTGTCCAGGCGGGGGAGTTCGATGTACCGGACGTGCCCGGCACCACCGTCGCGGTTCTCTCGCTCTGCATCGACGTGGCCCGCTGGTTCAACGTGGAGGGGCGCCGGACTCCGGACGAGGTCGGCGTGTTCTACGCCGACCTCGTGCTGCGGATGGTCGGGGCCACGAAGTAGCGCCCCCGCTGCCGATTCGTACGGCCCGGAAGGAGCAGCGGCTCAGAAGTAGTAGCGGGACACCGACTCCGCGACGCAGACCGGCTTGTCGCCGCCCTCGCGTTCCACGGTCACCTTCGCCGTCACCTGCACCCCGCCGCCGGCCTCCTCGACCCCCGTCAGGAGCGCGGTGGCGCGCAGCCGGGAGCCGACCGGCACGGGCGCGGGGAAACGCACCTTCTCCGTGCCGTAGTTGATGCCCATCTTCATGCCTTCGACCCGCATGATCTGCGGAACGAACGTCGGCAGCAGGGACAGCGTCAGATAGCCGTGCGCGATGGTCCTGCCGAACGGCCCGGCCGCCGCGCGCTGCGGGTCCACATGGATCCACTGATGGTCGCCGGTGGCGTCCGCGAACAGATCGATCCGCTTCTGGTCGACCTCCAGCCAGTCGCTGTGCCCCAACTGCTCGCCGACGGCGGCGCGCAGCTCCTCGGCGGAGGTGAAGATCCTCGGCTCGGCCATGTCCCTGCTCCCTGCCTCTCGCACACGGTGTCTCCGCAAGGCGCTGTCTAAGCGCTTGCTCAGCATGTGGGCTGTGCGGCCGTCTGTCAACGGAAGGGCAGTAGGGTTCGAGGGGTGCCGCAGATTCCAGAGAAGATCCACGAACTCACGGTCGGCCAGCTGTCCGCGCGCAGCGGCGCGGCGGTGTCGGCCCTGCACTTCTACGAGTCCAAGGGCCTGATCAGCAGCCGCCGCACGAGCGGCAACCAGCGCCGCTACAGCCGTGACGCGCTGCGCCGCGTCGCGTTCGTGCGGGCCGCCCAGCGCGTCGGCATCCCGCTCGCGACCATCCGGGCCGCACTCGCCGAACTCCCCGAGGAGCGCACCCCCACCCACGAGGACTGGGCGCGGCTCTCCGAGACGTGGCGCTCCGAGCTCGACGAACGTATCAAGCAGCTCGGCCGCCTCCGCGACCATCTCACCGACTGCATCGGATGCGGCTGTCTCTCCCTGGACACCTGTGTCCTGTCCAACCCCGACGACGTCTTCGGTGAACGCCTCACCGGCTCCCGCCTGCTCCCCGAGCGGCGCCCCGCCACCACGTGAGCGAGTGAGAGGCCGCCCACGGGAGCCCACCACCCCCGTGGGCGGGCCCCCGTGGCCGACCGGTCCTCACTCGTACTCGGTGCCGCCCTTACGGGTCAGATAGGCCGGGCTGACGGCCTTCGCGATGGCCCGTCCCCCCACCACCCGGCTGTACCGCTCCACGGCCGGGCGTATCACCACGCCCTCCCGCAGATGCAGTTCACGCCCGGACACCGTCTCGCGTCCGCTCGCCAGCTCCAGTACCGTCTCCCGGTCGTACGGCCCCGCGTACAGCTGGGGCACCAGAGGCAGCACCCCGCCCAGCGACTCCACCAGCTCGCTCAGCTCCGCCGGAGCGAGCCAGCGGACCTGCCCGTCGATCTCGGCCGAGATGTCGAAGACCGCGTAACCCAGCGTCTCCCGGCGGCCGTCGGCGCCGTACGCCAGATCCTGCACCCCCGCGCCGTACACCTCGCCGAACACGCCCACCCGCGTCGCGCCGAGCCGCTCCGCGATACGGGCCGCCACCTCCGGCACGCCGTGGCCGTGCACCGCCCGCCAGTACAGATTGCGCGGGTCCTCCTTGAGCGCGAGCCCCTTGGCCCCGAACCCCTTGGAGGAGACGAACACCCTCTTGTCGTCCACGACGTACGTCAGCAGGCACGCCGTGCCGTGCAGCTTCTCGGTCAGCACGACCGGCTCGCCGGGCTCGAAGATCCCCGGATAGCGCTGCAGGTTCTCGATGTCGACCCAGGGCAGCAGATCCGTCGCCTGCTCCACGTCCCCGCTCATCGACGTCGGTATCGGCGGAACCCACTTCGTGATCCCCAGCACCTCCGCGAAGTCGGTGCCCTCGGCGGCCGCCCGCGTCAGGTCCACCCCGTCGAGCGCCTTGGGGCGGCAGACGATGCCCTGCGACAGCTCACCGCGCAGCCGCACCGCCTTGACCCGGTCGGACGCCTTCCCCGCGAGGCGGCCGGTGAGCCCCAGCTCGTCGACGAGCGCGGCGGGCAGGACCGCCTGCTCGGGGATGTACACGGCGGCATCACCACTGCGGTACGCACCCTTGGCGACGATCGCGCGGTAGAGGCCGACCTGGGCCAGCTCCAGGGCATCGGCGTTGGGATGGTCGTGAACGGTCAGCAGTTCGGCGGTGACGCGCAGCGTCGACATGTCAGGCTCCTCGGTCGTGTTTCATCGCCCCCACCTTCTCCGGCGGCGAACCGCTGGAGCCATCGATTTAGCGACTGGTAGCCTCCCTGGCCGCCGCCGCCAACTCGCGTTGGGCGCAACACGGACGATGGTGCCAGGCGCCACTGACAACGCCCTCGCCGTCGGCCACCCGGGCTTCCGCTCAGGCGGGGACGGGCTCCCGGCCGGTGTTGTCGAAGGGTGGGTACGTCCGGCTGCCCATGCGCTCGGCCGCGTCGATGTAGTCGGCGAGAGCCTCGCGTGACTGCGCGAGCCTGGCCATCTGCTCGTCCAGTCGCCCAAGCCGCGCCCGCATCGCGGCCAGCAACTCAGGACACCCCAGCAGCTCAGGGGCCTCACCGACCGCACAGGGCAGTAGGTACGCGATGTCCTCCGACGACAGACCGGCACCCAGCAGGTGCCGGATCTGCCTCACCCTCAGCACGGCGCTCTCGTCGTACTCGCGGTAGCCGTTCGCGCCGCGCTCCGCCTCCAGGAGGCCCTGGGCCTCGTAGTAGCGCAACTGGTGGGCGTTGACGCCCGTCCGGCGGCTGAGTTCCCCGATCCGCATCAAAACCTCGCTTGACCTTCACACCGGTATCAACGTTGACGATGCTGCCATGACCAACAAAACCGACACACCCGTGACCGTCATCGGGCTCGGCCTGATGGGGCAGGCGCTCGCCGGCGCGTTCCTGAAGGCCGGGCATCCCACCACCGTGTGGAACCGTACAGCCGCCAAGGCCGACCAACTGGTCGACCAGGGCGCACAGTTGGCGCCGTCGGTCGGCGACGCCCTCAAGGCGGGCCCCCTGACGATCATCTGCCTCACCGACTACCAGGCCGTGCGCGAGCTGCTCGGCGCGGCCGACGCCGAGCTGGACGGCACGACACTGATCAACCTGACCTCGGGCGACTCGGCCCAGGCCCGGGAGACCGCCCAATGGGCCGAGCAGCGCGGCGCCCACTATCTGGACGGCGCCATCATGGCCGTCCCGCCGGCCATCGGCACCGCCGAGGCGATGATCCTGCACAGCGGACCAAAGCCGTACTTCGAGGCCCACAAGTCAACTCTCGACGCGCTCGGCACGGTCACCCACCTCGGTGCGGACCATGGTCTGGCGTCCCTGTACGACGTGGCCGGTCTGGCCATGATGTGGAGCGTCCTGAACGCCTGGCTCCAGGGCACGGCCCTGCTGAAGACCGCCGGTGTCGACGCGGCGACGTACGCGCCGTTCGCGCGGCAGATCGCCGAGGGCGTGGCGACATGGCTGCCGGGGTACGCCGAGCAGATCGACCGCGGGTCCTTCCCCGCCGAGGTGTCGGCGCTGGAGACCGACGCGCGGGCGATGGCGCACCTGATCGAGGAGAGCGAGGCGGTGGGCGTCAACGCCGAACTGCCGAAGCTGTTCAAGGCGATGGCCGACCGTGCGATCGCCGCCGGACACGGCGGGGAGCAGTATCCCGTACTGATCGAGGAGTTCGGCAAGCCCGGCACCGACTGACCGGGCGGGCGGGTGCACCGCAGGGGTACGTGCCACGATCCCGCGTCGGAGTGCACGTGTCACAGTTCACGCGTCACGCATCACGGTGCACGCGGCGCCGGTGCGCCGTGGCGTACGTTCCACGGGCCCCGCGTCACAGCGCAGTGTCACGGTGCACGCGGCGCGCCGTCATCCGGTGCGTCGGCACCGTGGACGTGGGGGCGCGCCGACGCCGTCGCCCGCCCCCACGCCGTACCGCTCGCGGCCCATGCCGCACCGCCCCCGTTCCGTGCCGTGCGGCGCCTCACGCCACCGACGCCAGCTCCTTGCGCAGCGAGAGCGGTGCCCGCTCCGCCGCGTCCGGGTCCGTCAGGGCCTTGGCCCGTGCCAGGGCGCGGGAGGTCAGGACCGGCTGCGGCACGAGCACGCCGCAGCCCTCGCAGACCGGCCCGAACCATGGTTCGCCCGTCAGGTCGGGCCGCCAGACGATCCGGGTCCCGGCGCACACCGGGCAGTGTTCCCCGGGCGCCGCCTCCAGCGCGCCGATCAGCCGGCGCAGCACCTCTCCGAGTGGCTCGGCGGGATGCACCGCCGGATCGTCGCACCGGGCCACCCCGTTGCCGCCCCATGTGCGTCGGTGCCAGTCGTCGAAGACTCCGGGGCGCCGCAGACCCTCGTGCTTCTCACGCCTGCGCCTCGCCGCGAAGTCCTTCTCGTAGGCGAGCCATACGGCCCGCGCGTCTTCCAGTTCGTCGAGCGCGGCCACCAGCCGCGCCGGATCAGGCTCCCGGTCCTCGGGCCCGAACCCATGCCTCACGCACAGGTGGTCCCAGGTCGCCCGGTGCCCGTAGGGAGCGAACCGCTCCAGGCACTTGCGCAGCGAATACCTCCGCAGCGCCAGATCGCACCCCGGATCACGCACCTGTCTCGCAAGACTCCGGAAACCGGCCATCGCACTGCCACCTCCGTCGCTGGTACTTCGGCGTCAAGGGATGGACGTACGGGCGCGCCAACTTGTTCCATCGAAAATCCGATGGGGCCCATAAGGGCCTGAGACGGTCGGTCCGTGGCCTGTCCCCGACTGTCCGCGCCTACCCGGACCCGTCCGGGCCTACCCTCGCCTACCCGCCCCCGATCCGGCCCGCGGCGATGACCACACGGGCCAGCTCCGGGTGGCAGATGTCACTGTGCGCGCCGCTCGGCGGACCGCCGCGCCGCACCACCGAGGCTGCGTCGACGTTCACACAGCCCGAGGCCGCGACCCCGGCCCGCAGGGCCTCGTCCAGGGTGAGCGACGGTGTTCCGGGCACGCCCTGGACGCCGGAGTGGCCCACCGCCCACCACCGCCGGTCGAGCCCCGCCACCGACGAGGAGTCCCTGGCGAGCCGGGACGCCAGCGGATAGATCACCCCGAGGGCGGTGTCATGGCGCGAGTGGCAGGCCACCACGGGCCCGTCCACGCGCCGCTGCATGTCCCGCAGGGCACCTGCCGAGCCGCGGTCGTGCGGCAGGCTCGCCGCGAACGCATAGTGGGAGAAGGCACCCTGAAGGAGCGTCACGGATTTCACATTGCGCGTGCCGCCGGGCAGGCCGCGCAGCGCGAACGCGACGAGCCGAGCGCCCATGCTGTGGCCGACCAGATGGATCCGCAGGGCGGGAGAGGAGCGGGCCAGCTCGCCGAGCAGGGGTCCCAGGCCGCGTTCGCCGACCTTCCCGGCCCGCCGCTTCATCGTGTAGTACGTGGCCTGGCGCAGCGCCTCCTTGGCGCCCTTCCAGAGTCTCTTCAGCCGGCTCCCGAGCAGCTCCTGACGACCGCCGGGCCCCTCCGGCTCCTGAGGTGGCGGCGCCGCCTCCAGCGACTCCAGCGCGTCCGCGAACGCGGCACACACCTCCACCGGATCCCCGAACAGGAAGGCGGGCGTGGCCTCGTCGTCGCCGGCCGTGGCCCCGGCCCCGTCCGCCCCGGTCAGCTCCCGCAGCAGCGCCCCGAATTCACGGATCGCCGTCTCGTCCTCGGGCCGCTCGTCCAGCAGCCGCGCCAGCCGCTGTATCACCCCCGTCCGCTCGGGGAACAGCGCGACGAGGGCGTCCCGGCTCTCCGCGTCCAGGCCGGGCTCCGTAGGAGCGGCGGCCACGCGCGCGGAGCCGGCCACGCGCGCGAAGTCCGGCACGGGCTCGTCGGTGAACATCATCGAGGGCCAGACGACACCCGCGTACCCGACCCGCGCCCCCGCGGGCAGCAGCCCGGGGAACGGGCCGAAGAAGCGGTCGTAGAGCCGGGTGGCCACGGAGCGGGAGCTGTTCCACCCATGGGCGAACACCACCAGGTCCGTGACCCCGAGCCGGCCCAGCGCGTCCCGCTGGGCGCTGTCCCCGTCGCCGTCCTTGTCGAAGGTGATCTCCCGGTACGGCTCCACACTCATCCCGGCCATGGCCCGTCCCTCCGCGTCGAGGTCGCTGGTGACCAGCATTCTTCCCGGGCGGAGGGACGGCCAGACCTCCGGCGGGGCTTCAGCGCAGCCGCGCGGCCGACACGTCGTGGAGGTGGATGAGTGCGTCGTACGAGGTGGCGAGCCGGGCGGGCAGGTCATCGCCCGGCCACGGGTAGGCGGTGCCGATCGAGCGCGTCGGCCGGAACTCGTTCAGCCAGGCACGCGCGCGTGGCGTGGCCTTACGCAGGTCCACCACGAAGTCGCGCCGCGACACCCGCCCCAGCGTCTCCTCGTTGCCGCCCTTCAGCACGCCCACGGTGAACGTCCGTATCGGCTCGCCCGGTTCACGCGTGTCGGCGGCGTTGAACGAGCCCCGTCCGAAGGTGGTGCCCACGCTCACGTACGCCGGGCCGAGCGCGTCCCGCATGTAGGCGCCCTGGAGCCGGGGGTACTGGTCGGGCATCGTCGTCTCGTAGCCGATGTGGCCGTTGTGCGCCGAGAGCAGCATCCGGTGCCCGGTGCGCCGCTGCCACCAGACGGTGTTCTCGGCCATGGCCCGGTCACGGTAGAGCATGGCGTCCTGTACACCGTCACCGGTCAGGTCGTACGCGTACTCGGTGCCGACCTGCGCGATGACCCGCGCGTGCTGCACCATCCAGGCGTGTTCCTCGTGGCCCCGGCCCGGTTTCCGGGCGGCCAGCAGCGCGTGGGCGCGCTGGACGTCGGCCGCCAGCCGCTGCCGCTCCTCGCGCGGCCTGGCCACGTACGCCCGCATCCACTCGTCGACGCTCCCGACCGGGCGGGACGCGCGGTACAGCTCCTCGAAGCGCGGCAGCAGCTTCGGGTACGTGCGTGCCACATAGCCGGTGACCAGGTCGAACTGGCCCGGCCCCGCGTAGCCGATGTCGTTGCCCATGAACCGCACCGGCCGGTCGGGGTGGCGCAGATTGTGCTGCCGCATCCACATGATGAGGTCCAGGTACTCCTCGGTGTTCCAGAAGCGGTACGCGTTCTGGAACTCCTCCCGCATGATCTCCTTCGGGTCCCCCTTCCCGAACCGCACGTAGTCGTCGATCCGCAGCCCCGTACTCCAGCCGGCCTCCAAGGCGAAGGTGGTGAACCCCTTCTTCTCCACGAGGTGCTCGAAGATCCGGTGCTTGTTCTCGAAGAACTCGGCCGAGCTGTGGGTGGCTTCGCCGATGCCGACCACCTTCGCCGGGCCGATCACCCTGTCCAGTGCGCCGAGGTCGCTCAAAGGCCGGGCCGTGCGGGCGAGTTCGCGTGCGGGGTCGACGGGGCGTGACTCGGCGACGGCCGCGGGCGCCGCGGTTCCGAGGCAGGCGGCCACCAGAAGTCCCACCAGAGGCAGGCGATGTCGTGTCTTTGTGCGCATGGAACAAGGCTGTCGGCCGGACGGCCCGGGAACCACGGGGCCAACACCCCGGTCGACAGGGGGGTGAGCCCCCTGTCAGGGGTAGAGGAGGTACCCCCGGCGCAGCTGCCGGAAGGCCGCGAGGTCGTCACTCCAGGCGCCCACCACCTCGTCCGTGTCCGCCCCGGCGTCGATCAGCGTGCGCACCCGCGCCGAGCCGGTCAGCTTGTCGATCCAGTGGTCGGGCCGCCAGGCGAAGCCGCTCCACGACCGCTTCGCGCTCACCAGCAGCCCGATGCCGGTCCGTACCGGATCGAAGACCGCCCGGTCCGACACGTGCACCTGCACGCCGCCGACCCTGCGCCCCTGGAACTTGGAGAACGTCGGGGTGAAGTACGCCTCCCGGAAGCGGACCCCGGGCAGCGCCAGCGCGTTCGCGGCCTCGGCCCACCTCCGGTCGGCCCCCTCCGCGCCGAGCAGTTCGAACGGGCGGGTGGTGCCGCGCCCCTCGGACAGGTTCGTCCCCTCGAACAGGCAGGTCCCCGCGTACACCAGCGCGGTGTCCGGCGTCGGCATGTTGGGACTCGGCGGCACCCAGGGCAGCCCGGTCGCGTCATGGAAGTCGCCACGCCGCCAGCCCGACATCCGGACCGTCTCCAGCGCGACCGGCTCGGCCAGGAACTCGCCGTTGAACAGCCGCGCAAGCTCGCACACCGTCATCCCATGGGCCTGCGCGATCGGTTCGCGGCCCACGAACGTCGCGTACGCCCGGTCGAGCACCGGCCCGAGCGCCGCCCGCCCGGTCACCGGATTCGGCCGGTCGAGGACCATGAAACGTTTCCCCGCCAGAGCGGCGGCGACCATGCAGTCGTACAACGTCCAGATGTAGGTGTAGAAGCGCGCCCCGACGTCCTGGATGTCGAAGACGACCGTGTCCACGCCGGAGGCCGTGAAGATGTCCGCGAGGGGCCGCCCGCTCTTCAGATATGTGTCGTAGACCGGCAGTCCCGTCGCCGGGTCGTCGTAGCGGCCCTCCGAGCCGCCCGCCTGCGCGGTGCCCCGGAAGCCGTGCTCCGGCCCGAAGACCGCCACCAGGTCCACGCGGTCGTCGGCGTGCATGACGTCCACGACGTGCCGGACATCGGCGGTGACCCCCGTCGGGTTGGTGACGATTCCGACCCGCTGCCCGGCCAGTGCGGCATACCCGTCGGCGGCCAGCCGGTCGAAACCGGTGCGCACCCGCCGCCGGCCGCCGTGTCCGTCCCGCGCGGCGGCGGGGCTCGCCGCCGCCACCGCCCCCAGCGCACCGCCGGCGGCCAGCAGCCCCCTTCTGGACAGGCTCATACGGATCCTCCTCGTCGAGCGGTCAGGCCAGGCCCCGCACGCTAGCGCGCACCGGAGCCCGGGGGAACGAGGCCGGCACGCGCTCCGTGCGCCGCCCCTCCCGCGGCCCTTCCCCAGCAACATACCGACCGGTTAGTCTGCCGAGGCGGTCCGGGCGCGCCTGGTGCGGCCGGGGCCGGAAGGTCGTCACGACGGAGAGGCGGGCAGGCGGATGAGTGCGGTGAGGGATGCCGGAGTGCAGGGCGCCGGAGTAGTGGTCACCGGGGCGGGCGGCGGCATCGGCGCCGCGCTGGCCCGCCGGTTCGCGGGGGAGGGGGCACGGGTTGTCGTCAACGACATCGACCCCGTGCGGACCAAGGCCGTCGCCGAGGAGATCGGTGCCGTCGCCGTCCCCGGCGACGCCTCCACGATCGTGGCCGAGGCCCGTGAGGCGCTCGGCGGCACGGTCGACGTCTACTGCGCCAACGCCGGACTGGCCTCCCCCGGCGACGCCTTCGCCGACGAGTCGGTCTGGGCCGCCGCCTGGGACGTCAACGTGATGGCCCATGTCCGCGCGGCCCGCGCGCTGCTCCCCGACTGGCTGGAGCGCGGCAGCGGCCGCTTCGTCTCCACCGTCTCCGCGGCCGGTCTGCTCACCATGGTCGGCGCCGCGCCCTACAGCGTCTCCAAGCACGGCGCGTACGCCTTCGCCGAGTGGCTCTCGCTCACCTACCGCCACCGCGGTGTGAAAGTACACGCCATCTGTCCCCAGGGCGTACGGACGGACATGCTCACCGCCGCCGGGTCGGCCGGTGAACTCGTTCTCACCCCCACCGCCATCGAGCCCGAGGACGTCGCCGATGCCCTCATCGACGGCATCGAGGCCGACCGCTTCCTGATCCTTCCGCACCCCGAGGTCGCCGCCTACTACCAGGCCCGGGCGACCGACCCCGAACGCTGGCTGGGCAACATGAACCACATCCAGCGCAAGTGGGAGACCACGGAAGGAGCCGCCCGATGACCTCCGTCTACGCCGCCAAGCCCTGGCTGTCCCAGCTCACCGACGCCCAGCGGGCCCCGATCGCACCACCGGCCACGGTGGTCCACGCCTTCCGCGCCGCCGCCGCCCGAGCCCCCGAGCGGACCGCACTCGCCTACTTCGACGGCCGGCTGACCTACCGCGAGACCGACACCCTCTCCGACGCCGTCGCCGGACACCTCGCCGCCCGCGGGGTCGCGCGCGGCGACCGCGTCGCCGTCATGCTGCAGAACAGCCCCCACTTCGTCCTCGCGCTCCTCGGCGCCTGGAAGGCCGGCGCGACCGTCGTCCCGCTCAACCCGATGTACAAGTCCGCCGAAGTGGCGCACGTCCTCGACGACTCCGAGGCCACCGCCGTCATCTGCGCGGACCGCACCTGGGAGGCGTACCTGCGGCAGACGGCGGCCGGCTGCCCCTCCGTGCGCGTCGTCCTCACGGCCTGCGAGCGCGACCTGCAGACCCGCGACGACCCCCGCGTGCTCGGCTTCGAGCGGCTGCCCGTGCCGCGCGACACCGACGACCTCGTCGCCGTCGCCCGCGCCGGGCTGCCCGCACCGGAAGGCCGGGAGCCGGTGACCGATGACATTGCACTCATCAGTTACACCTCCGGCACCAGCGGCACCCCCAAGGGCGCCATGAACCCGCACCGCGCCCTCACCTACAACGCCGAGCGCCAGCGCACCGGCCACCCGATCGCCGAGGGCGCGACCTACTTCGCGCTCGCCCCGCTCTTCCACATCACCGGCATGGTCTGCGAGCTCGCCGCCTGCTTCGCCAACGCCGGCACCCTCGCCCTCGCGTACCGCTTCGACGCCGGCGTGGTCCTCGACGCCTTCACCGAGCACCGTCCCGCCTACACCGTCGGCCCCTCCACCGCCTTCATGGCCCTCGCCGCCCACCCCGACGTCACCCGCGACCACTTCTCGTCCTTCGAGGTCATTTCCTCGGGCGGCGCGCCGGTGCCGCCCGCCCTGGTGGAGAAGTTCCGCGCGGCCCTCGGACCGTACCTGCGCAACGGCTACGGCCTGACCGAGTGCACCGCCCCCTGCGCCTCCGTGCCGCCGGAGCGGGAGGCCCCGGTCGACCCGGCCTCCGGCACCCTCTCGGTCGGTCTCCCCGGCCCGGACACCGTCGTCCGGATCGTCGACGACAAGGGCGACGACGTGCCCCTCGGCGAACCGGGCGAGATAGCCGTACGCGGCCCGCAGGTCGTCCCCGGCTACTGGAAGCTCCCCGAGGCGACCGCCGAGGCCTTCCCCGACGGCGAGCTGCGCACCGGCGACATCGGGTTCATGGACGCGGACGGCTGGCTCTACGTCGTCGACCGCAAGAAGGACATGATCAACGCCTCCGGGTTCAAGGTCTGGCCGCGCGAGGTCGAGGACGTCCTCTACACTCACCCGGCGGTCCGCGAGGCAGCCGTCGTCGGCGTCCCCGACGCCTACCGCGGCGAGACGGTGAAGGCGTACGTCAGCCTGCGCCCCGGCGTCTCCGCGGAGCCCGCCGAGCTCTCCGCGTACTGCGCCGAGCGGCTCGCGGCGTACAAATACCCCCGCGAGGTCGAGGTCCTGGCGGAGCTGCCGAAGACGACAAGTGGGAAGATCCTCAGACGGGAGCTGCGTTCACAACGCTGAGCGCGGTTCACCCCGCCACACGGCACGGCACGGCACGACGAGACACGACACGAGACGACATGGGGCCGGTACACGGTCACATGGCACCATCCGGGGCCAACCACCCCACGGACCAGGACGACGAGCGGAAAGGCGGCGGCACATGGCCAGGACGACGGACGGGAGCGGCACCCCCGTCCCCCAGAGGCTGCTGTCCGCCGCCACCCGGCTCTTCGCCGAACAGGGCTACGACCGGACCTCCGTCCAGGAGATCGTGGAGGCGGCGGGCGTCACCAAGGGCGCCCTCTACCACTACTTCGGCTCCAAGGAGGACCTCCTCCAGGAGGTCTACTCCCGTGTGCTGCGGCTCCAGCAGGAGCGCCTGGACGCCTTCGCCGACGCCGACGCGCCGATCGAGGAGCGGCTGCGCGCGGCCGCCGCCGACGTCGTCGTCACCACCATCGAGAACCTCGACGACGCCGCCATCTTCTTCCGCTCCATGCACCACCTCAGCCCGGAGAAGAACAAGCAGGTCCGGTCCGAGCGCCGGCACTACCACGAGCGCTTCCGGGCCCTGATCGAGGAGGGCCAGGAGAGCGGCGTCTTCTCCTCCGCCACCCCCGCCGACCTTGTGGTGGACTACCACTTCGGCTCCGTCCACCACCTGTCGACGTGGTACCGCCCCGACGGCCCGCTCACCCCGGAGCAGGTCGCCGGCCACCTGGCGGATCTGCTGCTGCGCGCCCTGCGCCCCTGACCCGCGGCCGGCCCTGACCCGCGGCGGCCCCGGCCCTGGTGGACCGGCGGCCGCCACGGCGTCACGCTGGAGGTATGAACCACGTACCGGCCCTCTGGGCGGCGGCCTACGGTTCAGCCCGGCCGGCGCCCGTCCGCTTCCTGGCCCGCCGGGCGCTGGCGCTCAGAGCGTTCGTACGGGAGCTGGCGCTCGCCGACCACCACCCCTTCGCCGGCTACTAGCCCGGCTCACCACCGCCCGGCCCCGCCCCGGCGGCTAGAGGTACCGCTTCAGCTCGCGGCGGGCCAGCGACCGCTGGTGCACCTCGTCCGGGCCGTCCGCAAGCCGCAGCGTGCGGGCCGCCGCCCACAGTTCGGCGAGCGGGAAGTCCTGCGAGACCCCGCCCGCGCCGTGCACCTGCACCGCCTTGTCGAGGATGTCGACCACCGCGCGCGGAGTCGCGATCTTGATGGCCTGGATCTCCGTGTGCGCCCCGCGGTTGCCGACCGTGTCCATCAGCCAGGCAGTCTTGAGCACCAGCAGCCGCAGCTGCTCGACGGTGACCCGGGCGTCGGCGATCCAGTTCTGTACGACGCCCTGCTGGGCGATCGCCTTGCCGAAGGCGTGACGTGACACCGCACGCCGGCACATCAGCTCGATGGCGCGCTCGGCCATGCCGATCAGCCGCATGCAGTGGTGGATCCGGCCCGGGCCGAGCCGCGCCTGGGCGATGGCGAAGCCGCCGCCCTCCTCGCCGATCAGATGCGACGCGGGCACCCGCACGTCCTCGAAGACCACCTCGGCGTGCCCGCCGTGGGAGTGGTCCTCGTACCCGTACACCTGCATCGCCCGCCGGACCTGAACGCCCGGGGTGTCACGTGGTACCAGAATCATCGACTGCTGACGGCGCACGTCGGCGCCGTCCGGGTCGGTCTTGCCCATCACGATGAAGATTTTGCAGTCCGGGTTCATCGCCCCGGAGATGTACCACTTGCGGCCGTTGATCACGTACTCGTCCGACCCGTCGGCGGCCCGCTCGATCCGGGTCTCGATGTTGGTCGCGTCCGAGGAGGCGACCTCCGGCTCGGTCATCGCGAACGCCGACCGGATCTCCCCGGCCAGCAGCGGCTCCAGCCACTGCTTCTTCTGCGCCTCGCTGCCGAACTGCGCCAGCACCTCCATGTTGCCGGTGTCGGGCGCGGCGCAGTTCAGCGCGGTGGGCGCGAGCTGCGGACTGCGGCCGGTGATCTCGGCCAGCGGCGCGTACTGGAGGTTGGTGAGCCCCGCACCGTGCTCCGCGTCCGGCAGGAAGAGGTTCCACAGCCCCTGGCGGCGCGCCTCGGCCTTCAGGTCCTCGACCACCTCGGGGGTGTCCCACGGGGAGGCGAGCCGGGCGCGCTGCTCGTGCGCGACCGCCTCGGCGGGGTAGACGTACTCGTCCATGAAGGCGAGCAGCCGTGCCCGCAGCTCCTCGGTGCGGGCGTCGAATGCGAAGTCCATGTGCGGTTCAGCCTTCCTGGAGGGTGGTGAGGCCGTGCTCGATGAAGACGGGGACGAGTTCGCCGATGCGGTCGAAGCCGGCGCCGACGGTCTGGCCGAGGGTGTAGCGGTAGTGGATGCCCTCGAGGATCACGGCGAGCTTGAACCAGGCGAACGCCGTGTACCACGCGATGGCACCGGTGTCGCGGCCGGAGAGCGCGGCGTACCGCTCGATCAGCTCGGCCGGTGCGGGGTGGCCGGCCGCCGAGGCCGTCGTGGAGATCGGGGAGTCCGGCAGCTCCAGCCGCGCGCTGTACATCACGAGCAGACCGAGGTCGGTGAGCGGATCGCCGAGCGTGGACATCTCCCAGTCCAGGACCGCCTTGATCTCGTCGTCGTCGCCGATCAGGACGTTGTCCAGGCGGTAGTCGCCGTGCACGACCGTGGGGGCGGGGGAGTGCGGCAGGGCGCGGCCGAGCGCGGCGTGAAGCTCGTCGATCCCGGCCAGTTCGCGGTTGCGGGAGGCGTCCAGCTGCTTGCCCCAGCGGCGCAGCTGGCGGTCGAGGAACCCGTCGGGCCGCCCGAAGTCACCGAGCCCGGCGGCCCCGGGGTCCACGGCGTGCAGGGCGACGAGCGTGTCGACCAGACCGAGGACGGCGGCGCGGGTGCGCTCGGCGCCGAGGGACGCGAGCTGCTCGGCCGTACGGTACGGAGTGCCGGCCACGAACTCCATGACGTAGAACGGGGCGCCGAGCACATCGGTGTCCTCGCACAGCAGCACCGGCCGCGGCACGGGCACGTCCGTGGGGTGCAGGGCGCTGATCACCCGGTGCTCGCGCTTCATGTCGTGGGCGGTGGCGAGGACATGGCCGAGCGGAGGGCGGCGTACGACCCACCCGTCGGCGCCGTCCGTGACGACGTAGGTGAGGTTGGACCGGCCGCCCTCGATCAGGCGGGCGCTGAGCGGTCCGCTCACCAGCCCCGGCCGCTCGCGGTCGAGCAGTGCGCGCAGCCGCTTGGGGTCCAGACCTGGCGGCGGGGTCGAGCTCATCGGGGCACCTCCGGTGGGGCGACGATCGGTTTCCTCGGCCTCCGGCCGTGGCTCCGGCTCATGATGACCGACCAGTCGGTATGTCGTCCAGAGCAGACCTCGGCCAGGGCTCATGTCACAGTGTTCACGGGACGTGGCTCAGGGCGCGGACGCATGGCATGGCGTCACGCGTGACACACCACCGGATCACGCGTGACACTCCACCGGCACACCGCCGTTCATCGCCGCCATGTCACCGAACACCGTGGCCAGATCCAGCGGGGAGCCGTCCGGGAGGCCCTCCAGCTCCGCGTACGCCCGGTGCAGATTCGCGACGAGCCGCTCGCTCTCGCGCCAGGCCTCGAACTCGCCGAGATCCGCCTGGCGCGCGGTCTCCAGGGGCGCGAGCCCCTTCGCACGTCCCTCCCGGGCGAGCTCTCCCACGTACCGCAGATAGCGCTCGGTGGCGTCGTACGCCGACGGATCGGTGACCGGGCCGTGCCCCGGGACGACCGTGCCGGCGTCCAGCGACCGCAGCAGCTCCAGGGCCCGCAGCGAGCCGCGCAGCGAACCCGTGGGCAGGAAGGGGGTGCCGCCCTGGAAGATCAGGTCCCCCGTGAAGACCACGTCCCGCTCCGGCACATGGACGATCGAGTCGCCGGTCGTGTGCGCCACCCCCGGATGCAGGACCCGCACCTCCACCCCGCCGACGTGCAGCGTGAGCCGCTCGCTGTACGTCACCGTCGGCGCCGCGATGCTTATGTCGCCGAAGTCTGTCTGCGGCCAGATCAGATGGAGCTGGTGCCCGGCGGCGAGCTGCTCGGCGCGGCAGGAGTCGTGCCCCACGACCATCGCGTCGGGAGTGAAGACCGCGTTGCCGTACGTGTGGTCGCCGTGGTGGTGCGTGTTCACCAGCAGCCGGGGGAGGGGCGCACCGCTCGCCAGTACCGACTCCCGGAGCCGCCGTGCGCGCCGCTCGGTGGCGGCGGTGTCCACGAGCAGGGTCTCGCCGCCGTCGCTGACGAATCCGGCGTTGTTGAGGCACCAGCCGCCGTCCGGCTGCACATAGGCGTGCACACCCTCGGTGAGCGGGACGAGATAGGGATCGTGAGCGGGCATGGCGGTCCCCCCGGGTCAGGCCTGAACGGTCGTCCGAAGACTGCCAGTCGGGGTGCCCCGGGGGGAAGCCGGGAAGGGTGGACGCGCGGGCCGGGCCCGGCGTCAGTGGTCGTCCCAGTGCCCCTCGTGGGCGGCGTGCCGGTGGCCGTCGTGCACGTAGTCGACATGGTCGCCGTGCTCGACCGCCGGGTGCCCACAGCCTGCCCCGTGCTCGTGCGCGTGCCCGCTGTGCGACACGTGCTCTCCGGGCTCGCATTCGTCCCAGTGTCCGGCGTGCTCGCGGTGGATGTGTCCGTCGTGCGCGTAGTCGACGTGGTCGCCGTGCTCGATGGACATATGGCCGCAGGTGGGGCCGTGGGCGTGCTCGTGCGCGGAGTGTTCCTGGTGCGTCAGGGTCATGGTGGCTGCCTCTGGGTGAAATGCGGGGGTGTACCGTGACAGAGCTCAGGCTAGTCCGGAATGCCTGTTTCGTCAGAGTTCGTTGATGTGAAGCCCCGCGCGTCGGTGACCGACGGCCTTCCTCCGCTTGCGGGCGGCGGCTCCCGGGCCGAGGGTCGGAGCATGAAGGCGATCAGCTACAGCCGCTACGGGGGCCCCGAGGTCCTGGAGTTCGGTGACCGGCCCGAGCCGAAGGTGGGGCCCGACTCCGTGCTGGTGAAGGTGCGGGCCGCGGCGGTGAACCCGGTCGACTGGAAGTGCCAGGCCGGCCATCTCGACGGCATGCTGGACGCCGTCTTCCCCGTCGTACCCGGCTGGGACGTCTCCGGCGTGGTCGTCCAGCCGGGCCCGGCCGTCACCGAGTTCACGGTCGGTGACGAGGTCATGGGCTACGTCCGGGAGGACTTCCTGTGCCGGGGCACCTTCGCCGAGTACGTCGCCGCCCCCGTCCGCACCCTCGCCCGCAAGCCGCGCACCATGAGCTTCGAGGAGGCCGCGGGGCTGCCGCTGGTCGGTCTCACCGCGTATCAGGTCCTGCGGGCCCTTGAGGTACGGGCCGGCGAGACGGTCCTCGTGCACGCGGCGGCCGGCGGGGTCGGGGCCATGGCCGTCCAGCTCGCCCGCCACACCGGGGCCCGGGTGATCGGAGCCGTACGGCCCGGGCGCGACGAAGGCCTCGAGTTCGTCCGGTCCCTCGGCGCCGAGGCGGCCGTATACGGTGACACCTTCCCCCAGCAGGTCCGCTCGCTCGCCCCCGACGGGGTGGACGCCGCCTTCGACACCATCGGCGGCCCCTTCCTCAAGGGCACGCCCGAACTCCTCGCCCACGAGGGGCGGCTCGCCTCCATCTCGGACGGCGAGGTCGTCTCGCTCGGCGGCCGGTACTGCTGGGTGCGGCCCGACGCGGCGGACCTCGCGGCCCTGGCCGAACTCGCCGAACAGGGCGTGATCACCGTCCCGGTCGCCAAGACGTTTCCGCTGGAGGAAGCGGCCGAGGCCCAGCGCGCCAACGCGATCGGGGGGCTGCACGGCAAGGTCGTCGTCACCGTCGAGTGGCGGGACTGAACCACCGGCGACGCCCCCGCGCCTGGCACTGCCGCGCCCCGCTACACCACCACCGCCACCGCGAACGCCGCCAGCGCGATCGTGCACCCCGGCGACGCCCCCGCGCCTGGCACTGCCGCGCCCCGCTACACCACCACCGCCACCGCGAACGCCGCCAGCGCGATCGTGCACCCCGCGGCCACCACCGCCGCCCGTGGCGTCAGCGCGGCCGGCCGGGCGGTCCCCAGGCCGACGATGCGCCGGTGCGCGACCCGCAGGAACCCCACCCAGACCAGCACGCACAGCGCCGCGCCGACCAGCCCGGCCGCGCCGACCAGCCCGGCCGCGGTGACCTCGTCGTGGATCGCCTGCTTGGCGGCGAGCACCCCGGCGACCGTGGCCGACAGGGTCGTACGCCGCCACGCCAGCCTGGTCCGTTCGGGCTGCAACCCCGGATCACGGCCACCCGGCTCGCGGCCCTCCGGATCGTGCGCCTCCGGATCACGGCCCTCCGGATCACGGCCCTCCGCCCCCGCGCCGGTCTCGTCCTTCACGGGGACGTCATCCCGCCCAGCCGAAGAGCACGACCACCACCATCACCAGCGCGACCAGCGCCACCGCCAGGGCAAGCACGCTCGGGAAGCGCGACACGGGCAGATCCTCGCCGCGCCGCATGGCCCGCTCACAGCGGATCCAGTGGTTGACCGCCCGCAGCGCGCAGAGCACTCCGGCCGCGAGCAGCGCGAGCGCCAGGCCCACCCGGACGCCCCAGCGCAGGTCCGGCAGGAACTGGTCTACGGCGAATCCACCGCCGACGAGGGCGAGCGCGGTCCGGAGCCAGGCGAGGAACGTCCGCTCGTTGGCGAGGGAGAACCGGTAGTCGGGTGTCTCCCCCTCGTCCCGGATCCGCTGCGGTGTGAACCACAGCCGCAGACTCTGTATGAAGGCGCTCACCCGGGCACCATATCCGTCGGATTGTCACATCGCCCGGTGAGTGCGCAACCGCTCGTACGCGGCCCGCCCGTCCGGGACCCACTCCCACTCCTCCAGCCGGGCCGTGAGCTCCTCCTCCGGGACGAACGCGTGCCAGGCGACCTCTTCCGCCTGCGGGTTAACCGGCAGATCACATTGCACTTCGTAGACGTACGACCACCAGCTCTGCTCCCCGCCGGGGGAGACGTACAGGAACTTGAACAGCGGCACCGGCCGGGGCAGGCCCAGAACCCCCAGCTCCTCCTGTGCCTCCCGCAGGGCCGCGTCGTCGTAGCTCTCGCCCGCGCCGACGACGCCGCCCACGAACATGTCGTACAGCGAAGGGAAGACGAGCTTCGTCGCCGTTCGGCGGTGCACGAACACCCGGCCCGAGGAGTCCCTGGCCAGGACGAAGACACACCGATGGCGCAGGCCCCGCGCGTACACCTCACCGCGCGGGGCCTGCCCGACCACCTCGTCGTGTTCGTCGACGAGGTCCAGGATTTCGTCAGCCGCACGCGCCGGTGCGGGCGAAGCATCGCTCATACGACGATGAAATCACCGCGTGTACGGCGCACCGGCACACCACCCGGCCCGTAGGCGTCGCTCACCGGCCCGTCACGTACTTCACCGTCGGTCCGGCCGTCCAGCCGCCGTCCACCGCCAGTTCCGCGCCCGTCACGTACGACGCGGCGTCCGAGAGCAGGAACACCACCGCGCCGGCGATCTCCTCGGCCTCGCCGATCCGGCCCATGGGGGTGTTGGGGTACTTGCCCTCGCCCCGCTCCACACCGATCGGTTCCGTCATCGGGCTGTAGGTGACGCCCGGGTGGACGGAGTTGACGCGGATCCTCGCCGTGCCCAGCTCGACCGCGCCGATCTTCGTCAGGCCCCGGACCCCCCACTTCGAGGCGCCGTAACCCGCCGTCAGGGCGAGGCCCATCAGCCCGGCGGCCGAGGAGATGTTGACGATCGAGCCCCCGCCGTTCTCCTTCATCGCCGGGACGACCGTCCGCATCCCGATGAAGACACCGGTCAGGTTGACGTCGAGGACCCGGCGGAACTGCTCCACCGACTCGGACTCCAGGAGGGACCCGGCGGCTATGCCGGCGTTGTTCACCAGCCCGTCGACCGCGCCGAATTCCGCGGTCGCGTACGCCAGGGCCGCCCGCCAGCTCTCCTCCGAGGTCACGTCGTGGTGGACGAAACGGGCGCGCTCCCCGAGCCGCGCCGCCGTGGCCTTGCCCTCGTCGCCCAGGACGTCGGTGACGACGACGCGGGCCCCGGCCGAGACCGCCGCTTCGGCAGCCGCCGCACCCAGTCCGCGGGCGGCTCCGGTGATGAGCACGGTCTTGCCCGAGAGGTCGTGGATCCGCTCGTTCATACGTGGTCCTTTGCCATGGCGGCCACTCTAATGACGGGACATCGACAGATGGGAGAGGTCGGGCTGCCGGAAAGGTTGACGGGCTACTGCCGGGTATCGAAGATCGGACCACCTCCCGGAAGGACGGCACACCCATGGCGTACGACGCTGATGTGATCGTGATCGGGGCGGGCCTTGCGGGCCTCGCCGCCACGGCGGAGCTCGTCGACGCCGGGCGCAGTGTGATCCTCCTCGACCAGGAGCCCGAACAGTCCCTCGGCGGCCAGGCCCACTGGTCCTTCGGCGGTCTCTTCCTCGTCGACTCCCCCGAGCAGCGACGCATGCGCATCAAGGACAGCCATGCCCTCGCCCTCCAGGACTGGCTGGGCACGGCGGGCTTCGACCGCCCCGAGGACCACTGGCCGCGCCGGTGGGCCGAGGCATACGTCGACTTCGCGGCCGGTGAGAAGCGCGCCTGGCTGCACGCCCAGGGCGTGCGCTTCTTCCCCGTGGTCGGCTGGGCCGAGCGCGGCGGGTACGACGCCAACGGGCACGGCAATTCGGTACCGCGCTTCCACATCACCTGGGGTACGGGTCCCGGGCTGGTCGCCCCCTTCGAGCGCCGGGTGCGCGCGGGCGCCGCCCGGGGGCGGGTCCAGCTGCGCTTCCGCCACCGGGTCACCGGCCTCGGCCGTACCGGCGGAGCCGTGGACACCGTCAGCGGCGAGATCCTGGCCCCTTCGCCGGCCGTACGCGGCGCCGCCAGCAGCCGTGAGGTGACCGGTGCGTTCGAGTACCGCGCCCAGGCCGTGATCGTCACCTCCGGCGGCATCGGCGGCAACCACGATCTCGTACGGGCCCAGTGGCCCGAGCGCCTCGGCACCCCGCCCGAGCGGATGCTCTCCGGGGTGCCCGCCCATGTCGACGGGCTGATGCTCGGCATCGCGGAGAGCGCCGGAGCACGTCACATCAACAAAGACCGCATGTGGCATTACACGGAGGGCATCGAGAACTGGGACCCCATCTGGGCCCGGCACGGCATCCGTATCCTGCCCGGCCCGTCCTCCCTCTGGCTCGACGCCCGCGGCCGCCGGCTCCCCGTGCCGCTGTTCCCCGGCTTCGACACGCTCGGCACCCTCGAACACATCATGCGCACCGGGCACGACCACACCTGGTTCGTGCTCGACCAGAAGATCATCGGCAAGGAGTTCGCGCTCTCGGGCTCCGAACAGAACCCGGACCTCACCGGCAAGTCGGTCCGTGACGTCATCGGCCGCGCCCGGGCCGATGTCCCCGCCCCCGTCAAGGCGTTCATGGACCGCGGCGTCGACTTCGTCGTGGAGAAGGACCTGAGCGCGCTGGTGCGCGGCATGAACGCGCTCACCAAGGAGCCGCTGATCGACGAGGCGGAGCTGCGCCGCGAAATCGTGGCGCGGGACCGGGAGATCACCAATCCCTTCACCAAGGACCTCCAGGTCATGGCGGTTCGCGGCGCCCGAAAGTACCTCGGCGACCGCCTGATCCGTACGGCCGCCCCGCACCGCATCCTCGACCCCAAGGCGGGCCCGCTGATCGCCGTACGGCTGAACATCCTCACCCGCAAGTCGCTCGGCGGCCTGGAGACCGATCTGTCCTCGCGCGTCCTGACGGAGAGCGGGGAGCCGCTGGCGGGTGTGTACGCGGCGGGGGAGGCGGCCGGCTTCGGCGGCGGCGGAGTCCACGGCTACCGCTCGCTGGAGGGCACGTTCCTCGGCGGCTGCCTCTTCTCGGGCCGTACGGCGGGCCGCGCGGCGGCCGAGGCGATCGGCTGACCCGCCCGCCCGCCCGCCCCACCCGCCCCGCTGGCCCCACCGGCCACGCGCCGCAGGGCGGGCCCCCGCCCCGCCCTGACGCGAGCCCCCGCCCCGCGCGTACCACCCCGCCCTACAGCACCAGCGACAGCAGCAGCACGAACACCAGCCCCACCACCGAGATGATCGTCTCCATCACCGACCAGGTCTTCAGCGTCTGGCCGACGTTCATCCCGAAGTACTCCTTCACCAGCCAGAACCCGGCGTCGTTGACATGGCTGAAGAAGAGCGAGCCCGCCCCGATCGCCAGCACCAGCAGCGCCGTCTGGGTGGCCGGCATCCCCTCGGCGAGCGGCGCCACCAGGCCCGCCGCCGAGATGGTCGCCACCGTCGCCGAGCCGGTCGCCAGCCGGATCGCCACCGCGATCAGCCAGGCCAGCAGGAGCGCCGGGATCGACCAGTTCTCGGAGAAGTCCAGGATCATCTGCCCGACGCCCACGTCGATCAGGGTCTGCTTGAAGCCGCCGCCCGCGCCGACGATCAGCAGCACACCGGCGATCGGGGCGAGCGAGGTCTCCACGGTCGAGGAGATCCGCTCCCTGGTGAAACCGGCCGCGCGGCCCAACGTGAACATGCCGACGAGCACCGCGGCGAGCAGCGCGATCAGCGGCGAGCCGATCACGTCGGTGACCTTCCGTACGCCGTTGTCGGGGTCGGCGACGACGATGTCCACCAGCGCCTTGACCAGCATCAGCACCACCGGCAGCAGTACCGTCGCGACGGTCGCGGCGAAGCCGGGCCGCTTGTCGAGGTCCGCCGAGGGCCGGGTGGGGATCATCTTCTCCGGCGCCGGGATATCGACCCAGCGCGCCGCGTACCGGGAGAAGAGCGGACCGGCGATGATCACGGTCGGTATGGCGACCAGCACACCGAGGGCCAGCGTGACCCCGAGGTTGGCGCCGAGCGCGTCGATGGCGACCAGCGGGCCGGGGTGCGGCGGTATCAGCCCGTGCATCACCGACAGACCGGCGAGCGCCGGGATGCCGATCCGCATCAGCGAGTAATTGCCGCGCTTGGCGACCAGCAGCACCACGGGGATCAGTAGCACGATGCCGACCTCGAAGAAGAGCGGAAGCCCGATCACCGACGCGATGAGCACCATCGCCCAGGGCATCGCCCGGCCGCTCGCCCGGACGAGGATCGTGTCGACGATCTGGTCCGCGCCGCCGGAGTCGGCGAGCAGCTTGCCGAGGATCGCACCGAGCGCGATCAGCACCCCCACGCTCGCCACGGTCTTGCCCAGACCGGTGCCGAAGGAGTCGACGGTCGCCCCGAGCGGGGCCCCGGCGAACGCCCCCAGCGCGAGCGACCCGATGGTCAGCGCGAGGAACGCGTGCACTTTGAACTTGGTGATGAGCAGCACGATGACGGCGATGCCGGCGAGAACGGCGATGCCCAGCTGTGCGTTGCCGGCCGATGTGATCGGCTCGGCCGCGTCCGCTGCCAGCGTCTCGACGCTGAGACCGGTCAGGGATGTCACGGGGGAGTCCTTACGGGGCGAGGGCGGCGGCGCGCAGCGCGGCGACGGCCCGGTCGGTGATTTCTTCGGGGGTGCCGATGACATCGACCGCGACGCCGGCCTCGTCGCCTTGGAGCGGCTCCAGCGCGGCGAACTGCGAATCGAGCAGCGCCACGGGCATGAAGTGGCCCTTGCGCCCGGCCATCCGCCGCTCGATCAGCTCCCGCTCCCCGGTCAGATGCAGGAACACCGCCCCGGGGGCGGCCGCCCGCAGCCGGTCGCGGTAGCTCCGCTTCAGCGCGGAGCTGCTCACCACCCCGCCGAGCCCCTCGCGGCCGTGCGCCCACGCGCCGATCGCGTCGAGCCAGGGACCGCGGTCCGCGTCGTCCAGCGGAACGCCGGACGCCATCTTGGCGACATTGGCCGCCGGATGGAAATCGTCGCCCTCCGCGTAGGGGACGCCGAGCGCCCGGGCGACCAGCGGACCGATGGTGGTCTTGCCGGTGCCCGCCACACCCATCACGACGACGACCGGAGGGGCGGGAAGCGGGGTGCTGCTCATGGCTGATGCCTCGCTGTCTTCTTCGACATCGATGTTCGACGCGCTCATGAAACCCATTGGATACGACGTATTCAAGAGTCTGTGAGATAAAAGTCGTACTTAATGTTCGAGAAGGGTGGCCCGTAGGCTGTGACCATGACGACACGGACCCAGGGGCTCCACCCTCACGTGCTGGCCACCCTGGGCCTGGCGATCACCGCCGGTGAGTATCCGCCCGGCAGCGTCCTGCGCACCGACGAGCTCGCCCAGCGCTTCGACGTCTCCCGTACGGTCGTCCGCGAGGTCGTCCGCGTTCTGGAGTCCATGCACCTGGTCGAGTCCCGCCGCCGGGTCGGCGTCACGGTCCGCCCGGCCGAACAGTGGAACGTCTACGACCCGCAGGTCATCCGCTGGCGGCTGGCCGGCGCCGACCGCCCCCGCCAGCTGCGCTCCCTGACCGTGCTGCGCTCCGCCGTCGAACCGGTCGCCGCCGGACTCGCCGCCCTGCACGCCACCCCCGAGCAGTGCCGGGAACTGACCGAGCAGGCCCTCGGCATGGTCGCCACCTCGCGCGGCCGGCAGCTGGAGGCGTACCTCGTCCATGACATCGCCTTCCACCGCGTCGTCCTGGCCGCCTCCGGCAACGAGATGTTCGCGCGCCTCGGAGACGTCGTCGCCGAGGTCCTCACCGGCCGCACCCACCACCAGGTGATGTTCGACGACCCCGACCCGGCCGCCGTCACGCTTCACGTCCAGGTCGCCGAGGCCGTACGGGAGAGAGACGCGGCCCGCGCCGAGGAGCTGACCCGCCAGATCGCCGTCGGAGCCCTGCGCGAGCTGGACGTCCTCGCCCCGTAGCGCTCCGAGCCGCGCCCCCGACCGGTCGGCGGACCCCCATTGGTCATCGGTCCCTAAACCAGCCGGTAACCTCAAAAACACCTCAGATCTGCCCGTACGTGACATAGGCCACTGCCAAATCACGGTCTTGCCGTGACTATGTGCCGTGGCCCTCTGCCTGGTGACCACCCTCATCGACAGGCAGCACGGCCGGGTACCGCACAACCCTCCCCCTCACGAAGGCGAACAACTCCATGCCTGACCGCACGCTTACTGCGGCCGACGACACGCTGTCCGCCACGCCACCGGCAGCAGCGTCCCCCCACGTCGACGCCGGTGACGCCGGGTACCGCAAGGACCTGAAGTCCCGGCACATCAACATGATCGCCATCGGTGGCGCGATCGGCACCGGCCTCTTCCTCGGTGCCGGTGGCCGCATGGCCAATGCCGGACCGTCGCTCTTCATCGCGTACGCGGTCTGTGGCGTTTTCGCCTTCTTCGTGGTGCGGGCCCTCGGTGAGCTGGTCCTCTACCGCCCCTCCTCCGGCGCCTTCGTCTCCTACGCCCGTGAGTTCATGGGCGAGAAGGGCGCCTACACGGCCGGCTGGCTCTACTTCCTCAACTGGTCGACCACCGCCATCGCCGACATCACCGCGGCCGCGACCTACGCCCACTTCTGGGCCATGTTCAGCGACATACCGCAGTGGATCCTGGCGCTGATCGCCCTCGCGGTCGTCCTCGCCGCCAACCTCATCTCCGTGAAGTACTTCGGCGAGATGGAGTTCTGGTTCGCGATCATCAAGGTCGCCGCGCTGGTCGCCTTCATGCTCGTCGGCATCTTCCTCATCGTGACCTCGCACGACATCGGCGGCCACACCCCGGGCTTCTCCACCATCACCGACAACGGCGGCATCTTCCCCAGCGGTGTGATGCCGATGCTGCTGCTGATCCAGGGTGTCGTCTTCGCCTACGCCTCCGTCGAGCTGTGCGGCGTCGCCGCCGGTGAGACCGAGAACCCCGAGAAGATCATGCCGAAGGCGATCAACTCGATCATGTGGCGCGTCGGCCTGTTCTACGTCGGCTCGGTCGTGCTGCTCGCCCTGCTGCTGCCGTACACCGCCTACTCCGGCGACCAGAGCCCCTTCGTCACCGTCTTCGACAAGCTCGGCATCCCCGGCGCCGCGGGCGTGATGAACCTCGTCGTCCTCACCGCCGCGCTCTCCAGCCTCAACTCCGGTCTCTACTCGACCGGCCGCATCCTGCGCTCCATGTCGCTGTCAGGCTCCGCGCCCAAGTTCACCGGCGTCATGAACAAGGGCGGCGTGCCCTACGGCGGCATCCTGCTCACCGCCGCCTTCGGTGTGGTCGGCGTCGGCCTGAACTACGTGATGCCCGGCGAGGCGTTCGAGCTCGTGCTGAACTTCGCCTCCATCGGCATCATCGGCACCTGGGCGATGATCATGGTCTGCTCGCTGCTGTTCGTGAACCGCTCCAAGGAAGGCCGGGTCACCCGCCCCGGCTACCGGCTGCCCTGGGCCCCGTACACCCAGATCGTCACGCTGGTCTTCCTCGGCTCGGTCCTGGTCCTGATGTGGATGGACGGCGGCATCAGCCGCACCACCATCAACTGCCTCCCGCTGATCGCGCTCATGCTCGTCGGCGGCTGGTACCTGGTCCGCAAGCGGGTCGCCGCCGCGGCCGACGCGCCCAAGGCCTGACCTTCCGCGAGGACACGAGGCGGGGCCCCCACCGGACACTCCGGTGGGGGCCCCGCCCGCTCTGCACGCCGTACGTCAGTGGTGGCCGCCGTGCCCGCCACCGTGGTCGAACTTCAGCGCCTCCTTCGGCATCACCACGAACGGCCGCATCATGCCCATGTCCTCGTGCTCCAGCAGATGGCAGTGGTACATGAACCGCCCGTACGCGCCGTCGAAGTGCCCCATGACTCGCACCATCTCCCCCTGAGACACCCGGAAGGTGTCCTTCCAGCCCTGCTCGTTGGCCGGCACCTCCCGCTCACCCTCGTACCGCACCGGCGACAGCGTCCCGCCGAGCGCCGGATCGAACTCCGCCACCGAATAGCTGTCCCGGCCCATCACCTGGAAGTCCGCCAGATGGATGTGCATCGGATGCACCGGCGCCCCCAGGTTCAGGAACGACCACTGCTCGTACGTCCCCTCCCCGACGGTGAAACCGAGCCCGTCGTTGAAGGTCCGGGCCGTGCGCCGGTACGTCTTCACCGAGCCGTCCGGCCGGCGCAGCTGGATCACCCCGTTCGTCGGCACCCGCACGGCCGCGTCCTTGACCTCCACCATCTCCCAGATCTCCGGATGCCCGCCCCCGCCCACCGTCTGCGGCGGCGTCAGCACGATCAGCCGGTGCCCGTGCTCCGTGTGCTCATGGTCGAAACGCCGGAAGGACCCCGACAGCACCGGCGGCAGGACGAACGGATCCGCGACCTCGCACTCCCGCACTCGGAACTCCATGACCTGCGGATACGGCACGTTCCCCGCCGCGTCCGGCACCCCCGGCGCCGCCCCCGGCGCGCGGTTCACCAGACGCACGCTCCGTCCGGCGAGGGCTCGGAAGTCCACCAGCAGATCGAACCGCTCGGCCGGCGCGATCGTCAGCGGCTGCCCGTCCTCGAAGTCCACCGCCACCGGCCGCGGCAGCAGCCCGCCGTCACTGCCGATCTGATGCACCGCCCCGGGCACGGGAGCGTCGTCCTCGTCCACCAGGACCAGGTCGTAGATCCGCGCGTTGGAGGCGTTGACCAGCCGGAAGCGGTACCAGCCGTTGTCGACGTCCAGATACGGCCAGATCTTGCCGTTGACCGTGGTGTACGGGCCGAAGAACGGCAGCGACACCGGCTTGCCGGTCTCGGGATGGCTCGCGAGGAGCCGGGTCGTCTTGTGCAGCAGCCGCCCGTTCAGCCGCCTGTCCGGATCCTGGTCGAGATTCCGGTCCGCCAGGATCAGCGGCAGCTCCCGCGCCCCGGACGGCAGCCCGAGCGCGTCCTCCTCGTCGTCCCGTACGAGATACGTACCGACCAGACCCGCGTACACGTTCCACCGCGTGATGTTCATGGCGTGGTCGTGGTACCACCACTGCACCGCAGCATGGTCGTTCGGATACTCCGACAGCTGCGCATCCCCGTACCCGACGGCGTTGTCCGCCCAGCCGTCGTTGCCGCCCCCGGTCTGCGCCCCGTGCAGATGCGTCACCGACCAGGCCGGCAGCGCCGCCACCTCCCGGTTCACCGCCGCCCCCTCCCGGCCCGGCCGGTTGTGCGGATCGGGGAGCCCGTCCGTCCGGTCCACCTCCACCACCGTCACCGGATACTCGCTGCCGCGCGGAATCCGGTTGGTCCAGGCGATCCGGATCCGCTGCCCGCGCCGTACCTCGATCGTCGGGCCGGGCACGGTGCCGTCGTACCCCCACATCAGCGTCGGCGGCAGCTCCGAGTGCATCCGCACCCAGGTCGGCCGCAGCGCGATCTCGATCTCGTGCCGGACGTCCGCCACGTCCGGCCGTAACACCGGCGGGACGGGCAACTCGTCGACGTACGGAGTCAGTTCGGCCTCGACGGCCTTCGTTTCGACGTGCTCACTCATGGTTTCCCCCGTGGAGCAGTGACGTGTCTACGCGGGGGAGGACGGCAGGAGACTCAGCGGAGTTGCCCCTTCCGCGCCACCTGGCCGAAACCCTCTCATCCACGGCGGATCACCACCCGGCCGCAGGGAATAGTGGTGCCGACACCGTTACCGAGGAAAGGAAGACGCGATGCCGCAGCAGGTCCAGGGGGTCGTCGCCACCGGCAGGAACGAGCCGGTCCGCGTGGAGACCATCGTCGTCCCGGACCCCGGCCCCGGCGAAGCCGTGGTGAAGATCCAGGCCTGCGGGGTCTGCCACACGGATCTGCACTACAAACAGGGCGGGATCAACGACGACTTCCCCTTCCTCCTCGGCCACGAGGCGGCGGGCATCGTCGAGTCGGTCGGCGACGGCGTCACCGACGTCGCCCCCGGCGACTTCGTCATCCTCAACTGGCGTGCCGTCTGCGGCCGTTGCCGGGCATGTCTGCGCGGCCGCCCCCAGTACTGCTTCGACACCCACAACGCCCGGCAGAAGATGACCCTGCTCGACGGTACGGAACTCTCCCCGGCCCTCGGCATCGGCGCCTTCGCCGAGAAGACCCTGGTCGCCGCCGGCCAGTGCACCAAGGTCGACCCCGGCGTCGACGCCGCCGTCGCCGGACTCCTCGGCTGCGGCGTCATGGCGGGCATCGGCGCCGCGATCAACACCGGCAACGTCGGCCGCGGCGACTCGGTCGCCGTCATCGGCTGCGGCGGAGTCGGCGACGCGGCCGTCGTCGGCGCCCGCCTCGCCGGCGCGGCCCGCATCATCGCCGTCGACATCGACGACCGGAAGCTGGAGACCGCCCGCTCCATGGGCGCCACCCACACGGTCAACTCCCGCTCCACCGACCCCGTCGAGGCGATCCGCGAACTCACCGGCGGTTTCGGCGCGGACGTCGTCATCGAGGCCGTCGGCCGCCCCGAGACCTACCGCCAGGCCTTCTACGCCCGAGACCTGGCCGGCACGGTCGTCCTCGTCGGCGTCCCCACCCCGGAGATGAAGCTGGAACTCCCCCTCCTCGACGTCTTCGGCCGCGGCGGCTCGCTCAAGTCGTCCTGGTACGGCGACTGCCTGCCCTCCCGCGACTTCCCCATGCTCGTCGACCTGCACCAGCAGGGCCGCATCGACCTCGGCGCGTTCGTCACCGAGACCATCGGCCTCGGCGACGTCGAGAAGGCCTTCGCCCGGATGCACGAGGGAGACGTCCTGCGCTCGGTGGTGGTCCTGGGATGACCGCCCGCATCGACCACCTCGTCACCTCCGGCACCTTCACCCTCGACGGCTCCACCTGGGACGTCGACAACAACGTCTGGATCGTGGGTGACGACTCGGAGGCGATCGTCATCGACGCCGCCCACGACGCCACCGCCATCCTCGCCGCGCTCGGCGGCCGCACCCTGCGCGCCATCGTCTGCACCCACGCCCACAACGACCACATCGACGCGGCCCCCGCCCTCGCCGCGGCCACCGGCGCCCGGATCCTGCTCCACCCCGCCGACCAGCCGCTGTGGAAGCAGACCCACCCCGGCCACTCCCCGGACGGCGACCTGTCCGACGGCCAGACCCTCACCATCGCGGGCGTGGACCTCCACGTCCTGCACACCCCGGGCCACGCCCCCGGCGCGGTCTGCCTCCACGCCCCCGACCTCGCCACCGTCTTCACCGGCGACACCCTCTTCAAGGGCGGCCCAGGCGCCACCGGCCGGTCCTTCTCCGACTTCCCGACGATCATCGACTCGATCCGGGACCGGCTGCTCACCCTGCCGCCGGCCACCGTCGTACGGACCGGCCACGGCGACTCCACCACCATCGGCGCCGAGGCCCCCCACCTCGATCAGTGGATCAGCCGAGGCCACTGAGGCGCAGCCGGCTCTCGAACCGCACCGGAGAGCCGGAGAGGGGGTCGGTGAACTCCAGCGTCCGCGCCAGCAGTTGCAGCGGCCGCGTGAAGTCCTCCGGCCCCTCGGGAGCCACCACGGGATAGATCGGATCGTTCAGGATCGGCACCCCGAGCCGGTTCATATGGACGCGTAGCTGATGGGTACGGCCGGTGGCCGGCAGCAGCCGGTACCGGCCGAGCCCGCCCGCGTGCTCGATCAGCTCGATCCGGCTCTCGCTGTTCGGCTCACCCGGCTCCTCCCGCGCCGCCAGCACCCCCCGCTCCTTCACGATCCGGCTGCGCACGGTCACCGGCAATCGCAGCGCCGGATCGTACGGCGCCACCGCCTCGTACTCCTTGCGTACCCGCCGGTCCCGGAACAGCGTCTGGTAGGCGCCCCGGTCCTCGGGGCGTACGACGAACAGCACCAGGCCCGCCGTGAGCCGGTCGAGCCGGTGCGCGGGCTGCAGCCGCTCAAGCCCCAGATCCCGCCGCAGCCGCGCCAGCGCCGTCTCCGTCACATGGCTGCCGCGCGGCATCGTGGCCAGAAAATGCGGCTTGTCGACCACCAGGATCCGCTCGTCGCGGTGGACGATCCCGATCCCGAACGGCACCGGCGGCTCGGGCGGAAAGTCCCGGTGGAACCAGAGATACGCGCCCGCGCGGTACGGCTCCCCGCCCGCGACCGGCCCGTCCGTCCCCACGAACCGGCCCCCGGCCAGCATCGCGTCCACCCGCCCGGCACCGATCGCCCCGGCGAACCGTGCCAGCAGATGGTCGCGGACGGTCGGCCAGGCGCCGTCCGGATCGGCGGGCAGCTTCAGCCGTACGGGATCGATCCCGTCCCGCTGGGGGAGCGGCGCCGCCGGGGTCCTCGCTCTGCGTCTCACCACCGCACGATATCCGGCTCCCGCGCGCCGGCCGCAGGTCAGCGCATTGCCACCGTCAGCAGGAAGACGGAGTCCTCCAGCGCCTCCATGGTGTGCGCCCCCACCGGCATCACCAGCAGATCGCCGTCCCGGCCCTCCCAGACGTGCCCGTCCGCGTCCAGCCGCACCCGCCCCGACCGCACCAGGACCGTCGCCTCCCCGGCCGCCGTCTCGTGCTCGCTCTGGGCGGTGCCGGCCGTCATCGCCACCACGGTCTGCCGCAGGATCCGCTCGTGCCCGCCGACCAGGGTCGTCGCACTGCGGCCTGAGTCCGCCGCCTGCGCCGCCCTCAGCTGCTCACGGGCCGTCGCGTCCAGCGAGAACTTCTCCATCATCGTGCCTCCCTTGCTGGTGCTCCCAAGCCGACCCTGACAGGGCCGGGGGCCAAGGGCACGCCGGGAGGGACCGAAAGCCCCACAGAACGACGAAGACCGGCCAGGCTCTGGGGCCCGACCGGTCTGTCGTGTGGTGTCCGAGGGGGGACTTGAACCCCCACGCCCGATAAAGGGCACTAGCACCTCAAGCTAGCGCGTCTGCCATTCCGC
>NZ_BMQQ01000014.1:152267-181205 GCF_014648195.1 Streptomyces purpureus
CCGTTCGGGCCGTTCGGCCGTTCCGACGTGGAAAACCATAGCAAACATTCGAGGTGGCGGATCACCACCCCTTCCCAGGCCGGAGCCGTGACGGCCGTACGACGGCCGGGGCTGCCCTTGGGCGGGGGACCGGCGCGCGGGAGGATGAGGGGGACCACCAGCAGTGACAGTGGGAGGAAGCAGCGTGAGCGACTCGAACACCGCGGCCCGGAGCGTCACCGGCGAGGATGAGGTCGTCGGCCTCTGTCGCGACCTCATCCGCATCGACACCAGCAACTACGGCGACCACTCCGGGCCGGGGGAGCGGGCCGCGGCCGAGTACGTCGCCGAGAAGCTGGCCGAGGTCGGACTCGATCCCCAGATCATCGAGTCCCACAAGGGGCGTGCCTCCACGGTCGCCAGGATCGAGGGCGAGGACCCCTCGCGCCCCGCCCTGCTGATCCACGGCCACACCGACGTGGTGCCGGCCAATGCGGAGGACTGGACCCACCACCCGTTCTCCGGCGAGGTCGCCGACGGCTGCGTGTGGGGCCGCGGCGCCGTCGACATGAAGGACATGGACGCGATGACCCTCGCGGTCGTACGGGACCGGCTGCGCAGCGGCCGCAAGCCCCCGCGCGACATTGTCCTCGCCTTCCTCGCCGACGAGGAGGCCGGCGGCACCTACGGCGCCCGGCACCTGGTCGACCACCACCGCGACCTCTTCGACGGGGTCACGGAGGCGATCGGCGAGGTCGGCGGCTTCTCCTTCACGGTCAACGAGAACCTGCGGCTCTATCTGGTCGAGACGGCCCAGAAGGGCATGCACTGGATGCGGCTGACCGTCGAGGGCACCGCGGGCCACGGCTCGATGACCAACAACGACAACGCCATCACCGAGCTGTGCGAGGCGGTGGGCCGCCTCGGCCGCCACCAGTGGCCCGTCAGGGTCACCAAGACAGTGCGGTCCTTCCTCGACGAGCTCTCCGACGCGCTGGGCACCCCGCTCGACCCGGAGGACATGGACGCCACGCTGGTGAAGCTCGGCGGGATCGCCAAGATGATCGGCGCGACCCTGCGGAACTCGGCCGCCCCGACGATGCTCGGCGCCGGCTACAAGGTGAACGTCATCCCCGGCCAGGCCACCGCCCATGTCGACGGACGGTTCCTGCCGGGGTACGAGGAGGAGTTCCTGGCCGACCTCGACCGGATCCTCGGACCCCGGGTGAAGCGCGAGGACGTGCACGGCGACAAGGCGCTGGAGACCAGCTTCGACGGCGCCCTGGTGGACGCCATGCAGCTGGCGCTGCGCGCCGAGGACCCGATCGCCCGGGCCGTGCCGTACATGCTGTCCGGCGGCACGGACGCCAAGTCCTTCGACGACCTCGGCATCCGCTGCTTCGGCTTCGCCCCGCTCCAGCTGCCGCCGGAGCTCGACTTCGCCGGCATGTTCCACGGCGTGGACGAGCGCGTTCCGGTCGACGGACTCAAGTTCGGCGTACGTGTGCTGGACCGTTTCATCGACGCTTCGTGAGATCGACGGCGAATCCTCGCGCTCTTGTACGTCGAATTCGAGCGGGAGTGCGGAGATAACCGGAAAGGGTGAACGGACTCATAGGCTCGTAGCCTCAATAGTTCCCCCTCGTTACAGGTGATGCGATCCGCGGCTGGGATCGCATTGCCAACAAGGAGGAACAATGATCAAGAAGGTCGTCGCTGCTGCGGCTGCCACTGGCGGTCTCGTGCTCGCGGGTGCGGGCGTCGCCGTTGCCGACGCGGGTGCTCAGGGTGCTGCTCTGAACTCCCCCGGTATCGCCTCCGGCAACGTCGTCCAGGTGCCCGTCCACGTGCCGGTGAACGTGTGCGGCAACACGGTCTCCGTGGTCGGGCTGCTGAATCCCACCTTCGGCAACTACTGCATCAACAAGTGACGTTGCGTCTCAACCCGTGAGGGTCTGAGCCCGGCCGGCCCCGGAGTGCACGCCATGCACTCCGGGGCCGGTGGGCATTCCGTCTCCGGGTGATCCGCCCGGAGGCAGTCCGGAAGCCTAGAAGGCAGGGAACAACCTATGCGACAGGTCACGCGTAAAGGCCTGATCACCGTGGCGGCCGCGGGCGGCGTACTCGCCCTCGGCGGCGGATATGCGCACGCCGACAGTAACGCCAGTGGAACCGCGTCGAATTCGCCGGGCATCGCGTCCGGCAATTCCGTTCAGGTGCCCGTGCACGTGCCGGTGAACGCCTGCGGAAACACCGTGAATGTCATCGGGGTGCTCAACCCCGCGTTCGGCAACAAGTGCGCCAACGTCTCCAAGGGCCGCCACGCCAAGGGGTCCGAGGCGTCGGGTACGGCGAGCAACTCTCCCGGTGTCGCCTCCGGCAACCAGGTGCAGGCACCGGTCCACGTGCCGGTGAACGCCTGCGGGAACAGCGTCGACGTGGTCGGCGTGCTCAACCCGACGTTCGGCAACGAGTGCGCCAACGGATCCGGGGTCGAGCGCCCGGGCCCGGGGCAGCCGGGCGAGCCGGGCAACCCGGGTGAGCCCGGCAACCCGGGTGAGCCCGGCAACCCGGGTGAGCCCGGCAACCCGGGTCAGCCCGGGAACCCCGGAACCCCCGGTGAGCCCGGCGGCCAGCCTGGTCAGCCCGGAAACCCGGGCGAGCCCGGTGACACCGGCGACGACTCGGGCAAGGCGAACCAGCCCGGCCCGCAGACCGTGTCCCCCTCCGGGGACGACGCCACCGAGGAGCTCGCCGAGACCGGCGCCGCCTCCCTCGGCGTGGTGATCCCGGTCGGTGCCGGAATGCTGCTCGCGGGTGCGCTGCTCTACCGCCGCGCCCGTCAGACCGCGTAACCGGCCCGACCGCCGTCGTTACGCAGAGGAGCGGGCCCCGCAGCCGCGGGGCCCGCTCCGTCGTCTCCGGGCACTCACCACGAGGCGCGCACCTGTCGGATGATGCGCCGGCGCAGCCGCACCCTGCGGCTGCCGTCCCGGAGCAGGCTCAGGCGGTCCAACTCCCAGTGTCCGTACTCGGCATGGTCGGTCAGCAGCCGCGTCGCCTCCTTGCGGGAGACGCCGCGCGGCACGTACACGTCGACAAATTCGTATTCCGGCATCGCATCTATTGTGCGGGCACGGGCTCTGTACGGATAGCGTCTGTCCCATGTCTGATGCTGCGCAGCCCACCGCTGCCGAGGTACGCGCCGCCGCCGAGGCGGTCAAAGCCGCACTGGACCGTCACCTGGAGGCGGTGGAACGCCGCACGGGCGACGACGACCCGGCCGTCTACAGCGCGTTCAACGCCCTCGCCGCGGCCGCCGAGGCCTACGACGAGCGGCTCTACGACCGGTACGACGAGGTCACCCCCTTCGAGATCCCGGGCGCGGACGACTCGATGCCGCCGTACGCCGGTCCCGAGGAACCGAACGCCCTGAGCGTGCTGATCCGGCGCGACTACGCCGTCGTGGAACCGGACCGGCTGCTGGCCCAGGCGCAGCGCATCGCCGATCTCGACCGTGACGACGACGCCACGGAGGAGACGGCGCCGACGGTCGGCGACAGCGTCCACGCGGCGATCGGTGTCCTCTTCGGCGAGTACGAACCGGACGAAATCGCCTCCCGCCACAAGGAGTTCGGCCTGGAGGAGGGCGACTCCACCCTCTGGGTCTCGGCTGCGGACGAGCTCCCGGAACCGGGCGAATGGCTGACCACCCCCTTCGACCAGGCCGACCCGGAACGGATCGTCTGCCGCTTCGACGTGAGCGCGGTCTTCGACGACGACACCGACGAGGATGTGCTGGACCTCGACACGGAGGGTGCCTGACCGGCCACGGGCGGGGTGCATCGGCGGACGGTCCGTGGGGGTACCGGCGTGGCCGGTACCCCCACGGCCGTCAGTCGGCCGTGGGCTCCTCCGGTTCCGTCAGGAGGGTTTCGAGCAGGGGGCGCAGGCGGGTCGTGCGGGGGAGGGCGGGGGTTTCGGATACCGCGCGAGGGAGTGCCTGGTCCGCTCCGTGGACCACCGAGAGGTGGCGCTCGCCACGGCCGAAGGCCGTGTAGACCCATGGGCGGCTCAGGCCCTGGGCCGCGTCGCCCGGCAGGACCACGACCGCCGCCGGCCAGCGCATGCCGGCCGATTGGTGTGCCGTGAGGGCCCAGCCGTGGCGGAGGGACTGTTCCACGCGGTCCTTCGGGACGACGACCGCCGCGCCGCCGCAGTCCAGCCGCAGCCCTTCCGCGTCCGCCGAGACGACCGTCCCGGTCAGCGTCCGTCCCGGCGCCGGGGCGTACGCCACCCGGTCGCCCGGGTCGAAGCCGGCGAACCGGCCGGGGCCGGGGTTCAGCCGCTGCTTGAGCGCGGCGTTCAGCGCGCGCGTACCCGCCGAGCCGCCGTGGCCGACGGTGATCACCTGGATCTGCTCGGCCGTGAGCGCGAAGGCCCTGGGCACCGAGTCCGCGACCAGCTGCACCGCGCGGTGCACCGCCTCGCCCGCGTCCCGGACCGGGACGATCACGACCTCCTTGCCGGGCGCCTCGACCGGGAGCAGCTCGCCGATCCCGATGCCCGACACCAGCTCACCGACCGGGCCCGGGTCGGGGGTCCGGGAGGCGACCTGCGGGCAGACCCGCGCGGCCAGCACATCGGCGAACACCCGCCCCGCGCCCGCCGAACCGAGCACACCGGGATCGCCGCTGAGGACCAGTCGGCAGCCGTCGGGCAGCGACTCCACGAGCATCGCGGCGGTCTCCACGTCCAGCTGCGGGGCGTCGAGGACGGCCAGCAGGTCGACGGCGAGCGCGCCCTCCGCGTCCCGTCCCGGCCCGGCCGCACCGGAGAGCAGGGCGGCCACGGTGACCGCCCGCGCTTCCTCACCCAGGCGCCGCACGCCGTTCTCGCTGTGGGCGGCGACGACCACCCGCAGGCCGAGGTCGCGCGCCGCGCCGGCCAGCGCGACCGGCTCGGCGCGGGCCGCCTCGCCGCCCGTGTGGACGACCAGGCCATGGGCACCGGACGCCCGGATCAGCTCGGCGGCGGACGGCGTGGGCGCGGCGGCGGACGCTTCGGCCCAGTCGTCCGAAGGGCCGGTCCTGGCCAGCCGGGCGAGGCCGTCGGCGAGGGACTCCTCGGCGAGCGCGTACCGGTCGAGACCCAGCAGGACCGGACCGGCCTCGGCGGCGGCCGCCTCCGGCGCGCCCTCGGGGCGCTCCCCGGACTCCTCGCCACCCTCCTCGTCCTCCTGGCCGTGCTCCTCCTGCTCCTCCTCCTGGAACACGAGCACCACACCCTCGGCCACGGCGTGCCGCACCGCCTCCGCCGGGTCCGGCACCTTGTGCTCGGCGAGCGCCTCCCGGACGGCGGCCAGCTCCATGGCCGTGTGCCCCTGGAGCGCGGCCCGCTCCAGCAGCCAGCCGACCAGGGCCGTGGTCCGCCGCTCGTCGCCGGGCCCGCACGCGTCGCCCAGCAGGGCCCGCGCGAAGCCGTCCGCCTGCTCGGGGCGGACGCCCGGCAGGGACAGCAGCTGCCACGGGTCCTCGGCCAGCAGCTCGCCCGCGCCCTCGCCGAGGACGGCCGCCGCACGCGGGGCCAGCGCCTCGGGGGCGCCGCCCCGGGCCAGCGCCGCCCGTACCGACGCGAGCGTCTCAGGGGTCACGGCCCGCTCGTGCGTCGCGGCCGGTCCGGGCGCCTGGGGCCGTACCGGCGCGGGGGGCTCGGGGGCGGAGCGGCGGGGCGCCGGGGCGGGGGAGTCGAAGAACGCGGTGCCCGACTTCTCGCCGCTCTCCACCGCCCGTACCGCCGCCAGCAGGTCGGCGGCCGTGCCGCTCAGCTTGGCGCCCGCCTCGATGGGCGCCTCCTTCTCGGCCTTGCGTCGCTCGATCCGCTCCCGCAGCTCCCGCTGCGCGGCGAGCTCGGCCTGCGCCTCGGACACCTCTGCCGTGCCCTCGGCGTTCGTACCCTCTGCGCTCGTGCCTTCGGCGTCGGTGCCTTCGGCGTCGGTGCCTTCGGCGCTCTGCTCGGCCTCGCCGGCCGGCTCGCCGGCGGTCTCGGGGCCGGCGGCTTCCTCGGAAGGCACAGTCACAACGTGCTCCAGTCCTGATCGGGGTAGCGGTGCACGGGCGCCGACACATCGTCGAGGGCCCGGCAGATCTCGTCAGGAAGACTAAGGCTCTCCACTGACAGCGCCGCCGTGAGCTGCTGCGCGTTGCGCGCGCCCACGATCGGCGCGGTCACTCCCGGCCGGTCCCGCACCCACGCGAGCGCCACCTGGAGCGGGGTCGCGGCGAGCCCGTCCGCGGCCGTCGCCAGCGCGTCCACGATCCGGCTCGACGGATCGTCGAGATAGGGCTCGACGAACGGCGCCATCGTCTCCGAGGCACCCCGGGAGTCGGCCGGGGTCCCGCCCCGGTACTTCCCGGTCAGCACCCCGCGCCCGAGCGGTGACGACGGCAGCAGGCCGACTCCCAGGTCCCGCGCGGCGGGCAGTACCTCCCGCTCGATGCCCCGCTGGAGCAGGGAGTACTCCATCTGGGTCGCCGCGAGCGGGGTACGGCCGCCGGGCGCGGCGAGCTGCCATGTGGCCGCCTTCGCCAGCTGCCAGCCGGAGAAGTTGGCGACGCCGACGTAGCGGGCGCGTCCGCTGGTCACCGCGATGTCCAGGGCCTGGAGGGTCTCCTCCAGCGGGGTGCGCGGGTCGAAGGCGTGGACCTGCCACAGATCGACGTGGTCCGTGCCGAGCCGGGCCAGCGACGCGTCCAGCGCCGACAGCAGATGACCGCGCGAGGCGTCGAACCGGCGCCCCGGATCCGGATGGGGCACGCTGCCCGCCTTGGTGGCGACGACCAGATCCCGCCGGGGCACCAGGCGCTCCATGAGCTGCCCGAGCAGGTACTCCGCCTCGCCGCCGCCGTAGACGTCCGCCGTGTCCACCAGCGTCCCGCCGGCCTCCCAGAACGTCTTCAACTGCTCGGAGGCGTCGTGTTCGTCGGTGCCCCGCCCCCAGGTGAGGGTGCCGAGCCCGATCCGGGACACGCGCAGGCCGGTACGGCCGAGATGCCTCTGCTCCATGGGCGGGAGAGTACTGGCCAAGACACCACGCGGAGAGAGCCTGTGGACAACCTCCCTCGCGAGGCCCCCTGACGGAACGTCCGGCCGCGCGCTAGAGTCCGCGCCAAAGGGACGTTACTGATCAGTAAAGAGGGTGTGGGACATGCGGCTGGGCATCAACCTCGGCTACTGGGGCGCGGGCATGGACGGCGACAACCTCGCGGTCGCCCAGGAGGCGGACCGCCTCGGCTACGACGTGTGCTGGGCCGCCGAGGCGTACGGCTCGGACGCCCCGACCGTCCTGTCCTTCGTCGCCGCGAAGACCGAACGGATCGACATCGGCTCGGCGATCATGCAGATCCCGGCCCGCCAGCCCGCCATGACGGCGATGACGGCCGCCACCCTCGACTCCCTCTCCGGCGGCCGCTTCCGCCTCGGCCTCGGCGTCTCCGGCCCCCAGGTCTCCGAGGGCTGGTACGGCCAGAAGTTCGACAAGCCTCTGGCACGTACGCGTGAGTACGTCGAGATCGTCCGCAAGGCCATGTCCCGCGAGCGCCTCACCTACGAGGGCGAGCACTGGACCCTCCCGCTGCCCGGCGGCCCCGGCAAGCCCATCAAGCTCACCGTCCACCCCACGCGCCACGAGATCCCGCTCTACATCGCCGCCATCGGCCCCAAGAACCTCGAACAGACCGGCGAGATCGCCGACGGCGCCCTGCTGATCTTCCCCTCCGCCGACCACCTGGAGGAGACCGCGCTCCGCCACATCCGCGCGGGCCGCGAGAAGGCCGGCAAGACCATGGAAGGCTTCGACGTCCACCCCACCGTCCCGCTCGCCCTCGGCGACGACGTCGAGGCCCTCGCCGACACCTTCCGGCCGTACACCGCCCTCTACGTGGGCGGCATGGGCAGCCGCAAGCAGAACTTCTATAACCAGCTCGCGCAGCGCATGGGGTACGAGAAGGAGGCCGCCGAGATCCAGGAGAAGTACCTCTCCGGGGACAAGACCGGCGCCGCGGCCGCCGTACCGCACCGGCTGATCGACCAGACCACGCTGCTCGGCTCCGTGGACCGGATCGCCGACGGCATGCGGGCCTACGCCCAGGCCGGTGTCACCACCCTCACCCTGGCCCCGGCCGGCTTCACGCTCGACGAGCGGATCGCCGCGCTGCGGGCCGGCACCGAGGCCCTCGAGCACGCGGGCCTCGCCTGACCCCGGGAAAGACTCGCGGCCGTGGTGGGGGCTCGGGGTGTCTCCCCGCCACGGCCGTCACGCAGCACAACGCCGGACCCGGGCTCCCGGTTACGGGGCTCCACGCCCGCGTGCGCTCCTTCTTTCGGCCCAGTCTTCGGCCCTATCTGTTGCCTCCGGCCCCGTCCCGCATTTGACTCTCCCTTTGCGGAGGTTGCTCCCGGGGTGTCCGGGAGAGGCCCACCGGCGTATCGCGGACGCTCGCACGGAGGTGGCACTGATGCTCTCGGCCCGCAGCCTGTTCCAGGAGATCGTCGACGACGACGAGGCGTACCAGCTCTTCTGCTCGATCGCCGCAAGCGGCGAGACCCAGGGGGGCTGGGAGAACGCCCGGATCGCCGCCCTGGTGCCGCCGAGCATGCGCGAACTCGCCCCCAAGATCACCCGGCACGGCGCCGACGAGGACAAGCACGGCCGTATCTTCAACGCCCTGCTCAAGAAGCGCGATCTGGAACCGGTCGAGGTACCGCCCGAGACCGACTACACGATGCTCCTGGAGAAGAGCGGCATCGGCCTCGCCCACGAAAAGCTCCGCAACGACGAGCCCCTGGACGAGCGGGACATCGTCGTCTACCTCTCGCACAGCCGCGTCACCGAACAGCGCGCGGCCGACCAGATGGTGATGCTGGTCAAGTACTTCGGCGACCATCCGGAGGTCGGCAAGGCGATCCGCATGATCAGCAACGACGAGGACAACCACCTCGCCTACTGCCACGAGGAGTTGCTGCGCCTCGCCCGCGCCGGGCACGGCCGGGCGATCCAGCGGACCCTGCGCGAGTGCGCGCTCGCGGAGATCAAGGTCTACCGCGACGTCAGCCTCGCCGTCATGAGCCACATGGGCCGCATCCTGCGCTGGCCCAAGGCCAAGTCGCTCGCCCTCAGGGTCGGTATCCACGGCATGTACGCCTACGAGCGGGCCGGCGGCTGGCGGCGCATGGTCGACCTCAAGATGCCCGAGCGGCGGGACGCCCTCGGCGGCCCCGCAACCCCTGCACCCGCCTTCTGACCCGCGGCGGCGCGGGGGCCGGCCCTACAGCCATCCGCGCCGCTTGAACAACCGGTACAGCCCCACCTCGACGCCCGCCATCAGCACGACCACGCCCGGATACCCCCAGGTCCACGTGAGCTCCGGCATGTGGTCGAAGTTCATGCCGTAGACCCCCGCGACCATCGTCGGCACGGCCGCCATCGCCGCCCACGCCGAGATCTTCCGCATGTCGTCGTTCTGCCGCACCCCCATCTGCGCCAGATGCGCCGACAGGATGTCCGACAGCAGCCGGTCGAGCCCCTCCACCTGCTCGTTCGCCCGGGTCAGATGGTCTCCCACGTCCCGGAAGAACGGCTTGGCCGCCTCGTGCACGAACGGCACGGTCCCGGCCGCCAGCCGGGTCACCGGCGCCGCCAGCGGGCCGGTGGCCCGGCGGAACTCCAGCACCTGCCGTTTCGCCGTGTAGATCCGCGCCGCGGTCGTCTTCGGATGACCGCCGTCGGGCGCGAAGACCTCCGCCTCCAGCTCCTCCAGGTCCACCTGGAGCTCGCCCGCCACGTCGATGTAGTGGTCCACCACCGCGTCCCCGACCGCGTACAGCACCGACGTCGGCCCCTGCCGCAGCACCTCCGGCTCGGCCTCCAGGCGCCTGCGCACGGCCGCCAGCGGGGCGCTGGCGCCGTGCCGGACCGTCACCACGAACGAGTCGCCCACGAACAGCATCAGCTCGTCGGTGGAGACCCGGTCGCTCTCCGGCTCGTACACCACCGGTTTGAGGACCATGAACAGCGAGTCGTCGTAGACCTCCAGCTTCGGCCGCTGATGCGCCTTCAGCGCGTCCTCGACCGCCAGCGGATGCAGCCCGAACTCCTCCGAGACATGACCGAACTCCCGCTCCGTCGGCTCGTACAGCCCCAGCCAGAGGAAGGCGTCCCCGTCGGCCCGTGCCTGGGCCAGGGCGTCCGAGAGATCGGAGGGGCCCTCGGACCGGGCGCCCTCCTTGTAGATGGCACAGTCCACGATCACGGCGCGTATTCTCCCTTCGTCCCGGGGCCCTCGCACCTCCATGGCCCGCCTCGTGCTTCTACCCTTGCGGGCATGGCCACGCTGATCCTCGTCCGCCACGGACGCTCCACCGCCAACACCGCCGGGATCCTCGCCGGATGGACCCCCGGTGTCGCCCTCGACGAGCGGGGCGCCGCACAGGCCGCCGCGCTCCCCGGGCGGCTGGCACGGGTGCCGCTCGCCGCCGCCGTCAGCAGCCCCCTCCAGCGCTGCCGGGAGACCCTCCAGCCACTGCTGGACGCCCGCCCCGATCTGCCCCTGCACACCGACGACCGGATCGGCGAGTGCCACTACGGCGACTGGTCGGGACGCAAGCTCGCCGAGCTCGCCGACGAGCCCCTGATGGAGACCGTGCAGCAGCACCCCTCCGCCGCCGTCTTCCCCGGCGGCGAATCGATGCGCGCCATGCAGCAGCGGGCCGTCGAGGCCGTCCGCGAATGGAACGCCCGTATGGAGGCCGAGCACGGCGAGGACGCCGTCTACCTCATGTGCTCGCACGGCGACATCATCAAGGCCCTGGTCGCCGACGCGCTCGGGATGCACCTCGACCTCTTCCAGCGCATCCACGTCGACCCCTGCTCCGTGACCGCAGTCCGCTACACGCGGCTGCGGCCCTTCCTGCTGCGCCTGGGAGACACCGGCGACTTCGGCGCGCTGATCCCCCGGGGGAGCGGCGATTCCACCGCCGAGAGCGCCACCGCCGAGGTCGGTGGCGGTGCGGGCGCACCGTGATCGCTTCGCGCAGTAGGGTGGATGAGGCGCCGTAGCGCCAGGGGGGACAACCCCCGGCCCCCATGGCCCGATTGCCGTCGCGCGCAAGTCAGCCGTCCGATCAAGCCGTCGATACTCAAGGGAGACAGGGACGTGTCCCGTCAGGTGTTCCTCTACGACCCGCCGGAGCGTTTCGTGGCCGGTACGGTCGGGCTGCCTGGCCGCCGTACGTTCTTCCTGCAGGCCTCCGCCGCAGGACGGGTCACCAGCGTCGCCCTGGAGAAGACCCAGGTGGCCGCCCTCGCCGAGCGGATCGACGAACTGCTCGACGAGGTCGTACGGCGCACCGGCGGCAACGCCCCCGTACCGGCCGTCGCCCCGGCCGAGATCACCGACACGGCCCCGCTGGACTCCCCCGTGGAGGAGGAGTTCCGGGTCGGCACCATGGCGCTCGCCTGGGACGGCGAGGACCAGCGGATGATCGTCGAGGCCCAGGCCCTCGTCGAGCTGGACGCCGACACCGAGGAGGACCTCGCGGAGGCCGAGGAGCGGCTCCTGCAGGACGAGGAGAACGGCCCGCCGATGCTCCGGGTCCGGCTCACCGGCGCTCAGGCCAGGGCCTTCGCCAAGCGCGCCCTGGACGTCGTCAACGCCGGCCGCCCGCCGTGCCCGCTGTGCAGCCTCCCCCTCGACCCGGAAGGACATGTGTGCCCGCGCCAGAACGGATACCGCCGGGGAGCATGACGGTCCTCGACCTCCTGACGAAGGGCGAGCTCACCGTCCGCGGCCAGGTCCGCGAGGCCTCCAACGCCGTCCTGTACTGCTCGGTCGCCTACGAGGACCAGGAGGCCGCCTGCGTCTACAAACCCATCGCGGGGGAGCGCCCGCTGTGGGACTTCCCCGACGGCACCCTCGCCCAGCGTGAGGTCGCCGCGTACGCCCTCTCCGAGGCGACCGGCTGGGGGCTCGTCCCGCCCACCGTGCTGCGCGACGGGCCCTACGGCGAGGGCATGTGCCAGCTGTGGATCGAGGCCGACCCGGAGGCGAGCCTTCTGGCGCTGGTCGAGGACGAGGAACCGTCCGACGGCTGGAAGGCCGTCGGGCTCGCCCAGGTCGCCGAGGACCGCACCGCGCTGCTGGTCCACGCCGACGACCCCGACCTCCGCCGGCTGGCCGTGCTCGACGCCGTGATCAACAACGGCGACCGCAAGGGCGGCCATCTGCTGCCCGCCCCCGACGGGCGGCTCTACGCCATCGACCACGGGGTCACCTTCCACGTGGACGACAAGCTCCGCACCCTGCTGTGGGGCTGGGCGGGGGAGCCGCTGCCGGACGAGGCGGCCGAGGTGCTCTCCCGGCTGGAGGCCGAGCTCGCCGACGGAATGCCGCTCGCCACCCGGCTGGCCCAGCTCCTGACCGCCGCCGAGATCGACGCCGTACGCGCGCGTGTCACCCGACTGCGCGCCACCGGGCGGCACCCGGAACCCTCCGGCGAGTGGCCGGCGATCCCCTGGCCACCGGTCTGACCCGGTTCGTTCCCCCCTGCACGAACGGCTGCACGAACGGCCCAGGACCGCAAGAGGGCCTTCTCGGTCAAGATCCCGCATCCGGTTCGTATCCGGAACGTGCGTCCGGTTACGCTTCAAGACATGCATGCCTGGCCCGCTTCCGAGGTCCCCGCCCTGCCCGGCAAGGGCCGCGACCTCCGGATCCACGACACCGCGACCGGCGGTCCGGTCACCCTCGACCCCGGTCCCGTCGCCCGTATCTACGTCTGCGGCATCACGCCGTACGACGCCACCCACATGGGACACGCGGCGACCTACAACGCGTTCGACCTCGTGCAGCGCGTGTGGCTCGACACCAAGCGGCAGGTTCACTACGTCCAGAACGTCACCGACGTGGACGATCCGCTCCTTGAGCGGGCCGTCCGCGACGGCATCGACTGGGTCGGTCTCGCCGAGCGGGAGACCGCCCTGTTCCGCGAGGACATGACCGCCCTGCGGATGCTGCCGCCCCAGCACTACATCGGCGCCGTCGAGGCGATACCGGGCATCGTGCCGCTCGTCGAGCGGCTGCGGGACGCCGGAGCCGCCTACGAGCTCGAAGGTGACATCTACTTCTCCGTCGAGGCCGACCCGCACTTCGGCGAGGTGTCCGGCCTGGACGCCGAGGCGATGCGGCTGCTCTCCGCCGAGCGCGGCGGCGACCCCGAGCGCCCCGGCAAGAAGAACCCCCTCGACCCGATGCTCTGGATGGCCGCCCGTGAGGGCGAGCCCAGCTGGGACGGCGCCAGCCTCGGCCCCGGCCGGCCCGGCTGGCACATCGAGTGCGTCGCCATCGCCCTCGACCACCTCGGCATGAGCTTCGACGTCCAGGGCGGCGGATCCGACCTGGTCTTCCCGCACCACGAGATGGGCGCCTCGCACGCCCAGGCGCTGACCGGCGAGCATCCCTTCGCCCGGGCGTACGTACACGCCGGCATGGTCGCCCTCGACGGCGAGAAGATGTCCAAGTCCCGCGGCAACCTGGTCTTCGTCTCGAAGCTGCGGCGCGACGGCGTCGACCCGGCCGCCATCCGCCTCTCGCTCCTCTCGCACCACTACCGCGCCGACTGGGAGTGGACCGACCAGGTCCTCGAGGACGCCGTGGCGCGGCTCGGCCGCTGGCGCGCCGCCGTCTCCCGGCCCGACGGCCCGTCCGCCGACGCGCTTGTCGAGGAGGTCCGCGAGGCACTCGCCCAGGACCTGGACGCCCCCGCCGCGCTCGCCGCGGTCGACCGCTGGGCCGCGCTCCAGGAGGCCGAGGGCGGTACGGACGAGGGCGCGCCCGGCCTCGTCTCCCGCACCGTCGACGCCCTCCTCGGCATCGCGCTCTGACCGACCGTTCAGGGCCGCCCGTGGACACTGCTCCACGGGCGGCCCTGTGCGTTTTCCCAACCCCTGCTCCGGCGCCTTCGGTTGGGGCGGTCCCGGGGACGCAGGCGGGGGCGGTGCCGAACCGGCACCGCCCCCGCTCACGTCACCCGACGGACGTGGTCACTCCTCGGACGCCTCCGGGGCGTCCCCGTCCCCGCTGCCGTCCCGGTCGCCCTCGCCGTCGTCGGCCTGACCGGCTCCGCCTTGGGCGGCTTGGGCGGCTTCGTACGGCCGCTGGAGGTGTCCCGCAGGTACGAGCTGTCGCCGCTCTCCGTGGCGTGGCCGGGGCCCTGCGCGGGGCCGCCGTCGCGCCGCCGCAGATACCGCTCGAACTCGCGGGCGATCGCCTCGCCGGACGCCTCCGGCAGATCCGCGGTGTCCCGCGCCTCCTCCAGCGTCTGGACGTACTCGGCCACTTCGCTGTCCTCGGCGGCCAGCTGGTCCACCCCGAGCTGCCATGCCCGCGCGTCCTCGGGCAGCTCGCCCAGCGGGATCCGCAGATCGATCAGATCCTCCAGCCGGTTCAGGAGCGCCAGCGTCGCCTTCGGGTTGGGCGGCTGCGACACGTAGTGCGGCACCGCCGCCCACAGGCTCACCGCGGGCACACCCGCGTGCGTGCACGCCTCCTGGAGGATGCCGACGATGCCCGTCGGCCCCTCGTAGCGGGTCTCCTCCAGGTCCATGGTCCGCGCCAGGTCCGGGTCGGACGTGACACCACTGACCGGCACCGGGCGGGTGTGCGGGGTGTCACCGAGCAGCGCGCCCAGGATCACCACCATCTCCACACCCAGCTCATGGGCGAAGCCGAGGATCTCGTTGCAGAACGAACGCCAGCGCATGGACGGCTCGATACCCCGCACCAGGACCAGGTCGCGGGGCTTGTCGCCGCCGACCCGGACCACCGAGAGCCGGGTCGTCGGCCACGTGATCTTCCGCACGCCGCCGTCCAGCCACACCGTGGGCCGGTTGACCTGGAAGTCGTAGTAGTCCTCGGCGTCGAGCGCCGCGAACACCTCGCCCTTCCACTCCCGTTCCAGGTGCGCGACCGCGGTGGAGGCGGCGTCGCCGGCGTCGTTCCAGCCCTCGAACGCGGCCACCATGACCGGGTCGATCAGCTCGGGAACCCCCTCGAGCTCGATCACCCAGCGCCTCCTTCCGAAGTTCCTGTCGTACGGACCAACCTTACGGCTTTCCGGGGGCCGGGCCGCAGCCCCCGTACGCGTCCGGGGTGCGTCCCCGGCCTTGATCGACTACCCACGATCCAGGACCGGCACACGACGGATTCCGTCGGGGCCACAGCCCTCACAGGTAAGGGGCGGTCTCCAGGGAGACCGCCCCTTACCCACACGCGTGTCGGGCCTACTTGGCCGCGAGTATGCCCTCGACCTTGGCGCGGATCTCGTCCGTGGCCAGGCCGCGGATGGTCAGCGTCGTACGGCGCCGCAGCACGTCGTCCGCCGTCTCGGCCCACTCGTGGTCCCGGGCGTAGGCGACCTGCGCCCAGATCTCCGGGGCGTCCGGGTGGATGCGCTCGGCGAGCTCCGGGTTGTCGTTCGCCATGCGGGCGATGTCGAACGAGAGCGAACCGTAGTGCGTCGCCAGGTGCTTGGCGGTGTCGGCGGCCATCCGCGGGCCGGGGGCCGGGCCGTCGACGAGCAGCCGGTGCACGACCGCGTTGGGGTTGGCGATACCGGGCAGCGGCAGCCGCTTGGGCAGCTCCGACACCGGCTCGTAGTCCTCGCCCAGGGGCCGGCCGGGAAGCTGCTCCAGCTTCTTCATCACCGTACGGCCGATGTGGCGGAAGGTCGTCCACTTGCCGCCGGCCACCGACAGCATGCCGCCGCGGCCCTCGGTCACCACCGTCTCGCGCTTGGCCTTGGAGGTGTCGCCGGGACCGCCCGGCAGCACCCGCAGACCGGCGAAGGAGTAGGTGATCAGGTCCCGGGAGAGCTGCTGGTCGCGTATGGAGAACGCGGCCTCGTCCAGGATCTGGGTGACGTCCTTGTCGTTGACCGCGACCTCGCCCGGGTCGCCCTCGTACTCCTCGTCGGTGGTGCCGAGCAGCAGCATGTCCTCCCAGGGGAGGGCGAAGGTGATGCGGTACTTGTCGATCGGGGTGGCGAGCGCGGCCTTCCAGGGGGAGGTGCGCTTGAGGACCAGGTGCGCGCCCTTGGACAGCCGGATGGAGGGGGCCGCGTTCGGGTCCTCCATCTTGCGCAGGTGGTCGACCCAGGGACCGGTGGCGTTGAGGACGAGGCGCGCGTCGACGCCGAACTCCTCGCCGTTCGTACGGTCCTTGAGGTCGGCGCCGGTGACCCGGCCGCGGGTGAAGCGCAGACCGGTGACCTCGGCGTGGTTGAGGACGACCGCACCGGCGGCGACCGCCGCGCGGACCGTCATCAGCGCCATACGGGCGTCGTTCATCTGGTCGTCGCCGTAGACGGCCACGGCCTTGAGGTTGTCCGTACGCAGCTCGGGCACGTCCTGCGCGGCCTTGGCCGGAGAGAGAAGGTGGCCGACGCCGTCACCGAACGCGGACAGCGCGCTGTAGGCGAAGACGCCCGCGCCGAGCTTGGCGGCGCCGTGCGGGCCGCCCTTGTAGACGGGCAGGTAGAAGGTGAGCGGGTTGGCGAGGTGCGGTGCCACCTGACGCGACACCGCACGCCGCTCGAAGTGGTTCTCCGCGACCAGCTTCACCGCGCCGGTCTGCAGGTAGCGCAGACCGCCGTGGAGCAGCTTGGAGGAGGCGGAGGAGGTGGCGCCGGCGAAGTCGCCGGCGTCCACCAGGGCCACCCGCAGGCCCGACTGCGCGGCGTGCCAGGCGGTGGAGATGCCCAGGATGCCACCGCCGATCACCAGGAGGTCGTACGTCGCCTTGGAAAGCTGCTCCCGAGTCTCGGCGCGGCTCGGCAGGGAACCAGCGGCCGGGCGCGTCCCGAGGGCGGGGACGCTCTGCAGGGTGGTCATGTCGATTTACTCCTCGTCAGATCCGTCTTCGAGCCAGCCCATCGAGCGCTCAACGGCCTTCAGCCAGCTCTTGTACTCGCGGTCACGCTTGTCGGCGTCCATGCGAGGGGTCCATTCCGCGGCGCGGCGCCAGTTGGCGCGCAGCGCGTCGGTGTCCGGCCAGAAGCCGACGGCCAGACCGGCGGCGTAGGCGGCACCGAGGCAGGTGGTCTCGGCGACCATCGGACGCACGACGGGCGCGTCCAGGAAGTCCGAGAGCGTCTGCATCAGCAGGTTGTTGGAGGTCATGCCGCCGTCGACCTTGAGCGCGCTCAGCTCGACGCCGGAGTCCTTCGTCATGGCGTCGGTGATCTCGCGGGTCTGCCAGGCGGTGGCCTCGAGCACGGCGCGCGCGATGTGCGCCTTGGTGACGTACCGGGTCAGGCCGGCGATCACACCGCGGGCGTCGGAGCGCCAGTACGGGGCGAACAGGCCGGAGAAGGCCGGCACGAAGTAGGCGCCGCCGTTGTCGTCGACCGAGGACGCGAGGGTCTCGATCTCGGCGGCGGACTTGATCAGGCCCATCTGGTCGCGCATCCACTGCACCAGCGAACCGGTGACGGCGATCGAGCCCTCCAGGGCGTAGACCGGCTTCTGGTCGCCGATCTGGTAGCCGACCGTGGTCAGCAGGCCGCTGTAGGAGTTGATGACCTTGTCACCGGTGTTCATCAGCATGAAGGTGCCGGTGCCGTACGTGGACTTGGCCTCGCCCTCGGCGAAACACGTCTGGCCGAACAGGGCGGCCTGCTGGTCGCCGAGCGCGGAGGCGACCGGGACGCCGTCCAGGACGCCGCCCTTGACGGAGCCGTACACCTCGGCGGAGGACCGGATCTCCGGCAGCACCTGGGCCGGGATCTCCATGGACTGGAGGATCTTGTCGTCCCAGCCCATGGTGTGCAGGTTCATCAGCATGGTGCGCGAGGCGTTGGTGACATCGGTGACGTGGTGGCCGCCGTCGACGCCGCCCGTCAGGTTCCAGATGACCCAGGAGTCCATGGTGCCGAAGAGGATGTCGCCGCGCTCGGCGCGCTCGCGCAGGCCCTCGACGTTGTCGAGGAGCCAGCGGACCTTCGGGCCGGAGAAGTACGAGGCGAGCGGCAGGCCGGTCTCGCGGCGGAAGCGGTCCTGGCCGACGTTGCGGCCGAGCTCCTTGCAGAGGGCGTCGGTGCGGGTGTCCTGCCAGACGAGGGCGTTGTGGACGGGCTCGCCGGTGTTCTTGTCCCACAGCAGCGTGGTCTCACGCTGGTTGGTGATGCCGATGGCCTTCACGTCGGCGGCGGTGATGCCGGCCTTCTCGATGGCCCCGGCGACGACCTCCTGGACGTTGGTCCAGATCTCGGCGGCGTCGTGCTCGACCCAGCCGGGCTTCGGGAAGATCTGCTCGTGCTCCTTCTGGTCGACGGAGACGATCCGGCCGTCCTTGTCGAAGACGATGCAGCGGCTGGAGGTGGTGCCCTGGTCGATGGCGGCGATGAACGGGCCGGCGGTGTGTGCGTCGGTCACGGTGTGCTCCTGGGTAAGTCTGGAAGAAGGACGGCTCAGGCGAACGCGATGTTGTAGATACCCGCGGCGAGTGCGCCACCCACCAGGGGGCCGACGACCGGGATCCAGGCGTAGCTCCAGTCGGAGCCGCCCTTGTTCGGCAGCGGCAGCAGGGCGTGCATGATGCGCGGGCCGAGGTCACGGGCCGGGTTGATGGCGTAGCCGGTCGGGCCGCCGAGCGAGAGGCCGATGGAGACCACGACGAGGGCCGTGATCAGCGCGCCGAGGACACCGAGGCCCTTGCCGCTGTCGTTGAGTCCCTGCGTGAGCACCGCGAGGACCAGCACGGCGGTGCCGATGATCTCGGTGGCCAGGTTCTGCCAGACCACCCGGACCTCGGGTCCGGTGGAGAAGACGCCCAGCACCGGGCCGGCCTTCGGAGCGGCCTTCTGGTCGACCATGCCCTCCTCGTGCGGGGGCGCGGAGATGATCTCCGGGTCCGTGAGGTGGGCCTGGAACTGTCCGTAGTACGCGACCCAGACCAGGAAGGCACCGAGCATGGCGCCGAGCAGCTGGCCTGCGAAGTAGACCGGAGCGTTGCTCCAGTCCCCGTCCTTGATCGCGATGCCCACCGTGACGGCGGGGTTCAGGTGGGCGCCCGAGAGGGTGCCTGCCATGTATACGGCGGTCATGACCGCGAAGCCCCACCCGAAGGTGATGGCCAGCCACCCGGCGTTCTGCGCCTTCGAGCGCTTGAGTACCACGGCGGCGACGACGCCGCCGCCGAGCAGAATGAGTACGGCGGTACCAATGATCTCGCCGATGAAGATGTCGGAGCTGGACACCCGCGACTCCTTTGTCCTTCGTCCAGGGGAAGGCGAACCACCGGGTCCCTCCGGTGGTCCGCGCCCTCAGGTGAGGGCGTATGCCGGTCCCGTGGCCTTGCGACACTCTAGCGCGTATTGCCGGTAGGTGTTCGACAATGCCGACCGATGAACGGCAGTTTTGCCCCCGGGTTAACAGCGCGTCAAGGGTTCCGTGGCCGAAAACCGGATCGTTACCGACGGGCCGGCGAGGGCCTCGCCGGCGGCCCGGTGCCGCAGGTCAAGCAGGCTCTTCAGGTCAACGAGGCTCTTGCGGAGCCCTACGGCAAAGGCGCCCGCCCCCTGGGGGTGCGGGCGCCCATGGCCGGGATCCGGACGCGGCGGGTACGCGGGCGCGGGCGCGCGTCGGCGTGGGCTCAGAAGCGGCCGGCGCCCAGGTCACGGGAGACCGCGCGGGCACAGTCCCGTACCGCCGCCACCAGCTCCGAACGCAGCTCCCCTGCGTCGCAGACGCGCTCCACGGCCCCCGTGATGGCGACCGCGCCCACCGGCATCCGCCGCCGGTCGTGGATCGGCGCGGCCACGGAGGCCACGCCCTGCCAGGTCTCCTCCACGTCCGCCGCCCAGCCACGCGCGCGTGTCAGATCAAGCACCGACTCGAAGTCGGTCAGGTCCGTGACCGTACGGGCGGTGAACGTCTCCCGCTCGACCTCCAGCGCCTCGCTGTGCGCCACCGGGTCGTACGCCGACAGGACCTTGCCCAGGGCCGTGGAGTGCAGCGGCTGCATCGCCCCCACCTCCAGCACCTGCCGGCTGTCGTCCGGCCGGAAGACGTGGTGCACGATCAGTACGCCCTGCTGATGCAGGACGCCCAGGTGGACGCTCTCGCCGCTGGAACGGGCCAGGTCGTCCGTCCACACCAGGGCGCGCGCCCGCAGCTCGTGGACGTCGAGGTAGCTGTTGCCCAGCCGCAGCAGCTCGGCGCCCAGCTGGTAGCGGCCCGACGCCGCGTCCTGCTCGACGAACCCCTCCGCCTGGAGGGTGCGCAGAATGCCGTGGGCCGTGCCCTTGGCCAGTCCGAGCGACGAGGCGATGTCGGAGAGTCCGAGCCGGCGCTCGCCGCCCGCGAGCAGTCGCAGCATCGCTGCCGCCCGTTCAAGCGACTGGATGTTCTTCGCCATCGCCCGGCCCTTCTCCCCATCTTCTGGACCCTGCGGACTAGCGCGGGGATTCGATCTTGCCATTCGACAATGCTGAACACTATCGGTCCATGCCGAACTTGTGTCACCACTGAAAGTGTCCGTCAAGACCCCCGGCGACCGCTTCTGGGGACACAGCTCGGGACACAGCATGCCGTCCGCCCCGTGGGACACCATGTCCGCCCCGGCTCCCGCGCGGTTACTCTGGCCCGGTGCGCCTTCCACCGAAGACGCAAAGCCGACAGCCGTCGCACTCCAGGGAGCACATCCATGGCCTCGTTGCCTACCCCTTCCGCTGACAGCCGGACCCGAGCCGCAGCCCTCCGTGAGGCACTCGCCACGCGCGTGGTGGTGGCCGACGGTGCCATGGGCACCATGCTCCAGGCGCAGGACCCCACCCTCGAGGACTTCGAGAACCTCGAAGGCTGCAACGAGATCCTCAATGTGACCCGCCCGGACATCGTCCGTTCGGTCCACGAGGCGTACTTCGCCGTCGGCGTCGACTGCGTCGAGACCAACACCTTCGGCGCCAACTTCGCCGCACTGGCCGAGTACGACATCCCCGAGCGCAATTTCGAGCTGTCCGAGGCCGGCGCCCGCATCGCCCGCGAGGCCGCCGACGCGTACACCGCCTCCACCGGACAGCAGCGCTGGGTGCTCGGCTCCATGGGCCCCGGCACCAAGCTGCCCACCCTCGGGCACGTCGGCTACACCACCCTGCGCGACGCCTACCAGCAGAACGCCGAAGGCATGATCACCGGCGGCTCGGACGCCCTGCTGGTCGAGACCACCCAGGACCTCCTCCAGACCAAGGCCGCCATCCTCGGCGCCCGCCGCGCCCTGGACACCCTCGGCATCGACCTGCCGCTGATCTGCTCCGTCACCGTCGAGACCACCGGCACCATGCTGCTCGGCTCGGAGATCGGCGCCGCGCTCACCGCGCTGGAGCCGCTCGGCATCGACATGATCGGCCTGAACTGCGCCACCGGCCCCGCCGAGATGAGCGAGCACCTGCGCTACCTCGCCCGCCACTCCCGTATCCCGCTCTCCTGCATGCCCAACGCCGGTCTGCCGGTCCTCGGCAAGGACGGCGCGCACTACCCGCTGTCCGCCCCCGAGCTGGCCGACGCCCAGGAGACCTTCGTCCGCGAGTACGGCCTGTCGCTCGTCGGCGGCTGCTGCGGTACGACCCCGGAGCACCTGCGCCAGGTGGTCGAGCGGGTCCGCGACCTCACGCCGACCGTCCGCGAGCCGCGCCCCGAGCCCGGTGCCGCCTCCCTCTACCAGACGGTCCCCTTCCGCCAGGACACCGCGTACATGGCGATCGGCGAGCGGACCAACGCCAACGGTTCCAAGAAGTTCCGCGAGGCCATGCTGGAGGGCCGCTGGGACGACTGTGTGGAGATGGCCCGCGACCAGATCCGCGAGGGCGCGCACATGCTCGACCTGTGCGTCGACTACGTCGGCCGCGACGGCGTCGCCGACATGCGGGAGCTGGCGGGCCGGTTCGCCACCGCCTCCACCCTGCCGATCGTCCTGGACTCCACCGAGCTGAACGTCATCCAGGCCGGTCTGGAGATGCTCGGCGGCCGGGCCGTCATCAACTCGGTCAACTACGAGGACGGCGACGGGCCCGAGTCCCGCTTCGCCAAGGTCACCGCGCTCGCCAAGGAGCACGGCGCCGCGCTGATCGCGCTCACCATCGACGAGGAGGGCCAGGCCCGTACCGTCGAGAACAAGGTCGCCATCGCCGAGCGCATCATCGAGGACCTCACCACCAACTGGGGCATCCTCGAGTCCGACATCCTCGTCGACACCCTCACCTTCACCATCTGCACGGGCCAGGAGGAGTCCCGCAAGGACGGTGTGCACACCATCGAGGCGATCCGCGAGCTCAAGCGCCGCCACCCGGACGTGCAGACCACACTGGGCCTGTCCAACATCTCCTTCGGCCTCAACCCGGCCGCCCGCATCCTGCTCAACTCCGTCTTCCTCGACGAGTGCGTCAAGGCCGGGCTCGACTCGGCCATCGTGCACGCCTCCAAGATCCTGCCGATCGCCCGGTTCGACGAGGAGCAGGTCAACACCGCCCTCGACCTGATCTACGACCGGCGCACCGAGGGCTACGACCCCCTCCAGAAGCTCATGGAGCTCTTCGAGGGCGTCAACACCAAGTCGATGAAGGCCGGCAAGGCCGAGGAGCTGCTCGCCCTGCCGCTGGAGGAGCGGCTCAAGCGGCGCATCATCGACGGCGAGAAGAACGGCCTGGAGACCGACCTCGCCGAGGCCCTGCAGACTCGCCCCGCTCTCGACATCGTCAACGAGACCCTGCTGGACGGCATGAAGGTCGTCGGTGAGCTCTTCGGCTCCGGCCAGATGCAGCTGCCGTTCGTCCTCCAGTCCGCCGAGGTCATGAAGAACGCGGTGGCCTACCTCGAACCGCACATGGAGAAGTCCGACGCCGAGGGCAAGGGCACCATCGTCCTCGCCACCGTCCGCGGCGACGTCCACGACATCGGCAAGAACCTCGTCGACATCATCCTGTCCAACAACGGCTACAACGTCGTCAACCTCGGCATCAAGCAGCCCGTCTCCGCCATCCTGGAGGCCGCCGAGGAGCACAAGGCCGACGTCATCGGCATGTCCGGTCTCCTGGTGAAGTCCACCGTGATCATGAAGGAGAACCTGGAGGAGCTCAACCAGCGCAAGCTGGCGGCCGACTACCCGGTCATCCTCGGTGGCGCCGCCCTCACCCGCGCGTACGTCGAGCAGGACCTGCACGAGATCTACGAGGGCGAAGTCCGCTACGCCCGCGACGCGTTCGAGGGCCTGCGCCTGATGGACGCGCTGATCGCCGTCAAGCGCGGCGTCCCCGGGGCCAGCCTGCCCGAGCTCAAGCAGCGCCGGGTCCGGGCCACCACCGCCGTCGTGGAGACCGTCGAACCGCAGGAGGGCGGCCGCTCCGACGTCGCCACCGACAACCCCGTGCCCGAGCCGCCGTTCTGGGGCACCCGGGTCATCAAGGGCATCCAGCTCAAGGAGTACGCGAGCTGGCTCGACGAGGGCGCCCTCTTCAAGGGCCAGTGGGGCCTCAAGCAGAACCGCACCGGCGAGGGCCCCAGCTACGAGGAGCTCGTCGAGAGCGAGGGCCGCCCCCGTCTGCGCGGTCTGCTGGAACAGCTCCACACCCAGAACCTGCTGGAAGCCGCCGTCGTCTACGGTTACTTCCCCTGCGTCTCCAAGGGCGACGACCTGATCATCCTCGGCGAGGACGGCTCCGAGCGGACCCGCTTCACCTTCCCGCGCCAGCGCCGCGGCCGGCGGCTCTGCCTCGCGGACTTCTTCCGCCCGGAGGAGTCCGGCGAGACCGACGTCGTCGGCCTCCAGGTCGTCACCGTCGGTTCCAAGATCGGCGAGGCAACGGCCAAGCTCTTCGAGGCCGACTCCTACCGCGACTACCTGGAACTGCACGGACTCTCCGTCCAGCTGGCCGAGGCCCTCGCCGAGTACTGGCACGCGCGCGTGCGGGCCGAGCTCGGCTTCGCGGGGGAGGACCCCGCCGACGTCGAGGACATGTTCGCGCTGAAGTACCGGGGCGCGCGGTTCTCCCTCGGCTACGGCGCCTGCCCCGACCTGGAGGACCGCGCCAAGATCGCCGAGATGCTCCAGCCCGAGCGGATCGGCGTACACCTCTCCGAGGAGTTCCAGCTCCACCCGGAGCAGTCCACCGACGCCATCGTCATCCACCACCCGGAGGCGAAGTACTTCAACGCGCGGTAGCCCCCGCGTCACGCTGGACGGAAAACCCCGGAGACCCCGGGGAAAACCACGATGCGTCCGGTACGTCCCGGACGTACACTGTTCGGTCCAGCGCAGGCCGGCAGCCTTCCCACCTGGGAGAGCTGCCGGCCTTCTCGTCCCTCTCGGAAGGTGTGCCGATGACCAGTACGGTCCCCGCGTCCTTGACCCGTACGGCCGAGGGCTCCGCCCTGCAGGCCGTCTTCCTCGACATGGACGGCACGCTGGTCGACACCGAGGGGTTCTGGTGGGACGCGGAGGTCGAGGCGTTCCGAGCGCTCGGCCATGAGCTCGACGAGTCCTGGCGCGACGTGGTCGTCGGCGGTCCGATGACCCGCAGCGCCGGCTATCTGATCGAGGCCACCGGAGCCGACATCACCCTCGCCGAGCTCACCGTCCTGCTCAACGAGAAGTTCGAGCAGCGGATCGACCGCGGTGTCCCCCTGATGCCCGGCGCCGAGCGGCTGCTGACCGAGCTGGCCGCGCACAACATCCCCACCGCCCTGGTCTCCGCCTCGCACCGCCGGATCATCGACCGCGTCCTCGCCTCCCTGGGCCGCGACCGCTTCACCCTCACCGTCGCCGGTGACGAGGTGCCCAGGACCAAGCCGCACCCCGACCCCTACCTGCACGCCGCCCGGGGCATCGGCGCCGAGCCGTCCCGCTGCGCCGTCATCGAGGACACGGCCACCGGCGTCGCCTCCGCCGAGGCGGCCGGCTGCCGGGTGGTCGCCGTCCCCTCCGTCGCCCCCATCGCTCCCTCGGCCGGCCGGGTCGTCGTCCGCTCCCTCGAAGAAGTCGATCTTCGCTTTCTGCGCACCCTGATCACGGGAATGCACTGAACCGCGCACCGAGCGTGGCGCGGGTAATGCCGCTGAATTAGGCCGGGCTTTCCCATGGAAAAGCCCGGCCGTGACCTTGGTCACGCACCGTGGCGTCTCCCCGGTGGCCTGTCCGTAGCGTCATGTCCGGAATCCACCGCAGCGCCCCCACCCATGTGTCCCGATTCGGTGTTCCCTGTACGAATCCTTCCGCTGCATGGTCATCGAACGGAGTGCATTACCGATCACTGTGCGCATTGACGTCCCCTTGGGTCCGGTCCGGCATTCCTGACGCCGCCGACTAATCTTTCGCGAGTACTTCGCCGCACCCTCCGCGTGCCGCGGTGACAAACCCAAGTCGCCGTGAACACAGGACCGATCGCACGTTCCGGCCACGATCGCTCCCGCCCTGACCGGGCGGCAGCGGCGGAGTGTCCATGACCCCGCTGTATCTCAGTGCCGGATGAGGGAGAACGTCCAGGATGAACCGCAAGACTCTGGCGCTGCCGGCCCTGGCCGGCCTGCTCGCCCCCGTACTGGTCGCCTGTGGCGCCTCGAACGGCGGATCGGGCGGCGGCGGCGACATAGTCGTGGGCACCACGGACCAGTTCGTCGCGACCGAGGACGCTCCCGCCCCCTTCGACCCGGCCTTCGCCTACGACACCGGGGCCTGGAACGTCCTTCGCCAGACCGTCCAGACGCTGATGCACGTCCCCCGCGGCAGCGGCGCGCCGGTCCCCGAGGCCGCCGAGAAGTGCGGCTTCACCGACAAGGTCAGCCAGAGCTACCGCTGCACCCTGCGCGACGGCCTGACCTTCGCCGACGGCACCCCGGTCACCGCCAAGGACGTCAAGTTCTCCATCGAGCGGGTCCTTGACATCAAGTCCGACAACGGAACGGCCGCCCTGCTCGCCGGCATCGACACCATCGAGCCCAAGGGCGACAAGGAAGTGGTCTTCCACCTCAAGACCCCGGACGCCACCTTCCCGTACAAGCTCTCCACCCCCGTCGCCGGCATCCTCAGCAAGGCCAAGTACGACGGCCAGAAGCTCCGCGACGGCTTCGCGATCGACGGCTCCGGCCCGTACACCGTGCGCGTCGACCACGACGGCGACCGCGTGACCCGGGCCGTCTTCACCAAGAACCCGAAGTACAAGGGCGACATCAAGCTCCGCAACGAGAAGGTCGAACTGCGCTCGTTCGCGGACGCCGACGCCATGGGCAAGGCCTTCGACGCCGACGAGATCGACGTGATGGCCCGCGCCATGTCGCCGGACCAGATCAAGGACCTCACCGACAAGCCCAAGGAGAGCGTCAAGCTCACCGAGGTGCCCGGTCTGGAGATCCGCTACCTCGGCTTCAACACCGAGCACCCCTCGGTCAAGGACAAGGCCGTACGACAGGCCATGGCCGCCGTCGTCGACCGCGGCCAGATCGCCGGCAAGGTCTACGGCTCCACCGCCCAGCCGCTGTACTCGCTGATCCCCTCCAGCATCGCCGGGCACACCAACTCCTTCTTCAACCGCTACGGCGAGCCGAACGCGCGGCAGGCCGCGGAGATTCTCCGCAAGGCAGACGTGTCCACCCCGGTGAAGCTGACCCTGCACTACACCACCGACCACTACGGCCCCGGTACCGCCAAGGAGTTCGAGGCCCTGCGCGGCCAGCTCAACGCCACCCGGCTCTTCGACGTCACCGTCAAGGGCGTCGAGTGGTCCAAGTTCAGGCCCGCCCAGAAGCGCGGCGACTACGCCGTCTACGGCCTCGGCTGGTTCCCCGACTTCCCCGACCCCGACAACTACATCGCGCCCTTCCTCGACGCGGACAACTTCCTCAACACGCCCTACGCCAACAACGTGGTACGCGCGCAGCTGATCCCCGCGTCCCGCCGCGAGGCGGACCGCACCGCCGCGGCCGGCACCTTCGCCCGGATGCAGGACATCGTCGCCACCGACGTGCCCGTCCTGCCGCTGTGGCAGGGCAAGCAGTACGTGGCCGCCCAGTCCGACGTCAGCGGCGTCGAATGGGCGCTCAACACCTCCTCGGACCTGCAGCTCTGGGAGCTCGGCCGCGGCGGCGCCTGACCCCCCTTCTGTGCCCGGCCGCGCAGCCGCACGGCCGGTTGAAAGTGATCAAGGCAAGGTTCAAGGTTCTGTGAAGGCACACAACAAGTGGCTGACGGCCCCGCTCGCCGCGGGGGTGGCCGCCGCCCTGCTCAGCGGCTGCGGTTCGGAGAAGAACGGCGGAGACGCCGGTGCCGGCAACGCCGTCGTCGTCGGCATGTCCGACGAGGTCCTGGCGACGGACCCCGCCGCCGGTTACGACCCGGGCTCCTGGCTGCTCTTCAACAACGTCTTCCAGTCCCTGCTGAGCTTCCCCAAGGGCGCCTCCTCCCCGGAGCCGGAGGCCGCCGAGAAGTGCGGCTTCGCCCAGGGCGGCAGCACCGTCTACCGCTGCACGCTGCGCAGCGGCCTCAAGTTCAGCAACGGCAACCCGCTGACCTCGAAGGACGTCAAGTACTCCTTCGAGCGCGCGATGAAGATCAACGACGAGTCCGGCCCGGCGCCGCTGCTCTCCACCATCGCCTCCATCGAGACGCCGGACGACCAGACCGTCGTCTTCAAGCTCAAGGTCCCGGACGCCACATTCCCCAGCAAGATCGCCTCGGGCGCCGGCTCCATCGTGGACCACCGCGAGTACTCCGCCGACGGACTGCGCACCGACGACAAGGCCGTCGGCTCCGGCCCGTACAAGCTGGAGTCCTTCGACGACGGCCAGGCCGTCTTCGCTGTCAACCCGGAGTACCGCGGCAACGCCAAGCCCAAGAACGGCGGCATCACCCTCAAGTTCTTCAAGGGCGACCGCAAGGCCCTCTCCGACGCGCTCGGCAAGGGTGACATCGACGTCGCCTACCGAGGCCTCGCCGCCGGCGACATCGCCACCCTCCAGGGCTCCGAGGACGCCAAGGGCATCTCCGTCATGGAGGGCACCAGCGCCGAGGTCCAGCACCTCGTCTTCAACGTCAAGGACCCGGTCGTCGGCAAGCTCGGCGTACGCAAGGCCATCGCCCACCTCGTCGACCGCGACGCCCTGGTCCAGCACGTCCACCGCTCCACGGCCAGCCCGCTGTACTCGATCGTCCCGGCCGGCGTCGTCGGCCACAACACCGCCTTCTTCGACGCCTACGGCGGCCGTCCCAACGTCGACAAGGCCCGCAAGGCGCTGCGTTCGGCCGGCGTCAAGGACAAGGTCAAGCTCACCCTCTGGTCCACGCCCAGCCGTTACGGCCCGGCCACCGACGAGGAGATCACGGCGATCGTCGGCCAGCTCAACAAGAGCGGCCTGTTCGACGCGACCATGAAGTCCGTGCCGATCGAGCAGTACGAGAAGGACATCAAGGCCGGCAAGTACGGCGTGTACGTGAAGGGCTGGGTCCCCGACTACCCGGACCCCGACAACTTCACGCAGCCGTTCTTCGGCGAGGGCAACGTTCTCGCCAACAACTACGAGAACCCCACCATCTCCAAGACCCTCATCCCGCGGACGTCCGCGACCGCCGACCGGTCCACCACCGAGAAGGACTTCGCCGACCTCCAGAACATCGTCGCCGAAGAGCTGCCGCTCCTCCCGCTGTGGCAGGGCAAGCAGTACGCGGTCGCCCGCGGCAACATCACCGGCCTGGAGTGGACCCTCGACGCCTCGACCGTCTTCCGCTTCTGGGAGATCAAGAAGGGCTGACCCGCCCCGCGCACACGACGGCGCCCCCTCGGCTCAGGCGGGTTCTATTGATCCCCGCAACACCCTGAAGTTCAGGGAGTTGCGGGGATCGTGGATTTTGAGGTGCTGAAGGC
>NZ_BMQQ01000015.1:0-8356 GCF_014648195.1 Streptomyces purpureus
GCCGTTCGTCAGATCTCCACGTCCCACGAGACGTGATCATGAACGAACAAGATCCACTTTCGCAACAGACCCTAGTGCGCTCGTCCAGCAGCTGATCCCGGACTCACGAGTGTTCGACGCCGAGAAAGTCGGCGAGACGCTCATGGACATCAAGCCAGGACTGCCCGCGACGGACAACTTCCAGCACTGGCCGCCATGGCGGACCCTCGTGGTCGAAACCGCCCGACGCATCCTCGACTACACCGGCGGAACCCTGGTGATGCCCATGACCGTCCTGGTGTCGGCGTACGGACTTCTCTCCTCAGCTGCGTACAGATGAACGTCCCCAGCTGTTGGTACGTGCTCCTGATACTGGTGCGCCATGCTGGCTCCATGACGACCAAGGGGTGGGGCATAGCGGCCGCGGCCTGGAGCGTGGTTGCCGTGCTGTTTGCGGGGACAACGGTGTGGGCCGGGGCTGGAGGGCTCGTGCGGCTGGGGCTGGCCGGAGATGAAGTCCGGGTTCGCCTTTCGCAGTGCCAGCGCGAAGGCGGAGGTCGAGGGGGAAGCTACGTCGAGTGCTCCGGTCAGCTCGTAGATGACGTGAGCACGGGCACCGTGATGGTGCGTTATGACGGCAAGCCAGGGGAAGTGGTGCCTGCCGCCAGGACGCCGTGGGGAACTCTTGAGGTAGTGGACAAGAGCTTCACGTCGTGGGGGACGGCACTTCTGTTTCCGCTGTTTCCTCTCGGGGCTGCGTCGTTGGCTGCCTACCTCGCCTTGAGATCCGGTCGCCGCAGAAGGAGGCAGCCCGCATCGAGCGCCTCGTGAGGCTTGGGGCCAGGGGCCTTATGCCACGTCCGCGTCTCGTTCGATGGCTTTGAGGCGGTTCTTGAGCCGGTAGCTGGGGCCGTTGATGGAGATCACGTCGCAGTGGTGCAGGAGCCGGTCGAGGATGGCGGTGGCCAGCACCTCGTCGCCGAACACCTGTCCCCATTCACTGAAGGTCTTGTTCGAGGTCAGGATGATCGAGCCCTTTTCGTACCGCTTTGAGATGACCTGGAAGACCAGGTTTGCTTCTCCTCGCTCGAGGATCTCGTAGCCCACCTCGTCGACCACGAGAACACCTGGCCGTAGGTAGGTGCCGAGCTTGTTGGCCAGGCGGCCGGCGGCTTCGGCGGCTTTGAGGTTGCGGACCATATCGTCGAGGCTGGTGAAGTAAACCGAGTACCCGGCCCGGCAGGCCGCGACCGCGAGAGCCACGGCGATGTGCGTCTTGCCCACTCCCGGCGGACCCAGGAGAGCCGCGTTCGCCTTGGCCTCAACGAACGAGAGGGTGGCCAGGTCCTTGACCTTGCGCGGGTCGAGGTCGGGCTGGAACGAGAAGTCGTATTCATCGAGCGTCTTGTGGTGCGGCAGCCGGGAGAGTCGCAGGCCCTGGCGGAAGCGGCGGTCGTCGCGGACGGCCAGTTCTTCGGAGAGGACCAGGTCGAGGAAGTCGAGGTAGCCCATCTTCGCCTCGTCCGCCCGGCGGGCGAACTCGTTGATGGTCTCAGCGAGGTGGGGCAGGCCGAGCTTGCCGGCCGTGGTGCGGGTGCGGTTGCCGGTCAGCTCGCTCAAGACGATTCCTTCGTCGCTCGATGGGTGGTGAAGGGACGGGTGCCGGTCAGCTCGTCATAGACCGACAACGGTCGGCGCCCGACCTCGATCCGGGTGGCCGCTGCCCTGTTCAGCGAGGCCTGCAAAGGACCGGCCTCCTCGCCCCGCGGCCGCTCCGGGCGAGGCTGGACCGGGACGTCGCCAGTGGTGGTCCGGCGGTTCTTGCCGGTGGGCAGGCCGTCCCAGTGCGAGTCATCGACGACCCGGGCACCCCGGCCGATGGCCCGGGGATGGGCGGCCAGCAGTGTGCTGCCGTGGACGTCAGCGAGGGTGGAATGCAGCACGACCTGGGATTTCGTTGCCCGGATCTCGACCAGCTGGCGAGCACGGACTCGGCGGGCCGGCACTGAGTAGAGGTTGCCGTCGAAGGCGACCAGGCAGTCCTTGCCGACGTGCCGGAGCTGCCGCTCGGCCACCAGATATGGAGTCGGGGGAAGCGGCTTGAGAGCCGCATGGTCCCTCGCCGCCCGCTCCGCGATGACCTCTCGGTGGGTCTTGTGGATCTGGGCCCGCCGCAAGGGCACCCAAGCGGTGAACGCGGCGTCCATCTCCTCGAGCGAGGAGAACGACCGGCCGGACAGAACGTGGTCGCGGACGATCAGGACCTGCCGCTCGACCCGGCCTTTGCCCTGCGGGCGGTAGGCGGCCAGCACGTCGATGTCGAAGTCGTAGTGGCCTGCGAAACCGACCGCTTCGGGATGCAGCGGGACCGCCTCACCAGGGGCGACGTGGCGGCGGACGACGGTCTTGGTCCGGTCGTAGACGATCGTCATCGGGGCCCCCCCGAAGTGTGCGAACGCCCGGCGGTGGCAGTCGAAGAAGGTCTGCAGGTCCTGGCTGGTGGTGAAACAGCAGAACGGGTCCCGCGAGTACGAGAGCGTCATGTGGAAGGAGTAGACCTTCGCGATGCCCATGTGGGCGAGGATCTTGCCCTCATCTCCCCAGTCCACCTGGGCCTGGGCGCCTGGGATCACCTCGAACCGGCGGTGCATCCCAGCCAGTTCCTTGGGCGTGATGCCGAGTTCCTCGGCGATCCTCGGCCTGGCCGTCTGGACGTAGAGCTTGACCCGCTGATAGTTGCCGGTGAAGCCGTACTCCTGGGCCAGCCGTTCGTGGATGACCGCGGCCTTCATCAGGACCTCGGCCCGTAGCATGGAATCGATCGGTGGTCCGAACTCGTCGATCACCCTCGCCCGCGACCGTCCGCTCGGCGACCGCCGTGGAGGCGTCGCCGGCCCTGGGGCCGACAGGTACTTGCGGACCGTCTTGCGGTCCAGCCCGGTCTCCCTGGCGATCTCCGACAGGCGGCGGCCGCCGCGATCGACGTGGTCATCGCCCCGGATTCCAGCAGGCTACGAAAGCGCCGGAGTTCCAGCCAACGCTGCGGATCCAAGACCACTGCCAGCCCCCTCCGTCACCCGTATCGACCAAGCAGCAGAGTGCCGAGCGGCAGGTCTCACCGCATCAGCAACTGTCCCTTTTCATTCGTACGAGGGTGGGGACGTTCACGTGTACGCCGACACCTGGTCGAGCAGTACTGGCGCGAGATCAGCTCGGGCCTTGCCCAGCACGACATTCCGGTCCGGCACTTCGTCCTACATGCCGACCAGGACACCCTCCGCGCGCGCATCGCGGGCGACACCGTTCTCGGCCCCAACTCTCCGTTCCGTCTCCAATACCTCGAGCCCTACGCCGAGGCGGCCCGCACGTGGCTGCACGCCGAGGCCGAGGTCGTCGACACCACGCACCTCACCCCCGCCCAGGCCGCCGGGCAGATCGCAGAGGCCGTCAAGAGTTGAGACCTTCCGGCGCCGACAGTAGGTGACAACCAGCCTGCCTATGTGACAACCATCGTGCTTCGGCTCAACTCCGCCCGCGAAGGCGCGATCGAGGCGGACTCGGCCGAGCTGTTCGTCAAGACTCTGCATCTGGCCGAACTGACAGCTGAGAACGTCATGACTCCACGCGTCGATGTCAAGGCGATGGAACTCCATGCGACCGCCGCCGACGCGGCGAACCTGACCCTTGCCACAGGCCTGTCCCGCTTCCCCGTCTACAAGGACACCCTCGACGAGGTCGTCGGTACCCTCCACATCCGCGACGTCCTCGCACTGGAAGAGGAGAAGCGGCCCATCACCCCCGTGACCGACCTGATGACCGAACCGCTGCTCATACCGCACTCCCTGTCCGTCGACACCCTGCTGGGCAGACTCCGCAAGGCCCGGACCATGGCCGTGATCATCGACGAGTACGGCGGCACCGCGGGTGTGGCCACCGTCGAGGACATCGTGGAAGAAGTCATCGGTGAGGTCCGCGACGAGCACGACCCGATGGAGCTCCCCGACCTCCTCCCAGCCCCCGAGCAGGACGGCCGCACCTCCTGGGAGGCAGACGGAAGCGTCCGCCTCGACCAGCTCGTGGAAATCGGCTTCACACCCCCCGAGGGTCCCTACGGGACGCTGGCCGGCCTGATCGCCACCCATCTTGAGCGGATCCCCCTGGCCGGCGACACCGCGGACGTGGACGGCTGGGAGCTCACCGTCCTCGACGTCGAACACCACCGCGCCGACCGGGTGTCGATCAACGGCCCGAAGACTGCCCCGATCTCCCAGGAGGAGGCCCGATGACCGCGATCCAGCTGCTGATCGGCGCCTTCACCCTGATCACCAACGCGTTTTTCGTCGGCGCCGAGTTCGCGCTGATCTCCGTACGCCGCAGCCAGATCGAACCGGCCGCCCTCAAGGGAAACCGTCGCGCCAAGACCACCCTGTGGGGCCTGGAACACCTCTCCGCGATGATGGCCACCGCCCAGCTCGGCATCACCGTCTCCTCCCTGGTCCTCGGCGCGGTCGCCGAACCCGCCATCGCCCACTTGCTGGAGCCCCCCTTCCACTCGATGGGCGTGCCCGAGGGCCTGATTCACCCGATCGCCTTCGTCATCGCGCTCACCTTGGCCACCTACCTGCACATGCTCATCGGCGAAATGGTGCCGAAGAACATCGCGCTCGCCGCCCCCGCACCCACCGCGCTGCTGCTGGGCCCGCCGCTGGTCGCGCTCACCCGCGCACTGCGGCCGTTCGTCTTCGGCATCAACGCCTTCGCCAACACGCTGCTGCGGCTGCTGAAGGTCGAACCCAAGGACGAGGTCGCCTCCGTCTTCACCGACGACGAACTCGCCCGCCTGGTCAAGGATTCCAGCGCCGCCGGCCTCCTCGGACCCGAGGACGGCGAACGCCTCCAGGACGCCCTCGAACTCGGCACCCGCCCCGTCGGCGAAGTCATGGTGCCCCTGGACCGGGTCATCACTGTCGGCCGCGACATCACACCCAGGGGCCTGGAGCGGACGGCGGCCGACCACGGCTTCTCCCGCCTGCCTGTCACCAGCGACGATGCGGAAATCCTCGGGTACCTGCACATCAAGGACGCCCTCAGCGCCCACGACCGCACCGCGCCCTTCCCGCGTACGGCCCTGCACCCCATCGTCAAGGTCAATATCGACACCCCTCTCGACGACACCATGACCGCCATGCGGGCCGCAGGCACCCACCTTGCAGCAGTAACAGGCAACAAGAACACCGTCATCGGATTCGTCACCATGGAGGACCTCCTCGACGAACTCGTCGGCACGGCGGTCGACGGAGGCTGACCGTCACGAAACGTGGGCCAACGAGGCACCGGGGACCGGCGGTCTGCGCAGTGGCGTGCCCACCGCCTGCGCGGCCGTCTCCGACCAACCGAGACCGCTGGCAGACCATCTACGCTGCAGACTGCCGCCCACGATCAGCGCAAGAAACTCCGGAGGCTGGCCACACCGGCCCTTTGGTCGGGTAGCCGGGTCACGTTGCCGTCCAGGTGCTTGGCCATCGTGCTGACCTGGGACTTCGACAGCTGCTGACGCTGGGGGGCTCGGCGAGCTTCTCGGCTCGCCGGGTGGACACGCCGAGGAGGCAGGCGGTGGCGACCACGGAGATGAGGGCCTGTTCGGCCCGGCGGCGGCGTTCGAGCAGCCAGTGCGGGAAGTAGCTGCCCTGCCGCAGCTTGGGACGGCGAGTTCGACGGTGCCGGCCCTGGTATCCCACCCGCGCGGGCGGTAGCCGTTGCGTTGGTTGACGCGTTCGTCGCTGACCTGCCCGTACTCGGCGTTGCAGAGGGCGTCCGCCTCCGCGGACATGAGCGCGACGGCGAACGTCTTGACCATCGCGCACCGCAGATCGGCACTCGCCGCGGCGAGGTTCTCCTCCGCGAGAGCGTCCCGCCGCGCGCCAAGGGGGGCGAAAGCCTGGCAGTGGGCGGCGGCCCCGAAGGACGGTTTCCACGTGCTTCGGCACACCTACGCCTCGATCATGTTGGAGGCCGGAGAGTCCGTCGTGACCCTGGCTCGGTGGCTCGGACACTCCTCGCCGGCGATCACCCTCGGTTACTATGCTCACTTCATGCCGGAAGCTGGCAGCAAGGGGCGCGGCACCATCGACGGTCTGCTTGGGGAGCGGGGAGACCGGCTCGCCGGCCGAAACTCCCCAGATTCTCCCCAGCGCCGTTGACCCGTGTTTCCTGCCTCTACGCTCCGGAGAAGTCGTCCATGGATTGTAAGGCTGAAGAGATGGGTGGCCTGGGAAAGTGTTGGAAGAGGTCGTAGCGACCCGCTATGTCACGCCTTTGCGTGAGGGTGGTTCGCTCCCGGGGATCGTCGAGGCCGACGATCTCGGGACGTACGTCATGAAGTTCACCGGAGCCGGCCAGGGCCGCAAGACCCTTGTCGCCGAGGTCGTCTGCGGGCAGCTGGCCCGCCGCCTCGGACTGCGGGTGCCCGAACTGGTCACCATCCAGCTGGATCCCGTCATCGGCCTCTCCGAGCCCGACCAGGAGGTCCAGGAGCTCCTCAAGGCCAGCGGCGGCCTCAACTTGGGCATGGACTACCTGCCCGGCTCGCTCGGCTTCGATCCGCTCGCCTACGAGGTCGACCCGGTGGAGGCCGGGCGGATCGTCTGGTTCGACGCGCTGATCAACAACGTGGACCGCTCCTGGCGCAACCCCAACATGCTCGTCTGGCACGGCGACGTCTGGCTCATCGACCATGGCGCCACGATGATCTGGCACCACAACTGGCGCGGCGCCGAAGCCTCCGCCGCCAAGCCCTACGACGCCTCCGACCACGTCCTCGCCCCCTTCGGGCCGGATGTCGAGGCCGCCGCCGCCGAACTCGCGCCGCGCGTCACCCGCGAGCTGCTGCGTGAGGTCGCCGCCGACGTGCCCGACGAGTGGCTCGTCGACGAACCCGGCTTCGAGACCACCGACGCGCTGCGCGACGCCTACGTCGACGCGCTGCTGCCGCGCGCCGCGACCATCCACGAACGCATCACCCTCGGTCCGCGCAGCGAGCGCAAGCCCTCCCAGGCCCCCGGCTGGCTCACCGACCACCTGGCCCCCTGGCCCCACCCCACCAAGAAGGACAGCACCACGTGAGCGACCGGGACGTCTTCGAGTACGCGCTGCTGCGCGTCGTGCCGCGTGTGGAGCGCGGCGAGTTCTTCAACGCGGGGGTCGTCGTCTACTGCCGCGCCCGGTCGTTCGTGGCCGCCCGTACCCACCTCGACGAGACCAAGCTCAGGGCCCTCGACCCCGCCGCGGACGTCACCGGTGTACGTGCCGCGCTGCACGCCGTCGAGGGCGTGTGCCGGGGCGGACCGGACGCCGGCCAGGCCGCGCGCGACGACGCCGGCCGGCGCTTCCGCTGGCTGATCGCGCCCCGCTCCACCGTGGTCCAGCCCGGCCCGGTCCACACCGGCCTCACGGCCGACCCGGAGGCCGAGGTGGAAAGGCTGCTGACTCTCCTGGTCCGCTGACCGCGGTGGCCCGTTGACACGGGGTGCCAGGGCTTCTAGCGTCTCGTCTGCCGGAAGGTACTAAGCGGTCGCTCATTTTCCGCCGCCGTACCGGATGAGCCGCATCCCAGGGATCCCAAGGGCGAGGAGAACAGCATGTCCACCACCGAGCAGCGCGTTGCCGTCGTGACCGGCGCGGCGCGGGGTATTGGCGCCGCGACCGCGGTCCGTCTCGCGGCCGAGGGCCGCGCCGTCGCCGTCCTCGACCTCGACGAGGCGGCCTGCAAGGACACCGTCGAGAAGATCACCGCGGCCGGCGGCAAGGCCCTCGCCGTCGGCTGCGACGTCTCCGACGCCGCCCAGGTGGAGGCCGCCGTCGCGCGCGTGGCCGCCGAGCTCGGCGCGCCGACGATCCTCGTCAACAACGCCGGCGTCCTCCGGGACAACCTCCTCTTCAAGATGTCCGAGGCCGACTGGGACACCGTCGTGAACGTGCACCTCAAGGGCGCGTTCCTGATGGCGAAGGCCTGCCAGAATCACATGGTCGACGCGGGCTGGGGCCGGATCGTCTCGCTCTCCTCCTCGTCCGCCCTCGGCAACCGAGGCCAGGCCAACTACTCCGCCGTCAAGGCCGGCCTCCAGGGCTTCACCAAGACCCTCGCCATCGAGCTCGGCAAGTTCGGCATCACCGCCAACGCGGTCGCCCCCGGCTTCATCGCCACCGAGATGACCGCCCAGACCGCCGCGCGCGTGGGCATGGGCTTCGAGGACTTCAAGGCCGCGGCCGCCACCCAGATCCCGGTCCAGCGGGTCGGCCACCCGGAGGACATCGCGAACGCGATCGCCTTCTTCACGGGCGACGACGCGGGCTTCGTCTCCGGCCAGGTCCTGTACGT
>NZ_BMQQ01000015.1:8392-31329 GCF_014648195.1 Streptomyces purpureus
GGCCGGCGGCCCGCTCAACTGACCCGAAGGGTGACGACGGACATGAACGCAACCGAACTTCCCCCGCTCTCCGGCAAGGTCGCGCTGGTCACCGGCGCCAGCCGGGGCATCGGCTACGGCATCGCCGAGGCCCTCGTGGCGCGTGGCGACCGGGTCTGCATCACCGGACGGGGCGAGGACGCCCTCAAGGAGGCCGTGGAGCGCCTGGGCGCCGACCGTGTCGTCGCGGTGGCCGGCAAGGCCCACGACGAGGCCCACCAGGCCATCGCCGTCGAACGGACCATGGAGGCCTTCGGCCGCGTCGACTTCCTGGTCAACAACGCCGGCACCAACCCGGTCTTCGGCCCCCTGGCCGAGCTCGACCTCAACGTGGCGCGCAAGGTCTACGAGACCAATGTGATCTCCGCGCTGGGCTTCGCCCAGCAGACCTGGAAGGCCTGGCAGCAGGAGCACGGCGGCGCGATCGTGAACATCGCCTCGATCGCCGGCGTCTCCGCCTCGCCGTTCATCGGCGCGTACGGCATGAGCAAGGCCGCCATGGTCAACCTGACCCTTCAGCTGGCGCACGAATTCGCCCCGGCCGTCCGGGTCAACGCCATCGCGCCGGCCGTGGTCAAGACCAAATTCGCCCAGGCCCTCTACGAGGGCCGGGAGTCGGAGGCGGCGGCCGCCTATCCCCTGGGCAGGCTGGGCGTGCCGGAGGACATCGGGGGCGCCGCCGCGTTCCTCACCTCCGACCAGTCGGACTGGATCACCGGACAGACACTTGTCGTCGACGGCGGAATGTTCCTGAATGCCGGTGTCCACTGATCCGCATTCCGCCCGATTCACTGCTGAATGACTCCAGTGCCCCGCCAGAGTCGCCCATTGACCTGGCGGGGCGCTGCGGTATGGTCGGCCGACCCATGGCTGAACGAGGAGCGTGTGCACGTGTTCAACCGGACCAGTCTGCAGGCCGCTGCAGCCCTTGCGTCCATATCCCTGGTGGCGGGATGCAGTGCCTTTTCCGATGACGGCGGCGATGGGGAGAAGCGGATCGTCGTCGGTACGACCAGCGCCCCCAGCACGCTCGATCCGGCTGCCTCCTGGGACGGTTCGTGGGAGTTGTACCGCAATGTCTTCCAGACGCTGCTGAGCTTCCCGACCGGCAGTACGATCCCGCAGCCCGACGCCGCCGACTGCAAATTCACCGACAAGTCGAGCAGGGTCTACGTCTGCACGCTCAAGGAGGGCCTCAAGTTCTCCAACGGGCACGTGCTGGACGCCAAGGCGGTCCAGCACTCGATCGAGCGCATCCGGACGATCAACGTCGACGGTGGCCCGAACGGTCTGCTCGGATCCCTCGGAAAGATCGACGTCGAGGGCGACCGGAAGATCACCTTCAATCTGACCCAGTCGGACGCGACCTTCCCGTTCATTCTGGCCACCCCCGCGATGTCTCTCGTGGACCCGGCCGAATATCCGGCGGACAAACTGCGCGAGGACGGAAAGCTCACCGGCTCCGGCCCTTATGTCCTGGAGTCGTACGAAGAGGGCGACAAGGCCGAACTGGGCAACAATCCGCATTACAACGGATTCGCCGACCGCAAGAACACCGGTGTGACCATTCGGTACTTCAAGGAGTCCGAGGCCATGGTCGCCGCCCTGAAGAAGAAGGAGATCGACGCCACCAACCGCGGTCTGACCGCGCAGGAAGTCGTCGAGATCCAGGAGAAGGGCAAGGGCACCGAAGGCCTCCAGCTCGTCGAGTCGACCGGCGCCGACATCCGCTACCTGGTCTTCAACACCGCGGACCCGTCCGTACGCAAGCTCGCCGTCCGCCAGGCCATCGCCCAACTCGTGGACCGTGACGCGCTCGTGGCCAAGGTCTACAAGGGCACCGCCGAGCCGCTGTACTCGATGGTCCCCAAGGGCATCTCCGGCCACACCACCGCCTTCTACGACCGCTTCCAGAACCCGAGCGTCGCCAAGGCGAAGAAGCTGCTCAAGGACGCCGACATCGACGCGCCGGTGGAGCTCACCCTCTGGTACACCACGGACCGGTACGGCTCCGCCACGGCGCAGGAGTTCAACGAGCTCAAGCGCCAGCTCGACGAGTCGGGCCTGTTCAAGGTGACGGTCAAGGGCAAGCCGTGGAAGGAGTTCCAGGCCGGCTACCAGAAGGGCGAGTACCCCGTCTTCGGCCGAGGCTGGTTCCCCGACTTCCCGGACCCGGACAACTTCATCGCCCCGTTCGTCGGCAAGAACAACGTGCTCCGCACCCCGTACGACAGCCCGGAGATCACCGGGCAGCTGCTGCCGCAGTCCCGGCGCGAGAGCGACCGCGGCTCGGTCGCCAAGCAGTTCGAGCGGGCCCAGGAGATCCTCGTCGGCGACGTGCGGCTGCTGCCGCTGTGGCAGGGCAAGCTGTACGTGGCGGCCAGTGAGGACATCGCGGGCGGCGAGCGCGCGATGGACCCGCAGACCGTCATGCAGCTGTGGGAGCTCCAGCGGAAGAAGAGCTGGTAGCGGCCGGATCCGCCCCGTCAGGGGCGGCCGGGAGACTCGGGCGGGCGTTGTCAGTGGTGCCCGGTAGGTTCTTGACCGAGAAGTGATCGCCTACCGGAGGTTGTTGACGTGACCGACACCGACATGCTGCCCGAGTCCTGGCGCGGCGTCCTCGGCGAGGAGCTGCAGCAGCAGTACTTCAAGCAGCTCACCGAGTTCGTCGAGGAGGAGCGGGCCCGGGGGCCGGTCTACCCGCCGCGCGAGGAGGTCTTCGCCGCCCTCGACGCCACGCCGTTCGACCGGGTCAAGGTCCTCGTCCTGGGCCAGGACCCCTACCACGGGGAGGGGCAGGGACACGGTCTCTGCTTCTCCGTCCGGCCCGGCGTCAAGACGCCGCCGTCGCTGCGGAACATCTACAAGGAGATGAAGGAGGAGCTCGGCCACCCTGTGCCCGACAACGGCTATCTGATGCCGTGGGCCGAGCAGGGCGTGCTGCTGCTCAACGCGGTGCTGACCGTCCGGGCCGGCGAGCCCAACTCCCACAAGGGCAAGGGCTGGGAGAAGTTCACGGACGCGGTGATCCGGGCCGTCTCCGACCGGCCCGACCCGGCCGTCTTCGTGCTGTGGGGCAATTACGCGCAGAAGAAGCTGCCCCTGATCGACGAGGAGCGCCACGTCGTGGTGAAGGGCGCGCACCCCTCGCCGCTGTCCGCGAAGAAGTTCTTCGGCTCCCGGCCGTTCACCCAGATCAACGCGGCGATCGCGGCACAGGGCCACGCCCCGGTCGACTGGCGCATCCCGGACCTCGGCTTCCAGGGCTAGGCGCCGGCCCCCGGGGCGTACGGCTGACAGGCCCGGGGCACCACCCGAGCCTGTCGCCCGGCGGGGCCGCCGGCGGCTAGCGTCGAGGGGAGTGAGCGTGGACACGGCGCGGAGGCCCCATGACCGAGCAGCGGAAGCCCGAGGACGGCGTCCTGACCAGGATCGGGCAGGCCACGATGCTGCTCCACGCCGGTGACCGGGAGGAGGCCCGCAACCGCCTCGGCGAGCTGTGGGCCCAGATCGGCACCGACGGCGACCCGCTGCACCGCTCCACGCTCGCGCACTACCTCGCCGACGCCCAGGACGACCCCGACGCCGAGCTGGCCTGGGACCTACGGGCGCTCACCGCGGCGGAGTGCCTGGGCGGGGAACGGCCGGCCGGACCGGCCGAGGCGGCGGCGCTGCGGGCGCTGTATCCGACCCTCCACCTCAGCCTCGCCGCCGACTACGTGAAGCTGCGGCGGCCCGACGCCGCATGGATCCATCTCGACCGGGCCCGGGCGGCGTCCGACGCCCTGGAGGACGACGGATACGGCCACGGCGTCCGGGCCGCGATCGACCGGCTGGAGACCTACCTGCGCGGGGAGTAGCCCCACGGCCCGGGCCGTGCGGCCGCTGCCGGTCGGCTCGGCGGGTCCGGCTCAGCGGGTGCCGTAGGTGTCCTCGCAGATCCGGGCCTGAGGACTGTGCGGCTGCCAGCCTCCGTACTTCTTGCCCAGGGGGCACAGGCCCGCCCCTCCCGCCGGGAGCCGGGCCGCGTCGGGAAGCCGGACGTCCGGCGGCAGGTCGGGCATCTCCGGCAGGTGCGGCCGGCGCTGCTCGTCCCGAGGCGTCCGTACGGACGGGGTGGCCGGGGCCGGTTCCGGCTCGGGGGCGGCGCGAGACGGGGTCGCCTCGCCACCCGGAGGGCCGTCCGCGGCACGGGGTGAGTCCCGGTCGGGCAGGGCGGCCTCCAGGGCCTCCTTGGCAGGCCCCTCGACGATCTGCGGCGCCACGTCCTGGGCGGCCGGCCGGGCCTGGGAGAGAGGCGCCGGGCCGCCGGTCGGCGGCGCGACCGACACGCAGCCGGAGACGGCCGCGACCGCGACGCCGACCAGGACCCTCGCTGTGGTTCTCGTTCGATGCACCCGCGTCACTCTGCTGTGCGGAGCACGGTGTTCCCAACCCCCGGCGGGGAGAATGCCCCGCACGGGTGACGCGGAGCCGGGGCGGGCCGTCAGTCGCCCTTGGCGCCGTCGATCCGCTCCCGCAGCAGGTCCGCGTGGCCGTTGTGGCGGGCGTACTCCTCGATCATGTGGGTGTAGATCCAGCGGAGGTTGAAGTCCATCGGGCGCCGCGGGTGGCGGCCGAGGGCCAGATCGTCGAGGGAGTCGAAGCGGGCGGCTATCTCACGGCCCCGGGAGATCTCCTCCTGCCAGGTGGCGAAGGCCTCCTCCCAGGTGTCGCTCTCGCCGGGGTGGAGGTCGCCGTCGTGGTCCGCCGGGGTGGAGTAGATCCAGCCGGCGTCCTCCCGGCTCTCGCCGGCCATCGTCCGCCGGAACCAGCCGCGTTCGACCTCCGCCATGTGCCGTACGAGGCCCATCAGCGAGAGGTCGGAGGGCGGTGCGGAGGTCTCGCGCAGGCTCTTCTCGTCGAGCCCGGAGCACTTCTGGGCCAGCGTCATACGGTGGTATTCGAGCCAGCCTTCGAGCATGTCGCGCTCGCCCGCGGTGGTCGAGGGTTCACTGCGTTCCGTTGTGGTCATGGCGCGAATCGTCGCCCATGGCGTCCCCGATGACCAGGGGATTTCCCGCCCCGCCCGGAACCCGGCCGAACGCGCCCGAACCCGGGTCCGTCCGTCAGCGGCCGAGCATGCCGTGGAGCAGCTCCTCGAAGCCCGTGCGCAGTTCGTCCCTGGTTGGCACCGAGGAATGGTACGAGCCGACCGCGCAGGAGAACATCAGGCCCTCCGACCAGGCGACCAGGGCCAGCGCATGACGCTCTGGGGCGGTGGAGCCGGCCGCGGCCATCAGCGCGACCAGCGGACCGCGGAAGGCCTCGCCGGTCCGGTCGAAGAAGGTGCGCAGCTCGGGACGGCGGGTGGCCTCCAGGGCCAGTTCGTAGCGGCAGACCAGCAGTTGGCGGTGGCCGCTGAGATGGCGGTGCAGGACCGTCGCGAGCGCGTCGGCCAATTCCCGTGTCCCCGCCGACGGAACCGGCATCTCCTGCGGCGTGAGCACCCGCGCCTCGCGTTCCGCCAGCCGTCGGACGGCCACTTCGAGGAGGGCCTGACGGGTGCGCGCGTGGTTGGAGGTCGAGCCCTGCGGCAGGCCGGCCTGTTCGTCGACGGCGCGATGGGTGAGCCCGCGCATCCCCCGTTCGGCGAGCAGGGCGAGCGCCGCGTCGCCGATCAGCTCGGCACGCGAGACGGCGGTCGAGCGCGCGTACGGGGCGGGCGGGGCGGGCGGGGTGCCGGAGCTCATGAGACCAACCTACCGCGACGACTACACCCGTAGTGCGCGCACACTACGGGTGTAGTACGGTCGTCTCGTCACTACGGATGTAGTTACGAGGAGGAGTCATGCGGCACACCCATGCCGTCGTCATCGGCGGCGGAATCGGCGGACTCACCGCGGCCATCGCCCTGCACCGGCGCGGCTGGTCCGTCACCGTCCTGGAACGTGCCACCGCCCTCGCCCCCGTCGGCGCCGCGATCGGCCTCGCCCCCAACTCCCAGCGCGCCCTGGACGTGATCGGCCTCGGCGACCGCGTCCGCACCCTCGCCGCCTGGCAGGGCGACGGCGGCATGCGCACCCCGCGCGGCCGCTGGATCGCCCGCCTCGACGCCCGCGCCACCGCCGAGCGCTACGGCGGCCCGCTCGTCCTCCTGCACCGCGCGACGCTCGTCGGCCTGCTCGCCGACGCCCTGCCCGACGGCGCCGTCCGCACCGCCACGGCCGCCACGCTCACCGACCCCGGCGCCCCGGACCGGCCCGCCGTCGTCACCACCCCCGACGGTCCCCTCGAAGCCGGACTCGTCGTCGCCGCCGACGGCATCAACTCCGCCACCCGGCGCACCCTCTTCCCGGACCACCCCGGCCCCGCCTACTCCGGCTACACCACCTGGCGGCTCGTCATCCCCGCACCCGGCCCGTTCACCCCGCACGAGACCTGGGGGCCGGGCCGCCTGTGGGGCAGCCATCCCCTCAAGGACGGGCGGGTGTACGCGTACGCCATGGCCACGGCCCCCGCGGGCGTCCGCGCCGACGACGAGAAGGCCGAACTGCTCCGCCGCTTCCAGGGCTGGCACGACCCGATCCCGGCCATCCTCGACGCCGTACGGTCCGACGTGATCCTGCGCCACGACGTCCACTTCATGAAGGTCCCACTGCCCGCCTTCCACCGTGGCCGGGTCGCGCTCCTCGGCGACGCCGCCCACGCCATGCAGCCCACCCTCGCCCAGGGCGGCAACCAGGCCATCGAGGACGCCGTCGTCCTCGGCCAGTACGCACCCGTGGGCATCGACGTGCACCGCGCACTGGCCGCGTACACCGTCGACCGGCTGCCACGGACCACCGCGATCGTCCGCCAGGCGGCCCGCGCCGGACGCCTCGCGACCCTCGGCAGCGCCCCGGTCGCCGCCTTACGCAACTCCCTGATGGCGGCCGTCTCCCGCTTCGGGCCGGGGATCGTGCTGCGCGGCTTCGACGGGATCGCCGACTGGGCCCCGCCGGCCCCCACGTATGCTGCCGACAGTCATGACCTGCCGGAACAGCACATCACGAACCGATAGGGAGACCCCGTGAAGGTTGGCTGCATCGGGCTCGGCGACATCGCGCGGAAGGCCTATCTGCCCGTCCTCGCGGCCCTGCCAGGAGTCGAACTCCACCTCCAGACCCGCAGCCCCGCCACCCTGGAGGCGGTCGGCGAGACCCACCACGTCCCGGCCGCCCGCCGCCACGCGGATCTCGACTCACTGCTCTCCGCCGGGCTCGACGCCGCCTTCGTTCACGCACCCACCTTCGTGCACCCCGAGATCACCACCCGCCTCCTCCAGGCCGGGGTGCCGACCTACGTCGACAAGCCGCTCGCCTACGAACTCGCCGACTCCCGGCGGCTGGTGGAGCTCGCCGAGCAGCTCGGCGTCAGCCTGGCGGTCGGCTTCAACCGCCGGCTCGCCCCGGGCTACGCCCAGTGCCTGGAGCATCCCCGCGATCTGATCCTGATGCAGAAGAACCGGGTCGGACTGCCCGAGGATCCGCGCACCCTCGTCCTGGACGACTTCATCCACGTCGTGGACACCCTGCGCTTCCTCGCCCCCGGCCCCGTCGAGCACACCGACGTACGGGCCCGGATCCGCGACGGGCTCATGCACCACGTCGTCCTGCAGCTGTCCGGCGACGGGTTCACCGCCATCGGCATGATGAACCGGATGAACGGCTCCACCGAGGAGATCCTCGAAGTCTCCGGGCAGGACACCAAGCGCCAGGTCCTCAACCTCGCCGACATCGTCGACCACAAGGGCCAGCCGAGCGTGCGCCGCCGGGGCGACTGGGTGCCGGTCGCGCGCCAGCGAGGCATCGAACAGGCCGTCCTCGCCTTCCTCGACGCCGTGCGCGCCGGCAAGACCCTCAGCGCCCGGGACGCCCTGACGACGCATGAGCTGTGTGAGCAGATCGTTCGGACGGCGCTGGTGCAGGCCGCCTGAGCAGCCGGACACCTTCCGCGCCGGCCAGCACGGCCAGCACACCGAGCGCGCCGTACACCGGCCAGTCGCCGAACCGTACGTACGGTGTCGTCGCCGTCGTCAGCGGCACCGTGTAGACGGCGGCGGCGCCGGTGTCCGTACCGATCGTGGGGCCGGTCCGGTCGCCGTCCGGGCCGTGCACCGCGCTCACGCCGGTGAGCGTGGCATGCACCATCGGGCGGCCGGACTCGGCCGCCCGCAGCGCCGCCAGCGAGGCGTGCTGCGCCGGGGCCCAGCTGTCCTGGAAGGTGGAGGTCGCCGACTGGGCGACCAGCACCTGGGCGCCGTCCCGCACCAGCTGCCGGCTCATGTCGGGGAACGCCGACTCGAAGCAGACCAGCGGGCCGATCCGCAGCCCGGCGCCCTCCGCGGGCAGCCGCATCACCACGGGTGCGGTGCCGCGCCTGCGATCCTCCTCCGCGGCCTTGCCCACCGACGTCGCCCAGCCGAGCAGCGAACGCGCCGGGACGTACTCGCCGAACGGCACCAGCCGCATCTTGTCGTAGCGGTCCCCGGTGGGGCCGTCCACGCCGACGAGCACGCTGCTCTTGAAGATGCCCGGCCGGTCCTCCCGTCGCGCGTCCACGTTGACCAGGATCGGCGCGTCGACCGTCTTCGCGAGCGTGGTCAGCCGGGCCGCCAGATCGGGCCGGGCGGTGAGGTCGGCGGCGACACTGCTCTCGCCCCAGACGACCAGATCAAGGTCCTGCCCGGCGAGTTGGCGGGTCAGCTCCTCGCCCAGGGTGAAGCGCCGCTCGGGCCCGCCGACCCCGTTCAGCACGCCGGGCTGTACGACCCCGACCCGTACCTGCCCGGTCTCCGGTGGGGGCTGCACCCACAGCCACATCGACGCCATGGTGGCGGCGCACACGGACAGTCCGGTGAGGGCGACGAGCGCGACGGTACGCATCCGTGCGGCCGACACCAGAAGGGTCAGCGCGGTGTTGACCGCCACCACCAGCAGGGTCACCAGCCACACACCGCCGAAGGAGGCGAGCCGTAGCGCGGGCGGCACCTGCCACTGGCTGGCACCCAGCAGCCCCCAGGGACCGCCCAACCCCTCCCAGGAGCGGACCAGTTCGACCATCAGCCACCCGGAGGGGACGGCGAGCAGCGCGACGGCGGCCCGGCCGGGTGACGGCGGACGGCTGAGCACCGACCGCACCAGCCAGCCCCACGGCGCCCACAGCAGCCCGAGCAGCGCGGCGATGAGCAGGATGAACACATGGAGGCTCGGCATCAGCCAGTGGTGCACGGCGAGCATGAAACCGATGCCGCCGAGCCAGCCTTCGAGGGCCGCGCGGCGGCCGGTCGCGGCGGTGCGCAGGAGAAGCATCCACGGCACCAGCGCGGCGTACGCCAGCCACCACAGGGACGGCGCCGGGAAGGCGAGCGCGGGCAGCGCGCCCGCGGCGACGACGGCCGGCAGCCGCCACCGGGGCGGGCGCGGCCGCGGCTCGGGGGAGGGGAGCGTGTCCATACCGCGCCTCCTCGCCCAGCCTCCAGGAACGATGTCCGTCTCCAGTGTGCGCGGTACGGGACGGGCGGGGACAGAGGGCATGCCGGGGACGCCCGCGGACAGTACCCGGCCGGTGCTACGCCGGGGGTCCGCCGCTGCGCCGCCACTTCTCGTGTACGGCCACCGACCGCAGCCGCCAGCCCGCGTCGGTACGCAGCAATGTGAAGGTGTACCGCCCGCCGCACACGAAGTCGTCCCCCGACTCCAGCCGCATGGGGTTCACGTAGTCGGCGAGCACCTCGGCGCTGTCGCCCGGGTAGCCGCCGAGGTCCTGGATGCGGACGCGGCGGTTGACGATCAGATGCTGGCGTACGGGAAAGAGCCGCATCGTCTCGGCGAGCCAGTCGGCGATGTCACCGGCCGCCCCCTCGATGCCACCCGAGCCCCGGTAGTCGGCGCGGCCGTCCTGGGTGAAGAGGGCGCGGTACGCGGGCCAGTCGGCGTCGTCCACCGCCACGGCGTACCCGGTGATCACCTCGTCGATGGCGAGGCGGTCCATCACGGTCGCGAGATCCACGCGCTGCGTCATCGCCTCAGTGTCGGGCAGCGGACGGCGCCGGGCCAAGAGCCGTGCGGGCCCTCTCGGACGGTGTCCGGTTCAGGCCGCTTCCCAGCGGTGCGGTCGTCCGCCGCGCCACTCCACCAGATGGGGGTCGTCGAGGATCATGTCGGCGTCGTCAAGACCCGCTCGCCGCAGGAACTCGACGAGATCGGTGTCGTTGTGGGCGAGCCCGACGATCTGTCCACGCACGGTGACACGGCGCCCGCCGTCCGCGCCGGGGCGGTGCACGACGATGGGTGGTTGCCAGGCCATGGCACCAGGGTGCGCCGTGCCGGTAAAGATCGCATCGCCCGGCCTTCACACGGGGTGTGAACGGAGTACGTAGATATATGCGGCGCACACGCTCGCGGGGAACGGCGGACGGCGGGACGCTCGTCTGGTCCGTTCGGATGGGGCGCAGCTGAACGAGAGGCCGCCGGAGACACCCCCCGAGCCCGGCGGCCCGCCCTGGTCCGGCGCGCAGCCCGCCCCCCGTCCGCCCGGACGCGAGCCCGTCCCCCTCCCTCGCGCCGGCCCCGCCCCCGGCCGGGGGGACGGGCCGCCCCCTGCCTCCCGCTACGCCGTGACCCCGTGGCCCTGTCCGCAGTTGTTCTGGGCATGAAGAAGCGCAGCATGCTCGCCGTCGCCTCCCTCGCCGCAGGTGTGGTCACGGCTCTCGTCAGTCCTCAGCAGCCCGCCTCCGCGAACGAGACCGGCACCGCCGGGACCGGGCTCCTTCAGCCGGACACCGCTCTTGGGCCCCTGGTCACGGAGGCGACCGGTGGCGCGGATCTCAGTGGCGTACCGATTCCCAACAGTGGCCCCATCGTCTGACCAGCAACGGCCGACGGGCCCGCCTCCCATCACGGGGAGCGGGCCCGTCGGCCGTACGGCTTTAGGTCAGCGGTCGCTGCTGAGACCGCCGCCCGACTCGCCCGCGTGCGGGCTCAGGGTGTCCGTGCCGACCAGGACGAAGAGCGCGATGCCGAGCAGGATCCGGTAGATCACGAACGGCATGAAGCTTTTGGTCGTGATGAACCTCATGAACCACGCGATCACCGCGTATCCGACACCGAAGGCGACGATCGTCGCGAAGATGGTCGGGCCCCAGGAGACGTGCCCCTCGCCGGCGTCCTTCAGCTCGTAGGCGCCCGAGGCGAGCACCGCCGGGATCGCCAGCAGGAAGGAGTAGCGGGCCGCCGCCTCGCGGGTGTAGCCCATCAGCAGGCCGCCGCTGATCGTGGCGCCCGACCGGGAGACGCCCGGGATCAGGGCCATCGCCTGGCAGATGCCGTAGATCAGGCCGTCCCGGACCCCGAGGTCCTTCAGGCCCTTGCGTTCGCGGCTCGCGCGGTGGCGGCCGCCCAGCTCGTCGCGGGCGGCGAGCCGGTCCGCGATGCCGAGTACGACACCCATGACGATCAGCGTGGTGGCGATCAGCCGCAGATCCCGGAACGGGCCCTCGATCTGATCCTTGAGCGTGAGGCCGAGCACGCCGATCGGGATCGAGCCGACGATGACGAGCCAGCCCATCTGCGCGTCGTGGTCGGAGCGCATCGCCTTGTTCGTCAGCGAGCGGAACCACGCCGACACGATCCGCGCGATGTCCTTGCGGAAGTAGATCAGCACGGCCGTCTCCGTACCGATCTGGGTGATCGCGGTGAAGGCCGCGCCCGGGTCCTTCCACCCCGCGAAGGCCGCCGTCAGGCGCAGATGCGCGCTGGACGAGATGGGCAGGAACTCCGTCAGCCCCTGGACGAGTCCGAGGATGAACGATTCGAACCAACTCATGGGGCTAGGGCCGTCCCGGATGTGCGTCAGCGGTCAGCGGGCATGAAGACGGGCGGCTGTAGATCGGCCGCCGGTCGGTGCGCAGCGTACCGCCCCTGGGTGAACGCCGGTCCCGCCCGTCCCGCCAGCCGCGCCGCAGCCGGGTCCCATAGGGCCCGGCCGCGCGGTACGGGGGGGGCGCGCCCCGACGCCCGTCCCCGTACCACCGCCTCACGCGCGCGTCGCGTCCTGCGCGGCCCCGGCCCCCACGCCCGCCGGCTCCCGGGCCGGAGCCACGGCCTGCGGTACGGGAGCGGGGGCGGCCGTGCGCAGCCGGTGTCGCTTGCGCCAGGCCACCAGCGCCCCGCCGAGCCCCGTGACCACGATGAACCCCGCCGAGATCAGGAACGCGGGCGATGTCGGCGCGGACGCCTGACTTCCCGCGATCACATACGCCGTGGTGTTCGGCACCGAACCGATCCCGGTCGCCGCCAGAAACGGCACATAGCCCATCCGGGACACCGCCGCGCAGTAGTTCGCCGCCGCGAACGGCACCCCCGGGAAGAGCCGGATCGCCAGCATCGACCGGAATCCGTGCCGGCTCAGCTGGCCGTCCGCAGCCCGCAGCCAGCGCCCCCGCACCAGCGGCCGCAGCGCGTCCTGACCCAGCACCCGGCCCAGGGTGAACGCGATCCCCGCCCCCAGGACCGTGCCGGCCACCGCCGCCACCAGACCCGCCTGGGTACCGAAGAGCGCCCCCGCCGCGAGATTGAGGATCGGCCGCGGCACGAACGCCGCCGTACACGCCCCGTACGCCACCGCGAACACGAACACCGCGCCCGCGCCGTCCACCTGGGGCGGCCACCCGGCCGACAGGAGCCGCTGCGGCTCGTACAGCACCACCGCCGTCGCCGCGCTCGCCAGCACCACCACAAGAAGCGACAGCCGCGACCAGGGAGACAGCAGAGCCCGGGTGCAACGGATGGTGAGACCGCCCTGCGGCCTGGTCACGGGGTCGAGCATCCGGGGAGACTAACCGACAAGGACGTGTGATCGCCGTAATGTGCACCGCATGACCCTCGCCCCGCCCCTGAGCGCGCTCGCCGACACCGTGCTCCCGCGGCTCACCGCGGTCTACGGCGCCGCGGCGGACCACGCCCGGGCCCAGGAGGCGGCCGCCTACATGAAGGGCGTCGCGCCCTTCCTCGGCATCCCCACGCCCGAACGGCGCGCCCTGTCCCGTACGGTCCTCGAAGGCACCGCCCGCCCCGACGAGACCGACTGCGCGGCGATCGCCCTGCGCTGCTTCGCCCTTCCCGAGCGCGAGTACCACTACTTCGCCGTCGACTATCTCCGCCGCCACATCACCCGCTGCACCTCCGGCTTCCTGCCGGTGGCCCACCAGCTCGTACGGACCGTCTCCTGGTGGGACACCGTCGACGCGCTCGCCTCCCATGTCGTCGGCGGCCTCGTGCACGCCGACCGCGCCCTCGCCCGCCGCATGGACGACTGGATCGACGACGAGGACCTCTGGGTGGCCCGTACCGCTCTCCTGCACCAGCTGCGGTTCAAGGACGACACCGACACCGAACGGCTCTTCGCCTACTGCCTGCGCAGGGCCGAGGACGCCGACTTCTTCCTCCGCAAGGCGATCGGCTGGTCCCTGCGCGAATACGCCAAGACCGACCCCGACGCCGTACGGGCCTTCGTCACCGCCCACCGGACCCGGCTCTCACCCCTGTCGGTCCGCGAGGCCCTCAAGAACCTCTGAGTCGCCCGGGACTTCCCCGCCGCCCCTTCGCGCGGAAAACCATTCGACGTCCGCCCGCCGCCGGGCGATGATCGTCGACATGTCCCGGTTCGCCTTCCCCGCAGCGCCGTCCGCAGTCGCGGACGCGCCGAAGGCTGCCGGCGTGGCCGAACTCCTCGACGTCGCGGCGCACTTCGACGGCGCCCGAAGCTGACCCTTCCCGGATCGTCCGGCGGACCCCGCAGGGGGAGGGTCGGTAGGTCTCCGGGGTCCCCACTTCAGCTTCCAGCTCAAGGACGAGCCATGCCCAAGACGGCATACGTGCGCACCAAACCGCATCTCAACATCGGCACCATGGGCCATGTCGACCACGGCAAGACCACCCTCACCGCCGCCATCACCAAGGTCCTCAGCGACCGTGGCACCGGCACCTTCGTCCCCTTCGACCGCATCGACCGCGCCCCCGAGGAGGCGCAGCGCGGCATCACCATCAACATCGCGCACGTCGAGTACGAGACCGACACCCGGCACTACGCCCACGTCGACATGCCCGGCCACGCCGACTACGTCAAGAACATGGTCACCGGCGCGGCCCAGCTCGACGGGGCGATCCTGGTCGTCTCCGCGCTCGACGGCATCATGCCGCAGACCGCCGAACACGTCCTGCTGGCCCGTCAGGTCGGCGTCGACCACATCGTCGTGGCCCTCAACAAGGCGGACGCCGGGGACGACGACATCACCGACCTCGTCGAGCTCGAAGTACGCGAACTGCTCACCGCGCACGGCTACGGCGGCGACACCGTCCCGGTCGTGCGGGTCTCCGGACTCCGGGCGCTCGAGGGCGACCCGCGCTGGACCGCCGCCGTCGAGGCGCTGCTCGACGCCGTTGACACGTACGTGCCCATGCCCGAGCGGTACGTGGACGCGCCGTTCCTGCTGCCCGTGGAGAACGTCCTCACCATCACCGGGCGCGGCACGGTCGTCACCGGCGCCGTCGAGCGCGGCACCGTCCGGGTCGGCGACCGGGTCGAACTGCTCGGCGCCGACGGCGAGACCGTCGTCACCGGCCTGGAGACCTTCGGCCGGCCGATGGAGTCCGCGCAGGCCGGGGACAACGTGGCACTGCTCCTGCGCGGTGTGACGCGTGACGCCGTACGCCGCGGCCATGTGGTCGCGGCGCCCGGCAGCGTCGTCCCCAGCCGCCGCTTCCGGGCGCAGGTGTACGTCCTCTCCGGCCGCGAGGGCGGCCGCAGTACGCCCGTGGCGACCGGCTACCGCCCGCAGTTCTACATCCGCACCGCGGACGTCGTCGGCGAGGTGGACCTCGGCGAGCAGGCCGTCGCCCGGCCCGGCGAGACGGTCACCATGACCGTCGAACTGGGCCGTGACACCCCGCTGGAGCCCGGACTCGGCTTCGCGATCCGCGAAGGCGGCCGCACCGTCGGCGCCGGCACCGTGATCGAACTGGTCTGAGCGGCCCGCGGTGACCCGCCGCCCGTGGCACCCCCCACGGGCGGCGGACGCGGCTCGCGCGCGCCAGGGCGGACAATGGGACCGTGAACGAGCAGATCCCCGTCCTGCGGGACGTCGACGGCGGCACCGCCAAACTCATGCCCGACGTGGACCGCGACCGGGCCTGGCTGCTCACCGTGAACGGCGCGCCCCAGTCGTACGTCGACCTCGACGAGCCCACCCACCTCGAATTCGAGTACGCGCGCCGCCTCGCCCACGTCCTGGACAGCGCCGCGGCCGACGGCGAACCCCTCGGCGTCCTCCACCTCGGCGGCGGCGCCCTCACCCTGCCCCGCTACATCGCCGCGACCCGGCCCGGCTCACGCCAGGACGTCGTCGAGGCGGACCGCGGACTGAGCGCCCTGGTCGCCGAGCATCTGCCGCTCCCGGCCGGCGCCGATGTCACCGTGCACGGCGCGGACGCCCGCGCCTGGCTGGAGGCGGCGCCGACCGACAGCGCCGACGTCCTGATCGCGGACGTGTTCGGCGGCTCCCGGGTGCCCGCCCACCTCACGTCGCTGACGTACGCGCGCGCGGCGGAGCGGGTCCTGCGCCCGGACGGTGTCTACGCCGCCAACCTGGCCGACGGCGCCCCCTTCGCCTTCCTCCGCTCGCAACTGGCCACCTTCGCCGCCGTCTTCCCCGAGCTCGCCCTCATCGCCGAACCGGCGATGCTGCGTGGCCGCCGGTTCGGCAACGCGATCCTGGTCGCCTCGCACGCGCCCCTGGACACCGCGCTGTTGGCCCGCCGTTCGGCCGCCGACGCCTTCCCCGCGCGCGTGGAGCACGGCACGGCGCTGACCCGCCTCATCGGCGACGCGAAGCCCGTACGGGACGAGGACGCCGTACCGTCACCCGAGCCGCCCGACGGCGCCTTCAGCGTCGGCTGAGGCGGGAGGGGGAGTGGGAGCGGGCGCGGCGGCCACCGGCTTCGTACGCCGCGTCAGGTTCCGTACGTCCGGCACCAGCAGCACCAGCGCGGTGACGACCACGATCAGCGCCGCACACCCCCACAGCGCCGCCTCCCGCCCGAAGGCGTCCTCGGCGGGGCCGGCCAGCGCCGTGGACAGCGGCAGCATCGCCGTCGAGCCGAACCAGTCGTAGGCGGAGACCCGGGAGAGTTTGTCCTCCGGGATCTCCTGGTGCAGCGCCGTCATCCACGCCACACCGAACACCTCGATCGCGACACCGCTCACAAACATCGCCACCGACAGCCCCACCACGTCCAGCGGCACCGCGAGCGACGCCGACGGAAGCGCCAGCGGGAAGACGCACAGGGTGCCCACGAGCAGCATCCGGCGCGGCTTCCAGCGCATCATCAGCAGTGCGCCGCCGAGCGTGCCCGCGCCGAAGGCGGCCAGCGCCAGCCCCCAGGGGCGCGCCCCGCCCAGATGCTCCTCGGCGACCAGCGGCCCGTACACCGCGTCGGCGGCGCCGACGACCGCCACGACCACGGCGAACTGCGCCACGATCGACCAGAGCCAGGGCCGGCCGGTGAACTCCTGCCAGCCCTCGCGCAGATCGGACAGCAGTCCGCCGCCGGCCTCGCGGGGGGCGATGTGGCCGACGTGGAGGAAGGCGCGCAGCGCCCCGGCCACGGCGAAGGCCACGGCGTCCACGGCCAGCACCCAGCCGGGCCCGACGGCCGCGATGAGCGCGCCGCCGAGCGCGGCTCCGCCGATCCCGGCGCCGTGCATGGCCATCCGGAACAGCGCGAAGGCGCGGTTGACGTGTTCGCCGCTGACGCTGGACAGGAGCATGCCCTCGGCGGCGGGGTTGAAGAACGCCTGGCCGGTGCCGCAGAGGGCGGTGAGGATCAGCATCTGCCACAGCTGCGCCTGGCCGGTGAGGACCAGGATGGCGAACAGGCCCTGGGAGACGCAGTTGAGGGCGTTGGCGGCGACCATGACGCGGTGCCGGGGTATTCGGTCGGCCAGCGCGCCGCCGATGAGCAGGAAGAGCACCAGCGGAAGGAACCTGGCCATCGCGATCAGGCCCAGGTCGCCGCTGTCGCCGCCTGACTCGATCACCGCGAACGCGGAGGCGATCAGCGCGCCGTGGGCGCCGAGGTTGGTGACGACGGCGGCCGCCGTCAGCAGGGAGTAGTTGCGCCCGGCCCACTCGGGGCGGCGGGATCTGCGGGGTGCGGCGGCGGGGGTGGTCACCCAGGGACTATCCCCGCCGCCGCCGCAGAATCCAAACCATTTGAAGCCTGGCCGCTACGAGCCCTCGGTCAGGCCTCGGTCAGGCCTTGGTCAGCATCGGTCAGCTCTTGGTCACGGGCGCGAGCCGGACCGTGGTGAGGATCTTCTGGATCATGGTGTCCGGCAGCTCGTCCTTGATGCCCTTGTTGGCGAAGAGGACGAACGACGCGAAGTCACCCTTGGAGTTCTTGAAGCTGAACGCGATGGACTTGCCGTCCGTCTCGCACTTCGACTTCTTGGTCAGGCCGGTGGCGGTGGCCGTGGCGACATGACCGGTGAGGCCGGACTTGGTGGTGTACGCCGTGGCCGGGCTGATCTTGATCAGCTGCTTGAGCTTGTTCTCCGGCTCGTCCTGCGCGAACCCGGCGAAGACCCAGGCGCCCGCCTCGTTACGCGCGTTCTCGGAGGTGTTCTTGGCGCCCTGGGCGCCACGGGTACCGGCGGTGGCCAGGCCGCTGTCCTCCATGCGGCCGTCCTTGTCGGTGTCCTCGCTGCACCACTTGGACTTGTAGTCGGCCGGGGCCGACATGATGATGTACGCCGAACCGTCGTTCTTCTTCTTGTCGTCGAAGCCCGTGATGTGGCCGGTGCCCTGCACCTCCCAGTCGGCCGGCACGTCGAACTGCGTGCCGAACTTCGGGTTGTAGACGACCTTCCAGCCCGGGATCGAGGGCTTGGCGTCCGTCCCGCCGCGCGGGTTGTCCACCGGCGGCGCGGAGGATTCGACGGGCTTCGACGCGGAGACGGAGGGCTTCGGGTCGGCCACCGTCTTCTTCTCGTCGTCGTTCAGGACGAGGAAACCGGTCACACCCGCGGCCACGACCACCGCGGTCGCGGCGACGACCGCGACGATCGTCGTCTTCTTCTTGTCCTGGCCGGGACCACCGGGCTGCGGCGCACCCGGCATGCCGTACTGCGGCATCTGCTGCGGCACGGTCGGCGGCTGCTGGTACGCGCCGGGCTGCTGGTACTGCGGCGGCTGGCCGGGCTGAGGCTGGCCGGGCTGCGGGTAGCCCGGCTGCTGGTAGCCGGGCTGCTGGTACGGATTCGGCTGCTGGTAACCCGGCTGCTGGTACGGGTTCTGGTCCTGCGGGTTCTGCTCGCCCCCGGGCGGCTGCTGTCCTGGCCACATGGCGAGTAACCATAGAGGTGCGGCGTGATCGCTGCCACGCCCGGCCCCCTCCTCCCGTCCGCCGCAGGGGATGGCCAAGGGTGCTACCGATGGGTAACATCGCGGCCATGAGCGCAGATCAGATGACCGTCGGCGAGATGCTCGCCGCCACCGTCCCCATGGCCAGGACCCTCAACCTGGAGTTCCTGGAGACCACGGCCGAGCGTGCCGTGGTGCGCATGCCGGACCAGCCCGACTACCACAACCACGTCGGCGGTCCGCACGCCGGAGCGATGTTCACGCTGGCCGAGTCCGCCAGTGGCGCGATCGTCCTGGCCGCCTTCGGCTCCGAGCTGCACCGCGCCGTACCGCTCGCTGTCAAGGCCGAGATCGGCTACAAGAAGCTCGCCATGGGCGTCGTCACCGCGACCGCCACCCTCGGCCGCCCGGCCGCCGACGTCATCGCCGAGCTCGACGCGGGCGAGCGCCCGGAGTTCCCCGTCACCATCGCCATCACGCGCGAGGACGGCGCGGTGACCGGTGAGATGACGGTCGTCTGGACCCTGCGCCCCAACGCCTGAGGCACCGCGACGAGGCCGCCCCCGTACCCCGCCCGGGGTGCGGGGGCGGCCTCGCGTCACCAGGTAGGCTTCCCCGGCGCCCGGGACCCTTGGGCGCCGATGGGGTTGTCGATACGGGAGGAACCTGCGTTGCACGTCCAGGAGTGGCTCGAGACCGTGCCCCCGGTCGCTATCTATCTCCTGGTGGGGGTGGTGATCGGGCTCGAGAGCCTCGGCATCCCGCTGCCGGGTGAGATCGTCCTCGTCAGTTCCGCCCTGCTCGCCTCCCAGCACGGCGACATCGACCCGTACGTCCTGGGCGCCTGCGCGACCGCCGGCGCGATCATCGGCGACTCGATCGGCTACGCCATCGGACGCAGGGGCGGCCGGCCCCTGCTGGCCTGGCTCGGGGGCAAGTTCCCCAAGCACTTCAGCGAGGCCAACATCGCCATGGCCGAGCGGTCCTTCGAGAAGTGGGGCATGTGGGCGGTCTTCTTCGGCCGCTTCGTGGCGCTGCTGCGGATCTTCGCCGGGCCGCTCGCGGGTGTGCTGCGCATGCCGTACTGGAAGTTCCTCATCGCCAACGTCTTCGGCGGGATCCTGTGGGCCGGCGGCACCACGGCCGTCATCTACTCGGTGGGTGTGGTCGCCGAGGCGTGGCTGAAGCGGTTCTCGTGGCTGGGCCTGGTCCTCGCGGTGGCCGTCGGTCTGACGTCAATGCTGATCCTCAAGAGCCGGGCGAAGAAGGCCGCCGCCCGCCAGGAGGCGGCGGCCGAGGCCGCGGTGGCGGTCGCTCCGGAGCCCGAGCGCGAGCCCGCCCGCGCCTGAGGCGGCGGCCACCCCGACCGCCTGCCTGTGCCAGCCACCACGCCTGTCTCGGGCCCGCCCCGACCGCCTCGGGGACGCCCGCGACCGCCCATACGGTCACCCCGACCGCCTGGCGAGTGAGCCGAAGGGCGCGCGGCTGCCGAAAGGGAGAACGCGCGGAGGCCCCCCGAGGAACGAGGGGGGCCGAGCACGATCGACCGTCGGCAGACGCTAAAAGCGCCCGGAGGCGAACCGAGCCCTCAAAAAGAAGCAGCCCTGTGGTCCCGCGCCAGGCCGACGTACATCGCGGCGTTGAGGGTGAGTCCCTCGCGCTCCTCCTCCGTCAGCGCCCGCTTGACCTTGGCGGGTACGCCCGCGACCAGGGAGCCCGGCGGTGCCACCATGCCCTGCGGCACCAGCGCCTGGGCGGCCACGAGGGAGCCGGCGCCGATGTGGGCGCCGTTGAGGACGGTGGCGCCCATGCCGATGAGGCAGTCGTCCTCGATGGTGCAGCCGTGGACGACGGCGTTGTGGCCGATGGAGACGCGTGCGCCGATGGAGACCGGGTAGCCGGGGTCGACGTGCACGGTGCAGTTGTCCTGGACATTCGACTCGGCGCCGAGGGTGATCGGTCCGCAGTCGGCGCGCAGCACGGCGTGGTACCAGACGCTCGCCCCCGCGGCCATCGTGACGTCGCCGAGGACGACGGACGTGGGTGCGGTGAACGCGTCCGGGTCGATCTTCGGTTCCTTGCCGCCCACGCCACCGACCAACGCACGCTCTGCCATCGCTCTGCTCCTTCGAGGATCGTCACCGCTTCGTCGCGCCGTACGAACGGTAAGCGACGGACCTGGCCGCCGGGATCCGGGGGTGGGGTGAACATCACAGCTCACCGCACTGATCACGCCAGGCGCCGCGGACTACCGTGTGCGGGTGCCCAAGAACAGAAACACGTTCTCGTCTCTGACCGCCTGGCGGCGCCGCGCCGTGGCCCGTGCCGTCCAGGGCACGTGGCGCTGGGCGCAGCAGGCGGGCGCCGTCACCGCCGAGCAGCCGGGGCGGCTGCGGTTTCGCCGGCTGGGGCCGGGCACGCGGCTCGCTTTCCCGCAGGGCACCGTCTTCGGTGAGCAGTGGATCGAGGTGGGGGACCACTGCATCGTCGCCGAGCAGGTGACGCTCACCGCCGGGATGATGCCGGATCTCGATCTCGGCCCGGATCCCGTGCTGACGCTGGGCAACGGTGTGGTGCTGGGCCGCGGCAGCCATGTCATCGCGGACGCGCGCGTGAGCATCGGCAACGACTGCTTCTTCGGTCCGTACGTCTATGTGACGTCGACGAACCACAGTTATGACGACCCGGACGAGCCGGTGGGCCGGCAGTGGCCGCGTTCGGCGCCGGTGGAGATAGGGCCGGGCTGCTGGATCGGTACCAACGCCGTGATCCTGCCCGGTGCCCGGCTCGGCCGGAACGTCGTGGTGGCGGCGGGGGCCGTCGTACGGGGAGAGGTGCCCGACCACGCGGTCGTGGCGGGTGCCCCCGCGCGCGTGGTGCGCCGCTGGGACCGGGAGCGGGGCTGGCAGCCGCCGTTGCGTACGCCCGCTCCCGTGCCGATTCCGGACGGGATCACCCCGGGCCAGCTCGCCGCGCTCGCCGAACTGGAGACCCAGGAAGGCTGATCAGCCGGAGGCGAGCAGTACGGTGCCGACCAGTGCGATCCCCGCGCCGGCGGCCTGCACGGTGCGCAGCTTCTCCTTGAGGACTCCGCGCGCGGCCAGGGCCGTGACGACCGGGTAGAGGTTGGCGAGGACGGCGGCGACGGTGACGGGGCCGATCTGGGCGGCGATGGAGTACGTGCCGTTGGCGGCGACGTCCGCGAGGCCGACGAAGGCCAGGGCGGGGAGTGCGGCCGTGACGGCCCGTATGCCGCCCTCCTGGGGGAGGGCCGGGGCGCCGCGGCGGACGGAGACGTACAACGTGGCGCCGCCCACGACGACGTTGGTGACGCGCTGGACGAACAGGGCGAGGAAGAGGCCGGTCAGTGTCGTGGACGCCTCGGCGATCAGGGCGAGGACGGCGCCGAACCCGAAGGCCGCGACGAGCGTCATGACGATCGCCTGGCGCTGCACGGGCGCGCCACGCAGTTCCGGTCCGCCGGCGAGGACGATGCCGACGATCGCGACGGCGATCCCGCCGTACTGGAGCAGGCCGGGCCGCTCGCCCAGGAGCAGGCCGATGGAGACGGGTACGAGGACGCCGACGGAGCCGAGCGGGGCGACCACGCCCATCGGGCCGAGCGCCAGCGCCTTGTAGAAGCAGAGCATCGCGGCGGGTCCGACCGCGCCCGCCGCCACCGCGTACCAGAGCTGGGGTCCGGCCTCGCTCCAGGCACCGGTGGCGATCACGAGGGTGCCGAGGACCGCGACGGCGATGAGCTGGGAGGCGACGACGACGGTGAGCGCGGGCATCCGGCGGGTCAGCAGTCCGCCGCCGAAGTCGGCCAGCCCCCACAGGAGGCTGGTGGCCAGGGCGAACAGTGCTGTCATGGGATGCCTCGCAGTACAGTGCGGTGAACGGTGGAGTGCACCACACCGTAGTGCAGTATTCTGAACTCTGTCATCCAAAATATTGGACGGAATGTGTCGGACCTCGACCAGCTCACCCAGTCGCTCGCCCGCAACCTCAAACGGTGGCGCAACGAACGCGGCTTCACCCTGGACGCACTCGCCGCCCGCGCCGGCGTCAGCCGCGGCATGATCATCCAGATCGAGCAGGCCCGTACCAACCCCAGCGTCGGCACCACCGTGAAGCTCGCCGACGCGCTCGGCGTCTCCATCACCACCCTGCTCGACCACGAACAGGGGCCACAGGTCAAGCTCGTCCCCGCCGACCAGGCCGTCCGCATGTGGTCCACCCCGGCCGGCAGCCACACCACCCTCCTCGCCGGCACCGAGGCCCGCGGCCCGCTGGAGCTGTGGTCCTGGCGGCTGATGCCCGGCGAGGCCAGCGCCTCCGACCCGCACCCCGAAGGCACCATGGAACTCCTCCATGTCACCGCCGGCGTCCTGACCCTGGAGATCGACGGCGAGGAACACCAGGTCCCGGCCGGCACGTCCGCGGTCTTCGAGGC
>NZ_BMQQ01000015.1:31361-172281 GCF_014648195.1 Streptomyces purpureus
CAACTCCCCGCACGCCTACCGCAACAAGGGCGCCGAGACCGTCGAGATGACCATGGCGGTCTCCATCCCGCCCGCCCGCTGAGACGGGGCCGCCGGTCCGCCTCGACGGCCTCGGGATCGCTGAGGCCGCCGGGGACGCGGGCGCGGGGCGGACCCGCTGGCTAAGGCCGGTCGGCCGCCGCGCCCACCACGGTCGTCAGCTCCCGCTCGGTGAGCGGCGGGGTGTCCAGCGGCGGCCTTCTCGGGCCGCGCAGCACCCCGAGGACGATGTCCGGCCTCACGAGTGAAGTGACGGGCGCGGACAGGGTGATGACGTCGAAGAACGCCTTGGTGATCCGAGGGCGGCCGGTGGCCGTGAGCAGCAGCCGGTCCACGTAACGGCGCAGCGCCTTGGCGGCGAGCCCGGGCTGCTTGCCGACGGCGCCCGGGTACAGGATGTCCTGCCCGGTGGCCAGGTCCCAGGCCGTGGCGACCGGCCGCGCCACCGCGCGCTGGACGCGCTGCGCAAGGCCGGGGGCCGCCAGGCCGTGGACCGAGACGTTCTCCCGCAACGCCACCGCGCCCTGCGCGGCCACCGAAAGGCCGTGACCGTACACGGGGTTGTACGTGGCGACGGCGTCGCCGAGCGCCACGAACCCCTCCGGCCACTCCCGTACCTTCTCGAAGAACCGGCGGCGGTTGACCGTGCTGCGGGAGACCGCCACATCCGTCAACGGCTCGGCGTGCGCGATGAGTTCACCGACCACCGGATGGCGGACGGACCGGGCGAAGGCCTCGAACTCGTCGGCGGCGCTGCTGGGCTGGCCGCCCCGGGTCCCCGACAGCGTGACCTGCCAGCGGCGCCCCTCGATCGGCACGATCGTGGTCGTCCGCCCCGGCCGCGGCTCCCGGGCGTCCGACTGCACGTTGACCACGGGGTAGTCCTCGGCGCCCTCGGGGGCACGGAAGATCCGGCTCGCGTACACGAGCCCCGAGTCGACCTCCTCCTCGTGCACCTGAGGCACGCCGAGCGAGGCGAGCCAGGCCGGAGCCCGCGACCCCCGGCCCGAGGCGTCCACCACGAGATCCGCCTCCAGGACCCGCTCCGCCCCCTCCGCGTCGCGGACCCGTACGCCGGTGACGCGCGTGGAGCCGCCTTCCAGGCCGAGCAGTTCGGTGCGCTCCAGGACGTTCACGCCGGGCAGCGCCACGACCTCCTCGCGGACCACCCAGTCCAGCAGGTCGCGACTACAGGCGATCATGAACTGCATCTCGGACCAGCGCCGGATCCAGCCCTGCGCCTGCATCGACACCAGGCCGGTCGGCAGCGGGACGCGGCGCGCTCCGGCGGCCAGCCAGCGGTCGGTCACCCCGGGCAGCAGGTCCTCGACGGCCCGGGCCCCGCCCGACCACAGGACGTGGACGTGCCGGGCCTGCGGGAGCCCCTTGCGCGGCTCCGGTTCCGCGGGGAGTACATCACGCTCGACGACGGTGATCGCGTCGGCGCGGTCGCGCAGCGCCGCGGCGGCCAGCATCCCCGCCATCCCGCCGCCGATGACGACGGCGCGCCGCAGGTCCGCTCCGTGGCGGGGTGTCGCCCGGTGCGGTTGGCGCGTCTCGTGCGTCTCGTGCGCTCTATCGGGTTCGCTCATGGAATTGGCTCTCCTGCCTGGCCGCGCGCCCTCGGGCTGCCGCGACAACGGGTGACTGACGCATGGCGAGGGACATCCGCACCAGATCCCGTGGGCCCTCGGACGGCTCGAACGCGGACGCCGATCCCTCGGCCGAGCATATGATCTTGCCTTCGGGGTCCGCCGCCCGGGCCCGTACCGCTGCCGTCACCATCGCCGCGTCCGCCTCCGCCTGTGCCTGCGCCGGATCGGATCCGGCCCGTAGCGCGGCCTCGTAGGCGTCGTCACGTACCCGCGCGTCGAAGTACGGGTAGAGGATGAGCATCCCGTCGTGGATGTCGGACTCCCGCTGGGTGACCCGAAGTTCACCCGACGACCACCAGAACAGCCGCACTCCGCGCGCGTGCGGCGGCGCGACCGACGCCAACTCGCCCCACAGCGGCTCCAGACGGCGGTAGGTCACCCGGGCGGACCACGCGTCCGCCATCCGCTGGCAGGCCAGCGGCAGACAGAACCCCACCGCGCTGACCTGCGCCCCGGCCGAGGCGAGGACCGGAGCGACGGAGCTGCTCAGCTCGTCCCAGTCGTGGCCGGCCCAACGGGCGAACACCGCGGAGAACTTGGTCACCAGATAGGCGATGTTGAACAGGTAGCCGATCACGATGATCACCAGCCCGGTCCGCAGCCAGCCACGGACCCGCAGCGACCACCGCCAGCACAGGATCGTCATCGCGAACCCCGCCACCGTCAGCGCCGCGAGGTAGAGCAGGATCATCTCGCGGATGTACGGCGTGGAGCAGTAGTACGTGTCGAGGTCCCGCAGCCGCTCCACGGGCGCGTCCCCGAGGGCGAACAGCACCCACAGCGCCACGATCACCACGCTGTACCCGGCGATCCAGCGGCGCGAGATCCGCCGGGTCACCTCCGGCGGGCCGCCACGCCAGTTGACGATCAGCACCAGACAGGACGCGGAGAACGCGCTCAGCAGCGCGTACACCAGCGGCGCCGAGAAGTTGGGGATTCCCGTCAGCCGGTTGACCTCATGGATCGTGGGCGGCGCGGCGAAGAAGAACACCATCCCGGCGAGCGCCAGCAGCGCGCACACCGACCGCAGCAGCGGATCGCGCCAGGCGCGGGTCAGCGCGGGCAGCTTGAATCCGAGCGCGATCGCCATGACGGCGGCCGGGGCGTAGTAGACCGTTCCGTTCATCCCTCAGCCCCGGGGCCCTCGATATCCCAGGGAGGCCTCGATCCGGCCGGCCAGTCCGTTCTCCCGCGCGGGGCCGCGCAGCGTCGACCCGGTCAGCCAGGCACGGCACTTGCTCGCCAGCATCAGCCCGAAGCTCTCCGCCTCGTTCTCCTCCGCCTGGTCGAACTGGGTACGCGCCGCGACCTGCCGTACCGCCGCGGTGAGATCGGCGTCGTCCGAGAGGACCCGGGAGGCGACCGCCGCTCCGTCGACGTGGTGACTGCAGTGACCCGCATTCATGTGCCATAACTCATGGCCCAGGATGACGAGTTGGTGGTCGGGGGCGGTGCGCTCCTCGATCACCACGAGGTCCTGGTCGGCCATGTCGAGCCACAGCCCGCTGGCGGTCGCCGGCGGGAAGCAGGCCATGCGGTACTGGACCGGACGGCCCCGGCGCCTGCTCATGCCGTCGCACAGCGCCTGGTAGAGATCGGCCGGCGCGGCCGGCGCCGGAAGAGTGAGTCCCGCGACCAGTTCGTCGCGCAGCCGCCGCATTTCCTTGCCCCTGCCCACAGTTCTCCCCCGGCTCACGACTCGGGCCGCTTGACGCTCTCCAGGAGCATGTCCAGCCACTCCGTCACCTTGTCCCGGTGCTGGTCGGTGGGCAGTTGCGCGGCCCGCCAGGCGATGCCGCGCACGCCGTGGTCCTGCAGCAGCCGCTCCAGCCGGTCCGTCTCGCGGCCGGTCCCGTCGGGCAGCGCCGGGGCCTTCGCGCGGTCGAGTTCGGTGAGCCGCTGGAGGAGTTCCTGCTCGGTCCGCTGGAGGGCGCCCGCCAGCGCCTCGGGATCCTCGGCCGTCAGGAAGCCGGCATGGACGCGGAAGAAGCGCTGGATGGCGTCGCAGTGCTCCATGGTGGGGCGCCGGTCACCGTTGATGAGGGCCCCGGCCTGCTGCCGCGACATGCCCGCGCCGTCGGCTATCTCCTGCTGGGTGTAGCGGCGGCCGTTGGGCTTGAGCCGGGTGCGGCGCAGCAGGTCGAAGCGTTGCAGGAAGCGGGTCTGAAGGTCCGGCTCCCCGGCCGGCCGGCCCGCCAGCAGCGCCCGTACGACGTCCGCGGGCACGCCCGACGCCTCGGAGAGGCGGGCGATGTCGAAGACCTCGGCCGAGGGGACGGAGAGTTTGCCGGCCAGTTCGGTGACACGGGCGACGGTCGCGGCGAGGCGGTCCGTCGCGGTCGGGGCCGACACCGGGAAGCCGTCCGTCACCACTAGCTCTCCTCGTGTCCTGCGCAGCGGGCTCTCCGGAGGCTAACGCCCGACAGCGGCTACCGGCCAGACCTTGCCACAGCTGTGGCATTTTCCGCCGTTCATTGAGCGGTGAACGGCTGGAAATGCCACAATAGTTGACGCGCTTGCAGTGCGCGTAGCACCATCGCCACGCGGTGTGAGCGTGGCGAAAGCGTGCCACCGCGAGGCCGTCGAAGCACGAAGGAAGAGGGTCGGGAAGGGTGACATCTGCATGACGCGAGATGCGGCGGCCGGACGTCCGGCCCGCACCCGGCCGGCTCATCTGACGCTGGCCACGGGGCACGGCTCCGGACACCGGAGCGACCGCGCACGGGACGCCAGGAACCCACGCGACGACGAATACCTCCGCGACTACGGCGCCTTGATGGACACCGTCACCCATCCGTCGGTCCTCTTCGACCACCGATGGGACGTTGTCCTCACCAACCCCGCCTATGACGCCCTCTTCCGTGCCATCGGCCCGCACCCCACCGCCATGCCCGGCGACAACGTCCTGCGCTTCGTCCTCTTCCACCCCGACGCCGACACCGTCCTGCCCGAGCGCGAGACCTCCTGGTGCCTGCCAATGCTGGCGCAGTTCGCCACCCAGGTCGAGACCCATGGGCAGGACCGCGGCCTGCAGGCCATCCGGCGCGACATCGCCGACGACCCGATCATGGACGCCGCCTACCAGCAGGGCCTGCCGCACTGGATCGAGGCCGTGGGCCCGGAGACCGTCTCCCGGGACGGGGCCGTACGACCGCTGCGCCACCCCGACCCGCGCTGGGGCCGCACGCACTGCCGGGTCGTCGACGAGACCTCGCACACCCTGCGTGACATGGGCTACACCCGGATGACGCTGGTACTGCGCCGCTCGGGCGCGGGCGCCACCGCCGACGGCGACCGGCACCACGACCGGCGGCCCGACCGGCGGTCCGGGGGAGCGACGGTCACCCAGCTGCGGGCCGCTCCGTACCGGTAACCGGTCCGGAGCCGAGCCCTCCTGCCGCACCGCCCGCCCCGGTCTCAGCCGAGCCGGGGGATCTCGATCGCGGGGCAGCGGTCCATGACCATGTCGACACCGGCCTCACGCGTGCGTGCGTACGCCTCCTCGTCGATCACGTCCAGCTGGAACCAGACGGCCTTCGCGCCGATCGCGACGGCCTCGTCGGCGACGGCTCCGGCCAGGTGGCTGTTGACGAAGACGTCCACCACGTCCACCGGGAAGGGGATGTCGGCGAGGGACACGTACCCCTGCTCGCCGTGGACCGTCTCCGCCTTCGGGTGCACCGGCACGATCCGCTTGCCGTAGCGCTGCAGCACCGCCGCCACGCCGTAGGCGGCGCGGGACCGGTTCGTGGAGAGGCCCACCACGGCCCAGGTGTCGCCGCCCCGGGTGAGGATCTTGCGGACGGTCTCGTCGGTGCTGGTCGTCATGGACGCCGCCACATCGCCGCTCACGTCCGCGGCACCGCTGCCCGCGCCCGCAGCAGTCCGCGCCGCCGTGTCCCTCGTCACGTCCTTCTCGGTGGCCACGCCGTACCTCCCGCTGTTCGTCCGTCCGTTCGCCCATGCCAACGAACGCCCGCACCGGAGGATTCCCGCCCCGGCCGGCCGGCTGCGTAGGGTGGCGGGATGCAGGAGCAGTACCGGACCATCGCCCGCGCGGGCGTGCACGAGAGCGAGATCAACCGATCCCGCTTCATCTGCGCGCTCGCGCCCGTCGCCACCGAACAGGAGGCGCAGGACTTCGTCGCCCGCGTGCGCAAGGAGCACCCGACGGCCACGCACAACTGCTACGCGTACGTCGTCGGAGCCGACGCCGCCGTGCAGAAGGCCAGCGACGACGGCGAGCCGGGCGGTACCGCGGGCGTCCCCATGCTCCAGATGCTGATGCGGCGAGAAGTCCGTTATGTCGCAGCTGTCGTCACCCGCTACTACGGCGGTGTCAAACTCGGCGCGGGCGGCCTCATCAGGGCCTACGGCGGAGTGGTCGGCGAAGCCCTCGACGCGCTCGGCACCCTCACCCGCCACCGCTACCGGCTCGCCACCGTCACCGTCGACCACCAGCGCGCCGGAAAGCTGGAGAACGACCTGCGGGCGACCGGCCGGTCCGTGCGCGAGGTCCGCTACGCGGACCGCGTGACCATCGAGATCGGTCTGCCCGACGCCGAGGTGGACGCCTTCCGGGCCTGGCTGGCGGATGCGACGGCCGGCACGGCCGGGCTCGAACTCGGCGGCGAGGCGTACGGAGATGCCTGAGCGCCGGCGACGAGCCGCCCACGCGGCGGCGGGCGCGAAAAATGCCGAAGCCGCCCGGGATGTCACACCCCGCCACTACCCTCAGGGATCATGAGATTCCTGCACACGTCGGACTGGCACCTGGGACGGTCGTTCCACCGGGTCGGCCTGCTCGACGCCCAGCGCGCGTTCCTCGACCACCTGGTGGCGACGGTGCGCGAGCGCGACGTGGACGCGGTGCTGGTGGCAGGAGACGTCTACGACCGGGCCGTGCCCCCGCTGCCCGCCGTGGAACTCTTCGACACGGCCCTGCACCGGCTCGCCGACGCCGGCGTACCGACCGTGATGATCTCCGGGAACCACGACTCCGCACGCCGGCTCGGCGTCGGCGCCCGGCTCATCGAGCGGGCCGGCATCCATCTGCGCACCGACCCCGCCGGAGCCGGCACCCCCGTCCTGCTGACCGACGCCCACGGCGACGTGGCCTGCTACGGCCTGCCCTATCTGGAACCCACCCTCGTACGGGAGGAGTTCGGCGCCCCCAAGGCCGGACACGAGGCCGTCCTCGGCGCCGCCATGGACCGGGTCCGCGCCGACCTCGCCACCCGCGCGCCGGGCACCCGCTCCGTCGTCCTCGCCCACGCCTTCGTCGCCGGCGGCGAACCGAGCGACAGCGAACGCGACATCACCGTCGGCGGCGTCGCCGCCGTCCCGGCGGGCGTCTTCGACGGCGTCGACTACGTAGCCCTCGGGCATCTGCACGGCTGCCAGACCGTGAGCGAGCGCGTCCGCTACTCGGGCTCGCCCCTCGCCTACTCCTTCTCCGAGACCACCCACCGCAAGACCATGTGGCTCGTCGACCTCGACGCCGACGGGACGGTCACGGCGGAGCGGATCGACTGCCCCGTGCCCCGGCCGCTCGCCCGCATCCGCGGCCACCTCGCGGACCTCCTCGCCGACCCCGCCCTCTCCCGCCACGAGGACGCCTGGGTGGAGGCGACCCTCACCGACGCCGTACGGCCCGTCGAGCCCATGGCCCGGCTCACCGCCCGCTTCCCGCACACCCTCAGCCTCGTCTTCGAACCCGAGCGCACCACCGAGGACCCCGAGGCCTCCTACGCCCAGCGGCTGCGCGACCGCACCGACCAGCAGATCGCGGAGGACTTCGTGGCCCACGTCCGGGGCGGGGCAGGCCCCGACGACGCCGAGCGGGCCGTGCTGCGGGCCGCCTTCGACGACGTACGGGTGGCCGCGGCCGAGCGCGAGGTGACGGCCGGATGAGGCTCCACCGCCTGAGCGTCACCGGCTTCGGCCCCTTCGGCACCCCACAGGAGATCGACTTCGACGCGCTCTCCTCCGCCGGACTCTTCCTCCTCCACGGCCCCACCGGAGCCGGGAAGACCTCCGTCCTCGACGCCGTCTGCTACGCCCTGTACGGCGCGGTGCCCGGCGCCCGCCAGACCCCCGGCACGTCCCTGCGCAGCGACCACACCCCCGTCGGCACGCCCACCGAGGTCGTCCTCGAACTGACCGTGGGGGAGCGGCGACTGGAGATCACCCGGCGGCCGGCCCAGCCACGAAAGAAGAAGAAGGGCACCGGCTTCACCACCGAGAAGGCCCAGAGCTGGCTGCGCGAATACGACGCCCCGAGCGCCGCCTGGAAGCCGCTCAGCCGCTCCCACCAGGAGATCGGCGAGGAGATCACCCAGCTCATGGGGATGAGCCGGGAGCAGTTCTGCCAGGTGGTGCTCCTGCCGCAGGGGGACTTCGCGCGGTTCCTGCGGGCCGACGCGGAAGCCCGCGGCAAGCTCCTCGGCCGCCTCTTCGACACCCGGCGGTTCGCCGCCGTCGAGGAACGCCTCGCCGAGCTGCGGCGCGCGGCGGAGCAGCGGGTCAAGGACGGCGACGAACGGCTCCTCGGCCTGGCGCACCGCATGGCGCAGGCGGCGGGCCCCGGCGCCGCCGCCGGCGTCGAGGAACGGCCCGGTGAGCCGGGTCTGGCCGACGCCGTCCTGCGGTGGGCGGCGCTCGCCCGCTCCGACGCGCGCGAGGCCCTCGACATCGCCGGATCGGCACTGGCCGCGGCGGAGGACCGGCAGGCCGCCGCGCGGCACGCGCTCGACGCCGAGCGGGAGCTCGCCGCGCTCCAGCAGCGGCACGGAGACGCCCGGCGCCGCGCCGACGAACTGGAGCGGCGGCGGGCCGAACGCGACGGCTGGCAGGCCCGCCTCGACCGGTCCCGCAAGGCCGAACGCGTCGCCCCCGCACTCGCCCTGCGCGACGAGGCCGTCCGCGCCCACGAGACGGCCGGCGCCGCCCACGCGCGGATCCGGGCCGCGCTGCCGCCCGACCTCGCCGACGCGGGCGCAGAACAGCTCTCCGCGCGCGAAAGCCGGCTCCGGCAGGACCTCGGCGCGCTCGACCTGGCCCGCCGGGACGAACGGCGTCACGCCGAGATCGCGGCGGAACGGGCGGACCTGGAACGCCAGGCGCAGGCCGACGAGGAGACCATTCAGGAGGCGGCCGGCTGGCTGGCCCACTGGGACACCACCCGCGGCGCCCTCCAGCAGCGCATCGCCGACGCCCAGGAGGCCGCGACCCGCGCCGAGCACCTCGCCGGCCTCCTCGAACCGGCCCGCCGCCGCCTCTCCGCCGCCCGCCGCCGCGACGCCCTCGCGGCGGACGTGCGCGCCGCCGAATCCGACCTGACCGCCGCCCGCGAACGCGCCCTCGACGCGCACGAGACCTGGCTCGACCTCAAGTCCCGCCGTCTGCGCGGCATCGCGGCGGAACTCGCTGCGGGCCTGGTCTCCGGCGAGTCCTGCGCCGTCTGCGGCTCCCAGGACCACCCGGCCCCCGCCCGCCCCGACGCCGACCATGTCGACAAGGCGACGGAAGACGCGGCATACGAGAGCCACACCCGCGCATCCGCCGCTCGATCGACCGCCGAAGCCACCCTCGCGGCGGCCCGCGAGGCCCTCGGCGCGGCGCGAGCGGAGGTGACGGCCGGCCTGGAGGATGCGGACGGGGTGCCGCGGGGCGTGCCGGCGTCGGCCGGCGCGGCTGCCGGCACCGGCGGCGCGCTGGACGCGACACGGACGCGTCCGGCGGACGACGAGCCCACCGTCGGGGCGCTCGCGGAGGCCGTCGCCCAGCTCGAGGCGGCGCACGGCGTCGCGCGTGCCGCCGCCGGGGAGCGGCACGAGGCCGAGCAGGAGCTCGCGCGTGCCGAGAGGGAGTACGAGGAGCGGACCGAGGCCCGGCAGCGGGCCGAGCTGCGGGTGTCCGCCCGGACCTCGCGGTGGGAGACGCTCGACCAGGAGCAGGCCTCCCTGGAGCAGGGGCTCGCCAAGGCCCGGGGCGAGGCCGCGAGCGTCGCCGAGCGGGCCGCGCTGCTCGAGGAGGAGATCGCGCGGCTCGACGGCGCCGCCGAGGCCGTACGGGCCGTCGAGGCCACGGCCCTGCGGCTCAAGGAGGCCGACGACCGGCTCGCTGACGCCGCGTTCCGGGCCGGGTTCGACACGCCCGCCGACGCCGCGGCCGCGCTGCTCGACGATGCCGGGCACCGCGACCTCCAGCACCGGCTCGACGCCTTCCAGGCCGAGGCCGCCGCCGTCGCAGACCGGCTCGCCGAGCCGGAGACCCGGGCCGCCGCCGAGCGCCCGCCCGCCGCGCCGGACACCGCGCAGGCCGTCCTCGCCGAGGCGGAGCGGGCGGTGCGGGACGCGGACGCCGCGCTGGGTTCCGTACGCGAGCGGTGCGCCGCGCTGACGCGGCTGTCCCGGCAGGCGGAGGACGAGGTCCGTACCCTCGGCCCGCTGCGCGAGGAGTACGACCGCGTCGCCCGGCTCGCCGCGCTGACCGCGGGCACCTCCGCCGAGAACGAGCGCCGGATGCGCCTGGAGTCGTACGTCCTCGCCGCCCGCCTGGAGCAGGTCGCGGCCGCCGCCACCGCCCGCCTGCGGCGGATGTCCGCGGGCCGCTACACCCTCGTCCACTCCGACGCCCGCACCGGCGGCAAGCGCGCCGGTCTCGGGCTGCATGTCGTCGACGCCTGGACGGGTGTCGAGCGGGACACCGCGACGCTCTCCGGCGGGGAGACCTTCTTCGCCTCGCTCGCGCTGGCGCTCGGCCTCGCCGACGTCGTCACCGACGAGGCGGGCGGGGTGCGCCTGGACACCCTCTTCATCGACGAGGGCTTCGGCAGCCTGGACGACCAGACCCTCGACGAGGTCCTCGACGTTCTGGACTCCCTGCGGGAGAGGGACCGCAGCGTCGGCATCGTCAGCCACGTGCCCGATCTGCGCCGCCGGATCCCCGCGCAGCTGGAGGTGGTGAAGGAACGGCACGGTTCGACGGTCCGGCTCCGTTCCTCGCCCGTCGGCGGCTGACCCCGCAAAGGGAAGACCTCAGCGGCCGATGGGGCGGCGCGGCAGCGGCGACGAGTAGACGACGCTCGTTGTCACCGACCCGAGCGTGCCGATCTTCCCGGAGATCTCCTCCAGGTGCTTCATCGACCGCGTCGCGACCTTGATCACGAAGCAGTCGTCGCCGGTCACGTGGTGCGCCTCCAGCACCTCGGGTGTCGTGTCGAGCAGATCGTGGAACGGCTTGTAGTTCCCGTTCGGGTAGCGCAGCCGTACGAACGCCAGGATCGGCAGGCCCAGCCGCTCCTGGTCGACCACGGCCGTGTACCCGGAGATCACCCCGGTCTCCTCCAGCCGCCGCACCCGCTCGGTCACGGCACTGGCGGACATGGAAACCGTCCGCGCGAGCTCGGCGAAGCTGGCCCGGCCCTGCTGCTGGAGGGCTTCGAGGATCCGCCAGTCCGTGGCGTCGGGTGCATATCCGGTCATGAGGGAGAGATAGCAGGCCGCTCCGCGGATGATCAAGGCCGGGTCCGGGGACCGGACCTCCGGCACCCGGCGGGTGACCGCCCGACTCGCGACGCGGTGAGCAGCGCGGTCAGCGTTACTCCACGAGCGCGACGGCCCCACCCGCGGCCCGGACGTCCGCCGCAACCGTCCCGGAAGACGGGATCGGGCCGTCCGGCACGCAGCGGATCCGACGGAAACAGCACCCCGGCCGTGACGGACCGATCCGTCACCGCCGGGGCGGCGGCGCAACCTTCGGTCACGCCCGGAGCGGCCGCGGGACCCTCCGTCGCGACCGGACACCTCCCCGGTACGTCCGTCACGCCGCGAGCGTTCGTGTCAACCTCCCTCACAGCCGCGAGAGTTCGTCGACCAGGTCGTCCAGGCCCAGCGGGCCCTGTGACAGGGCCGCCATGTGCCATGCCTTGGCGTCGAAGGCGTCGCCGTGGGCGGCCTTGGCGTTCTCCCGGCCCAGTAGCCAGGCCCGCTCGCCCAGCTTGTAGCCGATGGCCTGCGCCGGCATCGACAGGTAGCGGGTCATCTCGCTCTCCACGAAGGCCGGCGGGCGGCTGCTGTGCCGCTGGAAGAACTCCTGCGCCAGCTCGGGCGTCCACCGCTCGCCCGGGTGGAACGGCGAGTCCGCCGGAATCTTCAGCTCCAGATGCATGCCGATGTCGACGATGACCCGGCAGGCCCGCATCATCTGTCCGTCGAGGTAGCCAAGGCGCCGCTCCGCGTCCGGCAGGAAGCCCAGTTCGTCCATGAGCCGCTCCGCGTAGAGCGCCCAGCCCTCCGCGTTGGCGGAGACACCGCCGATGGTCGCCTGGTAGCGGGAGAGCTGGTCGGCGACGTGCACCCACTGCGCGATCTGGAGGTGGTGGCCCGGCACGCCTTCGTGGTACCAGGTCGACACCAGGTCGTACACGGGGAACCGGGTCTCGCCGTCGACCGGCAGCCAGGTCCGGCCGGGGCGGGAGAAGTCCTCGGACGGGCCGGTGTAGTACGGGGCGGCCGCGCCGCCGGGCGGGGCGATCCGGGACTCCACCTTCCGTACCCGCTCGGCGAGTTCGAAGTGGGTGCCGTCGAGCGCCTCGATCGCCTCGTCCATCAGGTTCTGCAGCCAGACGCGGACCTCTTCGACGCCCTCGATGTGGGTGCCGTGCACATCGAGGTGGGCGAGCGCCTCCCAGGGGCCCGCGCCCGGCAGGATCTTCTCGGCCTCCGTCTTCATCTCGCCCAGCAGCCGGTGGTATTCGGACCAGCCGTACGCGTACGCCTCGTCGAGGTCGAAGTCGGTGCCGTTGAAGTACCGCGTCCACCGCTGGTACCGCTCACGGCCCACCGTGTCCGGGGCGTCCTTGACCGCCGGCGCGTAGACGTCCCGCATCCAGTCGCGCAGCTCCGCCACGGCCCGGGTGGCGCCGCGGGCCGCCGTGTCCAGCTCGATCCGCAGGTCGGCGGGGCCGGCCGCGGCGAACTCCTCGAACCAGCCGTGCCCCGTGGTCCCTTCTCCGCCCGCCCACTCCGTGAGCTGGCCGATGAAGGTGGCCGTCGCGCGGGGGCCGCCGAGCAGCTTGCGCTCCAGGCCGAGGGCGAGGGAGGAGCGGTAGCCCTCCAGCGCGGCGGGGACCGCGCGCAGCCGCTCGGCGACGGCCGTCCAGTCCTCGTCGGTCTCCGTCGGCATGACGGTGAACACGATCCGGACACTGTGTGCGGGGGAGCGCATGTTGCTCACCGCGCACAGCGCCTCGTCGGCCTCGTGCACGGCCAGTTCCGCCATGAGGCGCTCACGCAGCAGCCGGCCGCAGCGCCGCTCGGCGTCGCTGTCGGCCCCCGGCCGTGTCTCCGCCTCGTCGAGGCGGGCGAGGGTCTCCCGGGCGAGTTCGGCCAGTGCCTCCTGGCCGGCCGGGGTGAAGTCGGGGAGCAGACCTGCGCTCTTCCGAACTCCCAGGTAGGTACCGGTGATCGGGTCGAGCTCGATGAGTGCGTCGACATAGGCGTCGGCGACCTGGCGGGGCAGGAGCAGCGGGGTGCTGGAAAGCTCTGGCATGGGTCTCATCCTGGTACCTCCGATGCCTCTGCGTCACCCTCATTCGATCTCATACGGCTGACAAATGAGCGCCCGCGCGGGGCGGGCGTGAAGGCCCCTCGCGCCGGGCTGGGAGGACCGGCGGAGGGGCCCGCCGGGCCTGCCGACGGAGCCGGTCGTCCCGGCCAGGACACGTCGTCGCAGGTCGGCCCGTTCCGGGCCGGGCGGCCTCGGCGGGAGGACGGATGGGCGCGTACGGGGCCGGGGTGCGGGGCGGGCGGAAACGGTGGCGCGGCTGTGAGGAGCGGACCGATCAGTTCGCGCCGGTCCGGGCGGACCCGTCCCCGGTGGCACCGGCCATGGGCGCGGCCGAGTTTGGCCGGATTCCGACGGGTCGCCGCGGCCTGCCCCACCGGCCGGGGCGCCGTCGCCGGCCCGCCGTCCCGCAGGTGACGTCCACGACGGGCGTTCCTAGGGCCCGCGTCCGACGGGTGGCCCGAAACCCGTCTCCGGGGTGATGTCGGGCCGGCGCCGGGAAGTGGAGCCGCGTGCGCCGGAACCGGCCATCAGCGGTCCGCGCGGTGGAACTCCTCGTAGGGGAGGCGCGAGGGCACGGGGGTGGCGTCCAGCCGGGCGGTGATCACCAGCGTGCCCTCCTCGATCTGGTAGTCGAGGGGGAGGTTCAGCGCGCGCATCGCGGCGACCATGCCGGTGTTGGAAGCCTGGGTCACGGCGTAGACGCTGGCGCAGCCGGCCTCGACGGCCAGGGACACCAGCCGGCCCAGGAGTTCGGAACCGATGCCGCGGCGCTGCCAGTCGTCCTCGACGAGCAGGGCGACCTCCGTCTCGTCGCCGTCCCAGAGCAGATGGCCGAGGGCGACGAGCCGCCCGGAGGCCGTCTGGACGGCGAGGGTGCGGCCGAACCGCGGGCTGAGCAGATGGTTCAGATAGCGGTCGGCGTCGGCGACCGGGCCGTGGTAGCGCAGGCCGAGGGTGCGCTCGGAGCAGCGGTCGTGCATGGCGACGGCGGCGGTCAGGTCGGACTGGTCGGCGCGGCGGACGGTGATCTCGTTGCCTTCGGGGAGGGTGAGGACGTCCTGGCTGCGCGGGACGCGCGGTCCGAGGCGGGCGTCGAGCTCGACCAGCGCCCGGGCGCGGGCGAACTCGGTCGGGGTGAACGGCAGATAGGGGCGCTCGATGGTGATCACGCCGCCGTTCGGGTCGCGCAGGCGCATCACCGTCTCTTCCAGCACTCCTTCGACGGGGGCGCTCTCACCGGTCGGGCGGCCGGAGAGTGTGACGGCGGGGCGGGAGCGGATGGTGCAGCGGCCCAGCAACTGGCGCAGGGCGAGAGGAAGTTCCGCCGCGTCGAGGGCGGTTCGGGTGGCCAGGCCGAGCAGACGGGTCGGGGTGTCCACGAGGTCGTGGGCGTCGGCCCGCTCGATCCAGGTGGAGCTGCCGCCTGCCGCGGCGATCTCCCGGGTGAGTTCCGCTGCCTGCAGGGTGGTGGGCGCCCGCAGCAGGAACTCGTCGACCGTGCCCTCGGAGAGCGGGTGCGTCTGGAGGGTGAGGATGTCGACCTGGTGGCGGGCCATGGCGATGCACAGCGAGGCGAGACTGCCCGGCTCGTCACGGACGGTGGTCCGCATCCGCCACAGGGCGGTCTCGGCGGCTGTCCGGTCCGCGGCGGGCCGGTCGGGCCCAGCAGGCACGGGCAGCGGCGTCGTGCCGCTGCCGCCGGTATCACCGGCGGGGGGCGCATGGCTGTGGCGCCGTGCCCACCAGGTGTGGAACGTGGCCGTGGCGATCAGGGCGATCGCCGAGAAGAACAGCAGGTAGGGGCCGTCGGGGCCGTGGACGATGGTCTTGGCGATGGTGTCGGCGACGACCACGGCGGTGAACAGGGCGGCCAGTTCGATGAGGTCCCGCCGCCAGTGGTGGGGGCGGCGGGCACTCTTCGCGGAGGTCACGTCAGTCATGGATTCACTGTGACCCAGCGGTGTTGCGTGATCACGAACGATATGTGACTGAAGGGTTAAGTGGCGATCTGGCCACCTAATGACTGATTTGCGACGGTTCGGAGACGGGCTGTTCGGCGTCCCGTGCCAGGGCGGTCCGCAGCCGCTTCGCCTGGACGACGAGTTGCGACCCGCCGCTCCTGCCCGCCGGTCCGTCAAGGCCCGGTATCGCACCGCCCGCCCCGCACCGCTCGGCGCAGTCCGCGGCGACGGCCAGCACCTCCCCGAGCCCGCGGGGCGCCGGATCCCCCGCCAGGATTCCGGGCAGGGCGGCGGCCAGGACCGACCACATCGTGGCATACGCGCCCGTCGCCGCCGCCGTCCGTACCGAGTCGACCAGCCGGTTGACCTTCACCGTACCCAGGCCGACCAGCTCGGCGAGGTCGCCGCCGAGCCGTGCGGTGTCCAACTCGCCCCGGGCCGCCAGCACCAGCAGCGCGTCCACGGCGACCAGCCGGTCCTCGGCGTGGCGGGCGCCGAGCGCGGTGGCGAGCGCCAGATGCAGCGCGGGCCCCGCCTCGCCGTCGCTCTCGACCAGCAGCGGCAGACTCCGCGTACCGCCGCGGTCGTCCAGGTCCGCGCAGGCGGTGACCGCGTTCAGCAGCCACACCGCGACACTCTCCCGGTCATGGGGGAGTATCGCCGTCCACTGCCCGTCCCCGGTCCACCAGTGCGAGCAGTACGCGGAAGTGCTGTGCGGGCGGCCGAGAACGTGGAAAGGGAGCGGGAAGTCCCGCTGGAGGACGAGGCGTTTCCTGGTCTCCATGACGATCCGCGGCACGCTCGGGTAATGCCACGTCCACCGCGGCGAGGTCCGCTCGACCGGCTCGTCCACCCGGCGCAGCGCGGGCGGGGCCGGTTCCTCGGCGGCCAGCCAGGAGGCCAGCCGCTCGCCGGCCGGGGTGCCGAGGAGGCCCGCCGCGGCGGCCGCCTCCGGCTGCCCGCGCCGTACGCGCAGCAGCGCCTGGGCGAAGTCGGCCGGCGCGGGCTCCAGCCCGAGGTCGCGGTATACGGTCAGCCGGTCCACCAGCTCCTGGGCGTCCAGGGCGCCGGTGTGCCACGTCGGGGTGGCCAGCAGGAACGGCGGCGGTGTGGTCACGGCGAGCAGGGCCGCCTCGCGGGCCCGCGCGGTAGGGATCAGAGCCAGCGCCGTATGCACGCAGTCGGGCGCCGGCATGCGCTGCGGCGAGAGCTCCTTCTCCAAAGCCTTGCGCCGGATCGTCCCCACCAGTGCGGCCACCACCGTGGCGACCGGCGGCAGATTGTCGACGTGGTGGTCGCGGTAGGGGTACCACCATTCGTTCTCGGCCAGCGGCCGGAGCTCACGGACCAGGCCTTCACGGTCCTGGTGGGCATGACGGACGAGGTCGTCCAGGGTCCGCTCCACATGGGTGACGTCCGACGCGTCGTCCTGCCGTGAGCGCAGCGACACGACCACCGCCTCCAGCAGCTCCGCGCGCGTGGCGGCCGGCGGAGCCAGCCGCGTCCGCTCCGGTACGGGCGGCAGCAGCTCCTCGTACGGCCCGTCGTCCCGCGCGTCCGCCGTTCCCGCCCCGAAGACGGCGACCGCCGCCTCCCGGTGCACCGGGCTCAGCAGCGCCGCCGCACCGGCCAGTTCGGCCCGCAGCTCGTCGCCGACAGCCGGCAGGACCGTGCCGACCAGCTTCAGCGCCCGCTCCTGCACGACCGTGTCCTCGTGCCCGAACGCCTCGGCGATCACCGGCAGCAGCTCGGCCGCGCTCGCCCGGTCCCGCCGCAGCACCTTGCCGAGGAGGACCAACTGCGCCCGGACGAGCTTCTTCTCCGTACGGAACAGCACCGACGCCGACATGTCCGCGAGCGCCCGCGCCGGCAGCTCGCCCGACTCGGCCAGCCGCGCCAGCACCGCCTGGGCGTGGCCCGCCACGGTCGACGGGCCGTCGGCCGCCATCCCGATCCAGTCGGCCGTGCGGTCCCGCTCCTCCGCCGCGGTCAGCGCGAGGCGCCGCAGCACCACCAGGAAGAACTTCAGATCGCCGGGCTTGCCACCCCGCAGCAGCCTGGACACCACCGCGTCCACCAGCAGCGACCGCTCGACCAGCCCCTCCTCGCAGAGCGCGGCGAGGACGGCCGGCCACCCGTCGGCCTGGTCCGGCGTCGCCGACCAGGCGAGCTGATCCGCGAGCTCGGCCGTCTCGAAGAGACGGGGGACCAGGACCGGCGTGTGCGCGTCGGCCCGCAGACACTTGAGCAGTCCCGTGCCCCGGATCGCCCCCGCCCAGCCGTGCACATAGCCGTCCGTGGTCGGCACCGCGCAGCCGGAGAACTCCACCAGCCTGCGGATGAAGGCGTAGTCCTGGGCGGCGGTGGACGTACGCCCCGCCAGCCGGTGCGCCACGTCGCCGAGCCAGACGGGGTCACGGTCGGCGAGCACCTCCGTCAGGAGGTCCGTCGGGAGGGTGTCCCAGCGGCGCAGGTCCCGCGCGCCGATCCAGGCCGCGGCGGCCGCGGCGCCCGTGTGGCAGCCGGCCCCGGCGACGAGCAGGCCGCGCTGGAGCCGGGTGCGCTCCTGCCAGCGGTCCCACTCCCACCCGCGCATCTCCGCGCGCAGCTTCTTGAGACGGGCCAGCGCCGCCTTCCGCCCGGCCGCGTCCAGCGCCTTCAGCAGTCCGGGAAGTGTCTCGTGGTGCCCCTCGCGTACGGCGGTCATCAGCTCGTCGACCGGGGTGACGGCCGCGACGGACTCGGTGTCGGTGAGAGTCATCGGGCACCGCCCGCGACCAGCGCGCCGCGCCGCACCATCCGTACCGCCAAGGCGTGTTTGCACGGTCCCCGCCGGCCGCGGTAGTCGGCCCACCACTGGCAGGTGCAGCTCAGCGCCCCGCCCGACTCCCGCACCTGATAGCGCCGTTCCCCGGAGGCGACGGTGGCGAGCTGACCGTCCAGGGTCACCGCGCCCTCCGCGACGAGGGCGCGGGCCGCCACCAGCCGTGGGTTGTGGCGCTCCGCGCGGTCCGCGTCGTACGGCAGCTCCCGGTGGAAGTAGGCGGCGTCGGCCACGTCGTAGCCGACCCGGCCCGCCGTGCCGAGCCGGGTGAGCGCGGCGCGCACCCGGTCCACGGGCAGACCGGCCTGCTCACCCAGATCCGCGAGGTCGATCCGCGGCTCCCAGGCGAGGAGCACCGACACCAGCTCGGCGTCCTGCGCCGCCTCCTCCGTGGCCAGCGCCTCCAGGACACCGCCCTCGCCGGAGAAGCCCCGTGAGGCGTCGGGCGAGAGCGTCAGCGTCAGCCGCATGCCCGGCAGCGTCACCTCCCAGGCGCTCGCGGTCGCCGCACCGTCGGCCACCGGTCCGTACACCCGCAGCGCGGTCGCGTGCCGCAGCACCCGCTGGAGGGCGATCAGCCGGTCCGGGCCCGGCAGGCAGACGGCGCCCGGCACGGGCCGGGTGGTCGGCCGCAGCGTCCGCCCGGCCGGCACGACCCACATCGGGCCGCGCCCGGTGCCACTCGCCGACTTGGGCAGGGAGCGCAGGAAACGGACGGCATCCGCGGCGGACAGCTCCGCCCGCAGGTCGAAACCGGCCGAGGCGACCTGTGCCTCGGCGAAACCGCGCAGCCAGCGGTCCGGCAGCGGGACCTTCTTCTCCACGACCGGCCCGTCCAGGGTGGTGACCGCCAACTCCTCCGGGCCCACCCGCAGATGCAGCGGGTCGTCGCCGGTCATCCGCGAAAGCGCCTCGCGCAGCGGGTTGTTCACATCGACATTGGTGGTGCCGTGCCCGGTCTCCGCCCCGTCAAGGCCCTCGCTCAGGACGTCCAGCCGGGCGTAGACCCCGCCGCAGCCGGAGAACGACTCGAAGCGCAACCGGTCGCCGTTTCCGGTCACCACCGGGTCCAGCGACGCGGGCCGCAGCCGCTGGTAGTAGCGGGCGGCTGCCACGTCCGCGACCGCGAGCAACCCGCGCGCCGCGATCTGCGGGGACGTCACGAACCCCGAGAAGAAGCGCGGATGGGCCTCGGCGCCGGCGGGGGTGAGACCCCCCGAGGTCTCGAGCCCCAGCAGCCTTCCGGACTGCGTGGACTCGAGTGCGGACATGCGGCAATAGGCGAGTGCCTGTACGGATCGCGTCATGGAAAAGACGGTAGGACCCACCACTGACAATCGGCCCCGGCCCGACTCCGGGGCTGCTCCGGCCGAGCTCCGGTCCGGCTCCGGGGCCGATTTCCCGGTCCCGATCCCCCTCTCACGCCCCGGCGATCGCCCGAAGCGCCGTCAGGTGACGTGCGTAGACCTCACGGCCGGCGTCCGTCAGGCGCAGCCACGTCCGCGGCCGCCGCCCGACCCGACCCTTCTCGACCGCGACCAGGCCCGCCTCCTCCAGTGCGGCGACCTGCTTGGAGAGCACCGAGTCGGAGACCTCGACCAAGTCCCGTACGAACGCGAACTCCGCCTTGCCCAGGGGCGCGAGGGCCGCCACGACGGACAGCCGTACGGGCGAGGTCAGCAGCGGCTCCAGGGCGTGGCGCGGATGGCTGCCCGGTTTCACGTCCGTCATGCGCCCTGCCGCCTCTCCAGCCACGCCCCCACCGCCAATGGCACCGAGCAGACCACCGCCGCGACCGCGGTGAACCCGGCGCTGTCCGGGAAGGCGGTGAAGCCGAGCGCCAGCGTCGCGGCGTAGAGCAGCCCCCACACCGCGACGGTGACCGTGTGGCGCACCCCGAACCGCCGCCGCACCGACCGCTGCCGGGTCGCGTACACACTCAGCCCCGCGACGGCGACGACGTACAGGCCGAGCGCGGCCGGCATGACCCATGTGTCGTGCCCCAGCAGCACGGCCGGGACGAGCACCAGCTGCGCCGCCGCGAAGACGGCCAGATAGCGCAGATACCAGTCGCTGCCCCTCCGGGCGGCCTTCTCCAGGCGCAGGCTGCGACCCAACGCCTCGGTGGCATCGGCGAATTCGGACATGGTTCCCCCTGATCTCGACGGCAACTACTTTCCACTATGGCAAGTGATTGCCGTCGAGGCAACAGAGAAGCCGTCGCCGATGCCGACCGGGCCGCCTACTGCCCGACGCGTCCGGGCTGAAGGGCCTTGGTGAACAGGACCGTTCCGCCCTCCGCGCGCAGACGCACCGTCAACTCACCACTGTCGCCGTCGATGTCGACCTCGCCGAAGTGCTGCGGCGACTCCATCGGCGAGAGGTTCGCCCGCTGCGGCGCTCGTACGAACACCCGGTCGGGGCCGAACGTGGAGTCCAGCGCGTTGGCCGGGAAACCACCCGCGGCCAGCGGCCCGGACACGAACTCCCAGAACGGCGCGAAGTCCTTGAACGCCGCCCGCTCCGGCGCGTAGTGCTGTGCCGAGGTGTAGTGCACATCGGCCGTCAGCCACAGCGTGCCGGTGATCCGCCGGTGCTTGATGAACCGGAGCAGTTCGGCGATCTGCAGCTCGCGGCCGAGCGGGGCACCGGGGTCGCCCTGCGCGACCGCCTCGAAATTCGCCGAACCGTCCGGCACCACCAGCCCCAGCGGCATGTCGGCCGCCAGCACCTTCCACACGGCGCGCGACCGGGCCAGCTCCCGCTTCAGCCACGCGAGCTGCTCCACGCCGAGGATGCCGGTGGTGTCGTCGGCCTGCCGCCCGGGTGAGTTGGCGTTGCGGTACGAACGCATGTCGAGGACGAAGACGTCGAGCAGCGGGCCGTGGCGCACCACCCGGTGCATCCGGCCCTCCGCCCCGCGCGCGTGGAGCGTCGACACGGGGAAGTACTCGCGGAAGGCGCGCAGCGCGCGGGCCGCGAGCACGTCCACGTTCTTCTCCGTGTAGCGCGGGTCGTCCAGGATCTGACCGGGGTACCAGTTGTTGCGCACCTCGTGGTCGTCCCACTGCGCGATCGTCGGTACCTGCGCGTTGAACGCCCGGACGTTGTGGTCCAGCAGGTTGTACCGGAAGTTGCCGCGGTACTCCGCGAGCGTCTCGGCGACCTTCGACTTCTCCTCGGTCGTGACATTGCGCCAGATCCGGCCGTCCGGCAGGGTCACACTCGGCTGGACGGGTCCGTCCGCGTACACGGTGTCGCCGCTGCACAGGAAGAAGTCCGGGTCCAGGCGCCGCATCTCCTCGTACGCCCGCATGCCGCCGACGTCCGGGTTGATGCCCCAGCCCTGCCCCGCCACGTCCCCCGACCACAGGAACCGCACCCCCGCGCGGCGCCGGGCCGGAGCCGTACGGAACGTCCCGAGGACCGGCTCGCCGGTGCGCCGCGGGTCGTCCAGGTCGGCGAGGGTGACCCGGTAGTGGATCTGCTCACCCGCCGGCAGCCCGCAGACGGGCGTCGTGCCCGTGAAGTCGGTGTCCGGGCCGAGCAGCGGGCCGTACCAGCGCCGGGCGCCCCGGAACGACTCGCTCGCCGCGGTCTCCACCACCATCCGGGCCGGGCGGTCGGAACGCACCCACACCAGCCCCGACGACTGCGTGACGTCGCCGGTCTGGACGCCCCAGGCGGCGCCCGGCCGCCCCGACAGGGCGAGGGCGGGAGCGGCGGAGCCCAGGGAGACGGCACCTCCCAGGGAGAGTGCCGCGGACGCGGCGAGCGAGCCGCGCAGGACGGTGCGGCGGTCGGGCGACGGACTCGGCGGGCGGTGCGACATCGATGCGCCTCCAGAGGAGTTCGGTTCGGTGAGGAAGAGGGGCGGTGACTGCCCCGCCATGCCTAATCGCCGGTGACGGCGCGCACACCAACCCCACATGAACAACCGGCCCCACAGGCGCAGGAACACACCCCGTCCTCGGCCGGAAGGACCAGGACCCATGACCGATCGACACAAGATCGTCGCTCCGCCTAGGGTCCCTTCCGGAAGCGGCGCACCACACCTCGCCCGCTCACAAGACGCACCGCACGCACGACACAGGGGGACCAGCATGCCCATCGGCGGCCAGTCACACGTCCGGATCGCCCGGCCCTCACGCGACCTCGGCGCGGCCGAGCGGTTCTGGAAGGACGGCCTCGGCCTGAGCGTCCTGTGGCGGGCCGCCGGGACCGACGAGCCCGGCCACCACGCCCTGCTCATGCTGGGCTGGCCCGACGCCTCCTGGCACCTCGAACTCGTCCACGACGCCACCGTCGAGCCCCGCCCCACCGTGGAGGACCTGCTCGTCGTCTACCTCGACGAGCCCGTGCCCGACGAGCTCGTCGCCCGTCTCCAGGCGCACGGCGGCACCCGGGTGGCCTCGCCGAACCCGTACTGGAACGAGTGGGGCGTCACCGTCCAGGACCCGGACGGCTACCGCCTGGTGCTCTGCGTCCGCGACTGGTCCAACTCCGCCTGACCTCCGCTCACCCGCGCAGCGCGTCCGCGAGCAGCCGGACGCCCCGCGCGATCTCGGACGGCGCCAGATGCGCGTACCCGAGCACCAGCCGTACGCCGCCGTCCACGGGCGCCTGTGTGCCGTACGTGTCCAGCGTCCGCACCGCCACACCGGCCGCCGCCGCCCGCTCCACCACCCGCGCCGCCGAGCCACCGGCGTCCGGCACGCGCGCGATGACGTGCAGTCCGGCCGCTATGCCGCTGACCTCCGTACCGGGCAGCCGCTCCGCCAGCGCCGCCACCAGCGCGTCCCGCCGCTCCCGGTAGGCGCGCTGGCAGCGGCGCAGCTGACGGTCGTAGCCGCCGCGGGCCACGAGGTCGTGCAGCACGGCCTGGTCGAGGGCGGGATTGCCGAGGTCCATGGTCCGCTTGCGCTCCACGACCTCCTCGGCCAGCCGCTCCGGTACCAGCAGCCAGCCCAGGCGCAGCCCCGGCGCCAGCGACTTGCTCACCGAACCGGTGTAGGCGACCCGCTCCGGATCCAGGCCCTGGAGCGCGCCGACCGGCGCCCGGTCGTAGCGGAAGTCCCCGTCGTAGTCGTCCTCCACGACCAGGCCGTCCACCGAGCGCGCCCACCGCAGGAGTTCGGCGCGCCGCCGGGCCGAGTAGCCGATCCCGGACGGGAACTGATGCGAGGGCGTGGTCACCACCGCCCGCACCCCCGACTCCGTCAGCGGCCCCGGCAGCAGGCCCTCGCCGTCCAGCGGCAGCCACACCGTCTCCATGCCCGTCGCCGCGAACAGCGCCGTGTGCTCGGGACTGCCTGGGTCCTCCACGCCGATCGACCGCACCCCGCGCGCGTGCAGCACGAACCCGAGCAGGGTCATCGCCTGCGCCACCCCCGAACAGACCACCAGCCGCGCCGGATCGGCCACCACCCCGCGCCGCCGCGCGAGCAGCGCGGCCAGCTCCCCGCGCAGCTCGGGCAGGCCGCGCGGATCGGGATAGCCCAGGGCCCGGTGCGGCAGCCGGGACAGCACCGCCTTGTGCGCGGCGGTCCAGGCGGCGCGCGGGAACAGCGACAGGTCGGGTGTCCCGGGGCGGAAGTCGACCTGGAAGCCGGGCTCCTCCGGCGCCCGCTCCGGCGCACCGTGCGCAGCCGCCCGGACCTCCTCGCCCACCCAGGTCCCCGCGCCGCGGCCGCTGCGCAGGTAACCCTCGGCGACCAGCTGCTCGTACGCCTCGGTGACCAGGCCCCGCGAGACGCCCAGGTCCGCCGCCAGCTCCCGGCTGGCCGGCAGGCGCGTCCCGGCCGCCAGCCGGCCCGAGCGCACCGCCTCACGCAGCGCCTCCTGAAGGGCGCGGCCGCGTCGCCGGGCCGGCGCGGCGGCCGCCGGGAGCAGCAGCTCCCACGCGGGGCCGGCGCCCCGCTCCGGTCCGTCCGGGAGTGGCGGATTGGTCCCCGATGGCGTCATGGAAGTGGACCTTAATCACGGCCGCCGCGCTCCCTAGCGTCGGCCCCATGAACGTGAACTCCCTGCGCGGGACACTGATGGTGACCCTCGCCTATGTCCTCGTCGGCGCCTCCTTCACCGCGAACAGCGTGCTCGGCGACTACCCGTACGCGGGCGGTCAGGCGCTGCGCTACGGCGCCGCCTGTCTGCTCCTGCTGCCCCTGGCAGGCCGTGGGGCGCTCGCCCCGCTGCGGGCCCTGACGGCCCGCCAGTGGATCCGGCTCGCCGTCCTCGCCGGTGTCGGCATGGTCGGCTTCAACCTCTCGATCCTGCTGGCCGAGCGGAGCGCCGAGCCCGCCGTCCCCGGGGTCTTCGTCGGCTGCGCGCCCGTCGTGGTGGCCGTGCTCGCCCCGCTGCTCGACGGGCGCCGCCCCAGCCGTCCGGTCCTGTACGGCGCGCTGTTCGTCGCCGCCGGCGCCTTCACCGTCCAGGGCTGGGGCCGGACCGACCTGGCCGGCATGCTCTGGTCGCTCGGCGCGCTCGCCGGGGAGGTCGGCTTCACGGTCCTCGCCGTGCCCGTCCTGGCCCCTCTGGGGCCGCGGCTGCTCACCCTCGTGGTGTGCGGCCTCGGAGCCGTCGAATCGGCCGTCCTCGGGCTGGTCCTGGACGGCCGCGGATTCCTGCGGGTCCCGACCGGGGCCGAGACCGCCGCCCTCGTCTGGCAGGCGGCGGTGGTCACCGTGGTCGGCTTCGTCCTGTACTACACCGGCATGCGGCGCATCGGCGTCGAACGGGCCGTACTGCTCTCCGGGATGATCCCGGTCGCGGCCGCGCTGACCGCTCCCCTGGCCGGCACGGGCACCTACGGGGCCGCCCAGGCGGCCGGCAGCGCCCTGGTGGGTGCGGGGGCCGCGCTGGGCTCCGGAGTGTTCGGCAAGCGGTCAGCGGCTGCCGTCCAGGATGACCCGGGAGACGAGGGCGGGATCGTCGTTCATCGGCACGTGCCCGCAGCCGGGGAGCCGTACGAGTCGCGCCGCGGGGATGACGTGCTTGGCGCGGACCCCCTGACGGCGCAGGAGCAGCCGGTCCCGGGTGCCCCAGGCGACGGTCACCGGCAGTCCGGGAACGTCGTCGGTGAACCGCACGCTCCCTCCGGTGGCGAGCGTCTCGTGGAAACCGGTGGCTTCACGCAGCGCGAGGGTCTCGGCGACGACGGCCTCCGGTGATCGCCGCCCGGGCCGCGCGTAGATCGTGCTGGTCATGACCGTACGGCCGGCCACACTGCGGGAAAGGCGCTCGATCATCGGCAGCGGCATCGATTCGGCGGCCGAGCGCATCGCCCGTAGCGTGCCGAAGGCGTACCGCCGCTCACCCTCCGACCAGAAACCGGCCGGGGAGAGCGCCGTCACCGACCGTACGAGCTTCGCGCGGCCCAGCTCCAGGGCTAGCAGCCCGCCCAGCGAATTGCCCGCCACATGGGGCTGTTCGATCCCCAGCTCCTCGCAGAACCGGGCCAGGACCGGTACGACCGTCCCGAGGTCGTACGGCAGACCGCCGGGCAGCCCGGGTGAGGCGCCGAACCCCGGCAGATCGATGGCCACGACATCGCGCTCGGCGGCCAGCACGGGGAGCACCGGCTCCCAGGCCTGCCAGTGGTGGCCGATCCCGTGGAGCAGCAGCAAGGGTTCTCCCGTGCCCCTGCGTTCATAGGTCACCGAGACCGTGTGGGGCCCCTGGGGAGATTCGACCGTGAACGAGACCTCTGCGGACATGCGGCTGCTCCCTGTCATGTTGGACGCCCCGTCAGCAACAATTACCCTTGAGTAGCTTGCAGTTCAAGGGTCCTGGCCGCCACGCCACGATGTCGTGGCCCCGGGGCGCCGATTTCGCCTGGACAGTCCCCATCCCCTGGGATGGGATGGGGGAGTGATGACGACCGACTCCGACTCCGTGACCGGCCTCTTCGAGAACCACCGGCCCATGCTCACCGGCGTGGCCTACCGCATGCTCGGCCGGGTGGCCGACGCCGAGGACGTCGTCCAGGAGGCCTGGCTGCGCTGGGCTGCCGCCGACCACGCGGAAGTGCGCGAGCCGCGCGCCTATCTCGTACGGATCACCACCCGGCTCGCCATCGACCGGCTCCGGCAGGCCCAGTCCCGCCGCGAGTCGTACGTCGGCCCCTGGCTGCCCGAACCGATCGTCACCGACTTCGGGCCGGCCGCCCCGGACACGGCCGAGCGCGCCATGCTCGCCGACTCCGTCTCCCTCGCCGTCCTCGTCGTCCTCGAATCCCTCTCCCCGCTGGAGCGGGCGGTCTTCGTGCTGCGCGAGGCCTTCGGTTTCCCCTTCGGGGAGATTGCCACCGCCCTGGACCGCTCCGAGGCCGCCGTACGGCAGCTCGCCGCCCGCGCCCGCCGCCACGTCGAGGAGGGCAAGCCCCGCTACGACGTGGACCCGGCCGAGCGGCGCGACGTCACCGAACGCTTCCTGGCCGCCGCCACCGGCGGCGACATCGGCGCCCTGATGAAACTGCTCGCCCCGGACGTCCGGCTGGTCGGCGACAGTGGTGGCAAGGCCAAGGCGCCGTTGCGGGTCATCGAGAGCGTCGACAAGGTCGGCCGGTTCCTGCACGCCGTGGCCCAGGACGCCGTGGGCCAGTTCGAGATGCGGATCGACGAGGTCAACGGACTGCCCGCGCTGGTCGTCCTCAAGGACGGCGCCCCGGACTGCGTCGTGCAGCTGGAGGTGCGGGACGGACGCGTCCAGACCGTCAACCTCATCCGCAATCCGGACAAGCTGCACGGCATGGCCGCCGCGTAAGCCCCCCGGCCGGGCCACCGCCCCGCCGCCCCGCCGCCCCGCCCCGCGCCCGCTCCGAGCGCGGGGCGCATTGCCGCGCACGCCTCACACCCGCGCGAACGTCCTGTGAACGATCACCCTTCGAGCGTCACTTCGTCCGGTATCGGACGCAGGATTGGTCTTGACCAAGTGGGTGGGCCGTCTTATGGTCGCAGGGTTAGTGCAGGAACCTTTAATAAACAAGGGCGCGGAAAGCCGCCGGAGACACGGCGATTGCGGAGGATCAGGGTGGGGACCACGCAGCTGGAATCGGTGCCGGAGCCGAAGTACTGGCACCTCAAGACCGTGATCAGTGAGGCACTCGACTCCGACTTCGCGGTGGGCGAGATCCTGCCCAACGAGCGGGAGCTCGCCGCCCGGTTCGGCGTCGCCCGCGCCACGCTCCGCCAGGCGCTGGAGCAGCTCGAACTCGAAGGGCGCCTGCAGCGCCGCCGCGGCGTCGGCACGACCGTGGCCCCGCCCCGGATGGGCGTCGACGTCTCCACCACCCAGCACCAGTGGCCGGGCACGGGCGAGGAGTCCTGGCAGTCCGTGGACTGCGCCGTCGCCACGCCGCCCGCCGCGGTCGCGCGCCTGCTGGACGCCGACACCGACGAGACCGTGCACGTCGTGCGTCGGCTGCGGGTCTCGGGCGGTCAGCCCGTCGCCGCCGAACTGCTCTACGTACCGGCCTCGTCCGTGCCCGAGCTGTCCGCCATCGAGAACCCCTCCGGCCCCGGCCGGGCCCGCGCCGTCCTGCGCGAGCTCCAGCGCCGGGTGCTCGACGGCCAGGACCGCGCCGTCGAACTCGGCTCGGCCCGCGCCGACGACGCCAAGGAACTCGACCGCCTGCCCGGCGCCCCCGTCCTGGTCGTCACGACCCGCTACCTCTCCGAAGGCCGTACGGCCGCGGTCTCCGTGGCCACGTACCGTGCCGACACCTGCCGGCTGACCTTCGGCGACTCCGGCGACCTGGTCATGGCCTCCTGACCACCGGCGTCACGGCAACCACAGTCGTCACCCCACGGCCCGTCGCTCAGCGGCGGGCCGTCACTGTCGTCTCCACGGCGAACAGCTGCCCCTCCACATGGTCCAGCGCCAGCCGCAGCGCCCCCGTGCCGACCGCGGCCTCGCCCAGCATCGACAGGACCACCCGTGGCGGCCGCAGGCAGAAGCGCGCCAGCTCGTCGCGGAGCGGCTGCAGGACACCGTCAAGCCCCGCCGCCCAGCCGCCGACCACCACCAGCTCCGGATCGAGCGCGAGAACCAGCGCCGCCACGTCGTGCACCAGCCGCTGGATGAACCGGTCCACCGCCGCCCCGGCCCGCGCGTCGCCCTGGCGGGCCAGCGCGAAGACCTCCGCCACCGCCTGCTCGTCCAGCGGGTGCAGCGGCTCGTCCGTCGTGGACAGCAGCGTCTCCGGAGTCACCTCCCGGCCCAGCAGATGGAGCGCGCCGATCTCCCCGGCCGCGCCGCCGAAGCCCCTGTGCAGCCGCCCGCCGATCAGCGAGCCCGCGCCCGGACTCAGCCCGGCGAGGACGAAGACGATGTCGTCGGAGTCGGTGGCCGCGCCCTTCCAGTGCTCGGCGACCGCCGCCGCGTTGGCGTCGTTCTCCACCAGCACCGGGCAGCGGAACGACCGGCGCAGCCGCTCTCCCAGGGCGAGCCCCGTCCAGCCGGGCAGCGCGGTGCCGAGCCGTACGGTCCCGTCCGCCTCGACGATGCCGGGCGTGCCCACGCCCACGGCGCGCAGATTGCCGCGGGCCACCCCGGCGCGCCGCAGCACATCGGCGACGACCGTCCGGACCCGCTCCAGGCGCTCGTCCGCCGACGCGGTCTCCGCGACCTCCCTGGCCCCGGCTCCGATGATCCGCCCGTCGAGACCCGAGAGCAGCGCCGAGACCCGGTGCGGCCCGATCTCGATACCGAGCAGATGACCCGCCTCGGCCCGGAACCGGAACCTTCGCGCGGGCCGTCCCTGCCGGCGGGCCTCGCCCTCCTCGGGCGGCGCCTCGACCACGAGACCGCCCTCGATGAGCCCCTCGACCACTCCCTCGACCGTGGGCCGCGACAGACCCGTGATCCGGGTCAGGTCGGTGAGGGTGGGGGAGTCCGCGCCCCGCAGGGCGTGGAGTACCACCGCGGAATTGATCCGCCGCAACAGGGACGGGTCTCCGCCGGTCAGCCGCCCCACTGTGTCCTCCCAGGTCGAGCGCGTGTCAGGCGGATGGTACTCAATGGCCGGGAGTGCGGCGAGCGCCGCCCGGGGCCGGTGGGCACCCTCTGTACGGGAGGCCTCCCCACGCGGTCGCCTGACGGGTCACCAACTGTCAGTGGGGGCCGCTTTACTGGATCCACGAGCACGGAAAGGACGGGTACGAACCCATGACCACCGCAAAACACCTGGCCACCATCGAGCTGTTGCGCACCCGACCGTTCCCCGAGACGTCCACCACCACCGACCTGGGCTCCGGCGGCCCCGGCCACCACATAGCGGAGCTCGCCACCAGCGAGGACTTCTGGGAGGACGACGGCACCCGCCGCTTAGCGGTCGAGGAGCAGTACGAGGCGGAGCGGGACGCGCTCACCGTCGTCCTCGGCGAGCGCTGGGGGCCGCCGCAGATCTTCAGCCTCTGGTCCGTGCTGGACCGGAGCATGGACGGCGAGGACACACCGGAGCCCTGGGGGGTCCTCAGCAACCACACGCCCGATCTGCACCTGTGGCGCGTGGACGGGCTGTGGTTGGGCCTGGGCGTCGCCCAGTGGGACAAGGAACTGCCGTTCCAGCTGCTGGCCGTGGTGACCGAGGTCGACCCGCCCTGACGCCCCGCCTTGCCGACTCCCGGCTCAGGGAATGCGGCTCGCCTCCCGCAGCCGGGCGAACTCCTCCGCCATCGTCTGCAGCGTCCAGTGGGCGTTGAGCCCGCTCGGGTTGGGCAGCGCCCAGATCCGGGTCTCCCCGATCGTCCGTTCCTGCGGACCGATCCGGGCCTTGCGCTCCCCGAAAGCCGTGCGGTACGCCGTCACCCCCACCACCGCCAGCCAGCTCGGCCGCAGCCGCTCGACCTTCGAGACCAGGATCCGCCCGCCCTCGCGGTACTCCTCGTCCGTCAGCTCGTCGGCCCGCGCGGACGCGCGCGCCACGACGTTGGTGATGCCGAGGCCGTAGTCGAGCAGTTCCTCCTGCTCGGACGGGAGCAGCTGACGCGGCGTGAAGCCGGACAGGTGCAGCACGGGCCAGAAGCGGTTGCCGGGACGGGCGAAGTGATGGCCCGTCGCCGCCGACATCAGGCCGGGGTTGATGCCGCAGAACAGCACGGACAGGCCGCCCGCCACCACGTCGGGTACGACGCGGTCACGAGCGGCCTCGAGGTCCGCGACGGTCAGGCGCGGGGGGCGGGTCAGAGGATCGACCCCGGCGTGTACGCGGCCGCCTCCGGGTGCTGCTTGGCGATCTCCTCGATCCGGGAGACCACGACGGCGACCTGGTCGGCCGCGGCGCCCGTGAAGGACAGCTTGTCCGCCATCAGCGCGTCGAGCTGCGCCCGGTCCAGCGGGATCCGCTCGTCGGCGGCCAGCTTCTCCAGGAGTTCGTTCCGCTCGGCGCCCTGCTCGCGCATGGCGAGCGCGGAGGCGACGGCGTGCTCCTTGATGGCCTCGTGGGCGACCTCGCGGCCGACCCCGGCGCGCACGGCGCCCATGAGGACCTTCGTGGTGGCGAGGAACGGCAGGTAGCGGTCGAGCTCGCGGGCGACGACCGCCGGGAACGCGCCGAACTCGTCGAGGACGGTCAGGAAGGTCTCCAGCAGGCCGTCGAACGCGAAGAACGCGTCCGGCAGGGCCACACGCCGTACGACCGAGCAGGAGACGTCGCCCTCGTTCCACTGGTCGCCCGCCAGCTCGCCGGTCATCGAGGCGTAGCCGCGCAGGATGACCATGAGGCCGTTGACGCGCTCGCAGGAGCGGGTGTTCATCTTGTGCGGCATGGCTGAGGAGCCGACCTGGCCGGGCTTGAAGCCCTCCGTGACCAGCTCGTGGCCGGCCATCAGGCGGACCGTCTTCGCCAGCGACGACGGCGCGGCGGCGAGCTGGACCAGCGTGGTCACCACGTCGTAGTCGAGGGAGCGGGGGTAGACCTGGCCGACCGAGGTGAAGGCGTGCGCGAAGCCGAGGTGTCCGGCGATGCGCTGCTCCAGCTCCGCCAGTTTGCCGGCGTCGCCACCGAGCAGGTCCAGCATGTCCTGGGCGGTGCCGACCGGGCCCTTGATGCCGCGCAGCGGGTAGCGCGACAGCAGGTCCTCCAGCCGGGCGTACGCGGCCAGCAGCTCGTCGGCGCCGGTCGCGAACCGCTTGCCGAGCGTGGTGGCCTGCGCGGCGACGTTGTGCGAGCGGCCGGCCATGACCAGCTCGGCGTACTCGGCGGAGAGCTTGCCCAGCCGCGCGAGGACGGCGACCGTACGGTCCCGCATCAGCTCCAGGGAGAGCCGGATCTGCAGCTGCTCGACGTTCTCGGTCAGGTCACGCGAGGTCATGCCCTTGTGGACGTGCTCATGGCCCGCGAGCGCGTTGAACTCCTCGATACGCGCCTTCACGTCGTGCCGCGTGACCTTCTCACGCTCGGCGATCGAGGCCAGGTCGACCGTGTCGAGGACGCGCTCGTAGTCGGCGAGGGCCGCGTCCGGCACCTCGATCCCGAGGTCCTTCTGGGCACGCAGCACGGCGAGCCACAGTTGGCGCTCGAGCTTCACCTTCTGCTCGGGGGACCAGAGGACGGCGAGCTCCGCGGAGGCGTAGCGGCCGGCCAGGACGTTGGGGATGCGGGGCTTCGCAGCAGCAGTCACGTGACCAGATTCTACTGGCGGTTTCTGCAGGCCAGCGCCACGGTCCGGTTTGGTGCTTGCTACGAGAGCGGCCAGGTGAGGCGCGTGCTGCCGGAGCGGCCGCACCCTCTCGGCTCCCGCGCGCTCCGGAGCGGCCGCGCGCCCCTGGCCCCTGCACCAGGGGAGCCACCAGGCATCCTCGGCCCCCTGGGCCGCGGGAGTGCGGCGCGTCCTCAGCGCCCGGCGTTACGTGAGGGGCCCCGCGCCCTCCGCCGGCCGCTCCTCGTACGGAAGCAGCTCCGGCCGCTTCGCCGGGCGTCCGTCGCCGGACGAGCGGCCCGTCAGCCGGCGGCCGATCCACGGTCCCAGGTGCTGCCTGGCGAACCGTACGTCGTCCACGCGCCGGGTCATCCACCCGGCCGGGACCGCCGCGGGCAGCGCCGCCTGCCAGTCGTACTCGGGCGCCAGGCCGAGCGTCTGCCACACGGCCTCGGCCACCCGCCGGTGCCCCTCGCCGGTCAGATGCAGCCGGTCCGCGTCCCACAGCCGTGGATCGCCGAGCGCGGTGGCGCCGTACAGGTCCACCACGTCCGCCCCGTGCCGGGACGCCAGCTCGTCGACGAAGGAGAACAGCTCCTCCATGCGCGGCCGGAAACGCTCCATCACCGGTCCGTGCCGGCCGGGGCTGCGCATCAGGACCAGCCGTCCGCACGACGGCGCGAGCTTCTCCACGGCCTCCTCCAGGAGGCCGCGCACCCGCCCCATGTCGCACGTCGGCCGCAGGGTGTCGTTGAGGCCGCCGACGAGGGTGACCACATCGGCACCCATCGCCGCCGCCCGGTCCACCTGCTCGTCGACTATCTGGCCGATGAGCTTGCCGCGTACCGCGAGGTTCGCGTAGCGGAAGCCGGGGGCACGGGCCGCGAGCCGTCCGGCGAGCAGGTCCGCCCAGCCGCGGTAGGACCCGTCGGGAAGCAGGTCCGACATGCCTTCGGTGAAGCTGTCCCCGACGGCGACCAGACTGGTGTAGGTGGCATTCGTCTCCATGGCGGAGCCGATCATACCGCGCGGTATGGAGCCGCCCGCCGGTTCCGGAGGGCGGCTCCGCCGCACCTTACGGGGCCGGGCGGCCGACCAGCTCGCGCAGGACGTCCTCCATCGTGACCAGGCCGGCGAGGCGGCCGTCGCCCTCCTCGTCGATGACGGCGGCCAGGTGCGTACGGCTGCGCCGCATCGCCGTCAGCACGTCGTCGAGCGGGGTCGAGGCCCGTACCCGGGCGATCGGCCGCAGCGCCGAGACCGGGAACGGCAGCTCGCGGGGCGTCACGTCCAGGGCGTCCTTCACATGGAGGTAGCCGAGGATCCTGCGGTCGTCGTCGACGACCGGGAAGCGGGAGAAGCCCGACGCGGCGGAGAGGTGCTCCAGCTCCTCCGGCGTGGTGCCCACGCGCGCGTGGACCACCTTCTCCACCGGCATCACCACGTCCCGCACCGGACGCCGGCCCAGCTCCAGGGCGTCGTGCAGCCGCTCGGTGGCGCGGTCGTCGAGGAGTCCGGCGTCCCCGGCGTCCGTCACCATCCGGGCGAGCTCGTCGTCCGAGAAGGTCGCCGACACCTCGTCCCTCGTCTCCACCCTGAGCAGCTTGAGCAGCAGGTTGGCGAAGGCGTTGATGGAGAAGATCACCGGACGCAGCGCGCGGGCGAGCGCCACCAGCGGCGGGCCGAGCAGCAGCGCCGTGCGGGTCGGCTCGGCCAGCGCGATGTTCTTGGGGACCATCTCGCCGAGCAGCATGTGCAGATAGGTCGCGAGGGCCAGCGCGATCACGAACGAGATCGGATGGACGAGACCGTGCGGCACGCCGGCCGCGTCGAAGACCGGCTCCAGCAGATGCGCGATGGCCGGCTCGGCGACGATGCCGAGCACCAGGGTGCACAGCGTGATGCCGAGCTGGGCCGCCGCGAGCAGGGCGGAGACATGCTCGAGGCCCCAGATGACACTGCGGGCGCGCCGGTCGCCGCTCTCGGCGTGGGGTTCGATCTGGCTGCGCCGGACCGAGATCATGGCGAACTCGGCGCCGACGAAGAAGGCGTTCACGACCAGGGTCAGAAAGCCGATCAGAAGCTGGATCGCGGTCATCGGCGGGCCCCCTTGGATCCCTCGGTCTCCTCACGGTGGGGCGGCGGGGCGTGCAACAGCACCCGGGCCGCGCGGCGGCCGGTCGCGTCCACCACGTCCAGCTGCCAGCCGGTCAGCTCCACGCGGTCGCCGATCCGCGGGATGCGCCCGAGCTCGGTGGCGATCAGCCCGGCGAGGGTCTCGTACGGGCCGTCCGGCACCCGCAGGCCGATGGCGGCCAGCTGGTCCGTACGGGCGGCGCCGTCCGCCGACCACAGGGCACGGCCGTCCGGGTCCTTGCCCGCGGGGGCGAGGTCGGGGGTCTCGTGCGGATCGTGCTCGTCGCGGACCTCGCCGACGACCTCCTCGACGATGTCCTCCAGAGTCACGACACCGGCCGTGCCGCCGTACTCGTCGATGACGACGGCCATGGTCCGCCGGCCCGAGAGCCGGTCGAGGAGCCGGTCCACGGTCAGGGTCTCGGGCACGAGCAGCGGCTCACGCAGCAGCTCGGAGACGCGCTTGAGGCGCCGCTCGTCGGCCGGTATCGCCAGCACGTCCTTGACGTGGGCGGTGCCGACGACGGTGTCCAGGCTGCCCTGATAGACGGGGAAGCGGGACAGGCCCGTGGCGCGGGTGGCGTTGGCGACGTCCTCGGCGGTGGCCGACACCTCCAGCGCGGTGACCTGCACCCGGGGCGTCATCACGTTCTCCGCGGTCAGCTCGGCGAGGTTCAGGGTCCGTACGAACAGTTCGGCCGTGTCGGCCGCCAGCGCGCCCTCCTTGGCGGAGTGCCGGGCCAGCGCCACCAGCTCCTGCGGGCTGCGGGCTGACGCCAGCTCCTCGGCGGGCTGGAGACCGAGCCGGTGCACGATCCGGTTCGCGGTGTTGTTGAGGTGGCTGATCAGCGGCTTGAAGGCGGCGGTGAAGATCCGCTGCGGGGTGGCCACCACCTTGGCGACGCCCAGCGGCGACGAGATCGCCCAGTTCTTGGGGACCAGCTCACCGATGACCATCAGGACCACGGTCGACAGGGCCGTAGCGATGACGAGGGCCACCGACGACGCGACCGAGGGGGAGAGCCCCACGGCCTCGACCGGGCCGCGGATGAGCTTGGCGATCGAGGACTCGGCGAGCATGCCGACGACCAGGTTGGTGACGGTGATGCCGAGCTGTGCGCCGGACAGCTGGAAGGTGAGGGACCGTACGGCCTTGAGTGCGCCGGCGGCCCCGCGCTCACCCCGTTCGACGGCCCGTTCGAGCTCGCCGCGCTCGACGGTCGTGAGGGAGAACTCGGCCGCGACGAAGGCGCCGCAGGCGAGGGAGAGCAGCAGCGCCACGGCGAGCAGGAGCACTTCGGTCATCGGTTCACCTCCGTCCCATGATCGGCCAGGGGGAGGAGGAGTGCGCGATGTCGGGTACTGGGAGGCTCGCCCATGGGCGGACGCTCACACCTTTCACAGAGAGAAATGGGTTCACCCATGGTAAAGGATGGGCAAAGGGTGGTGCGGAGGGGGCAGGGGGTCAGCCGCCGAGGCCGGCCGTGCCGGCGGCCCGGACGTGCGTACACGCCCGCCATCCCACCACCGGCCCGCCCCGCGCGTCGAAACCGTTCCGTCCTGCGGACAGGCGGTCTAGCGCCCGCCACCGGCCCGCCCCGCCCGTCGAAACCGTTTCGCCTTGCGGGCAGGGCGCCTAGCGCCCGCCACCCTCCCGGGCGCGCCGTTCGCGCTCCCGTACCTCGGCGACGACCGGCCCGAACGCCTCCATCGCCGGATCGAGCACCGTGAAGTACGTGAAGCCGTACCGCTCGCGCTGCCCCAGCAACTGGTCGGCGATCTCCTCGACGGTGCCGACGGCCACCACCGGCAGCTCCAATACCTGCGCCTCGGTCAGCTGCGGCACGTACGGCATCAGCTCCTTGACGGCCCCGGCCCGGTCGTCGGTGACCTGGACGATCTGGAGCAGCAGATTCAGCTCGGCGGGGGCCGCCCGGCCGGCGGCGAAGCGGTGGTAGGCGGCCACCCGCTCGTCCAGTTCGGCGGGGGAGCAGAGGGTGAACACACCGTCCTGCTGCCGGACGCCCGCGAACGCGGCGATGTCCGCGTGCTCCGCCGCCAGCCGCAGCACCCGGTCGCCGTTGCCGCCGATCAGCAGCGGCGGCCGGTACTCCTCCCCGGCCAGCAGCCCGGTCACCTCCTCGACCGTCCGGCGCAGACGGTCGACCCGGCGCCCCGGCGGCAGGAACTCGATCCCGGCCCGCTCGTGCTCCTCACGTACGTAGCCGGTGCCGAGCCCTATCTCCAGCCGGCCTTCGGTCAGCGCGGCGGTGGTCGCGATCTCCCGGGCCAGCAGCACCGGATTCCAGAACGCCGCGTTCAGCACGAACGTGCCGAGCCGCGGCCGCCGGGTCGCCGCCGCCGCGGCCACCAGCGCCGGGAACGGCGCGGGCATCCCCAGGTGGTCCGGCACGTTGATGACGTCAAAGCCGAGTTCCTCGGCCCGCTCGCACCGTGCGCACCACTCCCCGCCCCCGGCGGGCGTGACCATGTTCACTCCGAACCGTAACGGCCTGTCCATGACGTCCATGAACCCTCCTCCGATCGGGAGTTGTCCACACTAGCGTTCTGGCGCTAGCTTGGAAGGGTGGCCAAGACACAGTTGAACGTGCGGGTGGACGAGACCACCGCCGAAGCCGCCCGCAGGCGGGCGCAGCAGCGCGGCGTGAGCGTCAACCGCTACATCGAGGAACTCGTCCAGCAGGACGCGGGCGAGGCGGGCCGGGCCTTCGTGGAGGCCGCGGCCGATTTCATGAAGCAGTACGAGGCGGTGTTCGCCGAGGAGTTCGCCGACAGCCGCCTCGGCTCCGGCCCGGACGCGCGGTGACGGCGGCCCCTGCCGTATGACGCTCTCCATCGACCTCGCCTGGCTGCTCATGGTCGCCGAGCATCAGATCCCCGGCGACCCCCAGGTCAGGGACTGGGGCGCGCTCGTGGCCGCCGTGGGCCGGCACGAGGCGGAGATCTTCGGCATCCCCGTCTACGACGATCCGTACGCGCGCGCCGCGGCCCTGCTGCAACTGCTCCTGCACGTACCGGCGCTCGAGCACTCCAACGCGATGTTCGCCTGCGCCGTCGCCTACGGCTACCTCGTCGCCTCCGGCCTCGATCTGGTCACCTCGCCCGAACGGGTCCGCGACCTCGCCCGGCTGGTCAAGGACGGCAGGGCGGACGTGCGCTCCATCGCCGGCGAGCTGCGCCGGTGGAGCCGCTGACCCTCACCCCCGCACCGCCTCCGGGGGACGGCGGGCCACCCCGAGGACACAGGACGACGTGGGCATGCGCGGACCGGTCTCCGGGACGCGGAGCGTGCGGTACGACATGACCTCGAACCCGGCCGCCCCGATCGCGGCCAGCGGATCACGGGCCGTGTGGCAGCCGCCGAACACCAGTGGCCACACCGTCCGGTCCAGCGCCCGCTGGGTGGTCGCCATCGCCCGCCCCGGCGCCAGACCGTGCTCGAAGAACCGCAGCTCACCGCCGGGCTTGAGGACCCGCCACATCTCCCTCAGCGCGCGGGGCAGATCCCGCACGGTGCACAGCACCAGCGAGGCGACCACCGCGTCGAAGGCTTCGCTCTTCACCGGCATCGCCTCGGCCGCACCCGGCACCACGTCGACCGGGACCTCCGCGTGCAGCGCCGCGTCGACGGCCAACTGCCGCAGGTGGCGCTCCGGTTCGAGGGCGACCACCTCGGAGACGGTGGCGGGGTAGTGGGCGAAGTTCAGGCCGTTGCCCGCGCCGACCTCGATGACCCGGCCGCCGAGCCCGGCCAGCAACTCCTCGCGCAGGTCGGCGATCCCGGCCTTGCTGTCTGCGGCCACGCTGAAGCGGGCGTAGAAACGGGCGAACAGGGGGTGGTGGACGGCGTCCCGGGGAACCTCGCTACGGCGCGACGGCATCTTCGGCCTCCTCCGACGGGGGATACGGTCATTCTCCCCCCGCGCGCCCCGGAATCAGCGGACGAAACAGAACTCGTTGCCCTCGGGATCCCGCAGCACCTGGAAGTCGCCGTACGGATCGCTGACGATCCCGCCCACCCGCACGGCCCCCAGCCGCACCGCCTCCTCGGCCGCCTCGTCCACCCCGCCCGTCTCCAGGTCCAGATGGAGGCGGTTCTTGACCGCCTTCCCCTCCGGCACCTTCTGGAAGGCGATCCGGACGAACCCGGGCGGCTCCACGTACGACCAGTCCTCGCCGCGGTCCACCGGCTCACCGCCGAGGAGGGAGGCCCAGAACCGCACCAGGGCCGCCGGATCGGCGCAGTCGAAGACGATCTCGCTGACCTTTGCTCGCATGATCACCAGCGTACGTCCGCGGCCGCCCCCCAGCCCGTTGTCAGGCCCCGGCCGTGGCCCGGAACGCTGCCGCGTCCCAGCCGCCGCCCAGCTCCGGCGCGAGCCAATCCCCGGCCCGGGCCCGGAAATCGGTCGCCGACAGCGCCCCCGCGCCCGCCGGTACGGCACCCAGCAGCGGAGCGCCGGCCGCCGCCGGCAGGTCGGCCAGATTGCAGCGGGCCGCGAGGTCCGGCTCGTCCGGCCAGCTGCCGACCACCACCCCCAGCTGGGTCAGTCCCCGGGCGCGCAGTGCCTCGGCGGTCAGCGCGGTGGAGTTCAGCGTGCCAAGCCCGGCCGGCGCGACCACCAGGACCGGCGCGCCGAGCAGCCGCGCCGCGTCGGCGAGCGTGCCCTCCTCCTCGTCGAACCGTACGAGCAGCCCGCCCGCGCCCTCCACCAGCACCAGGTCGTGCTCGGCGGCCAGCTTCTCGGCCGCCGAGGCGACCTCCTGCGGCGAGACGGGCGCCATGGCGGCGCGCCGGGCGGCCGTCGCGGGCGCCAACGGCTCGGGGAACCGCGCCAGTTCGAGGGAGGTCCGGGCCCCGGAGAGCCGGGCCGCCTCGTCCGCGTCCCCGCGCTCACCCGGAGCTAGCCCGGTCTGCGCGGGCTTCAGCACGGCCACCGACCGGCCGTGCGCGGTGGCCACGGCGGCCACGGCGGCGGTGACGACGGTCTTGCCGATCTCGGTTCCGGTGCCGCTGACGACGATGACGCTCATGGTCCTGTTCCTTCCGGGGCGGGCGGCCGACCGGCCGCCCGCCCGCACGTCCCACGGCCGGCCGGGGGCCGGCCCGTTCTCAGCCCGCCGCCGCGGCGGCGCACACCCCGGCGCAGATCCGCGCGAGGTCCTCGTCACCGGTCACATACGGCGGCATCGTGTAGATCAGATCGCGGAAGGGCCGCAGCCACACGCCCGCCCGCACTGCCGCGGCGGTCGCCGCGGCCATGTCCACCGGGTGGTCGAGCTGGACGACGCCGATGGCGCCGAGCACCCGCACCTCACGTACCCCGGGCAGCTCCTTCGCCGCCGCGAGACCGGTGTTCAGGCCCGCCTCGATGCGCTTGACCTCCGCCGCCCAGTCCTGCGACAGCAGCAGTCCGATGGAGGCGTCCGCCACCGCCGACGCCAGCGGATTGCCCATGAAGGTCGGCCCGTGCGCGAGCACCGGCACCTCACCCTGCGAGATGCCGTCGGCCACCCGCGCGGTGCACAGCGTCGCCGCCATCGACAGATAGCCGCCGGTCAGCGCCTTGCCCAGGCACATCACATCGGGGGAGACGGCGGCCTGGTCCGCTGCGAAGAGCGTGCCCGTACGGCCGAAGCCGGTGGCGATCTCGTCGAAGATCAGCAGCACGCCGTGCTCGTCGCAGGCCTCCCGCAGCACCCGCAGATACTCCGGGGCGTGGAAGCGCATGCCGCCCGCGCCCTGGACCACCGGCTCGACGACGACGGCGGCGAGCTCGTCGGCGTGCCGCCCGATCTCGGTGCGCAGCATCTCGGCGTACGACTCCTCGTACGCGGCCGGCGGCGCGTCCACGAAGACCTGCCGGGGCAGCACGCCCTGCCACAGTTCGTGCATACCGCCGTCGGGGTCGCACACCGCCATCGGCTGCCAGGTGTCGCCGTGGTAGCCGCCGCGCCAGGTCAGCAGCCGCCGCTTGGCCGGGCGGCCGATGGAGCGCCAGTACTGCAGGCACATCTTGACCGCGACCTCGACGGCGACCGAGCCGGAGTCGCTGAGGAAGACATGGCGCAGCGGCTCCGGGGTGATCTCGACCAGCCGGGCGGCGAGCCTGACAGCGGGCTCGTGGGTGAGCCCGCCGAACATCACATGGCTCATCCGGCCGAGCTGGTCCGTCACGGCCTCGTTGAGGACCGGGTGGTTGTAGCCGTGCACGGCCGACCACCAGGACGACATGCCGTCGATCAACTCGTCCTGCCCGTGGACGGGTTCGGCGAGCTTCAGCCGTACGCCGGACGCGGACTCCACGACCAGCGGCTCCGCGCGGCCCGGCATGGGGCCGTACGGATGCCAGACGTGGGCCCGGTCCAGGGCGAGCAGCTCGTCGTGACCGAGGGAACGGTCACGCATTGGGGGCCAGATCCGTGCCGGCGCCCCGCCGGCGGACCGCCACCAGGTCCGTACGGGCCTCCGGCACCTCGGCCGTGGCCGCGGGCTCGGCCGGAACGTCCGCCGCGGAGGAGCCGCACACCGAACCGGAGCCGCAGCTGCTGCCCGTGCCGCAGCCCTCGGCCTCCCGCTCCACGTCCACGCGGTGCGCGGGCAGCGTCGGCGTGCCCGTGCCCTCCACCTCGAAACCGGCGTCCGCGATCATGTCCAGGTCGGTCTTGCCGGCCTGGCCCTCGCTGGTGAGGTAGTCGCCGAGGAAGATCGAATTGGCGATGTGCAGCGCCAGCGGCTGCATCGAGCGCAGGTGCACCTCGCGGCCGCCGGCGATACGGACCTCGACGTCGGGGCAGACGAACCGGACCATCGCGAGGATCCGCAGGCAGCGCTGCGGAGTGAGGTTCCACTCCTTGGCGAGCGGGGTGCCCTCGAAGGGGATGAGGAAGTTGACCGGCACCGAGTCCGAGCCCAGCTCGCGCAGCGCGTAGACGACGTCGACGAGGTCCTCGTCGCTCTCGCCCATGCCCGCGATCAGCCCGGAGCAGGCGGAGAGGCCCGCCGCGTGCGCCTTCTGCACGGTGTCCACCCGGTCCGCGTAGGTGTGGGTGGTGGTGATGTCCCCGTACGTCCCCTCGGACGTGTTGAGGTTGTGGTTGTACGCGTCGGCGCCGGCCTCCCGCAGCCGCTCCGCCTGGCCGTCGGAGAGCAGGCCGAGGCAGGCACACACCTCGACGCCCTCGTTCTGCTCCTTGATGGCCTCGATGGTCTTGCCGACCCGGTCGACGTCCCGGTCGGTCGGGCCGCGGCCGCTGGCCACCAGACAGACCCGCTTGGCGCCACCGGCGACACCGGCGGCGGCCGCCTGGGACGCCTCGTCCGGCTTCAGCCAGGTGTACTTGAGGATCTCGGCCTTGGAGCCCAGCCGCTGCGAGCAGTAGGAGCAGTCCTCGGGACAGAGTCCGGACTTCAGGTTGACCAGGTAGTTGAGCTTCACCCGGCGCCCGAACCACTGGCGGCGGACCTTCCCGGCCGCGGCCACCACATCGAGCAGATCGTCGTCGGAGGTCGCCAGTACGGCGAGCGCTTCTTCACGGCTCGGCAGCTCGCGCCGCAGCCCCTTCTCCACCAGCGTGTTCAGCAGGTCCATGAGAGCCGATCTTTTCCTACGGCGCACCCCCTGGCCAAGGAGGAACTCAACAACAGAGCCCGTTTGAGGTGTGTGTATCGCCACACTCTGACCTCGACCCCGGCCGGTTAGGGTCTGTGCGCTGCCTACAAAAGGGATCCGCCACATGTACGGGGACACGCACCGGACTCCATTCGACTGGACCGACGCCGAGGCGCGCCGCCGCGAGGAGGCCGGACTCGTCCGTACGCTCCGTCCCCGGGCAGCCGAGTCGGACCTCATGGACCTCGCGGGCAACGACTACCTCGGGCTGACCCGCCGTCCCGAGATCACCGAGGCGGCCGCGGCGGCGGCCCGCCGCTGGGGCGCGGGCGCCACCGGCTCCCGTCTGGTGACCGGCTCCACCGAACTCCACGCCGAGCTGGAGCGGGAACTCGCAGACTTCTGCGGGTTCGAGGCCGCGCTGGTCTTCTCCTCCGGCTACGCGGCCAACCTCGCCGCGCTCACCGCCCTCACCGGCCCAGACGGCCTCATCGTCTCCGACGCCGGGAACCACGCGTCCATCGTGGACGGCTGCCGGCTCTCCCGTGCCGAGACCGCGGTCGTGCCGCACGCCGACCCGGAGGCCGTACGCAAGACGCTCCAGGCCCACCCGGAGCGCCGGGCCCTGTGCGTGAGCGACTCGGTCTTCTCGGTGGACGGGGACGCGGCGCCGCTTCAGGCCCTCGCCGCGGCGTGCCGCGCGTACGGCGCCGCACTCGTCGTCGACGACGCCCACGGTCTCGGGGTCCTCGGACAGGGCGGCCGGGGTGCCCTGCACGCCGCCGGGCTCGCCGGCGACGCGGACGTCGTCGCGACCGTCACCCTCTCCAAGTCGCTCGGCAGCCAGGGCGGAGCGATCCTCGGGCCGGCCCGGGTCGTCGCCCATCTCGTCAACGCCGCCCGTACGTTCATCTTCGACACCGGCCTCGCCCCGGCCGCGGCGGGCGCCGCGCTGGCGAGCCTGCGGCTGCTGCGGGAAGAACCGGAGCTGGCCGGACGGGCCCGTACCGTCGCCGCCACACTCCACCGGCTGCTCACGGAGGCCGGGCTGAGCGCCGCGCGTCCGGACGCGGCCGTGGTGTCCGTACGGGCGCCCTCGCCGCAGGCGGCGCTGGGCTGGGCGGCGGACTGCCGGGAACAGGGCCTCGCCGTCGGCTGCTTCCGTCCCCCGTCGGTACCGGACGGCATCTCCCGGCTGCGGCTGACCGCACGCGCCGATCTTGACGACGAGCAGATCGGCGCGGCGGTCAGCACGATCCTGCGGACCGCCCCGTCAGAGAAGTGACCTGGTGAACGAGGTCCAGGCCGCCGCCGAGAAACGAAGCGGTGGCCTGGTGGTGTCCTTGGAGTCCCGTACAGCGAGGGCCGAGCCGCCGAGAAGGGCCGTCTCGACGCAGTTGTTCATCCCGACGCTGCGGCTGCTGCGCCGCCACTGTAAGCCGTCGGTCGAGGAGTTCTGCTGTCGTGCGAGGTAAGCAGACATCGGGGGTGCCTCCCTACGCGCCGTCACTGATTCCGGCGATGAGTTCCAACGAATCGTCGGTCGAAAGGGCGTGCTCCTGCATGGCGCGGAACGCGGCGCTGTACGCGTCGAGGTCGTCATTCCGCTCCAGATAGAGGCTACTCGTCAAGTGGTCGAGAACGACAACGTCCAGATCAGAAATGTTCGGAAAGGAGAAGATAACGAAAGGCCCGGAGAGGCCGATGTACCCGCCCATCGTGAACGGCAGGACCTGCAACCGGACATGAGGCAACGCGCCCCACTCCACCAACTTCCGCAACTGCGCCCTCATCACTCCCGGGCCGCCCACCTGTCGCCGTAGCACCGCCTCGTCCAGCACCGCGCTGAACTCCAGCGGGGGATCGGCCCGCAGCACCTCCTGCCGCGTCAGCCGCACCTCCACCAGCGAGTCGACCGTCGTCGTCGGCAGTCCGTCCAGCGCCGACTGCGTGACCGCGCGCGCGTACTCGGGCGTCTGCAGCAGCCCCGGCACCACCGACGTCTCCAGCGTGCGCACCGTCCGGGCCTGCGACTCCAGGCTGATGAAGTCGCGGTACTGCGGCGGAATCACCCCACGATAGGCGTGCCACCACCCCGAGCCGCCTCCGTCGGCCGCCCCGGCCAGCGCCTCGAGCAGCGCCCGCAGCCGTGGCTCGGCCACCCCGTAGGCATCGAGCAGCCGGGTCACATCGGCGGTGGCCACCCCGCTGGCACCCGTCTCGATCCGGCTCACCTTCGACTGGTGCCAGCCCACCAGACCGGCCGCCTCGCCGCTGGTCAGCCCCGCGTCCAGACGGAGCCGGCGCAGCTCCTCGCCGAGCTTGCGCCGACGCACGGCGGGCCCATGGCGCATGCCCCGCATCACCGACTCCCTTCCGCGCGTGGCCAACGGGCCAGTGTGCCCGTCGGGCACGGTCCCGGGTGGCAGAGTTCACCGCATCGAGCGACAGATATATGCATATCTTGGTGGATCGACACCCAGGACAGCACCATCAGTGGCACTCTGGCGCGAAGCGCAAACCGCGGCCGACCTCACAGAACATCCGCTCCGTGTCGGAGTCCGGCCCCGGTGGGAAAGGGACAGCGTCGCCATGGCAGACCACCAGGAAGCAACCGTCACTCTGCCGAGCGATCCCGCCTCGGTCTCCGCCGCCCGCAGATATGTCGCCGAGGTGCTCGCAGCCTGGGGCCTCCCCGACGATGCCGAGGTCGCCGAGACCGTCCGGCTCATCGTCTCGGAACTGGCCACCAACGCCGTCCAGCACACCTTCGGACAGTCACCCACCTTCACCGTCGACGTGCGCCTCGAACGCGACGAGGAGCTCCACATCGGCGTCACCGACAGCCATCCGCGCTGGCCCAAACGCCTCCCCGCCGCCGTCCAGCAGGACAACGGCCGGGGCATGGCCATCATCCGCTGGCTGATCGCCGAGTGCGGCGGCCGCCTCTTCGTGCTCCCCACCGCCGAAGGCGGCAAGACCGTACGCATCGCCGTGCCCTGGACCGTGGCCGCGGGACCCGAACTGACCGGAGCCCCCGTCGCCTAGGGGTGGGCCGCCCCGGAGTGGGATACCCGGGGCGGCCCACCCCCTGGCGCTCTGTCAGTTCACGCGCCCGTACCAGACGCGGGAGGTCCAGATCCGGTCCAGCTTCACCCACGATCCCGTCTTGGGTGAGTGCCAGATCTTGCCGTGACCGGCGTAGATCCCCACGTGGTAGACGCCCCGCCCCGAGTGGAAGAAGACCAGGTCTCCCTTGCGGCGGTGGGAGGCGGAGATGTGCCGGGTGCGGTTGTACTGGGCCTGTGCGGTGCGGGGCAGGGCTTTGCCGGCCTTCTTGTAGGAGTAGAGCGTGAGGCCCGAGCAGTCGAAGCGATACGGGCCCGCCGCGCCGTACTGGTACGGCGAGCCCTTCTTGGACACGGCGACCTTCAGTGCCTTCGCGGCGTGGAACGTCGCTGCCTCGGCCTCCGGAGCGGCTCCCGGGGCAAGCAGCGTGCCGCCGACGGCGGCGAGGGTGAGGGCGGAGACTGCTCCGGCGCGGGACAGCAGGAACGGGACATGAATCTGCGCGCTCATGCGCAACCCTTCGTCAGCCGCCTGTGAAGGATGGCCTGTCGGGTTCGGGCTGGCGAAGTTGCCCGGCCGCTGACGCGGCTTCACCCCGAGGAACAGCCCCACTGTCCGGCCGTCCCGTCTTGCTCGGGTCCTCCACTCCTGCCGATCCACTCCTGTCGACCAGACATCCGGAGCGGCGGCAGGACTCGGCGTCCGCCCGGACCGCCCCGCCGTGGTGGCGGGGGCTTGTCGTCGTCAGGGATCTTGACGCACGGCTGGTCCGATTTCCGAGACGAAACGGCGATATGTGAGTCTCGTCACGACTGGTCCATTCGGGTGGACGACGTCGGTTCCGCGTAACCTCCGACTGCTTTGATGAGCGTTGTACCAGCGGCGGAACATCCGGTTCGGCCAGATGTGTACTCGGGTTGTGCAACTCGCCCCGCGCAGCGGACGGGCTATCAGGTCCACCGAACAGGGGATCACGACTGGCTCTGGACAGAGTCCGCGTGTCTGTCAACCGGCGGGCATACGAGGTACGGTCACTCGCCCCGACCGCCGCTCCCCGTCCAACACCCGCAGGGCGCGCGCCAAAGTCTCCGCATGCACTTCGATCTCCCCGCGCGCGTGCATCAGGTCCAGTGCGTCGCGCAGGGCGGCCGCGCGCCCCACCAGGGCCTGAGCGGCCCGCAGTGCGCCATAGGTGTGCTCGGTACGCGCCGGATTGATCCGGCCGAGGAGATCCACCACCGCGAGATACGCGTCGACGAACTCCCCCTCCGCGCGCGTCAGTGCCGGGAGCGGCGGCAGCTCGGGAACCATCCCCGCTCAGCCGATCCGGCCCGCACCGCTCGCCCCGCGGCTGCTGATGACATGGTCCACCAGTCCGTACTCCTTGGCCCGCGTCGCGTCGAAGACGCGAGCCCGCTCGATGTCGGCGTCGATCCGCTCCCGGCTCTGTCCGGTGTGGCGGGTGAGCATCCCGGCGAGCTGGTCCCGCAGCCGCAGCACCTCGCGGGCCTGGATCTCCAGGTCGGACGGCTGCCCCTGGACCGGCTCACCCGTCGCGGGCTGCTCGACCACCACCCGCGCCCCAGGGAGCGCCAGCCGCTTGCCGGGCGCGCCGGCGGCGAGCAGTACGGCGGCCGTCGACGCGGCCTGGCCGAGGCAGGTGGTCTCCACGTCGCAGGTGACGACCTGCATCGTGTCGTAGATCGCCGACATGGCGCTGACCGCTCCGCCCGGCGAGTTGATGTACAGCGAGATGTCCCGGTCCGGGTCGGCGTACTCGAGGTGCAGGAGCTGCGCGATCACGTCGTTGGCCGAAGCCTCGTCGATCGGGGTGCCCAGGAAGACGATCCGGTTCTCCAGGAGCTTGGAGTACGGGTCGAGGGTGCGGATGCCGAAGCTGGTGCGCTCGGTGAACTCGGGGAGTACGTGACGAAGCTGCATGAGGGCGCCTCCTTCTGTAAAAAATGTACAGGACGTACAGACCGTTATGATGGGAGCATGGCCTACGAGATTCCGGTGACGCAAGCGCGGGCAGAGCTCGCCGATCTGATCAACCGCGTCGTGTACGGCGGCGAGCGCGTGGTGGTGACCCGCCATGGCAAACCGCTCGTCGCCCTGGTCTCCGCCGCTGACCTGGAACGTCTGGAGAGCGCCGGGCAGGAGACCGAGGAGCAGGTGATCAGCTCCGTCTCCACCGTCCGCACGCTGACGTCCGCTCCCGGCGAACAGGGCCGCTTCGGCATCGCCGCCAAGCACCGGCAGCCGGGAGACAGCTCAGGGTGACAGCGGCCACGCGCGCTCCCCGATGACCATGGACGCGCAAAGCTCCAGTTAACGAGCCGGAAAAACTTCCGCCCTAACGTGCAATGTCTGACCCTGTGGGCCGTCACAGCCGATCGGAGCCCTGTCCAAGATCGGTAGGGTCCGGCTGCGTCCAGGCCTCTCGCCTGGTGGACAAGTGTGAGGTGGAAGCGTGCAACTGACCCCGCATGAGCAGGAACGCCTGCTCATCCATGTGGCCGCGGACGTCGCCGAGAAACGCAGGGCGCGCGGGGTGCGGCTGAATCATCCCGAGGCCGTGGCCCTGATCACCTCGCACATCCTGGAGGGCGCGCGGGACGGCCGGACCGTCGCCGAACTCATGGCCTCCGGGCGCAAGGTGCTCACCCGCGACGAGGTCATGACCGGGATCCCGGAGATGATCCACGACGTGCAGGTCGAGGCCACCTTCCCCGACGGCACCAAGCTCGTCACCGTCCATGACCCGATCGTGTGAGCGGGGCGCGCCGCCGATGATCCCCGGAGAGATCCTCTACGCCGACACCCCGGTGCCCCTCAACGCGGGCCGTCCGGTCACACGTGTCACCGTCCTCAACGCCGCCGACCGGCCCGTCCAGGTCGGCTCCCACTACCACTTCGCCGAGGCCAACCCCGGCCTCCACTTCGACCGCGCCGCCGCCCGCGGCCTGCGGCTCAACATCGCGGCCGGCACCGCGGTGCGCTTCGAACCCGGCATCCCCGTCGACGTCGAACTCGTCCCCCTGGCCGGCCGCCGGATCGTGCCCGGGCTGCGCGGCGAGACCGGAGGGCCGCTCGATGCCTGAGATGAACCGGGCCGTGTACGCGGATCTGTTCGGCCCCACCACCGGGGACCGGATCCGGCTCGCCGACACCGATCTGCTCGTCGAGATCGAGGAGGACCGCTGCGGCGGCCCCGGCCGCGCGGGCGACGAGGCGGTGTTCGGCGGCGGCAAGGTGATCCGCGAGTCGATGGGCCAGTCCCGTACCACCAGGGCCGAGGGCGCGCCGGACACCGTCATCACCGGCGCCGTCGTCCTCGACCACTGGGGTGTCGTCAAGGCCGACGTCGGTATCCGCGACGGCCGTATCACGGCCCTGGGCAAGGCCGGCAACCCCGACACCATGGACGGGGTCCACCCCGGCCTGGTCATCGGCCCAGAGACCGAGGTCGTCGTCGGCAACGGCCGGATCCTCACCGCCGGCGGCGTCGACACCCACATCCACTTCATCTCGCCGACCGTCGTCGACGAGGCCCTCGCCTCCGGCATCACCACCCTGGTCGGCGGCGGCACCGGACCCGCCGAAGGCACCAAAGCCACCACCATCACCCCCGGCCCCTGGCACCTTGCCCGGATGTTCGAGGCGCTGGAGGCCTACCCGGTCAACATCGGGCTGCTCGGCAAGGGCAACACGATGTCGCGCGAGGCCATGCACTCCCAACTCCGGGGCGGCGCCCTCGGCTTCAAGATCCATGAGGACTGGGGGGCGACGCCGGCCGTCATCGACGCCTGCCTCGGCGTCTGCGACGAGACCGGCGCCCAGCTCGCCATCCACACCGACACCCTGAACGAGGCCGGGTTCGTCGGCGACACCCTCGCGGCGATCGGCGGACGCACCATCCACGCGTACCACACCGAGGGCGCCGGCGGAGGGCACGCCCCGGACATCATCACCGTGGTCTCGGAGCCGTACGTCCTCCCCAGCTCCACCAACCCGACCCGGCCGCACACCGTCAACACCATCGAGGAACACCTCGACATGCTGATGGTCTGCCATCACCTCAACCCCGCCGTCCCCGAGGACCTGGCGTTCGCCGAGTCCCGGATCCGGCCCTCCACGATCGCCGCCGAGGATCACCTGCACGACCTCGGCGCCATCTCCATCATCTCCTCCGACTCCCAGGCGATGGGACGGGTGGGGGAGGTGATCCTGCGGACCTGGCAGACCGCGCACGTCATGAAGCGGCGGCGCGGCGCCCTGCCCGGCGACGGCCGCGCCGACAACCGCCGGGCGCGCCGCTACGTCGCCAAGTACACGATCAACCCGGCCGTCGCTCAGGGCCTGGACCACGAGATCGGCTCCGTCGAGCCGGGGAAGCTCGCGGACCTGGTGCTCTGGGAGCCCGCCTTCTTCGGGGTGAAGCCGCTGGTCGTCCTCAAGGGCGGCCAGATCGCCTACGCGCAGATGGGCGACGCCAACGCCTCAATCCCCACGCCCCAGCCCGTACTGCCCCGGCCGATGTTCGGCGCGCTCGGCAGGGCCCCGGCCGCGAACTCCCTCAACTTCGTTTCCCAGGCGGCGATCGAGGACGACCTGCCCGACCGGCTCGGCCTCGGCAAATCCTTCGTCCCGATCGCGAACACCCGCAGGGTCACCAAGGCCGACATGCGCGAGAACGACGCCCTGCCCCGGGTCGAGGTCGACGCCGACACCTTCACCGTGACCATCGACGGCACCCCGGTCGAGCCCGACCCTGCGGCCGAACTGCCGATGGCCCAGCGGTACTTCCTCTTCTGACGAGCCGGTGATGAGACGTTCCGCACTCCTCGTGCTCGCCGACGGGCGCTTCCCCGCCGGCGGGCACGCCCACTCCGGCGGCGCCGAGGCCGCCGTCAAGGCCGGCCGGATCACCGACGCCGCCGGCCTCGCCGCGTTCTGCCGGGGCCGTCTGCACACCACCGGCCTCACTTCGGCGGCCCTCGCCGCCGCGGCCGCGCTCGGCCACGACCCGTACGAGCTCGACCGGGCCGCCGACGCCCGCACGCCCTCGCTCGCCCTGCGCAGCGCGGCCCGCAAGCTCGGCCGGCAGATGACCCGGGCCGCGCGGGCGACCTGGCCCTGCGCCGAACTCGACGCCTTGGCCGCCGCGTTCCCCCGCGGCACCCATCAGCCCGTCGTCCTCGGCCTCGCCGCCCGCGCCGCCGGACTCGGCCCCGAGGACGCCGCGCACTGCGTCGTGTACGAGACGGTGTCCGGCCCCGCGTCGGCCGCCGTACGCCTCCTCAGCCTGGACCCGTTCCAGGCCACCGCCGTCCTCGCCCGGCTCGCGCCCGAGATGGACCAGGTCGCCGAGCGGGCGGCGGCCGCCGCCCGCCAAGGCATCGACCACCTGCCCGCCGCCTCCGCACCGCTCCTCGACATCGCCGCCGAACAGCACGCGGCCTGGCCCGTACGCCTTTTCGCCTCCTGACCCACCTGGAGAACCATGCATCTCGACCACTCCCACGACGGCCCGTCCGCCGTGTCCGCCGACGCCCACCGCCCCGACGGCACCCGCCGCGCCCTGCGCGTCGGCCTCGGCGGGCCCGTCGGCTCCGGCAAGACCGCCACCGTCGCCGCGCTCTGCCGCGCCCTGCGCGACCGGCTCTCCATCGCCGTCGTCACCAACGACATCTACACCCGCGAGGACGCCGAATTCCTGCTCCGCAACGCCGTCCTGCCGCCCGAGCGCATCCAGGCGGTGGAGACCGGCGCCTGCCCGCACACCGCCATCCGTGACGACATCTCCGCCAACCTCGAAGCCGTCGAGGACCTGGAGGACGCCGTCGGCCCGCTCGATCTGATCCTGGTCGAGTCCGGCGGCGACAATCTGACCGCGACCTTCTCCAAGGGCCTCGTCGACGCGCAGATCTTCGTCATCGACGTCGCCGGCGGCGACGACATCCCACGCAAGGGCGGGCCCGGCGTCACCACCGCGGACCTGCTCGTCGTCAACAAGACCGACCTCGCGCCGTACGTCGGCTCCGACCTGGAGCGGATGGCCCGCGACGCCAAGGAACAGCGCGGCGAACTCCCCGTCGTCTTCACCTCCCTCACCGGACAGGACGGCGTCGCCCCGGTCGCCGACTGGATCCGCGCGCGGCTCGCCGACTGGGCCGCATGAGCCTGACCGCAACCGCCAGGATCACCGCGGCCCCGGGCGGGAGCCTGCCCGTCCTGGAGAGCGACGGGCCACTCGCCCTGCGCCGCACCCGCACCACCGGCCCCGACGCGGACGCCCGGGTCACCGTCGTCGGGGCGATGAGCGCCCCGCTCGGCGGCGACCGGCTGGCCCTGGAGGCCGACGTACGGGACGGGGCGCGGCTCCTCGTCGACGCGGCCGCCGCCACCGTCGCCCTCCCGGGCCGGACCCCCGCACCCGCCCACTACGACGTCCGGCTCACCGTCGGCGAGGACGCCGAACTGCGCTGGCTGCCCGAACAGCTCATCTCCGCGTACGGATCGGAGCTGTGCATGCGCACCACCGTCCAACTCGCCGCCACCGCACGGCTCGTCCTGCGCGAGGAGCAGATCCTCGGACGGCACGGCGAGGAACCCGGCACGCTCACCACCCGGCTCACCGTCCACCGCGCCGGAGCGCCACTGCTCGACCAGGAGCTCCGCTACGGGCCGGGCGCGTCGGTAGGCTGGGACGGCGGCGCGGTCCTCGGCGGACACCGCGCCGTCGGGCAACTCCTGCTCGTCGACCCAGACATGGCCGACAAACCAGCCGAACCCCGGCTTCTCGGCGAAACCGCCGTTCTCACCCCGCTCGCCGGCCCCGCCGTGCTCGTCACCGCCCTCGCCGCCGACGCGCGTCTGCTCCGGCGCGTCCTGGACCGGGCGTTGGACGACCTCACCGGCTGACCGCTCAGCGAACGGCCCGTACCGGTTATGGGTTCGGTAAAGAAACGCCTGCCCTCCCTGGCCGTGGGAGCCCGCCAGGCGAAAGGATCCCCCTCGGACCCGACCGACCAGCAGGGGGAGTATCTACGTGAGACGAACAGCAGCACTCGGCACGGCCGGTGCCCTGGTGGCGGGCACGCTCTTCGCGGGCGCGATCGCGGCGCCCACCGCCGGCGCCGACAGCCGGTCCGGTGGGCCGTCCGAGGCGCGCGGCGTCAAGATCGCCGCGGAGCGCGCCGCCAAGAAGGGCATCGACTGGGCCGACTGCCCCGCCGACTGGGGCCTCGCCAAGCCGATCCAGTGCGGCTTCGTGACCGTTCCGCTCGACTACGCACGGCCCAACGGCAAGCAGATATCCATAGCCGTCGACCGCATCGGCAACACCGGCACCGCGGCCGAGCGTCAGGGCGCCCTCATCTACAACCCCGGCGGCCCCGGCGGTTCGGGCCTGCGCTTCCCGGCCCGGGTCACCAGCAAGCACCCGCTCTGGGTCAACACCGCCAAGGCGTACGACTTCGTGGGCTTCGACCCGCGCGGCGTCGGCCGCTCCACCCCCATCTCCTGTGTCGACCCCCAGGAGTTCGTCAAGGCGCCCAAGCTCGATCCGGTCCCCGACAGCGAGGCCGACAAGCGCGCCCAGCGCAAGCTCGCCGCCGAGTACGCGGACGGCTGTGCCGAGCGCAGCGGCTCGATGCTGCCGCACATGACGACCCCGAACACCGCCCGCGACCTGGACGTCGTCCGCGCCGCCCTCGGCGAGAAGAAGCTCAACTTCCTCGGCGTCTCCTACGGCACCTACCTCGGCGCGGTCTACGCGACCCTCTTCCCGGGCCACGTCCGCCGCATGGTCGTCGACAGCGTCGTCAACCCGTCCCGCGACAAGATCTGGTACCAGGCCAACCTCGACCAGGACGTCGCCTTCCAGATGCGCTGGAACGACTGGAAGGCGTGGGTCGCCAAGAACGACGCCACCTTCCACATCGGCGACACCCCCGAGAAGGTCGAGGCGCAGTGGCTGAAGCTGCGCGCCACCGCCAAGCAGAACCCCATCGGCGGAGTCGTCGGCCCGGCCGAGCTCATCGGCTTCTTCCAGGGCGCTCCCTACTACGACTCCTCCTGGGTGCCGGTCGCCCAGACCTGGAGCAAGTACCTCGCCGGTGACACCCAGGCCCTCGTCGACGCGGCGGGCCCGGACATGAGCGACACCGCGGGCAACATCCGCGCGGAGAACGGCAACGCCGTCTACACCGCCGTCGAGTGCGCGGACGCCAAGTGGCCCACCAGCTGGAAGAAGTGGGACCGGGACAACACCCGCCTCCACCGCGACAACCCCTTCCTGACCTGGTCCAACGCCTGGATGAACCTGCCGTGCGCCACCTGGCCCTCGAAGCAGCACACCCCGGTCGACGTGAAGACCGGCAAGGGCCTGCCGCCGGTCCTCATCGTGCAGGCCGAGCGTGACGCCGCCACCCCGTACGAGGGCGCGGTCGAGCTGCACAAGCGCCTCAAGGGCTCGCGTCTGATCGTCGAGAAGGACGCCGGCTCGCACGGCGTCACCGGCGTCACCAACCCCTGCGTCAACCAGCGGGTGGATGCCTACCTGCTGACCGGCGCGGTGGACAGCGCCGATGTGACGTGCGCCCCGCACGCCACGCCGAAGCCGTAGTACGACGGCACGGAGGAGGGGCGGCCGGACACCACCGGCCGTCCCTCCTCGCCGTTCAGGCCCGGCCCCGCTCCGCCAGCCAGGCGTCCTCCGCGGCGTACGGGAACCACGCCTCCTCGTACTTCACCAGGTTCGGGAACACCTCCCGCCAGTCCCGCCCGGCCAGCGCCCCGGCCATCCACTCCACGGTGGCGGGCAGCGCGTCCGCGTACGTGGTGACGGGCCGGTACCCGAGCTCCCGCTCGGCCGCCGCCATGTCGTAGACGACCGGATGGACCCCGCTCCACGGCGTCAGCCCGACCCCGCCGGGCGGCGGCGCGCCCTCCACCAGGACCGTCTCGCTCTTCACCCCGAGGACCGCGTCGACCCCGGCGGAGATCTCCGCGACCGTCGGCACGTCCGGATCGCCCGCGTTGAGCACCCGGGCACCCGGCCGGGCGGCCGCCAGCCGGATCAGCTCCGCGAGATTGGAGACATGGACCGGATGGAACCGGGACCGGCCGCCGTACGCGAGCACCCGCACCGGCCGCCCCTCCAGGGCCCGACGCACGAAGTAGAGCTCACGCGGGGAGCGGCAGTGCCGCCCGTGGATCGCACCCGCCCGCAGCAGCGTCGTCGGCAGGCGCTCACCCAGCGCCAGCAACTCCCGCTCCAGCGCCACCTTCCGCGTCCCATAGGTCGCCCCGCCCGGCTCGACCGTCGCCTGCGACTCCGGGATCGGCACCGGGTAGCGCGGAAAGCCGTCAGGCTCGTCCTGGGTGTCGAAGCTGCGCCCCCGTTCGTCGCGGTAGACCGCCCCGCTGGAGACCACCACCGCCGAACCGATCCGCCCGGCCAGCGCGCCCAACTGGCGCGCGTGCCCGGTGTCGAATGCCACCACGTCGACGAGGACGTCGCACCCGTCACCGACCAGCGCCGCGAGGGCGCCTTCCTCGTCCCGGTCGAGCGCCACCGCGCGCACCCCGTCCGGCCAGTTCTCGTCCCGCCCTCCGCCGCGCGACGCGGCGGCCACCTCCCATCCGTCCGCGGCCAGCGCGGTCACCGCCGCACGGCCGATCTGCCCTGTCGCTCCGACGACACACACGATTCCCCTGGTCATGGCCGGGACGCTACGCCCGCCCCCGCCCCGCGCCCAGACCGTTCAGCCGAGCGCGGATCCGCCGTCAGCGTCGCCGCCAGGGGAACTTTCCGCCGTGACCTGCCTGTTCGGTCTCGGCGGCCTTCACCTTCGCCGCGTAGTCGTCCACGTAGTCCTGCCCGGACAGCGCCAGGATCTCGTACATGATCTCGTCGGTCACCGCCCGGACCACGGTCTTCTCCTGCTCCATCCCGGCGAACCGGGAGAAGTCCAGCGGTGCGCCGAACCGGATCGTGACCCGCTTGACCTTCGGCACCACCTTGCCCGGCGGCTGGATCTCGAACGTCCCCACCATCGCGCACGGAATCACCGGCACACCTGCGGTCAGCGCCATCACCGCGACCCCGACCTTGCCCTTGTAGAGCCGGCCGTCGTGCGAGCGGGTGCCCTCCGGGTAGATGCCGAGCAGCTCACCCCGGGCGAGCACCCCGAGCCCCTCCCGGATCGCCGCCCGGCCCGCCTCCTTGCCGGAGCGGTCCACCGGGATCTGGCCCGCGCTGCGGAAGAATGCGGCCGTCAGCCGGCCCTTGAGCCCCGGGCCGGTGAAGTACTCCTGCTTGGCCAGGAACGTGATCCTCCGCTTGAGCACCACCGGCATCAGGAAGTGGTCCGAGAAGGACAGATGGTTCCCCGCGACGATCGCCGCGCCCTGCTCCGGGACGTGCTCCAGCCCCTCGATCCGGGGCCGGAACAGCAGCCGCAGCAGCGGCCCCAGCAGGACATACTTGAGCAGCTGGTAGAACACGGGCGCCCCCTGACTCGGCCGGGCCGGTCAGGTCCGCCCAGGACGGCCACCGGCGCCCGGTCCTGTACCCGTATTCGTCGCCGCCACACCGATCGTGACCAGCGTGAGCACCACCAGGCCGAACCAGAGCCAGCCGTTGCTGCCGAGCGCCACCGTGTACGCGGTGGTGATCACCAGTACACAGACGGTGATCACAGCCATGATCTTCGTGGAACCGGACATCACTGTCCTCCTCCGGACGCGGCCGTTCAGCCCATGGTGACTCCGCGACGGGGGCGCGCGCTACTGCCGGGACATCACCGGCCGCGCGCCTGGAGCGACGCGAGGTAGGCGTTGTACGCCTCCAGCTCCTTGTCGCCGTCCCGGTCGGCTGCCCGGTCCGCCCGCTTGGCGACCCGCTGCTCGGAGCGGTACCACTGGTAGACCAGCGCGATCAGCACCAGCACCGACGGGATCTCACTGAACGCCCAGGCGATACCGCCCGCCGCGTTCTGGTCGGAGAGCGCGTCGATGCCGAGCGAGGCCGGCGGATTCTCGTACGCCTTGATCATCGGCTCGGTGGCCATCATCAGCGCGATACCGAAGAAGGCGTGGAACGGCATCCCGGCGAAGAGCTCCAGCATCCGCATCACATAGCCGGGCCGGTGCGGGCCCGGGTCGACGCCCATGATCGGCCAGAAGAAGATCAGACCGACCATGAGGAAGTGCACCATCATCGCGATGTGTCCCGTCGTCGACCCCATCAGGAAGTCGAAGAGCGGCGTGAAGTAGAGCGCGTACAGGCTCGCGATGAACATCGGGATGGTGAACGCCGGATGCGTGATGATCCGCAGGTAGCAGCTGTGCAGCAGCATCAGCAGCAGCTCACGCGGCCCCTTGGTACCCCGGCGCGCCACCGGCAGCGCGCGCAGCGCCAGCGTCACCGGCGCGCCGAGCAGCAGCAGGATCGGCGACACCATGCTGATCACCATGTGCTGCACCATGTGCACGCTAAACATGACCATGCCGTAGTCGTTGAGCTTGGTGCACATCACCAGCGCGATGCTCAGCACACCGATCGTGAAGGAGACCGCCCGGCCCAGCGGCCAGGCGTCCCCGCGCCGCCGCAGCCGCGCCACGCCCCAGCCGTAGAGGCCGAGCCCCACGAGACAGGCGACCAGGAAGAACAGGTCCGGTGAGAACTCGAGCCCCCGCCCCAGCGTGAACGGCGGCAGGTCCATGTTCATGCCGTGCCCGCTGTGATCCATCTGTGTACTCCCGGGGGCGTCCTGATTCGTGCCAGTTGTCCGCACCAGACTAGAACCGCCCCCGGCCGTCGCTGCGGCCGGGGGCGGTTCGTTCACGATGCAACGGGTGTCACAGGACGCACTCGGCCTCGGCGTACCGCTCGGACGGCACGGTCTTCAGGGTCTCGACGGCTTCGGCGAGCGGCACCAGCGTGATGTCCGTGCCGCGCAGCGCGGTCATCATGCCGAAGGCGCCGTTGTGCGCCGCCTCGACGGCGTGCCAGCCGAACCGGGTAGCGAGGACACGGTCGTACGCGGTCGGGGTGCCGCCGCGCTGCACATGGCCGAGGATGACGGGCCGGGCCTCCTTGCCGAGGCGCTGCTCCAGCTCGATCGACAGCTGCCGGGCGACGCCGGCGAAGCGCTCGTGGCCGTAGATGTCCTTGCCGCCCTCGTCGAACTCCATCGACCCCGCGCGCGGCTTGGCGCCCTCGGCGACCACGACGATCGCGAACCGCTTGCCGGCCTCGAACCGCGCGCCGACCCGGGCGGTCAACTCGTCGATGTCGAAGGGCCGCTCGGGCACGACGATGGCGTGGGCGCCGGCGGCCATGCCGGAGTGCAGCGCGATCCAGCCGGTGTGGCGGCCCATGACCTCGACGATCAGCACCCGCTGGTGGGACTCGGCAGTGGTCTTCAGCCGGTCCAGGGCCTCGGTGGCGACGCCGACGGCGGTGTCGAAACCGAAGGTCACATCGGTCGAGGCGATGTCGTTGTCGATGGTCTTCGGCACGCCGACGATCGGCAAACCGGCCTCGGAGAGCAGATGGGCGGCCTTGAGGGTGCCCTCGCCGCCGATCGGGATGATCGCGTCCAGGCCGAGGTCGGCGACATGGCCCCTGGCCCGCTCGACACCGTCGCGCAGATGCGCGGGCTGGACCCGGGAGGAGCCGAGGATGGTGCCGCCACGGGCGAGGATGCCGGCCACCGCGTCCAGGTCGAGCTTGCGGTAGTCGCCCTCAAGCAGACCCTTCCAGCCGTCGTGGAAGCCCACGACCTCGTCGCCGTGGTCGACGACCGCGCGGTGCACGACGGAACGGATGACGGCGTTCAGACCGGGGCAGTCGCCGCCGGAAGTGAGCACACCAATGCGCATAGCCCGAAATACCTTTGCAACGTGGGCCGACTCCCGGACCACGTCGTCCGGTTGGATCCCCGCCACCCTATCGGTGCCGGATGGCGGGGCCGAACCGTCTGTCCGACTACTGGACGACCTTCGTAGGAACGAACAGGACGTCCGTACGAGCCGGGTCGCCGCCGGGTCAGGCAGGGGTGAGCGCGGTGTTGATCCGCTCGTTGCGCAGCGCCTCGTACCACCGGTCGTCGGTCGGCGGCAGCGCGTTCACATCGAGGGCCAGCTTGAGCAGCAGGTCCGCGATCTGCGGGTTGCGGGCCATGACCGGGCCGTGCATGTACGTGCCGAACACGGTGTCGTTGTACGCGCCCTCGGTGCCGTCGCCGGTGCCGTTGCCCTTGCCGATCACCGTACGGGCGAACGGGCGGGCGGTCGGGCCGAGGTGGGTGATGCCCTGGTGGTTCTCGAACCCGGTCAGCTGGGGCAGGCCCAGGCGCGGGTCGATGTCGGCGAGGACGTCGCCGACGCACCGCTCGCCCTCGCCGCGGGTGGAGATCACGTCGATCAGTCCGAGGCCCGGCTCGCGCTCGCCGAGGTCGTTGATGAACTCGTGGCCGAGGATCTGGTACCCGGCACAGACAGAGAAGATGATCGCGCCGTTCTCCGCCGCCCGGCTCAGACCCCCGTCACGGCGCAGCCGCTCGGCCGCCAGCCGCTGCGGCCGGTCCTCACCGCCACCGATCAGATAGATGTCGCCGGAGGTGGGCACCGGCTGGTCGCTGCGGACGTCGACGCGCTGGACGTCGAGGCCGCGCTGACGGGCCCGGCGCTCGACGACGAGGGCGTTGCCCTGGTCGCCGTAGGTGCTCAGCAGGTCGGGGTAGACCCAGACCAGACGCAGGCTGCTCTCACTCATGCTGCAAGTCCTCTTCGGGTCAGTTGCCGACGCGGCGGCGGACGTCCTGGAAGGCGGTGTAGTTGGCGATCAGCTCGATCTGGCCGGGCGGTGCGGACTGCACGGCCTCGTCGATGGAGTCGACGACCTGGAAGTCCAGGCCCGCGACCTCCAGGCGGACCGCCAGGTCCAGCTTGCGGTCACCGATGACGTAGATCGGGTGGCCGGCGAGCCGGGTGTAGTCGACGTCCCAGAGCCAGGAGGTGTCCGTGCCGTCGGCGCCTCGGGCGTTGACCGAGAGGATCACCGGCGTCGGCGGCGGGTCGATCAGCGAAAACGTTTCGAGCCAGCCCGCGGGGTTCTTGGCGAGCAGAAGCCGCAGCTCACGGCCCTGGAAGGAGACGACGTCGTAGCGCCCGGCCACGGCCTGCACCTGGTACATGCGCTCGAGGGCGACCTGCGGCGGCACCCCGAAGACCGCGGCGACCGCGGCGGAGGTCGCGGCGTTGGCCTTGTTGGCGCGGCCCGGCAGCTGGAGGTGGATCGGCCAGGCCGACCCGTGCGGGTCCAGGACGTGGTCGCCGCTGAGCACCCAGCTGGGGGAGGGGCGGCGGAAACCGCACTCGCCGCAGAACCAGTCGTCGCCGGGGCGCTGCATCACACCACCGCAGGAGGGGCACGACCAGGCGTCGTCCTTCCACTCCTGGCCGGCGGCCACCCACACCACGTTCGGCGATGAGGAGGCGGCCCACACGATCAGCGGGTCGTCGGCGTTGGCGATCACGACGGCCTTGGTGCCGTTGAGACCCTCGCGCCACTTCTCGGCGAGCATCCGGGTCTCGGCGGCGCGGTCGAGCTGGTCGCGGGAGAGATTGAGCAGCGCGATCGCCTTCGGGGTGACGTCCCGGGCGACCCCGGCGAGGTACTTCTCGTCGACCTCGATGACACCGAACTTGGCGTCCGAGCCGCCGGCGAGCGCCGAGGTGATGCCGGCGGGCATGTTGGCGCCGAGCGCGTTCGAGACGACCGGGCCGCTGGCGCGCAGCGCCTCGGCGATCAGCCGGGTGGTGGTGGTCTTGCCGTTGGTCGCCGACACCAGGACGACGTCCAGATGCTGGGCCAGCCGCCCCAGCAGGTCGGGGTCGAGCTTGAGCGCCACCCGGCCACCGATCACGGATCCGCTGCCGCGTCCCGCGGCGCGCGACACCGCCGCCGCGGCCTTGCCCGCCGTCACGGCCAGCTTGGCGCGTGGCGACAGCGGCTCTGAATTGCCGGGGTGTCCAGCCATCGTCCTTGTTCCTCCTTGCGTCGGTCCGGGCTCAGCCTATCGAGATCAGGCCAGCGCCCCGAATCGCGGCACCACCAGGAAACAACCAGGTCACGGCGGACCGTACGCTTGCCGCCATGCGAAACCGCCCGATCCCCGGCAGTTCCGGCCTTGTTCGAGCCATGAGTCTGCTCGGCGACCCGGTGCTGCACGCCCCCTGCGAGACCGTCACCGATTTCGGCCCGTCGCTCAAACGCCTGGTCGAGGACATGTTCGCGACGATGTACGCGGCGAACGGCGTCGGCCTCGCCGCCAACCAGGTGGGTGTCGGCCTGCGGGTCTTCGTCTTCGACTGCCCGGACGACGAGGACGTACGGCATCTGGGTCATGTGGTGAACCCGCGCCTGGTCGAGACCGACGATGTCGTGGTCCGCGGCCCCGAGGGCTGCCTGTCCCTGCCGGGCATCGAGGCGGGCACCCCGCGCTTCGACCGCGCGGTCGTCGAGGGCGTCACGACGGACGGCGCCCCGGTCCGCATCGAGGGCACCGGCTTCTTCGCCCGCTGCCTCCAGCACGAATGCGACCACCTGGAGGGCACGGTCTACGTCGACCACCTCACGGGCTGGCGCCACGCGAAGGCGATGCGGGCGGCGCGGAAGGCGCCGTGGGCGAGGGGGCGGGAGGCGGTCGGCGGAGTGTGAGGGCGCCGGGCCGCCTCCGGGGGCCGGGCGCCGGCCTTTGGGGCGGTTCGTGGGCCGGGACGGCGGCTCCCGCTCGCCGGGGCGGGGCGGGGGTGTGCCTCGTCGAGGGGGGCGGCTCCTGCACGTCCTCGCCCTCCGGTCCGGAGTTCATGACCGGCTTGCCGGGCGGCGCGCGCCTCGCCCGGCCACCGGCCGAGTAGCCGGCAGCGGGCTGGACCCGCCCCCCGTTCCGGAGACGCGGCCCGCATCCCTCAGGACTTCGGGCGGGCCGGCTCCGGGTCGTCAGAAGCCCGGGCCGTCCACGCGGTCGGCGGCCTCGGCGAGGCGGCCCCACAGGAGGTCCGCAAGGCCGCGGACCAACTCCGGGCGGGAGCAGGGGCGTTCGCCCAGCCACCAGTCGCCGGCCGCGTGCATCATGCCGACGATGCCGTGGCCCCACACCCGCGCCAGCGCCTCGCTGCCGGGGCCGAGGTCGATGCGCTCGGCGATGACCACGCCCAGCTCCTCGCCCATGCGCCGCAGCAGCGGCGCCGAGTGGCGGCCCACGTCGAAGCCGGGACCGTCCTGCTGGGTCTCCTCCGCAGGGTGCATCAGGAAGCGGTACACCTGCGGGCGGGCCTCGATCGCGGCGAGGTACGTGTCGAGCGTCGCCTCGACGCGTTCGCGCCGGTCCGCGGGCGCGTCCAGCGCGGAGCGCAGCGCGGCGAGCAGGGCGTCGGTGTGGCGCTGGGCGAGCGCGCGGTACAGGCCGCCCTTGTCGCCGAAGTGACGGTAGAGGATCGGCTTGGTGATGCCCGCCTCCGCCGCGATCGCGTTCATCGACGCCTGGGGGCCGTCCCTGAGCACCACGCGGTCGGCCGCTTCGAGCAGTTCGCGGCGCCGTTCCTGCGCCGATTTCTGCTGGTCGGTCCGGTGTGTGGTGTCCATAGCGTCTCTCCCCGCCCGTGCGAATTCCTGAGGCCTGCGCAACGTAACACCAAGGCCGCACCCGGTGCCGGGCGGGACGATGCCGGTTGACATCTGCTACTTACCGGTAACACACTGCGGTTACCGCAAGTAACGCACTGCTGGAGGGGACTATGGCCGAGTTCACGCTCGAACTCAACGACGACCAGAAGCAGGTCCGTGACTGGTTGCACGGATTCGCCGAGGACGTGATCCGCCCCGCCGCCGCGGAGTGGGACGAGCGTGAGGAGACCCCCTGGCCGGTGATCCAGGAAGCCGCCAAGGTCGGCATCTACTCCCTCGACTTCTACGCCCAGCAGTTCTTCGACCCCACGGGCCTCGGCATCCCGATGGCGATGGAGGAACTCTTCTGGGGTGACGCGGGCATCGCCCTGTCCATCGTCGGCACCGGCCTCGCGGCCGTGGGCGTCCTCGCCAACGGCACCGAGGAGCAGATCGGCACCTGGATCCCGCAGATGTACGGCGACGCCGACGACGTCAAGGTCGCGGCGTTCTGCTCCTCCGAGCCCGACGCCGGTTCCGACGTCGCCTCGATGCGGACCCGCGCCGTCTACGACGAGGCCAAGGACGAATGGGTCCTCAACGGCACCAAGACCTGGGCCACCAACGGCGGTATCGCCAACGTCCATGTCGTCGTCGCCGCCGTCGACGCCGAACTCGGCTCCAAGGGCCACGCCTCCTTCATCGTCCCTCCGGGGACCCCGGGCCTGTCCCAGGGCCAGAAGTTCAAGAAGCACGGCATCAGGGCCTCGCACACCGCCGAGGTCGTCCTCGAAGACGTCCGCGTCCCCGGCCACTGCCTCCTCGGCGGCAAGGAGAAGCTCGACGAGCGCCTCGCCCGCGCCCGTGAGAAGGCGAAGGCGGGCGGCGACCGGGTGAAGAACGCCGCGATGGCCACCTTCGAGGCCTCCCGCCCGGCCGTCGGCGCGATGGCCGTCGGCACCGCCCGCGCCGCGTACGAGGTGGCCCTCGACTACGCCAGGACCCGCGAGCAGTTCGGCCGCCCGATCATCGACAACCAGGGCGTCGCCTTCCAGCTCGCCGACATGCGCACCCAGATCGACGCCGCCCGCCTGCTCGTCTGGCGCGCCTCCTGGATGGCGACCACGGGCAAGCCGTTCACCTCGGCCGAGGGCTCGATGTCCAAGCTGTACGCCAGCGAGGTCGCCAAGAAGGTCACGGCGCAGGCGATCCAGATCCTGGGCGGCAACGGCTACACGCGCGAGTACCCGGTCGAGCGCATGCACCGAGATGCGGCTATCTACACCATCTTCGAAGGCACCAGCGAGATCCAGCGACTGGTCATCGCCCGCACGCTCTCGGGCCTGCCGATCCGCTGACGCGCCGTAGGGGCCAGGGCAGTTGACGACGCCTGGCCGCCGGGCGGGGCATGACGCCCCTCCCGGCGCGCAGGGCCCTACGCCACGCAGAACTCGTTGCCCTCCGGGTCCTGGAGCACCACCCCGTAGTAGTCCATGTCCGCCGGGGCCATCACCCGCAGCACGCTCGCGCCCGCGTCGGTGAGCAGCGCCACCTTGTGGTCGACCCGCTCCCGGCGCGTGGCGAGCGGCACCTCCCGCCCGCCGCTGACTTTCAGGTCCAGATGCACCCGGTTCTTCACGGACTTGAGCTCGGGAACCTGCTGGAACCAGATCCGCGGGCCCGTCCCCGCCGGGTCCACGATCGACTCCGGTGTCTCGCCCACCCCCTCGGGCAGCTCCCCCTCGGGCACGCCCATGGCGGACCAGTACGCCCGCCAGGTGGCATGGCCACCGGGCGCCGGCTCGGGCACATAGCCCAGCGCCGGCGCCCAGAACTCCACGAGCCTGCGCGGGTCGGCACAGTCGATGGTCAGCTGAAGTGTCGTCTCCATGGGGCGAGCGTCCCAGACGCCTCTGACAATCGCCGTCCGCGTCGCGCGACGACCGGGGCGAGGGGGATCAGGCGCCCAGGAGGGCCTCGATCGCCGCGACGACCTCCGGCGCCTCGGGCTCCGTACGCGGCCGGAAGCGGGTCACCTCACCGGAGGGCGAGATGAGGAACTTCTCGAAGTTCCACTGCACGTCACCGGCCTCGCCGTCGGCGTCGGCGACCCGCGTCAGCTCCTGGTAGAGCGGGTGCCGGTCCGCGCCGTTCACCTCGGTCTTCTCCAGGAGCGGGAACGTCACTCCGTACGTCGCCGAGCAGAACGTCTGGATCTCGTCCGCACTGCCCGGCTCCTGCCCGGCGAACTGGTTGCACGGCACCCCGAGCACGGTGAAGCCACGCTCCCCGTAACTCTGCTGCAGCCGCTCCAGGCCCGCGTACTGCGGAGTGAGGCCGCACTTGGAGGCGACGTTGACCAGTAGGACCGCCTTGTCCTTGTAGTCGGCCAGGGTGGTCGGCTCGCCGGTCAGGGTGCGCAGCGGGATGTCGTACAGGGTCATCGGGTCTCCTCGTCGATAAGGCGATCAGCAGTCAGGGTCGATCAGCAGTCTGGGTCGGCAACCTGGTCAGCAGCCTAGGCCAGGCCGCGGAACAGGCCCTCCTGGACCACCGAGACCAGCAGCCGCCCCTCGCGGTCGTAGATCCTGCCCCGGGCGAGCCCCCGGCCGCCCGTCGCGATCGGCGACTCCTGGTCGTACAGGAACCATTCGTCCGCGCGGAAGGGCCGGTGGAACCACATCGCGTGGTCCAGCGACGCCATGTCGAAGCCCCGCGGGCCCCACAGCGGCTCGACCGGGATCCGTACCGCGTCGAGCAGGGTCATGTCGGAGGCGTACGTCAGCGCGCAGGTGTGCACCAGCGGATCGTCGCCGAGCGGACCCACCGCCCGCATCCACACCGCGCTGCGCGGGTCCGCGTCCTTGACCTCGTCCTTCGTCCAGCGCAGCCGGTCCACGTAGCGGATGTCGAACGGCTGGCGCCGGGCCATCCGCTCCAGCGCCTCGGGCAGCGCGCCGAGGTGGTCGCGGATCTCGTCCGCGAGCTTCGGCAGGGTCTCCGGATCCGTCATGTGGCGAGGCGGCAGCTGGTGCTCGAACCCGGCCTCCTCCGGCAGGTGGAAGGAGGCGGTCAGGTTGAAGATCGTCCGGCCCTGCTGGACGGCGGTGACCCGGCGGGTGGTGAAGGACCGGCCGTCCCTGACCCGCTCGACCTGGTAGACGATCGGGACACCGGGGCGCCCCGGCCGCAGGAAGTAGGCGTGCAGCGAGTGCACCGGCCGGTCGCCCTCGGTGGTGCGGCCGGCCGCGACCAGGGCCTGACCGGCCACCTGCCCGCCGAAGACCCGCTGGAGCGACTCCTGCGGGCTGGCGCCACGGAAGATGTTCACCTCGATCTGCTCCAGATCGAGCAGATCGACGAGTCGTTCGGCGGGACTGGTCACACGTACTCCTCAGAGCTGGCCGACGGAGGTCACGCGGACCACGGCCCGCCCCTCCTCGTCGGAGGCAGCGAGATCCACCTCCGCGCTGATGCCCCAGTCATGGTCGCCGTTCGGGTCGGCGAACGTCTGCCGGACGCGCCACAGACCGTGCGCCGGGTCCTCCTCGATCGACAGCAGCTTGGGACCGCGCGCGTCCGGACCGGTGCCGAGGTCGTCGTACTCGTCCCAGTAGGCGTCCATCGCCTCGCCCCACGCTTCCTCGTCCCAGCCGGACTCGGCGTCCAGCTCGCCGAGCTGGGCGACCTGGTCGAGGGCGGCGAGCTCGACCCGGCGGAACATGGCGTTGCGCACCAGCACCCGGAACGCGCGCGCGTTCGCGGTGACCGGCTTGACCTGGTCGGCCTTCTCCTGAGCCTCCTCGGCGGTCTCCAGCTCCGGATTGGCCAGCTGCTCCCACTCGTCGAGCAGGGAGGAGTCGACCTGGCGGACCATCTCGCCCAGCCAGGCGATCAGGTCCTCCAGGTCCTCGGTCTTCAGATCGTCCGGGATCGTGTGGTCGAGGGCCTTGTAGGCGCTGGCGAGATAGCGCAGCACGATGCCCTCGGTGCGGGCCAGCTCGTACCAGGAGGTGAACTCCGTGAACGACAGCGCCCGTTCGTACATGTCACGGATCACGGACTTCGGCGAGACCGGGTGGTCGCCGACCCACGGATGGGAGGTGCGGTAGGTGTTGTACGCGTGCCACAGCAGCTCTTCGAGCGGCTTGGGATACGAGATGTCCTGGAGCCGCTCCATCCGCTCCTCGTACTCGATGCCGTCGGCCTTCATCTGCCCGACCGCCTCGCCGCGCGCCTTGTTCTGCTGGGCGGCGAGGATCTGACGCGGGTCGTCGAGGGTCGACTCGACCACGGAGACCATGTCGAGCGCGTACGAGGGCGATTCGGGGTCGAGCAGGTCGAAGGCGGCCAGCGCGAAGGTCGACAGCGGCTGGTTGAGCGCGAAGTCCTGCTGGAGGTCGACGGTGAGCCGGATGGTGCGGCCCTCGGCGTCCGGGGTGTCCAGCTGCTCGACCACCCCGCCCGCGAGGAGTGAGCGGTAGATGGCGATGGCCCGGCGGATGTGCCGCAGCTGCTGCCTGCGCGGCTCGTGGTTGTCCTCCAGGAGCTTGCGCATCGCCTCGAAGGCGTTGCCCGGCCGGGCGATCACCGACAGCAGCATGATGTTGGTGACCTTGAACCGCGAGGTCAGCGGCTCGGGCTCGGAGCCGATCAGCTTCTCGAAGGTCGAATCGCTCCAGGCGACGAATCCCTCCGGCGCCTTCTTGCGGACCACCTTGCGGCGCTTCTTGGGGTCGTCCCCGGCCTTGGCGAGCGCCTTCTCGTTCTCGATGACGTGCTCGGGCGCCTGGGCGACCACCAGACCGGCCGTGTCGAAGCCCGCCCGCCCCGCGCGCCCGGCGATCTGGTGGAACTCACGGGCACGAAGCGTACGGACGCGGTTGCCGTCGTACTTGGTGAGCGCGGTGAACAGGACCGTGCGAATCGGGACGTTCACCCCGACTCCGAGGGTGTCGGTGCCGCAGATCACCTTCAGCAGACCCGCCTGGGCGAGCTTCTCGACCAGCCGCCGGTACTTGGGCAGCATGCCCGCGTGGTGCACGCCGATGCCGTGCCGCACGAACCGCGAGAGGTTCTGCCCGAACTTGGTGGTGAAGCGGAAATTGCCGATCAGCTCGGCGATCTTGTCCTTCTCCTCGCGCGAGCACATGTTGATGCTCATCAGCGACTGCGCCCGCTCGACCGCCTGCGCCTGCGTGAAGTGGACGATGTAGACCGGCGCCTGCTTGGTCTCCAGGAGCTCGGTCAGGGTCTCGGTGATCGGCGTCATCTCGTACTCGTACGAGAGCGGCACCGGCCGGGTCGCCGAGCGGACCACCGAGGTGGGCCGGCCCGTGCGCCGGGTCAGGTCCTTTTCGAACATGGAGACGTCACCGAGCGTCGCCGACATCAGCACGAACTGCGCCTGCGGCAGTTCCAGCAGCGGGATCTGCCAGGCCCAGCCGCGGTCCGGCTCGGCGTAGAAGTGGAACTCGTCCATCACGACCTGGCCGATGTCGGCGTGCTTGCCGTCGCGCAGCGCGATGGAGGCGAGGACCTCGGCGGTGCAGCAGATCACCGGCGCGTCCGCGTTCACGGACGCGTCGCCGGTCAGCATGCCGACGTTCTCCGTGCCGAAGAGCTTGCACAGGTCGAAGAACTTCTCCGACACCAGCGCCTTGATCGGCGCGGTGTAGAAGGTCACCTGGTCATTGGCGAGCGCGGTGAAGTGCGCACCCGCCGCGACCAGGCTCTTTCCCGATCCGGTGGGTGTGGACAAGATCACGTTCGCCCCGGAGACCACCTCGATCAGCGCCTCCTCCTGGGCGGGGTAGAGCGTGATGCCGCGCTCCTCGGCCCATGAGGAGAAAGCCTCGAAGAGGGCATCGGGGTCGGCATCCGGCGGCAGCTGATCGATAAGGGTCACGCCCCCATCTTGCCTGGATTCCCTCCGGAGGAGGGAACCGGCCGTCCCGGTCGAAGATCACGACAGATACCCTGTCCCGTCGACCGGCCGTCAACTGGGCGCCGGCGCGGGAGGAATGGGGCGGGAACGACCATGATGGGACCGGCGCACTCGCTGTCCGGGGCGGCGGCCTGGCTGGGCGTAGGGGCGGCCGCGGCCGCCGCGGGCCACCCGATGCCGTGGCCCGTACTCGTCGTCGGCGCACTGATCTGTGCCGGCGCGGCCCTCGCCCCCGACCTCGACCACAAGTCGGCGACCATCTCGCGCGCCTTCGGGCCCGTCTCCAAGGGCCTGTGCGAGATCGTCGACAAGCTGTCGTACGCCGTCTACAAGGCCACCCGCAGCTCCGCGGACCCCCGCAGGTCCGGCGGCCACCGCACCCTCACCCACACCTGGGTCTGGGCCGTCCTGATCGGCGCCGGCGCCTCCGTCCTGGCGATCACCGGCGGGCGCTGGGCGGTGCTCGGGATCCTCTTCGTACATCTGGTCCTCGCCGTCGAGGGCCTGCTGTGGCGCGCCGCCCGGATGTCCAGCGACATCCTCGTGTGGCTGCTCGGCGCCACCAGCGCCTGGATCCTCGCGGGCGTGCTCGACCAGCCCGGCAACGGCTCGGACTGGCTCTTCACCGGCCCCGGGCAGGAGTACCTCTGGCTGGGCCTGCCCATCGTGCTCGGCGCCCTCGTCCACGACATCGGCGACGCGCTGACCGTCTCCGGCTGCCCGATCCTGTGGCCCATCCCGGTCGGCCGTAAGCGCTGGTACCCGGTCGGGCCGCCGAAGGGCCTGCGGTTCCGCGCGGGCAGCTGGGTGGAGCTGAAGGTGCTCATGCCGGCCTTCATGCTCCTCGGCGGCGTCGGCGGTGCCTCGGCGCTGGGCTTCATCTAGCGGCGCCGGCCGGCGGGCGGGCGCCGCCTGGTGCGGCCGCACCCCAGCGGACGTCATGGGCTGTTCCGGCGGATCGTCTGATCCACCGTCAACTGCCCGATTCAGCCGTGCCAGGACCGCCACAGCGCCGCGTACGCGCCGTCCGCCGCCACCAGCTCGTCATGGCTGCCCAGTTCACTGATCCGGCCGTCCTCGACCACCGCGATCACATCCGCGTCGTGGGCGGTGTGCAGCCGGTGCGCGATCGCCACCACCGTACGGCCGTCCAGCACCCGCCCCAGCGACCGCTCCAGATGGCGGGCCGCGCGCGGATCCAGCAGCGAGGTCGCCTCGTCCAGGACGAGCGTGTGCGGATCGGCGAGCACCAGTCGGGCCAGCGCGATCTGCTGTGCCTGCGCCGGGGTCAGGGACAGTCCGCCCGAGCCGACCTCGGTGTCGAGACCGTCCTCCAGCGCCCCCGCCCAGTCGCTCGCGTCGACCGCGCCCAGGGCCGCCCACAGCTCGGCGTCCGTGGCCGACGTCCGGGCCAGCAGCAGATTGTCCCGCAGGGACCCCACGAACACGTGATGTTCCTGGTTGACCAGGGCCACGTGCTCGCGTACCCGCTCGGCCGGCATCTTCGCCAGCTCCGCCGAGCCGAGCGTGACCCGGCCGGTCCGCGGCGCGTAGATTCCCGCGAGCAGCCGGCCCAGGGTCGACTTGCCCGCGCCGGAGGGGCCGACCAGCGCGAGACGGGTGCCCGGGGCGACACTCATCGACACCTGGTGCAGCACGTCGACCCCTTCGCGGTAGCCGAAGCGCACGTCCCGCGCCCGTACCTGCCGTCCGTCGGGGCGCACTTCCGCGTCCCCCGCGTCCGGCTCGATGTCCCGTACGCCCACCAGCCGGGCCAGCGACACCTGCGCCACCTGCAGCTCGTCGTACCAGCGCAGGATGAGCCCGATCGGGTCGACCAGCATCTGGGCGAGCAGCGCGCCGGTCGTCAGCTGGCCCACGTCGAGCCAGCCGTTCAGGACGAACACCCCGCCGATCATCAGCGCGGAGGCGAGCACCAGCACATGGGTGACGCTGACGATCGGGAAGAGCACGGACCTCAGGAAGAGCGTGTAACGCTCCCATGCCGTCCACTCCTTGATGCGCCGCTCCGACAGGGCGATCCGGCGCGCGCCCAGGCGGTGCGCTTCGACCGTGCGGCCCGCGTCCACCGTCTCGGCGAGCGCGGCGGCGACCGCCGCGTACCCCGCGGTCTCCGAGCGGTAGGCGGCCCCGGCCCGCCGGAAGTACCAGCGGCAGCCCACGATCAGCAGCGGCGCCGCCACCAGGATCGCCAGCGCCAACGGCGGTGCGGTCACCGTGAGTCCGCCGATGAGCAGCCCGGCCCAGACCACGCCGATCGCCAGCTGCGGCACCGCCTCCCGCATCGCGTTGGCGAGCCGGTCGATGTCGGTGGTGATCCGGGAGAGCAGATCGCCGGTCCCGGCCCGCTCCAGCACGCCCGGCGGCAGACTCACCGAGCGGACCAGGAAGTCCTCCCGGAGGTCGGCGAGCATCTCCTCGCCGAGCATCGCCCCGCGCAGCCGCATCAGCCGTACGAAGACGGCCTCCACCGCCAGCGCGGCCACGAACAGGCCCACCGTCCACTCCAGATGGAGCTCACGCGCCCCGTCCGCCAGCCGCTCGACCAGCGAACCGAGCAGGTACGGCCCGGCCATCGAGGCGATCACCGCGATCGCGTTGACCGTGACGAGCACGGTGAACGCCCGGCGGTGGCGGCGCAGCAGCTCCGCCACGTACGCCCGTACGGTCGCCGGCGTGCCGACCGGCAGGGTCGTGGCGGAGGTGGGGGCCGCCGGATCGTACTCCGGGGGTGCGACGCCGATCATGCCGTCTCCTCGATCTCTTCCCGTACCGCCGGGATCGCTTCCCGCCCCAGGGGCAGGGGGTCGTCGTCGGGCTCGCGGGTGACCACCGCCCGGTAGCGGGGCTCGGTGCGCAGCAGTTCGCGGTGTGTGCCCACCGCCACGGCCTGCCCCTCGTGGACCAGGACCACCCGGTCCGCGAGGTCGAGCAGCAGCGGCGAGGAGGCGAGGACGACCGTCGTCCGCCCCTCACGCAGCCGTGCCACACCCGCCGCGACCCGCGACTCGGTGTGCGCGTCCACGGCCGACGTCGGCTCGTCCAGGACGAGCACCCCCGGATCGGTCACCAGCGAGCGGGCGAGCGCCAGACGCTGGCGCTGCCCGCCGGACAAGGAGCGGCCGCGCTCGGTGATCCGGGTCCGCATCGGGTCGCCGTCCGTGTCCACGGACGCCTGCGCCAGCGCGTCCAGGACGTCCGCGCACTGCGCCGCCGCGAGGGCCTCCTCGGCGCGCACCGCACCGGACGACGGCACGTCGAGCAGCTCGGCGAGGGTGCCGGAGAGCAGCACCGGATCCTTGTCCTGGACGAGGACGGCGGCGCGGGCCGCGTCCAGCTCCAGTTCGTCCAGCGGCACCCCGCCGAGCAGGACGGACGTGTGCCCCTCGGCCGGCTCCGCCGGATGGCCGCCGAGCCGCTCGGCGAGCCGCCCGGCCGCGTCCGGGTCGCCGCAGACGACGGCGGTGAGCCGCCCGGCCGGGGCGAGCACGCCCGTGACCGGGTCGTACAGATCGCCGCCGTCGGGGACCGCGGTCCCGCGCGCCGTCGACGTACGCTCCAGCGACAGCACCCGCGCGGCGCGCCTCGCAGAGGGCCGGGAGAAGGAGAAGGCCATCGCGATCTCCTCGAAGTGCCTCAACGGATAGCGGGTGAGGGCCACCGCGCTGTAGACGGTGACCAGTTCACCGACCGAGATCCGGCCGTCCAGCGCGAGCCGGGCGCCGTACACCACGACCACGATCAGGAGCACGCCGGGCAGGAGCACCTGGATCGCCGAGATCAGCGCCCACATCCGGGCGCTGCGCACGGCGGCCCGGCGCACCTCCTGGGAGGCGGCGCGGTAGCGGCCGAGGAACAGCTCCTCGCCGCCGATGCCGCGCAGCACCCGCAGCCCGGCCACCGTGTCGGAGGCCAGCTCGGTCGCCCGCCCTGCCTTCTCCCGCTGGACGTCGGCGCGGCGGGTGGCCCGCGGGAGCAGCGGCAGTACCGCGAGCGCGAGGACGGGTACGCCGACGGCGACCACCACCCCGAGGGCGGGCTCGTAGACCACGAGTCCCACGCAGACAAGGATCAGCGTGAGGGCGGCCGCGGCGAACCGGGAGAGCGCCTCCACGAACCAGCCGATCTTCTCCACGTCACCCGTCGACACGGCGACGATCTCGCCCGCGGCGACCCGCCGGGTCAGCACGGACCCCAGCTCGGCGGTCTTGCGGGCGAGGAGCTGCTGCACGCGCGCGGCGGCGGTGATCCAGTTGGTGACGGCCGTGCGGTGCAGCATCGTGTCGCCGAGCGCCAGCGCCGCGCCCAGCAGGGCGATCAGGCCACCGGCGAGCGCGAGCCGCCCTCCGTCGCGGTCCACCACCGCCTGGACGGCGAAGCCGACGCCGAGCGGCAGCCCGGCGATGCCGAGGTGGTGCACCATCCCCCAGAGCAGGGACAGGATCTGTCCGCGGAGCTGGCCCCGGCCGAGCCAGATCAGGAAGCGCGTGCCCGAGCGGACGTCGGGCACGCCTGGGTCGGCATACGGAAGATCGCGAATCTGCATGACGCCCCAGGTCTTCGAGGGTGGCTGAAACGGTGCAAGGTTCGCGTCGGGGACCGTCCTTCGGCAATCGATTTTCCGGCGCCACCGCACAGAACGCGCCAAGATCCCCTCCGGCGGTCTGGTGCCCACCGCCCGTCCCGCGCTTCACTCCGGGCCCATGAGACCTTCCAGGATCATGGGCATGATCAGCGGTCTGGCCCTCGCCGCCGCCACGCTGCTCGGCGCTACCCCCGCCGCCGCGACCGAGACACCACCGAAGGAATTCGGCACCGACTGGCACGACCCGCTCACCGCCGCCCCGCCCGTCACCCGCCCCCACACCCGCTCCTGCGAAGTGACCGTCGCCGAGGCCCAGTTCCGCGACTTCACCCCCTACCGCGGCACCTACACACCCCCCAAGGCGTGCGCCACCCCCTGGAGCAAGGTCGTGCTCCGGCTCGACGGCACCGTCAAGGGACGTCAGTACGACCGCCTCGGCCATCTCGCCGTCGGCGGCGTGGAAGTCCTCCGCACCTCCACCCCGCAGCCCTCGCCCGACGGCATCGCCTGGGCGGTCGAGAAGGACGTCACCCGCTACAGCGACACCCTGCGCCGCCCGCAGCCGGTGGAGATGCTGATCGGAAACGTCGTCAACGACACCTACACGGGCGTCATCGACGTCAAGGTGACGCTGACCTTCTACCCGGCCACCGGCCCCGCGAAGACGCCCCCGACCGTCCCCGACCGGGTCGTGCCGCTCGACTCGGCGACCCTCACCACCCCGCGCAACACCGAGCGGATCCTCGCCGAGGTCTACGCGACCGGCTCCGGCGGCGGCTGCGAGGAGTACTGGTACCTCACCACCCCGGACGCGGCGCCCTACACCTGCAAGGCCACCGACGGCCCGTACCGCGAGGTGCGCATCTCCGTCGACGGACGGCTCGCCGGGATCGCCGCCCCCTTCCCGACCGTCTGGACAGGCGGCTGGTCCAACCCCTTCCTCTGGTACGTGACCCCCGGCCCCCGCGCCTTCGACGTCCAGCCGGTCGTCTACGACCTGACGCCGTTCGCCGCGCTCCTCAACGACGGCCGCGCCCACCGCGTCGACGTCTCCGTCGCCGGAGTGCCCGAAGGCCGGACCGGCTGGAGTACCCCCACCAACATCCTGCTCTGGCAGGACGAAGGACGTGCCGTCGTCACCGGCGCCCTCACACGCCACCGGGAGAGCGAGCCCGCCAACTCCTCCGTGTACACGGCCGGAAGCGAACACCGCCTGGACACGACCGGCGCCCACCGCCTCACCGTCGCCGGACACCTCGACACCTCGCACGGCCGGATCACCACCACCGTCAGCCGCGCCCTGAGCCACACCTCGGCCCACCGCTGGACGGACGGCGAGAGCCGGGACGCGCTCACCGCCACCTGGACCGACCGGGAGAGCGTCACCACCGGCCGCACCACCACCCGCACCGACCGCACGTACACCATGGACGGCGAGACCACCCTCGGTGCGGGGGACCGGCTGCGCACGGTCCTGACCCTCGGCGACCGCGCCGACACCGTGACCGTACGCGGCGGTGAGCGGCTGTCCTGGTCGCGCCTCGACGACACCTACACCGGCGACGCCACGTACACCGCCAACGTCCCGCGCGACCAGCGCCACGCCGTCGGCACCACCTCCGAACGCTACCGGCTGTACGGCTCCGGGGGCTGCTACGACCGGACCGTACGCACCGTGCAGGGGACCGTGACCGAGGACCGCCGACGCTGCTGAGCGACCTGGCACACGCGCGTGGCCCGGCGGATCACGGCCGGGCCACGCGCGCGTAGGTCAGGCCGGTCTCACCGAATCCACCCCGGAGCGGGCCTTCCTCCACTCACCCCGGGTGAAGTCCGGGATCGCCTGCGGCGCGCCCTTCGCCTTGATGGAGGCATGGCTGAGCGGCACCGGCGCCGTCCAGGTCGCCGCGTCGTACACGTCGAAGTCCGGCACCAGCCCCAGCCGCATGCACTGCATCAGCCGGAACAGCATGATGTAGTCCATCCCGCCGTGGCCGCCGGGCGGGTTGGCGTGCTCCTTCCACAGCCAGTGGTCGAAGTCGGCGTACTTCGCGAAGTCGCCCCACTGGTGGCCCTTGTGGTCCGGCTCCAGATAGATCCGTGCCGGGTAGTCCTCGAAGACGCCCTTCGTACCACCGAGGGTGTTGATCCTGCTGTACGGATGCGGGGTGGACACGTCGTGCTCCAGGCGGATCACCCGCCCCTTGGCCGTCTGCACCAGACTGATGGTCCGGTCGGCGCCGATGTACGACTCCTTCCAGCTCGGGTCGCCGGGCGGCATATGGGCGGCGCGGTACTCGGCGAGGCCGAGCGCGGGCGTACCGAAGCTGCTGATGGACACCACCCGGTCGCCGCGGTTGAGGTCCATGTAGTTGGCGACCGGTCCGAAGCCGTGGTTGGGGTAGAGGTCGCCCCGCAGCCGGGTGTGCCACAGCCGCCGCCAGGGCCCCTCGTAATAGGTCGGCGAGAACATCAGCTCCCGCAGATCGTGGTTGTACGCCCCCGCGCCGTGCAGCAGTTCACCGAATTTGCCCGCGTGCGCCATGCGCAGGACCCGCATCTCGTTCCTGCCGTAACAGCAGTTCTCCAGCTGCATGCAGTGGCGGCGGGTCCGCTCGGAGAGGTCGACCAGCGCCCACAGCTCGTCCAGGCGCATCGCGACGGGACACTCCACCCCGACGTGCTTGCCGCCCAGCATCGCCGCTTTCGCCATCTCGAAGTGGGTCTCCCAGGGGGTGGCCACATAGACGAAGTCGACGTCCCCGCGGCCGCAGAGGTTGGCGTAGTCGTCCGGGCCGTTGGCGTAGACCGCGGGCGCGGCCTGTCCGGCCGCGGTCACCTTCGCCGCGGCCCGCTCCGTCTTCTCCCGGACCGGGTCGCAGACCGCGACGACCCGGACGCCGGGCAGGGCGAGAAAGAGGTCGATCATGGAGCCGCCGCGGTTGCCGAGGCCGATGATGCCGACCCGTACGGTCGAACGCCCCTCGAAGGGGACGCCGGCCATCGTGCGGCCCTGGCGTGCGGGGGCGGCGGCCTCGTCCACCGTGGGAGCCGTCCCGGGCGCCGCGGCGATTGCCGGGCCCGCGCCCAGGGCGCCCAGACCCAGACCTGCACCCGCCGCGCCGGCCGTGGTCCTGAGCACGGAACGGCGGCTGGGACCGCTGCCGGGTACTTCGTCGTTCATCGAACCTCCAGGAGCTGGTGAGCTGTCCATGCGCTGGTCCATGAATTCCGGTAAGGACCCTGGTCGTTGGGACTGCTGATGCGCAAGGGCGCCAATTGGACTCTTGAGATGAGCAGTTGGACTTGTCGCACGACGAAGGGCCCGGTCGCGACCTTCGCGACCGGGCCCTCCGCTTTCGGCTCTGGTTCAGGGGTTCGTCAGATGCGCGTCGCCCGCTCCAAGGCGAGCAGCGCCGACCTGTACGTGTGGCCGGTGGCCCGGTCCATGCCGATCTCGCACATCCGGTTCGCGGACAGGTACGCGTCGAAGGAGCGGGCGGTCACCTCGGCGGCCTCAGGGGCCGTCGCGGCGGCGGTCAGCTCCGTGTGCAGCATGCCCCGGTCGCCCGCGAAGGCGCAGCAGCCCGCGTCGATGGGGACGACGACCTCGTCGGCGCAGGCCTCGGCCAGCGCCGTGAGCCGGTCGTCGTCGCCGAGCCGCCGCATCGAGCAGGTCGGGTGGACGACCGCCGAACCGACCGTACGTACGACCGTGAGGCGGGGGAGCAGCTCGTCGGCCGCCCAGACGAGGGAGTCGAGGACCTTCAGAGCGCCGTGCAGCTCGCGGTTCTCGTCGGTGAGATAGGGTACGACGTCCTCGGCGAGACCGAGGGCGCAGGAGGAGGCGTCGACGACCAGGGGAAGCCGTCCGCCGGCCGTCCAGCCCCAGGCGGCCTCCACGATCCTGTTGGCCATCACCTCCGCGCCCGCCTCGTACCCCTTGGAGTGCCAGATCGTGGCGCAGCACGTCCCGGTCACATTCCTCGGGATCCATACCGGCCTCCCCGCGCGGTGCGAGAGTGCCACGACTGCCTCGGGAAGCGAGGGGGCCCGGCGGCCGTCGGCCCCGTACCCGTCGGTTCCCTCACTCCCGGGGTCGCCGAAGATCCGGTTGACACAGGCCGGGTAGTAGACGGCGACCGCCCGGGACCGGCCCGTGCGGGGCAGGGCCCGGGCCGCGCCGGGAAGTTCGGGGAGCCAGTGCGGCACGAGGTCGGGGCGCACGGCCCGGCGGGCGACCGTCGTCACGGCCCCGGTCAGCCGGTCCCCGGCCGCGCCGCCCATGGCCACAGTCAGCCGGGCCGCCGCCTCCACCGCACGGAAGCGCCGCGCGGCGAGCGCCGCGATCCGCTCCTCGCGCGCGGAGTGCCGCCGATGGCGGAACTCCTTCATCAGGACACCCGTGTCGATCCCGACAGGACAGGCCAGCCGGCACATCGAGTCGCCCGCGCAGGTGTCCACCGCGTCGTGGCCGTACGAGGCGAGGAGGCCGACCTCCACCCGAGAACCCTCGGCCTGCCGCATCATCTCCCGGCGCAGCGCGATCCGCTGGCGCGGAGTCGTCGTCAGATCCCTGCTGGGGCAGACCGGCTCGCAGAACCCGCACTCGATGCACGGGTCGGCGGCGGCCTCGATCCGCGGGATCGTCTTCAGGCCGCGGAGATGCGCCTGAGGATCACGGTCGAGGACGATCCGTGGCGCGAGCACCCCGTCGGGGTCGATGAGCTGCTTGAGCCGCCACATCAGCTCCGTGACGCGCTCACCCCACTCCAGCTCCAGGAACGGGGCGATACTGCGGCCGGTGCCGTGCTCGGCCTTGAGCGATCCGTCGAACCGCTCCACGATCAGCCGGCAGAAGTCCCCCATGAAGGCGGCGTACCGCGCCACGTCGGACGGCTCGGCCGCGTCGAAGGTGAGCAGGAAGTGCAGATTGCCGTGGGCGGCGTGACCCGCGACGGCCGCGTCGAAACCATGGCGGGCCTGGAGCGCGGGCAGCGCCTCGCAGGCCTCGGCGAGCCGCCCGGGCGGTACCGCGAAATCCTCCGTGATCAGGGTCGTACCGGCCGGGCGGGCACCGCCGACGGCGGCGACGAACGCCTTGCGGGCCTTCCAGTAGCCCCCGATCGTCCGCGGATCGCGGGTGAAGGCGTTCGACACGGAGGCGACCGGGGCGACCAGTTCCAGGCCCGCCAGGATCGCCTCGGCCTTCTCCTCACGGGCGCGCAGCGCCGCCTCGTCCGCCGCCCGGAACTCGACGAGCAGCGCCGTCGTCGGTCCGGGCAGCCGCGCCCAGTCGGCGGGGACACCCGCCACCGTCACCGAGGCGCGCAGGGTGTTGCCGTCCATCAGCTCCACGGCGATCGCCCCGGCCTCGGTGAAGAGCGGCACGGCCGCCGCGGCCGCCGACAGGGAGGGGAAGAAGAGCAGCGCAGAGGAGACCGCGCGCTCCAGCGGAAGGGTGTCGAAGACGACCTCCGCGATGAAACCGAAGGTGCCCTCGGAGCCCACCATCAGCCCGCGCAGGATCTCGACGGGCGTGCCGCCGTCGAGGAAGGCGTCCAGGCGGTAGCCGTTGGTGTTCTTGATCGTGTACTTGGCGCGGAGCCGGGCCGTGAGCGCGGCATCGGCCTCGATCTCCGCCTTCAGCGCCATCAGCCCCGCGCAGAGCGCGGGCTCGGCGCGCGCGAGCTCCTCGTCCGCGGCCGGGTCGCCGGTGTCGACCACCGTGCCGCTCGGCAGCACGAAGGTGAGCGAGGAGACGGTGCGGTACGAGTCACGGGTGGTGCCCGCGGTCATCCCCGAGGCGTTGTTGGCGACGACCCCGCCGACCGTACACGCGACGGCGCTGGCCGGATCGGGGCCGAGGACGCGGCCGTAGGGGGCGAGCGCCGCGTTGGCCCGCAGGATCGTGGTGCCGGGACGGACCCGCGCCCGGGCGCCGCCGTCCATGACCTCCACGCCCGCCCAGTGGCGGCGCACGTCCACCAGGATGTCCTCGCCCTGGGCCTGGCCGCTGAGACTGGTCCCGGCGGCCCGGAAGACGACCGCGCGGCCCTTGCCGTGCGCGTACGACAGCACCGTGGAGATGTCGTCGAGGTCCTCCGCCACCACCACGACCTTGGGCACGAAGCGGTAGGGGCTCGCGTCGGAGGCGTACCGCACCAGGTCGGAGATCCTGCCGAGCACCTTCTCGGGGCCGAGCAGCGCGGCCAGTTCGGCGCGCAGGGGAGTGGGCGTGCCCTTGGCCTGGAGGTCCGGCACCCGGTCGGCGGAGGGTGTGCGGTCCCCGCCCGGGCGGAGCGCCTGCGGATTCGGCTCGAGCAGTGGCATGGCACGGTCCCCTCTGCGGCGTCCCTGGACGGCTCCGCCGCCGGCCGCCCACGCCGGGGCGGCTCAGCAGCCCCGCTCGGGCCCGGCGTCGACCAGAGCGGACAACAGACCGCCGAGCTCCTCGCGCTGATCGACGGTCAATGGAGCAAGGATGTCCTCTGCGGCCGCCCGACGCGCGCTCCGCAGCTGTCGCAGCGTGGCGCGTCCCTCGTCCGTGAGCTCGATCCGGATCACCCGGCGGTTGGTCGGGTCGGGGGCCCGGCGGACCCGCCCGCCGGCCTCCAGCGCGTCGACCAGGCTGGTCACGGCACGGGGGACGACCTCCAGCCGCGCCGCGAGATCGGCCATCCGCGGCGGCTCGTCGTAGTGCGCGACCGTGCGCAGCAGCCGGGACTGGGCGGGGGTGATCCCGACCGGCTCCAGATGCCGCTTCTGGATGCGGTGGAGCCGTCGGGTCAGCCGCAGGAGCTGCTCGGCCAGCAGGCCGTCGGCGTCGGGGGTGCTCATGCGGGAACATTACCAGGACCAAACTCATTGTGCATATAGGTAACAGTGAGCTAGCCTCTCATTGTCGATCCGGGGTCCGCCGTTCGGTGCGGGCCTGCGGTCGCACGTCCACGCCCCTAGCGTTACGAAGGAGCCCATGCGCATCCATGCCGAGTCCACCTGGACGCCGCCACCCCGGCAGCACGACCAGCCGCCGCCCCAGCTGCGGCGCATCGTCCGGCTCTTCCGCCCCTACCGTGGCCGGCTGACCGTCGTCGGCCTGCTCGTCGGGGCCTCCTCGCTGGTCTCGGTCGCCTCGCCGTTCCTGCTCAAGGAAATTCTCGACACGGCCATCCCCCAGGGGCGTACGGGACTGCTCACCCTGCTCGCCCTCGGCATGATCGCCACGGCGGTCGTGACCAGCGTCTTCGGTGTGCTGCAGACCCTGATCTCCACCACCGTCGGCCAGCGCGTCATGCACGACCTGCGCACGGCCGTCTACGCCCAGCTGCAGCGGATGCCGCTCGCCTTCTTCACCCGTACGCGCACCGGCGAGGTCCAGTCCCGGATCGCCAACGACATCGGCGGGATGCAGGCGACCGTGACGTCCACGGCCACCTCGCTCGTCTCCAACCTCACGGCCGTCATCGCCACCGTCGTCGCCATGCTCGCGCTCGACTGGCGGCTCACGATCGTCTCCCTGATCCTGCTGCCCGTCTTCGTGTGGATCAGCCGCCGCGTCGGCCGCGAACGCAAGAGGATCACCACCCAGCGGCAGAAGCAGATGGCCGCCATGGCGGCCACCGTCACCGAGTCCCTCTCCGTCAGCGGCATCCTGCTCGGCCGCACGATGGGCCGTGCCGACTCGCTCACGAAATCCTTCGCCGACGAGTCCGAGCGCCTCGTCGACCTCGAAGTGCGCGCCTCGATGGCCGGGCGGTGGCGGATGTCGACCATCGGCATCGTCATGGCAGCCATGCCCGCCCTGATCTACTGGGCCGCCGGCCTCGCGCTCCAGACCGGTGGGCCCTCGATCTCCCTGGGCACCCTGGTCGCCTTCGTCTCGCTCCAGCAGGGCCTGTTCCGCCCGGCCGTCAGCCTGCTCTCCACCGGCGTGCAGATCCAGACCTCGCTCGCGCTGTTCCAGCGGATCTTCGAGTACCTGGACCTTCCGGTGGACATCACCGAACCGGCCGAGCCCACCCGGCTGGAGAAGATCCGCGGCGAGATCCGCTTCGAGGGCGTCGACTTCCACTACGACGCCAAGAACGGCCCCACCCTCGACGGTGTCGAGCTGACCGTGCCCGCCGGCGGCTCGCTCGCGGTCGTCGGGCCGACCGGCTCGGGAAAGTCGACGCTGAGCTATCTGGTGCCCCGGCTGTACGACGTGACCGGAGGCCGGGTCACCCTCGACGGCGTCGACGTACGCGACCTCGACTTCGAAACCCTGGCCCGCGGGGTCGGCGTCGTCTCCCAGGAGACGTACCTCTTCCACGCCTCCGTCGCCGACAATCTGCGCTTCGCCAAACCCGACGCCACGGACGAGGAGATCGAGGCCGCCGCGCGCGCCGCACAGATCCACGACCACATCGCCTCCCTGCCCGACGGGTACGACACCCTCGTGGGCGAGCGGGGGTACCGCTTCTCCGGAGGTGAGAAGCAGCGCCTCGCGATAGCCCGTACCATCCTCCGGGACCCGCCCGTCCTCATCCTCGACGAGGCCACCAGCGCCCTCGACACCCGCACGGAACACGCCGTGCAGCAGGCCATCGACGCGCTCTCCGCGGGCCGCACGACCATCACGATCGCCCACCGGCTCTCCACCGTCCGCGACGCCGACCAGATCGTGGTCCTGGAGTCCGGCCGAATCGCCGAGCGGGGCACCCACGCCGAACTGCTCGCCCGGGACGGGCGGTACGCCGCCCTGGTGCGCAGGGACGCGGAGCTGACGCCGACCGTCGCACCCTGAGCCGAGCGCATGCATGCGACGGCGCCGCCGCACCCCTGGGACGGGGGAGCGACGGCGCCGGAGAGATCAACCGTCAGACGAGCCAACCCACGAAGTGGACGACGCCGGCGAGCAGGTTGGTGATGAGGTTCATGTGGTGCGTTCTCCTTGTGCGATGCATATGTGGGACGACGCAGTCGCGGTCTGCAGCCCGTCGCTTGCGCACCGTAAGCATCATGCGTCGCAGGGGAGCTGGGCAACGAATCCCGCGACGACCACCCGTTCAAGGGAACAACCGCTCCCACGTTCGTACGTTCGGGATAGCTGCCTCGGGTCACTCCCCGGCGGGTACGACGACGCCCTCAGGCTCGGGGTTCCGCTCCAGCAGGCGCCGGATCGCGGCCACCGCGGCCCGCCCCGCCCGGTTGGCCCCGATGGTCGAGGCCGACGGCCCGTACCCCACCAGATGCACCCGCTCGTCGCGGACCGCCTGGGTGCCGTCGACCCGTATCCCGCCACCCGGCTCGCGCAGCCGCAGCGGCGCCAGATGGTCGATGGCCGCCCGGAATCCGGTCGCCCAGAGGATCACGTCCACCTCCAGGGTCCGGCCGTCGTCCCAGGCCACGCCGGTCGGAGTGATCCGGTCGAACATCGGCTGCCGGTCGAGGACGCCCCGGTCGCGCGCCGCCCGGATGGCGTCGTTGAGGGGCAGCCCGGTCACCGAGACCACGCTCTGCGGCGGCAGCCCCTGCCGTACGCGCTCCTCGACCAGGGCGACCGCGGCGCGCCCCTCCACCTCGCCGAACGGCCCCTCGCGGTACACCGGCTCCCGCCGCGTCACCCAGGTGGTCTCCGCCGCGGTATCCGCGATCTCCATCAGATGCTGCGTCCCGGACGCGCCGCCACCCACCACCAGGACCCGCTGCCCGGCGAACTCCTCAGGCCCCGGATAGTTCACGGTGTGCAGCTGGCGGCCCCGGAAGGTCTCCTGACCCGGGTAGCGGGGCCAGAACGGCCGGTCCCAGGTGCCGGTGGCGTTGATCAGCGCCCGGGCCGCGTACGTCCCCTCCGACGACTCGACCAGCAGCCGCCCGCCCTCGCCCTCCCGGACCGCCCGCACGGTCACGGGCCGGTGGACGCGCAGCCCGAACCGCTCCTCGTACGCCGTGAAGTACGCGCCGATCACCTTGGAGGACGGCCGGCTGCCGTCGGCACCGGTGAGCTCCATGCCGGGCAGCGCGTGCATGCCGTGGACCTTGCCGTACGTCAGCGAAGGCCAGCGGAACTGCCAGGCGCCGCCGGCCCGCGGCGCATGGTCCAGGACGACGAAGTCCCGGTCCGGCTCAAGCCCTGTACGCCGCAGGTGGTACGCGGCGGACAGCCCCGCCTGCCCGGCGCCGACGACCACCACGTCCAGCTCGTGTACCCCGAAACCGTTCACGGTTCTACCAACCGGGGGAGGGGCCGGGATCTTCCCGCGGATCTTTCCGCGATCGTCGTGTCCGGGGCGGGGGACAGGCGCTCCAGTGCGGGCGGGCGGCAGGATGGGGCCCATGTCCCCTCACTTCAGCACCAGGATCCTCGACGTCACGACGGGCCGGAAGGAGACGGTGACCGACCTGACCCACATCTGCGAACAGTTCCTCGCCGAAACCGCGGACGGCCGCGACGGCCTCCTCAACCTCTTCGTCCCCCACGCCACCGCCGGAATCGCCATCATCGAGACCGGCGCGGGCAGCGACGACGACCTCATCACGGCCCTCCACCACCTCCTCCCGGCCGACGACCGCTGGCAACACCGCCACGGCACCCCCGGCCACGGCCGCGACCACGTCCTCCCGGCCCTGGTCCCCCCGCACGCGACGATCCCGGTCGTCGGCGGCCGCCTGGAACTGGGCACCTGGCAGTCCATCTGCCTGGTCGACACGAACAAGGACAACCCGCAGCGCCAGGTGCGGCTGAGCTTCCTGGGCTGATGATGACGACCACGGAGCGTTGTGCTCGGGCGTTCGGGCGCGGATCGGATGGCGAGGGGTGACCAGGGGCGTGAGGTCGCAGCGCTCATCAAGGGCCGTCGGCCCCCTCGGTAACGAGGGAAACGAAGGCGACCGACCCATCCAACAACGGAATCCTTGCCCGGGGTGGCGGGGTCGGCCTTCGCGGGGCGGCTTGGGCGGTCAGCCGAGCACGGGCACGTGCTGGGTGATGCAGTGGATGCCGCCGCCGCCCCAGGCCAGCGTCCGGCACGGGATGCCGGTGACCTCCCGGCCCGGGAAGAGCGTCGCGAACTGCGCGAGGGCGGCCGCGTCGTCGGCCGCGACATCCGCCGTCGGCACGACCACGCTGCCGCGCGTCAGGTAGTAGTTGGTGTAGCTGAAGGTCTCCACCAGCGCGCCGTTGACCCGGAAGTGGGGCTGCTGGTGCAGCTCCACGATCTGGAAGGGGCGGCCGCACGCGTCCGTGGCGCCCTGCAGCACCGCCTTGTTGGCGGCCATTCGGGCGTGGTTGGGGTCGGCGGGATCCGGCTGGGTGTGCAGCAGGATTCGGGCCGGTCCGAGGTAGGCGGCGATCAGGTCGACGTGCCCGTCGGTGACCGTGTCGTTGTGGAGCCCGTACGGCAGCCAGATCACCTTGGTCGCCCCGTACGCGGCGAGCAGCGCCGACTCGATCTGGGCGCGGGTCAGGCCGGGGTTGCGGTTCGAGTTGAGCAGGCACTCCTCGGTGGTGATGAGCGTGCCCTGGCCGTCGGTGAGGACCGCGCCGCCCTCCAGGACGAGGTCCACGGCCTGGCGCGGCACCGCCAGGTGGTCGCAGACGCCGACCGGCAGGAAGTCGTCCTTGTCGTACGGGTACTTGTTGCCCCAGCCGTTGAACCGGAAGTCCAGGCCGGTGAGCCGGGTGCGGTCGGCGTTGCGGGTGAATACGGGGCCGGTGTCCCGGGTCCAGCAGTCGTTGATCGGGTACTCGATCACGGTGATGGCCGGTCCGCACTGCTGTCGGGCGTCCGCCGCGGTGCCCGGTTCGGCGACCATCAGGACGGGCTCGAAGCGGGCGACGGCCCGCGCGACGGCGGCGACCTCCGACTGGACGGCCTTCAGGAGGTTGCCCCAGCCGACATTGCGGTCCCACGGCCAGGCCATGACGCAGCGGGAGTGCGCCTCCCACTCGGCCGGGGCCGCGGCCGCGGGCGTGACGGCCGCGGCCGGGCTGGCGGGGGCGGTGCCGAGCGCGGTGCCGGCGGCCGTGGCCAGCGCGGCCGTGCAGAAGGCGCGTCGGGAGGTACGGGGTCGGTCCATGGCGGTGTCCTTTCGCATACGGGGGACTCGGACCCGAGGACTCGGGCCGAGGGAGTACGGGGTGGGGCACGGTGCCGCCGGGGCCCGGGCCCGTCGGACTCAGGCGGAAGTGGACGGGGAGGCGGTGGGGGATTCGGCCGGGGAGTCGGAGGGCGCGGCCGGATCGCGCAGGCGCTCGTGCGGGCGCTTGACGAGCAGGTAGAGCACACCGCTGCCCAGCACCACCGCGGTGCCGAGCGGCGCGGCCCACACCTGGTACCAGGGCGCGCCGGGCGGCGCGAGGACCGCGCGCGGCCAGCAGACGTTGACCAGCTGGAACGCGGTCCACAGCACCGCGAGCGCGTTCAGCACCGTGCCCGTGCGGCCCAGCCTGATGTGTCCCGACGGCACCCACGTCCCGCGCAGCCGGGCGATCAGCGCGGCCAGCGACACCAGGAAGAAGGGCAGGTAGGTAGCCGCGGTGCCGAAGGTGATCAGCGCGCCGATCGCGGTGGCGTTGAGGCCGAGGACGAGCGCCCCGCCACTGATCAGGGTCGACGCGATGAGCCCGCCGAGCGGCGCCTGCCGCCTGTTGACCCGGCGGACTTGCCGGGAGATCGGGAACACCCCGTCCCTCGACAGTGAGTACAGGCCGCGGGCCGAACCGCCCTGGGAGGCGACCGCACAGGCCAGGAAGCCGACCAGGACGACCACCACGAACGGCTTGTCCGTCCAGCCGCCGAAGGCGTGCACCACGGCGGTCGTCACCGGGTCCACGTCCGCGCCCGCCACCACGTCCTCGGGCCGCGGGTGCGCCAGTGCCACGGCCATGGCGTTGAGGATCACCACCGCGCCCACGCTCAGCAGTGCCCACCACATGGCACGCGGCACCTGGCGCCCCGCGTCCTTGGTCTCCTCGGCCGTCGACACGCACGCGTCGAAGCCGATGAACGCCCAGCCGGCCACCGCGACCGCCGCCAGGAACCCGAGCACCGTGGAGTCGTCGGACAGCGACTCCGCGCCCAGCGTCCGGGTGAACAGCGCGAAGCCGTGCTCCCGGAAGAACAGCAGCAGGGCGAACCCCACCAGGACCGAGGCGACGGCCTCGGCGGCGATGCCCAGCGAGACGAAGCGGCGCAGCAGGGTGATCCCGTACGCGTTCACCAGCAGGCCGGCCAGCAGGATGCCCACCGCCACGGCGACCAGGCCCCCGGGCGTCGGGGTCGCGCCGAACAGGGCGTACACCCAGGGAGCGGCGAGATACGCCACGGTGGTGTTGCCGAACATCACCGCGAACTGCCAGACCCAGCCGCCCAGCCAGCCGAAGGACGGCCCGAGCAGCCGGCGGCCCCACTGGTACGGGCCGCCGGCCAGCGGCCACTGCGCGGTCAGCTCGCCGTACACGCTCACCACCAGGCACTGGCCGACGAGTACCAGGGGCAGTGCCCAGACCCACATGGGGCCCGCGACCATGGTGCCGACCATCGAGACGGCGTAGAGGGCGACGACCGGCGACACGACGGCGAAGCCCATCGAGATGTTCCCGAGGACGCCGAGGCTGCGCCGCAGCTCCTGGCGGTAGCCGAGCGCCCGCAGGCGCGAGGCCTCGGTGTCCTCCCCGGAGTCGGGGGAGGTCCGCCCGGCGGCCACCTCGTCCGTGACGTCACTCATGATCGCTCCAACTTAAATCTAACCGCGTTCGGTAAATGGGTGGCTGGAATGTAGCGGCCGCCGCCTGGGCTTGTGAAGCGTTCCTGACAGGTAATGTTCGGGGCCTGAGAAGGAAGGAGTGCGTCCATGCCCCGGCCCAGACAGACCCTCCTGAGCCGTGCGATCATCGCCCGCGCGGCCCTGGAACTACTCGAGGAGCACGGGGTCGAGGCGCTCAAGATGCGGACCCTCGCCGAACGGCTCGGGGTCAAGGGCGCGTCCCTCTATCACCACGTCCGGTCGAAGGACGACCTGCTCGACGCCGCCTCGGAGCTCATCAACGACGAGATCGCCCTCGGGCCGCTGACCGACCCGGGCGGCCCGGCCGGTATCACCGCGTACGCCCACGGCTACCGCCGCGTCTACCTGCGCTATCCGCACATGATCCCGCTGGTGGCCCGGCACCGCGTCACCTCGGCCAAGGCACTTCGCGGCTACGACGCGCTCCTCGACGCCCTGGTGAAGGCCGGCTGCACACCGGCCGGAGCCGCCGAGGCCGCCGCCGCGATCGACAACCTGGTACTCGGCTCTGCCCTGGAGACCTTCACCGCAGGCTTCCACCGCCCGCCCGCCGCCTACCGCCCGGAGTTCCCCACCCTGGCCGACGCGCTCACCGCCGCCGACGCGGCCCCCGGCGCCCTCGCGGGCCTGGACACCCGTGGCTTCGACCTCGGTCTGCGCCTCATCCTCGCGGGCATCGGCGGGCACGGCGTCTGACGGCCCGTAAGCCGGACGGCGGTATGAAGACGCGCCTGACGGGGCGGGAGCCGGGGCCGGTCAGTGCGGCGTGCCCCGGGCCGCCACCAGCAGGTGGTCGCTCCCGGTCTCGGGCCGGACACGGATCCGGCCGACGGCCACCCGCCGGCACCGGTCGAACCGGGCACGGGCCGGCTCAAGCCGAACTGACGCCGCTGCGGGTGAGGGCGAACACCCCGCCGACGATCAGCGCGATGCCGGCCAGGTGGGGCAGCAGCCACCCGCCGGTTCGGCGTCCTCCTCGTAGAGCAGGACGCCGAGGGGGCCGCCTTGCATGGCGTGCTCCAGCAGCATGGCCGCGATTCCGGCCACGCAGAACGCCTGGGTCTGCCAGGGCGTCAGGAAGGCGACGAGCCCGTCCCCTCCGCAGGCGTAGGCCGATCCGCTCAGTCTCTCCCCGGGAGACGAGACCAACCCGACCTGGGACGGGAGAGTCGACTTTCGCCCGGCGCTCAGCCTGTAAGGCTGAGCGCTCTGCGGGACCGTGCCCGAGGCTGCGGAGACCCCGTGAGCGGGCACTGCTCTACGGTCCACGAGAGGAAGCCACGTACGCCGAGGGTTGTCCTTGCGGAGGTTGGCGGACACGAACAAGGACAACCCGGAGCGGCAGGTCCGGCTGACGTTTCTCGGGTAGCGCCGGACTGTAGGCGGGATCTGCGGCCGCACCTACAGCTCGTCCGGGCATGCTCGGGTGGAGTGGCGGAGCCTCCCGTGCGGGATTCGCCCCTACGAGCGTGGTGTCAGCCTTCACAGGGGCGCTTGCAACCCGACCGTCGGGCTGCATGTGCCGCGCGATTGCACCGCCCCTACCCCGTTCATGCCAATCGTGATCACCTGCTTGCTGTTGCGGCTGCGATCCGTCACTGCAAGAAGCCGTTGCGCTTTTCACGCCCCGCGCGTCAGCGTGGACATGCCTAGCAGGTGCCCGTACTGCGGTCAGTACCACGAACGATCGATCACGAACCGAGGAAGATCGGATGTGACGCCCACCGAACACACCCCGCACCACTCATCGAGTGAGAGTGCGAGCGCGCCTACGTCCACGCCTGCATGGGCAGCGCGGGGAACACGACCAGCGAGCCGTCCTTGTCGCGGGCGATCTCAATCTCCACCTCGGTCGCGGGGCTGTTGACCACGACGCCGTCGCCCAGCTTGTGAAGCCCGTTTGCCGCGCGCAGCAGGCGATCGACGTCACCGATGTGCATCAGGTGACGCCACGAAGTCCTCTCCGACGCGGCGAGGGGCGATGAAGAGCCGGTAGAGCACGACGAGGAGCGGCGGGCACGGCGTACGAGCGGGCCTTGGCGGCGCACGCGCAGGCGCCGAACCCGTCCCTGCTCATGCACATGATGTGCGAGTTCGCGCGTCTGGTCATGGACGCGCAGGGCTCGGAGGGCCTGGAGACGGCGCTGAAGCATCTCGCCGAGGCGGACGCGCTGGCGGCATCCGTGCCGGAGGGTACGGAGGGCTTCGTGCCCTGGTTCGAGCGGGGCACCGTGCACTACCGCCGGGGCCGCGTCCTGGCGGAGGCGGAGCGGTTCGAGGAGGCCCTGGCCGAGACGGAGGCCGCCGTCGCCGCCCACGAACAGGGCGGCGAGGAGGGCGAGTCGGCGCGTGCCGAGGCGGTCCGGATCGCCGCGCTGATCGAGGGCAACGCGCTGCGCCGGTTCAAGGAGGCCATCGCCCGGCTGACGACGGCGGCGGCACGCTGCCGGAAGGCCGGCCTCTCGGAGGCAGCGCAGATCCTCGACGCGCTGCGGCAGGACTACATGTCACGGCTGACAGAGGGCCGTTGAGTCGGCGTCGCGCCAACCGCCCCCGGGGCCCGGCCGTGCACTACGGCCGGGCCCCGGGGGCGGTTGCGGCCGATGTCAGAGCCCGCGGACAGCGTGCCTTGTCCGGTGGATCGATCGCGAACGATCGCGAGAGGACGCAACTGTGCAGGATGTGGCACATAACGAGGTCGGCGAGGAGCGCATCGCCCGTGTCCTGGAGGACATCGAGGGGAGGGGCGGGCATTTGGCCGACGCCACAGCATGCGGTAGGACACCGTCTCCCCGAAGGCGGGAGGGCCGAGCAGCCCGCGGATGTAGTCCCGCCTCGCTACACTCCCCACCGCCAGGCCGTTGACCAGGAGAAATACAGAAATCCTGCTGGAGTACTAAGCCTTGATTGGTGCGGCAGACCTGGCGGCCTGTTCGATCTTCGCGCAGTAGGCCGCACGGGCTTCCTCGTCGATCCGCTTCTCGTGTTCGGGGCGCATCCCGGTGCGGCCGTCGAGGCCCTCGCGCAGGATGTCGGCGTGTCCGGCATGCCGGTTGGACTCGCCGAGAACATGGACCAGGATGGCGAACAGGTTCGTGTTGGAATAAGGCTCCGGCCACCACGGCACGTGGCCGGGGGCGTCGAGGGGAAGCTCGTTGATCGTCGCGTCCGAGTGTTCCCACGTGCGCCGGTAGAACCCGATGATCTGGTCGCGGGTCTCGTCCTCGGCCGCCCACAGATCGCTGCCGTTGGAGTCCTGCCACCGGGGCAGCGGTTCCGGGGAAGGGCGGTCGAAGACCTCGCCGAAGTACCTGGCCTCGACGGTGGCCACGTGTTTGACCAGGCCGAGGAGGTTGGTCCCGGTCGCTGTCAAAGGTCGGCGGGCGTCGTATTCGGACAAGCCGTCGAGTTTCCAGAGCAGCGCCTTGCGGTCCCGCCGCAGTCTCCCGTGCAGGTTGTCTTTCGCGAATTCATCGATCATGCGGCATGAGCCTGTCATGGCCTGCTCGTGGTCTCAAGATCCCGTACGTGGTCCGCAACGACCGGCAGAGCCGAGGCCTGTCCATGGCCGCCGCCCTGACCTGCTACAAGAAGCTCGCGAAACTTGCCACGTGAGACAACTTCTGAATGAGGTTGGCGGATACGAACAGGGACAACCCGCAGCGGCAGGTGCGGCCGTCGTTCCTCGGTACTACAGCGCTGTAGGCCGGGTCTGCGGCCGCACCAACTGACAGTCCGGGCGTGCTCGGGTGCGTCACGGCACGGTGAGCCAGCAGACGTCACCGGAATCGGGCAATCGGGACAGGTGCCGCACCTCCGCTGCGATCCGCGCGAGGGCGTCGGCCTTCTCCAGGTGCCACGGCAGGAGGGGCTCTTCCGTGGGCTCCGTCAGTTCGCCGGCCCGGACTCCGGCGTCGTACAGGTCTCGATGTTGCCTTCGGCGTGCTCTCGGCGTCGGGCTCGCCGAGTGTGGCGTGCAGGTCCAGCCGGGCCTGCTCCAGCCCGCCCCGCCCGCACCACTCGCCGCCCCTATGTGGATGACGCCACGTGGGACAGAGCCGACGACATCACCGTCGGCGATGCCCTGACCGTCGGTCACCTGCTCACCGTCCTTCTGGACCGGTATGCCATCGGCGTCGTCGACGTGCCCCTTCCGGAGGGGGACGTCCGCGCGGGCGGGCGCAGCGGTCACCTCGCCGCCATCGGGGACGCCGCATGGGCCCGCGCCGACGAGCGCAGAGAGAGGGAGGGCGTCCAGTCCATGAGCGTCCTGTGCGAACTGCTGCTGCGTGAGACCGTCGCCGGACGTGTCTCGGCCGGTCTCGACGCCGCGCCGCGCGTCCAGCAGCCGACCCAGCCTCGCGAGGAAGCCGCGGGCGCCGTCACCCCGTCCCTGCTCCACTCCGCCGCCTGAGACCTTACGGAGTCCGCCGTGACCGAGCGTGCCGCAGAGCCCACCGGCCCCCTCATCCCCATGCCGGAGAAGACCCCGGCCGCGCTCCGCGTCGCCGTCGCACGCCTCGACTCGGGTGTTCTCCATGCGTTTGATCAGCAGTGGGACGAGGCGATGCGGCAGGCCCGCGACGAGTACACCCTCACGCCGCCCCGCGCTTTCGTCGAGCACTGGTGGTCATGGGTCGGAGTCGCCCGTTACCCGCGGTGCCTGGCCTGATTCCGGGAGTGCGAGCGCATCGTCAGTGAGTCGGACGACCGTGCCGAGCGCCGCGCCACTGCGGCCGAGCCGGCGTCTCTCCTCGCCGAGACTGTCGCCGCGTGAGCGACTGGACCTGGGAGTACGAACCGGACGCCGAGAACGTCGTCGGCGGCCTGGGCAGGGCCCAGCGGCTGGAGGTCGAGGCGATCGCCCAGCGGATCGCCGATGCCGTGGGAGACCGCCGCATCGGCAAACCCGAACGGCGCAACCGACAGGCCGCAGCCTGCATGCTTGGTTACCTTGAGTCGCAGAAAGTCCTGGAGTGATCACTCAACGTTACCGAGTGGAGGAGTCTCCATTGGCGAGCGAGACCTATCAGCGGACCAAGCCGCACTTCAACATCGGCACCATCGGCCACAACCAGCACGGCAAGTCCACGCTGGCCGCAGCGATCACCAAGGTGCTGCACGACCGAAACCCGGCGGTCAATCACGCGTACACGATGGAGGAGATCGACAAGGCCCCGGAGGAGCGGACCCGGGGCGGCAGCGTCAACCTGGCCCACATCGAGTACCAGACCGACAAGCGCCACTACGCACACCTGGACTGCCCCGGGCACAGTCAGTTCATCAAGAACATGATCACCGGCACGGTGCAGATGGACGCGGCCATCCTCGTGGTCTCCGCACCCGACGGCGTCATGCCACAGACCAAGGAGCACGTGCTCCTGGCGAGCCGGGTCGGCGTGCCCTCCATCGTGGTCGCCCTCAGCAAGGTCGATCTCGTGGACGGCAGCGAGGTTCTGGACCTGACCGAAGTCGAAGTCCGCAGCCTGCTGAACGACAGTGGGTACCCAGGGGACTCCGTCCCCGTGGTACGCCTGTCGGCTCTCGGCGCCCTGCAGGGGAACGAGCAGCAGTGCGAGAACGTGCTCGCCCTCCTGAAGGACGTCGAGGCGAGATGTCCCATCCCCAAGCGCGCACCGGAGAAGCCGTTCTTCATGCCGGTGGAACGCGCCCACGCACTGGACGGCAAGGGAACGATCGTCACCGGGAGGATCGAGCGGGGCACGCTGAAGGTCAACGACACCGTCTCCCTGGTCGGCATCCTGCCCACCCGGACGGCTGCCGTGAGCAGCATCGAGATCTTCCGCAAGGCGGCGAGCGAGGGACGTGCCGGCGAGGAGGTCGGGCTGCTGCTCCGAGACGTACCGTCGGGTGAGGTCCAGCACGGCCAAGTCCTCGCCGCGACCGGTTCCGTCACGCCCCACCTTGCGTTCGAGGCCGAGGTCTACTTCCTGTCGAAGGACGAGGGCGGGCGGCACACCCCCGTCTTCAAGGGCTACCGCCCGCAGTTCTACGTCAACACGGCGGATGTCACCGGCACCATGGCCTTCGACGAGGAGATGGTCATGCCGGGCGACAGGGTCAGCACCAAGGTCGAGCTGATTGTCCCGATCGCCCTGGAGCGCTCGCAGCGTTTCGCCATCCGCGAGAGCGGCAGGACGGTCGCGTACGGCCGCGTCTCCAAGATCACTCACTAGCCCGCTCGCCTACAGGAGGAGTTCCATGAACATCGAATACATCGACCAGTACGACCCGGAAACCGGCGAGGGAAGGATCGAGGGCTTCGACCGTGAGGACGGAGCATGGAAGTTTCGAGCAGAAGGGCATCCCCGACAAGTGGTGGCAGGACAACAACCCGATCAACCGGTTCCACGTCGAGTTCGACGAACAGGTCCGGGATGACATCCAGCGGGCCCTCAACATTCGTCCCAGGTACAACGAACAATTCTGACCTCTGCCGTGCTGTCGCTCACACCCGCGGAATGGCGCCGTCCCAGCCCACGGCCTGCTGATAGCGGAACAGGCCCTCGGGGTCGTACCGGCGTTTGACGGCGACCAGGCGGTCGTAGTTCGGGCCGTAGTAGGCGTGCTGCCAGTCGTGCAGGTCCGGGTCGGGGAAGTTGACGTAGGCAGCGCGGGTGGACAGACGGCGGCCGAGCATGTGGTGGGCGGCGCGGGTCTGTTCCAGGAGCGCGCGCACCTCGGAATGCGGGGTGCCGGGCTTCCAGTGGGTGCCGATGTCGATGACGAACGTCGCTCGGCGGTGCGGGTAGGCCGTCTCGTACGGGTGGGGCGCGGCGCTCTCGCCCCCCATGGCGAAGAGGGTGATGTAACCGGTGGCCCGGCCGGGTCCGGGCTGCCAGCCGCGTACCCAGTCACCGACCGCTGCCACGGTGTCCGGACCGGGCCACCGGTCGGGGACGAGGGACTTGGAGGCGTAGGCGTCCTTGGCTCCAGGTGTTTCCATCAGGCGGTTCTGCGCGGACCAGAATCCGTGTTCCTCGATGACGGTCCGCGTCGGACGCAGGTGCAGAAGGGGCCCGAGCAGGCGTCGCAGGCTGTCCGCGTCGCCGAGCCGCTGCCCGAGGAGCCAGAGCGACGTCGTGCCGTCGCCGGCGTGCTTGAAGCCGATCCGTACGTCGAAGTCGTGATGGCGGTCCCCGTCGAGGACGTACCGCAGCTCCTCCATCACCTTGACGCCCGCGTCCAGGCCGAAGGTCACGTCGAAGACGGTGGCGCGCAGCCGGCCGACACGCACGGCGTCGAAGACGAAGCCGGTGTTGATGCCGAAATTGCCGCCCGCCCCGCCCCGGCAGGCCCAGAACAGGTCGGCGTTCTCGTCGTCGGCCGCGCGAACCACCGTGCCATCGGCGAGGACGACACGGGTCTCGGTGAGCCGGTCGCAGGTCAGGCCCCACTTACGGTCGTTGAAACCGAGCCCGCCGCCCAGGGTGAGCCCGGCGACGCCCACTCCCGGGCAGCGCCCGCCGGGGAAGTACAGGTCGAACTCACGGGCCGCGTACACGTCCGAGTTCGTGGCGCCGCCGCCCAGGCGCAGCCGCCGCCCCTGCGGGACCACCTCCTTCAGTGCGCGCAGGCCGATCACGAGGCCAGGGCCGGTGGAGTAGCCCGCATAGTTGTGGCCGCCGGAGCGAGGTACGAAGGGCACATGGTGTTTGGCGCACCACCGCATCGCGGTGGCGACGTCCTCCTCGGTCGCGCAGGCGAGGACACCTGCCGGGCGGACGGACGCGTAACGCTGGTTGTCGGGTGCCGCCCGTGTCGCGTACTCCGGGGCGCCCGGGCGGTACAGAGCGGCGGCGGGGCTCAGGCTGCGCCTCAGTTCGCGCCACGCGCCCGGCTCGACGTCCTCTCTCGTGAAGGGTGGCCGGGCGGCGGGCGCCTGCGAGCGGGGGCGGGCGGTGGCCCAGCGGGCGCCGGAGCCCAGCCCGATCAGGCTTCCGGCGGCCGCGACGGCCGCTCCGGAGCGCAGTAGTTGTCGTCGGCCGGGATTCACGGTGTACCCCTTCGTCGTGGGCTCAGGCACCGGACAGCGGATCGGAGCGGCAGAGGCCCTGGTCGGCGGCCCGGACCCACGATGAGGGCGCAGGGGGGCAGGCACCGGCCGTGACACCCGGACGCGCTCGTGGTTCATACGAACGGAGCGAGATGCCGCCCGTGGGCCGCGACGTACCGGTGGGCCGCGGTGGCTCGGTCCGGAACTCGCGCGCGGTCGAGCGAGCCGGGCGTACGCCGACCTGGTGGCGTACCGACATGTCACCGGCTCGCCACCAGCGCCGAGCCGGCCGACATGCCGATGCTGTTCTGCTGGGTCGGCGGCCATCGCGGCCTGCGGATGGACGCCCAGGACCCGGTGACCGGAGTGTGGCGCTCGACTGATGTGCGGGTTCCGGATGTGGCCTCCTACGAGCTCACCCAGTACCTGGTCGACGTGACCCTGACCGACGCCACTGGTGCGCTGGCCCCGAACCACCCGGTGCGGCTGCGTCCCCGTCGCCATGCCTCGGCCTGCCTGCTCAACTTCGCGGACCGGGTGGTGACGGTCCGCCCGGCAGGGGTGGAATTGCGGACTGGCTCGATGGGCAAGCTCAGCTTCGGCATCACGCCCGAGGGCCGGGGGGCGGCCGCCCCGGAGCTGACGGCCGACGGCCTGCCCGAGCCGCTGTTCATCCAGCCGGGTGCGGGGGTGCACAGCTATCTGGCTGGTCAGGGCAGGCTCAGTGAGAGCTGTCCGAGCTGGTCGGCAACTCGGTTCGGACCGCAGGCGTCGGACAGGACCCGGTCCGCTCCTCGACGTACGCTGAAGGTTGTCCTTGCGGAGGTTGGCGGACACGAACAAGGACAACCCGGAGCGCCGGGTGCGGTTGTCGTTCCTTGGATAGCGGCGCTGTACGCGCGATGCCGGGCCGCGGCTCGGCTGTGCCGCGTACTGTCGAGAAGGTGGAAACCGCCCGCGAAACCGCCCTTCCGCTGCGGCGGCTGGTCGTTCTGCGGCACGCCAAGAGCGCATGGCCCGAGGGTGTGCCCGACCATGACCGCCCCCTCGGTCCGCGAGGTCTGCGCGACGCCCCGGCGGCCGGCCGCTGGCTGAGGGATGCCGACTGCCTGCCCGAACTCGTTCTGTGCTCCACCGCCCGCAGAGCGCGCTCGACCTGGGAGCTGGCCGCCGCCGAGATGCCCGGCACGCCGCCCGCACGCCACGACCGGCGCGTCTATGCGGCGGACAGTCAGAGCCTTCTCGACCTCGTACGCGAAGTGCCGGACGATGTGGGGACGTTGCTGTTGATCGGGCACAACCCGGGCCTGCAGGAGCTGGTCCTGCTGCTGGTCGGCGAGACGCTCGACGACACACTGCAGCGCGTGGAGGCCAAGTTCCCCACCTCGGCCATCGCCGTGCTGACACGGCGCGGCGCATGGGCCGACTTCGCGCCCGGCACCGCGCTTCTGACCGACCTCGCGGTCCCGCGTGGGAAGCGGTGAGCCGGGTCGAAGGCAGGGGCGTTCAGGCCTGGCGCGAGGGGGCTACGCCGGGGTCGCCGCGCCGTACCGCGTCATGGGCGGCGAGCGCGGCGTGCAGCGTGACCAGGTCGGCGCCGCGGGACGCGTCAAGGCCGGTGAGATCCGTCGCCTTGCGCAGGCGGTAGTCCACCGTGTTCGGGTGGACCTGGAGCCGAGCCGCGGCCCGGCGCCGGTCGAGACTGCAGGCGAGGAAGGTGCGCAGGGTGGTGAGCAGTTCCGGGCGTGTGTCCAGCGGGTCGAGCAGCGCGGCGAGCCCTTCCCTGGCAGGGCTCGGACGGCTCAGCTGGTATTCGAGCAGCACGTCGTCGAGCAGGTACAGCCCCGGCTCGTGGCCGGAAGCCTCGGCCACCTCACGTATCTCGCCCGCAAGCCGGGCGGCGTCCGCGACGCCCTCCGGTGGCGCGGCGGCCGCCGCGGCAAGCACCTCCGCGCCGCACATCCGGCCCAGTTCCACGACCAGTTGGGACAGCCGGTCCCGGTCGGCAGGGCCGAAGTCGGCGGCCGGCGCCTTGTGCGGGATGAGGATCAGCCCTCCGCCACCTGACAGCACGGACAGCGGCACTCCCACCGTCTGGCGCTGCAGTTCGTTGCGCAGCCGCCGGAGTTTGCGGCGTGATGCGACCGCGTGGTCCACGCCGGGCACCAGCTCGTCCGGATGCCGTCCCACGGAGATGCTCAGCACCAGGTAGCAGGGCGGCAGCCGGACGCCGGCGCGGTCGGCCGCGGCCTGGGGGCTGCCGCCTTCGAGGAGTCTGGACAGCAGCGACTGCAGGGCGACCTGCTCGTCGCTCAGAGCCGTCTGCCGCTCCTGCACGTACCCGGCGGCGACTTCGCAGCTCACCAGTCTGAGATACGTGAGCATGTGACGCTGGACCAGCAACAGGTCGCTCAGGTCGCCCGGTTCGGCGGCCGGAAAGACGTGGGCTGCGCACTCCTCCGCACCGATGTGATAGGCGCCCACCACGGCCTCCAGCGGCACTCCCTCGTCGGCACGCCGGGCCGACGACTCGCGGATCGCCGTCTGCTCCGCCTGATCCGGCAAATCCCCGGTGCGCACCATTTCGGCGAAGCATCGGATGCCGCGGGTCACCTGCTTGGCGATGTCGCTGCCGAGCTGTTCCGGCGGCAACCTTCCGTAGACGGGCAGCCGTTCGACGAGCCGGACCATGACCGCGCGCTCCAGTGCACCGGCGGCGGCCTGGAGCCGCTCGTATACCGGAACGCCGCCGAAGCGCGGCGCCGAGTCGCGAGCCGCGGCGTTGGACACGGTCACAATCCACCTCGCAAATCTCTGTTGCCCGCCCTGGGCGCGCGACGGCGCACCGCCGTCATCATGTTTCCGGGACATCTCCTACTGGTTGGTAACACGTCAGGCCGGTGAATTGCCAGGTGCCGCCCACCGGCGCGTCGCCCCCCACTCACGAATCGAGGACGCCTTGTCCAGGACAGCCGTTCGTCTGATCCCCGTCGCTGTCGTCACCGCGGCGGCCATGACCGTCGCTCCGGCGGCCACCGCCGCCGCGTCCACGCCGGCTGCGACCACGGCCACGGCTACACCCGCCGCGAGCGACCCGTTCTACACCTACGACGGCAGCGAGCCGCTGTCGTCGTTCGCCCCGGGCGCCGTGCTGAAGACGCGGACGCTCCAGTACCACCTCGTCGGCATTCCCACGCCGCTGAAGGCGATCCAGCTGCTCCACCGCAGCACCGATGCCCAGGGACGCCCGGCCGCCAACGTGACCACGGTGGTGCGCAGTCTCACGGGTGACGGCAGCAAGGCCGTGTCCTACCAGTCGTTCTACGACTCGCTGACCCCGGAGGACGGGCCGTCCCGCGCCATCGCCGGCAACCTCACCCTCGGCGGCGTGATCCCCAACGTCGAGGCCGTCTTCATGGCGCCGCTGCTGGCGAAGGGCTACACCCTCGTCATCCCGGACACCCAGGGACAGCGCGCCGCCTTCGCCGCGGGACCCGAGTACGGGACCAACACCCTGGACTCGATCCGTGCCGCGACCAGGTCTGCGGAGACGGGGCTCAGCGACAACACCAGGTTCGGTCTCATGGGCTACTCGGGCGGCGCCATCGCCACGAACTGGGCGGCCGCGCTGGCACCGTCGTACGCGCCCGACGTGAACCGGAAGCTGGTCGGCTTCGCCGAGGGCGGTCTGCTCGTGACCCCGGCGCACAACCTGAAGTACGTGGACGGCTCCCTCTCGTGGTCGGGCGTCATTCCGATGGCGATCATCGGCGTCTCCCGCTCTTTCGACATCGACGTCAAGCCCTACCTGAACAGCTACGGCCTGAAGGTGTACGCGGAGCTGGAGAAGGGCTCCATCATCGATGCCCTCGGCCACTATCCGGGTCTGACCTGGAAGAAGATGGCGAAACCCGGGTACGAGAACATCAACTCGGTTCCCGACCTCGTCACGGCGGTGAACCGGATCAACCTCGGCTCCGCCGCCACGCCGACGGTCCCGGGGTTCATCGCCCAGGGCGACGGGGGCGTCCTGGAGGGCACCTTCAGCAACCACCGGGGGATCGGCACGGGCGACGGTGTCATGGTCGCCGGGGACGTGCGCGCGCTCGCGCGGCAGTACTGCGCCACCGGCAACTCCGCCATCACGTACCGGCAGTACGAGCTGCTCAGCCACGTGGGCGTGCCCGTCGTCTGGGCCCCTCTCGCGATGGACTGGCTCGACGACCGCTTCGCGGGTCGGACGGCTCCGTCCGACTGCGGCCGCATCCCCGCAGGCAACTCGCTGGCACCGGAGGAGCCGACGCCGCTGTCCTGACCCGCGTGTGGTCCTGCCGCGCGGATTCGCGCGGCAGGACCGGGTGAGGCGGCCGGACACGACGGCGCGCCGAACGTCAGGCACGAGGCGGTACGCCGGGTTCGGGGTGTCGGGCGGTACGTCTGCCTCGCCCCCGAGGTCAGTCGGGCGGCGGGACGAGATCTCCGCGCAGCCGCCGGGTACGGAGCACCAGCTCCAGCTCGAAGCGGCGGTCCGGGTCGTCCAGGTCGTCGCCCCACAGCTCACGGAGCTGTCGCAGCCGGTAGCGCACGGTCTGTGGGTGGACCCCCAGCCGGGCGGCCACCTCCGGGGCACCCCCGCGCGTTTCCAGCCAGGCCAGCAGCGTCTCGGCGAGGCGGTGGGCGTGCGCCGGGCCACCGGACTCGTCCAGCTGCGCCAGTCTCCGCCGGGCAAGATCGTCGATCAACTCGCTCGCGGGCAGCAGTACCAGGGCTTCGACGTGCTCGCCGCAGTGCAGCAGCCGCCCTCGCGGCAGCAGGCCCTGCTCGATCATCCCCACGGCGGCCTCGGCCCACCGCAGCGACGTGGTGGCCTCCGCCACGGGAACCGACGGGCCGATCGCGCCGGACCAGCCGGCGACCGCCCGGTCCAGCAACTCCGCGCGTCCGGGGGTGTCCGGGTCCGGCACGACGAGGCGTGGCCGCTCGCCCTCCATGTCGACCAGCACCTCCTCTCCCACGGCAGGGGCGACAGCCTCCGCGGCGGGGCGAAGCAGCACGGCCACCGCCACCTTCTCGGGCAGCTGCCAGCCCACGTCGGCCGCGCGGTCGGCGAGGAAGGCGGACGGATCCGAGCGGCGCTCGGCGAGCAGGAGATCGACGAGCAGACGTTGCAGACGCAGCCGCTCGCCGGCCTGGCGGGCGATGGCTTCGGCGTAGCCGCGTACCGACTGGGCCACCATCACGTCGAGGTACTCGAAAGCGGACTCGGCGAGCTCGTACATGGCCGAGGACGGAATCTCGGCCTGCTGGCCGATCTCCGCCATGCGCCGCCAGGAAAGGCGCACGCCCAGCCGGTAGATCCCCTGCAGGGAGTCCAGGCTGCGCCCGTGAGCGACCTCGCCGCGCCCGAAGTCCCGGAACATCTCGGGAAGTTCGCTCGGCCGGTCCGAGCCCGTGGTCATCTGCTCGACGAAGAGCTCCAGCGCGTGCCGGATCGCCACCAGGGCCTTCGGCTCTCCGGACTCGTCGACCCTGAACACGAGGCCCGGGTACTCCCGCCGGATCGCGGCGAGGATGTCCTGTGCCAGCTCGGGGACCTGCTCCAGGGCCCGGTCGGCGAACTGCTGAATCCGTTCTTGTGGCACGTCGCGCCACGCTGACGAGGCTTCCAAACCACCGCTCCTGGATGTCCGTCTTCATGAGCTCGGTCAGCCGGGCCTTCACAGTCACAAACTAGCCCGCGCCGGGGTCAGGTGTGCTGGAGGACCCTTGGGCGGGCGGGTCGGGGAATGTGACGAGCGGCACGTTCTGCTGCTCGGGTGCGGCGTCGAGAGCGGCGACGATTCCGAAGGCGGCGCCTGTGGCCAGAGCGGCGGCGGCGACGCAGGTCAGGAGGGCGGCGAGCAGTCTGGACATGAGGATGATCGGCCTCTCAGTCGATGAGGTCTGTCACCCAGCGCGCCGGCCCGGTCCGGCGCGGTCAGTATGAGAGGCGCATTGACAGGTGGTCAAGCTCCACCTAGCTTCGCCGTTCACAGCAGTGTTACTACCGGGTAAGTCGCTCGTCGCCCCGGACAGGCTGTGATCCGTGCGCGCGGCCCGTCCCGCACCGCCCTGAACTCCCGCATCTCGCGTCCGTATCGGAGTACCAGAATGCGTCGTTCAATATCACCTTTGTCCCTGATTCTGCTGGGTGCCGGTGTCTTTCTGCTGGTGCTCACCCAACTGCTCGCCTGGTACGTGGAGCCGCGCGCCAAACGCACGCCGACCGATACGGTCTCCACGACGGTCTTCGAAGGCCGGGGCAGCTACTTCGACACCGGGTCCGTTTCCACGGTGGACGACCAGACGATCACGATCACCCGCCGGGTGCTCGGAGATGTCGCCGCCGGTGAGCGCAGCGGAAACGCGATCTGGGACGTGTCGACCCAGATCGACACGCCGAAGACGCTGCCGCTGGCCGACCCGCGGAAATCCCTGCAGTGGACCACCGAACGCTGGGTGACCGACCGCCGGACGAACCTCCCGGTGCACTGCTGCGAGGAGAAGCCAGGGTTCGAGGGTGAGGCGTACCTGAAGTTTCCGTTCGATGTCGAGAAGCGCACGTACGCCTGGTGGGACAGCAGTCTGGGTGCCACGGTGCCGCTGGCGTTCGACAAGGTCACCAGGATCGACGGGCACGAGGGCTACCGCTTCGTCGGTGCCGTCGAGGCCACCGCGACGGGCACCCGGCTGGTGCCCGGCGTGCTGGTGGGCAGCAAGAAGCCGGGACAGGTGCTGGCCGAGGAGTGGTACTCCAACGCGAGGATCGAGCTGACCGTGGACCCCCGAACGGGGCGGATCATGAACGCGCTGATCGCGCCGACGAAGACACTGCGGGCCCCTGGCTCGAAGAAGGACGCGGTCACCCTGCTGTCCAGCGAGCGGCTGGAGTTCACCGAGGCGACCCGGCGTGAGCAGGTGAAGCTGGCCTCCGAGGACAGTGGCCGGCTGGAGCTGCTCGGCGAGACCGCGCCCCTGGCGGGCGGGATCGCGGGAGGTCTGCTGGTCGCCGCAGGCGCGGTGCTGCTGATGCGGGGCCGCCGACAGCCGCAACACTCAGAAGAGTGATGAAACAGGGTTCGTCGAACGGCTCGAACTTGTCACCGGCGTGAGTAGCCGGACGAATCGCTTGAACGAACACTGACGTTACCCCTCAGTAAGACCAGTGTTTCCCGGTGGAACCGGCTCTGACCTCAGGGTCTCCCGCCGTACTGGTGTCGGACAGGACACCCTCACGTCCAGGTCCGGCACCGCAGCACCCGCAACCCGCTGTACCCCGCAACCCGCTGTACCTCGCACCCCGCTGTACCTCGCACCCCGCTGTACCTCGCACCCCGCTGTACCTCGCACCCCGCTGTACGCGCACACCGAGCCAGCCCAGCGCTTCATCCCCGGAAGCCCGGCCGTCCCCCCACCCGCCTGCGTCCCGCAGCCCCCGAGTTGGAGCACCTCTATGCCCCAGCGCGCGTCCGCCTTGGCCTCCGGCCAGAAGGACTCCCTCTCCCTTCCCGCTCAAGCCCTTCCCGCTCAAGCCCTCACCGGCAGCCCGGTCGCCGACTCGCCCGCCGCCGACCCGCACCTCGCATCCCCCCAGGCGCCTCTGCCGCGCCGGATCACCTTCCTCGCCCGCCGCGACGTGGCCAACCGTGCCGCCGGCGGCTCGGAACTGCTCATCGACCGGATCGCCGACGGTCTGACCGCCGGCGGCCACGAGGTCACGCTCGTATGCGGCGGCCCTGCCGCCGCACGCGACTACCGGGTGGTCTCCGCGGGGGGTGACGCAGGTCACTTCCTGCGCGCCAGGGGGACCTTCGCCCGCGAGGTCGGCGACTGCGACCTGCTGGTCGAGGTGTGCAACGGCATGCCGTACCTGGCGCCGCTGTGGCACCGCGGACCGACGTTGTGCCTGGTCAACCACGTGCACACCGATCTTTGGCAGATGCGCTACCCGGGTCCGGCGGCACGGCTCGGACGCAGGCTGGAGCACTGGGCACTGGCAGGCACGCACCGCGACAACCTGATGGTGGCCGTCTCCGAGTCGACCGCCTCCGAGCTGCGCGGCATCGGCGTGGCCGCGGACCGCATCCGGATCGTCCACAACGGTGTCGAGGACCCCGGCCCGCCGCTCCCCGAGGCGAAGGAGCCGCTGTTCCTGGCAGTCGGCCGACTGGTCGAGTACAAGCGCATCGACCTGCTCCTCAGGCTGTGGGAGCGGGTCCGCCCCGTCACCGGCGGCCGACTCGTCATCGTGGGCGACGGCCCCGAACGGGAGCGGCTCGAAGCCATGGCCGGCCCCGCCGTGACGTTCGCCGGACGGGTGTCGGAGGCCGAGAAGCACCGGCTGATGTGCGAGGCGTGGCTCCTGCTGCACCCCTCCCTCGTCGAGGGCTGGGGCCTGGTCGTCACCGAGGCGGCCGCTCGGGGCACCCCCGCGATCGGTTTCGACATCCCCGGCCTGTGCGACTCCATCGAGGACGGGGAGACCGGGGTGCTCGCCCGGGGCGAGAGTTCGTTCGCCGCCGCGTGGTGCGCCCTGTCCCTCAGTACCGAACGGCGCGCGGCCATGGGACGTGCCGCCGCGCAGCGCGCCACACGCTTCCGCTGGAGCGCGACGGTCCGTCAGTTCCAGGAGGTCGCCGCCGAGGCCGCGGCCCGCGCCGCCCTCCAGGGACGCGGCAGGAGCGGCCATGGCTGAGATCGCCGAACGTGGATTCAGGGATCCGTCGCTGAGACGGTCGGCCGCCCTCTTCCGGGCGTTCATGCGCGAGCTCAGCGACCCCGAGCGGTGCTACACCCTGCTGGCCCGCGACTCGGTCGCACAGGTGGCACGCCATGTCGACCTGGCCGGCAAGATCGTCGTCGACGTCGGCGGCGGCAGCGGCCACTTCACCGAGGAGTTCCGCCGCCGTGGCGCGCAGAGCTACCTCTTCGAGCCCGACCTGCGGGAGCTGAGCGCCCGCGGCCCGGTCACCGAGGACGCGGTGCTCGCCGACGGATATCTGCTGCCGCTCGCCGACGGGGCGGCGGACGTCTGTTTCTCGTCCAACGTGCTGGAGCACGTGGCGGACCCGCAGACCTTCATCAGCGAGATGGCACGGGTCACCCGCCCCGGCGGGCTGATCTACCTGTCGTTCACCAACTGGCTCTCCCCCTGGGGAGGCCACGAGACCGCGCCGTGGCACTACCTCGGGGCCGACCGGGCCCGCGAACGCTACGAACGGCGCACCGGCCGCCAGGCCAAGCACACGCTCGGCGAGAACCTCTTCCCCGTCCACATCGGCCCCACCCTTCGGCACGTCCGCGGCCGCGACGACGTGCAGGTCGTCACGGCGCGCTCCCGTTACTGGCCGTTCCTCGCGAGCACGATCACCCGGGTGCCGGGACTCCGCGAGATCGCCACCTGGAATCTGCTGCTGATTCTCAGGCGAAGCCCATGAGCATGCGAAGCGAGGAACGGTCATGACCACCACGGTCCAGGCGCCCACCTGGGTGCCGCAGCCCGGCCCGACGCCGTCGCAGGCGTCCGGCGAACCGCGCGGACGACGCCTGCTGTTCGGCTTCTGGGCCGTCGTGCTGGTGTCGTTCCTCGCGGTGTCACCGGGGAAGATGACGTTCGAGACCAAACTCGGCGTCGCCCTCGACCCCTGGCGTTTCATCGGCGACCTCGGTTCGCTGTGGAACGGCAACGTGGGCCTCGGCGGCATAGCCAACCAGTACGTCGGCTACGCCTTTCCGGCGCTGCCCTACTACGCGCTCATGGACCTGCTCCAGGTGCCGGTGTGGCTGGCCGAACGGCTCTGGCTGTCGATCATCGTGACCGCCGCCTTCTGGGGCGCGCTCAGGCTCGCCGAACGGCTGAGCGTGGGGACGCCCGCGTCCCGTGTCCTCGGTGCCGTCGTCTACGCGCTGTGGCCCACCTTCACGATCGTCATCGGATCGACCTCCGCCGCCGCGCTGCCCGGTGCCCTGCTGCCCTGGGTGCTGCTGCCGCTGACATCCGCGAAGTCGAGCCCCCGTACGGCCGCCGCGCGCTCGGCCCTGCTGATCCCCCTCATGGGCGGCGTGAACGCCGCCTCGACACTGGCGGCGCTGCTGCCCGTGGGCCTGTACCTGCTCAGCCGCCCGCCCGGCCGGCGCTGGCGGGCGCTGCTCGGCTGGTGGATACCGGGCGTCGTCCTGGCCACCGTGTGGTGGGTGGTGCCGCTGCTCCTGCTCGGCATGTACGGCGAGAACTTCATGCCGTACGTGGAGCAGGCCGACACCACCACCGCCACCATGTCCGCGACCGAGCTGCTGCGCGGCGCCGGCAACTGGGTGGCGTATCTGAACTTCGGTGAGGCGTGGCTGCCGGCCGGCTGGACCGTCGCGACCTCCGTCGTCACCGTTCTCGGTTCGGCGTTCGCCGCGGCGCTTGGGCTTGCGGGCCTGGCCCGGCGGGACCTGCCGGAGCGCCGCTGGCTGATGCTGACCGTCCTGGCCGTCGTCCTGGTCGCGCTCGCCGGGTACGGCGGAGCCTTCGGCGGTCCGCTTCATGGTGTCGTCCAGGACTGGCTGGACGGGCCGCTGAAGCCGTTCCGCAACATCTACAAGTTCCAGCCGGGCCTCGCCCTCGCGCTCGCCCTCGGACTGGCCCATCTGACAGCCGTGCTGTCCGAGAGCCGGGGGTCTCGCGCACTACGCGGTCGCCGCTGGGTACCCGCGACCGTGGCCGTGCTGGTCCTGCCGGGTCTGGCGCTGCCGTACGTCAACGGCTCGATCCTGCAGCCCGGGGCGTTCACCAGACTTCCCACCCACTGGGACGAGGCCGCCGACTGGCTCAAGGCCAACGCCCCGAACAGCCGGGCACTGGTCGTACCGGCGACGGCGCACGGCATCTACACCTGGGGATCCCCCATCGACCAGCCCTTCGACGTACTGGCCGAGACCCCCTGGGCGCAGCGTGACTTCGTCCCCTTCGGTACTCCCGGCGCACGTCGTATGACGGACGCCGTGGAGCAGGCGCTGCTGTCGGGCTCCGAGGTTCCGGGCCTTCAGCCGTACCTGGCACGGGCCGGTATGCACGAGGTGGTCGTCCGCAACGACCTCGACCCCGACCAGATCGGCTATGTCCCGCCGCAGACGGTGAAGCGGACCCTGGAGTCGTCCGGCTACCGCAAGGTCACCGGGTTCGGTCCGCTGGTGACCGGCGGTCGCATCGCCGCCGACACCCCGCTCCAGGTGCAGGGGCTCTACCCGCGGCTCCAGGCCGTGGAGATCTACGAGCCGCAGGACCGCGACGCGCGGCCCGACAGGGTCGGTCTCTCGGCCGTGGCCGACACGGCCGTGATCAGTGGCGGACCCGAGGCGCTGCTCCAGCTGTCCGCCGATCCCTCGATGACCGAGCGGCCGGCCGTACTGGCCGGCGACAGGCTTCCCGAGGGCCTCGTCGCACCGGTGAAGGCGGTCGCGGACGGGCTGCGTCGAGCCGACACCCGGTTCGGCCTGGTCAACAACAACACCTCGTACACGTACACCGCGAACGAGCGCAATCACTCCGGCAGCCTGCAGAACCCAGGTGAGAAGCCCAAGCAGATCCTGCCGTCGGAGGGCATCGATCATCAGACGACGGCGGTGCTGCGGGGCGCCGAGGCCGTGACGGCCTCCAGCAGTGGGAACTGGCTGTTCCACCTGCCGCAGTACGACCCGGTGAACGCCTTCGACGGCAACCCGGACACCGCGTGGGCCGAGGGCAGCCCGGGCGAGCCGGCCGGACAGTGGCTCAGGGTGGAGTTCTCCCGGCCGACCGCCGTCCCGGCCTCCATCCAACTCACGCCCCTGCCGGGCGACTCGATGCGCGCGGCGCCCACCCGGGTACGGATCGAGACCGACCGTGGTTCGGCCGACAGCCCCCTCCAGACGAACGGCCTGCCGCAGACCGTCAAGGCTCCTGCCGGCGAGGCCTCCTGGATGAAGATCACCATCGTCGCCGCGCAGCAGGCGCGCCCGGGCCTCTCCGGGGCCGGGTTCTCCGAGGTGTCGATCCCGGACGTGCAGGTGACGCGCATGCTGGCGCTGCCTGCCGACGCCGAGCGCACCGACGCGGCGGCGAGCGTGTACTCCCTCCACCGCGGCACCGACGCCGGCGGCCTGTCGCCCGTATCGGCCGAGGTGGGACTGCACCGGCGGTTCAGCACCGGGGAACCGGGCGAGTACGAGGTGTCGGCGCGAGCCGTCGCCGTGCCCGGAGCGGCGCTGGACGAACTGCTCGACCGCTCCGCCCCCGGATCGAAGAACCGGGTGACGGCCAAGGTGGACTCCATCAGCCCCAACGGCACACAACTCAGCGCCCGCAACCTGGTCGACGGTGATCTGACGACCGCGTGGATCGCGGGCGACCGGCCCGTCGTCCACTTGAGCTGGCCCAAGAAGAGGAAGATCGACGAGGTCATCCTCGCGCCGGCGGGCGGTGTGTCCACCCGGCCCGAGCAGGTGATGATCAGCTCGCCGCACGGCGCCGCGGTGGCCGACGTCGACGAGAACGGACGGGTCCGCTTCCCGGCGATCGAGACGAACCGGCTGGACATCACCATCAGCAGGGTCGCCCCGCTCACCGTCCACAACCCGGTGGCGAACGCGCAGTTGCAGCTGCCGGTCGGGCTGAGCGAGGTGCACGTTCCGGCACTCGCCGACCTGCGGGTGCCGCGCCCGAAGCCGTCCGCGCGCTTCTCGCTGCCGTGCGGTCAGGGCCCGGACCTCGCAGTGGGCGGTGTCCTGCACAAGACGAAGGCCTCCGGACTCGTCCGGGACCTCACCGAGCGGCGCCCCGTCACCGTCGCCCTCTGCGCGGGGGAGGAGAAGGACGGCACCCTGGAACTTCCGTCCGGCGACCACGAGGTGGAGGCGGGTGACGCGGGCCCGCTGGCGGTCACCGACGTCACGCTGACCCGGGGCACTCCGCGGGAACTGGCCGGAGCGGCGGGTCGCGAGGCCACCGTCACCCGGTGGACCGACGACAGCCGGACCGTCTCGGTGACGGCCGGCTCCGGGGAGGCCACGTACCTGCGGACGTACGAGAACGCCAACGACGGCTGGAAGGCCACCCTGAACGGCACGGAGCTGGAGCCGGTACGCCTCGACGGCTGGCAGCAGGCGTGGGTGATCCCGGACGGGGCGTCCGGCACGGTGACCATGGAGTTCGAGCCCTCCGGGCCGTACCGGACAGCCCTGATCGGCGGTGCGTTCGCGCTCGTCGCCCTGCTCGCCCTGGCCTTCGTGGGCCGTCGACGCCACGACGGTGGGACCGACGAGGAGCTGTCCGAACCGTCGCCCCCGGGGATGCTGCTCGGAACGCTGGCGCTGACCGCGGTCGTCGCGGTGGCGGCGGGGCCACTGGCCCTGATCGTGCCCGCACTCGCCGTGGCGGCACGGTTCCGGCCGGCCGTGCTGGTGCCGACCGCGGCGGCGGGGATGGCCGGAGCGGGCCTTGTCGCGGCCTTCGGCGCCGGAGAGCCGGTCGCCACTGGGGCGGGCGCGTTCAGCGGCTTGGCGCAGGTGCTCGCGCTGGTGGCCCTGTCCGCCGCGCTGGTGACGGCGGCCAGGCCGGCGGCTGTGGCCGCCGGGCGTGGGCGTGTCGACCCGGACGAAGGCGGCGACGCGGACGGGGCGGAAGCCGGACGGGTGGTCACGGCCAAGCCGCGCGGCACCAGCGCCGGCGACTGGCCCGAGCGGCCCCGTCGGCCGGAAGGCGGTGGACCCGCGTGATCGCGCCGGGGACCGCCGTCGGCAGGGTCCTGATCCCCTTTCCGACCGTCGACGAGGTGTCGCGGCACTGCCTCAGCGACGACGAACCGGAGAGCGTGCACATCGAGGTCCACCTGCCCGGACGGGTGGACCCCGCACGGCTGCGGGCCGCGTTCCGGCGGGCTCTGCTGACGCACCCCAGGGTGTTGATGCGGGAGGTGCCCGGCCGTCGGCACCGGCGGTCCTTCGCGTGGGAGGTGACCGGCGAACCGGACAGTGACCCGGTGAGCTTCGCGGGCCGGGGAGCCGACGCGTTGGCCAGGGTCCGGGCCCGCGCGCTGAGCGCTTGCCCGCCGCTCACCCTGTCGCCGCCGATGCGCCTGGAAGTCGTCGAGGTGGACGGCGGGAAGGTCGCCCCGGAGTCTTCGAGCGTGGCTTCCGGGACCGCGACCGAGACCGGGACCGTGCTGCTGCTGACGATGCATCACACGGCTCTCGACGCGCCGTCGGGGCTGCGAGTGCTCGCCACGACCGCCGAACAGTACGGTGGCGTGGACGCCCTCCCGGTCACCGGGCGGGTCCGGCCGGGGAGCTCGGGTCCGGCTCCGAGCGGGACCGGCCGCGCCGTACGTGCGCGCCCCGTACGCGTCGCACCGGACTCCCGCCCCGAGGCGGTACGTGCCCGCGCCGTGGGCAACGGCATGCTGCAGGCGGACCTGCCCGTTCCGCGGCGTGTGGCGCGGACCGGAGGCCTCCCGCCCTGGACCGTCAACGACCAACTCCTGGTCGCCGCGTCACTGATGGTGGGCCGCTGGAACGTCTCGCAGGGCCGGCCGGCCGGTCCGGTACGGATCACGATGCCCGTCGACGACCGGCCGCGCGGCACGGAGATGCCGATGGGCAACGGAACCCGGCTCGTCGAGGTGGCCATGACCTCCGAGGACCCGCGCGACAAGGACCTCCTGCTCGGTGAGCGGCCGGACCCGGCGGCCGTGGCCCGGTTGCTGCGCACCACTGCTCGGCGCACCCGCGCGCTGAAGTCGGCCCAGGGCGCCCCCATGGGAGCCGGGGCGAGTCTGCTGACTGCACCGCTGCTCCCGGTCGGCATCCGGGGCGTGCTCACCCGTGGCGCACGGCGGGCGGCGGGGCCCTGGACGTCGACGGCACTGGTCACCAACATCGGACGCGTGCCGTACGCGCTGGACTTCGGCGACGCCGGCCGGGCGACGGCCGTGTGGTTCTCCGCACCGGCGCGGATGCCGCGCGGGCTGAGCCTGGCGGCGGCTTCCACCGGCGGGCGACTGCATGTGACGCTGCGCTGGTCGCGGGCGCTGCTCGGTGAGGCGGCCGGTGCGGACCTGGTGGGTTTGTTCGAGGAGTCGCTCTCGACTACGTCTCTCACCTCGACCGGGGCGCATGCTCCAGGGGCGGGGCCGGGAGCCGGAATCCGGAAGGTGGACGCCACCGCCACGGACGCCGAGGCGTCTTCGGCCCGGGATCACGCACGGGGCCCGGGCGGGCCGTACCACCGCGACACACCGCGTCCGGACCCGACACCGGGTGGAGCCCGTTCCACCCAGGACAACCACAAGAGGCCGTCATGACCCTCTCCGCCAGCGGCTCCACAGGAACCGGGAAGTCGCCCGAGGCGGCGGTGACTTCGCCGAGCCGGCCGGTTCCCGGGCTGCGGGACTTCTACGAGAACCCCACCGTTCCCGTCGCCTCCGGGGAAGCCCGTACGCTGCGCCAGGCCCGGATGCTGGCCGATGCGCTCGGCCCCGTCGGGCCCGGCCGCCCGGCCGCGACCGTGCTCGACGTCGGCTGCGGGGACGGCTCGGCGGGCGCGACCGCCGCCCGCGTCCTGGCCGGGCACCACGTCGTGGGGATCGACTGGTCGCAGGACGCGCTGCGCCGGGCGGCGCCGCGCCTGAACCAGGTCGTCCGCGGCGAACTGACCGGCAGTGGGCTGCCGTTCGCCTCCGGCAGTGCCGACGCCGTGCTGTTCAGCGAGGTCGTCGAGCACCTCGTCGACCCCGACAGTGCCCTCGACGAACTGCGCAGGGTGCTGCGCCGCGGTGGGCATCTGATGCTCTCGACGCCGAACCTCGCCGCCTGGTACAACCGCGCTCTGCTGCTCGCCGGAGTCCAGCCGGTGTTCTCCGAGGTGAGTCTGCGCCGCATCCACGGCAGACCGGGCAGGGAGGTGGTGGGCCATCTGAGGCTGTACACGGCCCGCGCGCTGCGCGAGTTCGTGGCGGCGTCCGGGTTCGAGGTGGTGGCGGTCGCCGGTGCGCCGTACCACGGAGTGCCGCGTCCGCTCCGCCCGCTGGACCGCCTGGCCTGCGGGGTGCCGTCCCTCGCCTCCATCCTCCTCGTGCATGCGAGAAAGGTGTAGCCCGTGGTGTGGGGTGTGACCGCCGCGCTGGTGGCGAACGTCCTGTACAGCACCGGCTTCGTCCTGGAGAAGCGGGCGCTGGCCAGCATGCCGCCGCTGAGCGCCGCACAGCCGGGCCGGGCCCTGATCCTGCTGGCCCGCAGGCCCTTGTGGATCTGTGGGGCCATGGCGCTGGCCCTGGGGTTCGCCGCGCAGCTGGCCGTCTACCGCACCCTGCCGATCGCCGCCGCCCAAGGCCTGTTCCTGTCCGGGCTTGTCCTCCTGCTGGTGCTCTCGTCGGTGGTGCTCGGTGAGCGCCCCTCCGGCCGTGAGCGACGCGCGGTGGCCGTCATCGGCCTGGCGCTGGTGATGGTGGTGGCTTCGCTGTACGGGACCAGCGAGGAGATCAGCCGCAGCGCGCCCACGGGCATCCTGCTGGCACTGTGCGTGCCGACCCTCGCGGCCGGGCTGCTGCTCTACTCGGCCGCGGAGCGGCGCGCCCGCCGGCGCCATCGGCAGCCGACCACAGGAGTGGCCTACGCGGTCGCGGTCGGTCTGATCTACGGCGTCAGCTCGCTCGCCATCAAGGGCGTCTCCGGCCATCTGGACACCTCGGACCTCCTGGGCTCCGTGCCCGCCCTGCTCGCCTCCCCGTACCCGTACCTCCTCCTGCTGACCGGGGTCAGCGGACTGGTGCTGTCGCAGACCGCGCTCCAGCGTTGCCGGGCCTCACTGATCGTCCCAGTGTGCTCGACGGTGGCCTGCGTGTTCACCATCGTGAGCGGCACGATCGCGTTCGCCGAGCCGCTGCCCGAGGACTCGTTGCGGCTGTTACTGCGTCTCGGCGGCACCGTGCTCGCACTGACGGTCCTGCTCACCCTGCCACGACACGACGCGGACACCCCCACTTCCGAAGGAACCCGGCCATGAAGCCTGACAACCCGCTGCTGAAGATCCTCGCCTGCCCGCTCGACAAGGGGCCGCTGATCCTCGACGAGATCGGGGGCGCCCTCTACAACCCGCGCCTGCGCCGCCGCTATCCGATCGTCGACGGCATTCCGCAACTGCTCCCTTCCTCCGGAGTGCCGGACACCGATGAGGAACCGGCCGCCGAGGAGGAGCACGACGCGTCAGCCGGCCGGGACCGCGCTTAGGCCCCAACTGGCCGGTACGAGAAAGCTGATCCTGATCGGGGCGCTCCTTGCGAACCGGAGGTTCCCCTCGCACCGTCGAGTCCCGGGAGTCAGGGGATGGTGGTGACCCCGGTGGAGAATGAGCCGAGATCACGCGCAGCTACGCTGGGGTTGTCCTAACGGAGGTTGGCGGACACGAACAAGGACAACCCGGAGCGTCAGGTTCGCTTGTCGTTCCTCGGGTAGCGGTTACTGCGGACTCGGACTGTAGGCGCGACGTCCGGCCGTACCATGTGACGGTCCTGTGCCGGCCTCGCGCGCGGATCGCGGGGCGGAGTGAATCAGCCAGGTGATTCGGTCCCTGCCGGTGGGGGCGGCCCATGGGGGAGAATGGTCGGCGATGACCGTCACCATTTCCACCGGTTCGGCCGCCCTTCCGGATCCCGAGTCGGACGGATTCGGCCCCTTCGCTCACCTCACCGTGCCGAACACCCCGCTCTATCGCGGGGTGATGCGGGTGTTCCTGGTGGCGAAAGAGCGGTTCGCGGTCCATCTGCGTCCTGAGGAAGTGCACGCCACGCTGCCGGCGGCCATTCGCCCCGCTGAGCTGGAGGCGGTCGTCGCCGCGCTCGACAAGCTCGTCGGCTGGGGCAACCTGCGGGCCGATCCGGACACCGCGCGGGTCACCGCCGTCGAGGACTTCTACCGGAAGCGGTTCATCTACCAGCTCACACGCGAGGGGGAGGCGGCCGAGGCGGCGCTGTCCGCCTACCACGAGGCGCTCGGCCGTCGTGGCGCTCTGCAGGCCGTCGCGCTGCACGACATCGTCACCCAGCTGCGCGCACTCCTCGTGCTGGCCGCCGAGGACGAGCCCGACCCGGCCAAGACACACCTGGCGCTCGACACCCTGGCCAACCGCTTCGCCGCGCTCGCCGACAACGCCCGGGCCTTCATGGGATCGCTCCAGCGGACCATGGACCTGCACGACGTCGAGGAAGAGGTCTTCCTCGCGTACAAGGACCGGCTCATCCAGTACCTGGAGCGGTTCATCCAGGACCTGATCACGTTGGGCGGGCGGATCGCCCGGTTGATCCTGGAGCTGGAGGAGGATGGAAGGGCGGAGTCCCTGCTGCGGGCGGCCGCCGGGCGGGAGGCCGCCGACGCTTCGCCGGAGGAGGCCGAGAGTGCGGAGCGTGCGGTGTACGAGCGGTGGGCCGCACGCTGGGCGGGGCTCGGCGCGTGGTTCATCAGCAGGGACGGGCGCGAGTCGCAGGCCCGGCTTCTGCGTGGCCGGGCGCTCGGTGCGATCCCGCAGCTCCTGGCCGTCGTACGGGCGCTGAACGAGCGCCGGTCGGGGCGCTCGGACCGGTCCGCCGACTTCCGGACGCTGGCCCTCTGGTTCGCCGAGGCGGCCGACGACGACGCCCGGCACCGACTGTGGCGGGCGGCCTTCGGCCTCTATTCGGCCCGGCATCTCACCGTCGACGCCGACACACTCACCGCCCGCGCGGCGCGGTCCGTCCCGGCTGCCACTCCGTGGGCCGAGGCGGAGCCGCTACGCATCAGCCCCCAGCTGCGCCGCACCGGGAGTTACGAGCGGCGCGGGAAGCCCCGTAAGGTCGAGGACCGGGAGGAGCGGCGGCGTGCTCTCGCCGAGACGGCCGCCAAGCAGGCCGCGGAGACTGCGGCCGCCCGCGCCCGGCTCGTCACCGACGGCGTCACACGCCTGTCCGAACTCGGCGAGCTCGACTCGGCCTCCTTCGGTCTGTTCCTCCAGCTACTCGGGGACGCGCTGGCCACTTGGCGACCCGGGATGAGGCACACCGTGGCCACCAGCAACGACGGCTCCATGGAGATCAGGCTCACCGCGCTCACCGACGGCACCACCGCCGAGATCCGCACGCCCGGCGGGGTCTTCAGCGGTCCGGACCACCTCGTCGAGATCGTGGACCTGACGGACGGAGACGAGCCGATGGACGGAGACCCCCACCGATGACCGGACCGCTCGCTGAGGTGCTGGACGGTCAGCACGCCGCCGACCTGCGCAAGGCAGCGCGCGCCCTGCTGAAGCACCCCCTCCTCCTCGCACGCGGCCAGCACGCGGACGAGTTCCGTCTCGTCCGCCGGCACGCGACCGAGCTCAGGGAGTGGTTCGACCGCAACACGGGCTGGTCCCTCCAGGCGGACGCCGAGACGGCGCGGCTGCGCAAGATCCCCGGCGTCCTCACCGACCCCACGCACCCGGCCAGGGACGCGAGCCGGGGCGCCGCCCCGTTCACCCGCCGCCGTTACGTCCTGTTCTGCCTCGCACTCGCCGCTCTCGAACGCGGCGAGGCCCAGATCGCACTCGGGCGGCTCGCCAACCAGATCGTCCTCGACGCCGCTGATCCCCGACTCGCCGCAGCGGGTCTCGAGTTCGCCCTGGAGCGCCGGGACGAGCGTCTCGACCTCGCCGCCGTCGTACGGCTTCTGCTCGACCTCGGAGTGCTGCGGCGCGTCGCGGGCGAGGAGGAGGCGTACGTCAGCGGGGTGGGCGACGTCCTGTATGACGTGGAAAGGCGGGTCCTGGCCGGCCTTCTCGCCACTCGGCGTGGCCCCTCCACCGTGCGGGCGGACGACCTTGAGGACCGGCTCGACGAGCTCGTCGCGGAAACGGCCCTGGACAGCGACGAGCTGCGCTTCCGCGCCATGCGCCGCTCGCTCACCCGCAGGCTGCTCGACGATCCGGTGCTCTACTACGACGACCTGACCGACGCCGAGCTCGGCTACCTCACCCGGCAGCGCGGCTTTCTCACCGCCCGGATCACCGAGCTGACGGGACTCGTCGCCGAGGTGCGGGCCGAGGGGATCGCCATGGTCGACCCCGACGACGACCTGACCGACCTCCGCATGCCCGAACAGGGCACCCACGGCCACATCACCCTGCTCCTGGCCGAGCATCTCGCCGGTGCCGACGGGCCGGTCGCCCTCGGCGCACTGGCCCTCCGCGTCCGCGAACTCGCGGCCGAGCACGGGGGCTTCTGGTCGAAGTCCGCCCGGGAGCCGGGCATGGAGACGGAGCTCGTCGAACAGGCCGTCGCCCGGCTCACCGCGCTCGGCCTGGTCTCCCGTACCCCGGACGCGGTTCTGGCCCGCCCCGCCCTCGCCCGGTACGCGGTCGGCAAGACCGTCATCCGCGAGCCCGGTTCCGCCTCCGTGCCCCCGCAGCGAAAGGCCACCCAGTGACCCGCCTCCCCACCCCGCGGCGTTCCCGCTGGCAGCCCCTGCGCGTCGGGCTCGTCGACCTGTTCCACTACGATGTGGAGGAGTTCCACTTCCGGGACGGGCGCCTGCTGCTGCGCGGCAACAACGGCACCGGCAAGTCCAAGGTGCTTGCCCTGACGCTGCCGTTCCTGCTCGACGGCGACCTCAGCCCGCGCCGCGTCGAACCCGACGGCGACCCCGGCAAGCGGATGGAGTGGAACCTGCTCCTCGGCGGCGAGCACCCGCACTCCGAACGGCTCGGCTATACGTGGATCGAGTTCGGCAGGCTCGACGACACGACCGGCGAGCAGCACTTCCGTACCCTGCTGTGCGGGCTCAAGGCCGTCAGCGGGAGGGGTATCGCCCGCCACTGGTACGCCGTCACCAGCCAACGCGTCGACCACGGCTCCACCGAGCGCAAGGACGACACCTTCCGGCTGCTGGACGGCACCGGCACGGCCCTGTCCCGAGACCGGCTCGCCGAAGCGGTAGCCGCCCACGGCATGGTGTACGACCAGGCCAAGGCGTACCGCCGAGCCGTCGACGAAGCACTCTTCGGCCTCGGAGACCAGCGGTACGCCGCCTTGGTCGACCTGCTCATCCAGCTGCGTCAGCCCCAGCTCTCCAAGCGGCCCAACGAAGCGGCCCTCTCCCGCGCTCTCACCGAGGCCCTGCCGCCCATGGACCAGGCCGTCATCGCCGACATGGCCGAGGCGTTCCGCTCTCTCGACGAGGAGAAGGATGAGCTGGCCGCCGCCTCCGCCGCCGAGCGGGCCGCCTCCGCCTTCCTGGAGCACTACCGGCGCTATGCCCGCATCGCCACCCGCCGCCGGGCACGGCTTCCGCGTGCGGAGCACTCCCGTTACGAGCGCGTGCAACGGGATCTGGCCGAGGCACAGGAGCGGCGCAGGCGCGCCGAGGAGAAGCGGGAGGCGGCCGGGGAGGAGATCGGCTCCCTGGCGGAGACCGCGGAACGCCTGCGGGCCCAGGAGAAGGCCCTGCGCGAGGCGCCCGAGATGCGCGATGCGCGCGAACTGGAACACGCCGCGCTGGCCGTGACACGAACGGCGCAGGCCGCGGACCGGGCCCGGGAGGACCGGGAGCAGGCCACCGCCCTCCACACCAAGGCGCTCGGGCGGCTCGGCGCCGCCGAGAACCGGCTCCGTGCCGCGCGGCTCAGGGTCCAGGAGACCTTCGCTCAGGCATGGGAGCATGCCACCGCCGCGCACGTGGCGCTGCCCAGGAACGACCGGCTGCCCGAGCCAGAACTGCGGCGCGCCGCCGAGGACGCCGCGGACCGCGCCAAGCGCTCCCTCGCCCACGTCGACGGCCTCCTCGAAGCAGCTGAGATGGCCACCGCCGCGCACCGCCGGGCGTCGGGCCGTCTCGACGAGGCGGAGACCGACCTTGCCTCGGCCACCGCATCGTACGGTGCGGCGGAGGAGGGCGTCGCGCGGGCCGGACAGGTCCTCCTGGACGACGTACGCGAATGCTCCCGGGACTGGACGGAACTGGCCTTCCCCGACGAGACCGGCCTCCTTGACGAACTTCAGGAATGGACCCGCCACCTCGACGGCCCCTACCCGGCACGCGTCCACGCGGCCAGGGCGCACACCGTCCGCTCTGCGGACCTCGCCGACCGGGCGGCCGAAACCGCTCGCCGGGCCTCGGCGCTGGCGGAGCGCACCGACGAGGCGCGGCGGGAACTCGCCGCGTTGGAGGCCGGTGGCGGACGGGAACCGCAGCCCCCCGCCACCCGCACCCCAGGCCTTCGCGAACAGCTTCCGGGCGCCCCGCTGTGGCGCCTGGTCGACTTCCGTGACGACCTGCCCGAACCCGAGCGTGCGGGGCTCGAAGCGGCGCTGGAGGCATCCGGCCTCCTCGACGCCTGGGTGCTACCCGACGGCTCCGCCCTCGCCGTCGACGGGCACGACGTCCTGCTCTCCCCGTCGCACGGACCGGTGAGCGGCCCCTCGCTGGCCGACGTGATGCGCCCGGACGTGGACCACGGCGACGGACGAGCCGCCTCGCCGGACGAAGCGACGGTGACCCGTATGCTCGCCGCCATCGGCCTGGGCAGCGGGGGAGGAGCCGGGACCTGGGTGGCGGCGGACGGCCGCTTCCGTGTCGGCGCGCTCGCCGGCACCTGGGCCAAGCCCGCCGCCGCGTACATCGGCGAAGGCGCGCGCGAGGCGGCGCGGAGGGCCAGGATCGCCGCGCTCGGCATCGAACTCGGTTCTCTGCGCGAGGAGTCGGAAGCCGCTGCGGCCCGATCCGAAGCGATCGCGGCCCGCCGTCGCACGGTCGACGCCGAACTCGCCTCCGTACCCGACGAGTCGCCGCTCACTCGGGCACACGCGCTCGTGAGCGCCGCCGCTGACACCGTACGGAAGGCCCGCCTGCGGTGCGAGAAGCGAGCCGCCGACGTGACCGAGGCGGCCGGGCGAGCCGAGCACGCCGCCACCGACCTCACCGAGACCGCCACCGATCTGGGGCTGCCCGCCGACCGGGCCGGACTCACCGGCGTACACCACGCCCTCGGCTCCCTCGCCGCAACGCTGGCAGCACTGTGGCCCGCGGTACGCGAACAGGGCGAGGCCGCGCGCCAGGTGGACGACGAGCACGCCGAGGCGGCGGACGCGCAGCGGCGGGCCGGCGAGCTCGCCCAGCGCGCCGAAGACGCGGAGCGTGAAGCGGCGGCGGCGGACGAGCGCCACCTGACCCTGCGCTCCACCGTCGGGGCGGCCGTCGCCGAACTCGAACGGCGACTCGCCGAGACCGTCGAGGCACAGCGGATCTGCGAGGCGGACCAGAAGACCGCCCGACGGCGTCACGCGGAGGCGGACCGGGAGGCCGGCCGGGCCGAGGGGCGGATCGAGCAGTTGGAGCAGGACCTCACGGAGGCCGTGGCCGCCCGGGCGGATGCCGTCACCGCACTCCAGCGCTTCACCGCCACCGGCCTGGCCGCGGTCGCGCTGCCCGAACTCGCGATCCCCGCCGTGGACGCCGGCCCTTGGGCCGCCACCCCGGCCATCGCGCTCGCCCGTGCCATCGAGACCGGTCTCTCGTCGGTCGACGACACCGACGCGGCCTGGGAACGCGTCCAACGCCGGCTCAGCGAAGAGCTCAAGACCCTGCAGGACACCCTGTCCCGGCACGGGCACAGCGCCTCCGCCCGCATGGTCGAAGACGGCATGGTCGTCGACATCGTCTACCAGGGCCGCGACCGTGCCGTACCCGAACTCGCCGCAGCGCTCGCCGAGGAGGTCGGTGAGCTGACCCGCATCCTGTCCGCGCACGAACGGGAGATCCTCGAAACCCACCTGATCACCGAGGTCGCGGGCACCCTCCAGGAACTGATCGCCGCCGCCGAACGTCAGGTGCGGGACATGAACACCGAGCTGGAGGACCGCCCCACCTCCACCGGTATGAGACTCCGGCTGGTGTGGCGGCCCTCGCGCAAGGCCCCGCCCGGGCTCGCCCAGGCCCGCGAGCGGTTGCGGCAGTCCGCCGACGCGTGGAGCGCCGAGGACCGCACGGCGGTCGGCGAGTTCCTCCAGGTCCAGATCGCCCGCCAGCATTCCGGCGACGGCACGGGCAGCTGGCTCGAACACCTCACGGCCGCCCTCGACTACCGCTCCTGGCACGAGTTCGGCGTCGAACGGCACCAGCACGGGCGGTGGGTCTCGGCCACCGGCCCCGCCTCCGGCGGCGAACGCGTCCTCGCCGTCTCCGTGCCCCTGTTCGCCGCCGCCTCCTCGCACTACGCCAGCGCGGGCAGCCCGCACGCCCCCCGCCTGGTCACACTGGACGAGGCGTTCGCGGGTGTGGACGACGACTCGCGCGCCAAGTGCCTCGGCCTGCTGAGCGCCTTCGACCTCGACGTGGTGATGACCAGTGAACGGGAATGGGCCTGCTACCCGCAGGTCCCCGGCGTCGCCATCGCCCAGCTGTCCCGGATCGACGACGTGGCAGCGGTCCTCGTCACCCGCTGGGAGTGGGACGGTACGAGACGGCAGCGCCGCGACGACCCCGTGCGGCATCCGGTACCGGACGCGGCGGGCGGGTCGGAACGGGAACCGCAGTGGACCTGACGCACGGGCACGCGGCGCCTGGCGCCGCACCGGAGCGGGGCGCACGCGCGAAGGTCGACCTCCCCCGACTGCGCCGCCTGCTGGGTGTGCCGGAACTCGAGTGGCTCGTCGAGCGGGTACGCGGCCGACTCGTGGCCGGGCAGCCCCTGACGGGTGCCGTCTCCCTGGCCACGCCCACCCCGGGCCAGCGATCCGCGGTCGAACGGCTGCTGGCCAGAGCCCCCGGTGGTGGCCGTTCCCTCACCGTACGGCTGGAAGCGGTCGACGCCGTACTGCGCCGGTCGGGCATCAGCCCCGACGGCCTCGCCGCCGCTGTCACGGCGCTCATCGGCCCCGTCACCCCGCTCGCCCAGGCTAAAGCAGAGGAGGAAGCTGCCTGGGATCGGGCGTACACACCCCTCGACTCACTCGTACGGGAACGGCCCGAGTTGGCCGCCTGGGCCGCCAGGGTGCGGGCCGACGGCCTCGCCCGGCGCCTGGGCCGTACCCCCCACTCCGTACACACCCTGCTCACGGCAGTCTCCGCCGCGCTTCGTGAACTTCCGGCCGACCCCGCCGTCTCGCTGTCCGCGTTCGCCGCCCGCGTCCTCGGCTCGGCCCACGCTCTGGACGACGGCACCCCCGAGGCCACCCTCACACTCTCCGGGATCCGCGCGCTGACCGGGTTCGCCGACGGAAGCGGCGCCGAGTGGCGGCGGGACGCCTGGGCATCGGGAGGTCTGCTGAGGGACGAACTGTCCTCGACGGTGCTCTCCCTGAACCTGCGAGGGACCCCCGCCCTCGACTGGTTGGCCGACGAGGGCGAACCGACCGTCCTGACGCTTCGCCAGCTCATCCGTCGGCCACCCTCCGTCGCCGCTCCCGTGGTATGGATCTGTGAGAATCCGACCGTCCTCGCCGCGGCGGCGGACGCCCTCGGCCCCGCTTGCCCGCCCCTGATCTGTCTCCAGGGCCAGCCCTCGGCCGCCGCACTCGCTCTTCTGCGCCACCTGCACGGCAACGGCTCGGCCTTCCGGTATCACGGCGACTTCGACTGGGGCGGGCTCCGGATCGCCGGCGCCCTGCTGCGCCGCGTCCCGTGGCGTCCCTGGCGGTACACCGCTACCGACTATCGCAGGGCCCTGGCTGTGAGTGACCCGGAGTTCCCGCCGCGACCTCTCACAGGCGTGCCGACCCGGACGCCGTGGGACCCGGACCTCGCCGAGGCCCTCGCGGAAGCAGGCATACGGGTCGAGGAGGAGCGAGAGCTGGACCTCTTGTTGTCCGACCTGAGGGGACCGTCTCTGCACGCTTAGGTCTCATGTTCAGACATTGTCTCAATTGTTGATCGGGTCGGAGAAACAGCCATGGTCGCGCTAGAGTGATCCACGACCCGATGAACGACACGTACGGAGGTCGGGGCTATGCCACCTCGCAGGAAGCGGGCCACGATCGCCCGGTCTACTCGCCGCCCCTACGTGGATGACGTCACGTGGGACAGCGCCGACGACATCGCCGCAAGCGATGCCCTGACCGTCGGCCACCTGCTCACCGTCCTCCTGGACCGGTATGCCGCCGGCGTCGTCGATGTTCCCCTTCCGAAGGAGGAGGTTCGCGCGGGCGGGCGCAGCGGTCACCTCGCCGCCATCGGAGACGTCGCATGGGCCCGCGCCGACGAGCGCCGGGAACGGGAGGGAATCCAGTCCATGAGCGTCCTGTGCGAGCTGCTGCTGCGTGAGACCGTGGCCGGACGCGTTTCGGCCGGACTCGACGCCGCGCCACGCGCTCGGCAGCAGACCGAAGCTCGTGAGGAAGCCGCGGGCGTCGACACTGCGTCCCTGTTCCACTCTGCCGCCTGAGACCGTACGGAGTCCGCCATGACCGAGCGTGCCGCAGAGCCCACCGGCCCCCTCATCCCCATGCCCGAGAAGACCCCGGCCGCGCTCCGCGTCGCCGTCGGACGCCTGGACCCGGGTGCCCTCGCCGTGTTCGACCAGCAGTGGGATACGGCGATGCGCCAGGCCCGCGATGAGTACACCCTCACGCCGCCCCGTGCATTTGTCGAGCACTGGTGGTCATGGGTCGGGGTCGCACGCTACCCGCAGCGCCTGGCCCGATTCCGTGAGTGCGAGCGCATCGTCAGCGAGTCGGACGACCGCGCCGAGCGCCGCGCCGCCGCGACCGAGCTGGCGTCTATTCTCGCCGAGGCTGTCGCCGCGTGAGCGACTGGACCTGGGAGTACGAACCGGACGCCGAGAACGTTGTCGGCGGCCTGGACATGGCTCAGCGGCTGGCGGTCGAGGCGATCGCGCAGCGGATCGCCGATGCCGTGGGAGTCCGCCGCATCGGCAAACCCTTCGACATCACCGAGTCAGCATCCGGCGTCAGGACGTTCGCCGAGGGGGCCGTGATGGTCTGGTATCAGGAGGACTATCGCGACGATGTCGTCCTGATCCTCCGCGCACAGCACTTCGGGGCGCTGCACCACGACACCTGACCCCGCACAGAGTGACGCCGCCAGGCACAGTCTCGCCTGCCCGCCGGACGGTACGGCGTACGCTGAGGGTTGTCCTGGCGGAGGTCGGCGGACACGAACAAGGACAACCCGGAGCGCCAGGTTCGATTCTCGTTTCTCGGATAGCCCGGATCGAGGCTAGACGGCCTGTGTGCAGTGATGGATCCTGCGTGAATGTGGAGACGTCAGAGGGATGTAAGGGTTCAGAACCCTGAAGTCGCGAAGCGGATGAGGAAGTTCTTCAGGAAACGCGGTATCACTCGCCTTGATCCTGAGAGCGTAGCCCGCAAGTACGGGATGTTCTTTACGCGGGGAGACGGTCTATGGGGGCCATGGCAGCCACCAGGCGGAGGGGAGCGGTATTCCGTACACGTCTCCTCCCGGCAAGGAGAAGACCTTGCTGCCGTTACTAAGCGAGTGACGCTGATATCCGACACGTTGCTCATGTCTCATAGCCCCGGTGCTGGTCTTCATGAGATCGGAACAAGGAACTTAGTGGCTATGAGTGATGTTGACAGCGATGAGAACTATCGCTCCATTACGTACGGGATGCACTGCCCGGATCTCGCGTCCCTGGGAAGGTGGATTCTTGACGCGGAGGGGCTGCTTCGCATGGGCCTTACGGCGTACCTACCTACAATTTCCACTCTTTCGATCGTCAACGGTGAGCGGATAGAGCCTCCACACGCGCAGTCGTCGGCTGCCGATTACCTTTTGCGGGATGGCAGACTGGTCGAGGTTTCACAGACACGGCCAGAGATGAACCGGATGGTCCGCCCAATTGTCGCCATGGACATCCCCTTCATTGAAGGGGTTTCTCTGGGGGAATTTAGCAAGATTACGGAGGGTGAGTTCAACTCATTTCGCGGGTTTCGTACGTTTCTGCGTCGCGAGTTCAATGCGCTGGATGAGGCTGTGGATGCGGAGCAGATGGACCGTGCTATGCGGGATGTGGGTTTTGAGATTGAGGAGGGGGTCCGCGAGCTGGAATCCACCATGCGCGTGTTGAGTCGACAACGCGCCTTTGCTACAACGGGGGCCGTGGTGGCAGGTGTGACGGTGGTCCTGGCCGCGGTGTACGGGGCCGTCTTCAAAGAGTATGTGACTGGGCTTGTGGGTGGGGCTGGTGGAGGTGCCGTGGGCTGGGCGCAGGCAATGCTTGCTGACAAGTCAAAGGGCCCGGTGAAAGACAACAAGTGGTACTACGTGTGGTGCCTACAGAGGCAGAGCGAACGGCGGCTCTGACCGAAATCACGTGCACACGCTTCGTCAGTTTAGGGAATCAGCGGTTGATCTGGTTCATTAGTTCGCGGTTGGCCGCCCGTGCCGCGGTGAGGTCCTCGTCGCGTTCGGCAAGTTCCGTGCGGAGGTCGAGGCTCTGCTGTTCCAACTCGGTGACCCGGCGGGTGAGCGTTTCGACGTCTGCCGGGGCGCCGAGGCCGGAGGCTTCCCAGGCCGCCTGCCCCAGGGCCTCGGAGAGGCGTCGTTCGAGCCGGGTGATGTGTGCGGACAGGCGGCTGTTGCGGGCCGTGAGGTTCGCGACGTCGGCCAGCAGTGACTGGCGGCTGACCTGCGTGCCGGCCGTTGTGCCGGGCGGGGGCTCGGCCGCGCGGGCGAGAACGGCCGTGTGCAGGTCGTTGTGGCGGTGGATCAGGCTGCGGTGAACGCCGGCCGCGCGGGCGACCGCGGAGACGCTGATCTCCTCGCCGTCGGCGGCGAGCTGGTCCAGGGCTTTCAGGACGCGGGACTTGCGGCGTTCGGAGTCCGCGGCCCGTGCCTTGGCCAGGTGGTCCGGTGATGTCGTCATGCGTCGCGCTCCAGTCGCAGGTTCGGCTCCGGGGCCCGGATGCCGGGCATGCCGAGGGATACCGTGCGGGTCTTGCGCAGGGTCCGGGTGGCCTCCTTGATCTGTTCGCGTTCGTCGTCGGTGAGCCTTTCGAGGTCGGTCTCGACGCGGCGGATCAGGGTGCGGATGCGCTTGATCTCCTCTTCGGACGGGGTCGATTCGGTGCGGGCCCAGTCGTCCAACTCGGTCGCGGCTGTGAGTCGTTCACGGTCTCTCAGCAGCGTGTCGAGGTAGGCCCGAAGCTCAGGCAAGTACGACGGGTCGGTGCGGAAGTGATCGCAGCCGACGCAGCGGAACCGGAACGGGCAGCCGTGGCCGCCGGCCTTGACGTTCGTCGGCTCGACGCAGATGCCATAGGGGACGGATACCTGGCCGATCCGCACGCGGGCGTGTTCGTGCTCCAGGAGCTGGCGGGCCTCGGTCCAGATTCGGTTTCCGTGCCGGTCGAACTGGTGCGAGACGAGCTTGTCGACCGCGGCCCGGGTCCGCTTCTCCGTCACCCGATAGTAGGTTTGTGTAGTTTGCAACGATCTGTGCCCCATCAGCTCGCGGAGCACGTCGGGCAAGGTGCCGGCGTCCGCGTGACGCTGGGCGTAGGAGTGCCGGTAGGAGTATGGGGCGACGTCGAGCTTGGGGAATTCGGTGCCGTCGGCCAGCAGCAGCGGCGGCATGGCGTTGACCCATCGGCGGTGGACGTTGCCGATGTGGCTGATCCGGTAGGACTGGGTGCCGCCGGAGTTCTGTCGGGGCCGAGGGAAGAGGACGAGCTCGGTCAGCTCGGTGTCGGGGAAGCGGGCTCGCATGGCCTTCTTCTGCTCGACGATGATCTGGGCGGTGGAGTCCGGGATCGGCAGGCGACAGCCGGTGCGGTTGTTCTTGAAGTCGGTGTAGACGAGTACGGACTTGCCGTGCTCGTCGGTCTCCAGGCAGTCCCAGGGCAGGCACCCGATCTCGTCCGGGCGTCGCCCGGTGTCGATGAGGACCTCGATGGCATGGCGCATGTCCGCGGTGTCGTCGCGGACCTGGTCGAGGGCGGGCAGGCGTTCGCAGAGCTGGGTGAGGATCTCCCGCGGCAGGGCCCGGCCTGGTCCCTCCTGTGTGATGACCGGCGGCATGTCGTGCCTGCGCAGGGCGAAGTCGTCGGGCAGTTCGGCGAGGATCTCGCCGGGGCGGGTCAGGCCCATGTCGCGGATCTCGCGCAAGAACCGGCCGGTGAAGCGGCAGACCGTCGTGTGCCGGAAGGTGCTGATCTCGCCGGTGTGCTTCAGCTGCGCGACGTACTGGGTGAACGCCTCGATGTCGCGGCGGCCGAGCGCGGCCATGTTCTCCCCGCGGTCCTCGCGGGAGCGGACCAGGCTCTTCGAGAGGAAGCGAACGCAGAGGATCATCTCGGAGAGGCTGTTGGGGATGTTCTTGCCGTAGCGGCGGGGGATCTCGTCCAGCACCCAGGTCTTGCAGGCCCGGCGCATCCACTCCTGGTGCAGCGGCGTGAAGTCCAGCTTCCGCCACTGGCCCAAGCCGAAGACGCCCATGTTCCAGACGTCCTTGATCTGCTCCAGCTCCGGGGTGGAGACGGCCGCGGCGAGCATGCGGCGCATGCCGTTGGCCATGCCGGCGATGTGGGTGTTCGGAGTGATCTCGACGTCGTCGAACTGCGGCACCTGCTGTTCGCGCAGGCGCTGGACCAGGGCCCGCAGAAGGATGGGCGGGCTCTTGATCTCGGCGTCCGTGCGGGCCTGGAGCCCGTAGAGGACCTCGGCGGTCACCAGGGCCGGCAGTCCGCGAAGGCTCACCGCGGTGGTCTCGGAAGAGCCTGGCTCGGTGCGGCACCACTGCTCGAAGTCGGCGCCGCGGGGCTGTGCCTCCTTCCACCGCACCCAGTGCGGTGGGCAGCACAGGTTCGAGCCGTTCGCCCGGTGCCGGTGGCAGGCATCCACCGAGCACAGGCCGTGCCCCGGGAGCGGCCGGACACGCGGATGCGCGAGGAACTCCGCCAGCGGCGGGCGCCCCAGCTTCACGAACAGCTCGCGGTGCCGCATGCACATCTGCGTCCTCGACGACGTCCAAGGGCGCTGGCACTTGGGGACGCCGCAGCCGCCCGAGGTGTTGCTGACCTGCTTCGGCTCGGTGGCCAGGTACTCCTCCGGCGTCTTGCCGCTCCGCTTCCAGCTGCTGCGGCAGCCCGAGCACAGACCCAGTTCCGTCTTGCGGGCGGCGGCCCAACAGCCTTGGCGGGCGCAGATGTTCATGCCGAGGAAGGGGTGGTCCGGTGATGGCCGCAGGACCTGGGACGTCTCGTCCCAGTTCAGCATCTCCAGCGTCTCGGGGCGGATCAGCTCGCGCAGCCGCTGGGCGCGGGCGGGCAGCAGATCCGATCCCGGGGCGGGCACCAGTTGCAGGGGCGAGGTCATCCGTTCCTCCTCGGGGCGAGTGCACCCACCCGCTCGACGGCGGCCCGCAGCCGCTGCGGGTCGGGATGCAGGTAGACCTGCGAACTGGCTGGGCTGGCATGGCCGAGCAGGTCGGCGATCTCGTCCAGGACGGCGCCGGCGTCTGCGGCGTTGCTGGCGAACCCGTGCCGCAGAGCGTGGGGATGGACGCCTTCGGGCAGCCCCGCCCGGCGCGACAGCCGGTCGAACAGGTCATTCAAGGCAGCGGGCGGCATCGGCGCCCCGAGCGGCTGCCGGAACAGGTTCACCAGGACGAAGTCGCTGTCGCGGGCCTCGCGGCAGGCGTCCCGTTCGACGGCGTACTGGTCGTAAGCCTGCACGAGCAGGAAGTCGACGGGGATCGCGCGCGAACGCTTCGACTTCGCCCAGGCGCCGTTGTCGTTGTCGCGGCGCACCACGTGCAGGTGGGAGCCGGGAATCCGGCAGCCCAGCCCGCTGGCGTCCAGGACGAAGTGGATGTCCTCCCGGCGCAGGCCCACGGCCTCGCTGCGGCGCAGCCCGGCCCTGGCCAGCAGCAGCACGATGAACCGGTCCCGGGCGTTGCGGCAGGCCCGCAGCAGGGCCAGGACCTCCTCGTCCGTGGCGCGGCCGACCGGCTCGTCCGGCTCGGCGGCCCGGTGCCGTGCCTTGGCGAAGTAGCGCAGGCCGCTGCCCTCGCCGCGGGCCTCGGGCGGCAGGTCCCGGGTGTCGGCGATCTCGTAGAGCTGGGACAGCACGAACATCGGCACCGTGCCCAACGTCGTGCCGTGCGCGAGGAATTCGCGAACCCCGGCGAGCACCGTGTTGATCCGGCGCGGCCCGCGTACCGGCTCGCTGCCCGGCCCGGCCACCACCTCGCCGCCGTCACCCAGCGAGTGCCGCAGCCAGAACATGAAGCTGCCCAGACGGCCCGCAGCCGTCGTCCAGTCCCGTCCGGTGAGCCGGCACCAGGTCAGGTAGAGCGCGACCGCCCCGGCGTACGTCCGCGTCGTCGACTCCGCCTGATCACGACCGAACCGTACGTGCCGCAAGAACTCATCCGCCGCCGGTACGGGCTCCAGGCGGTCCTCGTCCAACACGGTCCAGTACCGCTGCCCCGACGGCATGACCACACGAAAGGGCCGGAGGCTTCCGGAGAACTCATGAATCACGCGCCTTCAACGACAACTGCGACGTGTACGACACGGCGACGTGAAGCGTCGTACACAGCACCCCACGTGCGGGTGATGCGACAGCGCACGACGCCGTCACGAACCAGAGAGAACGTCATGGCGTACCTGACCGCGTCCGTCGTACTCCTCGGAGTGCTCGGCCTGCTCAATCTGACCCTGACCTTCGGCGTCGTCCGCCGGCTGCGGGAGCGGCCGGCGGACGCGACGGGCGGTGAGATGACCGTCCCGGCGCTCGTCGCGGGCCCCGGGGCCCTCATCGGAACGTTCTCGGCGGTCGACACGGAGGGCTCCGTCGTCGACCAGGACGTTCTGGACGACGGCTCGTTGGTCCTCTTCATGTCTCCGGGCTGCCCGGCCTGCGAAGACCTCCTGCCGCTGGTGGCGGAACGGGCCGGGGAGTACGGCCGGGACCGCGTGCTGGCGGTCGTCACGCGCGACGAGGAGAAGGAGGCCCTGCTCGGGGACTACCTGAAGCGGCTGTCGCCCGTGGCCCGGGTGGTCGTGACGGAGTTCGGCGACGAGGTGACCCGGGCGTTCGCCGTCAAGGGCATGCCGGCGTACGTGGAGGTGGGAGCCGACGGCCGGGTCGCGGACAGCGGCCGGACCCTTCCCCGTCGTACGGACCGGGCCGGTGCCGCCGGATGAACGGACCTCGAGCCCAGCAGGGCGAGCCCGCCGCCAAGGAGAGGCTCACGCCGAAGGAGGCGCTGACCTCCACCCGCGCGGCCGTCGAGCTCGCCTGGCGCGCGGCGCCCGGCAGTACGGTCACCCTGCTGCTGCTCACCGTCGCGGCGGCCGGGGCGCCGGTCGCCGCGGCGTGGCTGACCCGGCTGGTTCTCGACGGACTGACCGGTGCCGGCGATGTCGCACTGCTCGGGATCGCCCTCGGTCTCGCGGCCGTCGGTCTGACGGCCGCGTCGCTACCGCCCCTCACCACGTACACGGGCAACCGCCTCGGGCGCCGCACCAGCTACCGCGCCGTCGGCCGCCTCTACACGGTCGTCCATTCCTTCACCGGTCTGGCCACGCTCGAGAATCCGCGCTTCCAGGACCGGCTGCGCATGGCCCAGTCGGCGGGCAGCCAGGCCATCGGTGGGATCGTGCTCAGCGCGCTGCGCATCGGCGGCGGAGCGCTGACCGCCGTCGGGTTCGTCGGCGCGCTCTACACGGTGAGCCCTGCGATGACCGCTCTCGTCGTCGCCTGCACGGCGCCGGTCCTCACGGCGCAACTCCGCCTCTCGCGGCACCGGGCGCTGAGCGACTGGCGGATCGGCTTGGCGCGGCGGAGGGAGATGTTCTACCAGACGCTGCTCTCCAGCCTCGACGCCGCCAAGGAGGTCCGGCTGTTCGCCGCCGGGGACCATCTGCGCGACCGTATGCTCACCGAACGGCGCGCCGCCGACACCGAGCAGGCCACGATGGACCGGCGCCAGCTGGCCACCCAAGGCGGACTGGCGCTCCTCGCCGCGCTGGTCGGCGGGGCAGGGCTGGTCTGGGCGGCGCTCGGGGCCAGGCGCGGGGAGCTGACCGTCGGGGACGTGTCGATGTTCGTCGCCGCCGTCGCCGGGGTGCAGACCGCGCTGTCCGGGCTGGTGAAGTCCCTCGCCGACATGCACCACCTGCTGCTGATGATGCGGCACTTCCTCGCCGTCGTCGGGGCCGGCGACGGCTCGGCCGACTCCTCGGCAGGCACGCTTCCGCTCCCGCCCTTGCGCCGCGGCGTCGAGTTCCGGGACGTATGGTTCCGCTACGACGAGGAGCACCCCTGGGTACTGCGCGGCGTGAACCTGTTCCTGCCGCACGGCCGAGCCGTGGCTCTGGTGGGAGCCAACGGGGCGGGCAAGAGCACCTTGGTCAAACTGCTGTGCCGGTTCTACGAGCCGACCCGTGGCGCCGTGCTCTGGGACGGCGTCGACATCCGGCAGGTCCCCGCCGCCGAGTTGCGCAGCCGGCTCGGCGCGGTGTTCCAGGACTACATGCACTACGACCTGACCGCCGCGGAGAACATCGCCCTCGGCGACGTCCGCGCGCTCGACGACCGGCCGAGGCTGGTCGCCGCCGCGCGCGCGGCGGGCATCGACCGGGAGCTCTCGCGCCTGCCGCAGGGCTACGACACCATGCTGAGCAGGATCTACACCACCCACGAGGACGCCGAACCGGGCGCGCTGCTGTCCGGCGGTCAATGGCAGCGCCTGGCCCTGGCCCGCGCCTTCCTCCGCGACGATCCTCAGCTGCTGATCCTGGACGAGCCGAACTCCGGTCTCGACGCCGAGGCCGAACACGACGTCCATCTGCGTCTCCTGAAGCATCGTCAGGGCCGTACCAGTCTGCTGATCTCCCACCGCCTGGGCGCCGTCCGCGACGCCGACAGAATTGTCGTGCTCACCGACGGCCGCATCACGGAGGAAGGCGACCACAGCGAACTCCTCGCCCGAAACGGCGCGTACGCCCGCCTCTTCACCCTCCAGGCCAGCGGCTACCAGCAGACCACCGCCCCGTAGGGATTCGCCGCGCGGCTCGCTCAGGCCTTCCGCAGCTTCTCGGCCTCGTCGCGGGCCCGGGTCGCGGCCGCGTCGTCCCCGGCCCGGGTGTGCGCGGCGGCCAGTGTGTCGAGGGCGACGGCGAGCCAGGTGTGGGACCCGACCTGACGCCAGAGCCGGACCGCGGCTTCGGCGCGCCGGAGGGCCAGCGCGGGGCGGCCGGCCGCGAGTCGTGCCTCCGCGAGGGCGTACAGCGTGGCCGCCTCGCCCCAGAGGTTGCCGAACTCCCGGTACGTCCACAGGCTCTGCGCGAGCAGACGGCGCCCTTCCCGGTGCTCGCCCTGACGGACCAGGACGTCCCCGAGCCAGCAGGCGGCGTGCGTGGCGGTGAGGCGATCGCCGAGGTCCGCACTGATGGCGAGTGCCTGCCGGTAGGCGTCGGCGGCGGCCGGGTGGGCGCCGAGCGCGCGGTGGCTCTGACCGAGACAGCGCAGGGCCTGAGCCTCACCCGGCCGGTAGCCCGCGACCCGGCTGACCCGCAGGCACTCCGTGAACCGCTCCACGGCGGCCTCGACGTGACCTTGCTCGAGGTCGATGACGCCGAGACCGTTGGTGGCGTAGACGAGACAGTTGACGTTGCCCGCCTGCCGAGCCAGCTCCGCGGCCTCCTCGAAGTGGACCACGGCCGAGGAGTACTGGCCGAGGAGCCGGTGCACGTACGCCAACCCGGCCGTCGCCCCCGCCAAGTACGCGGGCCCCTGCCCGTCGGCGAGCAGCAGTGCCTGGTCGAAATGGTTCAGCGCCTCCGGATACCGGTCGAGGATGGTGGTGAGTTCGCCGAGGCAGCGGTGGAGTTTCGCGGCGCTGTGCCGGTCGCCGCTGCTCAACGCCGCCTTGAGCGCCCGGTTCTGCAGCCGCTCCCAGTCGTCGAAGTGGCCGCCGACCTGGAACAGCGTCGTCAGGGCGGTCGCCAGCGCCGCGGCGGGTGCGGCTTGCGTCCACTCCAGCGCCTGCTCCGCCACGTCGATGAGGAACTGACGCTCGTCGGTGAACCAGGCCAGCGGGTCGGCGAGCAGATGGCCGGCGTCCGCGGAGGAGACCCGCCAGGAGGCCAGTTCCGACTGCGAGATGCCCTGGAAGTCGACGCTGAGCGTGTGCGCGGCGAGGTCGGCGAGGTGGAGGCTGGCTCCGAGGAGCCGGCTGAGGGCGGCCGTACGGTCGTGGCGGTGGACCGCACGGTCCACGCGTTCGCGGCCGAAGAGCCGTACCAGGTCGTGCAGTTGGTAGCGAATGCCGGTGGCTGTCACCGATCCGATCTGCACCAGGTGCACCTCGACCAGATCGTCGAGGACGGCCTCCGCCGCAGGCACGTCGACGTCCAGCAGCGCGGCCGGCGTCCAGGCGGCGAAGTCGGGGCCGGGCAGCAGGGCGAGCATCCGCAGCGCGTGCCGGGCCGGCGCGGCCATCCCCTGGTACGTGAGTTCGAGGCTGGCCCGTACGGCGATGTTGCCGACGGCCAGCTCGTCGAGCTTGCGCTCCTCGTCGGCGAGGGCGCGGGCCACGTGGGCCAGGGGCCAGTGCGGTCGGGCGGCCAGTCGCGCGCCGGCCACCCACACCGCGAGCGGCAGGCCGCCGCAGGTCTCCACGATGGAGCGGGCCGAGTCGGGCTCCGCGTCGGTCCGGTCCGGGCCCAGCATCTCGCGCAGCAGGGCGAGCCCGGTCGCCGGGTCCAGCACGTCCAGGGGGAGCCGGCGGCAGCCCAGCTCCGCCATCGTCGTACGGCTGGTGACGACAGCGGCGCACCGCACGCCGCTCGGCAGCAGGTCGCGCACCTGCTCGGCCCCGGCCGCGTTGTCCAGGACGACGAGAACCTGCCGCTGGGCCAGCAGGGAGCGGTAGAGATGGACGCGTCCGGTCAGCTCCGCGGGTACGGTCCCGCCACGGACGCCGAGCGCGCGGAGGAAAGCGCCCAGGACCGTGTACGGATCGGCCGGCTCGTCGCCGAAGCCGCGCAGGTCCGCGTGCAGCTGACCGTCCGGGAAGCGGGCGGCGAGCCGGTGGCCCACATGTACGGCGAAGGCCGTCTTTCCCACCCCGGCGGGACCGGTGACCAGCAGGGTCGGCGACCCCCGGCCGTCTGCGGCGAGGAGCCGGCAGGCCTCGTCCAGTTCCGCGTCGCGGCCGACGAACAGCGTGAGGTCCGCCGGCAGGAGCCGGGGGACGAGCTGGCGACCCGTCATGGGGTTCACGGCGGCGCCACTGTCGTCTTCCGCTCCCTCGTCGGCGTAGGGCGCGTCGAGGCGGGCGAGCTGGGCGGGGCCGTGGGCAGCGGCGCCGGTGGCGCCGGGATCGCGAGCCCCGAACAGGTCCGGATCCCCGGCCAGGATCCGTGCGTACAGACGCTGCAGGGCCACGCCGGGGTCGACCCCCAGCTCGTCGGCGAGTCGCCGCCGGGCGCGCTCGTACTCCTCCAGCGCCTCCGCCTGCCGCCCGCACCGGCACAGCGCGAGGACGAGTTGCCCGATCACCCGCTCATCGAGCGGATGCGCCTCGGCCCGGGCTGTCAGTTCGCTGACCATCCGATCGTGGTGGGCCAGGCGTAATCGGACGTCGACCAGCTCGAGCTGGGCGGCCAGCCGCTCGCTGTCGAGGAGCTGGCGCTGCGCGTTGAACCACGGGGTGTCCACTCCGGCGAACGCGCTGCCCCGCCACAGCCCCAGCGCCTCCCGCCCCAGCGCCTCCCGCCCCAGCGCCTCCGCCTGCTCGTCCGCAGCCGCCCGTCGGGCGCGGTCCGCCAGCTCCCGGAAGCGGTGCGCGTCCACCAGCGAGAGATCGACCGTGAGCCGGTACCCACCGCCCCGCTCGCGTGCGATGGTCGTGCCGTCCTCGGCCAGCACGGTGCGCAGCCGGGAGACGTAGCCGTACAGATTCCGGCGGCCGTGCGCCGGCTCGACGTCCCCCCACACCCTGTCGACCAGCGCGTCGAGCGACACGGCGCGGTCCGCGTCGACGAGCAGCGCCGCCAGCACGCGCTGCTGCATCGCATGCCCGATGTCGACCGGGGTCCCGTCGCGCCGAACCTCGATGCTCCCCAGGATCCCGAAGCACGTGCCCATCACGCCCCCCACCCTCCCCGCGCCCGTCCGCACGCCACACCCTGAGCGTCACCGACCGGCGATTCAAGGCGCTTTCAGGCTTTTCCGGCGGCATCCCGATGACCGTCCCGGCATGGTGACGTGGCCGACGGAGGTGGCCCGAGCACCGAGGGCGCAGGCATGGCACGAGCCTTGGGAGACAACGGACTGGCGGCGCGGTACCCGGAAGTCGCCTTCCGCAGGCCGTAGCGTTCTAGGCTCGCCCGGCCGGCATCGGTCTCGACCCAGGAGTGCGCAGCATGTTCGACCCCACTCAGCAGCCCCCGTACCCCGACGCCCTCGGGCCGGATCAAGCACCGGTGCCGCACCCACTGCTCGCGCCGGTGACCGGGCTTCTGGGCGCCTGGGTCGGGCGGGGCCGGGGGGAGTACCCGACCCTCGACGAGGCGTTCGCGTACGCGCAGGAGGTCACCTTCAGCCATGACGGGCGGCCCTTTCTCCACTACGAGGCGCGCGCCTGGCTCATCGACGCCGAGGGCGACCCGCTGCGGCCGTCGGCTCGGGAGAGCGGCTGGTGGCGGCTGCAGCCCGAGGGGAGGGTCGAGGCCTTGATCACCCAGCCCACCGGCATCGCGGAGATCCTGGTCGGCCACGCCGCTGACGGCAGGGTCGACCTCACGACCCATCAGGTGGCTCTCACCCCCACCGCCAAGGAGGTCAACGCCACCCGCCGCCGGTACACCTGGAGCGGCGACGGCGGGCTCGAATTCATCCACGACCTCGCGGCGGTCGGTCAGTCACTGCAGCACCACCTCTTCGCCCAACTGCGACGCGGGGGTGGAGCCTAGGCCCCAGGCCCAGGGCGGCCGAGGTTGTCCTCGATCCTCGCCAGAAGCCGGCGACCGCGCCCCGTTCCGACGCGCTGAGACCGCGCGAGGTGAGATCCTCCAGCTGCTGCCACGCCTCGACGACCTGCTCCCGTAGCGCCTGGGCGGCGGGGGTGGGTTCGACGACGACCGCGCGGCCGTCGGTGTCGCTGCGGCGGCGCCGTACGAAATCCGTCTGCTCTCCGAGCCGGACCTCGACGAGAGTGAGGAGGGCGAGGAGCAGGCCGAGCGCATGCGCGCCGGTTACCTGGTGGCGCTGGAGAATACCTTGGCCCTCACCCGCGACTCGGTCGCCGACCGTCCCCTGACGTGAGCCTCATGCACAGTGACGAGAACAACGAGACCGTGGAACCCGCCGAACACATGCGCTTCGCGCGGTACATCGACGCCCTCGCGCAGGTCCCGCCCGCGCGCGAAACCGCTCTGATCGCCGACGTACTCGCCGATCCCGACCGCGCCATGGCGGAATCGGCGGTGACCCGCCACCTGGACCGGCGGGCCACCGAGCTGCTCGCCGATCCGGAATTCCCGGTCTGGACGGCGAGCATGGGGGACACCGTCGCCCGTTTTCCCTTCCTGACCCGCCGCCTGGCCGAGTGGTCGCTGTTCAGAGCCGTCTCGGCGACGGGCGGGCACTGGGAGCCTGGCGCGCTGATCGCCGCGACCGACTGGCTTCAGCGGAAGGTCAGTGAGCACTCGGCCTCCCCGCAGGCCTTGCGGACCCTCGCCGAGCACGGGCGGACCCGCCGCGTCCGCAACGCCGCCAGGGCCCGGCTGAACGGATGACGACCGTACGTTCAGGATGCTCAGGCCGTTCAGCGCGATCCGCCGCCGGCCGAGACGGGCACACGCTCGCTCGGCCGGACGGTACGGCGCCGTAGCAGCGCGCCCGCCGTCACCGCCGCGGCCGCCAGGCCGTAGGCCACCGTGCCCGTCGCGGCGCCGAACGTGCCCGCCCCGGCGTACGTCACCGCGCCCGCTGCGGCCACCGCAAGCCATTCCCAGCGGCCGTCGAGGGCGACCAGCGACACCAGAAGCAACGCGTACCAGGAATAGCCGGGGGTCATCAGGAGGAACGCCGCCCCGGTCACCAACAGAGCACCGCTCCACGGGCGTTCGGGGTTGCCGTGGCGCAGGACATGGACGGCGACCGCCGTCATGGCGAGGACGACGGCGGGCAGCGCCCAGGCATCCGGGAGCGCGAGCCTCAGCAGGGCGTAGCGGCCGCCCGCCGACGGGTCCTCGTACCCCTCCTCCCGCGCGTACCCGCCGAGGTAGCCGAGGACCGAGGTGCTGGAGGTGAGGACGTACGGCAGGTAGAGCAGGGCGACGACCGCGGCGGTCGGCAGCAGGACGGCGGCCGCGTCGCGCACCCGACGTACCCCGGCCAGCGCGCCCGGCAGGAGGACCGCCGGCAGCAGCTTCACCGCGATGGCCAGCCCGAAGAGCGCGCCGCCGAGCGCCCGGCGCCGGCCCACCGCGGCGAGTGCGGTGACGGCGAGCAGGACGCCGAGGACATCGGCGTGGGCGTTGTTCACCGCCTCGACCGGAACGGCCGGGCAGAAGGCCCAGTACGCGGCCGTTCGCGGGTCCCCCCGCCGCCGCAGGACGGCCAGCAGCGCCGCGGTCACCGCCACGGACAGCAGCGCCCCGCCGACCTGGAGGGCCTTGTGCCGGACGCCGGGCGGCGACAGCGCGTGGACGGCGAGGAAGTAGCCCTCGGCGGCGGGCGGGTAGATCGTGTGCACCTGCGGGCGGTTGATCCGGGTGCACTCCCCGTCGCCGACCGGGGCGAGATCGGGCCCGGCGCAGTCGGCGCCGCGCGGGAAGAGCCATCCGTCGCGCAGCGCGGCGAGCGCCTCGTCCGCCGGGGCGTGGTCGTACGGCGAGACGCCCGCCGCCTGCACCCGCCCGTCCCAGGCGTAGCGGAAGGAGTCGGTGCTCGTGCGCGGCGGCGCGACCAGTCCGGTGGCGGCGACGGCCAGCGAGCCGGCCAGTACGAGCGGTACGACCCGGCGCGCCGGCACGTACCGGAGTGCGAGGACACAGCCCGCGAAGAGCACCCAGCAGAGCGCGTACCACCCGGTCAGCGCCGCCGGGCCGTCGGCGGGGCCGTCCTCGCGCGTCGCGAGCGCGAGCGCGGCGACCAGCGCGGTGACGAGGAAGGCGACGGCCACGACTGCCCAGGTGGCGACGGCGGTACGGGGGCGGTTCATGCGGCCAGAGTGGCAGCGCGAGGCGCCGCGTGGCGGCGTCCGCGCCACGGCGTCCGCGTTTCGTAAGATCACCGCGAGTCGAACGCCGCGCCCGTCCCGGCCGCGGCGCCCCCGGTGTCCGTCACGTGCCGGCGGCTTCGCCCGTCCTGGGGCGTGCCGCGCCTGCGCTACGGCGGCCCCGCCTGGCCCCTCGGGCGTGCCGCGCCTACGCCACGGCGCCCGTTAGGTGCCGGAGGCCTCGCCCTCGCGTGGACCGCGCCCGCGCACGGCGGCCTCGCCCGGCCCCCAGGCGCGCCGTGCATGCGCCCCGGCGCCCGTCACGTGGCAGAGGCCTCGCCGGTCCTCGCCCGTCCTCGGGGCGTGCCGCGCCCGCGCCACCGGCCCCGCCCGGCCCCGGGCATGCGGCGCCCGCCCGCGCCACGGTGCCCGCCCGGCCCGGACGGGCCGCGCCCGCCCCACGGCGTCCGCGTTTCGTAAGGTGTCGGACCCGCCACCCGGCCCGCCGCGGCGGTGTGATGGAGCCATGACCCCGCACACCCGATGGCGCCCCTCCCTTCCGCCCCTCCGGCCGCCCTCCTTCACCCGACCGTTGCACGACGCCCGCACCGCCACCGCCGTCGGCCGCTGGCTCGGTCTCGCGTTCGCGGTGTGCTTCGTCACCGGTCTGATCAGCCATTACCTCCAGCGTCCGCCCGACTGGCTGGCCGGCTACCTGCCCAGCCGGCCCGTCTGGGGCTACCGCCTCACCCAGGGACTGCACGTCGCCACCGGACTCGCGGCGATCGTGCTGCTGCTCGTCAAACTCTGGGCCGTCTACCCGCGGCTGTTCGTGTGGCCGGCGGTACGCGGCGTACGGCACGCCCTGGAGCGGCTGTCCGTGGCCGTGCTGGTGGCCACGGCCGTCTTCCAGGTCTTCACCGGGCTGCTGAACATCGTCGAGTGGTACCCCTGGCCGTTCGCGTTCGTACCCACCCACTACGCCGTCGCCTGGATCGTCGCCGGGTCCATCCTCCTCCATGTGGCGGTCAAGGCGCCCGAGATCAGGGGCCACTGGAGCCTTCGGTCGCCCGGCACCCTTCAACTGCCCGCCGAGGACGGCCCCGACCGCCGTTCGCTGCTGCTCGGTGTGGGCGCCGCCGTCGGAGCGGTCACGGTGACCACGGTCGGTCAGGCCCTCACCCCGCTCGCACCGCTCGACCTGCTGGCACCCCGCCACCCCGACCACGGCCCCCAAGGCCTCCCGGTCAACCGCACCGCGGCCGCCGCGGGGGTGACCAGGGCCGCCCTGCGCGAGTGGCGGCTGGAGGTCCTGGGCCCCCGCCCGTACGCGCTGACCCTCGATCAGCTCCGCGCGCTGCCGCAGACGACCGCACGGCTGCCCATCGCCTGCGTGGAGGGGTGGAGCATGGACGCCGAGTGGCGGGGCGTACGGGTACGGGACCTGCTGGACCGGGCGGGGGCGGCACCGGAGGCGGGTGCGCGGGTGGTCTCGCTCGAAGTGAGCGGCGCGTACCGGGTGATGGACATGGGACAGGAGTACGCGAAGGATCCGCTCACGCTGCTCGCGCTCGCTCTCAACGGGCAGACGCTCTCCCTCGACCACGGCTTTCCGGCGCGCATCATCGCGCCCAACCGGCCCGGAGTCCTGCAGACGAAGTGGGTCGCGCGGCTGGAGGTGCTGTGAACGGCACGACGGTCCTGCGGTACGCGCTCGGTGCGCTCGGTCTGGTGCTCATCGGCGTCGGCGCCGGGCAGCTGGCCCTCGTACCCGAAGCGGGGGCCGTGGCCCTGTGGCTCGCCGGCGCGCTCGTCCTGCACGACGCGGTGATCGCGCCGCTCGTCCTCGCCGCCGGGCTGCTCGTCGCGGCGGCCCCGGCGCGAGGGGTGCTGCGCGGGGCGCTGGTGACCGGCGGTGCGCTCGTACTGATCACGCTGCCGCTGCTGGTACGCCCCGGCGCCCCGCCCAACCCGTCCGCGCTGCCCCTGCCGTACGTCCGCAACCTGCTGCTGGTCCTCGCGGCGGTGGCCCTTGCAGCTCTGCTCCTGACCGCCGTGGGGGCGTGGCGGCGAAGGGCCCGGGAGCGCGGCGAGGAGCGGCAGGAGCGCGGCAAGGGCGACGACGGGGGCGGCGAGCGCGACAAGCGCGATGAGGGGGACGAGGGGGACGAGGGCGGCGAGCGCGGCGAGGACGACGGGGGGTGAAGCCGCGGCGCCGCCGCCCCCGCCGCCGTCCGCTCAGGAGCGCGGCGACGGGAGCGGGCCGGGCGCGGGGCGCGCCAGCTCCGCGAAGGTCCGCCCCGCCGCCGTCCATCGGTACGTCACGGCCCAACCGGCCGCGGTGGCGTACGCGCCGAGCGCCGACGTGCCGAGCCGGGCCCAGGGGAACGGCGCCCCGAGGCCGCCCCGGCCGTTGTCCACCCTGACCTCGCAGCGCTCGTCGACCTCCACGGCCGCGCACTCGACGACGGCCCGGCCGGCCGGGGCGAGCACCTCCGTCAGCCGCCGCAGCAGACCGGCCGGGTCGCCCCCGATGCCGATGTTGCCGTCGACCAGCAGCGCCGTCTCCCAGCGGCCCAGGCCCGGCAGCGGCTCGAACACCGACCGGCACAGTGCCGCACCCCCGGTGCTCCGTGTACGGGCCACCGCCGCCGGGCTCACATCGATGCCGAGGACGCGGTGGCCCCGGGCCGCCAGCTCGGCGACCAGCCGTCCGGGGCCGCAGCCGATGTCGAGGACCGCGCCACGGCACCGGGCGAGGACGGTCCGGTCGGCCGCGTCTGGCTCCTCGCACCAGCGCTCGACCTCCAGCGGCAGCGCCCAGCCGTCCCCGCGCCGCAGATAGAGCGGGCCGCGGCCCGCCCGCAGCGCGTCCGTGTACGGATCGGCCGTCCACCCGGCCGCCGCGCTCACCCGCCCACCGCCGCTCCGGGCCGAGCGGTCAGCTCCCCGTGCAGCGCGGCGAACCGCCCCGTCGGGGCCTCGGCGGCGACCAGCCGGGCGTCCTCGGCGGTGTCCACGTCCCGCAGCTCGGGCAGCAGGCCCACCCGCAGCCCGGCCGCCCGTAGCCGCTCGTACTGGACCGCGCCGGTCTCCGGCACGGACATGGGTACGCCCCGCAGCAGCGCGGGGTCCGGGGCGGCCAGCCCGAGCGCCCAGAAGCCGCCGTCCGTCGCCGGGCCGAACCAGGCGTCGTACGCTTCCCACGCCCCCGGGGCGAGGGCCGGGGCGAGCAGCTCCGGTGTCACCTGCGGCGTGTCCATGCCGATCAGGAGGGCCGGCCCGGCGACGGCGGCGAAGGCGGCGGCGAGGCGTTCGTCGAGGGTTCCGGCGCACTGCGGCACCACCGTGAAGCCGGCGGGCAGCCACGGGCCCGGCCGGCCGTCCAGGACGAGTACCCGCCGCCGGGCGGGGCAGGCGCCGACGGCATCCAGCGTGTCCCCGAGCGCGGCCCGCGCCAGCCCGGCGGCCTGCGCCGCGCTGAAGGGCGGTGTCAGCCGAGTCTTGACCCGCCCCGGCAACGGCTCCTTGGCGATGACGAGGAGGGTCGTCACGGGCCGACCTCCGAAGCGGCGGGCGCCGCGGACCCGCCGGCCTGCGAGGCCGCGGCGGATGTCGCCGCCCGGCCGGGTGCGGCCGTCCCCGGCGGGGCGGCCGGCTCGGAGCGTCCGGCGCCCTCGGCGCCCTCGGCGGTCTCCGGCGGAGCGGTATGCACGGTCGGCTCATCGGATGCGGCGGATGCCGCCGGTACGGCGGGTCCGGTGGACGCGGTGGTCTCGCTGGTCTTGGCGGGCACGGCCGTCCCTGGCGCGGCGGCCGGCTCGGAGCGTCCGGCGCCCTCGCCAGGCACCGCGGGCTCCGAGGGGGCGGCGGATGCCGCAGGCTCGGCGGGTCCGGTGGACGCGGTGGTCTCGCTGGTCTTGGCCGGCACGGCTGCCTTGGACGGCGCGTCAGGCTCCGAAAGCACGGCGGATGCCGCCGGCCCGGCCGACTCCGAGCGGCCGGCGCCCTCGACGGGTGAGGCCGGCCCCGTGGCCTCGCCGGGTGGGGATGGCTCCGAAAGCGCGGCGGATGCCGCAGGCTCGGCGGGCCCGGCTGGCGCGGTGGTCCCGCCGGTCGTGGCCGGCACGGCCGTCTCCGCCGGCCCGGCCGACTCCGAGCGGCCGGCGCCCTCGACGGGTGAGGCCGGCCCCGTGGCCTCGGCAGGCACCGCGGGCTCCGAGGGGGCGGATGCCGCCGGTTCGGCCAGGACGCGGCTCATGTCGCGGACTGCCTGCCACGTTCCGCGCCACGTCCCCGTCACCTTCGAGCGGCCCGTACGGGGCAGGTACGGCACGTCCACCTCGCTCACCCGCCATCCCGCGTCGGCCGCGCGCACCACCATCTGCAGGGGGTAGCCGCTGCGGCGGTCCGTCAGGCCGAGGCTGAGCAAGTCCGCGCGGCGCGCGGCCCGTAGTGGGCCGAGGTCGTGCAGTCGCAGGCCGGTGCGGCGGCGCAGCATCTGGGCGAGTGCCAGGTTTCCGGCACGGGCGTGGGCCGGCCAGGCGCCGCGGCCCTGGGGGCGGCGGCGCCCGAGGACCAGGTCCGCCCGGCCCTCCGACACCGCCGTCACGAAGCCGGTCAGCAGCCCCGGATCGAGGGAGGCGTCGCAGTCGCAGAAGCAGACGATGTCAGCCTCGGCGGCGAGGAGTCCGGCGTGGCAGGCGGCGCCGAAGCCCCGGCGGGGTTCGTGCACCACCGTGGCGCCGCACGCGCGGGCGACGTCGGCGGATCCGTCGGTGGAGCCGTTGTCGACGACCAGGGCGCGCCAGTCGGCCGGGATTCGGGCCAGTACCCACGGCAGGGCCTCGGCCTCGTCAAGACAGGGGAGTACGACATCTACGGTCACGTTCCCACCGTAGGAATCCCAGCCGGACATTGCGGACATCGACTCCTTACGAATCGCGGACACCGCTCCGGACGGTCCCGCCCGCCGTCACACCCCCACCGCCGACGCCCGTTGCGCCGCGTGGGCGAATTCCGTCATGCCGGCCGTGAACGGCACGCTGGGGCGCCAGCCGAGGTCGTGGCGCAGACGGGCCGAGTCGGCCGTGATGTGGCGGACGTCGCCGAGCCGGAACTCGCCCGTCACCAGGGGCTCGGGCCCGCCGTGGGCCGTCGAGAGGGCCGAGGCCATCTCGGCGACGGTGTGCGGCTCGCCGCTGCCGGTGTTGTACGCGGTGAGCGTTCCGGGCGCGCCGGGCGAGGCGGTCACCACGGCCTCCAGGGCGGTGACGTTCGCCGTGGCCACGTCCCGTACGTGGACGAAGTCCCGCCGCTGGCCGCCGTCCTCGAAGACCCGCGGCGCCTCCCCGCGCGCCAGGGCCGAGCGGAAGAAGGACGCGACGCCGGCGTACGGGGTGTCCCGCGGCATACCCGGGCCGTACACGTTGTGGTAGCGCAGCGACACCGCCGTGCCGCCGACCGCCCTCGCCCAGGCGGCGGTGAGGTGCTCCTGCGCCAGCTTCGTCGTGGCGTACACGTTCCGCGGGTCGGCGGGCGCGTCCTCGGTGACGAGACCGGGTTCCAGCGCCGCCCCGCAGCGCGGGCAGCGCGGCTCGAACATCCCTGCCGCGAGGTCCTCGGCGCGGCGCGGACCCGGCCGTACGAGCCCGTGGACCGGGCAGGTGTAGCGCCCTTCGCCGTACACCACCATCGATCCGGCGAGCACCAGCTTGCGCACCCCCGCCTCGGCGGCGGCCGCGAGCAGCACGGCGGTGCCGTGGTCGTTGCAGTCGACGTACGCGGGCGCGTCGGCGAAGTCCTTGCCGAGGCCGACCATCGCGGCCTGATGGCACACGGCGTCCACGCCGCGCAGCGCCTGCCGTACGGCTTCGGCGTCGCGCACGTCGGCCCGGACGAACTCCGCGTCCGGCAGGTCGGGCGGCGGCCCCGGGTGGGCGGCGGGCAGCAGCGCGTCCAGGACCACTGGTTCGTGGCCACGCGCCGTGAGCGCCGTGACGATGTGGGCGCCGATGAAGCCCGCGCCTCCGGTGACGAGTACTCGCATGGGCGCAGCGTAGGGACGCCTCGGCCGGCTTGGTGGCTCCCGCGCGCGGCCGTAAGGATTCGGTCACTCTCTCCGCGCAGGCGTCCGCCGC
>NZ_BMQQ01000016.1:0-35347 GCF_014648195.1 Streptomyces purpureus
GGTGCAGACGACGAACGAGTAGCCGATGTCGGACCAGCCGTTGCCGTCCATGTGGGAGTCCTGAAGGGAGCGGACATAGGCGGCGCAGCGGTCGTGCGGACGGTCGGTGTAGTGGCTGCCGAGGTAGTGGATTTTGACGCCACGGCGCGGCCGGGCGTACCGGGTCGCCCCGCTCGGGGTGCGGTACGGGCGGGCTCCCCACCCGGCGCGCGTGATCAGGTGCATGGTGCCTCCGGGCAACAGAAAGGCCCCGGCCGGACGGCACGGGGCGGGGCGGAGAGTGGGGCGGGTTGGGTCAGACGGTGGGGAGTTCGCGCCAGATGCGGGCGTAGTCCTCCGGGCTGTGGGAGCCGCCGCACACCCCGCGGTCGCGGATGAGCCACCAGCCGGGGTGGAGGCGGAAGGCCATGTCCTCGCCCCACATGGGGATCGTGAGCGTGAGTACGCCCTCGTCCACCGTGTGTGCGGTGGCGCCGATCCACTCGGCCACGGCGAGCGCGTTGGTGCCGTCGTACTGCATCGATTCGGCACGCGGGATGATGTTCGGCACGTTAGACGACCTCCTGAATGATGACCACGACGGACGAGTTGACGCCCACGGCCTCCTGGGTGCTGTTCGTGAGCGTCGCGACGAGCTTGATCGTGTGGGAGCCGGCCGTGGGGATGGTGCCGGTCCACTGCTGTGCGACGGTGTTGCGGCCGGACGCGTCTGGGGCGTTGAACGTCGCCAGGGGGCTTTGCATGGCGCCGTCGATCGCGGCGCGGCCGGTGGCCGTGCCCGCCGAGCCCAGCGTTGCACGTATGTCGAAGACGCCGATGATGTGGTACTCCGCGTTCGCGGTTTCGGTGGTGAGGGTGATCGTGCAGCCGGGGATGTCTCCGTTGGTCAGCGGGCCGGCCACCGTCGATGTCCCCACCGCCGAGTACCTGCGGGGCCGGAGCCGGTCGAGCTGACCGGCTTTGAGGCGCTGACCGGCGAGAAGCGGCATCTATGCCTCCTACAGGGCGAGATAGGTGGGGTCAGCCAGCCGGACATCCGCGCCCGCAGAGTGGCCCTTGACGATGCCGTTGACGGACCGTTCGACGGTGAAGGCCTGCGGCGAGGTGGTGCTCGTGATGCCGTGGACGGTCATCCGCTCGCCGCCCACGGTGATGTCCAGAGGCATGTCGCCCTCGTGGGTGTCGTCGACGCCGTCGACGCGGGCGAGCCGCGGGTAGGCCATCACCCACCACTCGCCGAGCGTCCAGCCCGAGCGGCCCTCGACCGTGAGCCGCGCCGAGACCGTGCCCGCAGGCAGGGTGACAGGGCCGACAGTGAGCCTGGACCATCCGACCGGCGCGGCCGGGGCCGAGCCGAACGTGATCGTGTCCGTGCCGCCCCCGTCTCGCGCCGCGATGCCGACGCGCATGTTGGGCGACCCGTTGTCGCCCGGGTTGTACACCCAGGCCGAGCCCTTCCACTGCTGCCCGGCAGCCGCCGCGTGCAGAACCTGGTCGGTCATGTTGAGGGTGCCCGTGTCGCTCACGTGGACGCGGGTCAGCCGGGCGGCGTTGAGGCGCAGGCCCGGTGGCACTATCTCTGTCTCCAGCGTCACCGCCCCGATCGACGCCCCGCGCGTGCACTCCCACGTGCCGGTGCCTGTGCGGAAGCACGGGCCCGGGACGACGTTCGGCGCTGCGGTGATCCACCGTGGGCCCTCGGTGAACGCGACGGACATGGTTGTCGCGGCCGAGGTCACCCCGGCCGCCAGCTCGGAGCCGTCCGTGTCCAGGCGGCCGGGACCGTCCGGCTCACCCCACCCCGCCGTGTCCGCCGGGAGCACACCCACCGTCCAGGCCCGGCCGGGCGAGCAGTTGGCCACGATGTCCCACTCGAACTGGTCGAGGATCTCGGTGTAGCCCTGCATGATCAGCTCGATCGGGTCCGGCGGCAGCCATGGCGGAGGATTCGAGATCGTGATCTTGTCCCCGATGCGCATCCTCAGCACATCCGGAATGAGGTGCGGCGCGGCATGCAGCATCAGCCGCACACTCGGGTACCGCAGCTCATCCACCGTGCCCAGCCGCAGCCGCCACCCCGCGATCTGCTGCGCCTGAGAGTCCGCGGCCAGCGACAGCGTCACCGCCTCTTCGTACACGCCGACCCCGTCCGGCGGCGGGAGCACCGACAGCGGCCCTTCCTCGTCGACCGCCCGGCCCGAGGAGCCGCCGTCCCGGTTCACGGTGACGTCGTTGCGGAGCCGCTGGTCGTCCTCCACCGGCTCCAGCGGCGGCCCGACCTCGCCGTCCGCCGCGTAGTCGAGCTCCAAGGCGGGAGCCTGGTTGTAGAGGCTGGTCCGGTCGCGGTAGATGTGCGCCAGCCGGTCCAGGCTCTCGTACAGGATTCCACCGTCGGTGTCCGCGCACTCCTGGAGCAGGTCCAGCAGCGCGGCCGGGCGCTGCGGCCCCATCGCCTCGCTGCTCTGAGTCAGGTCGCCGTCGAGCCACGACAGCGTGACCGTGGCGGACTCCTCGTCGGTGAGCCGCGCCAGCCGAGACAGGGCAGTCTCGCCCGCGAAACCATCATCGGCCCCGTCGTAGATCGTCACACTGGGCACGTACAACGCCCCGTCGAACACCCCGGGTTCATCAAAGACTGCGAGGTGCCCGATGGTCATATCCTGGGTCGCCGCGCCCCACGAACCGGAGACGTTGACGGCAGCGCCCTGCGCGCCCGTGAAAGTGGTCGCGGCGTACCAGTAGCCGCCGCCGGCGGACACGTCCCGCCACGCGGCCGTCAGCCGGGTCACCCCGCCACCCTGGTCAGCGGTGAACAGCTGGAGCCGGTTCCAGGTGCTGGCGAAGTCCGTGAGGGCCGCTGACGTGGTGAAGTTGAAAAACGCCAGCACATTGTCCTCGGCGTCCTTGGCCTCGATCCGGATTCCGCCGGTGGAGGCGTACACGGTGGCGTAGCGCATCACCGAGCCCGCGACAGTGATGCGGAGGATCTGCGTCTGCGCCGCGGGCATCGTCGGCAGGAAGTACACGCACTCGGCGTGCCAGCCAGCCGCCGTGGAGCGGGGGACGTAGCCGAGGATCGAGGCGGACGCGGTGAGCTTCGGCAGGGCGCTGGAGCCGGGCAGAGAATCGTCGGCCGCCCAGTCCATGCCGCTGGTCCGCAGCGGCACCACCGTCGGGATCGTCGAGTACGCCTGAGTCGCCCGCTCGCCCTCCTCCATCGGCCAGTAGGCGATCGGGCCGCCGGACGGGATCCGGCGCCGCAGCGTTGAGGAGAGGGGTTTGCGCCCGGCGCCAAGGCGCCGCTGAATGCCCGCGGCCTCGATCGGCACCCACACGTCCTCGCCGGACACGTCCCACCGCGGCGGCCAGGACGACACTTCGCCGTGGAACCGGTACTCGCGGTCCGTGATTTTCGCGGCGCCGGCGAGGGTCCAGGACCGGCCGGCCGCGTCGCTGAACGCCGTGGTGCCCTCCGTGAGGGCGCGGAAGTCGGGGTTGGCGGCGGCGGTGCCGTCGATGCCGGAGCGGACCTCGGCGCGGTGGATACGGCCGAGGAGCGGGAGCCGGTTCGGGCTGGATACCAGGTCGGTCGGGGCCAGCGTGAGCGGGCTCGTCGAGTTGTAGATCGATGTGGCGCCGCTGCCGGTGACCGTGATCAGGAGCGTCCAGGGGCCGTCGAGGGACTCGGCCCAGTACAGCGAGACGGCGTGGCCGCCCGCGCCGTTGTCGACGTCGAGCGTTGCCCGGAGCGCCGCCCGGTCGAGCATCGGAGGCAGGACGGCCTCGACGAAGTGGGCGGTGGCATTGGAGCCGCCGGTGGTCCACGAGAACGTCATGAGGCCGTTGCCGACACGCAGGAACCACGACCTCTGGGAGTCGGCGGAGTTCCACTTGCCGATGAGGGTCTGCCGGGCGGACCCGTACCAGTCAATGAGGGTGGCCTCGACGCGCACGTCGATGTCGCCGGTGATGTCCAGCGACGCGTGATCGGGCGTGGACGCGATATCAGCCTGTGTGCCGGGCAGGGACAGGTACGACTCCGACCCCTGCACCGACACACGGATCGGGGTGTTGCGCCCGATCAGGCCGAAGTACGGGCTGAGAGGGTTCCGGGAGCTGTACACGCCGTCCCGGTTGTTGAGCACGAGCGAGCACTTGGACGGGGTGGTCCGGACGCTCTCATCAGACCGGCCGTGCTCGATCGCGATCGGCGAGCGGGTGTAGACGTCCGACGAGATGTCGGTCCAGACCCCGCCGATCTGGAGCTCGGTACGGACATCGAGCGGGGTCTGGGGGAACGCCACGATCACTCCTTACTGGCCGAATGCCACCTGCACGTTGCCGCGGCCCTCGACGCGGACGATCTTCTGGAGAGCGGTGCGCATCGCGCTGTCCGCGCCGGTCGTCTCAAGCCGGACGACCACCACTCCGGCGGCGGCGCCGCTGCGGGTGAGCGGCGCACCGGCGGGCGCCATCTGCTGGCCTGCGGCCATGGCGGCCGACGCTGGCGGGGCCTGGACGAGGTCGGCCATGGTGCGGGTGAGCTGGGGCTGTCCGGCCTCGATGCCCTGCACGACACCGGCAGGGATCCACCGGCCGACGTGCTCGGCCATGTACCGCGACGGCGAGGCGATGCCGAGGGCTTTGGCGATCGGGCCTGGGATCATGGACCGGGCGAAGCCGAGGAGTTGGCCGTACAGCCAGCGGCCCATGCCGCGGATTCCGTTCCACAGGCCCCTCACGATGTCGGCGCCCTTGCCGACCAGCAGGCCGCCGAGGTTGCCGAGCGCGCGGGTGATCATCCCGGGCAGGCCTCGCACAAAGCTGATCAGCCCGGTGACCTTGCTGACCACGCCGGACTTGATCCGGTCCCAGTGCCGCAGGAAGAACGACACCAGCGGGAGGTTGGTCAGGAAGCCCAGGATCATTTGACCGGTGGATCGGATCTTGGCGAGCATCCAGGTCCACAACGCTCCAGTGAACTTCCGGATCTTGTCCCAGTTCGCCACGATGATGGCGACAAGCCCGATGACGATCGCGATGACCCAGCCGATCGGCCCCATGGCGATCAGCCACTGAGCAGCCATCGTCGCCGCCCACACGACCGCGCGCGCAGCCATCATGACGAACTGCGCGGCGGCGACGGCGCCGGCCCGGACAACGGCGGCCACCCACGTGCCGATCGCGGCGAGCGCCGAGCCCAGCCACGCGGCCGCCGTGGTCGCGGCCGAGGCGACCGCAGCCGCACCGAGGCGCACGTAGACCATGAGACCGATGGCCATCATCCGCGACCAGTTGCCGATCACAGTCCAGCACGACGCCGAGATGAGCGTGTGCGCGGCCGTCACGATCGTGGCAACCGCCGAGTACGTGATCATGGCCGCTTTGACGACCAGGACCAGGACGGCCAGCCCAGCGAAGGTGTACATCAGCGGGCGCATGGCGCCCTCGTTCTCCATGCCGAACTGCACGATCACCCCGGCCACCGCGCCAAGTTCCGCCAGCGCCACCCGCTTGAACGACTCCAGCGCGGCCTTGGGGTTGTCGCCCACCGCCTCGACCAGCCGGTCTGTAGACCCGGTCGCCTTGTCCATGCCCGCCGCAGCTGCGGCGGTGGCCGGGTCGAGGGCGAAAAGCGATGCGCCCATGACGTTGGCGGGGTCACCGAACAGGGCAGCGGCCGCATTGAGCTTGACGGTTTCGTTCTTGGTGCCGCGCAGCCCGTCCATCGTCTTCTGCAGGGCGAGCTTGGCGGAGTCGCCGCCCTTGCCGAGGAGCTTGGCCATCTCGGTGGAGCTCAGGCCGATGCTCTTGAACGCGTCGTCGACGGCCGTTCCGCCGGCGAGCGCGCGCTCGCCGAACTGGCCGATCGCGTCGGCGACCTGGTCAGCATCCCGGGCTCCCGCCGTCAGAGCCTGTGACAGCAAGCCCGTTGCGGTCTGCCCGTCCAGGCCCACGCGGCGCCACTGGGTGGAGTACTCGTTGAGAGTCTCGAGGAAGTCGCCGCTCTTGTCGGCGCTGGACTGCAAGCCGGTCGTGATGATGTCGAACGCCTCGTCGGCCGAGTCGGCCAAGCCTGTGCGCATCAGCTGACCAACGGCGGCGGTGGTCATGGTCAGGTCCTGGTCGAACGTCTCCGCCAGGGCGAGGGCCTTCGTGGTGACGCCTTCGAGTCCGCCCTCGGCCTTCGAGGTGTCGCCGATGTTCTGGTACACGCCCTTGATCGCCAGGTTGACGGTCTCGATCGAGTCGCCCCACGCGTTCTCATACACCGACGCAGAGATCTTCGACAGCTCGGCCGCCTCGGCCGGCCCGACACCCAACTGCGCCGCGAGCTTGTCCCCGGCCGCCTCCATGTCGAGATTCGTCATGATGCCGACGCCGAGCGCTGCGGCGAACCCGGCGCCGATGGTGGCAGCCGCTGCGTTCAGCCGCTCGCCAAACTGGCTGACCTCCCCCGACGCCCGGTCCCTAGCTACCAGGTTGAAATACGAGCGACGTGTCGCTCATGACCCACCCCCACTTCTACTGGGGGTGGTCACCACCCAGCTGTCGGAGAACTTCCTCCCGGTAGTTCTCGATCACCCATTGCACGAGGTCTTCGACACGCTGGCCGTTGGGCTGAGGCTTGGCCCAAAGCTCCAAGTTCTCGGGCCTGTTGTCGTCGCGGATTCCGTTGATGTGGTGGACGTTTTCGCGGTCCCGCAACGGACGGCCGAGGATGTGCTGCATCACGAGCCGGTGCTCGGCGATGGTGGTTCCGTTGGCTTGGAGAATGCGGATGTAGCCGTTGCGATCGGGGCTCCCTGTGCCCACCTCGCGCCGAAGAGGAGCGCCCTGCGCCGAGCCACGCCGGGCGCGTTGGTAGTGCATCGAGCAGAGGCCGGACAGGTGCGCTCGGCGAGCACAGCCGTCCACGGAACATGGCGTGCTGTCGAACTCGCCGCGGTATCGCGCTGCGTGATAGTGCTTCGCGCAGAGCCCACGAGCCTGCACGGGCACGTCGCATTGATCTTCGGAGCACAGCGGGGTCTTGCGGACGTACTTGGGATCGCCGTGCCGCTTCCACCGGCTGTAGTGGGCCTGGCAGTACCCCTTGATGTAGCGCTGCTCCACGCACCCGTCGACGACGCAGGGGTCGCTGTCGACGGTGCGGACGCGCTTCATCGGTGCTTCGAGGTCTGCGCCGCGGCGCGCTCGCGCGTAGTGGGAAAGGCAGTAGCCCTTGGTCTGGGCGGGGAAGTCGCAAGAGGCGACGGAGCACTGAGCCATGGCCGATTGTATCGCGCGAATTACATGAACATGCACGGCACTTGGTACTCCCTCACTTCCTTCGCATCTTGGCCTCGGCCTCGTCCTGCGAGGCTTTGTACGCGTCGAGCCAGTCGAGGCAGGCGTCGGTCTGTTCGACGGTCATGGAGTCCCAGTCGACGGGGCGGATCCCGAGGAGGTGCGCGGCGTTGCCGAGCTGCCTCAGTCGGCGATCGGCAGACTCGCTTTTCCCGACTCCTCGACGTCGTCGAAGGCGCCCTCGATCTCCTCGTCGATCTGGACCAGTGCGGCGGCCAGCTCGTCTCCGTGAAGACGTTCGGGCATCCGCTCCCGCATCCGTTCCAGCTCCTGGCGGGAGTACTCCAGGGTGAGTTCGTCCCACGCGAAGTCGACGTCCTCGAACCGGGTCTTGGCGTGGTCGCGGCGCAGGAACGTGAACAGCAGCGCGCGCCGGCACAGGCTGTTGCCCTGGAGAACGGCGGTGGTGAACTCGGTGAAGTTCTTGCCGGTGCGGCGCTCTAGGTCCTCCCGCTCGACGGACATGAGCTTGCGGGGGTTGTAGCGCCAGCGGGTCGGCTCGTCCTGCCCCTCAGGCTGGTACACCAGGAACACAGGGCTCTCCTTCAGTTGTGGACCCGGGACGCGATGCGCCGGGCCATGTCTTCCATCGCGTCAAGGACGGCCTGCTTGGCCTGGTTCTCGCGGCCCTCGAACGACTCGTCGAACCAGTGCCGCTTGCCGTACTGGGTGCGCCACGGCTCCCGGCCGTAGGTGAGGGTGCGCCATCCGCCGTCCCTGCGGTTGGTGCGCTTGGGCGCGTTGGGGAAGTGCCGCAGCCCTGGCGTCTTGAACGCCTTCACGCGGGCGCCGGTCCACCGGCCGCCGAGCTTGACCTCGGGCCTGATCTTCTTCGCGATCGCCGTACGCAGCCCGGGCGAGGACGTCGACAGGCCGGCCGACGACATGCCCATGATGCTGCTCTTGGCCTCGGCGGCCGCGGGCTTGAGAGCATCGCGCATGTTCTTCGCGAGCTCCTTGCGCAGCGCCTTGGCGTCGGCCTGCTGTCGGATGGCACGCACCAGGGAGTCGAGTCCCTCGTGCGTGCACTCCAGCTCGAACGGCGGCCCGGCCATTAGGCGGTTGCCCTCACCACGGCTCCCGATGTCGGGTAGCTGACCGACACCGACGCTTCGTCGCCGACGCTGCCCTCGATCGGGTTCCAGGCGTTGATCAGGACGCTGCCGGAGTACGACGGGTTCGACGCGCCCACTGCGGACTGGTCGGCGCGGACGACGAACGGGACGACGGTGCCGAGCAGCGGCCACATGATCGAGTCGATCTCGGTTGCGGCTACGTCCTGGAGGAACTCCAGCCCGAGTTCACCCGACTTGAGACCGCCGATGACTTCCTTCCACCCGAGGCTGGCGTAGGTGGTGACGTCCTTGTCCTCCACCTCGACCGACACCTCGGCCTTGCGCGTGTACTCGGACAGGTCCGTCCCGTTGAGGGAGAGGAACTGAGCGAGCAGGACCATCTTGGGCATGGCGGGGTACCCCTTTCTGGGCACGACGAACAGCCCGGGACCGGGTGGTCTCGGGTTCCGGGGGAAGGACTGGGGCTTACCGCACGCCCAACGACACTGCGAACATGAAGCTGGGTGACGTGCCGGAGATGGTCCAGGCGACCCGGTAGTGCGTGTCGGTGATCGCCGACCCGTCGGTGCGAAGGATCTCCCCGCCAGCCGCAGTGGCTGCCCCGAACGTGAGCTGGGTGGTGGGCGACGCCATGCCCGCCGCGTCGTCAGACTCAATCCGCACGGTGATCGTCGGCGTGTCGGTGCCTGCCACGGACAGGACATGGAGCGCGGCGTACAGCCGCTGCCCCGCAGCGACGGCACCCAGCTCCAGGGCGGTGCCGGTGCCGGTCACCGTGCGGGCCATTCCGGGCGGGTGCGCGATCTGGCCGCGCACCATCGGCCACGACGACTTCACCATGCCGGACCACGGCGCGACCTCGCCGACCGCGTCGCCGAACTTGAAGTCGGCGCGCATCCCCTTGGCGAAGTACGCCAGCGCCCCGACGACCGAATCGTTCGGGCACACGGTGTACGGGCCGAGGCCGCCGAGGTCGGCCCACGAGGCGTCGTCGACGAGCGACGGGTCACCCGCCTCCCACTGTCCCTCGCCCGCGATCTCGGCAGAGCCGATTCCGGCGAGGACTTCCTTCCACCCGTTCGAGCGGTAGTTCGTGACGTCCTTGTCCTCGTGCTCAGCCGAGAGTTCGATCTTGTTGGACGCCCCGGAAAGGTCGGCGCCCACCGCGAACAGGCGGCAGTCGAGCAGGATTTGCTTCGCCATTACGCGCTCCCCTCTCCAATGATCTTGATGATCAGTTCGGCGCCCACGTACTGGATGCCCTGATGCTCGTACCAGCGGTAGCCCTGCACCCGCATCACATGCAGGTCGTGCGCCAGGCCGCCGAGCGCGAACTCGCCCGGGGCGCCCCGCGCCGCCTCGATCGCCGCCTTCAGCGACGCAGGCCCGGCGCCCGACAGCATCCGGTCGAGGGTGCGCTGCGCCGACCGGTCATCGGCGCGGCCCACCAGCACACGGCACGTGAGCTCAACCTCGTCGAGGCTGCGGCGCATCGCTTTGTCGAACTCGACGGCGTACTCGCCGGCGAAGAAGTGCGGCGGAGTGATCGAGTCGGGGGTGTACCCGCTGCACGTCAACTTGCCCACCCCGTCGGGCAGGACGACAGCACGGGCAGCGTCGGCGATCGCCTCACGCACGGCAGACATGTCCACGGCCGCCCCCTTATCCGAACCCGGGCAGGATGAAGTGCTCGATCAGCGCCCACACATCGGGGTCCCGGCGAGACACACGCACGACGCCCCACTCCGCGCTGCCGGTGACACCCTCGGGGGAGTCCTTCCGCTTGAACAGGCGCGCGGCCTGGATGAGCGCGGCCTGCTCGATCTCGTCGGGCACGGCCGGCCAGCCCCAGGCCGCGGTAACGCGCACGCGGGTTGCGCCACTGCCCCAGCCGCCGGACGGGCGGAGCAGGAACGTGATCGGGCGGCCGCGCACGAGCGCGTTGTCCGGGCCGGTCTCGTAGTCCGTGGTCGCCGTCCAGGAGCTGCCGGATCCGGTCTCTACCAGCGTCGGTGCGGCGCCGAGGTCGTCCAGGAGCAAGCGCGTCCCGCTGGCGTCGCAGACGACGCGTCCGGCCGGGTTGAACACCCGGGCGGTGGGTTCGCCGTCCAGGAAGAACCGGCGGCCGGTCACACGGTCAATGCCGCGGGACGCTGCCGACAGTGCCTTGTTCAGCAGGTCGTCACGGCTGTTGTCGCCGACCTCCAGGTCCAGCATGGCCTTGAGGGTGGCGAGATTCGCGTACTCGTTGGCCATGACACCTCACTCCCGGACGATGTTGCCTTCGCCGTCGCGGGGAAGACGTGGTCGACCCCGGCGCTTCTCCGCCGGCGGGGCGGTGGTCTCGGCGGCCGGGACCTCGGTGGTCTCGGCCGGCGGGGCGGTGGTCTGTTCGACCTCCACGACGGGTTCGGGTTCGGTGACGGGCTCGGCGATCCCCGACGCGCACAGGTGCGCGGCCTCGGCGGTCGGCAGGTCTGCGATGTCCCCGCGCGGCGGCCAGGGCTGGCCGTTGCGGGTGCCGGACATGTCGACCGTCATGCGGATACGCATTGTGTTCCTCCCTTACCGGCTGACCGGTGCGAAGCGCGGGCGGCCCAGGACGATCCCAGCGCTGAAGATCGCGCCGGTCGTCGCCCCGGTCGTGACGGCGACAACGCGCAGGTAGCGGCGGGTCGACAGCACACCGACCTCGTAGACGGTGTCGTCGTTCGCTTCGACCAGGGTGGGAGGCGAGCCCAGGAGCTGTGCCGCGGGAACGGCCTGCCAGTCCGTCGAGCCGTCCGCCGAGTCCTGGATGGCCACAGCATGGGAGCCATCGGTGACGGTGCCGGTCGACACGAGCACGACGGCGTCCTGCATACCGCCGTTCACGGCGCGGTCGACGGCCACGCCGCTGGCGGTCCCGTCGGTACGGGCGGCCGGCGACAGCGACCGCTTGAACAGCGTGGTGTTGTACGTGGACACGGAGTCTCCAATCCGGACGGGGCGGGCCCACGCTGGGCCCGCCCTGCCGCAGGTTCATCAGGCGGTGCCGCCGGTGAACGTCTTGATGGCGCCGGTCAGGTCGACGAGCGCCGCGTCCGCACGCATCAGCGCCCGGAAGGTGACCAGGTCGTTACCGAAAGCGAACTCGTCGGACCGCTCGAAGCGCACGCCGCCAGCGAGGCGGACGAAGTACTGCGAGAAGTCGCCGAAGAGCACCGACTCGGCGGACGCCCCGATCGCCGGCACGTTCGGGTCGGTCAGGACCGGCTTGCCGAGGATGGTGTCCGGCTGCCCGGCGATGACGGACGGCTGCCAGATGTACTGGCCCTCCGTGGTCTTGATCTTCCGGACCGCACCCGCGGTGCCATCCGCCATCATCCACCGGCACGCCGAGGACATCCGGTACGGAGAGATCACCGAGTGGAACAGGGTGATGAGCAGGTCCGCACCCTCGCCCGCGTTGGACTGGTCACCGAAGCCACCAACCGGGGTCGCCGCGTTCGGACCCGTCGCACCGGCGGACGCGTCGGTAACGACACCGCGCGGCTTGGACGAGCCGTCACCGGTGATGGCATGCGCCCCGAAGGCGTTGCCGAGGGCGCGCCCGGCCTGCATCGCGAGGTAGCCCTCCAGGTCCACACCGGTGTCGGTGAGGAGCTCGCGGGACACCTGGATGAGCGTGCCGTACTTGTACGCGCCGAGGCTGACCTGACCGAACGCCGGGTCGGACTCGCCGATCGAACCGGCCTCGGTCACGATCGCCGCGCTGGAGTGCGCGGTCGTCTTGGGGACCTGGATGACCTCGCCCGACGCGGTGTTCAGGACCGTGGCGCCGGCCTGCAGGATCGCCGACGTCTCGATCAGGTGGGCGACGAGCCGGTCGTAGAACGACGTCGGGACGGTCGCGCCTCCCGCGCCGGAGGACAGCTTCGACAGGTCACGGAAGTTGACCGGCCCGGTCGGGTTGACGTCGATGGCCCGCGGGCCTTCGCCGCGCAGGAACTGCCGCAGCTCGGCGTTCGCCCCGGTGTCCGGGCCGCCCTTGCCGTCTCCCTGCCGGTTGCGGGGCTCGCCGCGGAGCGCCGACATCGCGTCCTCGGCGTCCTTCGCCCGCTGCTCGCCGTCCAGGACGGCCTTGATACGGACGTCGAGCGCGTCGAGCTCGCTGTTGAGCGCTACCCAAGTCTTCTCCTCCTCGCCGGAGAACGCACGGTTCTCGTCGGCCGCACGGTCGGCGAGTTCCTTCGCCTGCTCCCATACGTTGAGGCGCCGCTCGCGCAGCTTCTTCGCCACTTCGGACATGGAAATGCTCCCGTCGGGATGAATCCGAACGGGAGCCCACGACGCCCCGCACCAGGTTCTGGTGCCTGCGGCCGACGCGTGCTGCAATCGGCGGTCGTCTGATCACTGCTCCGTGCTGTACGTGCCGACGGGGTGTCCAATCGGCAGGCCCGGCCGGTTGCCGGGCCCCCGCCGCTAGGCGGGCGTACCTTGTGCTCATTGTGCCCCACGCTCAGGCGTAGGGGTCGCTCTTCCGGGCGAGCAGCTGCATACGGGCCGCCGCGCCGTAGCTGGTCTTCTCCTGCACCTTCGGCTTGCCCGTGGTGCGGTCGGTGCGGACGAAGAAGCGACGCAGCTCGTCCTCGTCGGCGAGCTTGCGCACCTCCTCGAAGTCCGCGCCCATGTGGCGGGCCAGCGACCGCAGGCCGGCCGTCGAGTCGGGGTACGCCGGAATGTTGACCGGGGCGACGTCGACGAGCTGGACGCGGAGCAGGGTCCGCATCGGGAATCCCTGATCGGTGGTGCCCCACTCGTCCTCGATGGTGCGGAACGCGAACGACGACTTGCGGACGTCACCGCGCTGCACGAGTTCGAGAATGTCGGCGCGCGCCTTCGGCGGATCGACCTCGTAGTCGAGGCCGGTCCCGTCCACCATCAGCCGCAGCGTCCCGGACCCGGTGGACCCGAGCAGCATGTTGTCATCGTGGTTGTAGCGGGCGATGACGTCCGGCCAGCCGTCGCCGCGGGACGCGTTGAACGCGCCGGCGTCGACGACCTCGACGAACCCGCCAAGGTTCGACGACTGCCGGTTGAACTTGGCGGCGTACCCGCCGATGGTCTTCTTGTCGGTCTGGGCCCGCAGCTCGACGGGCACCTTGGTGTAGCGCCGCTCGGTGTCGGTCACCGGGGCCTCCTCACTCAGATGGGGTTGGGTCGCCCGCAGGCACTGCATCGGGCTCGGATTCCGCCGCGGCCAGGAGGGCCACGGGCAGGTAGTCCTCGCCGTGCTGCCCGGGCGGCAGCGGCGGCAGGTCTTCGATCGCACGGACCTCGTCGCGGTTGCGCCAGCCGTCGCGCAGCGCGGTGGAGTGCGCCTGGTAGCGGGTCATCAGGTCGACGCGGATCATCGCATCGACGTTGAAGCGGACGAACTCACGGCCCGGCATCAGCGCGGACAGCTTCGCCTCCAAGCGGGACAGCCACGGCCGCAGCGTGAACCCGACGAAGTTGATCGCGTTCTGCTCCACGTTGGCGTACGTCATGCTGCCGCCGGAGTCCCCGCCCACCATCTCCGGCGGCACGCCGTAGATCGCCGCGATCTGTGACGCGTTGAGCTGCATGGTCTGGATGAACTGGCTTTCCTCGGGGCTGACCTTCAGCGCCTCGAAGTCCCAGTCCGAGCCGAGCACAAGCGGCTTGCGCGAGCGGATCCGCGCCGACAGCCGGTCGGAAATCTCCGCCGACTCGTCCGGGTTGATCGTCTTCCCGGAGTTCTTCAGCACCGACGGCGGGGTGCCGCCGTTGTCGAACCAGGACAGCCCGTACTCCGTGGCCGACAGGCCCACACCGATGGTGTGGGCGAAGTGCGACACCGGAGACAGGCCCACCACCTTGCCCGGCATGACCACCCACGGAATGTGGACGATCTGCTCGCGCGGCACCTCGACGCCCTGCCAGTAGAAGATCGGCAGCGTCGGGCGCAGCTCGTCGACCCACACGTCGTCCGGGTTCAGCCACTCGATCGACGTCGGGAACCCGAACGCATCCCGCTGCGTGATCAGCCCGTACGCGTTGCCGCGCAGGGCCAGCGACACCACGGCCTTGTGAAGCCACTCGAACAGGTTGTCCCGCGCGGCCGGCGCGAAAAGCAGCGACGGAACGAACGTCAGCATCTCCCGCGACGCACCGTTCTTCCGGTACGTCTGCACCGGCAGCGACGCGATCGAGTCGGCGAGGATCCGCACGCACGCGAACACGGGCACCAGCGACATCGCTCGCGCTGCCGTAGTCGATGACGAGGCCGACCCGCCCCCGCCGAGCCACGGCAGGGACGTGATCGCCCTCTTGCTGACGCCACCCATCCACCGGAACGACGCCACCAGCGCCCGCCCCATGCGCCGCCACCCGCCGCGCTCCGTCGGCGGAGCGCCGCCCGGGTACCACACCCCATCGGGGCCGAGAGTCGGGCCCACCACAGATCCCTCCTCACACCACCGAGTTGAGTACGTCGTAGTCGTCCAGGACGGCCGGCCCTCGCGTGAGCAGCGCCCACCGGGCCTCCGTCACGGCAATCAGCGGTGCCACGTCCACCAGTGAGGCGGTGCGGTCCAGGACCCAGGCGTCACCGACCCGCCGGGTACGGGCGCCGTTGACTGCCGCGGTCAGCGGCGTCTGATCGAGGTGCCGCACGGTGCCTTGATTCAGCGCGTCGGCCAGCTGCCCGCACGCCTCGGTCATGTCGCCCGCCCGCATGACGACCAGGTGCCCGCGGTGCGGATGCTGCTTGTCCTCCGGAACCGTGATCCCCGCCGCGACCAGGTCATCGATGAGTGAACCGGCCGGAGCGCCCGACGAGGCGACTGCCACCACCAGCGGCCGCCACAGCCGGACGAGCTTCGACACCGCAGGCACAACCCAGTCCGTACCGGGACGCCGGTCCACCAGCTCCATGTGCACACGTCCGTCGCGCCGGCGCATCGCTACACCGATCGCGGCGTGCTTGCGGTCCTGCGACACGTCGATGGCGAACGCCACCTCATCGGCCGGAGGCCTGGACTTCTCGTCCGCCAGGCCAGGCCACACCTTCTTCGGGACGTTCGGGTCGTCCGGAGGCGAGGCCTTACGCGTCCGGTTCAGGTACGCGCGGTCGAACTCTCCGGGATCCAGCTTGTCCAGCTCTGCCTGGATGACCGCCTCGGTGACCGTGTGCCCCAGCGCGGGAAGCGTCGCACGCCACGTGGCTGGGTCGCTCCGGTCCATCGAGTCTGGAGCAAACCACTCGAAGTACGCCACAGAGGGGTGAACGCCGGTCTCCCACAGCTCTTCGATGTGCCGTCGGCCAGCCGCGCGCTTCTTGTTCAGCCACACCGACTTCTCGGTGCCACCAGCCGATGCCCACCACAACTGCGCCATCGGCTTGGTCAACATTGCGGGGCTGAACGCCTGCTCCAGCCTGTCATCCTCCGCAGCGAACGCCTCGTCGATGACGCCGAGGTCGAGCGGCGGCCCATGGCCGGCCTTCTCCGTGTTCGACGTGATGCCAAGAAGCGATCGCGTGCTACCCCAAATGATGGCCTCGTTGCCGGTCGTCTTCCGGGGCCGGTACTTCCCGAACAGAGACGAGCCGTCCAGCGTTGCCAGGAACTCGTCCTCCCACCGTTTCTTCGCCATGGTCCGGTTCTGGGCGGCGTACGTGACGTTCTGCCGCTCCCACGCCATGATGCGGTGAACCATCAGGGCCAAGATCTGCTGCGTCTTGCCCTGCTGCCGAGGCACGGACAGACCCACCTCGCGGTACGCGAAGACCCCAGTCTCCGGGTCAATCTCCAAGGCCACATCCAGCACGTACCGCTGCCAGGGCATCGGCTCGAAGCCCAGCCGGGTCATCACCCTCGCGGCTTTCCCACCCAGCGTGGCGAACCCCGGCCGCCGTGGAGTGCCCCACCAAGGCGCGCACTCCAGCCCGTACAGCTCGCGGAGTTGTTCGCCGAACTCAGTCGGGCTGGTCCAGATCGGCGAGGTCGTCATCTTCATCCTCCGCCGGTCGTCCTTCCACGAGCTGCTTCAGCGTGGCCCGCAGCTCCTTGTTCAGCGCTGGCAACAGGCGCCCGTCGTCGCCTCCGCCCGCGTCGATATCTGCCGCCAGCCGATAGGCCATCTCTGCCAGAGTCGGCTCAACGCCGACCAGGCCGCCGATGGCTTCGATGTCCTCCCGCACGGCCTGCTCGACTGAGCCCATGACAGCTTCCTTTCAACCGATCAACGCAAGTTGGACGTGGCCGCCCACCCCGCGACTGGAGTTGCAGCCACGGTGCGCGAGCGCAAGGTTCGATGGCTCGTCGGTGCCGCCGACCGATACGGGTACGAGGTGGTCCAGCGTGGCCGCGTCGCGGTGCTGGAAGTGCAACCCGGGGTCGACCGATCGCAGGCACAGGTGACACCGCCATCCGTCGCGCCGCGCAATGTCGTCCAGCTTCGGCCGCGGCCCGACTACCACCGCGCCGCGCCGAACAGCTGCTGCGCGCCGGTCCTTCGCGCGTCGCCGCGCTCTTGCGCAGCCATCGCAGAAGCGCCCCTCCTGGTTGCGCCCCCGCATGGTCAGCGTGCCGCAGTCGTCGCACGGAACGGGCTGGGTTGGCGCGTCGTTCAAGCGACGTACGTTGAACGCCTTCCGCGCTCGTCCGCACTCGCGAGAGCAGACCCGACGGTGGGGGTCGGTGAACTCCTGGCCGCAATGAGCACAGGGGCGTGGACCGTACAACTCCGGGCGGCTGTAGGGCTCCGGCCTCTCACGCCGACACGGCCGGCACACGGCCTTGCCCTCCGACAGAGACGTCCCGCTCCTCCACATCAGCATTCCGCAACGCGAGCAGGGCAGGTCAGGGCGGCGTGCCATAAGGGTCTCCAGGGCAAGCGAAAGCCCCGGTGCCTGGAGACACCGGGGCTCTCTTCCCGCGCGGATCAAGCGCGGGCGACTACGGGTTCAAGATCGCTGCCAGAGGTTTTGGCCCTCGCACGCAAAAATAAAAGCTGGGCGCGGGGCTGGGAAGATGATCTTCCAAAAAAATTCCGGAAGATTTTGCAAATCAGATCGAAACGATCTCGATTCAGATCCTTCTGACCTGCACTAACGTCTCGGTCCGGCGTACCAGTCGCGGGACGTGGTCAGCCTGGCCACCTCGGTCGGCGCCTTGTCGCTCTTGGCGCCGTTGCACTTGCGTCCGCAGGTGGGGCAGCCCTTGACGCCGTGGGCGGGGGCCCAGTTGTCCTGGTTGCTGGGGGCGACGCCGCCCTTGCTCACTGGGATGACGTGGTCGACCGTGTCTGCGCTGGGGTGGCCACATAGATGGCAGACGTCGTTCTCGGTGAGGAAGCGGGCGCGGGCCTTGCGGTAGTCGTAGGTGGTGAGGTCGCGGCGGCCAGCCATGCCCGCTCCCCTCTTCCCTGGTGCTTACCGCCCGGGCTTTGTCGTCCCGGGCGGTAACCCGCGCCCACGCCCCTGTGGCTCTGAGGTCAGGGTGCTGTCGGGTCGGGGCACTCCATGGTGGTGTGCGGCCATGACCCGGACGTGACGGTGCCGTTGGTGTGAACGTCGGCGGTCTTCTGGTCGGCGTAGTAGGTGGCGCGGCAGACGATGGTGCCGGCGTCCCGGGTGCGGACTACCTGGGCGGTGAACGTGTCGCGGTCTCGGATGTTCCTGCCGATCCAGTCGTTCAGTGCTGCGGTTGCGCTGTCTTTGGTGGCGTTCGGGACCAGGAGTTCACCGAGTTTGTTGGTGTCCTTGATGACGGTGTATGGGGGTGGGGTGGTGCCTTCGTCGCTCATGCCTGCGTGGTCTGCGTCTGGGTCGGAGCATCCGGTGAGGGCGATGAGTGCGGCGGCTGCGGCCGCGGCGAGGATGGTGGGTGTGCGCATCGGGTCAGCGTGGCTGATGTGTGGCGGGCGCGAGGTTGTTGTGATGGACCTGTGACGCGCGAAAGCCCCGCACGGTGGCGGGGCTTGTTGTTTCCGGGCACGCCGGAGACGCCTCCATGATGTGGCACGGGCGCGGGTTTTGCAACTACGGACGTAGTGAGCCCCGCCGGGCCGGGCGCTGTTCCGGCGGGGCGGGGCAGGGGGCCCGAGTAGCGGCGGGCATCAGCTGCAATCGGATCTGTGGGCTGATGCTTCCACGGTACGACGGGGGTCCGACAGTCAGCAGTCGCAGTTGTCGGTCTGCTGCTGGCAGTCCCAGCAGCGGGGGCAGTCACAGCCGCAGGCGCAGTCGTTGTGTTCGGGTCCGGCGCCGTGGCAGTAGCAGCCGGACTCTCCGCAGGGCTCGTTCGTCATGGGTTCATCATCCCTTCTTCGGTGGCGGCGGGGGCGGGGTCTGCGGCTTCTGTGCGGCCTTGGTGGCCTCGTTGCGGTCCCGGAGTTCGCCGATGCTCATGCTGGTCTTGAACTTGCCCATGAGGGCCTCCTACTTGGCGGTGGCGTGGTGGTGGGTTTCGGAGAGGTCGTAGACGGTGGTCCCGGCCTGGCCGGTGTGCTCTACACGGAACCCCTTCTCGGGCCCCTGCTCCGGGTCGTTGTTGGTGTTGGCGTTGGCGTCTGACGTGCACAAACAACGCCCGGAAGGGGTGGCGCTCGCGCGGGGGATATCGGTCGCGTGGACGCCGGGCCCGTTCCCGCCCGGGGTACGTACGCCCGCGCGGACGGATACGCCGGCGTCCTCCAGGAGGGCGCGGGCGGCCTTCGTGTCGGGCAGCCCGGCGGCGTCGCGAAGGCGGGTGAGGAGGACGTGCCCGCCGTCCTCGCCGAGCTCCTGGAGGACGGCGATGACGTCGACCGGCTGCTCGTTCGGTTCGTCGGCGTCCGAACGGCGGCGCCCGGCGGCCCACGCGCGGGCCCGCTGCGTCCCGGCGAGGGCGAGCGCCCCGGCCACGGTGTAGCCGAGCTCGGGGAAGGCGTAGACGACTCCCCCAGCGGCTGCCGCCCCGATGGCCAGCACGCAGCCCCCCGCGAGCCTGCTCGGCTCCTGGGTGACGACGACCTTCTTGGGCTCGGTCACGCGATGACTCCCGTGAACCATGCCCCGGCCAGGTTCACGCCCGAGGCGAGGGGGACGGCGGCATAGCGGGCGATGCCGGCGGAGAGGCCGAGGCCGATTCCGGAGCCCCAGCCGCGCCACTTCGAGCCGGTGGCGCCGCGCTTGCGGCGGGCGAGGAAGCCGAGGAGGACGAGGGCGGTCATGAACAGGCCGCCTTGGGTGAGCGGGGCGGCGGTGCTGCCGGGGGCGGTGCCGGCCTGGGCGCCGACGCCGTAGATGAGGAGGCCGTCGCCGAAGGTGTTGAGGCCCCACAGGGCGGTGTCGCCGATCCAGCCGACGAGGCCGCCGACGACCATGACGGTGAGGGCGCCGATGCACCAGCAGATGAGGAACGGCAGGAGGCCGCCGAGGTAGGCGACGGCGTTGGTCCGGAGGGCCTTGATGCCGGGGAACCAGACGCAGAGTTCCCAGACGAGGAAGCCGAAGCCGATGAGGACGGCGCCGAGGGTGGGATTCATCAGGCGGTCCTCCGGAGGCTCCGGAGGGTCCGGGCGACGGACTCCTCCTTGGCGTTGGCGTCGGCGACCTTCCGGACGTAGCGAAGGACGGCGTCGGGCTCGGTGATGTTGCACGAGAGGGCTGTCCGGACGGCGTCCGTCATGGTCATGGGTCCCGTGGAGGGGAGCTGCGGAGCGTCGTCCGGAGCCACCTCCTCGTCGTCCGGAGCTACCGGAGAAGGCTCCGGAGTCGTCCGGAGAGCTGCCTCCGCGGCGGCGGCCCGGCTCTCCGCGCGGTTGAGCTGGCGCATGGACGCACCGAGCGCGAGACGGCCGCCGATCTCGCCGCGCTTGATGTTGACCCACTGCTGGGTGCGGTGGTCGAGCGGCGCGGCCTGGTGGTCGAGGACCAACGTCCAGAGCGCCTTTGCCCCGCCGGACAGGACCGCGCCGATGATCCCGACCTTCAGCGAGTCAACGACCCAGCCGTGCACGCACACGGCGGCCATGTCGGCGGCGAGGAAAACGTGTCCGGCCTTGCGGGGTCGCTGGATGCGGACGGGGTCGTAGCGGGCCAGCCACTCCAGGGCCATGCAGACGATCCAGCCGAGGCTGAACCCGGTCGCGGCGGCGTACGCGATGGGCGCGGCGACGTCGGTGCGGGTGAGGAGGTCGCCGATGGAGGAGGTGGACCAGACGATGACGATGGCGAGGCCGGCGGCGACGACGGCGAGGGCGCCGGTGAGGACGATGTGGTCCCAGTCCTTCGGCGGGGCGGGGACCTGGACGTCGTACGGCTCGGGGACGAGCTTGGTCTCGCCGTCGATGGTGTGGGGGACGAGGCGCTCGCGGCGCTCGGTGCGGGTACGCATCAGGAGGCGCTCCAGGAGGCCTTGTTGAGCAGCAGCGCGTACTCGCCCCTTGTGATCGGCCGGTCGACGTACGGCATCCGCTGGAGGAGGTCGCGCTCCAGCTGCTCGGCGGCGTCGTCGTTGCGCGGGTGGACGACGTAGGCGGCGGACAGCGCGATAGCGAGGCGCGCGGCGTCGGTCATGAGGACTTGGGGCCGGCGGTCGGCGAGCCGGGTGGCGATGTAGCGGAGGCTGTCGCGGATGGGCGCGTCGGTGCGGGCTTGGCGGAGGGCTTCGTCCTGGATGGGCGGGTGCGTACGATCAGGCATGTCTGGCTCCGGGTTTGTCGGGGCTGGACGCGACCCGGCCGGGCCTTCACACACCGGCCGGGTCGACTTGTTGAGCGCGGGGGTGCGCTCGCGCCTGCTGTACAGCGGGCGATTGTCACCGTACAGCGGGCGCTGTACGTTGGCAACCGTGCGCTGCGCCCCCGAACCGGAAGGGAGCAGCTGTGGCCGAACGGCCGGACGATGAGGAGGTGCGGCTCGTGACTGAGACCGTCGATTCGCTGGAGGCGCTGGCCGATCCGGTCGAGCGCGCGAAGCGAGCGGGGAAGCTGCTTGCGGAGTGGCCGGTGCAGGGGGCGCGGCTGCGGGAGATCCGGCAAGAGGCTGTGGTGGCGATGCGGGCGCAGAAGATCAGCTATCGGGAGATCGCGAAGACGCTGGAGATCTCGCTGACGCGTGTGCAGCAGATCGAGGCTGGGGAGCGCGGGAAGAAGCCGAAGGCGGCCGAGTAGCCGCGCCTGCGCGAGGCCCCCGTCCGGGTGTTCCGGCGGGGGCCTTCGTGCTGTCCAGGGTCAGGCGGCGACGACGCCGCGTTCGGACCAGATCGCGCCGCACTGCTTGCACCGCGCGACCGGCAGGGCTCCGGCGCCGCCGTGGACCTGGATCGTGCCGCCGCAGGGGCACGGGTGGGCGCTGGAGAGCTCACGGGACCCGTCGGCGAGGTCCAGGGCGGCCTCGATGCGGTGGAGCGCCCCTGCGGCCACAGAGGCGACGTGGGCGCGCTGTACGTCGGTGAGGGGCCGTCCGGGCCATCCGATGCCCTCCACGCGCGCACAGAGCCACAGGGCGGCGTGTACGGCCCCGGGGCGCCGTCCGGTGTAGTGCCAGCGGTGCGGGTGGTGGAGGTCGGCGTTGGCGAGCTTGTTGCGGCGGATCCGGTCGCGGGTGGGCCACTCCGCGGGCGCGGGAGTGATCGGCTCCCGCTGGTTGGCGGCGGCGATCTGGTCGCACGTCTCGTGGAGGGCGGCTTCGACGAGGCGCATGGTGTCGTGGATGCCGAGGTTGAGAGGGATGGGGCGTTGCCCGATCTGGTCGGGGGAGCGTTCGAGTTGGCGGCGGGCGGTGTTGTAGGCGGTGGGGTCGTCGATGTCGAGGCGTTCCATGGCGGCGAGGTAGCTGCGGAGTTCGACGGGGGGCCAGGAGTGTTGGGTGGGTGCGGCGAGGGCGTCGTCGAGTGCGGGCCAGAGGGTGGCGATGGTGCGGAGGGTGGTGGCGGTCATCGTGGCGCTCCGTGTGCTGGGTGGGGCGGTACGGTGTGGTCACCGTGTGGGCGGACCAGGCTGCTCCTGGTGCTCGTCGAGGGCGGCGCGGATCTTGTCGCGCAGGGCGCACCCGGCACAGGTGAGGTTCTCGGCGAGGCAGTCATGGCCGCCCATGGCGGGGTACTGGTGTGTCACGTTGGCCAGGCTCACGTATTCACGGAGGAGCGCCTCGGCCCGTTCGGCGCGCTGTGTGGCAGCTTCCAGGTCAGGGACGATCGCCCGGACGTGCCGCCGATTGCTGCGGGCGACGTCGGTCATGGTGGTGAGCTGCTCAGAGAGCTTGTCCCGCTCCTCGATCAGGTCGTTCACGCGGGCCTCGGAGACGTCGTACATGGTGCGGAACCGGGCCTGCTCGGCCCGCGCCTCCTCCAGCTCGGTGTACAGCTGGTCGAGGGCGTCGCTGGTCATCTCGTCGAGGGAGATACGGTCGGGCGGCGGCTGCTCGGGCTGGGTCATCGGTACTCCGGGGGTGTGGGGCGGCGCTTCTTCAGGGCGTAGCCGATGCGGGCGATGGCGGCGGCGAGGAGCACGGCGGCGACCGGCCAGGCGGCGAGCCACCACCAGCCGCTCACGTGGCGGCCCCCGGCTCGGTGTACTGGTTGGCGGCGCCCCGGAGTACCGCGTAGTAGTTCCCGTCCTCGCGGAGGGCGGCGTAGACGACGGCTCGCATCACCAGGGTGTCCGTCGGGTGGGGCTTGTCTTCGGGGTGCCTGCGGCCGAGGACGTAGCCCATGACGGCCGCGTCCCGGATCAGACCCCGTTCGCGCGGTGTGAGCTCGGCGAGGCGGTCGTCGATCTCCTGCTCGCGCTGCCGGGCGCGCGTCTCGAAGTAGGCGACCAGTTGGGCGTCGAACTCGGCGGTCATCAGTGGGTCTCCTCGTCGGCCATACGGCGGAAGCGGGCGAGCGCGGCCTCGTCCTCGTCGGTGAACCCGTCGTCCGACGCCATCCGGTCGGCGGCGAGGTCGAGGGCGAAGGTGAGGAACTGGCGCTCGGCGTCGGTGAGCGGCGCTTCGGCGGGTTGTGCTTCGGCCGGCTCCTCGCGATCCGGCCCGGCGAGGTCGTCCCGCAGTGCGGTGGCCCGCTCGGGGTCGAGCTCCAGCCAGTACGGTTCCCGGTCGGGTCCGGACAGGCAGACGATCACGGTGTCGTCGTCGCTCCAGAGGACGTCGCCGAGTCCCCAGCGGAGGGGAGTGGGGTCGTCGGAGGTGGCCGGGTCGGGCTCGGTGGTGGGGGTCTGTCCGGCGGCCTGGGGCGGCCACGTCTCCGCGAAGCCGACGCAGGGGCAGTGGGCGCAGGCGGTGTTGTGCTGGCCCCGCAGATGGTTGCAGGCGCAGTGCCGTTCGGCGGCTGGCGTGGCCTTGCAGCATCCGCAGTCGGTCACGCACGGGCATTCGCCCTCGTATCCGTCGGGGTGGATGCAGACGGTCTGTCCGGCGGCGGGACCGAGCGGCCAGATGGCGCACCAGGGGCGGTGGTTCTTCTCGGCGGCCGGGTCGAAGCGGCAGGTGCACGCGGGCCCGGTGGGGGTCTGTCCGGCGGCCTGGCGGGCGGCGTCCCAGACCGTGACGATGACTTCCTCGACGTGGTCCACGGCGAAGTACAACGGGCGGCCGCCCTCGGTCTCCACGGCGACGGCCTGGGTGGGGTTGTGCCAGTTGACGACGGCTGGGCCGAAGTAGATGAGCTCACCGGTGGGGTCGCGGTACTCGAAGGTCATGGCTGCTCCTGGTGTGGGTACGGTGGGAGTCAGCCCGCCCCCGAGGCAAGCGGGGGCGGGCTGCTGCGTGGTCAGGTGCTGGAGCGGTCGACGGTGACCCACTGCCAGGCGAAGCCACTGGCTTCGTCCGGGGCGCCGGTGTTGACGGTGACGCGCGCGCCTTCGCCGTGGTCTACGGTCCGCACGGTCACAGGGGTCGGAGTGCTTGTGATCACGTCGCCCGGAGCGAGGTCGTGAGACTGAATGAGGGTCATGGTGTGACTCCTGGTGTGGGTACGGTGGGTGGGGTGGCCGCCCCTCGGTTCGAGCGAGGGGCGGCTGTTGTGCATCACGAGGCGGGTCAGCGGCAGTCGGAGCAGGGCTCGGCGCCACACAACGAGTGGTCGCGGCGGACCGCTCGGTCGACAGCTGCGGGCAGCGCGTTGTCGACGGCGCGGTGCAACTCCGGCAGCCGTTCGTCGAAGCGGCCCATCACGCAGCCCTCGCCGCCGATGAGAGTGCGCCGCAGGTGCCTGGCGGCGAATGACCATCGGTCGGCCGCATCCTGGTCCCCGACGGTGGTGGCGCTGGCGACGAACTGGTTGGCGCGGTCGATTTCGTGCTGAACCTTGGTGCGGGCCCAGGCGAGGGCTTCGGGGTCGCGGTCGTAGTCGGTCACGGGTGTTGTTCCTTTCGCGCGGGTGGGGTGGAACCGGAACGGTCAGGCGTCCGGCTGGGGCTGCTCGTGGACGGTGTAGCGGCCGTTGGGGTGGCGGGTGATCCAGTCGCCGAAGCGGGCGACTACGCGTGTCTCGCCGGTGCCGATGCGCAGGCCGGTGACGGTGTTCTTGCCGTCGACGAACTCCCAGTAGCCCTTGGCGTAGATCCCGTCCTGGTCGATCTGGTCGTCGATGGTGGCGAGCGTGTGTGGGGTGAGCTGCCAGGTGCGGGTGGTGGTGGTGTCGGGCATGTGGGTCTCCTGGTTCAGGCGGCGGGGGTGCGGCGGCGTCGGCGTGCGGCGGGTTGTGGGGTGATGGCGTAGCCGCTGGAGCGGAGGTATTCGGCGATGCGGTGGGCGGCGCCGGCGGGGGTTTGTTGGTCGGTGGGGGTGGTGAGGCGGTAGTCGTCGAGGGCGGCGGTGATGACGGCGACGGTGGCGGGTGGGGTGGGGTTCATGCGGCGCTCCTGGCGGTGGTGGTGCGCTGCTCGGCTTCGGTGACGATCTCGATGAGGGCGGCGCGGATCGGCGACGTGTTGATGGCGCCGCCCCATTCGGCTGGGGGGATGCGGCCGTTCCAGGGGTCTTGGCCGAGGACGCGGAGGCGGTCGATGAGGTTGGGGTGGCGGTAGACGAGGCGCTTGTGTTCGGCGTTGGTCTTGGCCTCCTGTTCGCGGGCTTGGCGGAGGTAGTTGCCGAGGTCGCCTTGTTGGCGGAGGGCGGTGATGTCGCGGGTGTCGATGTCGGTCACTGGTCGTCTCCGTTCGTGCGGGCGAGGTGTTGGGTGGCGAGGTAGCGGCGGGCGGTGACGGTGTCGTCGTTGTCGAGGCGGATGGGGTCTCCGGCGGCGGCGCGGCGGCGGGCGGGGTGGGGTGCGCGGGCCTTGTGGCGCCATGCGGACTTGCAGGGGCGTCCGATGGGGGCGGCGCAGTCGGGGCAGATGACGCCCAGCGGGCCGGTGGGGGGCCGTTCGGTGGCGGGGCGGGGTGTGGGGGCGTCGGGTCCGTCTGCGGGGCGCGCGGTGCCGCTGAGGAGTTGGGCGACGGCGCGGTGCGGGGGGCCGTCGAGCATGGGCCGGTTCGTCGGGGCCGGGATGCGGCCGGAGGCGATGGCCTGGACCTGGCCGCGGTAGCGGGTGAGGTACTCGGCGGGGGTCTCGTCGGGGTTGCCTTCGTAGTGGAAGTTCTCCAGCCGTGCGGAGCGGATCTTGCTGCGGAGGGTGCGGATGTGGTGGGGCATGATCCACAGCCGCTGGTTGGGGTCCTGCGGGGCGGTCGTGTAGTAGGCGGCGACGGCGGCCTCGGTGTCGTGGTCGAGCGGGATGTCGTGGAGGGCTGCGGCCCACGCCTGGGCGGCGACGAGGGAGGGCTGCCGGTTGTCGAACGCGGCGCAGCGGGCGAGGAGGGCCGCGGCTTCGGTCGGGTTCATGCGGAGTCTCCTTGGGCGAGTTGGTTGGCGATGGCGAGCCAGCCGGCGACCTTGGCGTCAGTACCGGTGAGGGGGTGGCCGTTGGGTAGGGCGATGACGTTCGTGGGCTTGCGGAGCTCGGAGAGGGCGAACTGGAGGGTGCCGCCGGTGACGGGCTTGGAGAGTTCGCCAAGGCGCTCAAGGGCCTGCCAGAGAACGCTGGGTTCGAGGCCGTTGCGGAGCGCGTCGGCGATGGCGCGGCGGATGGTGCTCTTCGCCTGAGCGGTGGTACGGCCGTACTGCTCCCACCACTTGTCGAGCATCTCTGTGACGAGGGTGTCTTCGGCGGTGCGTGAGGGGGTGGTTCCTTGGTGGTTCTGTTGATGGTTCTCTGAGGGTTCGGGTGCACTATGGACGGGGTTACCGGGAGTAGAGTTCGGGGTTTCTGTCGCAGAGTTCGGGGTTTCTGCTTCAAAGTTCAGGGTTTCCTGACCCGATACCCCGTCATTCGTTCGGGGTTCCTGGCCGACAACCCCGTCAGATGTGCGCGGTTTGGGAGTGATCCGATACCGGTTCGAGCGGTGCCGGCCACCCCCGTTCTCCACGTCCAACTCGCCCAGCTCCACCAGGCTGGCGATCCCTTTCTGCACCGCCCGCGGCGACAGCCGGGTGCGGTCGGCCAGGTCCTCGATGGACGGCCACGCGCACCCGTTGTCGTCCGCGCGGTCCGCGAGCGCGAGCATGACGAGCCGGGCACCGTTACGGGACTGGGAGTTCGCCCAAACCCAGTTGGTGACCTTGAAGCTCACGGGATCTCTCTTCTCTCGGTGATGGTGCGGGTCAGGCGAGGCGTTCGGCGTCGTACGCCTCGGCCGCGTCGGCGGCTTGCTGGGCGAGGGCCTGCTCGGCGCACGTTTTGTGGGCTGCTTTGCGGCGGGAGTCGCGGGTGTAGGCGTCCGTGCCGCAGTACCGGCACGGTTTCGGCGTCCTGGACCAGTGGGAGGAGTCCCGCCAGTCCAGGAGCGCCGGGGGCACGTCCGGGGTGGTCACGCTGTGGCCCTTGCGGGGGCGCGGCGGCGGAGGGTGCTGTCGGCAAGGTGTTCCGCGGCTACGCAGAACGGCTGTCCGCAGGTGGCCTTGACGTGGCCGTCCGGTTCGCGGCCGTGGCCGACTCCGAACGCCAGCTGTGCGGGGGTGAAGACGCGTCCGGCGACGCTGATGGTGGTGGCGCGCCGCCGCCACCAGACGTGTCCGCTACTGCCCTGGACTGAGTTGTTTAGGTACGCCTCGACCAGAGGGTTCCGGATGTCCCTGCCCCAGGCGGCCTTGACGAGGTCGGTGATCTCGTCGTCGGTGAGGTGACCTCTGCGGGTGATGCGGCGGCGCTGTGATTCGGTGAGGCCGCCATAGATGCCGTCCGACACCCGGTGCTGGATAGCCCAGCTGGCGCACGTGAGGGCGACGGGGCATCCGCGGCAGAACGCCTTGGCGTCGTTGGCCTGGATGAGATGGATGCCGGTGGTGCCAGCGGGAAAGAAGTCCTCGGGGTCGCGGCTCTCGACCAGGCACGCGGCCTGGTCACGCCAGTCGGGGTTCCGGGGGAGGCTGGTTCCTCGGGTACTCATGCTGCTGCCTCCTGCCGACGGCTGGTACGTACGCGGGTGACTGTGCGGGCGGCACAGCCGAGGCGGTCGGCGATCTCGGCGGCGGACAGACCGGCGTGGGTGAGCTGGAGGATGACGCTGTTCCTCTGGCTCTTGGCGTCCTCGACCTCGGGTTCGCGCTCGGGCTGGTCGCGGCGGGTGCGGCGGATCGCGCGGCGCTGTCCTTCGGTCGTGCCGCCCCACACACCCTGCTCGCCGTGCGTGAGCGCGTACTCCAGGCACTCCAGGCGGACTTCGCAGGAGAGGCAGACGGCCTTGGCGGCCGAGGACTGGCCGGTGCCGACCTCGGGGAAGAACAGGTCGGGGTCGACCTCGCGGCACCGGCCGTCGGCCTTCCAGTTGGTGCCCGCGCCCGGGAGGGTGGTCATCCCGGCCGCGGGGGTTTCGGAGGTGCTCACGCGGGCACCGCCTTCCGGCGCGTCTTGTCGCGCTTGCACGCCTCGCAGTAGGCGGTGCCGTCGCTTTCGTACCGGCCGTGCTCCGACTGGTCATGACCGTGAACGCACTGCGGCTTCCGCGCGCGGCCGCCGGTCAGGTACCGCAGCTGCTCGCGGGTCTGCATGCGGGTCGTCTCGTCGTCGACGTGCTCGGGAGCGACGCAGTGCCTGAACCCGCACTCGGCGAACGCGTAGCCCTGCGGGGCGCGGCCGTGCTGGATGCGGAACGCGATCGCGGCCGGGCTGTACGACTGGCCGCTGTACCGCATGACGGGGGTGCCAGCGGATTTGCCGCGCTCGCCGGTCCACTCCAGGTGGCCGCCGTCAACGGGCCGCGTCCGGGCGGCCCACTTCTCCTCGACCGTGAGCGGCTGCCGCTGCACGTTCGGGATGCCCTCCTCGCGGCGGATGGCGGCGACGCGGTGCTTGTCGCAGCGCAGTTGGCGGGCGATGGCCTGGTTATTCAGCCCCTCGTTGAGAAGGAGGACAATCTGCGCGCGGGTGGCATTCACTTCGCCTCCTCCTCGTTTGGGGCGTCGAGCCGGTCGTGGAGCTGGTTGGCGAGCGTCATCTCGTACAGGCGCTGCTCCAGGCCGCAGTTGGCGCGGCGCTCGACGGCGAGTTGGCGGCGAAGTTCCGCGGTCTGCGCGTCGTCGACGACCCCGGCGCGGAGCTGGTCGACCGTGGCGACGAGGTCCTTCACGCGCCTCCGCAAGTCGTTGCGCTCCATCTCGATCTCGTTCTGCGGGAGGCGCCGGGCGGCGTTCTCCGCCTCGGCCAGCTGCTTGAGGACGACCGAGTGGGCCAGGGCGAGGGCGCTGAACGCGCGGCGGGAGACGAAGGGGAGTCGCATCACGCCACCTCCCCGGCCTGCGTGTTGCCGGTGAGCTCGGAGAGGGACACGACCGAGGGGAACTCGTCCTCGGCGGTGATCTCGCCCTGCTGGATCGAGCGGAAGGACACCAGGAGCTGAGCGACGTCGTGATCAGTCCACTTCACCGACGGCCGGCCGAGCTTCGTCTCGATGCGGTCCGCGGTGATGCCGATGCCCTCGAACGCCTTGACCGCGTCGGCGATCCGCAGGTTCAGAGGCTTGCCGCCGCCGTCTCGGAGCGTGCGGGTGCACAGTTCCTTGGCCTCCTCGACGAACCAGGGCGGGAGGATCGCGAAGATCGCCTCACGAACGCGGCGGGCACCGTTGTTGGCGTTGTTCTCGTAGATGTCCCGCATGTCGGTGAGCTGCTTCGGGCCGCCCTTCTGGTCCCTCTTGTGCGGCACGATGAACGTCGAGCTGTTACGGGTGTTCTTCTCGACGTCCCAGGCGTACGCCTGCATCTCGGACTCGCCGTACTCGTCGTCGCGGCGGAGCTCGGCGAGCCCGTACTGCACGTTGCCCCAGCAGCGGGCCAGCTCACGGGCCAGGTGCACGGACGGCCCGGACACTGTCTGCCCGGAGCGGGGGAACCGGTAGAACGCCCGCTCGGCGAGGTACGGCTGCTGGCAGGACTGCCGCATCTCGGCGATGGCGGCGGAGATGTCCCGGGGGCACTGCTGGGCGACGACGATGGCGGCCTGGACCTCGGCGACCGCGCGGGACTGCTCCACGGCGGTGCCCTGCCCGACCCGCGCGGGTGCGGCGGCCGGGGTCATGCGTTCGATGGGCTGGTTCACAGGTACTCCTCGGTGTCGCGGGCGAGGGCCCACGTGGGCAGGGAAAGGAAGTGGGGTTGGTCGTCCGGCACGTAGCCGGGCCAGCGGCCGGACGCGGCGCACTCGGCGTAGAGCTGAAGGGCGCGGCGGTTCTTCGCGGCACCGACCCGCAGCGTCAGCAGGTCGAGCTGCACGACCGTGATCAGATACGGCGCGGTCTTCTCCTGGAAGACCAGCAGGAACACCGCAGACTCGTCGCCGAGTTCGAGGGCGCGGACGCCGTCGAGGTACCAGGCGGCCTGCTGGTGGTAGCCGTAGGTGTCGACCGACCGGGCCAGCGCCTCCGGGGAGGCACAGGCGGTGGTCTTGTAGTCGGCGACGATCGTCCGGCCGCCGCGCGGGTGCGGCAGCCAGTCCAGCCGGGCCCGCCGCAGCACACCGGTCGGGGCGTCCCGCCAGAACAGCGACTGTTCCGGCCGGCCCGCGCCTGGCGCGAACACCGCAGAGGCGATGGGGTGGCGGCGCAGGGTGTCGGCCATGTCGTGCACGCGGTCGTAGTCGGTGGCCAGGAGCGCGATTCCACCGGCGGCCTCGACCGCGTCGCGCTCGGCGCGGGCAGCCTTCGTACGCCAGTCGTCCGCCTCGATGGCGACCAGCTCCGGGCCGTCGCCGAGGACCAGCTTGTGTGCGGCGGTGCCGAAGTCGAACACGGCGCGGCGCGGCTGCGGGTGGTCCTGCTCGTACCGGAACAGGGCCGGGGCCTTCAAGATCGTGCGGGCGCCGGTCGACGACAGGGAGTCGCGGTGCGCGTGGTACTGCTCGGCGGGGAGGTTGGAGTACAGGCCGGGCTCGATGGGCCCGGCGGCCGGGGCCTCGACCGCCCCGGCCTGCGCGGTGTCGGTCATCGTGCACCCCCGCACGTGCAGTCCTCGAACGTGCGGCGGCAGGTCGGGCAGCGGCCGCCGGGGTAGACGTGGGTGAGGCAGATACCGCCCGCATACCCGTCGACTGCGACGACCGGCGAGCCGTGCCCGAGCGTCCAGGCGCGACTGCGGGTTGTTGTGTCCAGACTGCGGGCGAGGTCGACGTCACGCGGGTCGACGAACCGGCCCTCGGCCTTCGCCCGCCGGACACCGACTGCGAGCGGGTTGTCCGGTCGGACACCGGGGTAGGCGACGACACGCGTGCCCACCGGGTACAGGGCGTTCCACTCGTCGGCAGTCATGCGGCGCTCCGGCTCTGCTGCTTCGGCAGCGGGTTGGTCTTGAAGTGCCGGCGGGTCGCGGCGTGCGAGGGGTGCCGGATCGCCGAGCGGCAGTACGGGTAGCCGTCCTCGGCCGCAGCCAGCTCGGCCGGGTCCGGCGCGTACGGGACGTCCCAGCGGGCACAGTCCGGGCCGTGCACCAGGTCGCTGGTGCCGCAGTCACAGAAGCGGTCAGCGGGCATCGGTGCCTCCGAGGAGCAGTTCGAGGAGCCAGAAGACGAGGAACGCGAACGCGAGGGCGAAGAGGAGAATCACGACGGCTCACCTGCCGCCTCGAACGCGGCCAGCTCCGCCGGGAACTTGGCGAAGTCCCGGCGGTACGCCTTGGCGACCAGGCGCCGCGCCCACGCCAGACGAGCCGTGACCTGCTCCCGCTCCTCGTCTTCGTCCGCCTCGCTGATCCGGTCGGACGCCGACAGCACGGCGTCCGAACCCTCCTGTACGAGCCGGGCCGCGACGGCCTGACGGACATCGGCCACGGTGAAGTGCTCTTCGTCCTCGACGTCCCAGTGCGTGGCGAACAGCACGAGAGAGAGCTCTTCGAGGGTGAGGCGGTGCTCGACGCGGAGCTTGACGAGGACGCCAGCACCGCGGCTCATGTATGCGCTCACGACGTCACCTCGGGCAGGTCGCGGCCGAGCGCGTAGTCGTGATGGTTCGGCCCGTCGTGCGGGTCCTCCTGCTGGCGCTGCCGGGCGGCCAGCTCGGTGGCCATGCGGGCCTGGAACTCGCAGGTGCTGCAGGGCTGGCCGTAGGTGTAGCCAGCGCCGCAGGTCCGGCACGTCTGGATCGGCGCGGGCGTCAGCGCCTCCAGTCCGGTGATCCGGTCCCGCTGCACCCGCAGCGCCTGCGCCGCGTCGGACAGCGCCTCGTTCGTCGAGTGCCGCTCCGCCTCCAGTTCGGCCACCCGGGCCCGCAGCGCGGACATCTCCGCCGCGATCTCCGGCGACTGGAGCAAGCACGCCGACTCCAGCGCCGCCGCGATACCCGCAGCCGTCTGCCGGGTCTGCATCGCAGCCAGGATCACCCCGGCCGCCGCGGTCACACGGGCCGCGTTCATGCCGCACCGCCCAGCGTCCGCACGGGACCGAACCACACGACGATCGCGCTCGGCGTCCACGGATACGAGGGCCCCTCGCCCGCGTCCTCCGGGGCCTGCGGGCTGTCGCACACCATGTGCGGCTCGCCCTCGGCCGTTACACCGGCCTGCCGCCACACGTCGCCGTCACGATCCACCAGGACCAGCGCCACCGGAGCGGGCGGCAGCGAGGCGGTGAACACGACCCGGTACGTTCGCCGGTCCCCGGTGGGGATGTTGGTGGGTAGGGTGATACTCACGGTTCCTCGATTCGTTGGGTTGAGGGTGCCGAGGGGTCGCATACGGACCAGGCCCGGTCCGGGCGGCCCCGTTTTCATGGGTCAGGCAGCGGCGCGCTGGCCGAGCTCGTCGGCGGCCTCGCAGGCCGCGAGCCACGCCTCGACGGTGGTGCGCCGGAACAGGACCTGCCGGCCCCTGCGCATCCCCTGGGGCGCCTGGCCGCGGTGGCGCATGATCAGGACGGCGTTAGTCGTCGTGTGGAGGATGGCGGCGAGTTCCTTCGTCGTCATGAACGGCGAGGCGGTGCTCGTCTCGCTCATCGTTGGTCTCCGTTCTGTCTCGTTGGAGGTCTGCAATCCGACATCCGAGGACATCGGCGATGCGGGCCATGACCTCGGGTTGGGGGCTCCTTAGGCCGCGTTCGATGCGCGACAGGTAACCGGCGTTGATCTGGGCGGCGTTGGCGAATCTGCGCAGGCCGTAGCCACTCAGTTCGCGCTGCCGTCGGATTTCTGATCCATCGGGCTGCACGTCTCCGACGCTACACAACGAAACCCAACGACGCAACGAGGAACGCAAGGAAACTTATTGAAAGGTCTTGTGTGTGTGACGTGTGAGGGTTGCCTAATAAAAGCGAAGAGGACGACTGGATCCGGTCTCGCCTCGTTGGCGATCTAGCCTTAATCTGTTGCCCAACGGTGCCTATCGGTGCCCGGCGTCGGGCAGACGCAGACGGAGTAACGACAGCACGAGAGGCGGCCACCCCCCATGAACCGCGACCCCAAGATGTGGGCCCGGCTCGGCCACGCTCTCGCCCATGGCAGGCAAGCCCAGGGCCTCAGTCAGGGCGAGCTGGCCGAGCGCGCGAACGTATCCATCGGCAGCGTCCAGTCCGCCGAGGCCGGCACCGTCCCCAAGGCGCGGATGCCCTACACCGTCCCCGCCATCGCGAAGGCTCTGGGCTGGCCACCAGGCTCGGTCGATACCGTGCTCGACGGCGGCGACGTCCCCGGCGGATGGGTGGACGCTCCGGTCCAGCCCCTCATCGACGAGGAGCGTCTCGGGGAGATCCTCACGAACTCGATGGTGCGTCACATGGACGGCGCCACGGGCGCCGAGATCAAGGCTGCGACCAAGGCGGCGCTGGATGCTTTGCGTCGAGAAGGCCTGATCTGAAGACGGATTGCGTACAACTTTGAACAGAACCTGCATACGGATAGCGACCAAGCGGTCACGCGGCATATTCTCCTGGCACCCGGAGTTGATCGCTCCGGAGCACCTACGCACGGGGGTTGTCGCATGCCCGAAAAACCAGCCGTCGTTGCCGCTAACCTCGGGCCGAGGGTCGCCGCATTCACCGCCCACCTCCACGGCCGACCCGTCGCCGTCATCAACTCCGCGGCCGGGCGCAGCCCCGAACTGCGCCACCAGGCCGTGGCCGCCCTCCTCGGCGTCGGACTGGACGCCGGCCTGATCCTCGGAGCACTGCATGGGGTACGTCGCTGACCGCTGGCACAAGACCCGCCCGGCCAAGGGCGAGGCAGAGTGCGGCGAGCACAAGGGCCTCGTCGCATCCAAGGCCCACGGCAGCGGCAAGCGGTGGCAGGCCCGCTACGACGACCCCAACGGGTGTGAGATCACGTCGCTCCACAAGACGAAGACCGAAGCCGAGAACGAGATCGTCAAGCAGGAGTCGGCCAAGCAGACCGGCTCCTGGCTCGACCCCAAGGCCGGCACCATCACCGTCGAGAAGTACGCCCTGGAGACCTGGCTGCCCGCGCAGAACATCATCGGACGCAGCGTCAAGGAGTACAAAGGCGCCCTCGACCGCTACCTCATCCCCGAATGGGGTAACCGGCAGATCCGCTCCATCCGGCCGTCCGAGGCCGGTGCGTGGCAGCAACTGCTCACGAGTAAGTACGAACTCTCCCGCAGCTACCCCAACCGTGTTGCCCGGTACGTGCGAGGCGTGTTCCGCCTGGCCGTCATCGACCGGGTCATTGCCGTGAGCCCGTTTGACGGGATCAAGGCGCCCATGTTGGTTCAGTCGGACGTGTACCCGCCGGACATCGCCGAAGTCCAGCTCCTCGTCGAGCACGCCTACAAGCCCCTGTGGGCGGCCATGTTCGAGGTCGACGCCCAGACTGGGCTCCGCTCGGGCGAGCTGCGTGGTATGCGCCTGGAGAAGGTTGACTTCCTCCGCAGGCTCTACCACGTGGACGAACAGGTGGTGTACGAGGCTGGGAAGGGCCTGTACCTCGACAAGCTGAAGACCGGCGCGGGCAAGCGGGTATTGCCACTCAGCCAGCGCACGGTGGACCTCCTCGCCGCGTACGTAGCGGCCCACCCGCCCGCGACTGAGGGAGAGTGGGCTGGGCTGATCTTTCGAATGCCGAACCGCCTGCCGGTCGGGGAGTCCACGATCGACTGGGCTCTGAAGCAGACCTGCCGCTACGCCAAGTCGCCGCCCCGGCACATGCACGACTTCCGCCACCACTACGCCTCGGTACTCATTGCCGGCGGGGAGAACCCGAAGGTGGTGCAGAAGCGGCTCGGGCACAAGGACGTCATGACCACGCTGCGGGTGTACGCGCACCTCTTCGCGGAGGCGGAGGAGCAGACGCGGGAGGTTCTGGATGCGGCCTGGGCTAAGCCGGGTGAGACTGGTGCCGAGAAGGAATCTCCGCAGCAGGGCGGAAGGATTCCGGAATCTCGGAGGTCGAAAGGTGCTCTCAAGCAGGTCAGCGGGTAGTCCGGAGCAACACCACTGGATGTTCCAGGCGGAGAGCGC
>NZ_BMQQ01000016.1:35376-135352 GCF_014648195.1 Streptomyces purpureus
GTAGGAACCCGTGCCTCACGTTGCGTCCTTGTGCGCCCGGGGCGCCTCCGGTGCGCCCTGCCGACTGCTGAACGCGCCGCACTAGCGTCGACCGGAGGAGGCGGCGATGGTACGGCGACGGGTCCCGCTGCTGGCGCTCGCGCTGGTGGTCGGAGGGCTGTGGTGGTGGGCGGTGTTGCGGCTCGCCTTCGTACCGGAGCGCTCTGGGCTCGTGGAGGGCGCAATCGCGGCCGGCGGCTGGGGGTTGAGTCTGCTCCCGGTCCATGTGGCCGCCGCGCCCGGACGGCGCCGGTCCGCCTGGACCCGGCGCCGGTCCATGCGCCGCTCTACCAGGGCATGGTCACGCCGCCGTTCGGACGCAGGATCTGACCTGTCGTGAACGATGAGGCGTCCGACGCCAGATGAAGGACCGCGTGCGCGACGTCCTCGGGCTCGCCGACCCGTCCCAGCGGTGAGACGCGGACCATCGTCTCCTCGATCCGCTGCTGGAGCTCGGCGCTGTGGCGGTCCGTCATCGGCGTGCGGATCCAGCCGGGGGCGACCGCGTTGACGCGGATGCCGTACGGGCCCAGTTCGGTGGCGAGGGTCTTGGTGAGCTGGACGACGGCGGCCTTCGCCGCGCTGTAACAGAGCAGACCGGCGTTGGCCGCGTCCACCGCGCCGGAGGCCATGGTGACCAGGGAGCCGCGGATCTGAGCGTCGATCATGGCGCGTGCGGCGGCCTGGCAGGCGTGGAGCACGCCCTTGAAGTTGACGGCGAAGACGCGGTCGAGGTCCTCGTCCCGGGTCTCCAGGACCGTACTGCTGTGCATCACACCGGCGACCGCGGCCATGACGTGGAGCGGGCCCGCGGCTGCCACGGCCGAGGTGAGGGCGGCGCGGTCGGTGACGTCCAGGAGATGGAGCCGGGCCGTACCGCCCTGCTCGGCGATCAGTTCCCCGGTGCCGGCCAGGCCTTCCTCGTCGCGGTCGGCGCAGTGGACGTGTGCTCCCGCGCGGGCGAGCAGGACGGCAGACGCGCGGCCGATGCCGCTCGCGGCGCCGGTGACGAACGCGGTGCGGCCGGTGAGGTCGTACGCCGACAGGGGCATGGCGGGACCGTACGACCGTAGCTGACGGTACGTCAATTGGTGGGACGGTGCTGGGTGGTGCCGTCGGCCGGGGCGGGCGAGGGGCCCGACTGGCAGCCGGGACACCAGTAGGACACCCGGTCGTCGCTCTGCTCCGCCTTGCGGATCGCCGCGCCGCAGCGCAGACACGGGCGGCCTTCGCGGCCGTAGACATGGAGGCGCTGGGCGGGATGCCGGACGGTCGTCGTACGGCGCTCCTTGCCTTCCTTGTTGGCCTCCAGGAGGCGGTGCGCGGTCGCGACGAGGCGTTCGGGCACGCCCGCGGGGAGTTCGCCGAACGGGAGCCAGGGCGTGACCCCGGCCAGGAACGCCAGCTCCGACTTGTACACGTTGCCGATCCCCGCCAGATTGCGCTGGTCGAGGAGGGCCTCGCCGAGCGGGCGGGACGGGTCGGCGGTGAGCCTGCGGACGGCCTCCTGCGGGTCCCAGTCGGGGCCGAGCAGATCGGGGCCGAGATGGCCCACGGTCGTGGACTCGTCGGCGGTCCGCAGGAGTTCGAGGACCGGCAGGCGGTAGCCGACGGCGGTGTGGGCGGCGTTGGCGAGGATCGCCCGGATCTGGTGGGCGGGGCCGCCGCACCAGCGCTCGTCCGGCGCGTAGACGAGCCAGGCGCCGTCCATCCGCAGATGGGAGTGGAGGGTCAGACCGCCCTCGATACGGGTGAGGAGATGCTTGCCGCGCGGAGTCACGTCGAGGACCGCCCGGCCGGTGAGGTCGGCGGTGGCGAACCGCGGCACGCGCAGGTCGGAGCGGGTGAGGACCTCCCCGGCGAGGGCGGCGTGCAGACGGCGGGCGGTCCTCCAGACGGTGTCTCCCTCGGGCATGTCTCCATCATGCCCGCGCCGTCCTCGATGCCCCCTGTCGGCGGCGTTTCAGGCGCGCAGCCGCAGGCCCCTGGGGGTGGCGTGGAATCCGGCCGTCTCCAGGGAGCGGGCGAGCGGGGACGTCAGGGCGGTCTCGCCGTTGATCCGCTCCACCGTGACCGTGCCGAGCGAGCCCGCCAGGGCGGCCGCGGCCAGCGCTTCGGCGGCCGCGTGGAGAGCCGGGTCGTCCGGGTCGAGCGGCCAGGAGAGCAGCGTCTTGCCGCCGCGTTCCATGTAGAGCGTCAGCTCGCCGTCGACGAGGACGACCAGGGCTCCCGCCTTCCGGCCCGGCTTGTGCCCTGCCGTGGTCGGGGACTCCGGCCAGGGCAGCGCCGCGCCGTAGGCGTTGGCGGGGTCCGCGGCCGCCAGGACCACCGCGCGCGGAGCCGTCGTCCCCTCTCCGCGCTCGCGGGCCGTGGCCGCGGCCCGCAGCCGGTCGACCGCGCCGTCCATCGCGAACTGGGCGGCGCCCAGCCCTTCCACGACATAGCCGCGACGGGCCTGGCCGCTGTCCTCGAAGGCGGACAGGATCCGGTACGTCGCCGAGAAGCCGCCCTCGACGCCTTCGGCGGCGACCGCCCCCCGGGTCACCACACCGTGCCGGTCGAGGAGCGTGCGGGCCAGCGCGTGGGCGCGGTGGGTGGGCTCCGGCTCGGCGGGGGGCAGGAGTGACCAGCGGCCGCTCACGGTCGGCGGGCCGCTGCGGGAGGCCGTGCGGGCGGCCGCCGTCAGCGTGCCGTACCGGCCGCGTGGCACCGTGCGGCGCGCGCGGTGCGCGGTCGAGCCCGCCGTACGCCCCGAGCCGAGGAGGGAGCGCAGCGGGGCCAGGGAGTCGTTGGTGAGCCGCCCGGACCAGGCCAGGTCCCAGAGGGCGTCGGCGAGCTGTGGGTCCGTGGCGTCGGGGTGGGTGGTGGCGCGGACCTGGTCGGCGATCTGGCGGAAGAACAGTCCGTAGCCGCCGGACAGGGAGGTCAGGACCGATTCGTGCAGCGCCGTGAGCTCCAGGGGATGGGGCTGCGGCAGCAGCAGCGGCGCGGCGTCGGCCACATACAGCGACACCCAGCCGTCCTTGCCGGGCAGGGCGCCGGCGCCCGCCCACAGCACCTCGCCCGCGGTGGTCAGCTCGTCGAGCAGCGCGGGGGAGTAGTCCCTCACCCGGGACGGCAGGATCAGCTTCTCCAGCGCGGAGGCGGGCACCGGCGCGCCCTGGAGCTGCTCCACGGCCCGGGCAAGGCCGTCGATGCCCCGCAGACTGCTGCTGCCCAGGTGCTGCCACTGGGGCAGGAACGAGGCGAGCGCGGCCGGGGCGACCGGTTCGAGCTCATGGCGCAGCGCCGCGAGGGAACGGCGGCGCAGCCGCCGCAGGACCGCCGCGTCGCACCACTCCTGTCCCATCCCGGAGGGATGGAACTCGCCCTGGACCACCCGGCCGGCGGCCGCGAGGCGCTGCAGCGCGCCGTCGGTGACGGCCGTGCCGAGGCCGAACCGGGCGGCCGCCTGCGAGGAGGTGAACGGGCCGTGCGTACGGGCGTACCGGGCGAGGAGGTCGCCGAGGGGGTCCTTCACCGGCTCCGTGAAGGCCTCCGGGACCCCGACCGGCAGGGCGGTGCCCAGGGCGTCCCGCAGCCGTCCGGCGTCCTCGACGGCGGCCCAGTGGTGGGCCCCGGCGATGCGGACCCGGATGGCGCGCCGGGCCGTGCCCAAGGCCTCCGCCCAGCCCGCCTCCGCGCCCCGCTCGGCCAGCTCGGCGTCGGTGAGCGGACCGAGGACGCGCAGGAGATCGGCGACACCTTCGGTGTCCTTGACCCGGCGGTCTTCGGTGAGCCACTGGAGTTCGCTCTCCAGCTCGGTCAGGACGTCGGCGTCCAGCAGCTCACGCAGCTCCGCCTGGCCCAGCAGCTCGGCCAGGAGCCGGGAGTCCAGAGAAAGGGCGGCGGCGCGCCGCTCGGCGAGCGGTGAGTCGCCCTCGTACAGGAACTGGGCGACGTAGCCGAAGAGCAGCGAGCGGGCGAACGGCGAGGGCTCCGGGGTGGTCACCTCCACCAGACGGACCCGACGGGACTCGATGTCGCCCATCAGCTCGGTCAGGCCGGGGACGTCGAAGACGTCCTGGAGACACTCGCGGACCGCTTCCAGGACGATCGGGAAGGAGCCGAACTCGCTGGCCACCTGAAGCAGTTGCGCCGCGCGCTGGCGCTGCTGCCACAGCGGTGTCCGCTTGCCGGGGTTGCGGCGCGGCAGCAGCAGGGCGCGGGCCGCGCACTCGCGGAACCGGGCCGCGAACAGCGCCGAGCCGCCCACCTGGTCGGTGACGATCTGGCTCACGTCGCCCTTGTCGAAGGCGACGTCCGCCGCCCCGATGGGGGCCTGATCGCTGTCGTACTCCAAGCCGGGCGCGGCCGGATCCTGGTCGAGCAGGTCCAGGCCCATCAGGTCCGCGTCGGGCAGCCGCAGCACGATGCCGTCGTCCGCGTGCATCACCTGGGCGTCCATGCCGTACCGCTCGGCGAGCCGGGCACCGAGCGCCAGCGCCCACGGCGCGTGTACCTGCGCGCCGAACGGGGAGTGGACCACGACCCGCCAGTCGCCCAGCTCGTCGCGGAAGCGCTCCACGAGGATCGTGCGGTCGTCGGGGATGTGGCCGCAGGCGCGGCGCTGCTCGTCCAGATAGGCCAGGACGTTCCCGGCCGCCCAGTCGTCGAGTCCGGCCGCGAGGAGCCGGGGCCGGGCGTCCTCCGGGGCCATCGAGCCGACCTCCCGCAGGAACGCGCCCACGGCGCGCCCCAGTTCGAGCGGCCGGCCCAGCTGGTCGCCCTTCCAGAACGGGAGCCGGCCTGGCACCCCGGGGGCGGGGGAGACGAGGACCCGGTCGCGGGTGATGTCCTCGATCCGCCAGGAGGTCGTCCCGAGCGTGAAGACGTCCCCGACCCGGGACTCGTACACCATCTCCTCGTCGAGCTCACCGACCCGGCCGCCGCCCTTCTTCGGGTCGGCGCCGGCCAGGAACACCCCGAAGAGCCCCCGGTCGGGGATGGTCCCGCCGGAGGTGACGGCGAGGCGCTGCGCGCCCGGGCGGCCGGTGACCGTCCCGGCGACCCGGTCCCACACCACACGCGGCCGCAGCTCGGCGAAGGCGTCCGACGGATACCGCCCCGCCAGCATGTCCAGGACGGCCGTGAACGCCGACTCGGGCAGCGAGGCGAACGGCGCCGCCCGGCGCACCAGGGCCAGCAGGTCGTCGACCTGCCAGGTGTCCAGCGCCACCATCGCCACCAGCTGCTGGGCCAGCACGTCCAGCGGGTTGGCGGGGACCCGCAGGGACTCGATCGAGCCGCTGCGCATCCGCTCGGTGACCACGGCCGCCTGCACCAGATCACCGCGGTACTTGGGGAAGACGACACCGGTGGACACGGCGCCCACCTGATGGCCCGCGCGCCCCACCCGCTGGAGCCCGGAGGCGACCGACGGCGGCGACTCGACCTGGACCACCAGATCCACCGCGCCCATGTCGATGCCCAGCTCCAGGCTGGAGGTGGCCACGACGGCCGGCAGCCGGCCCGCCTTCAGGTCCTCCTCGACCAGCGCCCGTTGCTCCTTGGAGACCGAGCCGTGGTGCGCCCTGGCCAGCAGGGCCGGGGCGCCCTTCCCCGTACCCGACTGGGCCATGATCTCGGCCGGCGGAGCGCCCTCCGGCATGGCCTCGCCCACGGCCCGCTCGTAGGCGATCTCGTTGAGCCTGTTGCACAGCCGCTCCGCCAGGCGACGGGAGTTGGCGAACACGATCGTCGAGCGGTGTGCCTGGACGAGATCGGCGATCCGCTCCTCGACATGAGGCCAGATCGACGGCTTCTCCCCGGGATCGGCGTCGGTGGCGGGTGAGCCCCCCAGCTCGCCCAGGTCCTCCACCGGAACCACCACCGACAGGTCGAACTCCTTGCCGGAGGCGGGCTGGACGATCTCCACCTTCCGCTGCGGGGAGAGATAGCGGGCCACCTCGTCCACCGGCCGTACGGTCGCCGACAGGCCGATCCGGCGGGCCGGTCGGGGCAGCAGCTCGTCGAGACGCTCCAGGGACACCGCCAGATGCGCGCCCCGCTTCGTCCCCGCCACGGCGTGCACCTCGTCCAGGATCACCGTCTCGATCCCCGACAGCGCGTCCCGGGTCGCGGAGGTGAGCATCAGGAACAGCGACTCGGGGGTGGTGATCAGGATGTCCGGCGGCCTGGTGGCCAGCGCTCGGCGCTCGGCCGCGGGGGTGTCGCCGGACCGGATCCCCACCCGCACCTCGGGCTCGGGCAGCCCGAGCCGCATCGCCTCCTGGCGGATGCCCGTGAGCGGGCTGCGGAGGTTGCGCTCCACGTCGACCGCGAGGGCCTTCAGCGGTGACACGTACAGCACCCGGCAGCGCTTCCTCGCCTCCGCGGGCGGCGGGACGGACGCGAGCCGGTCCAGGGCGGCGAGGAACGCGGCCAGCGTCTTGCCGGAGCCGGTCGGGGCGACGACCAGGACGTCCGAGCCCTCCCCGATGGCCCGCCACGCGCCCTCCTGAGCGGCGGTCGGCGCGCTGAAGGCACCCGTGAACCAGCCACGGGTCGCGGGGGAGAACGAGTCGAGTGCGGTAGCGGCCATGGCACCCATCGTGCACCCGACCACTGACAACGCGTGTCCGGCACGTGGACGCCCAGGTGAGGGCCGGGGTGGCGGGCGCAGAATGGAAGCATGGCGACCGCGGAGAGGGCTCGGTACTGGCAGTACGCCGAGCTGCCCGGCGTCGATCTGCTGCACGCCCACTACGTCCGCAAGGCCTTCGCCCGCCACACCCACGAGACCTTCGTCTTCGCCGCGATCACCGAGGGCGTCGAGGCCTTCCACTACCGCGACGCGCTCGTGCACGCGGCCCCTGGGCAGATCGCCCTCGTCAATCCCGACACCCCGCACACCGGCCACGCGGGGGTCCCCGAGGGCTGGACCTACCGCACGATCTACCCGGCGGTCGACCTGATCCAGTCGATCGCCGCCGACACCATCGCCGTACGCGGCGCGGTCGGCTTCACCGATCCGGTCGTGGACGATCCGCGGGCCGCGCAGCTCGTCATCGGCGTGCACCGGGCCGCCGAGGAGGGCAACGCGCTCGCCGCGGACAGTCTGCTGCGGCTGGTGACGGCACGGATGCTGCGCAGCCACGGCGGCAGGCTCCAGCCGCTCATGCCCCGCTCGGCCGGGGCCCGCAACGCGCTTCGCGCGCGTGCCCTGCTGGAGGAGCGGATGGCCGACCCGCCGACCCTGGAACGCCTCGCCGCCGAGCTCGGCACCAGCCCCTTCGCGCTGCTGCGGGCCTTCCGGGACGTGTACGGCATGCCCCCGCACACCTGGCTGACCGACGCGCGCGTGCGCCGGGCCCGCCACCTGCTGGACTCGGGCACGGCGCCGGCGGACGTCGCCGCCGCGGTCGGCTTCTCCGACCAGCCGCATCTGAACCGTCACTTCACCCGCATCGTCGGCGTCCCGCCCGGCGCCTACCAGCGGGAACGCGCCGCCTGAGCGGCGCCGTCGTGATCACACGCCCCGGCCGGCCGGCTTCCGGGCCGGGCGCAAGAACGTACAAGACCGGCTGCGGCGACCCGCCGTAGCGTCCCTGACGTGTCAGAACAGACAGCAACAGCAGACATACGTACCGAGCCGGCGGGCAAACCCGACCGTGCCGTCGTGCGGGACGCACTCGGCGTCGGCATCGCCGTCGGGCTTTCCGGCTTCGCCTTCGGCGTCACCTCGGCGGGGGCCGGGCTCAGCATCCTCCAGACCTGCGCGCTCAGCCTGCTCGTCTTCACCGGCGCCTCGCAGTTCGCGCTCGTCGGCGCGCTCGCGGCGGGCGGAAACCCCTTCACAGCCGCCGCCGGGGCCTTCTTCCTCGGCACCCGCAACGCCTTCTACGGGCTTCGGCTCTCACAGCTCCTCGCCGTACCGCGCGTGATGCGGCCGCTCGCCGCGCACTTCGTCATCGACGAGACCACGGCCGTCTCGCTGGCCCAGCCGACGCGGCGGGCCGCCCGGATCGGCTTCACCGTCACCGGCCTCACGCTGTACGTCCTGTGGAACCTGACCACCCTGCTCGGTGCGCTGGGCGCCGAGGCGATCGGCGACACCGCCGCCTGGGGGCTGGACGCGGCGGGCCCCGCCGTCTTCCTCGCCCTGCTCGCGCCCATGCTGCGCACGACCACGGAACGGATCGTCGCCGCACTCGCCGTCGTCCTGGGGCTCGGATTCCTGCCCGTGCTGCCGGCCGGGGTGCCGGTGCTGATGGCGGCGCTCGCCGCGCCGGCCGTGCTCTGGCTCCAGGGCCGCCGGACCGCCGGCGCCGAGGACAAGACCGCCATGACCGGGGATGAGAGGACGGGCCGGTGAACATCTGGATCGCGATTGCCCTGACCGCCGTCGGCTGCTACGTCGTCAAGCTTGTCGGGCTGCTCGTACCGGCCGGGGCGCTGGAGCGCCCCCTCGTCCAGCGGCTGGCCGCGCTGCTGCCCGCCGCCCTGCTCGCCGCACTCACCGCCCAGCAGACCTTCAGCATGAACGGCGCCCTCGTCCTGGACGCCCGCGCCGCCGGGCTCGGCGCCGCGGCCCTCGCGCTCGTGCTGAGGGCGCCGTTCCTGGTCGTCGTCGGCGCCGCCGTGGTCGTCACCGCGGGGATACGGGCCATCGGCGGCTGACCCGGCCCCGGGCGAGGCGGCGGCCGACGGGCCTCACCGGCTCAGCCGATCGCGCGGCCGTGCGCCCGGAGCGTCCGCAGCGCCTCGATCGTGACGACCGGGCGCGACTCCAGGGCGGTCCCCGGCGCCCACTCCCGCCAGTTGACGGGCCACCCGCCGTCCTCGCGCTGCTCGGCCGCGAGGTGGTCGAGCGAGCGGGTCAGCTCCTCGTCCGTGAACCAGCGGCGGGCGAGGGAGTCCGGCACGCGTGCGTAGTCGTGCGGATAGTGACGCTCGCCCGGGGCGTAGCCGGGGGCCACCGGATAGTCGCCGGGCCGCTCAGGGTCGAGGACCGCCAGCCGCTGCTCGCGCACCAGCCGTCCGAGCCGGTCCGCCGCCGCCTCGGCCCGCGCCCGGTCCGGGACGCCGTCCAGGAAGGCGACGGCGGCCTGGATCTCGTACGGATGGGACTTGTCGATCGCGTCGATCGCGGCCCAGCAGAAGTCCGTGGCCCGAAAGAGCCAGGCGTGCCACACCTGGTTGCGGTGCAGGAGCCCGACCACCGGGCCGGTCGCCAGGAGATCACCCTTCGGGTGATCCGTGACCGTGAGGAACGGCGCATGCGGATAGCCGCGCAGCGACGGGTGGAGTGCGGGCAGCGCGCCCTCGTGCGTGGACACGTCCGTGAGGTAGCGGCAGATCCGCTCCACCCGCAGCCCGCCGCACCGGCCGATGGAGTCCAGCACGCGCAGGGCGTGCGCGGTGTGCAGGGGCTGGCTGACCGGGCCGCGCAGGTCGGGTTCGAGGGCGTGGCCGTAGCCGCCGTCCTCGTTGAGGTAGGCGGAGAGCGCGGCCTCGACGGGGTCGGCGCCGCCGCGCAGGAAGTGGTAAGCGAACCGCCGCTGTTCGAGCACGCGGGCCGTCAGCCAGATGAAGTGTTCGGCTCGTGCGAGGGGAGTTCCAGCCATGTACCGACCGTAGGGGGCCTCGGCCGCCGGAGAAGCCCTACGGGCCGGGCTGCACTCTCAGGGGCGGGATACTGAAGTCATGCGGTTGACGATTTTCTGGGAACGGATGGCGGACCACTTCGGTGAGGGGTACGCCGAGTCCTTCGCGCGTGACCACGTCATGTCCGAGCTCGGTGGCCGGACGGTACGTGAAGCGCTGGACTCCGGCTGGGAGGCCAAGGACGTGTGGCGGGCGGTCTGCGCGGCCGTGGACATCCCCGCCGACAAACACTGACGCCGGTGGACCCGGTGGACCCGGTGGACCCGGTGGACCCGGCGGACTCGGCAGACGCCGGGATCCGCTGACTGACGCCGACGCCGACGCCGACGCCGACGCCGATGCCGACGCCGGTCCGCGGCCCGCCCCTGGCCCGTCGGCTGACCGCGCACGGTCTGGTCGCCGGCCGTGACCTGCGGGGGCCCCGGCCGGTTGTCGGTGCCGTGCGCGAGACTGGCTCGGTGGCCCCGACTGACGAGACCGAGAAGCGCACCGAGACGACCCCCACCGATCCCGCCGTGGTGACGGCGCCCCAGGCGGACGGCCCCGAGCCCGTCACCGGCGGCCTGGACGCCGGACCCCGCCGGCCGGATGGCGCCCCCGCGGCCCCCGCCGCCCCGTCCGCGCGGATGCCCAGATGGCTGCCCCGCGCGCTGGTTCTCGCCCTCGCCCTCTACGCCTGCTTCCAGCTTGGCAGCTGGGCCTTCCACCAGCTCATCGGCCTGCTGATCAACATCCTGATCGCCTTCTTCCTGGCGCTCGCGATAGAGCCGGCCGTGGGCCGCATGGCGGCCCGTGGGATGCGCCGCGGCCTGGCCACGTTCCTGGTCTTCTTCACGATCATGGTGGTGGCGGTCGGCTTCGTCGTCCTGCTCGGCTCGATGCTGGCCGGACAGATCGTGGGGATGGTCGAGGAGTTCCCCAAGTACCTCGACTCGCTGATCAGCTGGAGCAACCACACCTTCAACACCGAGTTGTCCCGGGTCGAGGTCCAGGACAGCCTGTTGCGCTCGGACTGGCTGCGCAAGTACGTCCAGAACAGCGCCACCGGTGTCCTCGACGTCTCCGCCACCGTCCTTGGCGGGCTGTTCAAGCTGCTGACGATCTTCCTGTTCTCGTTCTACTTCGCCGCGGACGGGCCCCGGCTGCGGCGGGCGCTGTGCTCCGTACTGCCGCCTGCCCGCCAGGCCGAGGTGCTGCGGGCGTGGGAGATCGCCGTCGACAAGACGGGCGGCTACCTCTACTCACGCGGGCTGATGGCGCTGATCTCCGGGGTGGCGCACTACATCCTCCTGCAGATCCTCGACGTGCCGTACGCCCCCGCGCTCGCCGTCTGGGTCGGGCTCGTCTCCCAGTTCCTGCCCACCATCGGCACGTACCTTGCGGGCGCGCTGCCCATGCTGATCGCCTTCACCGAGGACCCCTGGTACGCGGTGTACGTGCTCGCCTTCGTCGTGATCTACCAGCAGTTCGAGAACTATGTCCTCCAGCCGAAGCTGACCTCGAAGACCGTCGACATCCACCCCGCTGTGGCGTTCGGCTCGGTCATCGCCGGAACGGCCCTGCTCGGGGCGGTCGGCGCGCTGATCGCGATCCCCGCCGTCGCCACGCTCCAGGCCTTCCTGGGGGCCTACGTGAAGCGGTACGCGGTGACGGACGACCCACGGGTTCACGGCCACCGGCGGTACGGCGAGATGGTCCTGGCGCGGGTCCAGCGCGCCCTGAACGCCAAGAAGGACCAGGCGCCGCCCGCGCACGACGCCTGACCCTCTCGAAGCCGCGCCGTCGTACCTGTGACATGGAGAGATCCTGTGTGCAGGCCAGGAGCCGGCATCTCCAGGCGTCACGCAGGCAGTTTCAGCTCACGAGAGGATTGCCCTGGAGGTTTGCTTCCCCGCACGGCCAGGGGGCCCAGTGGTGTACGGAAGACCAGGATCTCGTTGTCCAGGGAGACGACGACTCTGCCTTCGCTCAGCAGTAGCGCACGACCGATGACCGCTCGGCTCTCATCCATGGCGAACAGTTCGTGTCCGGCGAGGTCCGTGTCCACGGCGAGTAGCTTGCCGTCTCGCCAGAAGACCGCGGTACCCTCGCGGTCCATCGCGGGGTGGGACGTGTAGTAGCCCGTCAGCGCCGGCCCGTCCACGAGGTTGTTGTCCGGTGCGAGCCGCCGGAAACGTGACCTCGAAGGCAGGTGGTTTTCGAGCTCGGGGCCGCTGACGCCGCCATCCCTGTCGACGAGCATGGCCATGTGGCTGGCCCAGCGCCCGGTTTCGGCGCCGTCCCGGCCGAAGCGGCCGGTCGTGAACGCGCCGTAGCCCTGCGATCCGATCAGGAACTGGCCAGGGCCAGCTATCGCCTTTCGGCCCGTGGGAGCGGGAGCGGTGGCCGATACGGTCTCGCCGTTGTCCTGGTCAAGGAAGAACGTCCTCCCGATGCCGCCCCGAGTATCGGTGAAGCTGGCTGCGATCCGGTCGGCCGACACGAGCAGTGGCTCCCAGTGGTCTACGCCGATCTCCTCCGGGACCCATGGCCTACGCGGCCCGATCTCCCATCCGGTCCGGTCTCCCATCTCCACCACACCCGGGAACGACACCGCACCGAGCGTGATCGGTACGGTCCAGAGGCACTCGCCCTCTCGCGTGCACCGGGCCACGCGCGGCTCCGGTACAGACATGGGCCCGCTTCGGTCTCCGCGTACCAGGCGGGAGCTGCTGACCCAGGAAATGACGAACCCGTCATCGAGGAGGACGAACGCGCCGATCTCCTCATCGGGGCGGCACTCCGGGCGGGCGGTGGTCCAGTGGATCCGTCCGGCAGAACGCCTTCAAGGAGTCGACCGTCGCGGTCCGGGCAGGCGATCCACAGCGTGCCGTCCGTAGACAGCCGGGATTGTGGCCTGCCCGTCCCGGGGTAGGTCCGCTGCCACGCCACCTTGCCTGAAAGGTCGACCCTCGTGATGACGGTCGTCAGCGGATTCGTACCGTAGCCGGTCACAGTCAATGGCCCGGAGGGATCGGACGTGCCCACGGCCCGGACCTGGCCCGGCATGGTGAAACGCGATGGGAGGGTCATGCGTCCGCATCGTGCCGCATCGTGTGGTGTCCGCTCGGACGTCGTTGGAGAACCACTGGGCGGATACCCGCTGCCCGAGGCTCGTCACCTGGTGATCGCCCTCGGCCAGTCGGCGGTGTGCGTGCGTCATGGCCCGGGTGGACCGCAGGTGCTCCGGTGATCTCATCGAGGGGCTGACCGAAGGCGGAGGCCCGGCCAGAGCCGGCACGGTGGTGGCAGCGGGCGGGGCCGATGTCGCTAAGCCACAGCGCCGTCGCGGTCTGCGGGGCGGCGCGCTTGACACCGAAATCGAACATCTATTCTTATGGGGTTCCAGGCCCGGTGTGTTTCCCGGGGGTGGCCTGGCGTGGGGCAAGCTGTCGGTAGGGAGTTGTCGACGGAGTTGTCCACAGGTCGGAGGGACGCCGGGGCCCATTGTCAGTGGCAGGGGTTAGCGTCTTTCACGTGAAGCGATCGACTCAAGCAAATCGGGTGGAACCCATGGCAGGAACCGACCGCGAGAAGGCGCTCGACGCCGCGCTCGCACAGATTGAACGGCAATTCGGCAAGGGCGCAGTCATGCGCATGGGCGAGCGGTCCAAGGAACCCATCGAGGTCATCTCGACCGGCTCGACCGCGCTCGACGTCGCGCTCGGCGTCGGTGGCCTGCCGCGCGGTCGTGTGGTGGAGATCTACGGCCCGGAGTCCTCCGGTAAGACGACCCTGACCCTGCACGCCGTCGCCAACGCGCAGAAGGCCGGTGGCCAGGTCGCGTTCGTGGACGCCGAGCACGCCCTCGACCCCGAGTACGCCAAGAAGCTCGGCGTGGACATCGACAATCTCATCCTGTCCCAGCCGGACAACGGCGAGCAGGCGCTGGAGATCGTCGACATGCTGGTCCGCTCCGGCGCGCTCGACCTCATCGTCATCGACTCCGTCGCCGCGCTCGTCCCGCGCGCCGAGATCGAGGGCGAGATGGGCGACTCGCACGTGGGTCTCCAGGCCCGCCTGATGAGCCAGGCCCTGCGGAAGATCACCAGCGCGCTGAACCAGTCGAAGACCACGGCGATCTTCATCAACCAGCTGCGCGAGAAGATCGGTGTGATGTTCGGCTCGCCGGAGACGACGACCGGTGGCCGCGCGCTGAAGTTCTACGCCTCCGTGCGCCTCGACATCCGCCGGATCGAGACCCTCAAGGACGGCACCGAGGCGGTCGGCAACCGCACCCGCGTCAAGGTCGTCAAGAACAAGGTCGCGCCGCCCTTCAAGCAGGCCGAGTTCGACATCCTCTACGGCCAGGGCATCAGCCGTGAGGGCGGCCTGATCGACATGGGCGTGGAGCACGGCTTCGTCCGCAAGGCCGGCGCCTGGTACACGTACGAGGGCGACCAGCTGGGTCAGGGCAAGGAGAACGCCCGTAACTTCCTGAAGGACAACCCCGATCTCGCCAACGAGATCGAGAAGAAGATCAAGGAGAAGCTGGGCGTCGGAGTCCGGCCGGAGGCCCCCGCGGCCGAGCCGGGCGCGGACGCGGCGACGGAAGCCGGCGCCACCGACGAGGCGGGGAAGTCCGTCCCGGCCCCGGCGGCCAAGGCCACCAAGGCGACCAAGGCCACCACGGCCAAGGGCTAGCCCGTGACCGGCCGCACCGAATGGCCGGGCGACAGCGCCGACTCGTCGAGGGCCGAGAAGGAGCTGTCGCCCCAGGATCCCGCTGAGCGGGCGCGGGCGATCTGCCTGCGCCTGCTCACCGGGACCCCGAGGACCCGCAAGCAGCTCGCGGACGCGCTGCGCAAGCGGGAGATCCCGGACGAGGTCGCCGAGGAGATCCTCTCCCGCTTCGAGGACGTCGGTCTGATCGACGACGCGGCCTTCGCGGGGGCCTGGGTGGAGTCCCGCCACCACGGCCGGGGCCTCGCCCGGCGCGCGCTCGCGCGGGAGCTGCGTACCAAGGGCGTGGACCCCGCCCTCATCCAGGAGGCCGTGGACCGGCTCGACTCCGAACAGGAGGAGGAGCGGGCCCGCGACCTGGTCGCCCGGAAGCTCCGGGCGACCCGCGGGCTCGAACGGGACCGCAGACTCCGCAGACTCGCCGGCATGCTCGCCCGCAAGGGATACCCGGAGGGCATGGCCCTGCGGGTGGTCCGCCAGGCACTGGAGGAAGAGGGCGAGGACACCGAGGGCCTGGACGAGCCCTTCTGACCCCCGGGGAGGGCCTGGGCGAGCGCCCTCCCACCCCGGCGTCCGGGCGCCCTGGCCCGAAGGGGCACAGCCGCCTCAGGCCCCCGGTCCCCGCACCGGCCGCCCCGCCTCCGGGCGCCCCAGCCGGCGTGGCACTGCTGCCTCAGGCCCCCGATTCCCGCACCGGCAGCCCTACCTCCGGGCGCCCTGGCCCGAGGGTCACGGCCGCCTCAGGCCCCCGATTCCCGCACCGGCAGCCCCGCCTCCTTCCAGGCCTGGAAGCCGCCGATCAGGTCGGTCGCCCGACGCAGCCCCAACTGCCGCAGGGAGGCCGCCGCGAACGAGGACGCGTACCCCTCGTTGCACAGCACCACCACCCGCAGATCGTGGCTGGTCGCCTGCGGCAGCCGGTGGCTGCCCCGCGGGTCGAGACGCCACTCCAACTCGTTGCGCTCGACGAGGACCGCGCCCGGGATGACCCCGTCGCGTTCCCGCTGCGCCTGGTAGCGGGTGTCCACGAGCAGGACGTCCCCGGCCTCGAACGCCGCGAAGGCGTCCCGCGCCGAGATCCGGTCGAGACCGCGGCGCGTGGCCTCAAGGAGTTCGTCGACCGAGGTGCGCGTCGCCGGCGTCGCGTGGAAGGAGCTCAACTCCAGTCCTCCGGCCCCTCGACCTGCTGAAGATTGAGCACCGCGCCCGACCGGCTGTAGCGCCGGATCAACGGCAGCGGGGGGTGGTACACGTGCACCGACACGGCGTGCTCCTCGGTCGACTCGTTCAGCACCTCGTGCACATGGTGCTGCCCGAAGGCGCGGCCCTCGCCGGCTGTCAACGCCCGTTCCCGGTCGACGCCTTCATGAAGTTCAAGGGTCTTCCAGCCGTCGGCGGGCAGCCGCACGGCCAGGGAGTTCTCCTTCAGCGTGCCACGGGCGGTGGCGAAGGCGCCGAGCGACTCGGCATGGTCGTGCCAGCCGGTTCCGGTGCCGGGAGGCCAGCCGATGAGCCAGGCCTCGCTGCCGCCGGGGCCGTCGAGCCGTAGCCACGTACGGCCCTCGGGGTCGAGGGGGAGTGAGGCGATCAGCGCGGTGTCGGCGGCGGTACGGCGGACGAAGTCGAGGAGTTCCGCGGCGGTCGGCGCCAGCGGGCGTACGACAGATGGGGAAAGAGACTGGGACATGGGAAACCGTCCTGGAGTTCGCTCGGACGCGCGCGGCGCGCCAAGGCGCGGCAGCGCGTACGGAGAAAGAAAAGGGAGGCGAATTCAGCAGGACGGTCGACACACGCAGCCCGCATAGCGGACCAGGTCCATATGGACCCTCCGCCACAGGCGCACATCGGTGTCGGTCATGGTCGCGAGTAGACCACGACCATCAGCGACGGTCAATTGACGTCCGCCGTACGGTCGCTGTCGGTGGACACCTGCACACCGCCGCGCACCGCGTCGGCGGCTTCGTGCAGTTCGGCGGGGCGCACCCCCTCGAATGCCGCAGCCAGATGGCCGTCCGGCCGTACCAGCAGCACCGTGTGCGCGGGCGCGCCCGGGTACGCCTCGGTCACCAGCAGCTCCGCCTTCGCCGGCAGCGCGGAGACCGCCGAGGCCAGCCGCGGCATCAGCCCGGCGCTCATCCAGTGCCGCCGCTCCCACACCCCGGTCCCCGGCGCGACCAGGACGACCAGCAGCCGCCCCCGCCCCAGCCGGTCCCGGAGCCGTACGGTCGTGCCGTCCGGTGCCGTGACCAGGACGTCGTCCACCGGCGCGCCCGTCGGCGTACCCACCGGGGTCTGCCCGTCGGCGTACGGAGGCGCCAGGGGGGAGTGCGGGTACGCGGGGGGCGCGCCGAGTGGGCCGCGACCCAGATGGCCGTCGGTCAGCAGGGCGTCATGGCCCCGGGCGCTGCCCGGCAGATACGTCCGCAGGCCGCCACCGCCGCGCAGGACCGGCAGTGACTGGTCGGCGGCGCGCAGCCGGGAGGCGACGGCGGTGCGCCGTTCGGTCTGGTAGCTGTCCAGGAGGGTGTCCGAGGGGCCGTGGTGCCAGATGTGGGCCAGCTTCCAGGCCAGGTTGTCGATGTCCCGCAGCCCTTCGTCCAGGCCCTGCGTGCCGACCGCGCCGAGCAGGTGGGCCGCGTCGCCGGCGAGGAGGACCCGCCCGTCGCGCCAGCGCCGGGCGAGCCGGTGGTGCAGTGTGTGGACCCCGGTGTCGATCAGCTCGTACGGAGGTGTCTCACCGCACCAGCCGGCCAGGGTGTCGCGGATCCGGGAGACCAGCGCGTCGGGGGTGACCAGTTCGCCGCGCGCCGGCAGCAGCCAGTCGATCCGCCAGGCGCCGTCCGGCAGCGGGCGGGCGGTGATCTCCTCACCCGCGCCGCGCCACGGCGGCTGACGGTGCAGCACGGCCTCGTCGGGCCAGGGGAGTTCGGTGCGCAGCGCCGCGACGGCGTGGCGTTCCACGGCGGTCCGGCCCGGGAAGCGGATGCCGAGCAGCTTACGGACGGTGGAGCGGGCGCCGTCGCAGCCGACCAGATGGCTGCCGCGCCACCAGTTCGCGCCCGGCCCGCGGGTGTGGGCGGTGACGCCCCTGTCGTCCTGCTCGATCGAGTCGAGGCGGCTGTCCGGCACGATCTGGATCAGGTCCTCGGTGGCGATGGCGTCCCGCAGGCCGCGGGAGAGCGCATGCTGCGGAATGTGCAGCGGCGCCGCAGGCGCGAGCGTGTCGTGGTCCCCATCCGTCACACGGAGCTCGATGTGGCGCATCAGTTGCTTGCGGCGCACCGATCGCCAGCCGACCCACCGGAGTCCCTCGTCACGCAGGGTGGTACAGCCCAGCCGCTCCACCAGGGACGCCATGTCGGCGCGCAGGACAACCGTACGGGCAGGGCGGGTCTCCTCCTTGCCCGCGCCCTCGTCCAGTACGACGGAGGGAACGTTCTGGGCAGCCAGAGCGAGGGAGAGCGCGAGGCCGACGGGCCCCGCGCCGACGACGATCACCGGGTCCACGGAGTGGCTCCTGAAGCACATTGGGTCATGCGGGAAGCACGGAACAGTGTGGCGGGAGCCCGGTGCGTGGTCACAGAACGTATGCAACCCACTGCGGGTGCGTGCGTCAAGCGACGGGGGCAGCGGCGCGACTGCCACTGCCCCCGGATGATGTCACATACCGTCAGTTGCCTGTGGAACCGCCTCGGTCGCTGCCGGGGCCGCCGAGGATGGTCGTGCCGACCGCCTGTGAGGCGTCACCGGCCAGGACGACGGCCTCGGCCTCCGCGGGGGAGATCCCGGTCTTCGCCCGGCGCCCCCGCTTCTCGATCCAGTTCGCCAGCCCCGACAGCACCAGGCACATCGCGATGTAGATCGTGCCGATGACCACGATGGTCGAGACGTACGGGTACTGGCCGTTGACCTGCGTGTTGGAGGCGATGAGCCGGGCCGTCTGGAGCAGCTCGGGGTACAGGATGATGAAGCCGAGCGAGGTGTCCTTGAGGGTCACCACCAGCTGGCTGATGATCGTCGGCAGCATGGCCCGGACGGCCTGCGGCATCAGGACGTTCGTCATCACCTGCGTCTTGCTCATGCCGAGCGCGTACGCGGCCTCCCGCTGCCCCTTGGGCACCGCGTTGATGCCGGCCCGCAGCACCTCGGCCTGCACACAGCCGTTGTAGATCGACAGGCCGATCGCCAGCGCCCACATCGAGTAGTCCGTCAGGAAGCCGACCCAGACGGCGTAGATCGTGATGAGGAGCGGGATGGAGCGGAACAGCTCGATGAAGCCGGTGGCGAACCACCGGACCGGCTTGTGGTCGGAGAGCCGGCCGACGGCCAGCAGCACACCGAGCACGAGCGAGCCGACGGCCGCGATGCCGAACGCCTTCAGGGTCGCGAGGATCGCGTCGGCGATGTTCTGCCGGATGCCCGCGTAGTTGAAGATGTCCCACATCTCGTACGCGAGGTGGCCCTTCTCCTCCAGCCGCATGACGCTGATGGCGATCAGCGCGACGATGGCGAGGGTGCCGACCACGGCGAGCACGCGGTTGCGGGCGCGGGCCTTGGGCCCGGGGGCGTCGTAGAGAACGCTGGCGCTCATCGGGCGACCTCCATGCGGCGCTCCAGCAGGCGGAAGATGCCGCTGATGGTGAAGGTGATGACCAGGTAGGCGGCGGCCACCCATACGAAGATCCAGGCGATCGCGTAGCCCTGCTCGCTCATCAGCGTCTGCCAGCCGAAGAGTTCGGTGACGCTGAACGCGCCCGCGATGGCCGAGTTCTTGGTGAGCGCGATGAGGATCGAACTCAGCGGCGGCAGCACGGTCCGGGTGGCCTGCGGCAGCACGATCATGCGCAGGGTCTGCGAGAACGTCATACCTATGGAGCGGGCGGCCTCGGCCTGGCCGAGCGGCACCGTGTTGATGCCGGATCGGACCGCCTCGCAGATGAAGGCGGAGGTGTAGAAGCCGAGCGCGAGCGAACCGAGCACGAAGGCGCTCATGCCGGGGAAGAGGATCTCCGGGACGATGAACATCGCCACGAGGAAGAGCAGCGTCAGCGGCGTGTTGCGCAGAAGCGTCACCCACGCGGCGCCGAAGAAGCGCAGCGGCGGGATGGGCGAGACCCGGAAGCCGGCGACGACGATGCCGAGGACCAGCGCGATCACCGTGCTGACGACGGTGATCGACACGGTTCCTATGAACCCGTCGCGGAACTCCGGGAAATGGTCGAGCAGTACGTTCATGAGGACTCCGCGTCGGCGGTCAGCGGCCTACGGGCAAAGGCGTACGGGCAGGGGGAGGGGCGCCCCGTACGGTCGTACGGGGCGCTCCGTATGGCGGTGATCAGTAGCGGACGATCGCCGGCGGCTCGACGAAGCCGGAGCCGGACAGGCCCAGGGTCGCCTCGTAGATCTTCTTGTACGTGCCGTCCTTGATGTGCGTCTCCAGCGACTTGTTGATCGCCTCGCGCAGCGCCTTGTCGTCCTTGTTCATGCCGACGCCGTAGGGCTCCTCGGTGAACGTCTCGCCGACGACCTTGAGCTTGCCGGAGTTGGCGGCGGCGTAGCCCTTGAGGATCGAGTCGTCGGTGGTGACGGCGTCGACCTGCTTGGTCAGCAGCTGCTGGACGCAGTCCGAGTACTTGGCGAGCTCGGTGGTCTGCGCGCCGTACTCCGGCTTCTTGATCTCCTGCAGCGGGGTGGAGCCGGTGATCGAGCAGACCTTCTTGCCCTTGACGGACTTCGGGCCCGTGATCGAGTTGTCGTCCTTGCGGACCAGGAGGTCGGCGCCGGCCTTGTAGTACGGGCCCGCGAAGCCGACCTGCGCCTTGCGCTTGTCGTTGATCGTGTACGTACCGACGTAGTAGTCGACCTGGCCCGTGGAGATCGCGGTCTCGCGGAGCTTGGAGTCGACCGTCTTCCACTCGATCTGGTCCTCGGTGAAGCCCAGGTCGGCGGCGATCATCTTGGCGATCTCGATGTCGAAGCCGGAGCGCTTCTTCGTGGCCTGATCCTCGAAGCCGAGGTAGGGCTGGTCGGCCTTGGAACCGATGATCAGCTTGCCGCGCTCCTTGGCCTTCTTGAAGGTGGCCGAGGCGTCCAGCTTCACCTCCGTGGCGACGACGTACTTCGGCAGCTGCGGCGCGTTGGAGGAGCCCGGCTTGATGCCGGTCGGCTTGTCGCCGGCGGAGCCCTCCTTGCCACCACAGGCGGTCGCGGACAGCGCGAGCACGGCAATGGCCACAGCGGCCGTCTTGCGGAGCTTCATGGTGAACATCCCTTTACTCGTGGGTCGTTGGTCGCGTAGATCGTCGGTCGTCAGCCGCCGGACGCAGGGATCAGTGGTGCAGGATCTTCGACAGGAAGTCCTTGGCCCGGTCGCTGCGAGGACTGCTGAAGAACTGGTCGGGCGTGGCCTCTTCGACGATCTTTCCGTCGGCCATGAACACCACGCGATTGGCGGCGGAGCGGGCGAAGCCCATCTCGTGCGTGACGACGACCATCGTCATGCCGTCACGCGCCAGCTGCTGCATGACTTCCAGGACCTCGTTGATCATCTCCGGGTCGAGCGCCGACGTGGGCTCGTCGAAGAGCATGACCTTCGGGTCCATCGCCAGCGCCCGTGCGATGGCGACGCGCTGCTGCTGACCTCCGGAGAGCTGCGCCGGGTACTTGTCGGCCTGCGAGCCGACGCCCACGCGGTCGAGCAGGGTGCGGGCCTTCTCCTCCGCGGCCTTCTTGTCCGTCTTGCGGACCTTGACCTGGCCCAGCATGACGTTCTCGAGCACGGTCTTGTGCGCGAAGAGGTTGAACGACTGGAAGACCATGCCCACGTCGGCACGGAGCCGGGCGAGCTCCTTGCCCTCCTGGGGCAGCGGCTTCCCGTCGATCGTGATCGCTCCGGAATCGACCGTCTCCAGTCGGTTGATCGTGCGGCACAGCGTGGACTTGCCGGACCCGGAGGGCCCGATGACGACCACGACCTCGCCACGGGCGATCGTCAGGTCGATGTCCTGGAGCACATGCAGCGCGCCGAAGTGCTTGTTGACGTTGCTCAGCACGACCAGGTCGCCCGACGCCGCCCCGGCGTTCTCGCCCTTGGTCACTGACACTCCGCTCATCGGCTTCTTGCTCCGTCCTCCTCGGTTGGAGAGGACACTAAGCACGGGGTGCGACCATCGTCATCACATCTGAGCGGAACTTGAGCATAACGATCCGGCTGCAACCGGACACTCCGCGTGAAGGGGGCGCGGGGCGGAGTACCGGGTGCATAACAAGACCGCGCTCCGGCGGGCAGGCTCTTGACTAGCCCCTCGACCATCGGCGTTCATGCCCTGGTACGTACTGAGACACGAGATGATCACGCGGTGGTGCAGACGCCGACGCGGGGGACCGGAGGGGGGCCATGAGACTGCTGCTCGTCGAGGACGACGACCATGTGGCCGCCGCTCTGTCGGCGGTGCTCGCCAAGCACGGCTTCACCGTCACCCACGCCCGCAACGGTGAGGAGGCCCTCCAGGCGATCCTGCCGGCCGCACACGGCGACAAGCCGCCCTTCGGTGTGGTCCTGCTCGACCTGGGCCTGCCCGACCAGGACGGCTACCAGGTCTGCGGCCGGATCCGGAAGCTCACCACCACCCCGGTGATCATGGTGACCGCGCGTGCGGACGTACGCTCCCGCATCCACGGCCTCAACCTCGGCGCCGACGACTACGTCGTCAAGCCGTACGACACGGGCGAGCTCCTCGCCCGGATCCACGCCGTCAGCCGGCGCACCGCCGGCGGCGAGGAGTCCGGCGCGGCCGCCGACAGCGCCCTGACCCTCGGCTCCGTCGTCATCGAGCTGCCCACCCGCACGGTCAGCGTCGAGGGCGCGGCCGTCCAGCTCACCCGCAAGGAGTTCGATCTGCTGGCGCTGCTCGCGCAGCGGCCCGGCGTCGTCTTCCGGCGCGAGCAGATCATCAGCGAGGTCTGGCGCACCAGCTGGGAGGGGACCGGCCGCACCCTCGAGGTGCACGTCGCCTCGCTCCGCTCCAAGCTGCGGATGCCCGCCCTCATCGAGACCGTGCGGGGCGTCGGCTACCGCCTGGTCGCCCCGGCCGCCTGACCCCACGAGCCCACCGCGTGCGCACCCGTCTGCTTCCGCTCCTCATCGTCCTGATGGCCGGTGTGCTGCTCGCGCTCGGCTTCCCGCTCGCCGTCAGCCTGGCCGCGGCCGAACAGCAGCGGGTCGTCGTCGACCGGATCGACGACGCCGCCCGCTTCGCGGCGCTCGCCCAGTTCGTCACCGAGAACGAACCCGGCATCGACGAACGCCGCTCCGCCCTCGTGGGCGAACTCGCCAGCTACCACGACGTCTACGACATACGAGCCGGTGTCTTCTGCCGCGATCACCGTGCCATGGCCACCGGCCCGGCGGGCTGGACCATACCGCGGTCAGGGGAGGAGTACCGCGCGTTCCGGGAGGCCCTGGCCGGCCGGCGCAGCCACGACCCGCCCCAGGTCTGGCCCTGGCAGCCGCACGCCCGGCTCGCCGTCGCCTCCCCCGTCGTACGGGACGGGGACGTCGTCGCCGTCGTCGTCACCGACTCGCCCACCGGACAGCTGCGTTCGCGGATCCTGCACGGCTGGCTCCTGATCGTGGCGGGCGAGTCCGCGGCGATGCTGCTCGCCGTCGGCGCCGCCTTCCGGCTCACCGGCTGGGTGCTACGGCCCGTACGCGTCCTGGACGCGGTCACCCACGACATCGCCACCGGCCGGATGAACTCCAGGGTCGCCGCCGCCGGCGGGCCGCCCGAGCTGCGCCGGCTCGCCCGCTCGTTCAACGAGATGGCCGACAACGTCGAAGAGGTCCTGGAACAGCAGCGCGCCTTCGTCGCCGACGCCTCCCACCAGCTGCGCAACCCGCTCGCCGCGCTGCTGCTGCGGATCGAGCTCCTCGCCCTCGAACTCCCCGAGGGAAACGAGGAGATCGCCTCCGTCCGCACCGAGGGCAAACGGCTCGCACAGGTCCTCGACGACCTCCTCGGCCTCGCCCTCGCCGAACACGCCGCCGCCGACCTCCAGCTCACCGACGTCGGAGCGCTGGCCTGCGAACGCGTCGCCGCCTGGCGCCCGCTGGCCGAGGAGAAGGGCGTACGACTGACCGGCGAACTGGCCGCCGTGACCGCCTGGGCCGACCCGGTGGCGCTCTCCAGCGCCCTCGACGCGGTGATCGACAACGCCCTGAAGTTCACACCCGAAGGGGAGGAGGTCACCGTCACGGCCGCCTCCAACGGCGAGACCTGCACCGTCGTGGTGAGCGACCGCGGCCCCGGGCTGACGGAGGACGAGCTGACCCGGATCGGCGACCGCTTCTGGCGCAGCAACCGCCACCAGAACGTCAAGGGGTCGGGCCTGGGGCTGTCCATCTCACGCGCCCTGCTCGCCGCCGGGGGCGCCTCCATCGCCTACGCGCCGCACGAGCCGCACGGACTGCGGGTGACGGTGACCCTGCCTCGTACGGCCCCACACGGCATCTGACGCGGAGCGAAGCGGGGCTCCCAGCGCTTTCAGGGCTTGACCGAGCGGTAGTAGCGCTTCGCCCCTTCGTGCAGGGTCAGCGGCTCGGTGAAGATCGCGGTGCGCAGGTCCACGAGCTGGGCCGGGTGCACCTGGCTGCCGATACGGTCGCGGCTCCGGATCACCGTACGGGTGAAGCCCTCCACCAGCGCCGGATCGGTGCGGTCCGTGGTGACCAGCAGGTTCGCCACCGCCACCGTCTTGACCGGCTTGCCGTCCTGGGCGCGGGTGTAGGCGTCCGCCGGCACCCGCGCGGAGCGGTAGTGGCGGGTGCTCTCGCCCGCCGAGTGCAGCGTGTCCACCAGCGCCTCGTCCAGCTCGACGAGGCGGATCGGCAGCCGCTCGGAGAGGTCCTGCACGGCGGCGGTGGGCAGGCCGCCGGACCAGAAGAACGCGTCGAGCTCGCCGCGCTCCAGCTTTCCGGGCATCGTGTCGATGCCGGCCGGCACCGGCACGATGTCCTTGGCCGGGTCGAGACCGGCGGCGGTCAGCAGCCGGTCCGCTATCAGCCGGACACCCGAGCCCTCCTGGCCGACGCCGACCCGCAGCCCGCGCAGATCGCCGGGCCTCTCGACCTTCGAGGACTTCCGCACGACCAGCTGTACGTAGTCGTCGTAGAGGCGAGCGCAGCCACGCAGACGGTCCGCGCCGGGCTTGAGGTTGCGCTGGTACGTCGCAACGGCGTCCGCGGTCGCCACGGTGAAGTCGGCCTCGCCGGAGGCCAGCCGGGCGAGGTTCTGCTGGGAGCCCTCGCTGTCGGTCAGCCGGACGGAGACCTTCGGCAGGTGACGGGCGAGCGCCTGCTGCAGCAGCGCGCCGTACCGCTGGTAGACCCCGCTCGGTACGCCCGTACTGAAGGTGACCTGCCCGCTCGGCACCGGCCGCGCAGGCCACATCCACCAGGCCAGCAGCCCGAGCACCACCAGCGCGGCCGCGGAGCCCTGAAGGGCACGGCGACGGCTGACTCGGGACAGGGCGGTGCGCATGGCCGCGATCCTGCCAGCTCACTCCCAGTGAAGACCAGGCCTGACGGGTGGGCGGGAGGTACGTCACGTGTCCCGCGCGCGTGGGGCCGGAGGAGGGGAATCGGTCTCCACACGCGCGTGGCGTGGCGGGGAGGTGGCCGAGGGCACGGCGCTCGGGGGCCGGGCGTTCCACTCCACGCGCGCGTTGGGAGCGGGGGACGAGATCGGTTTCCAGGTGCGCGCACGCACCGGGAGCGGCTCGGCTGGTGCCCTCCGTACGTACGGCCCGTTCGCCCGGTCCCCACAGGGCAGCGCCGCCTACGCCGCCGGCTCCGGGAGCGCCGCGCGCAGGTGGGCCAGGAGCGCACGGGCGGCCGGGGAGGGCGGGCCGGTGCGTCGCCAGGCCAGCGCGACCTTGCCCCTCGGCTCGGGGTCGGTCAGCCGCAGGACCACCAGCCCGAGCGCCTCGGCGGCCCCGGCCGGCAGGTCCGGCACCACCGCCACCCCCAGCCCCCGCGCCGCGAGCCGTGCCAGCACCACGGGCGTGGCCGCCTCGAAGGCGATGCGGGGCCGTATGCCGTGCCCGGCGAAGGCCCGGTCGAGCACGCCGCGTACGCCCGTGCCCCGGGGCAGGCTGATCAGCGGGCGGTCGTGCAGCGCCGCCAGAGGCAGGCTCGTACCCGTCACGCGCGCGAGGAGCGGATCTCCCGGCGCCACCGCGGCCACCAGCGGCTCGTCGATCACCACCTGAAGGTCGAGGTCCGGCGGCGGCGTGTCGCCCGCCACGCCCAGCACCGCGAGGTCGAGCTCGCCCCGGCGGACCGCGGCGAGCATCCGCTCCGAGGAGTCCTCGGTGAGCGAGATCTCGACCCGCGGATGCGCATCGTGGAAGTCGGCCAGCAGCGCCGCCACGTCGAACCCGTCGGCCGCCGCGCCCGAGATCATCCCGATCGTCACCTGGCCCCGCAGAAGCCCGGTGAACTCCGCCACCGTCCCCCGGACGTCCTCCACGGCGGCGAGCGCGGCCCGTGCGTACGGCAGCACCGCCTCGCCCACCTCCGTGGGCGTCACCGAACCGCCGGAGCGGTCCAGCAGCGCCTGCCCCAGCTCCCGCTCCAGCTGCCGGATCTGCGCGCTCACCCCCGGCTGCGCCACATGAAGGCGGGCGGCGGCCCGGGTGAAGTTGGCCTCCTCCACCACCGCGACGAAGTACCGCAGCTGACGCAGTTCCATAAGCACGGAGTCTAGGAGCGAGAAGATCCATCTCTTGGACTTATGGTGCCGGGGCCGCCCACCCTGGAGCCATGGCCGACACCAGGACTCCCCTCAGCACGCTCATCGCCGCCGAACGCCGGGAACTGGCGGACCTGTTCGACACCCTCCCCGCCGCCCACTGGGACGCCCCGACCCTCTGCGCGGGGTGGCGCGTGCGGGAGGTCGCCGCCCACATGTCCATGGGCTTCCGCCACTCCCTGCCGAAGATCGTCGCCGAGCTCGTCAAGGCCCGCGGAAGCCTCCACCGGACGACCGACCGCCTCGCCCACCGGGACGCCGCCGCCCTCACCCCCGCCGAACTCGCCGCGGCGCTCGGGGACAACGCCCACCACCCCTGGACGCCCCCGGGCGGCCTCCCGGCGGCGCTCGGCCACGACGTCGTCCACGGCCTGGACATCACCGTCCCGCTCGGCATCGACCGCCGGATCCCCGAGGAACGCCTTCGCCCCGTCCTGGACTCGGTCACCCCCCGCAGCCTCCGCTTCTTCGGCGCCGACCTGAGCGGCGTCGCCCTGCGCGCCGACGACCTCGACTGGTCCTTCGGGACCGGTACGCCCCTGACCGGCGCGGCCCAGGACCTGCTGCTGGTCGCCTTCGGCCGCAGACTGCCCCCCGGCCGCCTCCACGGAGCGGCGAAGGACCGATTCGTCAGCGCCCCGGCACCGGCCTGACCCTTCGGGCCGGACGTACTCCGGACACCGCCTACCCTTGTTCCCATGACCATCAGCGACCGGAGCCAGGCAGTGGACGTCCAGCGAACGTACGAGGTGCGCACCTACGGGTGCCAGATGAACGTCCACGATTCCGAGCGGCTCTCCGGTCTGCTGGAGGAGGCGGGATACGTCCGCGCTCCCCAGGGCTCCGACGGCGACGCCGACGTCGTCGTCTTCAACACCTGCGCGGTCCGCGAGAACGCCGACAACAAGCTGTACGGCAACCTCGGCCGGCTCGCGCCCATGAAGACCCGCCGCCCCGGCATGCAGATCGCCGTCGGCGGCTGCCTCGCCCAGAAGGACCGCGACACCATCGTCAAGAAGGCCCCCTGGGTCGATGTGGTCTTCGGCACGCACAACATCGGCAAGCTGCCGGTCCTCCTGGAGCGCGCCCGCATCCAGGAGGAGGCGCAGGTCGAGATCGCCGAGTCCCTGGAGGCGTTCCCCTCCACGCTGCCGACCCGCCGTGAGTCGGCGTACGCGGCCTGGGTCTCGATCTCCGTCGGCTGCAACAACACCTGCACCTTCTGCATCGTCCCGGCGCTCCGCGGCAAGGAGGAGGACCGCCGCCCCGGCGACATCCTCGCCGAGATCGAGGCCCTGGTCGCCGAGGGAGTCTCGGAGATCACCCTCCTCGGCCAGAACGTCAACGCGTACGGCTCCGACCTGGGCGACCGCGAGGCGTTCAGCAAGCTGCTGCGTGCCTGCGGCCAGATCGAGGGCCTGGAGCGGGTCCGCTTCACCTCGCCGCACCCGCGCGACTTCACCGACGACGTGATCGCCGCGATGGCCGAGACCCCGAACGTGATGCCGCAGCTGCACATGCCGCTCCAGTCCGGCTCGGACACGGTGCTCAGGGCCATGCGCCGGTCGTACCGCCAGGAGCGCTTCCTCGGCATTATCGAGAAGGTCCGCGCCGCCATCCCGCACGCGGCCATCTCCACCGACATCATCGTGGGCTTCCCCGGCGAGACCGAGGAGGACTTCGAGCAGACCATGCACACGGTCCGCGAGGCCCGCTTCGCCAACGCCTTCACCTTCCAGTACTCCAAGCGCCCCGGCACCCCCGCGGCGGAGATGGACGGCCAGATCCCCAAGGAGGTCGTGCAGGCGCGCTACGAGCGCCTGGTCGCCCTCCAGGAGGAGATCTCCTGGGAGGAGAACAAGAAGCAGGTCGGCCGCACCCTGGAGGTCATGGTCGCCGAGGGCGAGGGCCGCAAGGACGGCACCACGCACCGCCTCTCCGGGCGCGCCCCCGACAACCGCCTCGTCCACTTCACCAAGCCGGAGGCGGAGGTCCGCCCCGGTGACGTGGTGACCGTCGAGATCACCTACGCCGCCCCCCACCACCTCCTCGCCGAGGGCCCCACGACGTCGGTACGCCGCACCCGCGCCGGCGACGCCTGGGAGAAGCGCAACGCCGCCCCGCAGCAGGGCCCGGGCGTCATGCTCGGCTTGCCGAAGATCGGCGTCCCCGCGCCGCTGCCGGCGGTCACGAACGGCTGCGCCGTCGACTGATCCGCCGGGGCAGTCACCCGGGGGGAACAGAAGCGCGCGGCACGCGCGTGTACGGCGCTGCACGGGGCTGCTACCACCGGTTCCCGTCCGGCGATGGCAGGCGTACGGGCCGGGGCACGGCGGCGCTCCGGCACCGGTGCCACCGGTTCGCGTCCCCGCGATGGCGGGCGTACCGGCAGGATTACGGCGGCCGGCCCGGTGCCGCTGCCACCCGTTCCCGTCCCGCGACCCCGGGTCTACGGCCACGGTCGCGGCGGCGCCGCGCGCGGCGGCCGTACGCGGCGGTCCGGCGCCGGTGCCGAGTAGGCTCCGGATCATGCTTGTCGCCGCCGCCGTCTGCCCCTGTCCGCCGCTGCTGGTACCCGAGGTCGCCGCGGGCGCGGCCGCCGAGCTCGACGAGGCAAGGACCGCCTGTCTCGACGCCCTCGGGGTGCTCGCCGCCTCCAGGCCCGACCGGCTGGTCGTGGTCGCCCCGGTCGCGGCGGGCGACGACACCGCCCAGGGGCGGTACCTGGAAGGCGCCGAGGGCTCCTTCCACGGCTTCGGAGTGGATCTTCCCGTACGGCTCGGCAGCGGCTACTCCGAGGAGCCGCAGGAGGCCGAGCGCGGCCCCCTGCCCACCCCCCTCGCCGTAGCCGCATGGCTCCTGGCGCGCGCGGACTGGGCCGACGCCCCCGTCGAGGGTCTCGCCGTCGACGAAAGCCTGGACTCCGCCTCCTGCGCCGCCGCCGGCCGGGAACTGGCCGCGGCCGCCGGACGGGTCGCGCTGCTCGTCATGGGGGACGGCAGCGCCTGCCGCACGCTCAAGGCGCCCGGATACCTGGACGAGCGCGCCGCCGGCTTCGACGAGGGCGTGGCGCGAGCTCTCGGCGCGGCGGACACCGCGGCGCTGCTGGCGCTGGACGAACAGCTCGCGCACGAGCTGAAGGCGGCCGGACGGGCCCCCTGGCAGGTGCTGGCGGGCGCGGCGGAAGGCAGGGACCTCGACGGCCGGCTGCTGTACGAGGACGCGCCGTACGGCGTGGGCTACTTCGTGGCCTCCTGGTCCTAGGACCGGGCGGGTCCGGCGCGCGCCGCGCGACGGCGAAACGGCGGACGGCCGCGGAGCGTCATGCTTCGCGGCCGTCCGCCGTGCGGAGGGACCTTCAGGTGACGCCCGGGGCGTCAGGCGGCCGGCGGCGGGGTGGTGCCGTCGCCCTTGTGGCCGCCGCTGTCCTTGTGGGCGATCCGGTCAAGGGCCTCCTTGGCCTTGCCGGTACCCGAGTGGATCTTGTCGTGGTACTTGCCCTTGGTCTTCTCGTCGACGAGCTTCGCGGCCTTCTCCAGCCCGTGGTCGATCTTGGGCGCGTGGTGCTGCGCGAGGTCGGAGACCTTGTCCTTGGCCGGGGCGAGTTTGGCCTTGAAAGAATCCAGGAGGCCCATGGGTCACCTTCCCTCGGATGTGTCCGTACGGAACGCCTGCGACGTGACTACTTACGGGCGCCTTCGCCGGCTTCGTTGTCCGCAGCCTCCTCAGCCGACTGCTGCTTCGGAATCTCCACAGCCTCGACGGCTTCCACGGTCTCGGCGGCGCCGTCGGCGGGCTCGCCCTCGGCGGCCTCGGCCGCGACGGAACCGGACTCTTCCGCCTCCGGCTCGTCCGCAGGAGTGACGTCCAGCGCCTCCTCCGTTGACGCCTCGGAAACCTCGGAGGTGTCCTTCCCCTTCCGAAGAAACCTTGCAAAAACGCCCATATCTACTCCATAGGTTACTCGTGTGGGCGAAATTCCGCGTCGTCCAGGGCGCTCCATTGCGTCGCCCGGTGAGGCCGGTCCAGAAAACCGGCGGTCGGAACCTCGCAACTGGCAACGACCTCGGATCCGCCCCGTCACGTCGCTCGTTCGGGGAGGCCCCCGGAGGTTTGCGAGACTGGTGCGGTGAGAACTGCAGCTCCCGCCCCGCGGGTCATCGCCGTCGTCGGTCCCACAGCGGCCGGAAAGTCCGATCTGGGTGTCTACCTCGCCCAGCAACTCGGCGGCGAAGTCGTCAACGCCGACTCGATGCAGCTCTACCGGGGGATGGACATCGGCACCGCCAAGCTGACGCTCGATGAGCGCGGCGGCATCCCGCACCACCTCCTCGACATCTGGGACGTCACCGAGGCCGCCAGCGTCGCCGAATACCAGCGTCTCGCCCGCGCCGAGATCGACCGGCTGCTCGCCGAGGGTCGCACCCCCGTCCTCGTCGGCGGCTCCGGCCTCTACGTGCGCGGCGCCATCGACGCCCTCGAATTCCCCGGCACCGACCCTGCCGTCCGCGCCCGCCTGGAGGCCGAGCTGGACGAGCGCGGCTCCGGCGTCCTGCACGCCAGGCTCGCCGCCGCCGACCCCGAAGCCGCCCGGGCGATCCTGCCCAGCAACGGCCGGCGCATCGTCCGCGCGCTCGAAGTGATCGAGCTCACCGGCAAGCCGTTCACCGCCAACCTTCCCGGCCCCGACTCCGTGTACGACACCGTGCAGATCGGCGTCGACGTCGCCCGCCCCGAACTCGACGAACGGATCACCGCGCGCGTGGACCGGATGTGGGAGGCCGGACTCGTCGACGAGGTCCGGGCCCTCGAGACCCAGGGGCTTCGCGAGGGCCGTACCGCCGCCCGCGCCCTCGGCTACCAGCAGGTGCTCGCGGCGCTCGCGGGGGAGTGCACCGAGGACGAGGCGCGCGCCGAGACCGTCCGCGCGACCAAGCGGTTCGCCCGCCGCCAGGACTCGTGGTTCCGCCGCGACACGCGCGTGCACTGGCTCAGCGGAGCCCTCCAGGACCGGGCGGAACTCCCCGGTCGGGCGCTGGCGTTGGTCGAACGAGCGGTTACAGCCTGATCACGTGATGGCATCGGGACGCTCTGCCCGTCATTGAGGCGCCCGGCGGCGTGCCATCATCGAGCATCGATCACCGTGGAGTCCGAGTTGGGAGGGCGCGTGGCGATGGAGGCCGGCCCTCGCGACAGAGAACAGCAACGGCAAGCGCAGGACGACGTACCGCGCTTGAGCCCCGATGGTCCCGACGAGGACCAGGACGGGCCCCCGGAGATGACTCCGGACGAGGTGGAGGTCGAGCTGCGCCCGCAGCGCCGCCTGCGGATCTGGCAGCTCGCCCCGATCGTCGGTCTTGCCGCGCTCGGCTCGCTGATGTTCGCCTTCCCCCTGGCCTTCGGCTCCGGTGACGGCGGCGCCGTCGTCGCCATGCTCGGCCTGCTGATCAGCGGCTGCGCCGCCGGCTGGGGCATGATGGCCGCCCGCCGCGTCGGCCACACCTGGCCCGGGATGCCCGCCCAGGGCTCCGGCGAGCGCCCGAACTGGCGGGTGCTCGCGCTGTACGCCGCGGTGAGCTGCGGCCTCGTCGCCCTCGCGATCTGGCGCGTGGCCCGCCTCCGCTGACCGTCCCAGCCGTGGCCACCCGCAGCGGCTCCGTGCCGCCCGGCCGCCCGCCCCCGAGCGGCCTCTGTACGGTGCGCTGTCGTACCCGCCCCGTACGATTGCACTCGTGACCAGCGCGCAGACTTCGCCGATCGCCTTCCTCAAGGGCCACGGCACCGAGAACGACTTCGTGATCGTCCCCGACCCGGACAACGGCATCGACCTGCCCGCGGCCGTCGTCGCCCGGCTCTGCGACCGCCGCGCCGGGATCGGCGGCGACGGAGTGCTGCACGTCGTGCGCTCCGCCGCGCACCCCGAGGCGCGCGCCATGGCCGACGAGGCCGAGTGGTTCATGGACTACCGCAACGCCGACGGATCCGTCGCCGAGATGTGCGGCAACGGCGTGCGGGTCTTCGCCCGCTACCTGGAGCACGCCGGGCTGATCACCGCCGGCGAGGTGGCCGTCGCCACCCGCGGCGGCGTCAAGCGAGTCCATCTCGACAAGGACGGCTCCGTCACCGTCTCCATGGGCCGCGCCCTCCTCCCCGAGGCCGGTGTCACCGTGACCGTCGGCGACCGCAGCTGGCCCGCCCGCAACGTCAACATGGGCAACCCCCACGCCGTGGCGTTCGTCGACAGCCTCGACCACGCGGGCGACCTGCACGCCGAGCCTCCGTACAGCCCCGCCGAGGTCTACCCCGACGGTGTCAACATCGAGTTCGTCGTGGACCGCGGCCCCCGCCACGTCGCCATGCGGGTGCACGAGCGCGGCGCCGCCGAGACCCGCTCCTGCGGCACGGGCGCGTGCGCGGTCGCCGTCGCCACCGCCCGCCGGGACGGCGCCGACCCCGCCGAGACCGGGGCCCCCGTCACGTACACCGTCGACGTCCTCGGCGGCACGCTGCTGATCACCGAGCACCCGGACGGCGCGGTCGAGATGACCGGCCCCGCGGTGATCGTCGCGGAGGGTACGGTCGACCCGGACTGGCTGGTGGGAGGCACCGCCGGAAACGTAACGGCCACGGCCTGACGCTTCCCTCGAATGGGTGATCCGTTTCACGCTGGGCGAGAGCGTGACTGCGCCACGTGGTGGGGTCGGTAGCATCAAGCACCGGCCCGGCGGACATGCCTTGCCCGCCCACCGCCGGTCGACGCCGCCGGAGGTGCCCCATGAGCGCAGAGGCCACCAACCCCGATGCTCCCAGCCGCAGGCGCGGCCGCCCCAGGATCGACCTTCGCAGACTGGGCCGTGCCGCTCTGCTCGGCCCCACGACCAGGGACCGGCTGCCCGACGCCATCGGCCATGTCGCCGAAGCCCACCGCGCCCACCACCCCGACGCCGATCTGGCCGTGCTGCACCGCGCGTACGTCCTCGCGGAGACCTCGCACCGCGGTCAGTTCCGCAAGAGCGGCGAGCCGTACATCACTCATCCGCTCGCTGTGACCCTGATCCTCGCCGAACTCGGCGCGGAGACCACGACCTTGACCGCCTCCCTGCTCCACGACACCGTCGAGGACACGGAGGTGACGCTCGATCAGGTACGGGACCAGTTCGGCGAAGAGGTCTGCTACCTCGTCGACGGCGTCACCAAACTGGAGAAGGTCGACTACGGCGCCGCCGCCGAGCCCGAGACCTTCCGCAAGATGCTCGTCGCCACCGGCAACGACGTCCGCGTCATGTCGATCAAACTCGCCGACCGGCTGCACAACATGCGCACCCTCGGGGTGATGCGCCCCGAGAAGCAGGCACGTATCGCCAAGGTCACCCGCGACGTCCTCATCCCCCTCGCCGAACGGCTCGGCGTGCAGGCCCTCAAGACCGAGCTGGAGGACCTGGTCTTCGCCATCCTCCACCCCGAGGAGTACGAGAAAACCCGTGCCCTCATCGCCGGGAACTCAGGAGCCGGCGAGGCCCTGGCGGCCGTGGCCGAGCAGGTCTCCACCGTCCTGCGCGAGGCCGGCATCAGCGCCGAAGTCCTCGTCAGACCCCGCCACTTCGTCTCCGTCCACCGCAGCCTGCTCAAACGCGGCGAGCTCCGCGGCACCGACTTCGGACGCCTCCTCGTGCTGGTCGCCGAGGACGCCGACTGCTACGCGGTCCTCGGCGAGCTGCACACCTGCTTCACCCCGCTGATCTCGGAGTTCAAGGACTTCATCGCGGCACCCAAGTTCAACCTCTACCAGTCGCTGCACACCGCCGTCGCCGCACCGGACGGCTCGGTCGCCGAAGTCCTCATCCGTACGCACCAGATGCACAAGGTCGCCGAAGCCGGCGTCATCGCCCTCGGCAACCCGTACGCCCACACCCCGGCCGAAGCCGCCGGCCCCGCCCCCGCCCTCGCCGGCTCGGCCCCGGCGGAGGCCGGCCCGGCCGACGCCACCGAACCCGCCGACGACGGCGAGCGCGCCGACCCCACCCGCCCCGGCTGGCTCTCCCGCCTCCTCGACTGGCAGCAGAACGCCCCGGACCCGGACACCTTCTGGACCTCACTCCGCGCCGACCTGGCCCAGGACCGCGAGATCACCGTCTTCCTCGCCGACGGCGGCACCCTCGGGCTGCCAGCCGGGGCGACCTGCGTGGACGCCGCGTACGCCCAGCACGGCGCGGCCGCCCACGCCTGCGTCGGCGCCCGCGTCAACGGCCGCCTGGCGACCCTGAGCACCGTCCTCGGCGACGGTGACACCGTCCAGCTGCTGCTCGCCGGGGACACCGCCTCCGGACCCTCCCCCGAGTGGCTCAAGCACGCCCGTACGCCCGCCGCGCGCATCGCCATCAGGGGCTGGCTGGACGCCCACCCGGAAGGGCCCGGGACCCCCGACGCCGCCCCCCGGCCCTTCGCCGCCGTCACGGCCGCCCCGCGTTCCACCGCGGGCGCGGTCGCCGACCTGCCGGGCGTCACCGTCCGGCTCGCCGGCTGCTGCACCCCCGTACCCCCCGACCCGATCACCGGCTTCGCCGTCCGCGGCGGGATGGTCACCGTCCACCGCGAGGAGTGTCCCGGCGTCACCCGCATGACCACGCTCGGCCGCGCACCGGTCACCGTGCGCTGGGGCGATGCCCCCGACTGCCGGGTCACCCTCGTCGCCGAGTCCTTCGGCCGGCCCCGGCTCCTCGCCGACCTCACCGAAGCCATCGCCACCGCAGGCGCCGCGGTCGTCTTCGCCACCGTCGAACCGCCCCTGGAACAGCGCGTACGCCACACATACACCCTGCACCTCCCCGATGCGGCCGAGCTGCCCGCCCTCATGCGGGCCATGCGGGAGGTGCCGGGGGTCTACGACGTCAGCCGCGCCCAGTACCCCGCGGCGACCGGCTGAAACGCGTGGCAGGCGGCCGCGACCCGCTCGGGTGGCACATGACCCCTTCGGGTGGGAACGGAGCGCGTCTGCGATGCGCGGGCAGGGTCCCCTGGTAGCGGTTGCTCATGCTGCTCTCCCCACGACCCGGCTCCCGTGCCGCCAGGCGCCTGCGCGGCGCCGTCCTGGTCGCCGCCTCGGCAGGACTCGTCGCCGCGACCCTGCCCGCCCCCACACCGCTCGGCATCGGCGACCCGCTCTTCCCGCACCTGGGCAACCCCGGATACGACGTCCTCACGTACGACATCACCTTCCGCTACGGCGGTGACAACACCAAGCCGCTCGACGCGCTGACGAAGATCGAGGCGCGCGCCACCGACCGCCTCGAACGCGTCAACCTCGACTTCACCCACGGCACGGTCCGCTCGGTCATGGTCAACGGCCGCGCGGCCGAGTTCACAACCAAGGGCGAGGACCTCGTCGTCACCCCCGCAACCGCGGCCGAGGCGGGCCAGCCCCTGCACATCGCCGTCGCGCACACCAGCGACCCGTCCGGCGCGCAGGGCACCGGAGGCTGGGTGAAGACCGGCGACGGCCTCGTCATGGCCAACCAGGCCGACGCCGCCCACCGCGTCTTCCCTGGCAACGACCACCCCGCCGACAAGGCCCACTTCACCTTCCGGGTCACCGCCCCCAGCGACCTCACCGTCGTCGCCAACGGGCTCCGAGTCGCCCGCACCCGCCCCCTGCCGCTGCCCCGGGTGGCCGGGGGCCAGGCCGCCGTCACCACCTGGGAGTACCGCACCCTCCACCCGATGGCCACCGAGCTCGCCCAGGTCTCCATCGGCCGCTCCACCGTCGTCCACCGTACGGGCCCGCACGGGCTGCCCGTACGGGACGTCGTCCGCACCGCCGACCGGACGCTCATGGAGCCCTGGCTGAAGAAGACCCCCGGCCAGCTGGCGTGGATGGAGGCCAAGGTCGGCCCGTACCCCTTCGAGACCTACGGCATCCTCGCCGCCGACGCGGAGACCGGATTCGAGCTCGAGACCCAGACCCTCTCGCTCTTCGAGCGGTCCCTGTTCGTCCGCGCCGCCTACCCCGAGTGGTACGTCGACTCGGTCATGGTGCACGAGCTCGCCCACCAGTGGTTCGGCAACAGCGTCTCCCCCCGTACCTGGTCCGACCTGTGGCTGAACGAAGGACACGCCACCTGGTACGAGGCGCTGTACGCGGAGGAGAAGGCGCAGAAGCCGCTGGAGACCCGGATGCGCGCGGCGTACACGATGTCGGACACCTGGCGCGCCGCCGGCGGCCCCCCGGCAGCGCCCACCCCGCCCGCCCCCGGAGACAAGATCAGCCTCTTCCGTCCCGTCGTCTACGACGGAAGCGCCCTCATCCTCTACGCCCTGCGCCAGAAGATCGGCAAGGCCGCCTTCGAGGAGCTGGAGCGTCGCTGGGTGAGCGACCACCGGGACGGCACGGCGACCACCGCCGACTTCACCGGCCTTGCCGAGGAGATCTCCGGCAAGGACCTCACGTCGTTCTTCGCCGGCTGGCTGTACGCGAAGAAGACCCCGCCGATGCCGGGGCACCCGGACTGGCGCAGCCGCGCCGTGAGCGCCCCGAAACCCGGATGACGGGCCGGCCCGACCATGTCACCATCGTCAGGTCGGCGGCGCGGCCGGGCCCGGGAATCTTTGCGGGCCACCACGCGTTGTGACCGGCGTAACGACATCGACGTATCGACGTAAGGATCCAATGACCTCCTCTTCATCCCCTTCCCAGGACGAGCAGAGCTTCGCGGAGACGAGCCGCACCGAGAGCCTTCGGGCCGACGCCCTGATGGAAGAGGACGTCGCCTGGAGCTTCGAGATCGACGGAGAGCGGGACGGCGACCAGTTCGACCGCTCCGAGCGCGCGGCGCTACGGCGCGTGGCGGGCCTCTCCACCGAGCTCGAAGACGTCACCGAGGTCGAGTACCGGCAGCTGCGCCTGGAGCGCGTCGTGCTGGTGGGTGTCTGGACCTCGGGGACGGTTCAGGACGCGGAGAATTCGCTCGCGGAGCTCGCGGCACTCGCCGAGACGGCGGGTGCGCTGGTGCTCGACGGCGTGATCCAGCGCCGCGACAAGCCGGACCCGGCCACGTTCATCGGCTCGGGCAAGGCCCGGGAGCTCCGCGACATCGTCGTGGAGACCGGCGCCGACACCGTCGTCTGCGACGGTGAGCTCAGCCCCGGCCAGCTCATCGCCCTCGAAGACGTCGTCAAGGTGAAGGTGGTCGACCGGACCGCCCTCATCCTCGACATCTTCGCCCAGCACGCCAAGTCCCGAGAGGGCAAGGCGCAGGTCGCGCTCGCGCAGATGCAGTACATGCTGCCGCGGCTGCGAGGCTGGGGTCAGTCGCTCTCCCGTCAGATGGGTGGCGGCGGCGGTGGCGGTATGGCCACCCGTGGTCCCGGTGAGACCAAGATCGAGACGGACCGGCGACGGATCCGCGAGAAGATGGCGAAGATGCGCCGTGAGATCGCGGAGATGAAGACCGGCCGTGACATCAAGCGGCAGGAACGCCGGCGCAACAAGGTGCCGTCGGTCGCGATCGCCGGCTACACCAACGCCGGCAAGTCGTCCCTGCTGAACCGCCTGACCGGCGCGGGTGTGCTGGTGGAGAACGCACTGTTCGCCACCCTCGACCCGACCGTGCGCCGGGCCGAGACGCCCAGCGGCCGGATCTACACCCTGGCCGACACCGTCGGGTTCGTACGGCATCTGCCGCACCACCTCGTCGAGGCGTTCCGCTCCACGATGGAGGAGGTCGGCGAGTCCGATCTCATCCTGCACGTGGTGGACGGAGCGCACCCGGCGCCGGAGGAGCAGCTGGCCGCCGTGCGAGAGGTGATCCGGGACGTCGGCGCGACGGACGTGCCGGAGATCGTGGTGATCAACAAGGCCGACGCGGCCGACCCGCTCGTGCTGCAGCGCCTGCTGCGCATCGAGCGGCACGCGATCGCGGTCTCGGCGCGCACGGGCGCGGGCATCGACGAGCTGCTCGCCCTGATCGACGACGAACTGCCGCGGCCGCAGGTCGAGATCGAGGCGCTGGTGCCGTACACCCAGGGTGGCCTGGTCTCCCGGGTGCACGCCGAGGGTGAGGTGCTCGCCGAGGAGCACACCCCCGAGGGCACGCTGCTCAAGGCACGGGTGCACGAGGAGCTGTCCGCGTTCCTCGCGCCGTACGTACCCGCCGCGCACTGACGTCGTACGCGACGGACAACGGCCGAAGGCCCGCCCCCTCCTGACGAGGGGCGGGCCTTCGGTCCGTCCGCGGTGCCTCGTCGCCAGGGGCGACCGGCTACCGGTGTGCTAGCGGGCGAACTTCTTGCTCACCATCTCGTGGGCGGCCTTGGCGCCGCGTCCCAGCTGAGGGCCGGCCAGCCAGCCGTTGCTGCCGGCCGGGCCGATCGAGGTGTTGGACACCAGGGCGGGCTTGCCGTTGGACATCGTGCGGATCCAGCCGCCGCCGGAGGAGCCACCGGTCATGGTGCAGCCGATGCGGTACATCGTCGGCGTGCCCAGCGCCAGGGTGAGCCGGCCGGGCCGGTCGATGCACTTGTGCATGATCAGACCGTTGTACGGCGGGGCCGCCGGGTAACCCCAGGCTCCCATGGTGCCCGCCCGCTGGACCGTCGGCGCGGAGAAGTCGATCGGCAGCGCGACGCCGACGGTCTCCTCAAGGGACTTCGAGCCCCGCTCCGGCTTCACGTGCAGGACGGCGTAGTCGTACGGCCAGGCGGCGTTGGTGCCACCGCGGTTGATCCACTCGCCGGACGTCACCGACCAGTCGGCCCAGTACGTGCCGTACGGCGCGATCTCGTGCTGCTTGGCGTTGCGCAGCTGCGCCGCCGACTTGCCCAGGTTGTTGTACGCGGGGACGAAGACGATGTTGCGGTACCAGCCGCCGCGCTGCCCGGCGTGCACACAGTGGCCCGCGGTCCAGACGAGGTTGGACTTGCCCGGCCGGCGCGGGTCCGTCACGACCGTGCCGGAGCAGACCATCGAGCCCTGCGGCGAGTCGAAGAAGATCTTGCCGACGGGGGCGGCGTTACGGGTGTAGGGGGTCTTCTCCCGCTGGGCCCGCACCGGGCGCGGCGTGGGGTCGGTGGCCCCGGCGGTGCCGGCCGTCGCGGCGATCGTCGGATCGGGGCTCTTCGCGGACTGCATCCGCTCGGTGTCCCACAGGCCCTCGATCACCGGGTTGACGAAGTCCTGGGCCTCACGGAGCCAGGTCTCCTTGTCCCAGTTCTTCCACTCGCCGTTCTTCCACTTCTCCGGATCGACGCCGTGCTGCTTGAGCTTGTCCGCCAGCTCGCCGGGGAGCTTGTCGCCGCCCTGGCCGCCGCCGTCGGCGGCAGCGGGGCTGGACGCGGCCGGCTTGGACGCGGCCGTGTCCTCGGTCGGGCCGCAGGCGGTGGCCGTCAGTGCGAGCACCGCGGCCAGGCCGGCGACAGCCGGTATCGGACGTATGGAACGCATGAAAACGATTCCCCCTGATGTACGTGAAATTGCATGACGCATCAGCCCCGGCAGCGCTTGCCGTGGGCACGTCATGTGAGCGGGCACAGTATGCCGAATGAAACCGGCCAGGCCGCACGGGGCGGGCGGCGAGTCGCCGCCCGCCCCGCACACCGGGCCTCATGGTGTGTCGAGCCTGACGATGTGTCGGGTGCGATGATGGGCTGAAGGTCAGGTGCCTGCGTCGGGGGTCAGCGACCCGCGAACTTCTTGCTGACCTCGTCGAAGATGCCCTTGGCCTCCGTGCCCAGCCGCGGACCGGCCAGCCAGCCGGACGTCACCGGGCCGATGGAGGTGTTGGAGACCAGCGCGGGCTTGCCGTCCTTGCCCTGCGCGACCCAGCCACCACCGGAGGAACCACCGGTCATGGTGCAGCCGATGCGGTACATCGTCGGCTGGTCGGCCTTCAGCGACAGACGGCCCGCCTTGTCCGCGCACTGGAACATCTTCTGGCCGTCGAACGGCGGCGCCGCCGGGTAGCCGGTGGCCGTGATCTTCGAGACCTTGGGCGCGGCCGGGGCGTTGAACTCGACCGGAAGCGCCGAACCGACCGTCTCCTCCAGTGACTTGCCGTTGCCGCCCTTCTCCGGCGTCACATGGATCACCGCGAAGTCGTACGGAGCGCCCTGGCCGCCGGTCGCGGCGCCCTGCGAGATCCACTGCTCGGACGTCTGGGCCCAGTCGCCCCACCACACACCGTACGGAGCGATCTCCTCACGGCCGGCCTTCTCCAGCTCGGAGGTCGGCTTGCCGCTGTCGTTGTACGAGGGCACGAAGGCGATGTTGCGGTACCAACCGCCGCTCTTGCCGGCGTGCACGCAGTGACCGGCCGTCCAGACCATGTTGGACTTGCCCGGGTTCGCCGGGTCCTTCACCACCGTCGCCGAGCAGACCATAGAGCCCTGCGGCCCGTCGAAGAAGACCTTCCCGGCCTCCGGCGCGCTCTCGTGGTACGGCGTCTTGACGCTCTTGGCCTTGACCGGGCGGGGCGTCGGGTCGGTCACCCCCTTGTCACCGGAGATGTCCTCCTCCTCGACCGGCCGCTCGGGCTGCTGCGCGTCCCGCATCCGGTCCGGGTCCCAGAGGTCCTCGATGATCGGGTTGACGAAGTCCTTGGCCTCACGCAGCCATTTGTCCTTGTCCCAGTTCTTCCACTCGCCGTTTCTCCACTTGTCCGGGTCGATCCCGTGCTCCTTGAGCCGCTCCTTCAGATCGTCCGGGATCGTGATCTTTCCGTCGGACGGCTGGCTCGCGGTGGCGCTGGGCTTGTCTCCCGCGATGTCCTCGCTCGGACCGCAGCCCGTGGCCGTCAGCGCCAGCGCGGCGGCGACGGAAGCCGCCGCCAGCAGTGGGCGAATGGGTCGCATGTGGTGATCCCCCTGGGAGTACGTCTGCAAATGCACTTGTGAAACGCGGTGGTGAGCAGCGGAACCGCTCAGCACCTCTCAACTCGGCACCGGAGTGCGGCCCCCACTATGCCGGTGCCGATGGGGACGGCACGCGGCAGGTCCGCGGTTCCGACCGTGATCAGGCCGTGACGGGGACCGCTCAACGATCTTCCGGCACCCCGTGATCCCGGGCTTTCACCGTCGTTGGTACGGGCGGGGACACACGGGCAGCCTGCTGCCCCGCCGTGCGGGGGACGGGCAACGCACCGATGTGCAACACAACTGTTATCGCGAGGGCGCCCTTTGGCACCGTTTGCCCTCGCAGCCTCACAGCGGGAGGACACCACGCCGTGGCCGTGACCGAACCAGCTCCAGCGGCACTTCCCCCCACCACGACGCCCCTGCGCGAGGGCATCGCCCAGGACCGGACCGCCCACGAGGGCATCCTGCGCCGCCAGTCGCTGCGCGAGTCGGCCGCCCGTACCTACGCGCGCTCGCTACCGATCGTTCCGGTACGGGCGCGGGGCCTGACGATCGAGGGAGCCGACGGCCGCCGCTATCTGGACTGCCTCTCCGGAGCGGGCACGCTGGCCCTCGGTCACAACCATCCCGTCGTCCTCGAAGCCATCAAGAAGGTCCTCGACTCCGGCGCCCCCCTCCATGTCCTCGACCTCGCCACCCCCGTCAAGGACGCCTTCACCACAGAGCTGTTTCACACTTTGCCCCGGCAACTCGCCGACGACGCACGCATCCAGTTCTGCGGCCCGGCGGGCACCGACGCCGTCGAGGCGGCCCTGAAACTGGTCCGCACCGCCACCGGCCGCAGCGGACTCCTCGCCTTCACCGGCGCCTACCACGGCATGACCGCCGGAGCCCTGGACGCCTCCGGCGGCGCCCCGGACGTACGCGTCACCCGGCTGCCCTACCCGCACGGCTACCGCTGCCCCTTCGGCGTCGGCGGGGAACGAGGCGCCGAACTCGCCGCCCGATGGACCGAGAACCTCCTCGACGACCCCAAGGGCGGAGTCACCACCCCCGCCGGGATGATCGTCGAACCCGTCCAGGGCGAAGGCGGCGTGATCCCCGCCCCCGACGCATGGATGCGCAGGATGCGGAAGATCACCGAAGCCCGCTCCATCCCGCTCATCGCCGACGAGGTGCAGACCGGCGTCGGCCGCACCGGCGCCTTCTGGGCCGTCGAACACAGCGGGGTCGTCCCCGATGTGATGGTCCTGTCCAAAGCCATCGGCGGTTCCCTCCCTCTCGCCGTGATCGTCTACCGCTCCTCCCTGGACGCCTGGCAGCCCGGCGCCCACGCCGGCACCTTCCGCGGCAACCAGCTCGCCATGGCCGCCGGCGCCGCCACCCTCGCCCACGTCCGCGAGAACCGGCTCGCCGAACGCGCCGCCACCCTCGGCGCCCGGATCATGGGGCGACTCCAGGGGCTCGCCGCCGCCCACCCCGGTATCGGGGACGTACGCGGCCGCGGCCTGATGATCGGCGTCGAACTCGTCGACCCCGACTCCACCGCCCCCGACGCCGTCGTGCCGCCGCCCGCCCCGGCCCTCGCCGCCGCCGTACAACGGGCCTGCCTCGACCGCGGCCTGATCGTCGAACTCGGTGGCCGCCACAACGCCGTCGTACGCCTCCTCCCGCCGCTCACCGTCACCGACGAACAGGTCACGGCCGTCCTCGACCGCTTCGCCGACGCCCTGGCCGCCGCCGAGCGCACCGCGCACCACCACCGGTACGGCACCGGACCGTCCCACTGACCCCGGACCGACCGGACCCATCACAAGGAAGTCCCCCCGTGAACGCCACCTCCGAAACCCCCCACACCGACGGCCACCCCGCACCCACCGCCCCCCGGGTGCCGGCCGCCACCGTCGAAGCGGTGACCGTCCCCCGCCAGCTGACGGGCCCGTACGACACCCTCCCCCTCTCCACGACCGACCCCTCCGGCCCCCGGACACGGCCCACCGCGCCCGCCGCCGGATCCGTCCCTCCCGCCGAGCAGCCGGCACGGGCCGACACCCCCGAGCCGACCGCCGACCCGCTCGACCACCCGGACCCCCACCGGGCCGCCGACGGCGCCACCACCGAAAGCCTGTTGCGTTGCTGGGTCAGGGAGAACGACCTCCCCGCCCCCTCGGGCACCACCCTCCGCATCCCGCTCGATGCCAGCGGCACCGCCCTCCTCGTCCCCGTCCGCTACTGGTCACCCACCGGCCACCACCGCTTCGGCGCGCCCGTCCTCGACGGCAGCCCGCATGGAGCGCCGCCGGCCGACGCCGTCACGGTCGCCGCCCTCATCGGCCGCGAGTCCGGCCGTCCCGAAGGCACCGAACTCGTCGGCCGCGTCGCCGACTCGGCCCGCCGCACCGCCGACTTCATCACCGAACGCCGCCGCGACCCCGCCCCGGCACCCGACGCGGACCTCTTTCTCACCGCCGAGCAGTCCCTGCTCCTCGGGCACCCCCTCCACCCGACCCCGAAGAGCCGCGAAGGCCTCTCCGACGCCGAAGCACGCATCTACTCACCCGAGTTGTACGGCTGCTTCCCCCTGCACTGGATCGCCGTCGACCGCAGCGCCCTCGTCAGCGACTCCGCCTGGACGGAACAGGGCCGCCCCCTCCCCGCAGGCCGGCTCACCACCCGCCTCGCCCAGGGCCTCACGCTGCCCGACCACACCGTGCCGCTGCCCCTCCACCCCTGGCAGGCCCGCGAACTACGGCACCGCCCGGCCGTCGCCTCCCTCCTCGACGCCGGCCTCCTTCACGACCTCGGCCCGTACGGCGACCCCTGGCACCCCACCTCCTCCGTCCGCACCGTGCACCGCCCCGGAGCCCCGGCGATGCTGAAGCTCTCGCTCGGCGTTCGCATCACCAACTCCCGGCGGGAGAACCTCCGCAAGGAACTCCACCGTGGAGTCGAGGTCCACCGGCTGCTCCGTACCGGCCTCTCCGAAGAGTGGCAGGCCGCCCACCCCGGCTTCGACATCGTCCGCGACCCCGCCTGGCTCGCCGTCGACACCCCGGACGGCGAACCCGTTCCCGGCCTCGACGTCATGCTCCGCCACAACCCCTTCGGGCCGACCGACGACGCCGTCTGCATCGCCGGACTCACCGCCCCGCGCCCCTGGCCCGGAAACCCCACCATGCGCTCCCGCCTCGCCGACACGGTGGTGAACCTCGCCGCCCGCACGGGACGCCCGGTGGGAGCCGTCGCCGCCGAGTGGTTCCTGCGCTACCTCGACCAGGTCGTCCGCCCGATTCTCTGGCTCGACGGCACGGCCGGCATCGCCCTCGAAGCCCACCAGCAGAACACCCTGGTGCTCCTCGACGCCGACGGCTGGCCCATCGGCGGCCGCTACCGCGACAACCAGGGCTACTACTTCCGCGAGTCCCACCGCACCGCCCTGGAAAAGCGGCTCCCCGGCATCAGCACCACCAGCGACACCTTCGTCTCCGACGACGTCACCGACGAACGCTTCGCCTACTACGTCGGCATCAACAACGTCCTCGGCTTGATCGGTGCCTTCGGAGCCCAACGCCTCGCCGACGAACGCGTCCTGCTGGCCGCCCTGCGGCAGTTCCTCACCTCGGCCGCGTCACTCGACTCCCCCCTCCCCGGTCACCTGCTGGATTCCCCGACCCTGCGCTGCAAGGCCAACCTCCTCACCCGCCTCCACGGCCTCGACGAACTCGTCGGCCCCGTCGACACCCAGTCCGTCTACGTCACCATCGCCAACCCCCTCCACCCCTGACCGCCTGACAGAGCCCGCCCGCCCGAACCGCTGAGAGGAGAGCGCCCCCGTGCCTCCCACCGACGCGAGCACCGACACCGGCACAGGCCCCCACCCCCGCCCGGGCGGGGAAGCGGAGGACACCCTGGACCTGAGGCTGCCCGACGACCTCATCGCACAGTTCACGGCGGGCGGAGCCGTCGTCCCCGGAGCGCCGGGAGACAGCCGCCCCCACACCGGCGCAACGGAGCTCGATCTCCTTGACACCGTCGCCGCCTGGGGGCCCGCCACCACCCCCATCGGAGACTTCCATCTCATCCCCGTAGACATCGAGCGGGATCTGCCCCTCGTCGCCCGCTGGATGAACGACCCGGCCGTCGCCGCCTTCTGGGAACTGGAAGGACCCGAGAGCGTCACCGCCGACCACCTGCACGCCCAACTCGACGGCGACGGACGCAGCGTCCCCTGCCTCGGCGTCCTCGACGGCACCCCCATGAGCTACTTCGAGATCTACCGCGCCGACCTCGACCTGCTCGCCCGGCACTACCCCGCACGGCCGCACGACACGGGGATCCACCTTCTCGTCGGAGGCGTCACCGACCGCGGCCGCGGTATCGGCACCACCCTCCTCAGAGCCGTCGCCGACCTCGTCCTCGACCACCGTCCGCGCTGCACGCGCGTCATCGCCGAACCGGACGTACGCAACACCCCCTCCGTCTCCGCCTTCCTCGGAGCCGGCTTCCGCTTCTCCGCGGAAGTCGAACTCCCCGACAAACGAGCCGCCCTGATGGTCCGCGATCGCACCCTGCGCCATGTCCTGTGAACGACCTGCTGCCTTAGATACACCGCTCGACCCGAATCGGTTCCACCCCGAGGAGTCAGTCCCTGTGCCGAAGCCCCCTGCCCATGACTCCGCCGATCAGCACGCCGCACCGGCGCTGTTCGCCCCGCCCGAGCTGAACCCGGCGGACTGGACCCGAGCGGCCGGCCGCCTGCTCGCGAAGATGATCGGGGAGTTCGCCTACGAGGAGATCGTCGAGCCTCTCCCGCAGCCGGGCGCACCTGCCGGCCACTACACGCTCGAACTCGACGACAGCGCCCCCCTCACCTTCACCGCCCGTCGGGGCGCGTACGGCAGCTGGCGCGTCGACGCCCCCTCCATCGCCTGCGAGGGGCAGCCCTACGCCGACCCCCTCGGATTCCTCGTCCGCGCCCGGCACCAGCTCGCGCTCGACGGCGCCACCCTCGGCCACCTGCTGCGCGAACTCACCACCACGCTGGCCGCCGACGCCCGCCTCGACCACACCGCGCTCACCGCGGCCCAGCTCGCGGACCTCGGCTACGCGGAGCTGGAAGGCCGCCAGACCGGACACCCCTGGATCGTCCTCAACAAAGGCCGCATCGGCTTCTCCACCACCGACACCGCTCACTGGGCACCGGAAGCCCGCCACCCCACCCGGCTCCCGTGGATCGCCGTCAGCACCACACTCGCGCAGTACCGGGGCGTCACGGGGCTCGACGCCCCTGACGACCTCTACGCGCGGGAACTCGACCTCGACGTGCACCAGAGCTTCCGCGCCGAGCTGCGCGACCGGGGACTCGACCCCGACACCTACCTCCTCCTGCCCGTCCACCCGTGGCAGTGGGACGAGGTCCTGCTCCCTCTCTACGCCCCCGCGATCGCCCAGGGCGAGATCGTCCCGCTCTCCGCCGACGCAGACCTCCGGCTCCCGCAGCAGTCCATCCGCACCTTCCTCAACACCACCAGACCCGACCGGCACACGGTCAAGCTGCCCCTCTCGATCCTCAACACCCTTGTTTGGCGGGGACTTCCGACGGAACGCACACTCGCCGCCCCTGCCGTCACCTCCTGGGTCCACGGCCTGCGCGACGCGGATCCCTTCCTCCGTGACGAGTGCGGGGTGATCCTCCTCGGCGAGGTCGCCTCCGTCACCGTCGAGCACCCGCTCTACGACCGGCTCCCCGAAGTCCCGTACCAGTACAAGGAACTGCTCGGCGCCATCTGGCGGGAACCCCTCCGGCTCCCTGCGGGCGAGCGCGCCCGTACCCTCGCGGCCCTCCTCCACGTCGATCCGCACGGCCGCTCCTTCACCGCCGAGCTCGTCGAACGCTCAGGCCTCACCCCAACCGTCTGGCTCCGGCGCCTCTTCGCCGCGCTCCTGCCCCCGCTGCTGCACTTCCTCTACCGCTACGGCACCGTCTTCTCCCCGCACGGCGAGAACGCCGTCGTCGTCTTCGACGAGCACGACGTCCCCGTACGCATGGCGATCAAGGACTTCGTCGACGACGTCAATGTGAGCGCGCACCCGCTGCCCGAACACGACACGATGCCCGCCGACGTCCGTGCGGTCCTGCTCACCGAGGAGCCCGGCTTCCTCACCCAGTTCATCCACTCCGGGCTCTTCGTCGGTGTCTACCGCTACCTCGCACCCCTGTGTGAGGACCAGCTCGGCGTCCGAGAGGACGAATTCTGGTCACTCGTGCGCGCCGAGATCCTGCGCCACCACGCCAGATTCCCCGAGCTCAAGGAGCGTTTCGAGCTTTTCGACCTGCTCGCACCCCGCATCGAACGCCTCTGTCTCAACCGCAACCGTCTGCACCTGGACGGCTACCGAGATCGCCCCGACCGGCCCCACGCCGCCAAGCACGGCACCATTCCCAACCCGTTGGCGTGATCACTACGCCGACCGTGATCCCACTGTCAGTGGTGCGCCGTAGGCTGGACGGGCTATGACGAAGCCATCCCTCCCCGAGCTCCTCCACGCCGCCGTCGACGCAGTCGGCGGTGTGGAACGGCCTGGCCAGGTCACCATGGCCACCGCCGTCGCCGATGCCATCGACGACGGCTCCCACCTCCTCGTCCAGGCCGGCACCGGCACCGGAAAGTCCCTCGGCTATCTGGTGCCCGCACTGGCCCACGGGGAGCGGGTGGTGGTCGCCACGGCGACCCTGGCCCTCCAGCGCCAGCTGGTCGAGCGCGACCTGCCCCGCACGGTCGACGCGCTCCACCCGCAGCTGCGCCGGCGGCCGCAGTTCGCGATGCTCAAGGGCCGTTCGAACTACCTCTGCCTGCATCGCCTCCATGAGGGTGTGCCCCAGGACGAGGAGGACGGTCTCTTCGACCCGTTCGAGGCGGCCGCGCCCACCAGCAAGCTCGGCCAGGATCTGCTGCGCATGCGGGACTGGGCCGACGAGACCGAGACGGGGGACCGGGACGATCTCACCCCCGGCGTCTCCGACCGGGCCTGGGCCCAGGTCTCCGTCTCGTCCCGGGAGTGCCTCGGGGCGAGCAAATGCGCCTACGGTGCCGAGTGCTTCGCCGAGGCGGCCCGTGAGCGCGCCAAGCTGGCCGACGTGGTGGTCACGAACCACGCCCTGCTCGCCATCGACGCCATCGAGGGCGCCCCGGTGCTGCCGCAGCACGAGGTCCTGATCGTCGACGAGGCGCATGAGCTGGTCTCCCGGGTCACCGGCGTGGCCACCGGTGAGCTCACTCCCGGCCAGGTCAACCGCGCGGTCCGCCGCGCCGCCAAGCTCGTCAACGAGAAGACCGCCGACGAGCTGCAGACCGCGGCCGAAGCCTTCGAACGGCTGATGGAGCTGGCGCTTCCCGGCCGGCTCGAAAAGATCCCTGAGGACCTTGGATACGCCCTGACGGCCCTGCGCGACGCGGCCCGCAACGTCATCTCGGCCCTCGGCTCGACGCGCGACAAGTCCGTCCAGGACGAGGACGCCGTCCGCAAGCAGGCCCTCGCTTCCGTGGAGACCATCCACGGCGTGGCGGAGCGCATCGTCAACGGCTCCGAGTACGACGTCGTCTGGTACGAGCGCCACGACCGCTTCGGCGCCTCGCTCCGCGTCGCTCCGCTCTCGGTGTCCGGGCTGCTGCGCGAGAAGCTCTTCGCCGAGCGGTCCGTGGTTCTCACCTCGGCGACCCTCAAGCTCGGCGGCGATTTCAACGGAGTGGGCGCCTCCCTGGGACTTGCCCCGGAAGGCACCGAGGGTGACGATCTGCCGGTGTGGAAGGGGCTCGACGTCGGCTCCCCGTTCGACTACCCGAAGCAGGGGATCCTGTACGTCGCCCGTCATCTCGCGACGCCCGGCCGGGAAGGCAGCCGCGGCGACATGATGGACGAGCTGTCCGAACTGATGGAGGCGGCCGGCGGCCGTACGCTCGGCCTGTTCTCGTCCATGCGCGCCGCCCAGGCCGCCGCCGAGGAGCTCCGCGGCCGACTGGATCTGCCGATCCTGCTCCAGGGCGAGGACACCCTGGGCGAGCTGATCAAGAAGTTCTCCGGGGACCCGGAGACCTGCCTCTTCGGCACGCTCTCCCTCTGGCAGGGCGTGGACGTGCCCGGCCCGAACTGCCAGCTCGTCGTCATGGACCGGATTCCGTTCCCCCGCCCCGACGACCCGCTGATGAGCGCCCGCCAGAAGGCGGTGGAGGAAGGCGGCGGAAACGGCTTCATGGCGGTCGCCGCGACCCACGCCGCCCTGCTGATGGCGCAGGGCGCCGGCCGTCTGGTGCGTGCCACCGGCGACCGTGGAGTGGTCGCTGTCCTGGACCCGCGGCTCGCCACCGCGCGGTACGGCAGCTACCTCAAGGCTTCGCTGCCCGACTTCTGGTACACCACGGACCGTAATCAGGTCCGCCGCTCCCTGTCCGCGATCGACGCGGCGGCGAAGGCGGACGGAAGGTAGGACGGGGTGTATCGCGCCGCGAGGGGGACACGGCGCGTATGGCGACGCAAGGACACAGCAGGGCCCCGGGACCGGCGCAGTGGGTCCCGGGGCCCGGTCAGAGCCGGCGGGGAGGTCACACCCGCCGCAGCACCGCCACGACCTTGCCCAGGATGGTCGCTTCGTCACCGGGGATCGGCTGGTACGCCGCGTTGTGCGGCAGCAGCCAGACGTGGCCGTCCTCGCGCTTGAAGCGCTTCACCGTGGCCTCTCCGTCGAGCATGGCGGCGACGATGTCGCCGTTCTCGGCGACGGGCTGGCGGCGGACGGTCACCCAGTCGCCGTCGCAGATCGCGGCCTCGATCATCGAGTCTCCGACGACCTTGAGGACGAACAGCTCTCCGTCACCGACCAGCTGGCGGGGGAGCGGGAAGACGTCCTCGACCGACTCCTCGGCGAGGATCGGGCCACCGGCCGCGATCCGGCCGACCAGCGGGACGTACGAGGCGGCGGGCTTGCCGGTCGTGTCCGTGGGCTGGGTGCTGGGCTGGTCGGAGCCTCGTACCTCGTAGGCCCGCGGACGGTGCGGGTCACGGCGGAGGAAGCCCTTGCGCTCCAGTGCCATCAGCTGGTGTGCCACCGAGGACGTGCTCGAGAGCCCCACCGCCTGGCCGATCTCGCGCATCGACGGCGGGTATCCGCGCCGCTGCACGGAGTCCCGGATGACTTCGATCACCCTCCGTTGCCGGTCCGTGAGGCCCGAGCTGTCGGCGCGGATGCCTGGAGGTCGGCCGGGCAGCGCGCGCGTGGGCTTGGGGCCCTCCGGGTTCGTGGCTGCGTCATTCATGGCATGCACCGGCTCGAGTCGGCTCTGGGAGCGGTCCTGGGCAGTGATGATGGCACTGTCTGCGGTGGTGGTCACGTCGGCCCCTCTCGAGATGTTCTCCCTAGCTGGACAACGGTAGTGGCTTTCGAAAGGTTGCGCCAAACACACGTTCGAGTGAAAAATCGCAGATTGTCTTACGCGTCTGTTCGGCTGGGTGTATACGCGGGCCCAGGCGTCCAGTGGTAATTCGGTCCAAACGGTACCCTTCACCGCCGGCGCGACATGTGGAGGGTGCCCCTCCAGTGTGGCATCCGAGGCCCCGGAATCCGTCGCGGCGCGCACGTCCCGTACCCTCGTGGCCGGTCGTCCGCGAACCGGGCGCGCGACACGCGCGAGGTGCCGAAACGGCGACCCAACCCAAGATCTAGTGGTTGGATTGATTCGGCCGCCCAGAAGTTGTGGTCCCTGGTCTGCCGGGTCCTAGGTCATCGCCTATGCTTGTGGCTGCTTCGAGGGCCCCCTGAGGGGGCTGGCGAGGCCATTCAGTCGTGCTGTGAAGGAGGGTCGGAAGCCATGCACTGCCCCTTCTGCAGGCACCCCGACAGCCGTGTCGTCGACAGTCGCACCACCGACGACGGAACATCGATCCGGCGCCGCCGCCAGTGCCCCGACTGCTCCCGCCGTTTCACCACGGTGGAGACCGCGTCGCTCATGGTCATCAAGCGCAGCGGCGTGACCGAACCCTTCAGTCGCACCAAGGTCATCTCCGGCGTGCGCAAGGCGTGCCAGGGACGGCCGGTCACCGAGGACGCCCTCGCCAAGCTCGGCCAGCGGGTCGAGGAGGCGGTGCGCGCCACCGGCAGCGCCGAACTGACCACCCACGACGTCGGGCTGGCCATACTCGGCCCCCTTCAGGAACTCGACCTCGTCGCGTACCTGCGTTTCGCGTCCGTGTACCGGGCGTTCGACACACTCGAAGACTTCGAGGCCGCCATCGCGGAGCTCCGCGAGCGGCCTCCCGCTGAGGAATGCGGGCGCGGCGCGACCCCCGAGGTCCCCGTGCCCGCCACTGCCGCCGACTGACCGACCGGCCGGGCGAGGAGCCCGGCGTCGGCCGCGGACGGCACAAGACCTGTCGTGAGCACTGAGCGCGGTGTTCACGGCAACAGACAGAGACTGTGCCCCGGGAAGATCTGGGCACTTCAGGGCGTTTTTGCCCGTATATGGGAGGCGGCATGACAGAGACGGCGAGCGGCCCGGCACGTGGTTCCCGCGCCAAGGGAACCAAGGCGAGCAAGGGTCTGCGTATCGAGCGCATCCACACCACCCCCGGCGTGCACCCGTACGACGAGGTGGAATGGGCGCTTCGTGACGTCGTCATGACCAACTGGCGCGACGGCTCGATCAACTTCGAGCAGCGCGGCGTGGAGTTCCCCGACTTCTGGTCGGTGAACGCGGTCAACATCGTCACCAGCAAGTACTTCCGCGGCGCTGTGGGCACCCCGCAGCGCGAGACCGGTCTGAAGCAGCTCATCGACCGGATCGTGAAGACCTACACGAAGGCCGGCGAGGAGTACGGCTACTTCGCCTCGCCCGCCGACGCGGAGATCTTCGAGCACGAGCTGGCCTACGCCCTCCTGCACCAGATCTTCAGCTTCAACTCGCCGGTCTGGTTCAACGTCGGCACGCCCCAGCCGCAGCAGGTCTCGGCCTGCTTCATTCTGGCCGTCGACGACTCCATGGAGTCGATCCTCGACTGGTACAAGGAAGAGGGCATGATCTTCAAGGGCGGCTCCGGCGCCGGCCTGAACCTCTCCCGTATCCGCTCCTCCAAGGAGCTCCTCTCCTCCGGCGGCAACGCCTCCGGCCCGGTCTCCTTCATGCGGGGCGCCGACGCGTCCGCAGGAACGATCAAGTCGGGCGGCGCCACCCGCCGCGCGGCCAAGATGGTCATCCTCGACGTCGACCACCCCGACATCGAGGACTTCATCGAGACCAAGGTCAAGGAGGAGGAGAAGATCCGCGCCCTGCGTGACGCGGGCTTCGACATGGACCTGGGCGGCGACGACATCACGTCCGTCCAGTACCAGAACGCCAACAACTCGGTCCGCGTGAACGACGAGTTCATGAAGGCCGTGGAGTCGGGCGGCAAGTTCGGCCTGCGTGCCCGCATGACCGGCGAGGTCATCGAGGAGGTCGACGCCAAGTCCCTCTTCCGCAAGATGGCCGAGGCCGCCTGGGCCTGCGCCGACCCGGGCATCCAGTACGACGACACGATCAACCACTGGCACACCTGCCCCGAGTCCGGCCGGATCAACGGCTCGAACCCGTGCAGCGAGTACATGCACCTGGACAACACGTCCTGCAACCTCGCCTCGCTGAACCTGATGAAGTTCCTCAAGGACGACGGCAAGGGCAACCAGTCCTTCGACGTCGAGCGCTTCGCCAAGGTCGTCGAGCTCGTCATCACCGCGATGGACATCTCCATCTGCTTCGCCGACTTCCCGACCCAGAAGATCGGCGAGAACACCCGCGCCTTCCGCCAGCTCGGCATCGGCTACGCCAACCTCGGCGCCCTGCTGATGGCGACCGGCCACGCCTACGACTCCGACGGCGGCCGTGCGCTCGCCGGCGCCATCACCTCCCTGATGACCGGTACGTCGTACAAGCGCTCGGCCGAGCTCGCGGCGGTCGTCGGCCCGTACGACGGCTACGCCCGTAACGCCGAGCCGCACCAGCGCGTCATGAAGCAGCACGCCGACGCCAACGCCGCGGCCGTCCGCATGGACGACCTCGACACGCCGATCTGGGCCGCCGCCACGGAGGCCTGGCAGGACGTGGTCCGCCTCGGCGCGAAGAACGGCTTCCGCAACTCCCAGGCGTCCGTCATCGCCCCGACGGGCACCATCGGTCTGGCGATGTCCTGCGACACCACCGGCCTCGAGCCCGACCTCGCCCTGGTCAAGTTCAAGAAGCTGGTCGGCGGCGGCTCGATGCAGATCGTCAACGGCACCGTCCCGCAGGCCCTGCGCCGCCTGGGTTACCAGGAGGAGCAGATCGAGGCGATCGTCGCCCACATCGCCGAGCACGGCAATGTCATCGACGCCCCGGGCCTGAAGACCGAGCACTACGAGGTCTTCGACTGCGCCATGGGCGAGCGCTCCATCTCCGCGATGGGCCACGTCCGCATGATGGCCGCGATCCAGCCCTGGATCTCCGGCGCGCTCTCCAAGACGGTCAACATGCCGGAGTCGGCGACCGTCGAAGAGGTCGAGGAGATCTACTTCGAGGCCTGGAAGATGGGCGTCAAGGCGCTCGCGATCTACCGCGACAACTGCAAGGTCGGCCAGCCGCTCTCCGCCAAGAAGAAGGAGGCGGAGAAGGTCGAGGTCACCGCGAAGACCGAGGAGACCATCCGCGCGGCGGTCGAGAAGGTCGTCGAGTACCGCCCGGTCCGCAAGCGCCTGCCGAAGGGCCGCCCGGGGATCACCACCTCCTTCACGGTCGGTGGCGCCGAGGGTTACATGACCGCCAACTCCTACCCGGACGACGGTCTCGGTGAGGTCTTCCTGAAGATGTCCAAGCAGGGTTCCACCCTCGCCGGCATGATGGACGCCTTCTCCATCGCCGTCTCCGTCGGTCTGCAGTACGGCGTGCCCCTGGAGACGTACGTCTCCAAGTTCACCAACATGCGGTTCGAGCCGGCCGGTATGACGGACGACCCGGACGTGCGGATGGCGCAGTCGATCGTCGACTACATCTTCCGCCGCCTGGCGCTGGACTTCCTGCCCTTCGAGACCCGCTCGGCGCTCGGCATCCACTCGGCCGAGGAGCGTCAGCGGCACCTGGAGACCGGTTCCTACGAGCCGGCCGACGAGGACATGGACGTCGAGGGCCTGGCCCAGTCCGCTCCCCGTGAGCAGGAGACCCTGAAGATGGTCGCCCCGCCGAAGGCGGAGATCCCGGCCCCGAAGCAGGCGCACACCTCGGCGGAGCTCGTCGAGATGCAGCTCGGCATCAGCGCGGACGCGCCACTGTGCTTCTCCTGCGGTACGAAGATGCAGCGCGCCGGCTCCTGCTACATCTGCGAGGGCTGCGGCTCGACCAGCGGTTGCAGCTGAGCACGTAGACGGTCCTGAAGCGGGGCGGTGGGCGCAGTCGCCCGCCGCCCCGCTTTCACGCGCGCGTGGGCGGAGCCGCTCAGGCGTGCTGCGCGCCCATCAACGTCGTGAAGGACTGGGGATCGGTGTCGAAGCCCCGGCCGACCAGGCGGTACTCCCAGCCTCCGGTGCCGTCCCGGGAGAACTCCACCACCGTCACCGCGGTGGCGTCGGAGTACGGGGTGAAGTCCTCCTGCGCGAGGTCCACGTGCCCCTCGCGGATACGGAATCCGGCGTTGGCGATGTCGCCGAACGTCCGTCGTCCGCCGCCCTGCTGTATGGGGACGCCCACCACCACGCGCGTGTACGTCGGTGCGAGGCGGTCCAGTTCGAAGGTCATCGCCTCGTCGTAGCCGAAGCCCTGGCCCGTGCGGCTGTCCCGGTTGAGTGTGATCGTGCCGTCCGGTGAGCGGCTGTCGAAGTGGACCAGATAGGCCGGCTGACCGTACGGGTCGTCCGCCGTGTAGACACCCGCGATGATGTCGAGGTCGTGGGCCGGAGCGCCGAGAGGGCTCGGGTCCCACTTGAGCGTCACCTCGACCTTGCCGACCCCCTTGTTGAGACCGTTCACCGCAATCCCCTCTCCGTGCCGTCCTGCCAACTGCCCGTGACTGACGGGTGTGTTGCTCATCGTGTCACGCGGCCCTGACAGGCGTGGTCCTGTCCGTGGTGTGACCGGTGTCGCTCTGTGGCCGTACGATGGCGCGGTGCTGGTCAAGTGGATTCGCTGCCATGTGACGGACCGTCGGGGGTTCGAGCGGGGGCAGCGGAAGTGGGCGGGGCTGCTGGGTGAGCCGGGATTCCGGGGACAGGGCGGCGGGTGGAGCCGGAGCCGCCCCGATGTCGCCCATGTCTTCGCCTTCTGGGAGAGCCGGGCGTTCTACGACTCGTTCATGGCACGCTCGCACGACCGGCTGGCTGCCGCGCAGACGGGCACGTACAAGGCCATCGAGGCCAAGCTCTTCGACCACCGCTTCGACGTGAAGACCGGCTTCGAGCCGCGGTTCACCGACGCCGATGTGGTGCGGGTCGCGCACTGCCGGATCCATGAGGACCGGGTCGAGCATTTCGCCCTGATGCAGGAGAAGGTGTGGAACCCGGCGATGGCCGGCTCGCCCGGAATGCTGCGTGGTGTCTTCGGGGAAGCTCCGGGGCACGAATTCCTGGTGCTGTCGATGTGGCGATCGGCCGCCGAGCACGGCAAGTACCGCACGGAGCGGGTGGAGAGGCTCGCGCTGCGGGCGCAGACCGAGGCCGATGTGGCGGCGCTGACCGGTGACGTCGTGGAGCTCGAACCGTCCTGGATCGTGTGATCACTGCGTCGGCGCGGTGAACGCGCCGGCGCGTACCGCCGCGAGGGTCGCCTGGGCCGCCTGATCGGCGACGGCTCCGTCCACCGGCTCGCGCGTGATGAAGAGCCGCAGGAACAGGGGCGCGGAGACCGCTCGTACCACCGCGGCGGCGTCGGTGCCGGCCGGCGCGTCCCCGCGCTCGACCGCGCGGGTCACCACGACTTCGCAGCGCGAGAACCGTTCGACGTAGAAGGCGTGCAGGGCTTCGGCCGCACGCGGTGACTGGAAGGCGGCGCCGACGAAGGCTGTCGGCGCGGCCGCGGCGCCCGGGTCGGCGAACGCGTCACTCACCTCGTGGGCCAGCGCGCGCAGGTCTCCCTCCAGGCTGCCGGTGTCCGGCGGCGACCAGCTGTCCTCGCCGGCCAGGGCGAGGGCGTCGGCGACCAGTCCTTCGAGCCCGCCCCAGCGGCGGTAGAGCGTGGTCTTGTGCACGCCCGAGTGCTCGGCCACGTATTCGACGGTCAGGCCCGGGTAGCCGTGCGCGGCCAGACCGGTCAGGACCGCGTCGCGGACAGCCGCCCTGGTGCGCGCGGTGCGGCCGCCGGGTCGGCGTGTGCCAGGCGCCGCGTCCGGCTTCTGCTCGGTCGACTCATTCAATTGCTACTCCCGTTGCGTTAGTGCGTCCGAGTGTGCCACACTCTTCGTAATGCGACTCGGGTTGCATTTACGTTGCCTGTTGCTGGCCTATGGAGGCGCCTCTTGCCCACCCAGATCTCCTTGCGCTCCGTCACCGTGTCCCGCGGCGACCGCCTGCTCCTCGACGACGTCTCGCTCACCGTGCGCCCCGGCGAGCGGGTCGGCGTCGTCGGCGAGAACGGCGCGGGAAAGTCCACACTCCTTCATCTGCTCGCCGGCCGTGAACGGCCCGACGAAGGCGAGGTGATCACCGTCGCCGAGCGCGGAGCGGGGATTCTCACGCAGACGCCGGACCTGCCCCCGCATCACACCGTCGATGACGCGATCGACGCCGCACTCGCCGAACTGCGGTCCATGGAAGCTCGCCTGCGGGAGTGCGAGGCGGCCCTGGGAGAAGCGGACGAATCCTCGCTCGCCGCCTACGGGGACCTCCTCACCGCATTCGAGCTGCGCGGTGGGTACGAGGCCGACGCCCGTATCGACAAGGCGCTACACGCTCTCGGCCTCGCGCACATCGACCGCCGGCGCACACTCGGCAGTCTGTCCGGGGGCGAGCAGGCCCGGCTCGGCATCGCCTGCCTGATAGCCGCCGCGCCTGAGGTCATGCTCCTGGACGAGCCGACCAACCACCTGGACGAGCGGGCGCTCGACTGGCTGGAGGACGCCCTGCTCTCCCACCCCGGCACGGTCGTCGCCGTCTCGCACGATCGCGTCTTCCTGGAGCGAGTCGCCACCGCCGTGCTCGAAGTCGACGCCGACCGCCGCACGGTCGTCAGATACGGCGGTGGCTACGCCGGATATCTGGAGGAGCGATCAGCGGCCCGGCGCCGCTGGGAGCAGGCCTACGAGGAGTGGTGCAAGGAGACCGCCAGGCTGGAGGAGTACGCACGGGGCGCCGCCCATGGCGTCGCCGCCGGCCGGGCGATCAAGGACAACAACAAGATGGCCTACGACCGAGCGGGGGGACGCGTCCAGGCATCCGTCTCCGGCCGGGTCCGCAACGCCCAGGAGCGGCTGCGCAGACTCCGCGCGGAGCCCGTCGACCAGCCGCCGCAGCCCCTGGCCTTCGCCGCCCGGCCCGTCTCCGGATCGACACAAGGGCCCCTGGTGACCTTGACGGACGTCCGGGTGGGCGACCGGCTGGCCGTCGACGAGTTCACCGTCGACGCCGGACAGAGGCTCCTGATCCACGGAGGAAACGGCGCCGGCAAGTCCACGCTCCTGCGGACCGTCACGGGGCTGCTCGAGCCGGACGCCGGACAGGTCGTCCGCAGAGGGCGGATCGGCTTCCTCGCCCAGGAGATACCGGTGCACCGTCCTGAGCAGCGGGTCCTCGCCGCCTTCGGCAAGGGGCTCGCGCTGACCGAGGACGAGCAGGCGGCGCTGCTGCTGTCGTACGGACTGTTCCGGCCAGCAGACCTCGGCGTGCCGGTCGGATCGCTCTCCGCGGGGCAGCGCCGTCGCCTGGCGCTCGCCCGCCTCCTCGCCCGCCCCGCCGACCTGCTCCTGCTCGACGAGCCCGCCAACCACCTCGCACTCGGGCTGGTCGAGGAACTGGAAGAGGCCCTGGAGCAGTGGGCCGGCGCGCTGGTCGTCGTCTCCCACGACCGGCAGCTGCGCCGCCGGTTCACCGGCCGCATACGCCGGATGGACTCCGGGCGCCTCCTCGACTGAGTCGGCGTACGGCGCCCCCTCTAGGGTTTTCATATGGCACGACCGCGGCGCATCGTCCTCGTCCGGCACGGAGAGTCCGAGGGCAATGCCGATGACACGGTGTACGAACGGGAGCCCGACCACGCCTTGCGGCTCACCGAGACCGGATGGCGGCAGGCGGAGGAGACGGGGGAGCGGCTGCGGGAGCTGTTCGGCAACGAACGCGTCAGCGTCTATGTGTCGCCGTACCGCCGCACCCATCAAACCTTCCGCGCCTTCCGGCTCGACCCGGACCTGGTGCGCGTGAGAGAGGAGCCGCGACTGAGGGAGCAGGACTGGGGAAACTGGCAGGACAGGGACGACGTACGGCTGCAGAAGGCCTACCGCGACGCCTACGGGCACTTCTTCTACCGGTTCGCGCAGGGAGAGTCCGGCGCGGATGTCTACGACCGGGTCGGCGCGTTCCTGGAGAGCCTTTACCGCAGCTTCGAGGCGCCCGACCACCCGCCGAACGTCCTCCTGGTCACCCACGGACTCACCATGCGGCTGTTCTGCATGCGCTGGTTCCATTGGACGGTGGCCGACTTCGAGTCGCTGTCCAATCCGGGCAACGCCGAGACCAGGACACTTCTGCTCGGGGAGGACGGGAGGTACGTCCTGGACCAGCCCTTCGAACGCTGGCGAACCCCCGAGCCGTACGGCGTCACCGGATAGAGTGGCAGGGCGATGACCGCTGACTCCTCTCTCGACCGGCGCTTCGAACGCGCTCTGGCCAGCCTGCGTGGACTGGCCGTGGGAGACGCCCTGGGCTCCCAGTTCTTCGTACCTTCGAACTATCCCCTGCTCAAGCGGCGCGAGCTGCCGCCGGGCCCTTGGCAGTGGACCGACGACACCGAGATGGCGTGCTCCGTACTCGCCGTGCTCGGGCAGCACGGCCGGATCGACCAGGACGCGCTCGCGCGCTCCTTCGCCGAGCACCATGACTTCGACCGCGGCTACGGCCCGGCCGTCAACCGGATGCTCCGGCTGATCCGGGAGGGCGGGGACTGGCGCCAGCTGGCGGCCGACCTCTTCAACGGGCAGGGATCGTGGGGCAACGGCGCCGCGATGCGGGTCGCGCCCCTCGGTGCCTGGTACGCCGACGACCCGGAGCAGGCCACCCACCAGGCCGAGATCTCCTCCTACACCACACATCAGCACCGCGAGGCGGTTGTGGGATCCATGGCGGTGGCGGCGGCCGCCGCGCTCGCCGCCAACCCTGCCGGACCGCCCACTCCCACCGCCCTTCTCGACGGCGTCGTCGCTCTGGTGCCGCGCAGCGCGGTCGGGGCCGGGCTGAGGCGGGCGCGGGACATGCTCGACTACGACGACGCGGTCACGGTCGCCGCCGTCCTCGGCTGCGGGCGGCGCACCAGCGCCCACGACACGGTGCCGTTCGCCCTCTGGTCGGCGGCCCGTGCTCTGGGCGACTACGAACGGGCCTTCTGGACCACCGCGCAGGTCGGCGGCGACGTCGACACGACCTGTGCCATCGCCGGAGGTGTGGTGGCCGCCGCCGAAGGCGGGGCGCCGCCCACCGACTGGCTGGCCACGACCGAGGAGCTGCCCGGCTGGCTCCCGGCCGCGGCAGCCCACTGAGCGCCGCCGCCCGGTGGCCGGACCAGTCGACGACGGGTCCTCATGAGGGCTCCCTGGACGAGCGCGGCCACGCCCAGAGGCGAGGTCGGCGTGCGTTGCGGCCCCAATGTCGATCTGTCGACTTCACCTGACGCAGGGGTGCGCGACGATTGGAGCGGCTCCCGAGGCCTGCTGCGCCCATGCTTCGCGAATGCGACAGCCAGAGCGTCCAGCGCCACCGTGGCCTGATCGTTTCGCAGGTGGCGGAGCCGTCCGCGCTTTCGAGGTGTGGCGACGCCCCAGCCGTACTCCTGCGGCGACCTGGTCTTCGACGGGTTTCGGCCAAGGTGACGTACTCCTGTGGGGTGTGCGTGAGTGAAGGGCGGGAGGCCGGCGGCGAAGGTCCAACGGACCGGGGGCGCGGGTCGCCGGTCGGCCCATGGTGTTGCCCGACGGCGGCCTCCGCCGGGTACGGGGAATCCGGCTATCGCGGGCGGCCCCCATCGGCGTAACCTGTCAGCGCCATGCCGTATGAACCACCCACCCACACCGTCGAGCGTTCGCTCCGAGCCACCACCGGCGCCAAGATCATTGCCGGGGTCGACGAAGTAGGACGAGGGGCGTGGGCCGGGCCGGTCACGGTGTGCGCCGCGGTCACCGGACTGCGCCGACCGCCCGCCGGGCTCACCGACTCCAAGCTGATCACCCCCAAGCGCCGTCTCGTGCTCTGCGGGGAGCTGGAGAAGTGGGTCACTGCGTTCGCCCTCGGGCACGCGTCCCCGGAGGAGATCGACGAGCTCGGTATGACCGCTGCGCTGCGACTGGCCGCCGTCCGTGCGCTCGACGGGCTGCCCGTGCGGCCCGACGCGGTGATCCTGGACGGTAAGCACGACTACCTGGGCAGCCCTTGGCAGGTGCGTACGGTCATCAAGGGCGACCAGTCCTGCGTCGCCGTCGCGGCGGCCTCGGTCATCGCCAAGGTGCACCGCGACATGATGATGGCCGAACTGGGCATCACCTCGGAGGGGTGTTCCGCCTTCGGCTTCGACGTCAACGCGGGCTATCCCTCGCCCGTGCACAAGGCGGCTCTGCAGGAGCGGGGCCCCACCCCGCACCACCGGCTCTCCTGGGCGTACCTCGACGCGCTGCCCCAGTGGCGGCACCTCAAGAAGGTCCGCGTCTCCGCCGAGGCGGCCGCACTGGAAAGCGGGGGCCAGCTCGGCTTCGACTTCTGAACTGCCGGTGAACCACAGGGCACTGCCGGGCTCACATCTGCCCGGATCGCACTTTTGTGCCCACCCGCCGATGCTTCTTGCGTCGGCGTTTGATAGACATCCATTTATGCCTCTCATCCCCGAGGAGCCTCAGATTCACGAGAGTGCCCAGGGTCCCCGCGCCACTCCGGCCGCCGGCCCCGCGCCGACCCCCCGTCCCGTACCCGGTCCGCGTTCCGCGGCCTCCCCGCGGCCGGGACACCCCGGTCCGCCCAGGCCCAAGCCGCCGGTGCCGCGCCCGCAGCCCGATGCCGCGCAACCCACGCCCTCCCGGTCGGAGAATCGTTCCGTGCCGCAGATCCAGCTGATCCCCGCTCCGGCGGACGGTGCGCTCGACGCCGCCGAGGAAGCGGTGGACCTGCTGCTCGAAACGGGCCGCGCGCCGGGCGACATCCTCGTCCTCACCACCGGTGAGCAGCACCCCTGGGCGGCGCACGAGCTGTCCTTCGGGGACGCCGCCTACTGGGCCCAACACGACGCCCGCGACGACGTCTTCTTCGCCGACGCCACCGCCGTCGGCCGGGCATCGGCCCGGCCCGTGGTCGTGGTCGCCGTCAACGGAGACGACGAGGGTGCCGCCGCCCAGGCGCTGCCTCTCGCCAGGGAGCGTGCGACCGCGCTCCTGATCGTCTGCGGCGACCCGCAGCGCATCAACGCCGCGCTCGGTGCGGGTGTCTGAGCCGTACGGCTCCCAGACCCCGCCCGGCGCGGAACACGGCACATGGTCGTGACCCGGCTGCCCGAACCTGGGCGGCCGGGCTGTGACAGGCCGGTGCGCCGGCGAAGCCGGACGGCGTCCGCTCAGCGGGCCGCCGTGCGACGCAGCGGCTCCGCCGCCCCGCTTGCCGTACGCGGCGCGAGCGACTCCGGGTCGACCGGAACATCCCCCAGAGCCGTCGGGCGCGAGGTCGAGCTGGGCCGCCGCCCGCCCCGGCCCTCGCCGAGGACCTGCCAGCCGCCACGCGTCAGCGTGATGTAGGCGCCGCAGCGCAGGCCGTGGAGTGTGCAGGCGTCACGCAGTCCCCACATCCACGCCCCGTCCTCCTCGGTCCAACGCTCGTCGCCCTCACGGCAGTAGAGCAGGACGGCCGTGCGCACCGGAGTGCGGCGGCGAAGATCATGCGGAATGACCCGGCGCAGCTGGGCCAGCAACGCGTTGCGGAACTCCCAGCCGTCCGCCGGGGTGGAGCGGCGGGTGAAGGAGGCACTGGCGGCCAGCCGTTCCTCATGGTCGAGGACCGCCACGACAGCGGTGGCGGGCGACGGCCGGTGCCGGGAGTGCAGGCCCGCGACGACCTCCCGGGGATTGCGCAGCAGCGGAATCCCGGCCGCCGTCCACTCGGCGGGTTCGAGCATCCTGGCGAGGCGGCTGGCGGAGCCTGCCGATGCGGCGATCGAGGTGGCTGCGGACGGAGCGAATCCGAAGGTCACGGTCCTCCCTTCGCATACGCGCCCACAGTGCGGGCAGGGTCGAGTGAGGGCGCGCACCGGCACAGCCCTTCCGGACCGCGAACGGGCCGTGCGGGGGGCGCATCCAATTCTTGCGGTCGCGTGCGCGGGCGGCAACGAGCAATTGCGGACGCTGACTGGATTGGGCCGGAATGACACTCATATCCCTGCCCACCAGGGCACCTGACCAAGCCTCACGTCATCCCTGAACCGCGAGCACCAGCGGAAATACCCCTTCTGCTCCGGCCCGGCGCAGCAGCCGGGACGCCACGGCGAGCGTCCAGCCGCTGTCCGAAAGATCGTCGACCAGCAGCACAGGACCCCCGGCCGCCGCCAACTGCTCGGCCAGCGACGGCGGAACGGTCAGCGCACGGTGCAGCCCCAGCACCCTTTGCGCGCTGTTGGTACGCGAGATCCGCAGGTCCGCGGCCTCAGGCGTGTACTCGACGGCACCCAGGAGCGGCATGCGGCCGATCTCGGCGATCCTTCGGCCGAGCGAGTCGACCAGCCGCGGCCTGCTGTTCGAGGCGACCGTGACCACGCCAACCGGCCGACCCGGCGCATCCGCCGCCCCCGAAGCCCAACCCCCGGGCCCCTTCGCCCAGTCGGCGAGAACGCTCACCACGGCCTGCACCACGTCGTCCGGAACCGGACCGTCCGCAGCCTGGGGCGCGAGCATGGGACGCAGTCGGTTCCCCCAGCCGATGTCGGACAGCCGCCCCAGCGCCCGGCCGGTGAACGACTGCTCCCCGGCGGGGATCCGGCCCTTGAGGTCCACGCCGACGGCGGTCAGCCCCGTCGGCCACATCTTGCGCGGCTCCACCTCCACACCGGGCCGCCCGAGCTCGCCCTTGGCGGCGTCCAGCGCCGCGTCGGACACCTTGGCGTCGAACCTCGGCGCCGAGCAGTTGTCGCAGCGCCCGCACGGTGCTGCCTCCTCGTCGTCCAGCTGACGACGCAGGAACTCCATCCGACAGCCCGTCGCCGACGCGTACTCACGCATCGCCTGCTGCTCGGCCGCGCGCTGCCGGGCCACCCAGGCGTACCGCTCCGCGTCGTACACCCACGGCCGGCCCGTGCTCGTCCAGCCGCCCTTCACCCGGTGCACCGCGCCATCCACGTCGAGGACTTTGAGCATCGTCTCCAGCCGTGTGCGCCGCAGCTCGACCAGCGGCTCCAGCGCGGGCAGCGAGAGCGGCCGCTCCGCCTGCGCCAGCACGTCGAGCGTCCGGCGCACCTGCTCCTCGGGCGGGAAGGCCACCGACGCGAAGTACTGCCAGATCGCCTCGTCCTCCTTGCCCGGCAGCAGCAGCACCTCGGCATGCTCCACGCCACGCCCCGCGCGGCCCACCTGCTGGTAGTAGGCGATGGGGGAGGACGGCGAGCCGAGATGGACGACGAACCCGAGGTCCGGCTTGTCGAACCCCATACCCAGGGCCGAGGTCGCGACCAGTGCCTTGACGCGGTTGGCCAGCAGATCGTCCTCCGCCTGCTGCCGGTCGGCGTTCTCCGTCCGGCCCGTGTACGAGGTGACCGTGTGCCCGCAGTGCCGCAGATATGCCGTGACCTCCTCGGCCGCCGCGACGGTGAGGGTGTAGATGATGCCCGAGCCCGGCAGTTCCTCGAGGTGGTCGGCCAGCCAGGCCAGCCGATGCGCGGCGTCGGGCAGCCGAAGGACTCCGAGGCTCAGGCTCTCCCGGTCCAGCGGGCCGCGCAGGACGAGGGCGTCCGTGCCCGCGCCCGTCCCCAGCTGCTCGGCGACGTCCGCCGTCACCCGGGCGTTGGCCGTCGCGGTGGTGGCGAGGACCGGGACACCGGCCGGCAGGTCGGCGAGCATGGTCCGCAGCCGGCGGTAGTCGGGGCGGAAGTCATGGCCCCAGTCCGAGATGCAGTGCGCCTCGTCCACCACCAGCAGGCCCGTCGCCGCGGCCAGCGCCGGCAGCACCTGGTCGCGGAAGTCCGGGTTGTTGAGCCGCTCGGGACTCACCAGCAGCACGTCCACCTCCCCGGCGGCCACCTCGGCCTGCACGGTCTCCCACTCCTCCGTGTTGGACGAGTTGATCGTGCGCGCCCGGATACCGGCCCGTGCCGCGGCCTCCACCTGGTTGCGCATCAGCGCCAGCAGCGGCGACACGATCACGGTCGGACCGCTGCCGCGCTCACGCAGCAGCGAGGTCGCCACGAAGTACACCGCGGACTTGCCCCAGCCGGTCCGCTGCACGACCAGCGCTCTTCGCTTGTCGGCGACGAGCGCCTCGATCGCACGCCACTGGTCCTCGCGCAGCCGCGCCGTCCCGCCGGCGTCCGAGACGAGGCGGGCGAGTACGGCGTCGGCGGCGGCGCGAAGAGCGGCGCGGTCTTCGACGGTGTCTGGGTGCGGAGCGTGGGTCATGCCTCCATGCAACCCGATAGGTCTGACATTGCGCGAACGAGCCGCCAAGCCTGTGGACAACGTTATCCACAGGGGTCGCGGAGTTGGCGGTCGCTGCGGGACCGTCTCGACCATGAACAAGCACCACGCATCCACCGGACCGTCCGACGACCAGCAGATCACCCTGCGCGGCCCCGCCGAGCTGGCCGACGCGCTCCCCTACGTCCTCGGCTTCCAACCCACCGACTCGATCGTCCTCGTCGCGCTCCACGGCGACCGCGGCCGCTTCGGCGGACGGCTGAGGCTCGGCATTCCACGCTCGCCACGGGAGTGGTCACCCGTCGCGCAGCAGGTCGCCGAGTGTCTGATCGAAGGCAGCGAGAAGCGCGGCGCCCGCCCCGACGGCATCGTCGCATTCCTCTGCCAGGACCCCGCCGACGGCGAGACGGGACGCCAGGTGATGGAACGGCTGCGCCCCCTCGCTCAACGCCTGCGCACCGCCTGCGGAGCCCTCGACGTGCCCGTGTACGAAGCCCTCTGCATCTCCGGCGGGCGGTACTGGTCCTACTGCTGCCCCGATGTGCGCTGCTGCCCGCCCGACGGCTCCCCGCTCGCTCTCCAGGGCACGTCGGTGATGGCGGCCGCCGCCGCGTACGCCGGCATTCAGGTGCGCGGCTCACTGCGCGACCTGGAGGCGCGGCTGAAGCCCTGGACGGGGCCGCGGGCCGAGGAGCAGCGGCAGGCGCTGGACCGGGCGGCCGCCACCGTCGTACCCGGGATCCTGACAGGCAACGCCCGCGAGGAGGTCCGCGCGCAGACCCTGAGGACGGCGCGACGGCTGATGAAGCGGCTGGCCGCGGTGGCGCCCGGCACCAGCAGGAGCGAGTCGGACGCCACCGACGACGGACTGATCCGCAACGACGAGGCCGCGACGGTCGTCCTCGGCCTCCAGGACCGGGACACCCGCGACCGGGCCGCCGAGTGGATGGAAGGGCCCGAAGCGGAGCGGGCGCTGCGGCTGTGGCGGGCGCTCTCGCGCCGCTGCGTCGGCCCCTACGCCGAGCACGCCGCCGCGCCGCTCACCCTCGCGGGCTGGGTGGCCTGGTCGACCGGCGACGAGCCCAGCGCCCGCGTCGCCCTCTCCCTGGCGTTGGAGGCCGACCCGGACTACCTCTTCGCCAGGCTGCTGCACCAGGCCTGCAACGAAGGGCTGGATCCGGAGGCGCTGCGCAGCTGCCTGCGCGGCGAGCGCAGGGCACGCACCGCCGCCAAGAGTCACCCGAGCGCCACCCGGCCGACCCGGCCTCGCGCGCCGCGCCCACCGGCCACGAGGAAGCCGCACACCCGCGCCACAACCCGGCCCGGGACGCCCCCGGCCCAGTGCCGCGGCGGCGCGCCCCGGCGCAGGGGACAGCGCGGATCCAGGAGTGGCCGATGACGGCCGTGACCAGGTCACGCGTGTCGGCGTTCAGCTGGGTGGCGGAGTCGTACGACCCGTGCCGCCGTACCTTCAGCGGCTGTCCGGAGCGCACAGAAGGCACAGCACACGACCCATGGCCCCCACCGTTCCCCCGTCCGGTACCGGCAGCCCCACGCCCCTCGGTGTCCCGGGCCCAGCCTCCTCCCCGGTCCCCCCGGCCACCCCGGGCGGCACCCACGTGGCGCCGCCGCCCGGTGCCCTCCGACCGGGCGAGCTGCCCTCCGTGCACGACGCCCTCGTCTGTGTCGCACTGCCCGGCCTCACCGTCAGCGCCCGCGACGGCCAGCTCACCGGCCAGGGACTGCACGGCGTGTACCGGTCGGGGCGCCGGCTGCTCGCCCGCTGTCAGTTGCGCATCGCCGGGCGTGAACCCCTCGCCCTGCAAGGGGGAATGGCCGGAGCCGACCGGGCCCGGTTCGTGGCCGTGGCTCGCATCCCCGGCGACACCGGCCCCGACCCGGCCGTCGCCGTCGAGCGCACGCGGGACGCCGAAGGCACCGAGCGGATCACCCTGCGCAGTTCCGCGGGGCGGCCGCTGCGGCTGCCGGTCGAGCTCTCCCTCGGCACTGATCTGGCCGATCTCGCCGCAGTGGCCTCCGGCCGCCCCGGACCCGAACTGCCCCCCAGCGTCCACGACGCCGGGATGCGCTGGTCCGGGCCGGGCGGGCGGTACGCGATCGTCGCCGCCGACCCGCCGCCCACCGACGCCCTCGCGGCGGCCGGACTGCTGCGCTGGGAGATCGACCTCGCTCCCGGAGGGAGCCGCACCATCGAGCTGCGGGTCCGCACGGACCGCCCCGCCCGTCCGGCCGGACAGGCCGGCGCCCACCCGATCGCCGAAGCCGCCGCCGAAGGGGACGACCCCCGGATCGGCCCCCTCCTGCGCGCCTCCGTCGACGATCTGCGTGCCCTCCTGCTCCGCGACCCCGCACACCCGGCTGACGTCTACCCGGCCGCCGGGGTCCCCTGGCGCTGCGGTCCCGCCACCGCCGAATCCCTGTGGGCCGCGCGGATGGCCCTGCCGCTCGGAACCCGGCTCGCGGCGTCGACGCTCCGTACCCTCGCCCGCATCCAACTCGCCGGTACCGGGCCCGACTCGGGACGCATCCCCGGCCCTCTACGGGACGCCGGGCCCCACCTGCCGCCCCGCTGCACAGGTATCGAAGCCACGCTCGCCTTCCCCGTGGTCCTGGCCGAGGCGCGGCGCTGGGGCCTGCCCGAGCAGGACGTGGCTGAGCTGCTTCCCGCGGCCGAACGCTGCCTCGACTGGCTCCGGAGCGCGGCCGGGGACGACGGCCTCCTGCCGGACCCCGCCCCAGCCGGCCCGGCACGGGCCGAGACCCAGGCGCATGCCCATCGTGCCGCTGTCCTTGGCGCCGACCTGCTGGAGGCCTGTGGACGCCCCGGAGCCGACGGCTGGCGGGAGTGGGCGGCGGCTCTGCGCCACCGTTTCCGCGAGGCGTTCTGGCTCGACGACCGTTCCGGCGGGCGGCCCGCCGCCGCCCGCGCACCCGACGGCCGCCCGGTACCTCAGCTGGGCGGCGGCGCCGCGCATCTTCTCGACACCGGACTGCTCGGCGGCGGCCGGACGGCACCCGGGCTCCTCGACAAGTCGCAGACCGAGCAGCTGGCCAGGCTGCTCGGCACCCCCCCGCTGGACTCCGGCTGGGGACTGCGCAGCCTCGGCGCCAAGGAGCCCGGTCACAACCCTTTCGGCCACCGCGCGGGCGCGGTCCGCGTCCACGAGAGCGCGGTCGCCGTCACCGGCCTGGCCGCCGCCGGATACGAGAAGGAGGCGGTCTCCGTCCTGCGAGGCGTGCTCGACGCAGCCGAGTCGTTCGGGCACCGGCTGCCCGAGATGTACGCGGGGGAGCAGCGCACCGCCGGCAGCGCGCCCGTGCCGCATCCGGCGGCCTGCCGTCCGGCGGCCGTCGGCGCCGCCGCCGGGGTCCAGCTCCTCGTCGCCGTGGCCGGGGTGCGGCCCGACGCGCCCGGCCGCACGGTCGCCCTGCACCCGTTCAGCAGCGCCCCTCTCGGCGCCGTACAGCTGTCAGGACTGCGCGTCGCGGGCGAGCCCTTCGCGGTACGGGTCAGCCGGCTCGGGCTCGGCATGGTCGAGGAGGCTGCCGACGGCCTCCAGCTGGGCGTGTGAGCGGGTACGAACCACTGGCGCCCGGCCGGAAGAAGGAGCAGCCGGTGACCGCGAGAGACGTGTTTATCGTCAGGCAGACGACTATGATCACGGGCATGTCTCCCTACGACCCGTCGGCTTTCCCGCCTTTCGCCGTCACCGTCGATCTGGTCGTGCTCACCGTGCGTCGCCATGCGCTGTGCGCATTGGTCGTACGCCGGGGAGAGCCGCCGTTCCAAGGGCGATGGGCGCTGCCTGGAGGCTTCGTCCGCGCCGACGAGGACTTGAGTGCGGCGGCCGCCCGGGAGCTGGCCGAGGAGACCGGGCTGTCCGCGCACGATCCGGTCGCGGGGGTTCCGCTGCCGGGCAACGGCGCGCACCTGGAACAGCTGGCGACCTACGGCGACCCCAAGCGCGACCCCCGTATGCGGGTGGTCAGTGTCGCCCACCTCGTCCTCGCCCCCGACCTTCCCGCGCCCCGCGCGGGCGGGGACGCCAAGGGAGCCCGGTGGGCGCCGGTCGAGGCCCTGCTCGACCAGGAAGGCGGCTTCGCCCGCGACGACGAGCAGCCGGCGCCGCTCGCCTTCGACCACGCGCAGATCCTCGCCGACGGTGTGGAACGGGCCCGATCGAAGATCGAGTACTCCTCCCTCGCCACCGCGTTCTGCCCGCCCGAGTTCACCGTCGGCGAGCTGCGGCGGGTGTACGAAGCCGTCTGGGGCGTCGCCCTCGATCCGCGCAACTTCCACCGCAAGGTGACCGGTACGCCGGGCTTCCTCGTACCGGCCGGGGGCACGACCACCCGTCAGGGGGGCCGTCCGGCTCAGCTCTTCCGTGCCGGAACGGCGACGCTCCTGAACCCTCCGATGCTGCGTCCGGAGGTCTGACCGGCTCTCGCGCGACGGCCCCGCCGAAGCCAACCTTGCGTCAAAAGTCTGAAATGTCGCGTTATCTTGCTGCGGTACGCGCCCCGCCGCAGAGCGGTCTCAACCACCGCGGGAGAAGCGATGCTCCAGGTCGTCGGACTCACCAGCGCCCCCCGTCGAGACCGCCCGCCCGCGGTGGACGACCTCACCTTCGAAGCCCGCCCCGGCCACGTCACGGCACTGCTCGGCCCCCCGGGCGCGGGCAAGACCACCGCCCTGCGGCTGATGCTCCAGCTGGAGCCCGGCCGCGGCATTACCTACTTCCGCGGCCGTCCCCTCCACCGGATCGCCCACCCCGCCCGTGAGGTCGGCGTGCTGCTCGGGGACGTACCGGGCCACCCCTCCCGTACGCTGCGCGGCCAGTTGCGGCTGCTCTGCGCCGCGACCGGAGTGCCCGCCGCACGGGCCGACGACCTGCTCCAGGCCGTGGACCTGACCGGCCTAGAAGGCCAGCGGCTCGGCACCCTCTCACGCGGAATGGAGCGCCGACTGGGCCTTGCCGCCGCCCTGTTGGCCGACCCCCACACCCTCCTGCTGGACGAGCCCACCGCCGGACTGGCCGCACCGGACGCCGCCCTGGTCCGTGAACTCCTCCTCACCCATGCCGAACGCGGCGGCACCGTCCTCTGCACCACCGCAGACCCCAAGGAAGCCGCCCGCATCGCCGATCGCGTCGTCGTCCTCGACGCCGGCCGCCTCGTCGCCGACCAGGACGCGACCGAATTCGCCCGCACCCGGCTGCGCCCCCGCGTCGCCGTCCGTACCCCGCACGCGGCCCGGCTCGCCGCCGTCCTCACCCGCGAGGCCCGCGCCGCCCGCCGCTCGGTCGAGGTCGTCGCGGAGGGCGGCAACCGGCTCTCGGTCTACGGGGGCGACCGTGCCGAGATCGGTGAGGCCGCCTTCCGGCACGGCGTCCTCCTCCACCAACTCGCCGACGAGACCATCGACGCAACACAGACCCCGGAGACTCCAAGCGGCACGCAGAGCACAGAGGGACCGCCGGCTCCCGCAGCCTCCCAAGCCGCCCCGGACGACCTCCTGCCCGCACCGCGCCCCCCGCGCACCCCTCTGCAGCCGCTCCGGTACGAAATCCGCAGGCTCACCGGCGTTCCCACCACCCCGCTGGTCGTCGCGGCCGTCCTGGTCTGCTCCGCGCTGCTCGCCGTGCTCCTCGCGCGCGACGGCCGTAATCCGCTGCCCGCGGCCCTCGCCGGCTGGCCAGGATTTTCGCCGCTGCCACCCGCCGCCCTCGGTGCCGGCCTGCTCGGCGCCTTCTCGTTCGGGGACGAGTACCGCTACCCGACCCTCTTCTCGGGCCGTGGCGCCGTCCCGCGCCGCCTGGGGCTCCTCCTCGCCAAGCTCGCGGTGACGGGCGCCTGCGCCCTGCTCATCGCGGTGGCCGTGGTGGTCGTCGACCTGGAGGCCCTGCGCATGGTCTACGGCGGCGACCTGATCCCCGTACCACGGAACTGGCCCGCGCTCTGTGCCAGTTGGCTCGGGCTCACTGTCGGCTGCGCCTGGGCGGGACTGCTGGCCGCCGGGGTCTTCAGGGTGGCCGCCGCGGGCGTGGCCGCCGTCCTCGCCGTACCGGTGGTCGTCGTACCGCTGCTGCGCAAGGCGCTCGAAGGAACGTCCCTGCGCTCCGTCGCGGGGCTCCCCGGACGGCTGCGAGAACTCGTCTGGCTCGACTGGCCGCAGGCGGTCGACCGCTGGCTCATGGGTGGGCTGCGGGTGATCGCCCAGCCGGTCGGGGCGGCGCTGTCCCTCTCGCTGGCCGCCCTGCTCGGCGCCTATGTGCTCACCGGCCTGCGCCGCAGGGCCCGTTGGTGAGCAGATCGGGGGCGGGAAGCCCCATATCGGACGGGTCTCGTTCGCAACTCCCCGCAGAATGCCCGGTTCCTTCCGATAAAGCGTCAATTGTGTAGGGGGTGCCGATCACCCTTTCGTGTGCTTTTCACCAAAGACCTCAAGGGCCGCGAGAGGCGCGCCGACAAAGGATGCGTGAGTACCCTTGCGCATTCCATGATGACCGCTCGCCCCTCCGAGTCCGGCCTCGCCGGCGCGGGCGACCTCGACCGCTACTCCTACGGGGAGGCCCCCGGCGCCGACCGCGTCGGCCCGCCGTCCTGGGAGCCGACCGAAACGGAGTTGGGCCGGGTCGGCCGCAGGGCGGCGGGCAGTCGCGGCCGAGGGCTGCACGGCCAACTCGTCCAGCAGCTGGGTCAGATGATCGTTTCCGGCGATCTCGGCGCCGACCGGCCACTCGTCCCCGAGGAGATCGGTCAGCGCTTCGAGGTCTCCCGCACCGTCGTCCGTGAGTCCCTGCGCGTCCTGGAGGCCAAGGGCCTGGTCAGCGCGCGACCCAACGTCGGCACCCGGGTCCGCCCCGTCAGCGACTGGAACCTGCTCGACCCCGACATCATCGAATGGCGCGCCTTCGGGCCGCAGCGCGACGACCAGCGCCGCGAGCTCAACGAGCTCCGCTGGATGATCGAGCCGCTGGCCGCCCGGCTCGCCGTCGGTCACGGCCGGGACGACATCCAGCAGCGCCTCGGCGACATGGTCGAGATCATGGGCCACGCCCTCTCCCAGGGGGACGGCATCACCTTCTCCCGGGCCGACACCGAGTTCCACTCCCTCCTCATCCAGCTCGCCGGCAACCGCATGCTGGAGCACCTCTCGGGCATCGTCGCCGCTGCGCTCCAGGTCTCCGGAGCCCCCGCGACCAGCTGCGACCGTCCCGGAGAGGCGTGCCTCGTCCAGCACGCCCGTATCGTCGACGCCCTCGCGGCGGGGGACGCGCTCGCCGCCGAGACGGCCATGCGCCAGCTGCTGACCGTCCACCCCGAGGTGGAGCGGGTCGTGCCCGCCCCGCGCGGCAACTGACACCCCGGGCCGCGGCCAGGTGTACGGAGTCGAGCACGGCGCGTGCCGCCGGACCCGGAAGGGCGCCCGAGGAGGTGCCGGGAAGGGCGTCCCATCCGGGTCGGGCGGCACCGATAGCTCCATTTGATCCTGGTCTGGCAGGTTCGTCGTATATGGGGTGTGACTCGGGCCACGCGGATTGGGCGTAACACTCCTCGAAACAGTGCGATGACCTAAGAGGTGACAGCCGAGGAGGGAATACAGCCGCCGTAGGAGGCGCTGTGCAGCTCTGAGGTTCAGCCCGCGCCGTCGGCACATTCCCAGCCGGCGGTCGTCGGCTCCGGCCCGATCATGGGCGGGGCCGGAAGCCGTTTCCATCGTTCCGAGAGGTTGTTCGTGTCGGCCAGCACATCCCGTACGCTCCCGCCGGAGATCGCCGAGTCCGAGTCTGTGATGGCGCTCATCGAGCGGGGAAAGGCTGATGGGCAGATCGCCGGCGATGACGTGCGTCGGGCCTTCGAGGCTGACCAGATTCCGCCAACCCAGTGGAAGAATGTTCTGCGCAGCCTCAACCAGATCCTCGAGGAAGAGGGTGTGACGCTGATGGTCAGTGCAGCGGAGTCGCCGAAGCGCGCCCGCAAGAGCGTCGCTGCGAAGAGCCCGGCCAAGCGCACCGCCACCAAGACCGTCACCGCCAAGACGACCGTGACGAAGAGTGTCGCGGCCTCGACGGCGGCTCCGGCGGCCGAGAGCGCGGACATTCCGGTCGACGAGACCGGAGCCACTGCCCCCAAGGCGGCTGCCAAGAAGGTCGCGGCCAAGAAGACGACGGCCAAGAAGGCCGCCGCGAAGAAGACGACGGCCAAGAAGACCGCCGCCAAGAAGGACGCCGACGAAGTTCTCGAGGGCGAAGAGCTGATCGACGACGTCCAGCCCGGCAAGGACGACGAAGAGGCCGAGGGCGAGAACAAGGGCTTCGTCCTTTCCGACGAGGACGAGGACGACGCGCCGGCGCAGCAGGTCGCCGTCGCCGGTGCCACGGCCGACCCGGTCAAGGACTACCTGAAGCAGATCGGCAAGGTCCCCCTGCTCAACGCCGAGCAGGAGGTCGAGCTCGCCAAGCGCATCGAGGCCGGTCTGTTCGCCGAGGACAAGCTGGCGAACTCCGACAAGCTGGCGCCGAAGCTCAAGCGCGAGCTCGAGATCATCGCCGAGGACGGCCGCCGGGCCAAGAACCACCTGCTGGAGGCCAACCTCCGCCTCGTGGTCTCGCTGGCCAAGCGCTACACCGGCCGCGGCATGCTCTTCCTGGACCTGATCCAGGAGGGCAACCTCGGTCTGATCCGCGCGGTCGAAAAGTTCGACTACACCAAGGGCTACAAGTTCTCCACGTACGCCACCTGGTGGATCCGTCAGGCGATCACCCGCGCCATGGCCGACCAGGCCCGCACCATCCGTATCCCGGTGCACATGGTCGAGGTCATCAACAAGCTCGCGCGCGTCCAGCGCCAGATGCTCCAGGACCTGGGCCGCGAGCCCACCCCGGAGGAGCTGGCCAAGGAGCTCGACATGACCCCCGAGAAGGTCATCGAGGTCCAGAAGTACGGCCGTGAGCCCATCTCGCTGCACACCCCGCTGGGCGAGGACGGCGACAGCGAGTTCGGTGACCTCATCGAGGACTCCGAGGCGGTCGTCCCGGCCGACGCGGTGAGCTTCACGCTCCTCCAGGAGCAGCTGCACTCCGTGCTCGACACGCTCTCCGAGCGTGAGGCCGGCGTCGTCTCCATGCGCTTCGGTCTCACCGACGGCCAGCCGAAGACCCTGGACGAGATCGGCAAGGTCTACGGCGTCACGCGTGAGCGGATCCGCCAGATCGAGTCGAAGACGATGTCGAAGCTGCGTCACCCCTCGCGTTCGCAGGTGCTGCGCGACTACCTCGACTGATCGAGACCCGATCGCCGTATCGACACCGGAGCCCGGTTCCCCCAGGTGGGGAGCCGGGCTCCGGTGTGTGCACGCGCGTGTGGGGGTGCGGGATGCCGCCATCTGGTCGACGCTGGGTGAACCGAGTACATCGGAGAGTCAGGAGGCTCCATGCGTCGTCCCATCGCCGGAATTGTGGCCGGGCTCCTGGGCATGCTCTCGGTGGCGGCCTGGCCTCTGGCCTCAGGTGCGCGGGCGTCCACCGACAGCGTGATCATCGGTGGGCAGCCGGTTCTGATCGACGACTCGCCGTGGGTGGTGGCCCTCTCCAGCCGTGACCGGTTCGGGGGTATGCGGGCGGGCCAGTTCTGCGGCGGGGTGGTCGTCGCGCCGGACAAGGTGCTCACCGCCGCGCACTGCCTGGGCCGGGACGTGCTCGGTACGCCACCGGGCGAGCTCGGCGACCTCCGGGTCATCGCCGGGCGCTCGGCGCTGGTCGGTATGGGCGGGCAGGAGATCCGGGTGACGTCGGCCTGGACCAACCCCTCGTACGACCCGGCGACCAACAGGGGCGACCTGGCCGTCCTCACGCTGGCGACGCGGCTGCCGGCCGACCATGTGATCAAGATCGCGCCGAAGGGCGACCGGGCCTACACGGCCGGCACGAGCGCCTCGGTCTACGGCTGGGGCGACACCACGGGCATCGGCACCTACGCGACATCGCTGCGGGCGGCCACGGTCGGTGTGCTCGCGGACGCCGCGTGCGAGCGGGCGTACCCAGGCGGCGCGGACGGTACGTACGAGGCGGCCACGATGCTGTGTGCGGGCGACCCAAGGGGAGGCAGGGATGCCTGTCAGGGGGACAGCGGGGGGCCACTGGTGGCCCGCGGCAAGCTCATCGGACTGGTGTCCTGGGGCAGTGGCTGCGGGCAGGCTGAGAGCCCGGGTGTGTACACCAGGATCTCCGGAGTGCTGCTCCCCGTCGGCACCCGATGACGCGCGGTGCGGACGGATGCGGAGCTACGAGAACGGGCGGTCGCCTCTGATCGGCAGAGGCGACCGCCCGTCGGCCGGTCCTGGACCAGCCCATGGCTCGTCGTGGATGCGAGGTGTCAGCGTTCCTCTTCGACTGTGGTGACCGGCACGGTGAGCCGGTCCGTCTCATCCTGTATTTCCGCGGCGATCTTCTTGAGTTCCGGCTCGAACTTGCGTCCGTGGTGGGCGCAGAAGAGCAGTTCACCGCCGCTTGTCAGGACGACGCGCAGATACGCCTGGGCGCCGCAGCGGTCGCAGCGGTCAGCGGCCGTCAGCGGGCTCGCGGGGGTCAGAACAGTAGTCACGTCGCCTCTTCTCTAGCTCGACGAGCTGTCGTACCAGGGTCAACATCCAACCAGGCCGAAAACGTTCCCGCTCGTGGCTTTTCCTCGAAACTTCTTCCCGAGGTGGCTGTCTGCTGCCGGTTGGCGGCGAATGAGCCGTATTGCTTCGCTTTACGGTTTCGCGTTGCTTGTCTCGGTTGCGCCCTCCCCGGCGGGTTGCCGGTTGTTCATGAGGACGTGCCCGGAGCCTAAATGGTTCATGCGTCGAAGGGAACGTGATGTTCACGTCACCCCATCGAGGGATCGAACACTCATGCGACGCTGGTCTAGCATGAGAAATCACGAGGGTGGCGTGACAACCGCTCTACCAGGCCTCGGTACCCTCTGACCGGCGACCGACGCCGGGGCCTTTACCCATCGGGCCAGATTTCAAATTCAGCGAGGAGCGAACCGCGTGACCGCCGAAACGTCCGTGCCGTCCAGTGCGCTGCTGACCGCAGACCGTGACGGTTCCAACTACACCGCGCGGCACCTGCTCGTCCTCGAGGGGCTCGAGGCGGTTCGCAAGCGTCCCGGAATGTACATCGGGTCCACCGACAGCCGTGGCCTCATGCACTGCCTCTGGGAAATCATCGACAACTCGGTCGACGAGGCGCTCGGTGGATACTGCGACCACATCGAGGTGATCCTGCACGACGACGGCTCGGTGGAGGTCCGGGACAACGGCCGCGGCATCCCCGTCGACGTCGAGCCCAAGACCGGCCTGTCGGGTGTCGAGGTCGTCATGACCAAGTTGCACGCGGGCGGAAAGTTCGGCGGTGGCTCCTACGCCGCTTCCGGCGGTCTGCACGGTGTCGGCGCCTCCGTGGTGAACGCGCTGTCCGCGCGGCTCGACGTCGAGGTCGACCGCAGCAGCGCCACCCACTCGATCAGCTTCCGCCGCGGTGTGCCCGGCATCTTCACCGAGCAGGGTCCCGACAGCCCCTTCGACCCGGCGAACGGCCTGCTCAAGGGCAAGCGCGTGCCCAAGACCCGCACGGGCACGCGCGTGCGGTACTGGGCCGACCGGCAGATCTTCCTCAAGGACGCCAAGCTCTCCCTGGAGACGCTCTACCAGCGCGCCCGTCAGACCGCCTTCCTCGTCCCCGGCCTGACCATCGTCGTCCGCGACGAGCGCGGCGTGGAGAGCGAGGGGGTGACCGAGGAGACCTTCCGCTTCGACGGCGGCATCAGCGAGTTCTGCGACTACCTCGCCCAGGACAAGGCCGTCTGCGACGTCCTGCGGCTGACCGGTCAGGGAACGTTCAAGGAGACCGTCCCGGTCCTCGACGAGCGCGGCCACATGACGCCCACCGAGGTCACCCGCGAGCTCGGCGTCGACATCGCCCTGCGCTGGGGCACGGGGTACGACACCGCGGTCAAGTCCTTCGTGAACATCATCGCCACCCCCAAGGGCGGCACGCATGTGACCGGCTTCGAGCGCTCCGTCACCAAGACGATGAACGAGGTCCTGCGCTCGGCCAAGATGCTGCGCGTCGCCGAGGACGACATCGTCAAGGACGACGCCCTGGAGGGCCTGACCGCCGTCGTGACCGTACGGCTCGCCGAGCCGCAGTTCGAGGGCCAGACGAAGGAGGTCCTCGGCACCTCCGCGGCCAACCGCATCGTCGCCAACGTGGTCGCCAAGGAGCTCAAGGCGTTCCTCACCTCCACCAAGCGTGACGCCAAGGCGCAGGCCCGCGCCGTGCTGGAGAAGGCCGTCGCCGCGGCCCGGACCCGCATCGCCGCCCGCCAGCACAAGGAGGCCCAGCGCAGGAAGACAGCGCTGGAGTCGTCCTCCCTGCCGGCCAAGCTCGCCGACTGCCGCAGTGACGACGTGGAGCGCAGTGAGCTCTTCATCGTCGAGGGTGACTCCGCGCTCGGCACCGCCAAGCTCGCCCGCAACAGCGAGTTCCAGGCGCTGCTCCCGATCCGCGGCAAGATCCTCAACGTTCAGAAGTCGTCCGTCTCGGACATGCTCAAGAACGCCGAGTGCGGCGCGATCATCCAGGTCATAGGAGCCGGTTCGGGCCGCACGTTCGACCTCGACGCCGCCCGGTACGGCAAGATCGTGCTCCTCGTGGACGCCGATGTCGACGGCGCGCACATCCGCTGCCTGCTGCTCACGCTCTTCCAGCGCTACATGAGGCCGATGGTGGAGGCGGGGCGGGTCTTCGCCGCCGTGCCGCCGCTGCACCGCATCGAGCTCATCCAGCCCAAGAAGGGCCAGGACAAGTACGTGTACACGTACTCCGACAACGAGCTACGCCAGACGCTCCTGGAGTACCAGCGCAAGGGGATCCGCTACAAGGACTCCATCCAGCGCTACAAGGGCCTCGGAGAGATGGACGCCGACCAGCTCGCCGAGACCACGATGGACCCGCGCCATCGCACGCTGCGGCGGATCAACATCGGCGACCTGGAGTCCGCCGAGCAGATCTTCGATCTGCTGATGGGCAACGACGTGGCGCCGCGCAAGGAGTTCATCACCAGCTCGGCCGCGACCCTGGACCGCTCCCGCATCGACGCCTGAGCGCCGCGCCGACGCCGTCACCGCCGCCCGTCCGCCCAGGGGTGGAGCCCCAGGCTCCACCCCTGGGCCGTCCGGTATGCCTATCGGCACGGGCTCGTCCCGCCACCCCGTGCCCCATCACCTGATGGGGTGAAGAGCGAGAAGAGAAGAGTCCGGGATCTTCCCGCTCTGTCCATGCTTGGCACGCGGCTGAAACGGTTCGCCGAGCAAGGGGAGTTGACCGGTGGAGAAGCAGGAAGGACGCGACGCTGCGGGGCTCCGGATCGAGGACCCGTGGTACGACGCACTTGCCTCCGGATGGGGAGAGCTGGACGGTACGGGCGCGGCCGCGTACGCCCTCGTACCACCGCCCGAGCCCTCACCGGCCGCACGTGGCACCCGGGACATCTATCTGGAGGTGCACCGCAGCGCCGCCTTCCAGGAAGTCCGCGCCCGCTACCGGATGTTCGTCGTCCCGGCCACCCTCGTCTTCCTCCTCTGGTACCTGGCCTATGTCGTCGCGGCCACGGTCGCGCCGGGGCTGATGGCCCGCCCCGTCGCCGGGGCGGTCAATGTGGCGATGCTGGCCGGGCTCGGGCAGTTCCTCACCACCTTCCTGCTGACCTGGGCCTACGCACGCCACGCCCGGCTCCGCAGGGACCGTGCCGCGCTCGAGCTGCGCTGGAGCGTGTTCGACCAGGAACGCACCCGGGAACGCACCCAAGGACTCAGCCGGGAAGCGGCGCGGGGGAGCGGGCGTTGACGGGCGACCACCAGACCCTCGCCCTACTGCTGTTCAGCGCGTTCGTCGCGGTCACACTCGCCATCACCACATGGGTCAGCCGCAGACGCCAGGGCTCCGCCGAGGAGTTCTACGCCGGCGGCCGCCTCTTCTCGCCCATGGAGAACGGTTTCGCGATCGCCGGCGACTACATGTCCGCCGCATCCTTCCTCGGCATCTCCGGGCTCATCGCCCTCTTCGGCTACGACGGACTGCTCTACTCCGTCGGCTTCCTGGTGGCCTGGCTGGTCGTCCTCTTCCTCGTCGCCGAACTCGTCCGCAACTGCGGCCGGTTCACCCTGGCCGACGTCGTCGCGGCCCGGATGGCCGAGCGGCCCGTCCGGATCGCTGCGGGAACTTCCTCGGTCACCGTCTCCGTTCTCTATCTGGTGGCGCAGATGGTGGGAGCCGGCAGCCTGGTCGCGCTGCTGCTCGGCGGTACGAGCGAGGCCGCGCGCTCGTGGACCGTCATCGGCGTCGGTGCGCTGATGGTCGTCTATGTGTCGTTGGGAGGGATGCGAGCCACCACCTGGATCCAGATCATCAAGGCCGTGCTGCTCATGGCCGGCACCGTCGCGCTCACCGTCCTCGTCCTGCTGCGCTTCCACGGCGACATCAACCAGCTGCTCACCACCGCGGCCGAACGCAGCGGCCACGGCCTGGAGTTCCTCGCCCCCGGTCTGCGCTACGGCGGCGACTGGACCGCGCGGCTCGACTTCATCAGCCTCGGCCTGGCCCTCGTCCTCGGTACGGCCGGCCTGCCGCACATCCTGTCGCGCTTCTACACCGTGCCGACCGCGCGGGCCGCCCGCCGCTCGGTCGTCTGGGCCATCGGTCTCATCGGCGGCTTCTACCTGATGACGATCGTGCTCGGCTTCGGCGCGGCCGCGGTGGTCGGTACCGACGCCGTCCGCGCCTCCAACGCGGCCGGCAACACGGCCGTACCGCTGCTCGCCCTGGACCTCGGCGGAGGCGCCGGCTCCACCGGCGGCGCGGTGCTCTTCGCGATCGTCGCGGCGATCGCCTTCGCGACGATCCTGGCCGTCGTCGCGGGGATCACGCTGGCCTCGTCGGCCTCCGTCGCCCACGATCTGTACGCCTCCTTCAGCGGCCGCCGCGGGAGCGGGAGCGCGGACGGGTCCGGGCGTACGCGGTGGCGCGGACGGAGGCGGCAGGGGCGGAAGACGGGGCCGAAGCGGTACAGCGAGGTCGCGGTGGCCAGGATCGCCGCGGTCGGAATCGGCGCGGCCGCGATCGGGCTCGGACTGCTCGCCCGCGATCTCAACGTGGCCTTCCTGGTGGGCCTCGCCTTCGCCGTCGCCGCGTCCGCCAACCTTCCGGTACTGCTCTACTCGCTGTTTTGGCGGAACTTCACCACCCGCGGAGCGGTGTGGTCGGTGTACGGCGGGCTGGTCCCGGCCATGGTGCTTGTGGTGCTCTCGCCGGTCGTCTCGGGCAGCCCCGAGGCGCTCTTCCCGGGCGTGGACTTCCAGCTCTTCCCGCTGCAGAACCCGGGGCTCGTCTCCATCCCGCTGGGCTTCCTGGCCGGCTGGCTCGGCACGGTCACCTCCCCGGAGGCGCCGGACGAGGCGCGGCACGCCGAGACGGAGGTCCGGGCGCTGACCGGCGCGGGAGCGGTCTGAGGGGCGACGGGAGGCTCTGGTGGGACGGGTCTAGCGAGAGGGCTCGCCGCTCGTGGCCCAGGCGTACCGGTGCTCGGGGCGGCCCGTCTCGCCGTACTTCAGCGACAGACGCACCCGTCCCGCCCGCTCCAGGAGCTTCAGATAACGCTGGGCGGTCTGCCGGCTCACCCCCGCCCGCTCGGCGATCTCCTGGGCGGAGAGCGGCCCGTCCGCGGCGAGCAGCACCTGCCGTACGAGCTCCGCGGTGGTGGGGGAGTGGCCCTTGGGCAGGTCCGGTTCGGAGGAGCCCGCCGACAGGGCGCCGAAGATCCGGTCCACCTGGGCCTGTTCCGCCTCCCCGCCGCCCTCCAGGGTGCGGCGCAGCAGCGCGTACGCCTCCAGCTTGGTGCGCAGACCGGCGAAGGAGAAGGGTTTCACCAGGTACTGCAGCGCCCCGTGGCGCATCGCCGCCTGGACGGTGGCCACGTCCCGCGCCGCCGTCACCATGATCACATCGGTCTGGTGGCCCAGGCGGCGCAACTCACGTACGACCGCCAGGCCGTTCTCGTCCGGCAGGTAGTGGTCCAGGAGGACCAGGTCGACCGGGAGCTCCTCGATCCGGGCGAGCGCCTCGGCGGCCGAGTGGGCCTGGGCGACGACCCGGAACCCGGCCACCTTGGCGACGTAGGCCGCGTTGATCGCCGCGACCCGTACGTCGTCGTCGACCACCAGCACGCCGATCGGCCGGTCGTTCATGAGACCACCCGCCCGTCGGCCGCCCGCTCGCCCACCGGGTCCCCGCCCGGCTGCGCCACCGCGCCCGGCGTCACCGGCTCGTCGGTCCCCGCCCCGGCCTCCGGGATCCCGGTCAGTGCCTCCGGCAGGACGACCGTGAACTCCGCTCCGCCGTCCGCGGCCTCGTCGACCCGTACGCTCCCGCCCTGCCGCTCGGCCAGCCGCCGCACCAGCGCAAGGCCCAGGCCGCGCTTGCCGTGGGCGGGCACCTCCTTCGTCGACCAGCCCTCGGTGAAGATCGCCTCACGGTCGGCGGGCGGCACCCCCGGCCCGCTGTCCGCCACCCGCAGCAGCGCCGTACGCCCCTCGGCCCGCAGCCCCACCTCGACGCGCGCGTCCGTCGAACCGGCCGCCGCGTCGACCGCGTTGTCCACGAGATTGCCCACCACGGTCACCAGCTCACGCGGGTCGACCAGCCGGTCGGGCAGCAGACTGCCGGGAGCGATCCGCAGCGAGACGCCCCGCTCCGCCGCCACCGTCGCCTTGCCGACCAGCAGCGCGGCCAGCAGCGGGTCGTGCACCTTCTCGGTCACCTGCTCAGCCGTCGCACGGTGCACACCGACCACCTCGGTCACGAATTCCACGGCCTCCTGGTGCATCTCCAGCTCCAGCAGACCGAGCAGCGTATGCATCCGGTTGGCGTGCTCGTGGTCCTGGGCGCGGAGGGCGTCGATCAGACCCCGGGTGGAGTCCAGCTCACGCCCGAGCTGCTCCAGCTCGGTCCGGTCGCGCAGGGTCGCCACCGCGCCGCCGTCGTCCGTCGGCATCCGGTTGGCGATCAGCACCCGCTGGCCGCGTACGGCCACCAGATCCTCACCGGTGACCCGGCCGGCCAGGACCTCGGTCGTCCGGCCCGGACCGAGGGCCTCCTCAAGGGGGCGGCCGTTGGCCTCCGGGCCGAGCCCGAGCAGCCGCTGCGCCTCGTCGTTCATCAGTCGGATCCGCCCCGCGCGGTCGAGCGCGACCACGCCCTCGCGGATGCCGTGCAGCATCGCCTCACGCTCCGCGAGCAGCGCGGAGATGTCGGAGAAGGCCAGGTCATGCGTCTGCCGCTGGAGACGGCGGGAGATCAGATAGGCGGCGAGCGCACCGACCGCCAGGGCGCCGCCGGCGTACGCGAGCAGCCCGGGGATCGCGCCCATGAGCCGGTCGCGCACGCTGTCGTACTCGATACCGACCGACACCGCCCCGATGATCTGCCCGTCGCCGTCCCGCAAGGGCACCTTGCCGCGGGCCGAACGCCCCAGCGTGCCGCTGTCGATCTCCATGACGTCCTGGCCCGCGAGCGCCTCACTCGGATCGGTCGACACGACCCGGCCGATCTGCGCGGCGTCCGTGTGCGACCAGCGCACGCCGTACCGGTCCATGATCACCACATACTCGGCGCCGGTCGCCGTGCGGATCCGCTCCGCCTCGGCCTGCACCGGCCCGTCCGCGGACGGCGGCGAGCCCTGGAGTTCGGCGGCGACCTCCGGGGAGGCGGTCGTCTCCGCGATGGCGAGCGCCCGGCGCATCGCCTGGTCGTCGAGCTGGGCGCTGAGCGGAGCCAGGAACAGGCCCGTGGCCAGCACGGTGACACCGGTGACGATGGCCAGCTGCATCAGCAGGACCTGCGAGAAGACCCGCTGCGGCCAGCCGAACCGTCGGCGCCGCCCGGGCACGCGCGCTGTGGACGGCGGTGCGGAACGCATGCGTACGACGGTACGTGGCGCCGCCCCCGGTTCGAAATCACCGCCCGGCGACCGCCCAGGCCGCCCCTATCCTGGGACGCCGACAGGCCGCAGGCACCACGGACCGAGAGAGGCCCCGCTTTGAGCACGCAGCAGATTCCCGTCGTCGTCCTCGCGGGATTTCTGGGGTCCGGCAAGACCACACTGCTCAACCATCTGCTGCGCAGCGCCCGCGGCACCCGTATCGGTGTCATGGTCAACGACTTCGGTTCGATCGGCATCGACGCCATGTCCGTCGCCGGACAGGTCGGCTCGACCGTCTCGCTCGGCAACGGCTGCCTGTGCTGCGCGGTCGACGCGAGCGAACTTGACGAGTACCTGGAGAAGCTCACCCGTCCCGCCGCCAGCCTCGACGTCATCGTGATCGAGGCGAGCGGGCTCGCCGAACCCCAGGAACTCGTCCGCATGGTCCTGGCCAGCGAGAACGAGCGGATCGTGTACGGCGGACTGGTGCAGGTCGTGGACGCCGCCGAGTTCCACGCCACCCGTGAGCGGCACCCCGAGACCGACCGGCATCTGAAGATCGCCGACCTGGTCGTCCTGAACAAAACCGACCGCGTCGCGCAGGAGGAGCTCACCGCCGTCCACGACATCGTCGCCGGGCTGACCGACCGCGCCGTGGTGCTCCGGGCCGCCCATGGCCGGGTCGACCCCGAGGTCCTCTTCGACCGGGTGGTGCCCGACGGCGAGATCGAGGGCCAGCTCTCCTTCGACGACCTCCGCGCCGAGGAGGACGAGCACCACGCCCACCCCCACGCGGCCTACGAGACCGTCTCCCTCGACGCCGACGTGCCCCTGCACCCACGGCGCCTGATGGACTTCCTCGACGCCCGCCCCGAGGGGCTCTACCGCATCAAGGGCTTCGTCGACTTCGGCGCGGCCGACCCGGACAACCGCTACACGGTCCACGCCGTCGGCCGCTTCCTGCGCTTCTACCCCGCCCCGTGGCCGGCCGGCGAGGAGCGCCGCACCCAGCTCGTGCTCATCGGCTCCGCCGTCGACGGCCGAGCCCTGCGGGAGCAGCTCGCCGCCTGCCGCGTCGGCGGCCCGCAGGACGCCCCCGACGAGCACAGCATGTGGGGCGTCCTGCGGTACGTGCCGCAGACGGAGCAGGAGCCGCAGTAGCGGCGGGTGCTACGAGGCCGGGCCCGCCAGGACCGAGACCGGGCCCGGCAGCGGCGTGCCCGAGCCGTCCCGGCGGGGGTCGGTCTCCGGCAGCTGCGCCGGGGCGCCGCCGCGCTGCGCGGCCCGGGCCGGCGCGGCCCCCGCCCAGGCCAGGACGAGGACGTCCTCGCCCTTGAGGAACCGCTGGCAGCGTACGCCGCCGGTGGCCCGCCCCTTGCGGGGGTACTGGTCGAACGGGGTCAGCTTCGCCGACGTACCCGCCGAGGCGTCCAGCGTCCCCGTGGACCCCGCGACCGTGAACACCACCGCGTCCGCCGCCGGATCCACGGCCGTGAACGAAATCACCTCGGCGCCCGCCGACAGCTTGATGCCCGCCATACCGCCCGCGGCGCGTCCCTGCGGACGCACCTGCGAGGCCTGGAAGCGCAGCAGCTGGGCGTCGGAGGTGATGAAGACCAGGTCCTCCTCGCCCGTGCGCAGCTCGGTCGCGCCGACGATCCGGTCGCCCTCCTTGAGGGCGATGACCTCCAGCTCGTCCTTGTTCGGCGGATAGTCCGGCACCACCCGCTTGACCACGCCCTGGAGCGTGCCGATCGCCAGGCCCGGCGACGACTCGTCCAGCGTCGTGAGGCAGACGACCGTCTCGTCCTTCTCCAGCGTCAGGAACTCCGCGAGCGGCGCCCCGCCCGAGAGGTTCGGCGCCGCGTGGGTGTCGGGCAGCTGCGGCAGATCGATCACCGACAGCCGCAGCAGCCGCCCGGTGGAGGTCACCGCGCCCACGTCACCGCGCTGGGTCGCCGGCACCGCCGAGACGATCACGTCGTGCTTCGCGCGCTTGCCGTCGTCGGCGGCCGGCAGCTCCGCCGTCGCCGTACGGGCCAGCAGACCGGTCGAGGAGAGCAGCACACGGCACGGGTCGTCCGCGACCTCCAGGGAGGCCGCCGCGACCGGCGCGCCCGCCGACTCCAGCAGGACCGTACGCCGGTCGGTGCCGAACTTCTTCGCCACCGCGGCCAGTTCGGCCGAGACCAGCTTGCGCAGCTCGGCGTCCGACTCCAGGATCCCGGTCAGCTCGTCGATCTCGCCGTTGAGCCGGTCGCGCTCGCTCTCCAGCTCGATCCGGTCGAACTTGGTGAGCCGGCGCAGCGGCGTGTCCAGGATGTACACCGTCTGCGTCTCGCTCAGCGAGAAGCGCTCCATCAGCCGCTCGCGGGCCTGCGCCGAATTGTCGCTGGACCGGATCAGCCGGATGACCTCGTCGATGTCGAGCAGGGCGATGAGCAGGCCGTCGACCAGGTGCAGCCGGTCGCGCTTCTTGCCGCGGCGGAACTCGCTGCGCCGCCGGACCACCTCGAAGCGGTGGTCGAGATAGACCTCCAGGAGCTCCTTGAGGCCCAGGGTCAGGGGCTGCCCGTCCACCAGCGCCACGTTGTTGATACCGAAGGACTCCTCCATCGGCGTCAGCTTGTAGAGCTGCTCCAGGACGGCCTCCGGCACGAAGCCGTTCTTGACCTCGATCACCAGGCGCAGGCCGTGCGCGCGGTCCGTGAGGTCCTTCACGTCGGCGATGCCCTGGAGCTTCTTCGCCGAGACCAGGTCCTTGATCTTGGCGATGACCTTCTCGGGGCCGACGGTGAAGGGCAGTTCGGTGACGACGATGCCCTTGCGGCGGGCCGTCACGGTCTCCACGGTCGCGGTGGCGCGGATCTTGAACGTGCCACGGCCGTTCTCGTACGCGTCCTTGATCCCGGAGAGTCCGACGATCCGGCCGCCGGTCGGCAGGTCGGGGCCGGGCACGTACCGCATCAGGGTCTCGAGGTCGGCGCCCGGGTGGCGGATCAGATGCCGGGCGGCCGCGATCACCTCGCCCAGATTGTGCGGCGGCATGTTGGTCGCCATGCCGACCGCGATTCCGGACGCGCCGTTGACCAGCAGGTTCGGATACGCGGCGGGCAGGACCGCGGGCTCCTGCTCCTGCCCGTCGTAGTTCGGCGCGAAGTCGACCGTGTCCTCGTCGATCGACTCCGTCATCAGGGACGTCGCGTCGGCCATCCGGCACTCGGTGTATCGCATGGCGGCCGGCGGGTCGTCGTTGCCGAGCGAGCCGAAGTTGCCGTGGCCGTCGACCAGCGGCAGCCGCATGGAGAACGGCTGTGCCATGCGCACCAGCGCGTCGTAGATCGACGCGTCGCCGTGGGGGTGCAGCTTGCCCATGACCTCGCCGACGACACGGGCACACTTCACGAAGCCGCGCTCCGGGCGCAGCCCCATCTCGTTCATCTGGTAGACGATCCGCCGGTGCACCGGCTTCATGCCGTCGCGCGCGTCCGGCAGGGCCCGGGAGTAGATCACCGAGTACGCGTACTCGAGGAAGGAGCCCTGCATTTCGTCGACGACGTCGATGTCGAGGATCCTCTCCTCGAAGTCGTCGGGCGGCGCGGTCTTCGTGCTGCGGCGGGCCATCGCGGCTGCGGCTCCTTCACCAACAAGGTTGATCTGACGCGGACCATTGTGGACCGTCGCACTGACATCGCCGACCGCGACCCGGACGAGGGACTGCGGGAAGCCCTGGGAACTTCGCCAGGTGTCGGTGCGCTTGCATACAGTGGCAGCACTTTTCCAGATCGCGATCGAAGGGACGTACATGCCCATGGGTCACACGGCCACAGCCCAGGCCGGCTCCGGCGGCCTGACAGCAACCGAGCACCGGCTGGCCAACGGCCTGCGCGTGGTGCTCTCCGAGGACCACCTGACCCCGGTCGCCGCGGTCTGCCTCTGGTACGACGTCGGCTCCCGCCACGAGGTCGAGGGCCGCACGGGCCTCGCCCACCTCTTCGAGCACCTGATGTTCCAGGGCTCGGCCCAGGTGAAGGGCAACGGCCACTTCGAGCTGGTGCAGGGCGCAGGCGGCTCGCTCAACGGCACGACGAGCTTCGAGCGCACCAACTACTTCGAGACGATGCCCGCCCACCAGCTGGAGCTGGCGCTCTGGCTGGAGGCCGACCGCATGGGGTCGCTGCTGGCCGCCCTGGACGACGAGTCCATGGAGAACCAGCGCGACGTGGTCAAGAACGAGCGCCGCCAGCGTTACGACAACGTGCCCTACGGCACCGCCTTCGAGAAGCTGACCGCCCTGGCGTACCCCGAGGGCCACCCGTACCACCACACCCCCATCGGTTCCATGGCCGACCTGGACGCGGCCACGCTCGAGGACGCCCGGAACTTCTTCCGTACGTACTACGCGCCGAACAACGCGGTCCTCTCCGTCGTCGGAGACATCGACCCGCAGCAGACCCTCGCCTGGATCGAGAAGTACTTCGGCTCGATCCCCGCCCACGACGGCAAGCAGCCGCCGCGCGACGGCTCCCTGCCCGAGACCATCGGCGAGCAGCTGCGCGAGGTCGTCGAGGAGGAGGTCCCGGCCCGCGCCCTGATGGCCGCCTACCGCCTGCCGCACGACGGCACGCGCGAGTGCGACGCCGCCGACCTGGCGCTCACCGTCCTCGGCGGCGGCGAGTCCTCCCGGCTGCACAACCGTCTCGTACGCCGCGACCGCACGGCCGTCGCGGCCGGCTTCGGGCTGCTGCGGCTGGCCGGGGCGCCCTCCCTGGGCTGGCTGGACGTGAAGACATCCGGCGGTGTCGAGGTCCCGGAGATCGAGGCCGCGGTCGACGAGGAGCTCGCCCGGTTCGCCGCCGAGGGGCCCACCGCCGAGGAGATGGAGCGCGCCCAGGCACAGCTGGAGCGAGAGTGGCTGGACCGGCTCGGTACGGTCGCGGGCCGCGCCGACGAACTGTGCCGGTTCGCGGTCCTGTTCGGCGACCCGCAGCTGGCCCTGACCGCCGTCCAGCGGGTCCTCGAGGTCACCGCGGAGGAGGTGCGGGCGGTCGCCAAGGCCCGGCTGCGCCCCGACAACAGGGCCGTGCTGGTCTACGAACCCGTCACCGCCGAGCAGAACGAGAACGACCAGGAAGAGGGGGCGGACCAGTGAGCGACACTGCCGCGTCGTTGACCAACATGACGCTCCACCCGCAGCCCCGGCCGGGCACGGCCACGCCCTGGGCCTTCCCGGCTCCCGAGCGCGGCCGCCTCGACAACGGCCTGACCGTGCTGCGCTGCCACCGCCCCGGCCAGCAGGTGGTGGCCGTCGAGATCGTGCTCGACGCACCCCTGGACGCCGAGCCCAAGGGCCTGGACGGTGTCGCCACGATCATGGCGCGCGCGCTGTCGGAGGGCACCGACAAGCACACCGCCGAGGAGTTCGCCGCCGAGCTGGAGCGCTGCGGCGCCACACTCGACGCGCACGCCGACCACCCCGGTGTCCGGGTCTCCCTCGAAGTCCCGGTCTCCCGGCTGCCGAAGGCGCTCGGCCTGCTCGCCGAGGCGCTGCGCGCGCCCGCCTTCCTCGACACCGAGGTCGAGCGGCTGGTCCGCAACCGCTTGGACGAGATCCCGCACGAGACGGCCAACCCGGCCCGCCGGGCGGCCAAGGAGCTCTCCAAGGAGCTCTTCCCGGCCGCCTCGCGCATGTCCCGGCCGCGCCAGGGCACCGAGGAGACCGTCGCCGCCATCGACGCGGCGGCCGTACGGGCCTTCTACGAGGCCCATGTCCGCCCCGCCACGGCGACCGCGGTCATCGTCGGCGACCTCTCGGACACCGACGTGGACGCGGTCCTCGCCGACACGCTCGGCGCCTGGACCGGCAACACCGCCGAGCCGCGCCCCATGCCGCCGATCACTGCCGACGACACCGGCCGTGTGATCGTCGTGGACCGTCCCGGAGCGGTCCAGACCCAGCTGCTGATCGGCCGGATCGGCGCCGACCGGCACGACCGCGTCTGGGCGGCCCAAGTCCTCGGGACGTACTGCCTCGGCGGCACGCTGACGTCCCGTCTGGACCGGGTCCTGCGTGAGGAGAAGGGGTACACCTACGGTGTACGGGCCTTCGGCCAGGTGCTCCGCTCGGCGGACCCGGCCACCGCGGGCGGGGTGACGGGCGCGGCGATGCTCGCCATCAGCGGCTCGGTCGACACCCCCAACACCGGCCCCGCGCTGGAGGATCTGTGGAAGGTGCTGCGCACCCTGGCGGCCGGCGGGCTCACCGACGCCGAGCGTGACGTGGCCGTGCAGAACCTCGTGGGCGTGGCCCCGCTCAAGTACGAGACGGCCGCCTCGGTCGCGGCCACGCTGGCCGACCAGGTCGAGCAGCACCTGCCGGACGACTACCAGGCGCAGTTGTACGCGCGGCTGGCGGAGACCGGGACGGTGGAGGCCACGGCGGCCGTCGTCAACGCCTTCCCGGTGGACCGTCTGGTGACGGTCCTCGTCGGTGACGCCTCGCAGATCGCCGAGCCGGTGCGGGCGCTCGGCATCGGTGAAGTGACCGTGGTCACAGGCTGATTGGGTTTGTCCTTCGAGGAGGACCCCGACGTCACGGTACGTCGGGGTCCTCCTCTTTGTCCGCTTTGTTGGCGACGCTGCCTGTCTGCCCTGTGGCGTGCACTACAAAAGGGCGTGACCGTTTGGTGATTGAAAGACGGTCCGCTTAGCGTCGTGGGCGCTGTCCGCCAGTTGCACGTGCCGCACCCGCGGCATCGGACAGCCATCGCCGAGTCCCCGTCAGGCGCGAGCCTGGGGAGCCGGGGACCCAGTCAGTCCCTGGGGTGAATCGGACCGCCTCGCCAGAGGGGGACCGTAGGAGACCTTCCTGCTCCGAACCCGTCAGCTAACCCGGTAGGCGAGAAGGAAGGAAAGGACCAGCCACTTCATGGCGTTCACCCGTGCCACCGGGAAGCACCGTGCCCCGAGCCGTCTGACCCGTAAGAGCGCGCAGGCCGCCTCCGTCGCGGCGCTCGCCACCACCGGCGTCATCGGATCTCTCGCTTCCCCGGCGCTCGCCGCCGACACGGACCGTCCCGTCGGGGACGCCGGCCTCACCCAGGCCGTCGCCGCCGACTCGCTGGCCGACCGCATCGACGCCCAGGCCGCCGCCCAGGAGCAGGAGGCCTTCGAGGCCGCCGCCAAGGCGAAGGCCGAGGCCGAGGCGAAGCGCAAGGCCGAGGCCCGCGCCAAGGAGATCCGCGAGGCCAAGGAGCGGGCCGCCCGCGAGGCCGAGCGCAAGCGCCTGAACTCCTACCGCCTCCCGGTCGTCGGCTCCTTCGTCACCACCGGCTACAAGACCGGCGGCTCCTTCTGGTCCTCGGGCAGCCACTCCGGCGTCGACTTCCGCGCCGCCTCCGGCTCCACCGTCGTCGCCGTCGGCGCCGGCACCGTCGTCGAGGCCGGCTGGGGCGGTGCGTACGGCAACAACGTCGTGCTCAAGATGAACGACGGCACGTACACCCAGTACGGCCACCTCTCCTCGGTCAGCGTCTCGGTCGGCCAGTCCGTGATGCCTGGCGAGCAGCTCGGCCTCTCCGGCTCGAGCGGCAACTCCACCGGCCCGCACCTCCACTTCGAGGCCCGCACCAGTGCGGAGTACGGCTCCGACATCGACCCCGTCGCGTATCTGCGCTCCAAGGGCGTCAACGTCTGACGCCCGACGCCCTCTTGCGTCCCGAAGGCCCCGGCTCGCCGTCGAGCCGGGGCCTTTCGTGCCGTCTGCTCTGCCCGTTCCGGCCAAAAGATATCCATGAATTCCGGCCGGGCATCGGAAATTCCGGTCCGCTGCAATAGAGTCACCGAACAGACGTCAATGGGATGGGTTTCGCGCGGATCAAAGCGGAGGTTGAACATGCGCATTCCCGCGCATTCGGTATGCACGGCGATCCGTGACGACATCGTCTCCGGTGTCCACGAGCGCGGAAGCCGGCTGACCGAGGAGCAGCTCGCGCGCCGCTACGGAGTCTCCCGCGTCCCGGTCCGCGAGGCGCTGCGCACCCTGGAGTCCGAGGGGTTCGTCGTCAGCCGCCGGCACGTCGGCGCCTGTGTCGCCGAGCCCACCGAACAGGAGGCCGCCGACCTGCTGGAGATGCGTCTGCTGCTGGAGCCCATGGGCGCCGCCCGCGCCGCCCAGCGCCGCACGGAGGCTCATCTCAAGGTGCTGCGGGGCCTGGTCAGACTCGGGCAGGAGCGGGCCCGGCGCGGCCAGGGCGAGGACCTGCGCTCGCTGGGCAGCTGGTTCCACGAGACGCTCGCGCAGGCCTCCGGCAGCCCCGGGCTGACCGCGCTGCTCACCCAGCTGCGGCACAAGATCGCCTGGATGTACGCGGTCGATCTCCCGGCCGAGCCGGTCGAGGCGTGGGCGGAGCACGGGGCGATCGTGGACGCGGTGGCCCGCGGCGACGCGGAGCGGGCCCGGTCGCTCACCGCGGCGCACGCCGAGCGGTCGCTGCCGCTGCACCGCCCGCGCCTGGCCCGTGTGAGGACCTCGCAACACGTAGTAAACATCGCGAGCGCCCGGAGTTAACAGCGGGGCCGTATACAAAGAAATGCAAAGGTGGGGGGAGCTGATTTCCGGCGCTCGGGCTCGGGTGTGAAAAGCGTCCGGAAAAAGCATCGAGCCGCACTGCCGAATTGAATCGGCGGTGCGGCTCGACCTGAATTCATGCCGTACGGGTGCCCGTACGACTCTGCGCTACTCGAAGGGTCAGACGGTCTCGGGGAGCTCGTCCAGGCCCTCGGCGACCAGCTTCGCCAGACGGTCCAGCGCGACCTCCGCGCCCTCGGCGTCCGACGCGAGCAGGATCTCCTCGCCGCCCTGTGCGCCCAGGCCGAGCACCGCGAGCATCGAGGCGGCGTTGACCGGGTTGCCGTCGGCCTTGGCGATCGTCACGGGGACGCCGGAGGCCGTGGCGGCACGGACGAAGATGGAGGCGGGGCGGGCGTGCAGGCCCTCGGCCCAGCCGACGTTGACGCGGCGCTCAGCCATGGTGTTGCCCTTCGAGTCTCAGCGGGTTGTCTAGACCAGTCTCTCATGTGCTGCGGGGTGCTCCCGCCGACCGCCGGAACGGACCGGAACTCGGCGCGGTGCTCCCTACCCTGCACGGCCCAGGAAGGCTCCGCGACCGGTGTCCCGACCGGTTCCTCCACCGTACGCTGGGCCCATGCAGACCCCGTCGGACCAGCCGGAGCACGCCTACCCCGACCACTGGGAAGCCGATGTGGTGCTGCGCGACGGCGGCACCGCGCGGATCCGGCCGATCACCGCCGACGACGCGGAACGGCTGGTCAGCTTCTACGAGCAGGTCTCCGACGAGTCGAAGTACTACCGCTTCTTCGCGCCCTACCCCCGGCTCTCCGCCAAGGACGTGCACCGCTTCACCCACCATGACTTCGTGGACCGGGTGGGCCTCGCCGCAACGGTCGGCGGCGAGTTCATCGCGACCGTCCGCTACGACCGGATCGACGAGCGCGGCATGCCCGCCGGCGCCCCCGCCGACGAGGCCGAGGTCGCCTTCCTCGTCCAGGACGCGCACCAGGGCAGGGGAGTGGCCTCGGCCCTCCTCGAACACATCGCGGCGGTGGCGCGCGAGCGGGACATCCGGCGGTTCGCGGCCGAGGTGCTGCCCGCCAACCAGAAGATGATCAAGGTGTTCACGGACGCCGGCTACACCCAGAAACGCAGCTTCGAGGACGGCGCCGTACGCCTCCACCTCGACCTGGAGCCCACCGACCGCTCGCTCGCCGTGCAGCGCGCCCGCGAACAGCGCGCCGAGGCCCGCTCCGTCCAGCGGCTCCTCAACCCGGGCTCGGTCGCGGTCATCGGCGCCGGCCGCGCGCCCGGCGGGGTCGGCCGCACGGTCCTGCGCAACCTCCTCGCCGCCGGGTACACCGGCCGGACATACGCGGTGAACGCGGCGCTGCCCGCCGGCGGCACCGAACTCGACGGCGTCCCCGCCTTCCGCTCGGTCGCCGACATCGGTGACCCGGTCGACCTGGCCGTCGTCGCCGTACCAGCCGAACGGGTCCCGCAGGCCGTCGCCGACTGCGGGGAACACGGCGTCCGGGGCCTGGTCGTCCTCTCCGCCGGCTACGCCGAAAGCGGCGCCGAAGGCCGCGAACGGCAGCGCGAACTCGTCCGGCAGGCCCGCTCGTACGGCATGCGGATCATCGGCCCCAACGCCTTCGGGATCATCAACACCGCGCCCGGTGTCCGCCTCAACGCGTCGCTCGCGCCCGAGAGTCCGGCCCCGGGCCGGATCGGGCTCTTCACCCAGTCGGGCGCGATCGGCATCGCCCTGCTCGCCGGACTCCACCGGCGCGGCGCGGGACTGTCCACGTTCATCTCCTCCGGCAACCGCGCCGACGTCTCGGGCAACGATCTGCTCCAGCACTGGTACGACGACCCGGACACCGATGTCGTCCTGCTCTACCTCGAATCCATCGGCAACCCGCGGAAGTTCACCCGGCTGGCGCGGCGGACGGCCGCGGTGAAGCCGGTCGTCGTCGTCAAGGGCGCCCGGCACAGCGGCAGCGAACCGCCCGGGCACGCCGTACCGACCACCCGCATCCCGCACACCACCGTCGCGGCGCTGCTGCGGCAGGCGGGCGTCATCCGCGTCGACACGGTCACCGAACTCGTCGACGCGGGCCTCCTCCTCGCGGGCCAGCCCCTGCCGGCCGGCCCGCGCGTCGCCATCCTCGGCAACTCCGAGTCCCTCGGCCTGCTGACGTACGACGCCTGCCTCACCGAGGGCCTGCGCCCGCTGCGCCCCCGCGACCTCACGACCGCGGCGACCCCCGACGACTTCCGCGCGGCGCTCGCCCAGGCGCTGGCGGACGAGGCCTGCGACGCGGTGGTCGTCACGGCGATCCCATGGGTCGGAGACAACGGCGTCACCGAGTCCGGCGACGGCGAGGTCCTCGCCACGGCGCTCCGCGCCGCCGCCGCGACGTCCCCGGCCAAGCCGGTGCTGGTGGTCCACGTGGAGATGGGCGAACTGGCGGAGGCCCTGGCGGCGGCGACCAGCACGGCACCGGGCGCGGCAGCCTCGCCCCCGATTCCCGCACCGACCGGAACCCCGGCCGCGCCCGGCTCACCGGCCACCGCTCCCGCCGACACCCAGCCGTCAGCCGGTTCCGCAGACACCGTCCGGCGCGAGCCCGGACCGCCGGGCGGCACCCCGTCCACCGGCCATACGACCCCGGTGACGCCCGGAACACTCGCCGCCGCTCCGGCCGAAGGCTCAGCGTCGCCGGACGCGGAGGCGGTCTCGCCGCCCCTGGGTACGGTTTCGCCGTCGCCCGGCCCCGGACCGGCCTCCCCTCCACCCGGCCCGGACTCCACGCCCCCCACCCCGCCCCGGGACAGCCGGATCCCCGCCTACCCCGCCGCCGAGCGGGCCGTGCGGGCGCTTGCCGAGGCCGTGCGGTACGGGCAGTGGCGGCGGCAGGTCGCCGAGCCCGGGCGGGTGCCGGAGTACGAGGGGATCGACGAGGCCGGGGCCGCCGGCCAGATCCAGCGGGCGCTCGGCAGCGCGCCGGACGAGCGGGGCGTCACCCTCACCGCCGAGGCCGCCCACGAGCTGCTGCGGCGCTACGGCATCCACGTGCTGCCCACCCTCCCCGCGCCCACCCCGGACACCGCCGTCACCGCCGCGGCCCGGCTCGGCTTCCCCGTCGCGCTCAAGACGACCGCGCCGCACCTGCGGCACCGGCCCGACCTCGGCGGCGTACGGCTCGACCTCGCCACCGAGGAGCAACTGCGCACCGCATACGCCGAGCTGACCGACACCCTCGGCAAGGCCGAGGAGCTCCAGCCCGTCGTCCAGGCCATGGTCCCGCGCGGCGTCGACACCGTCGTACGCGCCGCCATCGACCCGGCCGTCGGCTCCGTCCTCTCCTTCGGGCTCGCCGGCGCCCCCTCCGAGCTGCTCGGGGACACCGCCCACCGGCTCGTCCCGGCCACCGACCGGGACGTCGCCGAACAGATCCGCTCCCTGCGGACCGCCCCGCTCCTCTTCGGCTGGCGCGGCTCCGCGCCCGTCGACACCGCCGCCCTCGAAGAGCTGCTGCTGCGCGTCTCCCGGCTGGTCGACGACCACCCGGAGATCGTCGCCATCGGCCTCGAACCGGTGGTCGTCGCGCCCCAGGGGCTGTCCGTGCTCGGCGCGACCGTACGGCTCGCCCCGCCCCCCGCCCGTACCGACCTCGGACCGAGGACGCTGCCCAGCTACTGACGCAGCGAGGGCAGCCGAGGCCCCGCAGCCCCGTAGGATGGAGTCCATGGCGAAGACCGGTACGACGACCCAGGGGCTGCGCGCGGCGATCGAGCGCAGCGGCTATTACCCGGCCCTCGTGGCCGAGGCGGTGGAGGCCGCCGTCGGCGGCGAGCCGATCGCCTCGTACCTGGTGCACCAGGAGACCACCTTCGACGCCAACGAGGTCCGCCGCCACGTCACGGTCCTCGTCCTGACGGCCAACCGCTTCGTCGTCAGCCACACCGACGAGCAGAACGCGGACACCTCCTCCCCGACGCCGTACGCCACGACCTCCACCGAGTCGGTCAAGCTCGACCGGATCTCCTCCGTCGTGGTCAGCCGGGTCGTCGCCAACCCGGAGTCGTACACCCCCGGCACCCTTCCCCGCGAGGTCGTCCTCACCATCGGCTGGGGCGCCGTCTCCCGTATCGACCTGGAGCCCGCCGCCTGCGGCGACCCGAACTGCGACGCCGACCACGGCTACACCGGCAACTCCACCGCCGACGACCTCAGCCTGCGGGTCAGCGAGGCCGGTGACGGCCCCGACACCGTGCGCCAGACGCTCGCCTTCGCGCAGGCGCTCTCCGAGGCCACCGCGGCGACGGCAGCCGGCCGCTGATGGCGCAGCCCGCTGCCTGGCAGGACCCCGAGCCCCTCGACATCCGCACGGCACCCGTCCCGGAGTACGCCGGCGGATCCCTCGCCGGTCTGCTGCCGACGCTCGTCGCCGGCCAGGGCGTCACTCTCGGCGGCTCACGGATCGCCGAGCTGACCGCCGCCGACCGCAACTGCGTCTTCCTGATCGACGGTCTCGGCTGGGACCAGATCAAGGCGCACCCCGACGAGGCGCCGTACCTCACCTCCCTCCTCGGGAGCTCGCGCGGCGGCACCGGCCGGCCCATCACCGCCGGCTTCCCGGCCACCACCGCGACCTCGCTGGCCTCCGTCGGCACCGGCCGCCATCCCGGCGCCCACGGCCTGCCCGGCTACACCGTGCGCAACCCCGACACCGGGGAGCTCATGAACCAGCTCCGCTGGCGGCCCTGGACGTCCCCGAAGGTCTGGCAGCCGTACCCGACCGTCTTCCAGCTGGCCCACGACGCGGGTGTGCACACCGCGCAGGTCTCCTCCCCGGCCTTCCGGGACACCCCGCTCACCAAGATCGCGCTGAGTGGCGGAACGTTTCACGGCAGGCTCGCGGGCGAGGAGCGGATGGACGCCTCCGCCGAGCAGCTCGCCGCCGCCGACCGCTCGCTGGTCTACACGTACTACAGCGAACTCGACGGCGCGGGACACCGCTTCGGCGTCGACTCGGACGCCTGGCGCGGCCAGCTGATGCACGTCGACCGGCTCGTCCAGCGGCTCGCCGAACAGCTCCCGCCGCGCTCCGCGCTCTACGTCACCGCCGACCACGGCATGGTCGACATCCCCTTCGACGAGCAGTCCCGTATCGACTTCGACGAGGACTGGGAGCTGCGCGCGGGGGTCGCCCTGCTGGGCGGCGAGGGCCGGGCCCGGCACGTCTACGCCGTCCCCGGGGCCGAGGCCGACGTCCTGACCTGCTGGCGTGAGGTGCTCGGCGAGCAGTTCTGGGTGGCGAGCCGCGAGGAGGCCATCTCCCTCGGCTGGTTCGGCGCGGAGGTCGACGAGCGCGTCCACGGCCGGATCGGCGACGTGGTCGCCGCGGCCTGCGACGACGTGGTCATCATCGCCTCCGTCAACGAGCCGAACGAGTCGCAGATGGTCGGCAACCACGGCTCCATGACGCCCGCCGAGCAGCTCGTCCCGCTGCTCGAAGTACGCTCCTGACACCGCGAACGCTCCACTCGCACACTCCACCCGACCAGACCCGAAAGGCCGTCACCTTCCCATGCCCGAGCTGGTGTTCTTCTCCGGAACGATGGACTGCGGAAAGAGCACCCTCGCTCTTCAGATCGAGCACAACCGCTCCGCGCGCGGCCTGCAGGGCATGATCTTCACCCGTGACGACCGCGCCGGCGAGGGCAAGCTCTCCTCCCGCCTCGGCCTGGTCACCGACGCCGTCGAGGCGGCCGAGGGGATGGATCTCTACGGCTACCTGGTCGACCGCATGTCGAAGGGCGGCAAGGTCGACTACGTGATCGTGGACGAGGCGCAGTTCCTCGCCCCGCGTCAGGTGGACCAGCTGGCGCGGGTCGTGGACGACCTGGGGCTCGACGTCTTCGCCTTCGGCATCACCACCGACTTCCGCACCAAGCTCTTCCCGGGCTCGCAGCGGCTGATCGAGCTGGCGGACCGGATCGAGACGCTCCAGGTGGAGGCCATGTGCTGGTGCGGGGCGCGCGCCACGCACAACGCCCGTACGGTCGGCGGCGAGATGGTCGTCGAGGGCGAGCAGGTCGTCGTCGGCGACGTCAACCGGCCCGCGGAGGAGGTCGGCTACGAGGTGCTGTGCCGGCGCCACCACCGCCGCCGCATGACCAGCGCCGCCGCCCACGCGGGCGCGCTCTCCCCGGACGTCCTGCCGGTCACCCCGGCCTGACCGGCCGCGGACGGCGGGGGTCTTCGGAGCCCTCAGGGAAGCGACCGTACGATCGTGAACACCGCGCCCTCCGGGTCCGCCACCGTGGCGACGCGGCCGCCGGTGCCCTCCCGGGGCGGCTTCAGCACCTGACCGCCCAGCTCCTCGACGAGCGTGACGGTCGCGTCCGGGTCGGTCACCTCGAAGTACGTCATCCAGTGGGCGCCCCGGTCGTGCGGCACGGCCTGGCCCACGCCGTGCAGGGCGGCCACCGGGCGGCCCTTGACGTGCAGGGTCACATAGTCGAAGTCGGCCGAGACGACCGCCTCGGCCTCGTGCCCGAAGACGGTCTCGTAGAAGGTGGAGACCATCGAGGTGTCGTGCGTCAGCAGCTCGTTCCAGACCGGCGTGCCGGGCAGGCCCGCCACCGCCGTGCCGGTGTGCTCGGCCGCCTGCCACACCCCGAACACCGCACCCGTCGGGTCGGAGCAGATCGCCATCCGGCCGGCCTCCCCCGCGTCCAGCGGGCCGACCGCGACCGTGCCGCCGCAGGCCCGGATCGCCTCCGTCGTCTTGTCGGCGTCGTCCGAGGCCAGATACGGCGTCCAGGCCACCGGCAGATGCCGGTCCGGTGGCAGCTGACCGATCCCGGCGACCTCCCGGCCGTCGAGGAGCGCGCGGACGTACGGGCCCAGCTGCTGCGGCCCGGGGCGGAACTCCCACCCGAAGAGCTGCGCGTAGAAGTTCTGGGTCGCCTCTAGTCCGTGCACCATCAGGCTCACCCAGCAGGGGGTGCCGGGCGCGCGCCGAGTCGCCTCGGTCATTCGTCACTCTCCTCGGACCATCGTGGTGGCCGTGCGGGGGGACCGGACCGCGCCGTCGTTCGGCACGGCGCGCGTCCCGAGCAGATGCTTCCACCACCCGGTGCCAACCGCTCCCCGGCCGCGCCGCTTTTGGCGCGATCCAGCGGAGTTGCTGCCCGTAATGACAAGATCCATCCGATTTTGCGTCGGTGACGGTGTCGGTGATGGTGTTGACGCCTCGGCCGGCGCGGTCCCTCACTGCGCGAGGATGGCACCCATGAACCCCATCATCACCGCAGACGAACTCCTCAGCGAGTCGGCCGGGGCGCGGCCGCCGGTCCTGCTCGACATCCGCTGGCAGCTCAGCACGGCGAAGGCGGCCGGCGCCGCGCCGTTCGACGGGCGTGCGGCGTACGAGGCCGGACACATCCCCGGCGCGGTCTTCGTCGACCTGGACGCCGAACTCGCCGGGGCCCCCGGCACCGGTGGCCGCCATCCGCTGCCGGACGTGGACGCCTTTGGCGCGGTGATGCGCCGGGCCGGGGTACGCGCGGACGTGCCGGTCGTCGTCTACGACGGCGGCCAGGGGTGGGCGGCGGCGCGGGCCTGGTGGCTGCTGCGCTGGACCGGCCACCAGGACGTACGCGTCCTGGACGGCGGCCTCGCGGCCTGGTCCGGCCCGCTGTCGACGGACATCCCTCGCCCCGTGGAGGGCGACTTCAAGCCCGTCCCGGGCGCCGGACTGCTCGACGCCGAGGCGGCGGCGGCGCTGGCCCGTTCGGGTCTGCTGCTCGACGCCCGCGCGGGGGAGCGCTACCGCGGCGATGTCGAGCCTCTCGACCGCGTCGGCGGCCACATCCCCGGAGCGGTCTCGGCCCCGACGACGGAGAACGTGTCCCCCGACGGCCGCTTCCTGTCTCCACAGGACCTGACCGCCCGCTTCCGCGCCCTGGGCGCCACCCCGGACACCGAGGTCGGCGTCTACTGCGGCTCAGGCGTCTCCGGCGCGCATGAGGTCCTGGCCCTGGCGGTGGCAGGCATCCCGGCGGCGCTGTACGCGGGCTCCTGGTCGGAATGGACCCAGGACGAATCCCGCCCGGTGGCGACGGGCCCGGACCCGCAGTAGGAGGCGGCGCGGCGCCGGCCGGCGGCCTGGGACGGGCTGCCCGCCGGCGGCGGGGGTCGGCCGGCGCTGCGTGAGGCGGCCGGAGGGCGGGGGAGGCTGCGTGCTCCGGGCGCCGGAGCGGCGCCCCGTACGGGCGCGCGTGGGACGTGAGGTGGGCGGCGCCGAGGGCGCGGCGCGCGACCCTCGAGGGCCGCGGGCCCGCGGCTCGACGCGCGAGGCGCGGCGCCCGGTTTCTCGGCGCCGGAGCGTCGGAAGAGGGGTGCGTGCCCTGAAGGCGGGACGGTCTCCGAAAC
>NZ_BMQQ01000016.1:135573-170069 GCF_014648195.1 Streptomyces purpureus
GGCGCGCGGTCGTTGCGGGCTGCCACGCGCGCGTACCTGGGCTCGGCGCCGAGCCGTGCGCCCCGACGTCGTCAATACGCCCGCGCTCAGGAGGCAGTCCGCGCTTGGCGCGCCCGAGCCGCGTCCCCGCGGCCTACCGGGCACACGAACCCGCGCCTACTCCTGCTTCTTGCGCCGCGTTCCGAAGACGATCTCGTCCCAGCTGGGGACCGCCGCCCGGCGGCCCGGGCGGACGCCGTCCGCCTCCGCCTGGCGGTCCGTCGTGCCGGTCAGGCGGTCGCGGTGGCCGCTGACCGCGCGGGGCATCAGGACGTCCGCGTACGCCGCGCCCGCGCCCGCCGAGGCGGCCGGGGCCGGGGGCTCCTCCGTCTCGGGATCCTGGTCGGGCTCGGTCGACGGCTCGGCCGTCGGGCGGTCCGGTACGACCATGTCGCCCCGGAAGCTCGGCACCGCCTCCAGCAGGCTCGTCAGGGAGTCCCGCTCGCTCGTCTCCTCCTCCGGAGGAGGAGAAGCCGGACGCTCCAACTGCCGGTCCAGGGCACGGTCCAGCGGCCGGTCGCGCGGCAGCCGGGCGATCCGCGGCACGAAGGGGAAGCTCGGTTCCGGCGCGGCCGCGAGGGTGTCGTCGGTCTCGCCGATCAGCGCGCGCGCCTCGTCGTCGACGGCCTGGACGAGCCGCCGCGGCGGGTCGTACGTCCAGCTCGCCGTGTGCACCTCACCGGCGACGCGGTAGACCAGCAGCACCTCCCAGGTGCCGTCGTCGCGGCGCCAGGAGTCCCACTGCACGGTGTCCTTCTCGGCGCCGCGCAGCAACAGCCGCTCCTGCACCGCCTCACCGAGCTGCGGCCCGGTGTTCTCGCCGGGCCGGCGTACGGGCGTCTTACGGGCGCGCTCGGCCATGAACGCGCGCTCGGCCAGCACCGGACCCTCGAAACGCCGCACCCGGTCCACAGGAATGCCCGCCAGCTGGGCGACCTCTTCCGCGGAGGCCCCCGCGCGTATCCGGGCCTGGATGTCCCGGGGCCTGAGGTGGCTCTCCACCTCGATCTCGATCTGTCCGAGACGCGCGCGGTCGTTGCGCACGGCGGCGCGCAGCCGCTCGTCGATCGGAAGCGTGTACTCCGTGCTGTCAGCAGCCTTCAGCACCAGTCGTGTGCCGTCGTTTGAGACGGCCACGACACGCAGTTCGGGCATGGGGACCTCCCGGGTGGTGCCTGCCGACGTCACGTGCGTCGCTGCTTCCGCTAGTCGAGTGTGGCCTGCCCGGGTGCAGCCTGCCACAACCTTGCCGAGTTGCCCGGCGTGTCGGGCATGGACCCTGGAACGCCGTTATGGCACGGTTACCTGTTTGCAACGCAGAGTGACCGGATGTCACTCTGAGCAGCGGGCGTCCGTGCGATGCCGCGGCGCCGCCGGTTCGAGTGCCGCTTTCGGCCCCCTCCCGTCGTCCCGGGCACCCGTGAGGGAGTCCGGACCCAGGGCTCGCCACAGTACTCCATTCGGGCCACCCGGGTGGACCGCCGCGCCGCCCAACTTCTCCGGGGGTACGGGAGTTGGACGGGCGGTCGCGCCGGTGGCACGTGTCGTCCTTCACAGAATCGACAGAAACGGAACCATTTTCTTCGCCCATATGTCCCTTCTGGGTGCACAGTGGGACAGATGGGTAGGCAGAGACTGGACATGGATCGGAAGCCGGACACCGCGACAGAAGACAAGAAAAAACGGCTCGATCTCAGCATGGCGCAGGTCTCGGGCAGCGCCGTCGCCGCGGTCGTGGCCGCCAAACTCGCCTCCAGTTTCGGCGTGTACGGCACGATCCTGGGTGCGGGCGTGATCAGTGTCATCGCCACCTGCGGTGGATCGGTCTTCCAGCACATGTTCAAACGCACCGGTGAACAGATACGGGAGGTGACGGTCCAGGCCGCGCGGCCGAAGGCCCGCCCGGTGCCCCCGCGTTCGGCGGGCCCGGCGGACGGCCCGGGCCCGGCTGCCGCTCTCGACGGGGAGTTCGGCGAGGCGACCACGCACGGCACGCGCGTACGCGGCTGGAAGCGCTCGGCCGTCGCCGCCGGGGTGGTCTTCCTGGTGACGATGGCGGGCATCACCGGCTATGAACTGATCTCCGGTCAGGACTTCAGTGGCGGCAAGGGGACGACGATTTCCTCGGTCGTACGCGGCGACTCCGGCGCGGACAAGCCGTCGGACGACTCGCCCGGGCCCGGCCAGGGCGGACACGGGAAGCAGCAGCAAGGCAACCAGGACGGACAGGGCGCCACGACGGACCCGGGGGGCGGGAATTCCCCCGACCCCGACCCGAGCGGTGACCGGGGCGGTCCCTCACCGGATCCGGATCCCACCCCGCCCCCCTCCCCGTCCGACAGCGACGACCCGACGCCCACCCCGACCCCCACGCCCACACCCACGCCGACCCCCACCCCGTCCACCGGCGGCGGTGAACAGGGCGCGGGCGCCCAGGCTGTTCAGGGGAGCGGGCAGGCGGCGCCGTGAGCGGTCCTCAGTCGCCGAGCACGCGCCGCAGGTAGTCGTTGCCGAAGACCCGGTCGGGGTCGAGCCGGTCGCGCAGCGCCGTGAACTCCCCGAAGCGCGGGTAGACCTCGGCGAGGTAGGCGGCGTCCCGGGTGTGCACCTTGCCCCAGTGCGGCCGGCCGCCGTGCGCGGTCATGATCCGCTCCACCGCGGTGAAGTACCCGCGGTAGGGCGTCCCCTTGTAAAGATGCACGGCGATGTAGGCCGTCTCGCGGCCGGAGGCGGTGGAGAGCGTGATGTCGTCCGCCGGCGCCGTCCGTACCTCCACCGGGAAGCTGATCTTCAGCGGCGAGCGCTCGATCATCGCCTTCACCTCGCGCAGCGCCGCCACCGCCGCCTCGCGCGGCACGGCGTACTCCATCTCCACGAAACGGACCCGGCGCGGCGACGTGTAGACCTTGTAGGGGATGTCGGTGTACGTACGGGCAGACAGGGCCCGGCTGGAGAGCTTGGCGATCGTGGGGATCGTCCGGGGGACGACGCGGCCGAGTGAACACGCCACCTGGAAGATGCCGTTGGAGAGCAGTTCGTCGTCGATCCAGGCGCTGACGCGACCGGGCGGGGCGGCGGGGCCGGCGCTGCGGTTGTTGCGCTTGGTGTTGCAGTTGCCCGTGTGGGGGAACCAGTAGAACTCGAAGTGCTCGTTCTCCGTGTGCAGCGCGTCGAACTCGGAGGTGACGCGGTCGAAGCTCATCGGCTCCTCGCGCGCGGTGAGCAGGAAGACCGGTTCGACGGCGAAGGTGACCGCGGAGATCACGCCCAGCGCGCCGAGGCCTATCCGGGCGGCCGCGAAGACGTCCGGGTTCTCCTTCTCCGAGCAGGTCAGCAGCGAGCCGTCCGCCGTGACCAGTTCCAGGGACCGGATCTGCGCGGCGATCGACGCCGAGTCACGGCCGGTGCCATGGGTGCCGGTCGACACGGCGCCGGCGACCGTCTGCTCCATGATGTCGCCCATGTTCGTGAGCGACAGGCCTTCCCGGGCCAGTGCCATGTTCAGCCGCTTCAGCGGAGTGCCGGACTCCACGGTCACGGTCATCTCGTCCCGGTCGATGCGCCGTATGCCGGTGAGCAGTTCGGGGCGTATCAGCAGGCCGTCGGTGGCCGCGATCGCGGTGAAGGAGTGCCCCGTACCGACCGTCTTGACCCGCAGTCCGTCCTCGGCGGCCCTGCGCACGGTCTCGGCCAGCTCGTCGGCGGAGGCCGGCGCGGCCTCGCGCACCGGCCTGGCCGTGACCGTTCCGGACCAGTTACGCCACGTGCTGCTGCTCCCCGCCCTCGTGCTCGTGCTCACGCTGCCCCTCCCGAGTCGGCGCCGGCCTGCGCAGCCGGCGGTACCCCGGGATCCCCACCAGGACCGCGAGCGCTCCCGAGACGACGGGCACCGCGTACCCCGCCGCGGCCCCGTACGCGTCGACGACCCAGCCGGCGACCCCGGAGCCGAGCGCCACGCCGATCGCGAGCCCGGTACCGGTCCAGGTCATGCCCTCGGTCAGCTTGGTGCGCGGTACGTGCGTCTCGACGAGGGCCATGGTGGTCACCATCGTCGGTGCGATGGACAGGCCCGCGACAAAGAGCGCCACGGCCAGCAACAGCAGGTTCCCGGCCAGTAGGAGGGGGATCATACTCACGGCCATCGCGCAGACACCCACGAGCCACCGGCGCGACGGCTCGCCCTTGGGGTGCAGCAGCCCGAAAACCGCTCCGGCCAGGCAGGAGCCGAGCGCGTACACGGCGAGGACCAGGCTGGCCGCCGCCTTCTCGCCCTCCGCCTCGGCGAAGGCGACGGTCACCAGGTCCACCGAGCCGAAGATCGCGCCGGTGGCGACGAAGGCCAGGGTGAGGACCTGGAGCCCGGGGGAACGGAGCACGAAGCCGCCGCCGTGCTCCTCGCGCGGGTGCGGTGTCGGCTCGGTGGAGCGCTGGGCGGTCAGCGTGAAGACGCCCACGACCAGGAAGACGACCGCGAGCAGCGGGCCCGCCTCCGGGAACCAGGTGGTGGAGAGCCCGATGGAGATGATCGGGCCGAGGATGAAGCAGACCTCGTCGGCGATCGACTCCCAGGAGTACGCCGTGTGCAGCTCGCGCGGGGAGCCGCGGTAGATCTCCGCCCAGCGGGCCCGGGTCATCGCGCCGACGCTCGGCACACAGCCCACCCAGGCGCAGAAGACGAACAGCGTCCAGTCGGGGGCGCCCTGCTGGGCACAGAGCAGCAGGCCCGACACGGCGGCGACGGAGACCAGGGTCGCCGGCCGCAGCACCCGGCGCTGGCCGTAGCGGTCGACCAGCCGGGAGATCTGCGGGCCGAGCACCGCGGCCGAAAGCGCCAGGGTGAGGGTGAGCGCGCCGGCGAGCCCGTACCGCCCGGTGAGCTGCGAGATCATCGTGACGATGCCGATGCCCATCATGGACAGCGGCATCCGGCCGATGAAGCCGGCGAAGGAGAACGCCTTCGTGCCGGGGGCGGCGAAGATCGCGCGGTAGGGACTGGGCAAGGAGCTCTCCGGCGTCAGTTCAACACGTGTCAATTAATGGCTAAAGCCTACGGGGTTGAAGTGAATGCCGCCACGGGCTTTCTTGATGCCCCGGCGACGACTCGGAACGAGCGACGGCGCCGGGCCCGGCCGCCCTCCGTCAGTGCCGGGTGGGAGGATCGAGCCATGTCCGATCAGCGCGATCCCGCCCCGTACGACGCTCTGCTGCTGCTCTCCTTCGGCGGTCCGGAAGGACCCGACGACGTGGTGCCGTTCCTGGAGAACGTGACCCGCGGCCGAGGCATCCCCAAGGAGCGGCTCAAGGAAGTGGGGCAGCACTACTTCCTCTTCGGCGGCGTCAGCCCCATCAACGACCAGAACCGCGCGCTCCTCGACGCGCTGCGCAAGGACTTCGCCCAGGCCGGGCTCGACCTGCCGGTCCACTGGGGCAACCGGAACTGGGCGCCGTACCTCACCGACACCCTCCGGGAGATGGTCACGGACGGCCGCCGCCACATCGCCGTCCTCACCACCAGCGCCTACGCCTCCTACTCCGGCTGCCGGCAGTACCGCGAGAACCTCGCCGACGCGCTCTCCGAGCTGGAGGCGGAAGGCCTGCCGCTGCCCAAGGTCGACAAGCTCCGGCACTACTTCAACCACCCCGGCTTCATCGAGCCGATGGTCGAGGGCGTCCTGAAGTCGCTCGCCGAACTGGACGAGTCCGTCCGCGCCGGCGCGCACCTCGCCTTCACCACGCACTCCATCCCGGACTCCGCCGCCGACTCCTCCGGCCCCGCCGAGGACCACGGCGCGGGCGGCGCCTACGTCAAGCAGCACCTCGACGTGGCCCGGCTGATCGCCGACGCCGTCCACCGCGAGACCGGTGTCGAGCACCCCTGGGAGCTCGTCTACCAGTCCCGCAGTGGCGCCCCGCACATCCCCTGGCTGGAGCCGGACATCTGCGACCACCTGGAGACGCTGCACGCCGCGGGGGTCCCCGCGGTCGTCATGGTCCCGATCGGCTTCGTCTCGGACCACATGGAGGTCCTGTACGACCTGGACACCGAGGCCACCGCCAAGGCCGCCGAGCTCGGGCTGCCGGTCCGCCGCTCGGCGACGGTCGGCGCCGACCCCCGGTTCGCGCGAGCCGTCCGCGACCTCGTCCTGGAGCGGGCCGCCACCGAGCGCGGCACCGTCGTCGAGCGCTGCGCCCTCGGCTCGCTCGGCCCCTCCCACGACCTCTGTCCGATCGGCTGCTGCCCGGCGCGCACGGAGCGCCCGGCCGCCGCCGGTGCCGACAGCCCGTACGCATGAGCCGCGCCGGCCGTGTCAGCGGCACCCACCATCCGTACGTCCCCCAGGACGCCGTGACCGACCCCCTCCACGCCGAGCTGCTGGACCTCGCCCTGGAGGCCGGGCGCCGGGCCGGTGCGCTGCTGCGCGACGGACGCCCCGACGACCTCGCCGTGGCCGCGACCAAGTCCAGCCCGATCGACGTCGTCACCGAGATGGACCTGGCAGCCGAGGCGCTGATCACCGGTTTCCTCACCGAGCACCGCCCCGAGGACGGCTTCCTCGGCGAGGAGGGCGCGTCGGTCCCCGGCACCTCCGGGGTCCGCTGGGTCATCGACCCCCTCGACGGCACCGTGAACTACCTCTACGGCCTGCCCACCTGGGCGGTCTCCATCGCCGCCGAGCACCAGGGCCGGACCGTCGTCGGTGTCGTCGAGGTCCCGATGCGCCGCGAGACGTACCACGCCGTCGTCGGCGCCGGAGCCTTCCAGGGCGACCGGCGGCTCGCCGCCCGCCCCGCCCCGCCGCTGGACCAGGCGCTGGTCTCCACCGGCTTCAACTACGTCGCCGAGGTCCGCGCCCACCAAGCCGACGTGGCCCAGCGGCTCATCCCGAGGCTGCGCGACATCCGGCGCAGCGGCTCGGCCGCCGTCGACCTCGCCGACGTCGCCGCGGGCCGCCTCGACGGCTACTACGAACGCGGGCTGCACCCCTGGGACCTCGCCGCGGGCGACCTCATCGCGCGCGAGGCCGGTGCCCTGACCGGCGGCCGGCCGGGCGAGCCCCCGTCGCGCGAGCTGACGGTCGCCGCCTCACCGGGCGTCTTCGAGCCCCTCCAGGCCCTCCTGGAGGAGTTCGGCGCCTGGCACGACTGACCATCCCGCCCCGGCGGTTCTCCGGCAGGCCCTGAAGGGCCCTGGGAGGGCTGCGGGAACGGAGAAGGGCCCCGGCGCCATCCCATGGCACCGGGGCCCTTCCACGTCCTGTCAGGCGCTCGCGGCGCCGACCTCCACGCCGTGCTCGGCGGCGAGCCGGTGCAGGTCGTCCAGCTCCGCCTGCTCCACCTCCGCCAGGAAGTCGTCGCCCTCGTCGCGGGCCCGCGTGAGGTCGGTCTCGGTGGTCCTTATGCGCTGCAGCAGTCCTGCGGTGAAAGCGTCCATCGTGCGCCCCCTCGTCATGGGTCGGTGGCACGGGGGTGTGCCGAGGGTGGGGTGGATCACGCACCGCAACCTGCGGGGGACAGTGCGGTTGGTGGCGTGCCACATACAGGGCGTGATCTCGGGTGTGCAGTCGTCCTCCCCAGACCTTTCCTCAGGGAAACCTCAAGTGGGACGGATTCCAGATGAATTCATGGGGCCGCCCGCCCCGGCCTGGCGCCTCCGAAGCCCCCCGCTCGGCCGTCTTACAGCCGGTTTACGGCCGTAAAGGGCAGGATGGACACGCACAGTCAGTGCCGAGGATCTGCCCGGAACCGGGCCCGTAGGAAGGAACAGCGACGTGCGCGTACTCGTCGTCGAGGACGAGCAGCTGCTCGCCGATGCGGTGGCCACCGGACTGCGCCGGGAGGCCATGGCCGTCGACGTCGTGTACGACGGCGCCGCCGCCCTGGAACGCGTCGGGGTGAACGACTACGACGTCGTCGTCCTCGACCGGGACCTGCCGCTCGTCCACGGTGACGACGTGTGCCGCAAGATCGTCGAGCTGGGCATGCCGACCCGGATCCTCATGCTGACCGCCTCCGGCGACGTCAGCGACCGCGTCGAGGGCCTGGAGCTCGGCGCCGACGACTACCTCCCCAAGCCCTTCGCGTTCAGCGAGCTCACCGCGCGCGTGCGGGCCCTCGGACGGCGTACGACGGTGCCGCTGCCGCCCGTCCTGGAGCGCGCGGGGATCAAGCTCGACCCCAACCGCCGCGAGGTCTTCCGCGACGGCCGGGAGATCCAGCTCGCCCCCAAGGAGTTCGCCGTCCTGGAGGTCCTCATGCGCAGCGAGGGCGCGGTCGTCTCGGCCGAGCAGCTCCTGGAGAAGGCGTGGGACGAGAACACCGACCCGTTCACCAACGTCGTACGGGTCACGGTCATGACCCTGCGCCGCAAGCTGGGCGAACCGCCGGTGATCGTCACCGTCCCGGGCTCCGGCTACCGGATCTGACGCCGGTGGCCGCGACTCCGGCGCCGCACCCCCAGGCGCCTCCGAAACCCACCTGGGACCCCAGGGACCCGGTCCGGCCGCTGCTGCGGCCGACGATCCGGATACGGCTCACGCTGCTGTACGGCGGGATGTTCCTGATCGCCGGCATCCTGCTGCTGTCGATCATCTACCTCTTCACCGCGCAGGTGATGAACAACTTCGCCGAGCTGCCCTTCAAGGTGGTCAGGGGCGAGGTCCAGCCGACCACCGAATGGTGCCGGCTGCCCGGTTCCAGCACCGGCGAAGAGCTCAACCGGGCGGTGTCGATCTGCCTCCAGCACCAGCGCGACCTGGCCCTCGACGACCTCCTGCGGCGCTCCCTGTTCGCCCTGCTCGGCCTGTCGATCATCGCCTTCGCCTTCGGCTACGGGATGGCCGGCCGGGTCCTGTCCCCGCTGGGCCGGATCACCCGCACCGCCCGGCAGGTGGCCGGGTCCGACCTCGCCCGGCGCATCGAGCTGGACGGCCCGGACGACGAGCTCAAGGAGCTCGCGGACACCTTCGACGAGATGCTGGAGCGGCTGGAGCGGGCCTTCACCGCCCAGCAGCGGTTCGTCGCCAACGCCTCGCACGAACTGCGCACCCCGCTGGCGATCAACCGCACGCTCCTCGAGGTGCACCTCTCCGACCCGGGCGCACCGGTGGAGCTCCAGCAGCTCGGCAAGACCCTGCTGGCCACCAACGAGCGCAGCGAGCAGCTGGTGGAGGGCCTGCTGCTGCTCGCCCGCAGCGACAACCAGATCGTCGAGCGCAAGCCCGTCGATCTCGCCGAGGTCGCCTCGCGCGCGCTGGACCAGGTCAGGGGCGAGGCCGAGCAGAAGGGCGTCGAGATCCGCGGCGAGCAGGAACCCGCCGTCGTCCAGGGCAACGGCGTCCTCCTGGAGCGGATCGCGCTGAACCTGATCCAGAACGCCGTGCGGTACAACATCCCCGAAGGGGGCTGGGCGGAGGTCACCACCGAGACCCAGCACGGCCAGGCGGTCCTGGTGGTCTCGAACACGGGACCAGTGGTTCCCGCGTACGAGATCGACAACCTCTTCGAGCCGTTCAGAAGGCTGCGGCAGGAGCGGACGGGCAGCGACAAGGGCGTCGGACTCGGCCTGTCGATCGCCCGCTCGGTCGCGCGGGCCCACGGGGGCCGTATCATCGCGGAGCCTCGCGAGGGCGGCGGACTCGTGATGCGTGTCACCCTTCCTGTGTGACCACGCATGCCCGAACCGTCCGAGAAGTTCACGATGCGCGGAATTTTCAGGACCTGGTCCTGGGTTTTCCGTGTGTGATCGATCACAAGAGCGAATTTCCAGTCATCTACTCTCCGTGATCACGAGCCAGTCGGAAAACCGGTAAAAGTCCGGGTTTCCGGGGGTCCAGATCACGGGAAGTACACGGGGTGACGCCCGTGAAGTGCGGCAACGGACCGTGTACGGTCCGGTTCGCCACCCAAACTCGATCACTCTTGAGGGGTCCGGTTGGGTGTCGATTGAGTAACAGACCTTGATGTGAGGCAAAATCTCCGCCTCGGGTCGGGCACAAGTCCGGCCTCTCACGCGTTACGTGCGCTGGAGACACCGCAACCACCCAGAGGGGGAGAGCGACATGGCAACGGATTACGACACCCCACGCAAGACCGACGACGACGTCGACTCGGACAGCCTTGAAGAGCTCAAGGCCCGCAGGAACGACAAGTCCACCTCCACGGTGGACGTCGACGAGTTCGAGGCCGCAGAGGGCCTGGAGCTGCCCGGCGCGGACCTTTCCAACGAGGAACTGGCCGTACGGGTCCTGCCGAAGCAGGCCGACGAGTTCACCTGCATGAGCTGCTTCCTGGTGCACCACCGCAGCCAGCTGGCCCGGGAGAAGAACGGTCAGCCGATCTGCCGCGACTGCGACTAGGTCCGGCAGGCCGTGGCAGGCGACAACCCGTTCAGGAAGCGGCGTTTCCGGCTCCCCAGGACGCCGGAGACCCACCAGGGCGGTCCGGACCCGGCGGAGGGCGCCCACCAGGCCCCCGACGCCGAGGACTCCGCCCTCCTGCCCTCCCCCGGCGTACGTGACGACGAGCGAGGCCTACCGGCCTCGCTCGAAGCCGCGGACGACCCCGGCCGCTTCACCAAGCTGGCCGCCGTCCGGCGCGGCCTGCGCAAGGGCGGCGAGCGCGCCCGGGCAGGTGTCGCGTACGTCGCCGACCGCATCATCGAGAGCGCCCCGCGGATCCCCGTCAGGGACCTGGCGACCCTGCGCGCCCAGTTCCCCGGCCTCGGCCCCGAGCAGCTCGCCGACAAGCTGGTCGCCGGCGCGGCCAACGCCACCTCCACGGTCGGCGCGGGCATCGGCGCGGCCGCCATGCTCCCCGTACCGCCGGCGATGCCGGCCGAGCTCGCCGCGGAGATCACGGGCGTGGCGGCGATCGAGCTGAAGCTGATCGCCGAGCTCCACGAGGTCTACGGAATGCGGCCCCCCGGCACGCTCACCCAGCGGTCGACCGCCTACCTGACCTCCTGGACGGAGGAGCGCGGCATCGACCTCACCAAACCCACCACGGTCAACGCCGCCCTCGGCGGACAGTTCAAGCGCCAGCTGCGCCAGCAGATCATGAAGCGCATGATCCGCAACCTGCCCAACCTGACGCCGTTCATGGTCGGAGCGGCCGTCGGCGCCGTGATGAACCGGCGCGACACCAAGGCGCTGGCCGAGCGCATCCGCAAGGACCTGCGCAGGCGCCAGATCCCCTGGGAGGCGCTGCCCGAGCTGCCCCCGCTGGAGCAGCCCGAGGACCCCAAGCAGCTCGGCTTCTAGGCCTTCGAGAAGGGCCGGGGCCGCTAGGCCTTCACGGCCTCCAGCGCCGCCACCAGCGCCTTCGGGTCCCGCGTCGACACATAGACGTACGGCGTCGGATCTGCCGGATCCGTGATCTCGACCCGTACCGCCGTCGGCACATAGCTGCGCATCAGCATGAAGGCCCGCGGATCCGCCTTGTGCGTCCGCCAGGCCCGCGCCTCTTCCGGGTCCAGCTCATGCGCCGTACCGAGCGCCGAGACCGGGATCCGGGCCTCGCCCGCGACCAGCGAGCCCGCCACGACCCGGATACGGGCGGAGCCGTACGAACTGACCGCTGCCGCCGCCAGCGCCGCCGCCGCGATCAGCCCGCCGAGCATGGGCACCGTGCCGAGCGGCAGCAGGATCAGGCCGCCCGAGATCCCCACCGCGAACGCGATCAGCCACCAGGAACCGGGAACGGTCAGCCGCTCTTCGTAAGACTGCATGGATCCAAGCTTGGCACGGCGCGACCGGCGGACTGTCCCGCGGGTAAGGTCTGCGCCTGTGAGTACTGCTCTGACGCCTCCCGCCAACGCCATACCGCCGGTACGGCACCCCGACGCGCCCGCCCCCGGCGAGCTCCTCGGCGCGCACTACGCGCACTGCTTCGGCTGTGGCGGGGCCCAGCCGCACGGACTGCACCTGGCGGCGCGGGCGGGCGAGGGCGTGACCGTCACGGCCGAGTTCACGGTGACCCCCGACCACCAGGGAGCGCCCGGTCTCGCCCACGGCGGCGTGCTGGCCACGGCGCTCGACGAGACGCTCGGCTCGCTCAACTGGCTGCTGCGGGTCATCGCCGTGACCGGCCGGCTGGAGACCGACTTCGCCCGCCCGGTGCCCGTGGGAACGGTGCTGCACCTGGAGGCCGAGGTCACCGCTGTGGCGGGGCGCAAGATCTACTCCACGGCGACCGGGCGGATCGGCGGGCCCGACGGCCCCGTCGCCGTCCGCGCGGACGCCCTCTTCATCGAGGTCAAGGTCGATCACTTCATCGACAACGGACGCCCGGAGGAGATCCAGGCGGCCATGGCCGACCCCGACCAGGTCCGGCGCGCCCGCGCCTTCGAGGTGAACCCCTGATGCGTACCCCTGTCGATGTACTGATCCGCCGCGTGGACCCGGAGGTGCCGCTGCCCGCGTACGGCCACCCCGGCGACGCGGGCGCCGATCTGGTGACCACCGAGGCCGCCGAGCTGGCCCCCGGGGAGCGCGCCGTGCTGCCCACCGGGGTGTCGATCGCGCTGCCCGACGGCTACGCGGCCTTCGTGCACCCGCGCTCCGGTCTGGCCGCCCGCTGCGGCGTCGCCCTCGTGAATGCCCCGGGGACGGTGGATGCCGGGTACCGTGGAGAGATCAAGGTGATCGTGGTCAATCTGGACCCGCGCGAGAGTGTGCGGTTCGAACGGTTCGACCGGATTGCTCAACTGGTTGTCCAGCAGGTCGAGAAGGTGCGCTTCCACGAGGTGGCGGAGCTTCCCGGCTCGGCGCGGGCCGAGGGGGGCTTCGGGTCCACCGGCGGTCATGCCGCCGTGGACGGCTCTACGGGTGGGAATCGATACGCTTCGGTCGTATCCGACCGGGAAGGACAGTGACGTGTTCGGACGTCGCAAGAAGAGCGGTGCCGCTGAGGACGCAGCGGGCGAGGCCGAGCAGGTCGTCGACGAGACCGGCACCGACGCGGCGGACCAGCCGCGCCGGATGAACCTCCCGCCGGCGCCCCGGCCCGACGGGCCCTGGGACATCTCCGAGGTCACCAGGCCCGAAGAAGGCCGCGTGGACCTGGGCGGCATGTTCGTGCCCGGCGTCGAGGGCATGGAGCTGCGGGTCGAGGTCGCCGGCGACGCGATCGTCGCCGCGACGGTCGTGCTGCGCGACAGCGCCGTACAGCTCCAGGCGTTCGCGGCGCCCAAGAAGGAAGGTATCTGGGGCGAGGTCCGCGAGGAGATCGCCACCGGCATCACCCAGCAGGGCGGCATCATCGACGAGGTCGAGGGCCCCCTGGGCTGGGAGCTGCGCGCCCAGGTCCCGGTGCAGCTGCCCGACGGCACCGGAGGCGTACAGCTGGTCCGCTTCGTCGGCGTCGACGGACCGCGCTGGTTCCTGCGCGGCGTCATCTCCGGCCAGGGCGCGGTCCAGCCGGAGGCCGCCGGTCTGCTTGAGCAGATCGTCCGGGACACCGTCGTGGTCCGTGGCGAGGGCCCGATGGCCCCGCGCGACCCGATCGTCCTGAAGCTGCCGAACGACGCGCAGATGGTCCCCGAGGGCGTCCAGCAGGATGAGCAGGAAGGCTCCCGCTTCTCCGGCGGCATGGGCCAGCTCCAGCGCGGTCCGGAGATCACCGAGGTCCGCTGACCAGGGCCGCCGCCGTGATGTGAGGCGCGGCTCTGATCCGGGGCGCTTCAGCGTGCCCTCGGCTCATTCGCCGCTGTCCGTACGACGGGCCGCACCCCCCACGGGGTGCGGCCCGTCGGCGTACGTACGGCACACACGGGCTGTCCCGACCGGCGTACGTGACGGATACTGGCGCGGCACAAGATCGGCGACACATCGGGGCCGGGGCGACGACGGATGACGGGGGACCCGAATGAGCCGGAGCAGCAGCACGCGGTCCGCGGCGGCCCTCGCCGAGCCGACCCCCGAAGGGCCCATGGTCAAGGTCGCCGACGTGCGCCGCTCGTACGGTACGGGCCCCGCCGCCGTCCATGCCCTGCGCGGGGTCTCCTTCGAGATCGGCCGCGGTGAACTCGTCGCCCTCAAGGGCCGCTCAGGCTCCGGCAAGACCACCCTGCTCAATCTCGTCGGCGGACTCGACTCGCCCGACCAGGGCACCATCACCGTCGACGGCACCGACCTCGCGGGCCTCGGCGAGAACGGGCTGCTCGCGCTGCGCCGCGACCGCGTCGGCTTCATCTTCCAGTCGTTCGGGCTGATCCCGATCCTGACCGCCGCCGAGAACGTCGGCGTACCGATGCGGCTGCGCAAGGCCGATCCACGTGAGCGTGAGGAGCGCGTCGCGCTGCTCCTCGCCATGGTCGGCCTCGCCGACCACGCCGAGCAGCGGCCCGGCGAGCTCTCCGGCGGCCAGCAGCAGCGGGTCGCGATCGCGCGTGCCCTGGCCAACCGGCCCGCCCTGCTGATCGCCGACGAACCGACCGGCCAGCTGGACGCCGAGACCGGTCTCGCCGTGATGGAACTGCTGCGCGCGGTGGTGCGCGGCGAAGGTGTCACCGCCCTGGTCGCCACCCATGACGCCCAGCTCCTCGGCCTCGCCGACCGTGTCCTGGAACTGAGCGACGGCGAGATCATCGAGCACTAGCCCCGAGGGCCAGGGGCCCATCAGAATCCCGTCAAGACGGCCCCGGGCCCCGAACCCACGTGCGGAATGTCCTTTTCGCTGGACGTAAGGTCATGCCCATGGGACGCGGCAAGCTACGGATCTACCTCGGCGCGGCACCGGGCGTCGGCAAGACGTACGCGATGCTCTCCGAGGCACACCGCCGCGTCGAGCGGGGCACCGACTGCGTCGTCGCCTTCGTCGAGCACCACGGTCGGCCGCGTACGAAAGTGATGCTGCACGGCCTGGAGACGGTCCCGCGCCGCGTGATCGGGTACCGCGACACCGCCTTCACCGAGATGGACGTCGACGCCGTCATCGACCGCGACCCCGCCGTCGCCCTCGTCGACGAGCTCGCCCACACCAACGTCCCCGGCTCCCGTAACGCCAAGCGCTGGCAGGACGTCGAGGAGCTGCTCGCCGCCGGCATCGACGTCATATCGACCGTCAACATCCAGCACCTGGAGTCACTCGGCGACGTCGTCGAGTCCATCACCGGCGTCCGGCAGCGCGAGACCGTCCCGGACGAGATCGTCCGCCGCGCCGACCAGATCGAACTGGTCGACATGTCGCCCCAGGCGCTGCGCCGGCGCATGGCCCACGGCAACATCTACACCCCGGACCGGATCGACGCGTCCCTCTCCAACTACTTCCGGCCGGGCAACCTCACCGCCCTGCGGGAGCTGGCCCTGCTGTGGACGGCCGACCGGGTCGACGAATACCTCCAGCAGTACCGCGGCGAGCACAACATCCGCTCCACCTGGCAGGCCCGCGAACGGATCGTCGTCGGGCTGACCGGCGGCCCCGAGGGCGGCACCCTGATACGGCGCGCGGCCCGGCTCGCCGAGAAGGGCGCCGGCGGGGAGGTCCTCGCCGTCTACGTCGCCCGCAGCGACGGCCTGACCGCCGCCTCCCCGAAGGAACTCGCCGTCCAACGCACCCTGGTCGAGGACCTCGGCGGCTCCTTCCACCACGTCATCGGCGACGACATACCCTCCGCGCTGCTCGAATTCGCGCGCGGCGTCAACGCCACCCAGATCGTCCTCGGCTCCTCGCGCCGCAAGAGCTGGCAGTACGTCCTCGGCCCCGGCGTGGGCCAGACCGTCGCCCGCGAGTCGGGGCCCGACCTCGACGTCCACATCGTCACCCACGACGAGGCCGCCAAGGGCCGCGGACTGCCGGTCGCCCGGGGCGCCCGGCTCGGCCGCCCCCGGATCATCTGGGGCTGGCTCGTCGGCGTCGTCGGCCCCGCGCTGCTCACGCTGCTGCTCACCCATGTCGACGCCGACCTCGGCCTCGCCAACGACATGCTGCTGTTCCTGTCGTTCACCGTGGCCTCCGCACTGCTCGGCGGACTCCTGCCGTCCCTGGCCTCCGCCGCCTTCGGCTCACTACTGCTCAACTACTACTTCGCCCCGCCGCTGCACCAATTCACGGTCTCCGACCCCCGGAACATCGTCGCGATCTCCGTCTTCTTCGGCGTCGCGATGTCCGTCGCCTCGGTCGTCGACCTGGCCGCCCGCCGCACCCACCAGGCCGCCCGCCTCCGTGCCGAGTCGGAGATCCTCTCCTTCCTCGCGGGCAGCGTGCTGCGCGGCGAGACGAGCCTGGACGCCCTCCTCGAACGGGTCCGCGAGACGTTCTCCATGGAATCCGTCGCCCTGCTGGAGCGGGCGAGCGACGTCGACCCCTGGATGTGCGTGGCCGGTGTCGGACCCGGGCAGGCCGCCCGACCCGAGGACGCCGACGTGGACATGCCGGTCGGGGACCGGCTCGCCCTCGCGCTCTGCGGCCGGGTGCTGCCTGCGGAGGACCGGCGCGTACTGGGCGCCTTCGCGGCTCAGGCCGCCGTCGTCCTCGACCGCCGGCGGCTGGTCGGCGAGGCCGAGGAGGCCCGCAAGCTGGCCGAGGGCAACCAGATCCGTACGTCCCTGCTGGCCGCCGTCAGCCATGACCTCCGTACACCGCTCGCGGGCATCAAGGCCGCCGTCTCCTCGCTGCGCTCCGACGACGTGGAGTGGTCCGACGACGACCGGGCCGAACTGCTGGAGGGCATCGAGAGCGGCGCCGACCGCCTCGACCTGCTCGTCGGCAACCTCCTCGACATGTCCCGGCTCCGGACGGGCACGGTCACCCCGCTCATCCGCGCCGTCGACCTCGACGAGGTCGTCCCCCTGGCGCTCGGCGGAGTCCCCGACGGCAGCGCCGAACTCGATATCCCCGAGACGCTGCCGATGGTCGAGGTGGACAAGGGCCTGCTGGAGCGGGCCGTCGCCAACATCGTCGAGAACGCCGTCAAGTACAGCCCCGACCCGGTCCCGGTCGTGGTCGCGGCCAGCACACTGGGCGACCGCGTCGAGCTGAGGGTCGTCGACCGCGGCCCCGGCGTCCCCGACGAGAGCAAGGAAGGTATCTTCGAGCCCTTCCAGCGCTACGGGGACGCCCCCCGCGGCGCCGGAGTCGGTCTCGGACTCGCCGTCGCCCGCGGCTTCGTCGAGGCGATGGGCGGCACCATCACCGCCGAGGACACCCCCGGCGGCGGTCTCACCATGGTCCTCACCCTCCGCGTGGCCCCCGGCCACGCCCCGGCGGCCTCCGCCGCTCTCCCCGCCCAGGTCACGTCATGACCACCAGCCGGCTCATGACCCCGATGACCCCGACAGAAAGCAGGTCCGCAGCCATGACCCGGGTTCTCGTGGTCGACGACGAGCCGCAGATCGTCCGCGCTCTCGTGATCAACCTGAAGGCACGCAAGTACGAGGTGGACGCCGCGCCCGACGGCGCCACCGCCCTCAAGCTCGCCGCCGAACGCCACCCCGACGTCGTCGTCCTCGACCTCGGGCTGCCCGACATGGACGGCGTAGAGGTGATCAAGGGTCTGCGCGGCTGGACCCGCGTCCCGATTCTGGTCCTGTCCGCCCGCCACACCTCCGACGAGAAGGTCGAGGCCCTCGACGCCGGGGCCGACGACTACGTCACCAAGCCCTTCGGCATGGACGAGCTTTTGGCCCGGCTGCGGGCTGCCGTCCGCCGCGCCGAGCCGGTGGGCGGCGGCGAGGACGGGGTGGTCGTGGTCGAGACGGACGGATTCACCGTCGACCTGGCTGCCAAGAAGGTCCACCGCGACGGCCGTGACGTCCGCCTCACCCCCACCGAGTGGCACCTGCTCGAAGTGCTCGTACGCAACAGCGGCCGCCTGGTCAGCCAGAAGCAGCTCCTCCAGGAGGTCTGGGGCCCTTCCTACGGCACCGAGACCAACTATCTGCGCGTCTACATGGCCCAGCTGCGGCGCAAGCTGGAGGCCGACCCCTCGCACCCGAAGCACTTCGTCACCGAACCCGGGATGGGCTACCGCTTCGAACACTGAGCCTCTTGAGTCCCGTCACACGGCCCGGATCCCCTCACATAGGGGCCCGGTACGCTTTCTGTATGAGTGCTGCACCGCGTACAGAGAAGCCGGCCGGGCGTTTCCGCCGGATGCTCGACCGCCTGTCGTCCTCCCAGGAGGACCTGGAGTCCGAAGAGCTCCAGGAAGACGCGCAGGCGTCGGGGTGCACCCCGATCTCCGACTGCAACGACCGCCAGATAGTGAAGGTGACTGGTACCTTGCGCACGGTCACCCTGCGTCCGCGCGCCGGTGTGCCGGCGCTGGAGGCGGAACTGTTCGACGGCACGGCCCCGCTCGACGTGGTGTGGCTGGGCAGGCGGTCCATCGCGGGCATAGAACCGGGCCGTAAGCTCATCGCCTCCGGCCGTATCTCCCTGAGCCACGGCCGCCGGGTCCTCTTCAACCCCAAATACGAGCTCCGACCCCTCGGACAGGAGTAGCCGGTGACGTCACTCGACAAGCCGACCACCGAGCACGACACCCAGCAGCCGGACCACGACACGAAGGCGGTCACCGAGGCCGCCCTCTTCGAGGCCTTCGGCGGACTGCGCGGCATGGTGGAGACGGTCCTCCCCGGCCTGCTCTTCGTGACGATCTACACGATCAACAAAGACCTGCACATCTCGGCCATCGCAGCCCTGACGGTGTCCCTGGTCCTCGTCGCCGTCCGGCTGGTCCGCCGCGACACCGTCAAGCACGCCTTCAGCGGCGTCTTCGGCGTCGCCTTCGGTGTGGTCTTCGCGATGATGACCGGCAACGCCAAGGACTTCTACCTGCCGGGCATGCTCTACACCCTCGGGCTCGGTGTCGCCTACATCGCCACCACCCTCGCCGGTGTCCCGCTGATCGGCCTGATCCTCGGCCCGGTCTTCAAGGAGAACCTCTCCTGGCGCACCCGTAACCCCGGTCGCAAGAAGGCCTACGCCAAGGCCAGCTGGGCGTGGGGTCTCATCCTGCTCGGCAAGTGCGCGATCCTCTTCCCGCTCTACTGGTGGGCCGACACCACCCAGCTCGGCTGGGTCCTGGTCGCCCTGAAGATCCCGCCGTTCCTGCTGGCGGTCTATCTGACCTGGCTCTTCCTGGCGAAGGCGCCGCCGCCGATCGACGTCTTCGCCGAGATGGAGGCGGAGGAGCGGGCCGAGAAGGAGCGCAAGGCCGCGGCGCGGCAGCGCGAGGCGTAGCCCGCCCCTGGCCTTGGGGCGGACGGCGAGCGCGGGCACGCGGCCCAATGAGCTCGGCGGCGAGCGCGGGCAGGCCCAGCGAGCTCGGCGGCGAACCGGCGGCCGGCCGGACCGGCGGTCCCGCCGCCGCACGCCGTACGCCGTAGCGGACGCATCGGGGCCCGGAACCGTTCAGGTTCCGGGCCCCGCGCCGTACCGGGTGGAGGTCAGCTCGTCGCGTCCTCGCGGCGCACCGACAGCAGGTCCTCCAGCTGTTCCTCGCGCGCCTGCGCCGCCACGAACAGCAGCTCGTCGCCCGCCTCCAGGGTCTCCTCGGCGCCCGGCGTCAGCACCCGCGAACCGCGGATGATCGTCACCAGCGTGGTGTCCTGCGGCCACTCCACCGCGCCGACCTGGGTGCCCGCGATCGCCGACTCCGGCGGCAGCGTCAGCTCGACCAGGTTCGCGTCGCCGTGGCTGAAGCGCAGCAGCCGGACCAGGTCGCCGACGCTCACCGCCTCCTCGACCAGCGCCGACATCAGACGCGGCGTGGAGACGGCGACATCGACGCCCCAGGCCTCGTTGAACAGCCACTCGTTCTTGGGGTTGTTGACGCGGGCGACCACCCGCGGCACCCCGTACTCCGTCTTGGCGAGCAGCGAGACGACCAGATTGACCTTGTCGTCACCCGTCGCCGCGATGACCACGTTGCAGCGCTGCAGCGCGGCCTCGTCCAGCGAGGTGATCTCACAGGCGTCGGCGAGCAGCCACTCCGCCTGCGGCACCCGCTCCACCGAGATGGCGGTCGGCGCCTTGTCGATCAGGAGCACCTCGTGCCCGTTCTCCAGGAGCTCGCCCGCGATGGAACGGCCCACCGCACCCGCGCCCGCAATCGCGACCCGCATCAGTGACCGCCCTCCTCGGGGCCCTCGGCGAAGGCCGCCTCGACCTTCTCGATCTCGTCCGTACGCATCATCACGTGCACGAGATCGCCCTCCTGCAGCACCGTCTGCGACGTCGGGAGCATCGCCTCACCCAGCCGGGTGAGGAAGGCGACCCGTACCCCGGTCTCGTCCTGCAGCTTGCTGACCTTGTGGCCGATCCAGGCGGGGGAGGTGTGCACCTCGGCGAGCTGCACACCGCCGCTCGGGTCGCGCCACAGCGGCTCCGCGCCGGACGGCAGCAGCCGGCGCAGCATCTGGTCGGCGGTCCAGCGGACCGTCGCGACCGTGGGGATGCCCAGCCGCTGGTAGACCTCGGCGCGCCGCGGGTCGTAGATCCGGGCGGCGACGTTCTCGATGCCGAACATCTCGCGCGCCACCCGGGCCGCGATGATGTTGGAGTTGTCGCCGCTGCTCACGGCGGCGAATGCACCGGCGTCCTCGATGCCCGCCTCACGCAGGGTGTCCTGGTCGAAACCGACACCCGTCACGCGGCGTCCGCCGAAGCCGGAGCCCAGACGGCGGAAAGCCGTCGGGTCCTGGTCGATGACGGCGACGGTGTGCCCTTGCTGCTCCAGGGTCTGCGCCAGAGCGGCTCCCACTCGGCCGCAGCCCATGATGACGATATGCACCTGAACCTACCCCGCGCTCCTGGTCGCCCCGCTGACCTGCGAAAACACCCTGCTCACTCTTCTCTCTCAGCCTGCGCCCGGCCGCATGGGCAATCCTCAGGGCAACAGTGTGGGGTGTTGCCCGGACACGAGCTTAAGCCGCGAAGGGGCCGTTGCCCTCATCCGTAGGGATGGCCGGAGCGGCCTGGCCGGTTCCTCACTTGCGTGTCACGGAGTGTTCACGGCTCGCTCACCGACCCGGGCGGGTGAGCAGTCCCGGCCAAGGCGTGTGGCCGTCACCGGCCGACGCGGCTGAACCGGCCGGCGATGTGCAGATCGGCCTCGATCCGGGCGGCCGTGGCCCGCAGCTCGGGCAGGACCTCCACGACGCACTCCTCGATCCCGCGGCGGGTGCTGTGCATCGCCACGTTCAGCGCTGCCACGACCTTCCCGCCGAGGTCCCGTACCGGCACGGCGATCGACCGCAGACCCTCCTCCAGCTCCTCGTCCACGAGCGCGTACCCCTCCCGCCGCACCCGCTCCAGTACGGCCGAGAGCTCCGCGGCCGCGGTGACGGTGTGCGGGGTCAGTGGCGTCCGCTCGGTTCGCGCGAGGTACCCGGCCCGTTCGGCGGCCGGGAGATCGGCGAGGATCACCCGCCCCATGGAGGTGGCGTACGCCGGGAAGCGGGTGCCCACCGCGATGTCGGCGCTCATGATCCGGCCGGTGGCGACCCGGGCCGTGTACTGGATGTCGTCGCCGACGAGCACCGCGAGGGAGGAGGAGTCGCGTACCCGGCGGGTGAGCGCCGCCAGATGGGGCGCGGCGATCTGCTCCAGCGTGGTGCGGGACAGCGGGGCGAAACCGAGCGACAGGACGCGCGGGGTGAGGCGGAAGCCGCGCTCGTACGAGCTGATCAGCCCGAGGTGCTCAAGGGTGATCAGGGCGCGCCGGGCGGTCGCCCTTGCCAGGCCGGTGGCCTCGGCGACAGCGCTGAGGGTGAGCTCGTCGCGGCCTTCGCCGAAGGCGGTCAGCACGGTCAGTCCGCGCGCCAGCGACTCGATGAACTCCCGGCCCAGCTCCTGCTTGGAGGCGGCCGTCCAGGCGGCGAGAGCGGTGGGCCGGTCGCGGTCGGCCGGCGGGCCCGCCTGACGCAGCCGGCTCTCCATGGCCCGGGCGGCCTGGTGCAGCCTGGGCAGAGTGGCTGTGCGCAGGGAGGTGGCGCTGTGCCGGCTGGTGTGGCTGACCACATTCACCGCGCAGACGGTACGCCCGGCCGCGTCGCGCACCGGGACGGCGAGGGCGATCAGGCCGGGCTCGATGAGCTGGTCGTCGACGGCCCAGCCGTGCCGGGCCGCGTAGGCGGCGCAGCGGCGGAAGTCCGTACCCCGGCGGGGGCCGGCGCGCGGCGGTACGGCCGGAAAACCGCTGCCGTCCGGGTCGGCGGCGATGCGCCGCTCCCAGCGCTCCCACTGCTCCGGGGGCCAGTCGGCGGCGAACAGCGCGCCGGGCGCGGTCCGCTCGGCGGGCAGCAGGTCGCCGATGCGGAAGTGCAGCGACATGGCCCGGGGGCGGGTCGCCTGCTGGACGAAGCGGATGCCGTCCCCGTCGGCCACCGCGAGGGAGACGGACTCGTCCAGCTCCTCGGCGAGGGCGTCGGCGAGCCCGCCGAGGAGCCCCGGGAGCCGGATCGACGCCAGGTAGGCGTTGCCGAGCTCCATGAGCCGGGGGGCGAGGGTGGCGTCGCGGCCGTCGAGCCGGAGGTAGCCCATACGGGAGAGGGTGCCGGTCACCCGGTCGACCGTGGAGCGGGCGAGGCCGGTGCTCCGTTCGAGGTCGCCGAGGCTGAGGGTGCCGCCGGCGTCGGTGAGGCGGCGCAGGACCCCGATGCCGCGCATGAGCGGGGTGACCGCCTCGGCGGGGGCGTCCGTCCGTGCCTTCGGTCCGGGCGGCGGTCCAAGTGGGGGCTCGGGCGGGGGCATGGGCTCTCCGGGGAGCGGGGGACAGCGGCGGGTGGCGGCGCCGCCCTCAGCCTACAGCTCGGTGAAGGAAGCTTCACACCACGAACGATCGGTAGGGGCGGGCGGCGAGCATCGGCGGCCTGCCCGGACCCGGCGGCCCGCCTGCCACGGGCGGACGACGGCCAGGGGTCCATGGACGGGAGATTCGGTGAGGGATGGGGGTGGTGCGTCAGCGCCGGACATATGAACGGCTTACGATCCTCTGCGTGTCCAAACTGACCGACGTGCCCAAACGGATCCTCATCGGACGGGCTCTGCGCAGCGACCGACTGGGAGAAACCCTCCTTCCCAAGCGCATCGCACTCCCCGTCTTCGCCTCGGACCCGCTCTCCTCGGTGGCGTACGCGCCCGGCGAGGTGCTGCTGGTTCTCTCCATCGCGGGCGTATCGGCGTACCACTTCAGCCCGTGGATCGCGGCCGCCGTCGTGGTCCTGATGTTCACCGTCGTGGCGTCGTACCGGCAGAACGTACACGCGTACCCCAGCGGCGGCGGCGACTACGAGGTCGCCAACACCAACCTCGGCCCGAAGGCCGGACTCACCGTCGCCAGCGCCCTGCTCGTCGACTACGTCCTGACCGTCGCCGTCTCCATCTCCTCCGGAGTGGAGAACCTCGGCTCGGCCATCCCCTTCGTCGTCGAGCACAAGGTCATGTGCGCGATCGGCATCATCGTGCTGCTGACGCTGATGAACCTGCGGGGCGTCAAGGAGTCGGGCAAGCTCTTCGCCATCCCGACGTACGTCTTCGTCGCCGGCGTCTTCATCATGATCGCCTGGGGCGCGTACAAGGGCATCGTCCTCGACGAGACCATGAGGGCTCCCACCGCCGACTTCGAGATCAAGCCCGAGCACGAGGGTCTGGCCGGCTTCGCCCTGCTCTTCCTCCTGCTGCGTGCCTTCTCCTCCGGCTGTGCGGCGCTCACCGGCGTCGAGGCCATCAGCAACGGCGTCCCCGCCTTCCGCAAGCCCAAGTCCAGGAACGCGGCGACGACCCTGCTCCTCATGGGCGCCCTGGCCGTCACGATGTTCTGCGGCATCATCGGCCTGGCCATGGCCACCGACGTGAAGATGGCCGAGAGGCCGGCCCAGGACCTGTTCGTGAACGGCGTCCCGGTCGGCGGCGACTACGTCCAGCACCCGGTGATCTCCCAGGTCGCGGCCGCCGTCTTCGGCGACGGGACGTTCTTCTTCGTCGTCCTCGCCGCGGCCACCGCGCTCGTCCTCTTCCTCGCGGCCAACACCGCGTACAACGGCTTCCCGCTGCTCGGCTCGATCCTCGCCCAGGACCGCTACCTGCCCCGCCAGCTGCACACCCGTGGCGACCGGCTCGCCTTCTCCAACGGCATCGTGCTCCTCGCCGGCGCCGCGATCCTCCTGGTCTGGCTGTACGGAGCCGACTCCACCAAGCTGATCCAGCTGTACATCGTCGGTGTCTTCGTCTCCTTCACGCTGAGTCAGACCGGTATGGTCCGGCACTGGAACCGCCACCTGAAGACCGAGTCCGACCCGGCCCGGCGCCGTCACATGATCCGCTCCCGGGCGATCAACACCTTCGGCGCCTTCTTCACCGGTCTCGTCCTGGTCGTGGTCCTGGTCACCAAGTTCACCCACGGCGCCTGGGTCGCGCTGCTGGGCATGGTCATCTTCTACGTGACGATGAGCGCGATCCGCCGCCACTACGACCGGGTCGCCGGAGAGATCGCCGCCCCCGACGAGCCCACCGACGACTCCGTCCGCCCGTCCCGGGTCCACTCCATCGTCCTGGTCTCCAAGGTCCACCGGCCGACGCTGCGCGCCGTCGCGTACGCCAAGCTGATGCGCTCCGACAAGCTGGAGGCGCTCAGCGTCAATGTCGACCCGGCCGAGACCAAGGCGCTCAAGGCGGAGTGGGAGCGGCGCGGCATCAACGTCCCGCTGAAGATCCTCGACTCGCCCTACCGCGAGATCACCCGGCCGATCATCGACTACGTGAAGAACCTGCGCCGGGAGAGTCCGCGCGACGCGGTCAGCGTGATCATCCCGGAGTACGTGGTCGGCCACTGGTACGAGCACCTGCTCCACAACCAGAGCGCCCTGCGCCTCAAGGGACGCCTGCTGTTCACCCCGGGCGTCATGGTCACCTCGGTGCCGTACCAGCTCCAGTCCTCCGAGCTCGCGAAGAAGCGGGCGAAGAAGCGCCAGGAGTGGAACGCGCCCGGCTCGGTCCGCCGTGGCCCGGTGAACGAGCGCTCCAAGGAGCCGACCGGGAAGAGCTGAGGCCGCGGAGCCGAGGCCTCCGGGGCTCTGGAAGCCTCGGGGGCTCTGGGGAGCACGTAGACTGGTGGGCTGCTGTTTCACCTCACCTCGCTCACCTCACCTCTCGATCTCTGGAGCCACCCCGTCATGCAGAACGCGTCTGAGTCTTCGCTGATCGGGGAGGAGTACGAGGTCGAGGTCGGCCCCGTGGCCCACGGCGGCCACTGCATCGCCCGTACCGAGGAGGGGCGCGTGCTGTTCGTACGGCACGCGCTGCCCGGCGAGAAGGTCGTGGCCCGGATCACCGAGGGTGAGGAGACCTCCCGTTTCCTGCGCGCCGACGCGGTGACCGTACTGGAGGCGTCCAAGGACCGGGTGGCGGCGCCCTGCCCGTTCGCCGGCCCGGGCAAGTGCGGTGGCTGCGACTGGCAGCACGCCAAGCCCGGCGCCCAGCGCCGGCTGAAGGGCGAGGTCATCGCCGAACAGCTCCAGCGCCTGGCGGGACTTACCCCCGAGGAGGCCGGCTGGGACGGCACGGTCATGCCGGCCGAGGGCGACAAGCTGCCCGCCGGTGAGGTGCCGGCGTGGCGCACGCGGGTCCAGTACGCCGTCGACGCCGAGGGCCACGCGGGCCTGCGCCGCCACCGCTCCCACGAGGTCGAGCCGATCGACCACTGCATGATCGCCGCGCCCGGCGTCTCCGAGCTCGGCATCGAGAAGCGCAGCTGGCCGGGCATGGCCTCGATCGAAGCCATCGCGGCCTCCGGCTCCGGCGACCGTCAGGTCATCCTCACCCCGCGCCCCGGCGCGCGGCTCCCGATCGTCGAACTCGACAAGCCGGTCTCGGTGCTGCGCGTGGAGGAGAAGGACGGGGGCGTGCACCGCGTGCACGGCCGCCCCTTCGTGCGCGAACGCGCCGACGACCGCACCTACCGCGTGGGCATGGGCGGCTTCTGGCAGGTCCACCCCCAGGCCGCCCAGACCCTGGTTCGCGCGGTGATGCAGGGCCTGCTGCCCCGCAAGGGCGACACGGCCCTCGACCTCTACTGCGGCGTGGGCCTCTTCGCGGGCGCCATCGCGGACCGGGTCGGCGACGCGGGCGCGGTCCTCGGTATCGAATCCGGCAAGCGCGCGGTCGAGGACGCCCGCCACAACCTCCAGCACTTCGACCGCGTCCGCATCGAACAGGGCAAGGTCGAATCGGTCCTGCCCCGGACCCGCATCACCGAGGTCGACCTGATCGTCCTGGACCCACCCCGCGCGGGCGCCGGCAAGCAGACGGTCCACCACCTGGCGACCCTGGGCGCCCGCCGCATCGCCTACGTCGCCTGCGACCCGGCGGCCCTGGCGAGGGACCTGGCCTACTTCCGCGAGGCGGGCTACAAGCCGCGGACGCTGCGGGCGTTCGACCTGTTCCCGATGACGCACCACGTGGAGTGCGTGGCGATCCTGGAGCCGATCCGCGAGGACGCCTGACCTGCGGTTTTTCGGTGGTAGTCATCCGGTTCACCTGTTTCCGTCCGTCCAACAGGTGAAGCGCGAGACTGGTCGGCTGCGCGCGCCTGACCTGCGGACTCGTTGGGGGTCGGCGAAGGCGGCGCAAGCCGTGGCTGCAACCCCTCAGGTTCTTGACGCTCGTGTGACGCTCGTTCTGAAGGCCCATCACATGGGGCGGGCGGGGTTCCACGTCGCCGCGTGATTCGGCTGAAACGGGCCCGTGGTTGCCGGGTGTCCGGCGCTGATCAGCGGGATCGGCCCCATTGTGGTCGACGTGATTCGGTCCAGTTGCTGCCCGTGTGCATCGCGAGGTGCTACGCACCAACGACGAGACGCTCGGGCGGCGTGACCCTTCCCAGGCAGTCACACTGCGTGACATCTTCATCGGGCTGTGCGTCTTCCTCGTCCTGGCGGCTGAGGGCGAGCACCCATCCGGGCACGATGCATCTCCCGCTCGACAGGCTCGCCGGCCGCTTGTCGCATCGGACCACTTGCCCCTTCGGATCCGGCTAGGAGTGCCCCGCCCGCGGCTGTTGGGCCTGCTGCGTGATGAGGCCGCCTCTGGCGTGCCTCGTGGCCCCAATGCTTCTCAAAGCGTGCCCCCAATATGGTCCGGGCACATGACGCGCATGTCGGCGTCGGATGTTCAGCGGTCCTTGAGGTCGTCGGCAATGGCGCGGTCGATGTTGTGTTGAGCGCTCTCCTGCAGCGCCTTGTAGAAGAGGTCGACGGCAGAGCCCCGTGGAAGGCCCGCTCGGAGGCGTTGGACGCGCTCGCTGACGTCGACGTCTTCCTGGTACGGCTTGCCGAGCTCCCTCGAGCGGACACCGGAGAACACGGCTGAGTGGAGACTGCCACCGGTGCGGCGGAACAGGTCTTCCGAGGGCCGGGAAGCTGCCTTCAACAGCGCGGATTCGAACTCCACCCGGTCCCACACGATGTTGTCGGGACGCTTGCTCAACAGCGGGGCAGTGGCCCGTGCAGGATCGATCTTGCCTTCTTGGTAGGGCTCAAGGAGGAGGCTGAGGGCAACCTCGTCCGCTTGGCCCGCGACCGTCCAGAAGGGCTCTGGGGCGCGAAACGCGCGGCGTCATGTGTGTTCGCGGGGCTGCGCCAGCCAGCCCTGTACCGGTCGCAGCAGGTCCGGCCGAGCGGGGGGCTGTCAGCGAAGGGGAGCGGAACGCTCCATGCGAAGGGCAGGGGGTCAGAAGCGGGCCGCCGACCTCGTTCCGCGAGGGCGCGGCGCAGCGCGAGGTCGCTGTCTTCGCCGTGCCGGGCCGTGCCGGGCCGTGCCGGTGCGGGCCAGGCGCCGGAAGCGCGGCGGCGGTGGTGCTGGGATCGGCGCGAGAATTCGACCGCACCCGTCAACGGCACCTTCAGCGTGCTCACATACAACGTCGCCGGGCTGCCCGAGCCGCTCTCGGGCAGCAAGCCCGCGAAGAACACCAAGGTGATCTCCCAGCGGATCAACGCCTACGACATCGTCAACGTCCAGGAGGACTTCGCGTACCACGCCGACCTCGTCAAGCATGACGAGCACCGGTACCGGACGCCGCCGTCGGTTCCCTCCTGGGTGCCCGTGCCCGGTGTGCCCTTCTCGGACGGGCTCAACACCCTGTCCGACTTCAAGCTGAAGAAGCTCGACCGGGTGGCCTGGGACCGGTGTACCAACGCCGACTGCCTGACGCCGAAGGGATTCACCTACCTCCGGCTGGAACTTCCGGGCGGAGCATCTCTCGACCTCTACAACGCGCACATGAACGCGGGGTCCGGCACGGAGAAGATGCTGCGCGTCCGCCGTCACAACGTCCGTCAGCTGTCCGACTACATCAGGAAGCACTCCGCCGGCCGGGCGGTCATCGTGACGGGCGACACCAACAGCCGCTACACGAGGTCCGGCGACATCGTGCGCGAGCTGCGGGACGACAACGGACTCACCGACGCCTGGGTCCGACTGGTGAAGGGCGGCACGACACCCGAGGTCGACGACGACGCGCCGACCTGCAAGGAATCGACCGAGTGTGAGCTCCTCGACAAGGTCTTCTACCGCAGCGGTCCGGGACTGGTGCTGGACGCACTCCACTACAGCAATGAGTACGCGGAGTTCCTCGATTCCGAGGGGGAGCCGCTGTCCGATCACAATCCTCCGACCGTCACCTTCTCCTTCACCGTCGACGACGACGGGAACGGTGCTGCTGAGGCGCCCAAGGATGCGACCGTGCGCCGTCGTTGACGACGGTGACGGTTGTCGGGACCGGCCCCGTCCCATGACCGAGGACTCGGGGACTGCCGGCAGGACACGACGAAACCGCCCCCGGCTTCGGGCGCGGCGGCGGTCTCGTCGTACGGGCGCTTCCGGCGGGCTTGCCACGCTTCACTGCGGGGCCGCCGCAGGTAGGAGCGGTTTCAGCTTCGACGAGCACAATCGGCGTGCCGTCCTTGCCGACGACCGTCCAGTCCGGTGTCGGCTTCCCCCACCGCCGCTCAAACTCCACGCTGAGGCCCCATCTCCGCAGCGATGCGCCGACAGCGAGTTCGATGACGTCGGGCCAGAAGTTCTGGTTGCACCACGGCTTCGCGGCGAAGACATCCGCGGCGTCAAGGAGTCCGGCGTGGGCCGCGAGGACGTCCGCTACGCGATGGATACGGCTACACGTACGAGCGAGTCCTGGTCCTGACCGGCCTCGACATCTGATCTCGTACGGCCGATGAGCCGACGGCCGGAGCCTGCTGTGCGGGCGCTCCGGCCGTCTCATCCGCTCCCGGGTCCCGCGCTCAGCGCGAGGGCAGGACCCGGGCCACGCTGCGGTGGTCAGCAGGGGTCAGCTCGCCGGGGTGGTCCGGCGGCCGGTGGCGGCGCGGAGGAACACGGCGAGAGCGACCAGGGCGATGCCGAACCAGACGACGCTCGTGACCCCCACGTGGTCGGCGAGCAGGCCGCCGATGAGGGCACCCAGGGCGATGCAGGTGTTGTAGGCCATGGTGTTGAGCGACATCGCGGCCTCGAAGGTCTCGGGAGCCGCCGCGAGCGTCATGTTGATCTGGCTGAGCTGGACGACACCGAAGGCGAGACCCCACAGGACCATGGCGGCGATCACGCCGATGTCGTTCGTGCCGATGGTCAGCAGCATGACGAGTGCGCCGATCAGGATCAGGCCGCCCACGATGAAGCTGCCCCGCAGGCTCTTGTTGACGGTCTGGCCGCCGATGAAGTTGCCGATCGCACCGCCGACACCGAAGACGATGAGGACGACGGTGATGAAGCCGACGGTGGCGGAGGTGCTTTCCTCCAGGTAGGGACGGACGAACGTGTAGGCACCGAAGTGGCCGAGGACGAAGAGCACGACCATGACCAGGACCACGCGCAGCGGAACGTTCTTGACGGGCAGTCCGAAGACCTCACGGACCGAGACAGCGTTGGCCGACGGCAGCGACGGGATCGTGAAGGCGACCGCGAGGAACACCAGGGCGCTGAGGCCGGACCAGATGAGGAAGGTGGCGCGCCAGTCGCTGGCGCTCTCCAGCAGGGTGCCGAGCGGGATGCCGACGACGGTGGCGACCGAGATGCCGGACATCACCACGGCGGCAGCCCGGTTGGTTTGGTTCTCGGGGACGATGCGCATGGCCATGCTGACGCCGATGGCCCAGAAGACGCCGCTGGCGAAGCCCATGATCAGGCGGGTGCCCAGGATCAGCGGGTAGTTCGGGGCGATCGAGGTGATCAGATTGCCGACGGCCAGGACGGCCAGCAGCGTGGTCAGCAGCCGGCGCCGGTTGACGCGCCGGGTCCACGCCACGATGAACGGCACGCCGAGACCGGCCGCGACACCCTGCGCCGTGACCATGAGGCTGGCCGCGCCCACGGTGACGTCGAGGCTCTCGCTGAGCGGCGTGAGCAGGCCGATCGGCATCAGTTCGGTGGTGAGGAAGACGAACAGACTGGCGGTGATGGCAGCCACACCCAGCCATCCCCGGGTCGGGGACACCTGGTTCTGTGCCGCGACGGGGGTACTCGTCTCTTCTTGAACGGTCATGTCATTTCTCCGGATGTGGTCAGGCGTGGGGAGGTGCGCCCGCCGCTATGGGCTGCGTTCCTGTTCCAGAGCGGGTTGGTCGGGGAGGAGCGAGGTGGTGGTGCGGGGTGGATCCGAGGGGGTCTCCTCGGATCCCGGTTCGGGTGGGCGCGGCTGGCCGAGCACGACCGCCAGGGAGATGACGGCCATGCCGACGATCTGGAGGGCGGACAGCGTCTGGTCCTTGACGAGGTAACCCAGCAGGGTCGCGACGACCGGGCTGCCCAGCGCGAGGAAGGAGACCGCCACGGCCGGCAGGTGTTCGATGCCGCGGAACCAGACGATGTAGCTCAGGACCGCGCCGAAGGCGATGAGGTAGGCGAACCCGATGACATTGGAGCCCGTGAGACCATCGTCGGGCAGGTCTTCCGACGACAGCCAGAACGGCAGCAGGACCAGACCGCCCGCCGTGAGTTGCCACCCGGTGAACGTGAGCAGGCTGACGCCCTCCGGCCGGCCCCACCGTTTGGTCAGGGTGATGCCCGAGGCCATGCACAGGGCTCCGCCGACTGCGGTGAACACTCCGATGGTGTCGAGCGGCGCCGCGCCCTTGAAGACGAGCAGCACCACGCCCCCGGTGCCCATCACGCAGGCCAGGGCGTGGACGGCTCTGATCCTGTCACCGAGGAAGAGGGCGGCGAGGATCACGACGAACATGGGCTGTGCCGACATGATCACGGCGGCGATGCCGCCCGGAAGCCGGTAGGCCGCGACGAAGAGCAGGAAGTTGAAGGCGCCGATGTTCAGCACGCCCAGCACCAGCGCGCGCCACCACCAGACGCCGACAGGAAGCTTCCGGCCGAGGGCCAGCAGGAACAGGCCGCCGGGCAGGGCCCGCATGGTGGTTGCCAGGAGCGGCCGGTCCGGTGGCAGCAACTCGGTGGTGATCAGGTAGGTGCTGCCCCAGACCGCTGGAGCCAGGCCGGTCAGGGCCGCCGTGAGTCCACTGTTTCCGTTCTTCATCCTGCGTCAGATCCCGCGGGAGTCGGCATGGTTCCCGACGTCCGTCCGGTCAGCGCAGTTGAAGATCGGGTCGCGGTCGCGGCCGCGCTTCAGCTCGAAGAAGCCGTCGGTACTCGCTAGGGCGAGCACGCCGTCCCAGAGCGTTCCGGCGGCCTCGCCACGGGGGGCGGGGGTGAGCACGGGGCCGAAGAACGCCAGCGGCTTCCCGCCGGGGCCGGGCACGTGGATCACGGGGGTGCCGACCTCGGAACCGACCGGCTCCATCCCGTCGTGGTGCTCGGCCCGCAACGGCCCGTCCCAGGAGCTGTCTTCCGCCGCCTCGATCAGGTCGGCGGGCAGACCCGCCTCCGCCAGGGCGGCGCTGATCATGCCGTGGCCGAGACCGGCCTTCTCATGGTGGATCAGACGGCCCATGGCGTTGTAGAGGGGGCGCAGCACCTCGTTGCCGTACCGCTGCTGCGCCGCGATGCACACGCGCACGCAGGCCCAGCCGTCGATCACGCCCTGGCGGTACTTCTCCGGGACCTCGCGGCCCTCGTTGAGGACCGACAGGCTCATGATGTGGAAGCGGGTTTCGAGCGGCCGGACTTGCTCCACCTCCAGCATCCAGCGTGAGGTGATCCATGCCCAGGGGCAGCGGGGGTCCACCCAGATGTCGGCGGTGGTCGTCTCGGAACGCGGTGGTGTGGTGCTCATGATGGTCGCTCGGCCTTTCGGTGTCACGGGCGCGAGGGCACACGAAGGCATGCCTCGGCGGTGTGCGCCAGGTACGGGGGCTAGGGGAGGGGGCAGCGGAGGCGCGGCCGTCGGGCATGCCGAGGGGCCCGTTCGAGGGCCCGCCCGGCGGAGTCGGCCCGAGGACGTTCCTCCCGCGTGCGGTCTTCACCAGTGTCGGGCGGGGGTATTGATGAGTCCAATACATGTTTGTCACGTGATGGATCTCGTATCACGATGGATCCATGGAGCTTCAGCAGATGCGGTACGTGATCGCCGTGGCCGAGACCAACAGCTTCACGAGGGCTGCCCAACGCTGCCTGGTGGTGCAGTCCGCGCTGAGCCACCAAATCGCGCGCCTGGAGAAGGAACTGGGTGCGAGGCTCTTCGAACGAACCAGCCGCCGGGTGCGGTTGACCCCGGCTGGCGCGGCCTTCCTGCCCGCCGCCCGCCAGTGCCTGGACGCGGCGGAACGGGCCGCGGCCGAAGTCGCGGCGGCCGTCGGGGAGGTGCGCGGACGCCTCGCGGTGGGGCTGATCCCCACCGTCGCCGCCGTGGACATTCCGAGCGTCCTGAGGAACTTCCACCAACGCCATCCCAAGGCGCGGATCAGCCTCAGCGTGGGAGCGAGCGACGAACTCGTCGAGCGGGTCAGGCAGGGCGAGCTCGAGGTGGCCTTCCTCGGCATCCCGGTCACGGCCCGCCCCCGGGGCGTCATGGCCCGGGAGATGGCCCGCGAGCGGCTGGTCGCCGTGGTCTCCCCGGACCACCCGCTCGCCGGCGAGACCTCGGTCGACCTCCGTCGGCTGTCCTCGGAGGTGTTCGTGGACCTTCCGGCGAAGACCGCCGGCCGGGCCCAGTCCGATCTGGCCTTCACCGCGGCCGGCCTCACCCGCGAGGTCGCCTTCGAGGTGACCAACGCGGACTACCTGGCCCGTCTGGTCGGCGCGGGCCTCGGCGTGGCCCTGCTCCCGCCCGCTTACGTCGCGGGCCTGTCCGGGATGGCCACGATCGAGGTCACGGACGCACCGGCCCGCGCCGAGTACGTGGTCTGGGGCCGGGACAGCCGTACCCCGGCGGCCGCCGCCTTCCTGGAGCTGTTGGGCATCGAGGAGGAGTGAACGCACGCGAACGAGCCGGGGCGGCCCCCAACCCGCATCGGTGCTGCTGGTGAATTCGGGGGCTGGGGCGACGTCGGCCTCCAAGGCCTGGTTGTGGTCTTGGAGACCGACGTTGTCGTTGTTCGCGGATCTGTGACCGGTGCGGGAAAGCCGGCCTGGTCGCGCGGCCGGCTGGCGCTGGTCTCGGTGTTGCAGTTCGTTGAGGGGATGACCGACCGGCAGGCCGTGGAGGCGGTGCGGGCCCGTATCGACTGGAAATACGCCCTCGGGCTGGAACTCGGTGAACCGGGTTCGACGTCTCGGTGCTGTCGGAGCTCCGTGACCGCCTGGCCGGAGCGGATGCCGGATGCCGGATGACGGGTGCTGGACGGGATCCTGGCCGCGGCCGAAGGGAAAGGACTGCTCAAGACGGGCCGGGCACGGAGTGACTCCACGCACGTGCTGTCGGCGGCGAGGGACCTGTCCTGGCTGGAGATGGTCGCCAAGACGCTTCGGGCCACGCGTTGATGCACCGTCATCGAGGTGAAATCAAGCGTGGCCGCGACCGGCGAGCGGACGTGTATGCGGTCACGCATCGTGCTCATCGGGGCGGTCAGCCTGTGTCTGCTTGAGCTCTCGACAGGCGCTCCACGGATGTGGCCACTCGACGAGCCGCACGATGGCGGCGGAAGGGGCGCAGACGCCGTGACCACAGACCGGTGGTTGTGGCTGACCGTGGCCGCGTCGGTGGGTGGATTTTCGGGGCCTGTCGGCCTGACCGGACCCTGACGGTCGGAAACCGGCATCTGCTGACCGTGACGCTCGTTTGACGCTCGGGTCCCGAGTCAGCCCACGCGTGGTAGTGCTAAACCGCCCCTGACCAGCAACTTCTTCGGTTCCGGACACCTGTGACATGTTGACGATGACGCATCACGTGGAGTGCGTGGCGATCCTCGAGCCTGCCGCGAAGGGCACCTGACCCGCGGTTTTGTGTGTGCGCATGATGTGCGGTGCGGCGTTACCGGCGATGTGCTGACGCTGCGATGCGCTGCCGGCCCGTTGGGGCTAGGGTCTGTTGCGAAAGTGGATCTTGTTCGTTCATGATCACGTCTCGTGGGACGTGGAGATCTGACGAACGGCCA
>NZ_BMQQ01000017.1:0-53451 GCF_014648195.1 Streptomyces purpureus
GCCCGCTCAAGCACCGGGCGCGCCTCGTCGAAACCGTACTTCTGCATGCCCGCCAGGTCGGCGTGGCCGGGGCGGGGCCGGGTGAGGGGGGCGTTGCGCCCCGTCTCCTTCAGCTCGGCGGGGTCGACCGGGTCGGCCGACATCACCTTCTCCCACTTGGGCCACTCGGTGTTGCCGACCATCACGGCCACCGGGGAGCCGAGGGAGAGACCGTGCCGGACGCCGCCCAGGAAGGTCACCTCGTCCTGCTCGAACTTCATCCGCGCGCCGCGCCCATAGCCGAGGCGCCGCCGCGCGAGGTGGTCCGCCACCATCTCCGTGGTGACCGGGACACCGGCGGGAAGACCCTCCAGCGTCGCGACCAGCGCGGGTCCGTGGGATTCCCCAGCGGTCAGCCAACGCAACCTGCTCAACGATGCTCCTCATGCTCGCGCCTGGCACTGCACGGCGCGACCTGGGGGCACCCCCAGCGAAGCTAGGGGGAGCGCGGCCCTGGCCCGCCACCCCCGATCCTCCCACGTCCGGGCCGTGGACCTGATCGGCGGTCCAGCTATCGGACGCTCGCGTGGACCGGTGCCTCACTCCCCGGTCGGGTGGCCTTCGGCGTGTGGCCGGTCGGCCAGGGCGCGTTCGCCCGCCGCCCGCATCGCGGCGAGGGGGGCCGGGACGATCCCGGTCATCTGCTCCACCTGGAGCACCGCCTGGTGCACCAGAAGGTCCAGGCCGCCGACGACGGCGCCGCCCCGCGCGGACCAGGACGCGGCGAGAGCCGTCGGCCACGGGTCGTACAGGACGTCGAACAGCGTGCCGGGCGAGGCGGGCACGGCGGCGGCCAGCGGGTCGGTGGTGCCGGCCGGGGTGGTGGCGACGACCAGCGGATACGCGAAGGCTTCGGCGGCGTCGGACCAGTCGGCCGTACGGACCTCCAGGCCGAGCCGCTCTCCCCAGCCGCGCATCTCGGCGGCGCGGGTCTCGCTGCGTACGTAGGCGCTGACCGGTCCGGTGCAGATCCGGGAGAGCGCGGCGAGCGCGGAGGAGGCCGTGGCGCCGGCGCCGAGGATCGCGGCGGACTCGACCTTCTCGACGCCCCGCTCGGCGAGCGCGGCGATCATGCCGGGGATGTCGGTGTTGTCGCCGACCCGCCGTCCGTCGTCCGTGAAGACGACCGTGTTGACCGCCTCGACCGCGGCGGCCGTCGCGCTGACCTCGTCGAGCAGCGGGATGACGGCGCGCTTGAGCGGCATGGTGAGCGAGAAGCCCGCCCAGGTCTCGTCCAGCTCCGCGAAGAACCCGGGGAGCCTGGCCTCGTCCACCTCGAAACGGTCGTAGGACCAGTGGGCGAGGCCGAGCGCCTCGTACGCGGCCCGGTGGAGCACCGGGGAGAGCGAGTGGGCGATGGGCGAGCCGAGCACGGCCGCCCGGGACTTCGTACTCACTGGCCGGACTTCTTCCGTTCCTTCTCGTATTCCGCCACGTTCTGGTTGTGCTCTTCGTTCGTCACCGAGAACACCGTCTTGTTCTCGTTGATGGAGACGAAGTAGTACCAGGGACCAGGCGTGGGGTTCATCGCGGACTTGACGGCCTCGAGACCGGGGTTGCTGATCGGTCCGGGGGTCAGGCCCTTGATGTCGTAGGTGTTGTACGGGTCCTTGATCCTACGGAGGTCCGCCACCGAACCGACGTCGAGCGTGCTCTCGTTCTTGATGTAGTTGACCGTGGAGTCGAACTCCATCCGGCCGACCGTCTCGACGTTGTTCGGCTTGAGGCGGTTGTAGACGACCCGCGCGACCTTGTCGAAGTCGTGCTTGTACTTGCCCTCGACCTGCACGAGGCTCGCGACCGTGATCAGTTCCCACGGTCCCTTGAGCCCGAGCTCCTTGGACTTCGCCTCCAGGTCGAGCTTGCCGTACTCGTCGTTGGCCCGGGCGACCATCTTGCGCAGGACGTCCTCGGGCTTGTTGCCCTTGGCGACCGGGTAGCTGGACGGGAAGAGGAATCCTTCCAGCGGATCCTTGACGTCCTTGTGGCCCTTGGCCCAGTCCGGCAGCCCGAGTTCGTTCGCCTGCGCCTTGGCGACGCCTTCGGTGGTGCCCTTCTTGAGGGCGAGCCGCTTGTCGATCTCGGCGTACACCCAGCCGTTGCGTTTGCCCTCGGGGATGATGAAGTTCGCCCGGCTCGCCGGATTGAGCATCAGGTCGACCGCGCGCGCGGCGGACATGCCCTTCTTCAGCGTGTAGACGCCGTCCTGGATGGACGAGCCCTTGGGGTTCTGCGCCTGGGCGGAGACGAAGGCGTCGACGCTCTTGACGACGCCGGCCTTCTTCAGGATGTTGCCGATGTCGTAGCCGCCGGCGCCCTTGGGGATCTCCACCTCGACGGATCCGCTGCCTTCGCCCACGAAGTCCGGTGCGGCACCGAACTGGCCCTGCCAGAACTGGTAGCCGAAGTAGGCGACACCGCCGACGCCGCCGACCAGGACCGCCGCGACGACCAGGCAGGCGATGCCGTTCTTGCTCTTCTTCTTGCCCTTGCCCTTGCCGCGCCGGTCCCGGCCGCCGCCGCGTGAGGAGCGGGAGCCCGGCTCGTCGTCACGGCCGTCGCCGTCGTCCGCGCCGTCGCCGGTGAAGAAGGGGTGCTTCTCCTCCTCCTGCGCCTGCGCGTCCCAGTCGGTCTGGGGTTCGGGCTCGGCCGGGCGGCGGGCCGGCGGCTGCGGCGGCGGGTACGCCTCCAGGGTGCCGTAGAGGTCGGGGCCCTGCCCGTCGGCGTACGGGTCGGGGGCCGGCGCGGCGTAGGGCATCGCGGCCTGCTGGCCGGTCTCCCAGCCGCCGTCGTACTGCTGCCCGGGGAAGCCGGACGTGTCGTACGTCTGCCCGCCGTACTGCGGGTCGGCGTACTGAGGATCGGTGTACTGAGGATCGGTGTACTGCTGCTGGCCGCCGTAGCTCTGCCCGTACACCTCCTGGGAGGTGCCGTACTGCGCCGACTGCTGCGGCTGCGACTGCTGTGGGGCCGACTGCTGGTAGTACTGCTGCTGGCCGCCGGCCTGCTGACCTCTCCATCCCTGGTCCCCGAACAGCGGGTCCTCGGGATGCCACGGTTCGGAGCCGGGGCTCCGGCCATACTCAGTCATCGATCCCCAAACGGCCGCGAGGCTTCCGGACGGTCCGCCTCTACGTAGTGCGGCAGCTGTTCGAACACTGCCGCATCGCGCGGAACGTTACCGTATCGCGATCAGATGACCACTTCGACGCCCTCACCGGGCGGATTACCTGATACCCGTTCGGACTCAAGAGCGTTCTGAAGGATGATCACAGCAGCGGCCTGATCGATGACCGACCGGCCCTTCTTCGACTTCACCCCAGAGGCGCGCAGGCCCTGACTCGCCGTCACCGTGGTCATGCGCTCGTCGACCAGGCGTACGGGCACGGGGGCGATGCCCCGGGCCATCTCCTGGGCGAAGAGGCGCACCTTCACCGCGGCCGGGCCCTCGCCCCCGGAGAGGGAGCGGGGCAGCCCGACCACGACCTCGATCGGCTCGTACTCCTGGACGATCTGGCGAAGCCGCCGGTGGGCGGCCGGGACGTCGCGTCCCGGCACGGTCTCCACCGGCGTGGCGAGGACCCCGTCGGGGTCGCACGAGGCGACCCCGATCCGGGCGTCCCCGACGTCGATCGCGAGACGACGTCCTCGGCGCATCATCGTCACGCGGTTTCCACGACGAGACGCTCGACGGCGACGATGGCGTCGCCGATGGCGTCCGGGTTCTGACCGCCGCCCTGGGCGACGTCCGGCTTGCCGCCACCGCCGCCGCCGAGGGTCTTGGCGGCCGTACGGACCAGCTCGCCGGCCTTGAGGCCGCGCTCGCGGGCGGCTTCGTTGGTGGCGATGACCGTCAGCGGACGGCCGTTGGCCGTCGTGAAGAGGGCGACCACGGCCGGGCGGTCACCGGGGATGCGGCCCCGGACGTCGAGGACGAGCTTGCGCAGGTCGTCGGCGGTGGTGCCGTCCGGGACCTGGCCGGTGACCAGGGCCACGCCACGGATGTCCTTGGCGCTGTCGACGAGCCCGGCGGCGGCCTGGAGGACCTTCTCCGCCCGGAACTTCTCGATCTCCTTCTCGGCGTCCTTCAGCTTGCCGAGCATGGCGGAGATCTTCTCCGGCAGCTCCTCGGGACGGCCCTTGACCAGCTCCTGGAGCTGGGCGACGACCGTGTGCTCCTTGGCGAGGAAGTTGTAGGCGTCGACGCCGACCAGGGCCTCGACCCGGCGGACGCCGGAACCGATCGACGACTCGCCGAGCAGCTTCACCAGACCCAGCTGGGCGGTGTTGTGGACGTGCGTACCGCCGCACAGCTCCTTGGAGAAGTCGCCGATGGTGACGACCCGGACCCGCTCGCCGTACTTCTCGCCGAACTCGGCGATGGCGCCCTGACGCTTGGCCTCGTCGATCGACATGATCTCGGCGTGGACGTCGAGCTCCCGGGCGAGGACCTCGTTGATCTTCTGCTCGACGTCCGTGAGGACCGTGCCGGGCACGGCGTTCGGCGAGCCGAAGTCGAAGCGGAAGCGGCCGGGCGAGTTCTCCGAACCGGCCTGGGCGGCCGTCGGGCCGAGCGCGTCACGCAGCGCCTGGTGGGTGAGGTGCGTGGCGCTGTGGGCGCGGGCGATGGCGCGGCGGCGCTTGACGTCGATGGTGGCGTAGGCGGTGGAGCCGACGGTCACCTCGCCGACCTGGACCGAGCCCTTGTGCACGGAGACACCGGGGACCGGCTGCTGGACGTCGCGGACCGTGATCACGGCGCCGCTGTGCAGCTTGATCCGGCCCTGGTCGGCGAGCTGGCCGCCGCCCTCGGCGTAGAAGGGCGAGCGGTCGAGGACGACCTCGACGTCGTCGCCCTCGGAGGCGGCCGGCGAGGGGACGCCGTTGACCAGCAGACCGACGACGGTGGTCTCGCCCTCGGTGTTGGTGTAGCCGGTGAACTCGGTGGCGCCGTTGCTGTCGGCGATCTCGCGGTAGGCGGTGACGTCGGCGTGGCCGGTCTTCTTGGCCTTGGCGTCGGCCTTGGCGCGCTCGCGCTGCTCCTGCATCAGGCGGCGGAAGCCGGTCTCGTCCACGGAGAGGCCCTGCTCGGCGGCCATCTCCAGGGTGAGGTCGATCGGGAAGCCCCAGGTGTCGTGGAGCAGGAACGCCTTGTCGCCGGAGAGGACGGTGCCGCCGGCGGCCTTGGTCTCGGTGACGGCGGTGTCGAGGATGTTGGTGCCGCCCTTGAGGGCCTTGAGGAACGCGGCCTCCTCGGCGAGGGCGACGGTCTCGATACGCTTGCGGTCGGTGACCAGCTCCGGGTACTGCTCGCCCATCGTGTTGATCACGACGTCGACGAGTTCCTGGACGACCGGGCCGGTGGCGCCGAGCAGGCGCATGTTGCGGACGGCGCGGCGCATGATGCGGCGCAGCACATAGCCGCGGCCCTCGTTGCCGGGGGTGACGCCGTCGCCGATGAGCATCACGGACGTACGCATGTGGTCGGCGACCACACGCAGCGAGACGTCGCTGTCGTGGGCCTTGCCGTAGGAGACACCGGTGAGCTCGGTGGCCTTGTCGATGACGACCTTGAGGGTGTCGGTCTCGTACATGTTCTGTACGCCCTGGAGGATCATCGCCAGGCGCTCCATGCCGAGGCCGGTGTCGATGTTCTTGGCCGGGAGGTCGCCCAGGATCGGGAAGTCCTCCTTGCCGTCACCGGCGCCGCGCTCGTACTGCATGAAGACAAGGTTCCAGATCTCCACGTACCGCTCGTCGTTGACGGCCGGGCCGCCCTCGACGCCGAACTCGGGGCCGCGGTCGTAGTTGATCTCGGAACAGGGGCCGCAGGGGCCGGGGACGCCCATGGACCAGAAGTTGTCCTTCTTGCCCAGGCGCTGGATGCGCTCGGCGGGGACGCCGACGACGTCGCGCCAGATGGTCTCGGCCTCGTCGTCGTCCTGGTAGACGGTGATCCAGAGCTTCTCCGGCTCAAGACCGTAGCCGCCGTGCTCCACCGAGGTGGTCAGCAGCTCCCAGGCGAGCTTGATGGCGCCTTCCTTGAAGTAGTCGCCGAAGGAGAAGTTGCCGCACATCTGGAAGAACGTGCCGTGCCGGGTGGTCTTGCCGACCTCTTCGATGTCCGGCGTACGGACGCACTTCTGCACGCTGGAGGCGCGCGTGAACGGCGGCTTGACCTCGCCCAGGAAGTAGGGCTTGAAGGGCACCATGCCGGCGGGGACGAGGAGCAGAGTCGGGTCGTCCGCGATGAGCGACGCCGAAGGGACGACGGTGTGCCCGCGCTCCTCGAAGAAGCTCAGCCAGCGGCGGCGAATTTCGGCCGACTCCATCAGTGGTCCTCATTCCGGTTGTACGAACGCGTCGGGTGCGCATGTGGATGCGTGGTGTTGTACGGGGTGTTGCCGAGGGCGGCCCGCCCGCGCTGTGCGGGGAGCTCCCGGTCGGCCGGGGCGGCCTCCAGACCCAGTGCCTCACCCAACTCCGCCTCGCGCTGGACCATTCCCGCGCGGACGTCGAGGGCGAAGTCCTTGAGCCGGTGACCCGTCTCGATCGCCTTGTTCGCGGCCTGCGCCGCGAGGCTCTCGGGGGTCAGCTGCCTGAGCTTGCGGTTGACCTTCGTGGTGGCCCACACACCGGCCGCGGCGCCCGCGGTGAACCAGAACGTACGGCGGAACATCGCGGTCAGCCCTTCTGCTTGCGGCGCCGGGCGGAGGGCACGGTGCGGCCGACGATCACGGTACGACGGGTCTGGCGCGCGGGCGCGTCGTCCCCGCCGCGGCTCAGGGCGCGGCGGACGCCGTAGCCGAAGGCGGCCACCTTGACCAGCGGGCCTCCGAAGGTGGAGGCGACGGTGGTGGAGAGCGCCGAGGCGTTGGAGGTGACTTCCTGGACGTCCGAGGCGATGGCGTCGACCTTGTCGAGCTGCGTCTGCGCCGAGCGGACGGCGGCCGAGGCGTCGGCAAGCAGCGGAACCGCCTGCTCTGTCACGTCCGCCACCAGTTTGGTGGTCGCCCGGAGCGTCTGGGCCAGCCTCACCAGCACCACGGCGAGGAAGGAGACCAAGATCGCCCAGAAGACGGCCACCAGGATCCCGGCAACCTCTCCACCGGTCACTCTGCACCGCTCTCTGCTGTCGTTGGGGCCTTGCGAAAGTCGTCCTACGACCCTATCGCGCCCACGGTCCACCGCCGTACCGCATTAACGGTCCGTGGGGCAGGAGTTACGCGGTCGGATTGTACGGAGCGGATCCGGGTGAGTACGCTCCGTGTCCCATGCGACGGAGCGATCTCCCGGCGGAGCTGAACCGGTTCGTGGGCCGGGCGGCGGAGCTGGACGAGCTGGGCCGGATGCTGACGCGGGCCCGCCTGGTCACCGTGGTCGGGGTGGGCGGGGTCGGTAAGACACGGCTGGCGCTGCGGGCCGCCGCGGTCGCGCAGAAACGCTACGCCGACGGGGTCCGGCCGGCCGAGCTGTCCGCGCTGCGGGACCCGGTGGTGGTGGCGCACGCGCTGGCCGAGGCCGTCGGGTTGACCGATCACACCCTGCGGCCGCCGCTCGAGATGCTCGTGGAGCATCTGGCTGAGCGCCAACTGCTGCTTGTGGTCGACGGCTTCGAGCATCTGGTGGAGGAGTGCGCCCCGCTCCTGCGCGAGCTGCTGCGGCGGGCGCCGGGTCTGACGGTGCTCGCGGTGGGACGCCGGCCCGTAGGGATCGCCGGGGAGGCGGTCTTCGCGCTCGCCCCGATGAGCGAGGGGGACGCCGTGGCGCTGTTCGGTGAGCGGGCCGCCTCGCTCGGGGCGCCGCCCGGCGGCGATGCGGAGGTGCGGGAGCTGTGCCGGCGCCTGGAGGGGATTCCGCTGGCGCTGGAGCTGGCGGCCGGCCGGCTGCCGGTGCTCTCCGTCGGGCAGGTGCTCCAGCGGCTCGGCGACCGGTTCCGGCTGCTGGACGACGGGCCGCGCGGTGAGCTGCCCCGGCATCGGACGCTGCGTACGGCCATCGGCTGGAGCCATGAGCTGTGCACGCCCAAGGAACGGCTCCTGTGGGCACGGCTCTCGGTCTTCGCGGGCCCCTTCGACCTGGAGGCGGTGGAGTACGTCTGCGGCGGCGCCGAGCTGGCGCCGGACGAGGTGCTGGGGGTGCTGTCGGGCCTGGTCGCGCAGTCCCTGCTGAGCCGGGAGGACGGCCCGGCCGGCCCGCGCTTCCGGATGCTGGACACGGTGGCGGCGTACGGCGCCGGGTGGCTGGCGGCGCTCGGCGACACCGAGCGGATGCGCCGGCGCCACCGCGACTGGTACGTGGGCCTTGCCACCTGGTGCGAGCTGGAATGGTTCAGCCCCCGGCAGGCGGAGGTGGCGGCCTGTACGGAGAGCGCGCTGCCGCATCTACGGGCCGCGCTCGACCTGTGCCTGGAGCACCCCGAGGATGCGCATCTGGCGCAGTATCTGGCGGGGACTCTCTGGTTCTACTGGGCCGGGTGCGGGCGGCTCGCCGAGGGCCGCCACTGGCTGGAGCGGGCGCTGGCGATGGATTCCGGCCATCAGGATGCCCGGCTGAAGGCGCTGTGGGTGCTCGGATACGTGGCGGTCCTCCAGGGCGATCCGACCGCGGCGCTCGGGGCGCTGTACGAGTGCGGGGAGCGGGCCCGGGGCGCGGGGAACGCGGTCGCGGAGGCGTACGCCGTGCACCGCATGGGCTGCCTGGCGCTGCTCTCGGACGACCTGCCCCGGGCCGAGGAGCTGCTGCGGCAGACCCTGGACGCCTACCGGGAGTTGGGCGAGCTCAACAGCAATGTCCTGATGGCCCAGGTCGAGCTTGGGATGGCGCTGGTGTTCCGGGGCGATCTGGAGGGCGCGGTGGCGCTCTGCGCCGAAGCGCGGGAGGTCTGCGAGGACCACGGCGAGCGCTGGACCAGGGCGTACGCGCTGTATGTGCTGGCGTACGCGGCGTGGACGCGGGACGCGTACGGCGAGGCGCGGGAGCTGCTCGGTGAGTGCATCGCCATCGACCACGCCTTTCACGACCTGGTGGGTCTTGTGCTGGCGTTCGAGTTGCTCGCGCTGGTGACGGCGAGCGAGGGCGATCCCGCCGAGGCTGCCGTGCTCCAGGGGGCGGCCGAGACCGTGTGGGACACGGTGGGCCTGCCGTTGTTCGGCTCGGAGTCCTTCAACGCGCCCCGGGCGCTGTGCGAACGGCAGGCGGGCGAGGTGCTAGGAGCCGAGGTGTACGCGGCAGCGGTCCGGGAAGGGCGGGCGCTCTCGCCGGACGCGGCGGTGGAGCGGGCGCTCGCCCGGCGCACACCGGACGCGGGGCCGGGCCGCGGGACGCCGGGGCGTGTTCCCGCGCCGGGAACGCGGAAGCCCGCCGGCTCCCCCACCGGAAACGGCGGGGAGACGGCGGGCTGATACCGCGAAGTGACTGCGCCTGCGTCAGCGGGCGTAGTACTCGACGACCAGCTGCTCGTCGCAGATGACCGGGATTTCCTTGCGGTTCGGGTCGCGGTCGAGGCGGAAGGCCAGGGCCTTCAGGTTGACCTGCAGGTAGCGCGGGGTCTCACCGTCGGCGGCGAAGCCTCCCTCGCGGGCGACCTGGAACAGGGCCTTCTCGCGGGAGCGCTCGCGGACCGTCACGACGTCGTCGGGACGGACGCGGAAGGACGGCTTGTCGACCTTGCCGCCGTTGACCTCGATGTGGCCGTGGACGACCATCTGGCGGGCCTGGTAGATGGTGCGGGCGATGCCCGAACGCAGGACCAGGGCGTCGAGACGACGCTCGAGCTCGACGACCAGCGCCTCGCCCGTCTTGCCCTCGGCCTTCTTGGCGCGGTCGTAGGCGCGGGCCATCTGGCGCTCGCTGATGTCGTACTGGGCGCGCAGACGCTGCTTCTCGAGCAGACGGACCTTGTAGTCCGAGTTCTGCTTGCGGCCACGGCCGTGCTCGCCCGGCGGGTAGGGGCGGGCCTCGAAGTACTTGACGGCCTTCGGCGTCAGCGCGATGCCGAGCGCACGGGACTTCTTGACCTTGGGACGCGACTGGTTAGGCACGTTCTCCAGACCTCCGTTGTAGGTTAGGTTAGGCTCACCTTACTCAAGGAGATCGCATGTCTCGTCCGGGGAACACCAGTCACGTCACGGACAACACGGAGAAGGCCGACCCCAGCGCAGGGGTCAGCACCACCGGCTCCCAGGAAAACCATGGGGCCGACGCCGGCGCCCAGGTGGTGCATCGCGCCGGTCACGTGACGGAGGTCCGATCAGATCGTGGTCAGCCGCGTCCCAGCGGACTTGAAATCGCGCGGATGCCGTCAGCAGCCGAGCGCACACGAACTCTCGTACAGAGTACATGCTCCGCGGTGCTGATCGTTCCGGGGGCCGAGGCCTTCGGCTCCGACCGGCTGATGCCCGAGACCCGATCCGTCGGTCCGGACGGCGAGGTCTTCCTGCTCTTCCCGGCCGACGCCCCGGCCGTACGGGCCGCCACGCACGCCCAGGACGACGAGCTGCCGGCCGTGCTCGAGCTCACCGACGTGGCCCCGGTCTCCGTCCCCCACCGTATCCGCGGCCGGGCCTGGATCTCCGGCTGGCTCACCTCACTGCCCGGGCACGCCGGCCCCGGCCGGATGATGCTGCGCCTGGAGGTGGGCGAGGCGAGCGTCGACGACCTGTGGGGCGCGGCGAAGGTCGACCCCGAGGCCTTCGCACAGGCCGCACCCGACCCCCTGGTCTCCCACGAGACCGAACTGCTCCAGCACCTCCACGCGGCGCACGGCCCCCAGGTACGCGAGCTGGGCACCCTCCTCGGCGACCGCGCGGCGCAGGGCACGGCCGTACGGGACGTGGTCCCGCTGGCGCTCGACCGCTTCGGCCTGCGGATCCGCTTCAGCGACGGAGCGGGCCACTGCTTCGACACCCGCTTCGACTTCCCGGAGCCCGTACGCGACGTGAGCGAACTCCGCCGCGCGATGCACCGCCTCTTCGAGGCGGCCCAGCACTGACCTCGGCTCAGCCGCCGCTCTCGCCCTTCAGGCGCTCGCGGACCTTCTCCACCACGTCCGCGTACCGGGCCTCCGCGCCGTAGCGGGTCGGTTCGTAGTAGCGCTTGCCGTGGACCGCGTCCGGGGCGTACTGCTGCGGGGCGATGGCGCCGGGGACGTCGTGGGGGTAGACGTAACCCTGGGCGTGGCCGAGTTTGGCCGCGCCCTTGTAGTGGCCGTCGCGCAGATGGGGCGGGACCGGGCCCGCGAGACCGGCCCGGACATCTGCGAGGGCCGCGCCGATCGCGGTGGTCGCCGCGTTCGACTTCGGGGCCAGGGCGAGGGCGATGGTGGCGTGGCTGAGGGTCAGCGCCGCCTCGGGGAAGCCGATCATGGCGACAGCCTGGGCCGCGGCGACCGCGGTCGGCAGGGCCGTCGGATCCGCCAGGCCGATGTCCTCGCTCGCCGAGATCATCAGCCGGCGGGCGATGAACCGCGGGTCCTCCCCCGCCTCGATCATCCGGGACAGGTAGTGCAGCGCCGCGTCCACGTCCGAGCCGCGGATCGACTTGATGAGGGCGCTGGCCACGTCGTAGTGCTGGTCGCCGTCCCGGTCGTACTTCACCGCCGCCCGGTCGACGGTCTGCTCGACCGTCTCCAGGGAGATCTCCGGCTCGCCCTTGGCGATGGCCGCGCCCGCGGCCGCCTCCAGGGCGGTCAGGGCCCGCCGGGCGTCGCCGCCCGCGATCCGCAGCAGGTGCCCCTCGGCGTCCGCAGTGAGGGTGACCGCGCCGCCGAGGCCGCGCTCATCGGTGAGGGCCCGCGCCATCAGGCCGCGCAGGTCGTCCTCGGTGAGCGGCTCCAGAGTCAGCAGCAGGGAGCGGGAGAGCAGCGGTGAGATCACCGAGAAGTAGGGGTTCTCGGTGGTGGCGGCGATCAGCGTCACCCAGCGGTTCTCCACCGCCGGGAGCAGGGAGTCCTGCTGGGCCTTGCTGAAGCGGTGGATCTCGTCGAGGAAGAGGACGGTGTCTTTGCCGAAGCCGCCGGCCGCGCGCCGCGCCCCGTCGATGACCGCGCGGACCTCCTTGACGCCGGCGGTGATCGCGGAGAGCTCGACGAAGCGTTTGTTGGTCGCCTTGGAGACCACGTAGGCGAGGGTGGTCTTGCCCGTGCCGGGCGGGCCCCAAAGGATCACCGAGGAGGCCCCGGCGGGGCCGCCCGCGCCGTCGCCGACCAGGCGCCGCAGCGGGGACCCCGGCCTGAGCAGATGCTGCTGGCCGACGACCTCGTCCAGGGTGCGCGGGCGCATCCGTACGGCCAGGGGGCTGCTGGACGGGTCCTTCTCCTGGCGTTCTTCGGCGGCTGCGGTAAACAGGTCGGGCTCCACGTCCTGAAGCCTAGGTCACCCCACTGACAACGCCGAAAGGGCGGTCGTCGGAGGAGGTCAGCTCGTCCAGAAGTCCCACCAGCGCGTAAGGATCAGCATGCCGATGATCCCGATGTGCAGGACAGGCAGGACCCAGGTGAACTCGTCCAGGAAGCGGCGCAGCCAGGCGGGGGCGGGCAGCAGCCCGCGGCGGACGTTGTGCGAGGTCACGTACCAGAACATGACGATGGTGGCGACCCAGGCCAGGCAGCACCACAGGCAGAGCGAGCCGATCACGTACAGGGACTGGTACGTCAGCCAGGCGCAGAAGCCGACGCCGAAGAGGGTGCCGGCGTTGAGGCCGAGCCAGTACCAGCGGCGGAACCGGGCCCCGGCGACCAGGGCCATGCCGATCGCGATGACCATCCCGTAGGTGACCAGACCGAGCATGGGGTTGGGGAAGCCGAAGGCCTCCGCCTGCTCGCTCTTCATGATGTTTCCGCAGGCCACGACCGGGTTGATGCTGCATCCCGGGGTGAAGCCCGGGTCTTCGAGCAGCTTGAACTTGTCGATCGTGATGACCCAGGAGGCCAGCAGGCCCGCCGCGCCCGTGATCACGAGCAGCCAAGCGAGCGCCCGGCTCGCTCCGACGCCTCCGTCCCTTTCGGAGGAGACGCCGTCAACCGCTGCTTTCGTCATGTCGCCGTTCCATCACTCGGGGCCTGGGCATGGTCATTCTGCCGCAAAGCCTTGTGCGTCGGCCGTTCGATGGACATAAGGACGGACGCGGGTGCGACAGGAGGGCGGACATGAAGGGGCCCCGGACCGGCCGGTCCGGGGCCCCTTCGCCCGCACGCGCGTACGGGATGTCAGCCGAGCTTCGCCCGCAGCCGCTCCGTCACCTGCTCCAGGGCGACCGCCTCCTGCTCGCCGGACTCCATGTCCTTGAGCTGGACGACACCCTCGGCGAGGTCACGCTCGCCCGCGACGAGGGTGAAGCGGGCTCCCGAGCGGTTGGCGTTCTTCATGTGGCTCTTGAGGCCCTTCGCGCCGTACGAGAAGTCGGCCGCGATGCCCTCCTTGCGCAGCTCGGTGACCTTGCCGAAGAGGACCTTGCGGGCCTCTTCGCCGAGGGCCACCGCGAAGACGCTGGTGGGGGCCGGGATGTCGAGCTCGATGCCCTCGGCCTGGAGCGCCAGGACCGTACGGTCCACGCCCAGCGCCCAGCCGACGGACGGCAGCGCCGGGCCGCCGATCATCTCGGACAGGCCGTCGTAGCGACCGCCACCGCCCACCGCGGACTGGGAGCCCAGACCGTCGTGGACGAACTCGAAGGTGGTGCGGGTGTAGTAGTCGAGGCCGCGCACCAGCTTCTCGTCGTCCTCGAAGGCGACGCCCGCCGCGCCGATCAGCTCACGTACCTCCTCGTGGTACGCCTTGCAGTCGTCGCACAGGTAGTCGCGCAGCATCGGGGCGCCCACCAGCTGCTTCTGCACCTCGGCGCGCTTGTCGTCGAGGACCCGCAGCGGGTTGATCTCGATGCGGCGGACGGTCTCCTCGTCGAGGTCGAGGCCGCGCAGGAAACCCTGGAGCGCCTCGCGGTAGACCGGGCGGCACTGCTTGTCGCCGAGCGAGTTGAGCAGGATGCGGAAGTTGGACAGCCCGAGCGTGCGGTACGCCTGATCGGCCAGGATGATCAGCTCGGCGTCGAGCGCCGGGTCCTCGGCGCCGATCGCCTCTGCGCCGACCTGCGAGAAGTGGCGGTAGCGGCCCTTCTGCGGGCGCTCGTAGCGGTAGTACGAGCCGGAGTACCAGAGCTTGACCGGCAAGCCGCCGGCCTTGTGCATGTTGGCCTCCAGCGCCGCGCGCAGCACGGAGGCGGTGCCCTCGGGGCGCAGCGCCAGGTTGGCGCCGCCCTTCGTGGTGAGGGTGTACATCTCCTTCGTCACGATGTCGGTGGACTCACCGACACCGCGGGCGAAGAGGTCGACGTCCTCGAAGCCGGGGGTCTCGATGTAGCCGTAGCCCGAGGCGCGCAGCGGCGCGGAGATGGCGTCGCGGACGGCGAGATACGTGGCCGAGTACGGCGGGATGAGGTCGTAGGTGCCCTTGGGGGCCTTGAAGGTGCTCACGGAAACTCTTGTCACATTCCTCGTCGGGGAGCGGCGGGGCTCCCGAGGCCGGCGGCCACGTCCCGCAGATAGGGGTTCGTGGCGCGCTCACGGCCGATGGTCGTCTGGGGGCCGTGGCCGGAGAGGACCACGGTCGAGTCGTCGAGTGGCAGGCACACGCGGGCCAGCGACGCGAGCATCTCGTCCATGTCACCTCCGGGCAGGTCGGTGCGTCCGATGGAGCCGGCGAAGAGCAGATCGCCCGAGAAGAAGACGGACGGGACGTCCGCCGCTTGGGGCATCTGGAAGGTCACCGACCCCTTGGTATGGCCGGGCGCGTGGGCGACGGTGAATTCGAGGCCGGCGAGCGACAGCTGGGCGCCGTCGGTCAGCTCCTTGACGTCGTTCGGCTCCCCGACGGTCAGCTCGCCCATGAGCTGCGTACCGAAGGAGCGGCCGAGGGCCTTCTCCGGGTCGCTCATCATGTACCGGTCCGAGGGGTGGATCCAGGCGGGTACGTCATGGGCTCCGCAGACCGGGACGACCGAGGCGACATGGTCGATGTGGCCATGGGTGAGCACGACCGCGACGGGCTTGAGCCGATGCTTCTTGAGCGTCTCCTCGACTCCCTGGGTGGCCTGGTGGCCCGGGTCGATGATCACGCACTCCTCGCCTGCGGCGGGGGCGACCAGATAGCAGTTGGTCCCCCAGGCCCCGGCGGGGAACCCGGCAATGAGCACGATCGTCCTTAGATGTCGTCGTCCGGCGGAAGAATGCAGATCAGAGCCTACCGGCGCGGCTCATCCCACAGCCAACCCGTATACGGTACGGGCACACCCGTCCCGGACAGGAACAGACGACCGACAAGGAGCAGAACCGGTGGTCAGCAGCGATCAGCGGCGGCGGCAGCTCGCCAGGGAGAAGTTCGAGCGGCAGCAGCGGCGCCGCGCCGAGGCACAGAAGAAGGCCAAGCGCCGCAATACGGTCATCGCCGCCGCGCTGGCCGTGGTGCTGGCCTCGGGCGGCGCGGTGTACGGATCGATCGTGCTGACCGGCGAGGACAAGGCGTCGGACGACGCGGCGTCGTCGAGCGCGTCGCCCTCGGAGAGCGCGTCGCCGGAGCCGGCGATGACGGTCGACCGCAAGGCGAAGTACACGATGTCGCTCGCCACGAACCAGGGCGCCGTCACGATCACGATGGACGCGGCGAAGACCCCGCGGACGGTGAACTCGTTCAAGCACCTGGCCGACAAGAAGTACTTCGACGGGACCAAGTGCCACCGCCTGACCACAGCCGGGATCTTCGTGCTCCAGTGCGGGGACCCGAAGGGCGACGGCAGCGGCGGCCCGGGCTACACCATCCCGGACGAGAACCTGAACGCGCTCGGCAAGCCCGGCGCGGACGGCTCGGTGACGTTCCCGGCGGGAACGGTGGCCATGGCCAACACGATGCAGCCGAACACCGGCGGCAGCCAGTTCTTCCTCGTCTACCAGGACACCAAGCTGCCTCCGCAGTTCACCCCCTTCGGCACGATCGACGCCGCCGGGTTGAAGGTCGTCCGGGACGTGGCGAAGGGCGGTGTGGAGGGCGGCGCCAAGGACGGCGCGCCCAAGAAGCCGGTCACCATCGAGAAGGCCGCTGTCCGGAAGGTGTGAACCGCTGAATTTCGGTCGCGCTGGGAGCGGACAGCCGGGCGGCCGGTCGCCTAGATTGGCGTTGTGCAGCGCGGGGTTCGATTCGCGCTGTGGAGGGCGGGCGAGGCCCGTCGCGGAAACTGTGGACGATGCCCAGGGGGCGAGGGCCCCCTCACCGGCATCATGTGGAGGAGGCGCTGTGAGCAGCGACCCGTGGGGCCGCGTCGACGAGACGGGGACCGTGTACGTGCGGACAGCCGATGGCGAGAAGGTCGTCGGATCGTGGCAGGCCGGCACTCCAGAGGAGGCACTGGCCTACTTCGAGCGCAAGTACGAGGGACTGGTGGTCGAGATCGGCCTCCTCGAACGGCGGGTGAAGACCACCGATCTGTCGGCGAAGGACGCCACGACCGCGATCGAGCACCTGCGTCAGCAGGTGGACGAGCACCACGCGGTCGGCGACCTCGCCGCGCTCGCCAAGCGTCTGGACGCACTGGCCGAGACCGTGGAATCGCGCCGCGAGGAGCGCAAGGCGCAGAAGGCGAAGCAGGCCGACGAGGCCAAGTCCGCCAAGGAGGCGCTGGTCGCCGAGGCGGAGGAGCTGGCGCAGAGCGAGCAGTGGCGGGCGGCCGGTGAGCGGCTGCGGGCGCTCGTGGACACCTGGAAGGGCCTTCCCCGGCTCGACCGGAAGTCCGACGACGAGCTGTGGCACCGCTTCTCGCACGCTCGCTCGGCCTTCTCCAAGCGCCGCAAGGCGCACTTCGCCTCGCTGGACGCGCAGCGCGAGGAGGCCCGTAAGACCAAGGAGAAGCTGGTCGCGGAGGCCGAGTCGCTCTCGAGCTCCACCGACTGGGGTGCGACGGCCGCCCGGTACCGCGAGCTGATGGCGGACTGGAAGGCCGCGGGCCGCGCCCAGCGCGAGCACGAGGACGATCTGTGGAACCGCTTCCGCGGCGCCCAGGACGTCTTCTTCGCGGCGCGCAGCGAGGTCTTCGCCGAGCGGGACGCGGAGCAGATCGAGAACCTCAAGCTCAAGGAGGAGCTCGCCGCCGAGGCCGAGAAGCTGGTGCCGGTGACGGACCTGAAGGCGGCCCGGGCGGCCTTCCGGGCTGTCAACGAGCGCTGGGAGGCCATCGGGCACGTGCCGCGGGACGCTCGCTCCAAGGTCGAGGGCCGGATGCACGCCGTCGAGCGCGCGCTGCAGGAGGCCGAGGAGTCCGAGTGGCGTCGTACGAACCCTGAGGCACGCGCGCGTGCCGCGGGTCTGACCGGCCAGCTCCAGGACGCCGTGGACAAGCTGCAGAAGCAGATCGACGCGGCCCGCTCGGCGGGCAACGACGCCAAGGCCGACAAGCTCGCCAAGGAGCTCGAGGGCCGGCAGGCGCTGCTGGACCAGGCGCTGAAGGGCCTGGAGGAGTTCGGCGGCTGACGCCGTACGGCTTCCGGTACGAGAAGGGCCCCCCGTGACGTACAGGGGGCCCTTTCGTGTGCCGGGTTACGGGCGGCGCGCCGAGGTCACCCGGTAGACGTCGTACACCCCCTCCACGCCCCGTACGGCCTTCAGGACGTGTCCGAGGTGCTTCGGGTCGCCCATCTCGAAGGTGAAGCGTGAGGTGGCCACCCGGTCGCGGGAGGTCTGCACGGCCGCCGAGAGGATGTTGACGTGCTGGTCGGACAGGACGCGGGTGACGTCCGACAACAGCCGGGACCGGTCGAGGGCCTCGACCTGGATGGCGACCAGGAAGACCGAGGACTGGGTCGGCGCCCACTCGACGTCCAGCATCCGCTCGGGCTGCTGGGAGAGGGAGTCGACGTTGACGCAGTCGGCGCGGTGAACCGATACGCCGCTGCCGCGGGTGACGAAGCCGATGATCGGGTCGCCCGGCACGGGCGTGCAGCAGCGGGCCAGCTTCACCCAGACGTCCTCGACGCCCTTGACGACCACACCGGGGTCGGCGTTGGCGCGGCGCTTGGAGCGGCCGCGGGACGGCGGGGCGGTCTCGGCGATGTCCTCGGTGGCGGCCTCCTCGCCGCCGAGCGCCTGCACCAGCTTCTGCACGATGCTCTGCGCGGTGACGTGTCCCTCGCCGATCGCCGCGTACAGCGAGGAGATGTCGCTGTAGCGCATCTCGTGGGCGAGGGTGACGAGCGAGTCGCCGGTGAGGATCCGCTGGATCGGCAGGTTCTGCTTGCGCATGGCGCGCGCGATGGCGTCCTTGCCCTGCTCGATCGCCTCGTCGCGGCGTTCCTTGGAGAACCACGCACGGATCTTGTTGCGAGCCCTCGGCGACTTGACGAAGCCCAGCCAGTCGCGGGACGGCCCGGCGCCGGGTGCCTTGGAGGTGAAGACCTCGACCAGGTCGCCGTTGTCGAGGGTCGATTCGAGCGGGACGAGCCGTCCGTTGACCCGTGCGCCTATCGTGCGGTGGCCGACCTCGGTGTGCACCGCATAGGAGAAGTCGACCGGGGTGGCCCCGGCCGGGAGCGCGATGACATCGCCCTTGGGGGTGAAGACGAAGACCTCGTTGCGGGAGAGGTCGAAGCGCAGCGACTCCAGGAACTCCGAGGGGTCTTCGGTCTCCTTCTGCCAGTCGAGCAGCTGGCGCAGCCATGCCATGTCGTTGAGGTGGTCGTCCTTGCCGCCGCTCTTGCGGGGCACGTCCGTACGCACCTTGGAGGCGCCGGCGACGGCCTCCTGCTTGTACTTCCAGTGCGCGGCGATGCCGTACTCGGCGCGGCGGTGCATGTCGAAGGTGCGGATCTGCAGCTCTACCGGCTTGCCGTTGGGCCCTATGACCGTCGTGTGGAGCGACTGGTACATGTTGAACTTGGGCATCGCGATGTAGTCCTTGAACCGGCCGGGGACCGGGTTCCATCGCGCGTGGACGGTGCCGAGGGCGGCGTAGCAGTCCCGGACGGTGTCGACGAGGACGCGGATGCCCACCAGGTCGTAGATCTCCGCGAAGTCCCGGCCGCGGACGATCATCTTCTGGTAGACGCTGTAGTAGTGCTTGGGCCGGCCGGTGACGGTGGCCTTGATACGGGCGGAGCGCAGGTCGGACTGGACCTCGTCGGTCACTATGGCGAGGTACTCGTCGCGCTTGGGGGCGCGCTCGGCGACGAGCCGGACGATCTCGTCGTACATCTTGGGGTAGAGGATCGCGAAGGCGAGGTCCTCCAGCTCCCACTTGATGGTGTTCATGCCCAGCCGGTGGGCCAGCGGGGCGTAGATCTCCAGGGTCTCGCGGGCCTTCTTCTCCTGCTTCTCCCGCTTGAGGTAGCGCATCGTGCGCATGTTGTGCAGCCGGTCGGCGAGCTTGATGACCAGGACGCGCGGGTCCTTGGCCATGGCGACGACCATCTTGCGCACGGTCTCGGCCTGGGCGGCCTCGCCGAACTTGACCTTGTCGAGCTTGGTGACGCCGTCGACGAGGAGGGCGACCTGGTCGCCGAAGTCGCGGCGCAGGGTGTCCAGGCCGTACTCGGTGTCCTCGACGGTGTCGTGCAGGAGACCGGCCATCAGGGTCGCCGGGTCCATGCCAAGCTCGGCGAGGATGGTGGTGACGGCGAGCGGATGGGTGATGTACGGGTCGCCGCTCTTGCGCTTCTGGCCGCGGTGCCAGCGCTCGGCGACCTGGTACGCGCGCTCGATCTGACGGAGCGTGGCCGTCTCGATCTTGGGATCGTTGGAGCGGACGATCCGCAGCAGCGGCTCCAGGACCGGGTTGTACGGCGACGAGCGCTGGACGCCGAGCCGGGCGAGGCGGGCGCGGACCCGGTTGGAGGACCCGCCCGAGCGGGCGACGGCCGGTGCCGCGGGCTTGGGCGCCGTGACCGGCGGCGGTCCCGGGGCCTGGACACGCTCCGGCACCGACGGCGTGGGCCGGTGCTCCCCGGGCTTGTTCTGGGGCGCGGCGGGAGCCGCCGCGGCCTTGTGCGCCTGCGGGTCGGGCTTCGCGGCGGAGAGTGACTGGGCCTCGTCTGGCAAGAGCGCTCCTCGTGCGGATCCGGGTCCCCCGGTCGAGCCCGGACATCCCATGGTATCGACACGGTGGCCCCGGTGCTCACGCGCGTGACCCGGCCTCCGTCAGGCCCGTCGGCCCAGCCCGGCGGACAGGCCCGGCGGATCAGGGAGGCTCCCTTGATCTGGGTCTCCTTCGACGCCGATCCCGGAGGAACGGGAAGGGCGCCCCGGAGTTCTTCCGGGACGCCCTTCGCAGTTCCGTTCGGGCCCTCATCCACCGGAGTGAGCTCCGGGAGCGGGGACCGGTCAGATGGTGATCAGTGCCTCCAGCGGGGCACCGCGCAGCGCGGGCTCCAGACGGGCCCGGCCCGCCAGGAAACCGAGCTCCATGAGGACCGCGACGCCCGCGACCTCGGCGCCCGCCCGGCGGACGAGCTCCAGCGAGGCCTCGGCGGTGCCGCCGGTGGCGAGGACGTCGTCGATGACCATGACCCGGTCGCCCGCGTCCAGGTCCTCGGCGTGCACCTCGATCTCGGCGGTGCCGTACTCCAGCTCGTACGCCTGCCGCAGGGTCGCCCCGGGGAGCTTGCCCGCCTTGCGTACGGGCACGAAGCCCAGGCCGGCGCGGACGGCGACCGGCGCGGCCAGGATGAAGCCACGCGCCTCCAGGCCGACGATCTTCGTGGCGCCGTGCGTGGCGCACAGCGCGGCGAGCTCGTCGGTGAGGGCGGTGAACGCCGACGGGTCGGCGAGCAGCGGCGTGATGTCCTTGAACAGCACACCGGGCTTCGGGTAGTCGGCGACGTCCCGGATCCGGCTGAGCAGGAGCTCCCGCGTGCCTCCGGTCATCGGCGCTTGTCCGTCGGACGGCCGCGGCGGCCACGCTGGCCGACGACGGCACCGGCGGGTGCGGCGTCGACCGGGAGCGGGTCGAAGTCGCCCGGGCCGGACGGCCCGTCCAGCGACTCGCCCTTGGCGGCCGCGGAGGCCCGCTTGGCCATGACGCGCTTGCGCAGCGCCTTCATCGCCGGCTCGCGCTCCTTGAGGTCGGCGACGAGCGGGGTGGCGATGAAGATCGAGGAGTACGCACCGGCGGCGAGGCCGACGAAGAGCGACAGCGAGATGTCGTTCAGCATGCCGGCGCCGAGGACACCGCCACCGATGAAGAGCAGACCGGCGACGGGCAGCAGGGCCACCACGGTGGTGTTGACCGAGCGGACCAGGGTGCTGTTGATCGACCGGTTGGCGATGTCGCTGTAGGTCCAGCGGGTCTGCTTGGTGATGTCCTTCGTCCCCTCCTTGAGGGAGTCGAAGACGACCACTGTGTCGTACAGCGAGTAACCGAGGATCGTCAGCAGACCGATGACCGTACCTGGCGTGACTTCGAAGCCGACCAGGGCGTAGACACCGACCGTGATGGTGATGTCGTGGATCAGCGCGATCAGGGCGGCCACCGCCATGCGCCATTCGAAGGCGATGGCCAGATAGATCACCACGAGGATCATGAAGATCCCGAGGCCGGTCCAGGCCTTGTTGGCGATCTGCTCACCCCAGCTGGGACCGACCAGCTCGGAGTTGATGTCCCCGGCCTTGAGGTTCAGGTCCTGGACGAGCTGGGCCTCGACCTTGTCGGCCTGCTCGGTGTTGAGGCTGCTGACCTGGATACGCAGGCCACCGGTACCGAGCTCCTGGACGATCGCGTCGTGGCCGGCGGCCTCTTCCGCGAACTTCTCCGCCTGGGAGGCCGAGACGGTCACCCGGTCGGTGGTGAAGACCGCGCCGCCCTGGAACTCGATGCCCATGTTCAGCCCGCGCACCGCCAGGCCGACGATGGCCGTGATGGTGATCAGGATGGACAGGCCGTACCAGAACTTGCGGTTGCCGACGAAGTCGTAGCCGACCTCGCCGCGGTGGAGCCGGGCGCCGAGATTGCCGAGCTTCGACATCTCACGCCTCCTTCGGGTCGGTGGGGGCGGAGACACGGCGGGAGCGGCGAAGCGGCGGCTGGGCGCCGAGCCGCTTCGGGTCCAGACCGGACCAGGCGTGACCGTTGCCGAAGAACTTCGTCCGGGCGAGCAGCGTCATGATCGGCTTGGTGAAGAGGAACACCACGACGACGTCGAGGAGGGTCGTCAGGCCGAGCGTGAACGCGAAGCCCTGCACCTTGCCGACGGTGACCACGAAGAGCACGGCCGCGGCGAGGAAGGAGACGAAGTCGGAGACGAGGATCGTGCGGCGGGCGCGCGGCCAGGCGCGCTCGACGGCGGGGCGCAGCGTGCGGCCCTCGCGGACCTCGTCCCGGATGCGCTCGAAGTACACGATGAACGAGTCGGCGGTGATACCGATGGCGACGATGGCGCCGCAGACCGCCGGGAGGTTCAGCGCGAAGCCGATGGCCGGACCGAGCAGCGCCATCAGCGTGTACGTCAGCACCGCCGAGGCGAGGAGGCTGAGGATGGCGATCAGCGACAGGCCGCGGTAGTAGACCACCAGGTAGATCACCACCAGGGCGAGACCGATGGCGCCGGCGATCAGACCGGCCTCCAGCTGCTCACCGCCGAGGGCGGCGGTCACGGTGGTGACGCTCTCCTCGTTGAAGGAGAGCGGCAGGGCGCCGTACGACAGGATGTTGCCCAGGTCCTGTGCGGACTCCTGGGTGAAGCTGCCGGAGATCTCGGCGTTGGCGCTGAGGGTCGTACGGACCGAGGGGGCCGAGACGACCTCGCCGTCGAGGACGATCGCGAACTGGTTCATCGGCGGCTGCTGCTGCGAGAGCCGGCCGGTGATCTTCTGGAACTTCTTGGCGCCGGCGTCCGTGAACTCCATCTGGACGATCCACTGGCCGACGCGCTCGTCGATGGCGGCCTTGGCGTCGTCGACGTCCTTGCCGTCCACCTCGGCCGGGCCGAGGATGTACTTCTCCCACTGCCCGATGCCGTTCTTGCCGCAGGCGACGATCGTGTCGGTCGGCTTGACGTCCTGACCGGCGGCGGAGCGCTGCTTGGGGTCGAGGCAGTTCAGCGCGGCGAACTTCTTCTCGAGAGCGGCGGTGGCGGCGTCGGGGGCCGGCGGCGTGGAGGCCTTGGGGGTCTCGGTGGCCTTCGGCGAGCCGGAGGCGGTGGCGCTCGGCGTGGGCGCCTTCTTCAGGCCGTCGGTGACGGGACGGCCCTGGGTGGTGGCGCTCGCCGAGGGGGTGGCGGACGACTTGCCCTTGCCGTCCGTGCCCTTCCCGTCGGAGGCGGAGGCGCTCGGCGACGGCTTGGGGCTGCCGGAGGGCTTCGCCGCCGGCTCGCTGGGCGCGTACGTCAACACAGGGCGGAAGTAGAGCTGGGCGGTGGTACCGACCTGCTCACGGGCCTGCTTGGAGTTCGTCCCCTTGGGGATGTTGACGATGATGTGCTCTTTGCCCTGCGTCTGGACCTCGGCCTCGGAGACACCCAGACCATTGACACGGCGTTCGATGATGCCGACCGCGGTGTTCATGTTGGTCTCGTTGACGGCGTCTTCCTTGCCCTTTTCGGCCTCCGCCTTGAGCGTGATCGTCGTACCGCCGGCCAGGTCAATGCCGAGACGCGGCGTGGTGTGACCCGACCAGAACATCCCGCCGGTGAGCGCGACCATGGCGATCAGGATCAGAGCCAGGGCACGCCCCGGCCTGCCCTGTCCCCCCGCCGGCCCTCGGCCCTTCTTCGGTGCTGCCACCTTGTCGTTTCTCCCTGTCCAACCGCGCCGCGCCGGGTGTGCGCGGGGCGGCCACGAAGTGTTGTGGGGATCTGCCCCCGCAGACGTAGACACGTTCCGGGGACCGCGGGCACCCGTGGGTGCCGCGGTCCCCGGCCCCCGCTACTTCGCGTCGGTCTCGCCGTCGGCCTTGCCGCCCTTCGGCTCCGCGTCGTCGGACTTCTTGGTGAGGTCCGGCTTGGCGGTGTCGGTGTCGGCGTCGGCACCCTCGGTCAGCGACGAGACGTCGTCCGGGACGACCGGGCTGTCGTCCTTGGCCGGGTCGTCGCCGTGGACGATGTGGTTGTACTCGTCGTCGGTCAGGACCGCGCCGATGGCGTTCTTGGCGAAGACGGCGTGCACGGCGGGGGCCAGCTCAAGGAGGACGGTGTCGTCGTTGACCTCCTTGACCGTGGCGTACATGCCGCCGATGGTGCGGACGCCGGTGCCGGGCTGCATCTGGTCGCGCATCTGGGCGGCCTGCTGCTGCTTCTTCTTTGCGGACCGGGTCATCAGGAACATGGCCCCGATGAGCACGATGAACGGGAGGAAAGTCAGGAGATTCACGGGACGGAAATTCCTTCGCACGACCGCGCTGGATTGCGGCCTGGTCTTCGGGGGTGGGCACGCCGACCTGGAAGGGCGGCATCGGCGGAGTCTAAGCGAGTCCGCATCGATGGAACAACGCCCAGCATCGCACCGTGGTTCCTGGCCCAGCGAGTCTCCGCGCCGTCAAGGGCCGAACAGCCCCTGTTGTCCGCTTCCGGGCGCGGCCGGGCCCGGCGGCACGAGTCCCAGGTGGGCCCAGGCCGCGGGGGTGGCGACCCGGCCACGGGGCGTACGCGCGAGCAGTCCTTCCCGTACGAGGAAGGGCTCGGCGACCTCCTCGACGGTCTCGCGCTCCTCCCCCACCGCCACCGCGAGGGTCGACAGGCCGACCGGGCCGCCGCCGAAGAGCTTGAGGAGGGCCTCCAGGACGGCCCGGTCCAGGCGGTCGAGGCCGCGGCTGTCGACCTCGTACACCCCGAGGGCGGCGGCCGCGATCTCTCGGGTGATCACGCCGTCTGCCCTGACCTGGGCGTAGTCCCGCACGCGGCGCAGCAGGCGGTTGGCGATACGAGGCGTGCCCCGGGAGCGGCCGGCGATCTCGGCGGCTCCGGCGGTGTCGATCTCGACGTCGAGCAGCCCGGCCGAGCGGTGGATGACGCGCTGGAGCTCGGCGGGCTCGTAGAACTCCATGTGCGCGGTGAAGCCGAAACGGTCGCGCAGCGGGGGCGGCAGCAGTCCGGCCCGGGTGGTGGCGCCGACCAGGGTGAAGGGGGGCAGCTCCAGCGGGATGGCGGTGGCGCCGGGGCCCTTGCCGACGATGACGTCGACCCGGAAGTCCTCCATCGCCATGTAGAGCATCTCCTCGGCGGGCCGGGACATGCGGTGGATCTCGTCGAGGAAGAGGACCTCTCCCTCCTGGAGGGAGGAGAGGATCGCCGCGAGGTCTCCGGCGTGCTGGATGGCGGGGCCGGAGGTGATCCGGATCGGGGCGCCCATCTCGGCCGCGATGATCATGGAGAGGGTGGTCTTGCCGAGGCCGGGGGCGCCGGAGAGCAGGACGTGGTCGGCGGTGGCGCCGCGCTGGCGGGCCGCCTTGAGGACGAGGTCGAGCTGCTGGCGGACCTTCTCCTGGCCCACGAACTCGCTCAGATCCTTGGGGCGCAGGGCGGCCTCGACCGCGGTGTCCTCACCGTCGGCGGCGGGCGCGACCAGCCGCTCGGCGGCGGTGCCGGTGTCCGTCTCGTCGTCCCAGTTCACGTGGTCTGCCTATCTCGGTGGTCGGTGCGGGCGTGGTGGTGGCGTGAGGGGCGGCCGCTGCCCGGGCATTTCGCCGGCTGGAAACCGGCCCGTCCGGCGTTTGAGGACCGGGGTCCGGCGCGGAGCCCCAGTGCGGGAAGGGGCGGGGGAATGCCCCGCGCGGCGGGCCCGTCAGCGCGTGCGGTTCAGGGTCTGGAGAGCCGCTCTCAGGAGCTGGGGGACCGGGGCGGAGCCGCCCGCGGCGATCGCCTCCTCCGCCTGCGGCGTCACCGCGGTCACCGCGTCGTCCGCCTCCCGGGCCGCGTAGCCGAGGCCGATCAGGGCGGCGTGGAGCTGCTCGGTCCACGGCGCCGGACCCGCCGCGACGCGCTGCGCGCCGACGACCGCGCCGGTGCCGAGCGGCTGCCCCAGCTTGTCCTTCAGTTCGAGGAGGAGTTTCTGCGCGCCCTTCTTGCCGATGCCGGGCACGGCCGTCAGCGCCTTCTCGTCCCCGGTGGAGACGGCCAGGCGCAGCGCGTCGGGGCTGTGCACACCCAGCATCGCCTGGGCGAGCCGCGGGCCCACGCCACTGGCGGTCTGGAGCAGCTCGAAGACCTGGCGCTCGTCGTCGTCCGCGAAGCCGTAGAGGGTGAGCGAGTCCTCCCGTACCACCAACGAGGTGGCCAGCCGGGCCTCCTGACCGATCCTCAGGGCGGCGATGGTGTTGGGCGTGCACTGCACGGCCATGCCGACACCGCCGACCTCGACCACCACGGTCGTCGGGGCGAGGGCGGCGACGGGTCCGCGGACGAACGCGATCATGAGGTGCGGCCTTTCGCTGCGCGCTGGGCGTTCCGGGCGTGCTGGGCGACCGCCTGGTGGAGGCGGTTCTGGGCGGGGGCGCGCCAGATGTGACAGATGGCGAGGGCGAGCGCGTCCGCCGCGTCGGCGGGCTTGGGCGGGGCGTCGAGCCGCAGCAGCCGGGTCACCATCGCGCCGACCTGCGCCTTGTCGGCGCGGCCGCTGCCGGTGACGGCGGCCTTGACCTCGCTGGGGGTGTGCAGGGCGACGGGGATCCCGCGGCGGGCGGCGCAGAGCATGGCGACCGCGCTGGCCTGGGCGGTGCCCATCACCGTACGGACGTTGTGCTGGCTGAACACCCGCTCCACGGCGACCAGTTCGGGGCTGTGGGCGTCGAGCCACTCCTCTATGCCGGCCTCGATCGCGACCAGACGGTGGCTGATGTCGGCGTCGGCGGGGGTACGGACGACGCCGACGCCCCGCATCGTGAGCGGGCGGCCGGCGACCCCTTCGACGACACCGACCCCGCACCGGGTCAGCCCTGGGTCCACCCCGAGAACACGCACCGCACCCCTCCTTCGACCTCTTGTTCGTGCAGGCTATCGGCAGGCACTGACAACGCGACGGGCCGACGGGGGGTGTGTCCCCGTCGGCCCGTCGCACAGGCGTGTGTCAGGCGCTGATCAGAATGCCGATCAGGCGTCGACCTTCTCCATGACCTCGTCCGAGACGTCGAAGTTGGCGAAGACGTTCTGCACGTCGTCACTGTCCTCCAGGGCGTCGATCAGCTTGAACATCTTGCGCGCGCCCTCCTCGTCCAGCTCGACCTGCATGGTCGGGACGAAGCTGGACTCGGCGGAGTCGTAGTCGATACCGGCCTCCTGGAGGGCGGTGCGGACCGCGACCAGGTCGGTGGCCTCGCTGATGACCTCGAAGTTCTCACCGAGGTCGTTGACCTCCTCGGCACCGGCTTCGAGCACGGTCTCCAGGACGTCGTCCTCGGACAGCTCACCCTTGGGGAGCACGACGACGCCCTTGCGGTTGAAGAGGTACGAGACCGAGCCCGGGTCGGCCATCGAGCCGCCGTTACGGGTCATGGCGACGCGCACGTCGGAGGCGGCGCGGTTGCGGTTGTCGGTGAGGCACTCGATGAGCACGGCGACACCGTTCGGGCCGTAACCCTCGTACATGATCGTGGCGTAGTCGACGCCACCGGCCTCCAGGCCGCCGCCGCGCTTGACCGCGGAGTCGATGTTCTTGTTCGGCACGGAGCTCTTCTTCGCCTTCTGGATGGCGTCGAAGAGGGTGGGGTTACCGTCCGGGTCGGCACCGCCGGTCCGGGCCGCGACCTCGATGTTCTTGATCAGCTTCGCGAAGAGCTTGCCGCGCTTGGCATCGATCACGGCCTTCTTGTGCTTCGTCGTAGCCCATTTAGAGTGGCCGGACATCTGCCTGTCTCCTTCGCGTAACCCATTTCTGAACGAACCCCAGAGATCCTACCGGGACCTCTCAGGCCGCCGCGCGCACCATCTCGACGAACAGGGCGTGCATCCGGTGGTCGCCCGTCAGCTCCGGGTGGAAGGACGTGGCCAGGGCGTTTGCCTGGCGTACGGCCACGATGTGGCCCTCGTGCTCGGCGAGGATCTCCACCTGCGCGCCGGTCGATTCGACCCACGGGGCACGGATGAAGACGCCCTCGACGGGGCCGCCCTCGACGCCCTCGACGGCGACGGACGCCTCGAAGGACTCGTTCTGCCGGCCGAAGGCGTTACGGCGGACGATCATGTCGATGCCGCCGAACGTCTCCTGACCCGAACGCGGGTCCAGGATCTTGTCGGCGAGCATGATCAGACCGGCGCAGGTGCCGTAGACGGGCATGCCGGCCGCGATGCGCTCACGCAGCGGCTCCATCATGCCGAACAGCGTGGCCAGCTTGGAGATGGTGGTGGACTCGCCGCCCGGGATGACCAGGCCGTCGACCTCGGCGAGCTCCTCGGGGCGCCGCACCTCCCTGGCCGTGGCGTCCGCCGCGGCCAGGGAGATCAGGTGCTCCCGTACATCGCCCTGGAGGGACAGGACGCCGATGACGGGGTTGCTCATGGTGCTTACCAGCCCCGGTTGGCGTAGCGCTCGGCCTCGGGGAGGGTGTCGCAGTTGATGCCGACCATGGCCTCGCCCAGGTTGCGCGACGCGTCCGCGATGATCTTCGGGTCGTCGAAGAAGGTCGTGGCCTTCACGATGGCGGCGGCGCGCTTGGCCGGGTCGCCCGACTTGAAGATGCCGGAGCCGACGAAGACACCCTCGGCACCGAGCTGACGCATCAGCGCGGCGTCGGCCGGGGTCGCCACACCACCGGCGGAGAAGAGCACCACCGGCAGCTTGCCGAGCTCGGCGACCTCCTTGACGAGCTCGTACGGGGCGCGCAGCTCCTTGGCGGCCGCGTACAGCTCGTTGTTGTCGAAGCCGCGCAGCTTGGCGATCTCGTTCTTGATCTGGCGCAGGTGACGGACGGCCTCGACGACGTTGCCGGTGCCGGCCTCACCCTTCGAGCGGATCATGGCCGCGCCCTCGGCGATCCGGCGCAGCGCCTCGCCCAGGTTGGTGGCGCCACAGACGAAGGGGGTGGTGAAGGCCCACTTGTCGGAGTGGTTGACCTCGTCGGCCGGGGTGAGGACCTCGGACTCGTCGATGTAGTCGACACCCAGGGACTGCAGGACCTGCGCCTCGACGAAGTGGCCGATACGGGACTTGGCCATGACCGGGATCGAGACCGCGCCGATGATCTCCTCGATCATGTTCGGGTCGGACATACGGGCAACGCCGCCGTCCTTGCGGATGTCCGCGGGGACCCGCTCCAGGGCCATGACGGCCACGGCGCCGGCGTCCTCGGCGATCTTCGCCTGCTCGGCGTTGACCACGTCCATGATCACGCCGCCCTTGAGCTGCTCGGCCATGCCGCGCTTCACGCGGGACGTACCGATCGCCGAGGACTCAGCGGACTGCGGGGTGGTGGGAAGCGTGCTGGACACGGAAGTGACCTCATTCGGAGAACGGGGGGTTACGACACAGGAAGGAAACAGGCCACCTCAGGGCCACAGCAAGGGCCAATGGAGAGCCGGTGGCTCGTTTTCCGAGGTCAGGACGGTACGTCGGCTTCGATTGAGGGGGCTCTCAGGGGGTACGGCGGGCCTGCTCAGGGGCGGTCCGCCAACGCGACGGGCGGCTCGTCGTCCATCTCGAAAGCCAGCGGGAACGGGGCATGACCCGCCAGCCGGAACCAGCGCACCTTACGGTGCCGGCGCAGCGCACGGGCCGCGCGAACGGCGTCGTTGTGGAACCGGCGGGCCATCGGAACCCGACGCACCGCCGCCGCAAGCTCCCCCGCCGCATCCTCCCCACCCGGCGCCTGCCGCACCACATCGACCTGCTCCGGCTCCCCGAACACCGCCCGCAACGCCTGACTCAACTCGCTCTCCGCGACCTCCCGCTGCTCCCCCTCCGCCTGCCGGGCCGCATGCGCGGCCTGATACAGCACGATCGACGCGGCAGGATCCAGAACGCCCGACGTCGCCAACTCCTGAGCCACCGAAGCACGCCGCAGAAGCTGCGCGTCCAAAGCCGCGCGGGCCGCATCGATCCGCGTATGCAGCCGATCGAGCCGCCCCGCGGTCCAGCTCAAATACAGGCCGATCGCGACAAGCCCAACGACAATCCAGATCAGTGTTGCGGTCACGGGCGCCCAGGCTACCGGGTGTTTTTTGGAGGCTCGGTTCGCCTCCGGGCGCCAACGCCCACCACGACCGCCTGCCTGAACAGCCACCACGACCGTTTCGGGCCCACCACGACCGCCTCACGGTCACCCCGACCGCCTGGCGAGTGAACCGAAGGGCGCGCGGGCGCCGACAGGGAGAACGCGCGCAGGCCCCCGAGGAACGAGGGGGGCCGAGCACGATCGACCGTCGGCGCCCGCTAAAAGCGCCCGGAGGTGAACCGAGCCCTAAAAAAGTCAATCCCTGGCCAGGCCGAACCTGGCCATCAGGCCCGTGCGTTCGTCCGTCGCCACCGACGCCGCGCCGTCCGTCACCGTCTCGTACACCGCCAGGATGTCCGCACCCACCGTCGACCAGTCGAAGCGGCGCACATGCGCGCTGCCCCGGGCCCGGAGCTCCTCGCGGCGCGGCGCGTCGGCCAGCAGCCGCAGGGCGGTCTTGGCCAGCGCGTCCGCGTCCTCGTTGGCGAAGAGCTCACCCGCGCCGCCCTGGTCCAGGACCTGGGCGAAGGCGTCGAGGTCGCTGGCGAGGACCGGGGCCCCGGCCGAAAGGGCCTCCACGAGGATGATGCCGAAGCTCTCGCCGCCGGTGTTGGGCGCCACATACACATCGACGCTGCTCAGCAGCCGCGCCTTGTCCTCGTCGCTGACCATGCCGAGGAACTCGACCTGCCGGCGCATCTCCGGCGGCAGACACGCCACCGCCTCCTCCTCGTCGCCGCGCCCGGCGACCAGGAGCCGCGTGTCGGGCCGCTCGGCGAGAATCTTGGGCAGCGCCTTCATCAGGACCGGCAGGCCCTTGCGCGGCTCGTCGATACGCCCGACGAAGCCCAGCGTGCCGCCCTGCCACTCCGCCTTCGGTTCGGCCTTGGCGAAGAAATCGACGTCCACGCCGTTGGGGATGACCACCGCGTCGCCGCCGAGGTGCTCCACCAGGGTCCGCCGCGCGTACTCGCTCACCGCGATCCGCGCGCTGATCTTCTCGAGCGCGGGCTGCAGGATCGGATAGGCCGCGATCATCGCCCGCGAGCGCGGGTTGGACGTGTGGAAGGTCGCCACGATCGGGCCCTGCGCCGCCCAGCAGGTCAGCAGCCCGAGGGAGGGCGAGGTCGGCTCGTGGATGTGGATGACGTCGAACGTGCCGTCGTGCAGCCAGCGCCGCACCCGCGCCGCCGACAGGAAGCCGAAGTTGAGCCGGGCCACCGAGCCGTTGTACGGGACGGGCACGGCCCGGCCCGCCGAGACGACGTACGGCGGCAGCGGGGTCTCGTCGTCGGCGGGGGCCAGGACGGAGACGGTGTGGCCGAGCCGGATCAGATGCTCGGCGAGGTCCCGGATGTGGAACTGGACGCCGCCGGGCACGTCCCAGGAGTACGGGCAGACGATGCCGATCTTCATGGGCGCGGCTCCCCGGGCGGGGCGGGGCGCTCCTCGAGGTCGGCGAGCCACAGCCGCTGGAGCATGTGCCAGTCCTCCGGGTGTTCGGCGATGCCGGTGGCGAAGGCGTCGGCCAGCGCCTGTGTCATGGAGGACGTCTTCTCCGCCCTGGCACCTGTCTCGGGTACCTCGATCGGCGGATGGACCCGCCCCTTCATCACCGGCGTCTCGTCGTACCAGAGAGTCACCGGCAGCAGCAGCGCGCCGGTCTGCTGGGCGAGTATCGCGGGACCGGCGGGCATGCGCGCGGTCTCGCCGAAGAACTTCACCTCGACACCGGACGCCGACAGGTCCCGGTCGGCCACCAGGCAGACCAGCCCCCCGGCCCGCAGCCGCCGCGCCAGGGTCCCGAAGGCCGAGCCGCCGGCATGCGGCAGCACCTCCATCCCCAGCGACTCGCGGTAGGCGACGAAGCGGTCGTACAGCGTCTCCGGCTTCAGCCGCTCGGCGACGGTGGCGAACGGCACGCCCAGGGAGCGGGTCACCCACACCCCGGCGAGGTCCCAGTTGGCCAGGTGCGGCAGCGCGAGTATGACGCCCTTGCCCGCGGCCAGGCCGTCCGTGAGGTGGTGGACGTCCTTCACGTCGAAGCCGCCCGAGACCCGCTCCTTGCTCCAGGTCGGCAGGCGGAAGGACTCCATCCAGTAGCGCATGTACGAGCGCATGCCGGCCTTGGAGAGCTCGGCCAGGCGCTCAGGGGTGGCGTCGGGCACCACGCGCGCGAGGTTGGACTCCAGCCGCAGCACGCTCTTGCCCCGGCGGCTCCAGGCCATGTCGGCGATGCGGCGGCCCAGCCCTGCCGCGACCGGCTCCGGGAGCTTCTTGACGGTGGCCCAGCCCAGTCCGTACAGGCTGTCGGTGAGCCTGTCCTTGACGCTGCTCACGAGGTCGCCTCCCGTCCGTGCGCGGCGGCCGCGTCGGCCTCGGCCGACTCGCGCCGTACCGTCACCACCCGCTGCCCCAGGGTCACCGCCGAGCCCACCGCCACGATCCACAGGGCGATCGGGAGCAGGACGTCGACGCCCGGCACGCCGAACGCGTGCAGACCGGCCAGACCGGCCGCGACCAGCGAGATCACCAGCCGTTCGGCCCGCTCCACCAGACCGTTGACGGCCACCGGCAGGCCGATGGCCTCACCGCGCGCCTTGGTGTATGAGACCACCTGCCCACTGGCCAGGCAGAAAATCGACACGGCGCACAGGACGTTGTCATTTCCGCCGCCCGCGTACCAGAGCGCGAAGCCGCCGAAGATCGCCCCGTCGGCGACCCGGTCGAGGGTCGAGTCGAGGAAGGCGCCCCAGCGGCTGGAGATGCCCGCCTGGCGGGCCATGTTGCCGTCGATCAGGTCCGAGAAGACGAACAGCGTGATGACGATCGTGCCCCAGAAGAACTCTCCCCGGGGGAAGAAGACCAGCGCACCCGCCATCACCCCGGCCGTGCCGATGAGCGTGACCGCGTCGGGGCTCACTCCCCGGCGGAGCAGAAACGCGGCGAACGGCGTGAGGACACGCGTGAAAAAGGCACGCGCGTACTTGTTCAGCATGGCCTTCCCGAGGGGTCGGTGGGCCGTGCGGCCCCTACGGCCACCGGCTGGCCCATCGTAGCCAGGACGGTCCCGGGCCACGCCGCGCACCCGGCCCGTCGCGTCGCGCCCCCCGCGAGCCCCCCGCTGGGGCCGTTCCGGCCCTCCGTCACAGCCCGTCGTCCTCCGGCCGCCGTGTCCGGCGAACGCCGTCGGCACCGTACGACGTATGGACGCAGCGTGACGGCAGTGCAAAGCTCGAAAGACCACCGCGGGCATCGCCGGAGCCTCCCGTCGCGGCTCCCCGCCCGCGCCCCCACCTCACCGTGCAAGCGATCGGGAGGCATGAATCATGGGCGACAAGGCGAACACCCACCCCGGGGCCGCCGGCAGGGCTACAGCGGCCGACCAGCCCTCGGAGGTACGCAACGTGGTGCTGGTCGGCCACAGCGGATCGGGCAAGACCACCCTCGTCGAGGCACTGGCCCTGACCGCCGGCGCGGTCAACCGGGCCGGGCGGGTCGAGGACGGCGGCACGGTCTCCGACTACGACGAGATCGAACACCGCCAGCAACGCTCTGTACAACTCTCCCTCGTCCCGGTGGAATGGGGCGGATACAAGATCAACCTCCTCGACACCCCCGGGTACGCCGACTTCGTCGGGGAGCTGAGGGCCGGTCTGCGGGCAGCGGACGCGGCCCTCTTCGTCGTCTCGGCCGCACAGGAGGCCGACGCCGTCGCGGGCGCCACCCGGATGGTGTGGGAGGAGTGCGCGGCGGTCGGCATGCCCCGCGCCATCGTCGTCACCCACCTTGACACCGCGCGCACCAGCTTCGACGAGCTCACGAAGGTGTGCGGGCAGATCTTCGGCGGCGACGACCCCGATGCCGTACTCCCGCTCTACCTGCCGGTCCACGGCGCCGAAGCGCCCGACGGGCACGCGCCCGCCACCGGCCTGGTCGGGCTGCTCACCCGCAAGATCTTCGACTACTCCTCCGGCTCGCGCAGCGAGAATCCGCCCGACGCCGGGCAGGAGGAACTCATCCAGGAGGCCCGCAACCGGCTCATCGAGGGGATCATCGCCGAGTGCGAGGACGAGTCCCTCATGGACCGCTACCTCGGCGGCGAGGAGATCGACCTCAAGACGCTCGTCGACGACCTGGAGAAGGCCGTCGCCCGGGGCGTCTTCCACCCCGTGCTCGCCGCCGCACCCGCCGGCGACGGCGGCAAGGAGGGCCTCGGCACGGTCGAGCTGCTCGAACTGATCACCGGCGGCTTCCCCACCCCCCTGGAGCGCGAGGCACCCGCCGTCACCACCCCCGACGGCAAACCCCGCCCCCAGATCGTGTGCGACCCGGACGGCCCCCTGGTCGCCGAGGTCGTCAAGACCGCCTCCGACCCCTACGTCGGCCGGCTCTCGCTGGTACGGGTCTTCTCCGGCACCCTGCGCCCCGACGAGACCATCCACGTCTCCGGCCACGGCCTGGAGGACCGCGGCCACGAGGACCACGACGTCGAAGAACGCATCGGCGGCCTGTCCGTCCCCTTCGGCAAACACCAGCGCGGCCTCAACAAGTGCATCGCCGGGGACCTCGCCTGCGTGTCCAAACTGGCCCGCGCCGAGACCGGGGACACCCTGTCCGGCAAGGACGACCCGCTCCTGATGGAGCCCTGGTCCATGCCCGACCCCCTGCTGCCGCTCGCCATCCAGGCGCACAGCAAGGCCGACGAGGACAAGCTCTCCCAGGGACTCGCCCGGCTGGTCGCCGAGGACCCCACCCTGCGGCTCGAACAGAACCAGGACACCCACCAGGTCGTCCTCTGGTGCCTGGGCGAGGCCCAGATGGACGTGGCCCTCGAACGGCTGCGCACCCGCTACGGCGTCCAGGTCGACGTCGTCCCGCACAAGGTCTCCCTACGGGAGACGTTCGCCACCCCGGCCGCAGGCCGCGGGCGGCACGTGAAACAGTCCGGCGGACACGGCCAGTTCGCGATCTGCGAGATCCAGGTGGAACCGCTGCCCGCCGGCTCCGGAATCGAGTTCGTCGACAAGGTCGTGGGCGGCGCGGTACCCCGCCAGTTCATCCCGTCCGTCGAAAAGGGCGTACGGGCCCAGGCGGCACGCGGCGTCGCGGCCGGATACCCGCTCGTCGACGTACGCGTGACGCTGCTGGACGGCAAGGCCCACTCGGTGGACTCCTCCGACGCCGCCTTCCAGACGGCCGGCGCGCTGGCGCTGCGCGAGGCCGCCGCAGACGCGCGGATCAACCTCCTGGAGCCGGTCGCCGAAGTCGAGGTGCTCGTACCGGACGGCTTCGTCGGCGCCGTGATGAGCGACCTGTCCGGCCGGCGCGGCCGAGTCGTCGGCACCGAACAGGCAGGCCCGGGGCGGACGCTCGTACGAGCCGAGGTGCCGGAGATCGAGATCGGCCGCTACGCCGTGGACCTGCGCTCCATCTCGCACGGCACCGGCCGCTTCGACCGCTCGTACGCCCGCCACGAAGCCATGCCACCCCAACTCGCCGAAAAGATCCGCGAACAGGCGGAAAAGGGAACATAGTTAACCCCGGCCGACCCAGCCGCCCACCTCAACTCCACTGAGGTGGGCGGCATTCGGCCGCCCTTGTCCGGTCACCTGACGCGCACACCGCGTGCCCGATACGCTGGGGTGCCCCAGCTCAGAAGGTGTGCGGGGCACGCGGGTTGGGAACAGGCCGCAGAGCGGAGACACGCACGGCACGCGGCGATGGGGGCGGAGTTGAGTTTCGACGGAGGTTTCGGTCCCGGGGCACAGATCCCCCTCCAGGGATCGGACGGACAGATGGCGGCCACCCATGCGCTCGCCTCCGCCGCGTACCGCGACGGCCCGGTGGACAAGATCCTGGAAGCCAACAACGAATGGCATGAATCCACGGTCAAGAAAGGCAAGTTCAGCCTCTTCGAACCCGACCTGGGCGAGGCGTTCTCCCGGGCCGTACAGGTACGACTCCTCGGCGGCGCCCGCAAGGCACTGATCCAGTCGTTCGGCACCGAACCCCAGCCGGTCGTCGAACACTGCCTGGCCGCCACCCGGATCCGCAAACAACGCGACACCCGGCTCACCCTCGTCACGTTCCTCTTCGGCATCCTCTTCCTGCCCGGCCTGCTGCTGTGGCTCGGCGTCTTCCAGCTGCGCCGCACCATCGCCGGCGCCTCCGACAAGAAAGCCGGCGCCCTGGGCACCGCCCTCCTCGCCGGCGTCGGCATCCTCGCCGTGCTCGTGATGGTCGCCCTGCCCTTCACCGGCTTCCTCTCCTTCTACCTGCGCGCGATGATCATCGCCCCGGCGCTCGGCTGGTTCCTCGCCAAGCGCATCTGCGAGACCACCGCCAAGGACCTGCGCGCCCGCTGGGACTCCCTGCTCAGCGGCGGCGGCATCGGCGCCAAAATCCCCGAAGCGGTCCCCCAGGACCCCGGCCAGAGCGCCGCCGAGGAGCTCCGCCAAGCCCTGGAGAAGCTCACCGCCGAGCAGCACTCCAACATCGTCTTCTACGCGGGCGCCAAGGGAATACTGGGCATGGGCACCCGCTGGGGCAGCTGGACACTGGCCGAGGAGCTCGTCCCCAAGGAAGGCCGGGAGATCCACGACTTCCGCGCCTGGGACGTCGTACGCCCCATCCACGACCAGCTGAAACTCCTGGAGCGCGGCTCCCTCAAGACCGGCTTCCCCAAGCCGACGGTGAAGCACTGGATCGTCTCCCCCGTCGGCGAAGGCGCCAAGGAGGTCGCCCGCCCGGAGGGCGAGAACATCGTCACCTTCCAGGTGAAGCCGCACGAAATACAGCGCATCTGCAACGACCAGCAGTTCGGCAGCGGAAACCGCCACTACCTCGGCGTGCAGTTCACCCTGTGGGACGGCCAGCTGGTCCTCACCATGATGATCACGGTGACCTCACTGCTGCACACCCTGCGCATCGAGGTCACCGGCCACGCGCTCGGCCCGGTCCACGGCCTGTTCACCACCAAACCGGCCCCCAAGACCAAGGAGGTCTCCAAGACCGTCCGGTTCTGGGAGACCAAGGAAATCCCCCTGCCCCTCGTGGAGACCAACGAGGTCGTCCGCCAGGCCGTCCGCGCACCCCTGACCTGGTTCCCGCCGGTCCTCGACTTCCTCGGCGGCAAACTCGTCCTGCCGGAGCCCTTCGGCCTGCGCCACGCCTGGGCCGCCAAACCCTGGGGCAACCGCTTCATGGCCGACGACGTGATCCGCGCGGCCACCCCCGTCATGCGCGCCGTCCACGCCGCCACCATCAAGGTCCTCGACGAGCACGGCGTGGACACCGAACGCTTCACCAACCGCTCGCTCATCCTCAGCGGCATGGTCCAGGAACCCATGCCGAGGAAGGCCGACCTTTACGACGCGTAGCCGCCCTCGACGAGACCGACCGGCCGGAACGCGGACGTCAGGCCACCGGCCAGGCGTCCGCAAGCATCTTGCGGGTGTCCGCGAGCAGCTGCGGCAGCACCTTGGTGTGGCCCACCACCGGCATGAAGTTCGTGTCGCCACCCCAGCGCGGCACGACGTGCTGGTGCAGATGAGCGGCGATACCCGCCCCGGCCACACCGCCCTGGTTCATGCCGATGTTGAACCCATGAGCCCCGGAGGCCGCCCGCAGCGCCGTCATCGCATGCTTGGTGAACGCCGCCAGCTCCACCGTCTCCGCGTCGTCCAGCTCCGTGTAGTCGGCGACATGGCGGTACGGCACCACCATCAGATGGCCGCCGTTGTACGGATACAGATTCAGCACGACGTACACCTTCTCACCGCGCGCGATCACCAGCCCGTCCTCGTCGGACTTCGCCGGAATCGAGCAGAACGGACAGCCGTCGTCGGCCCCCGGGCCGGTCGGCTTGTTCTCGCCCTGGATGTACGCCATCCGGTGAGGCGTCCACAGGCGCTGGAACGCGTCCTGCGTCCCCACTCCGATCTGCTGCTCCGGCTCAATCGTCATGCTGTGCAGCATATGGCTTCGCCCGTTCGGAGCGTGCCGCCGGGGCGTCGATCATGTGCCGCCATGCCGGGTGAGGGGATCCTGAGCCCGTGACCGAGAGCCAAGAACGCTGGGAGCGCCGCACCGACACCCCGCTCGCCGTCGCCTCGCTCCTCTTCCTCACCGGCTACGCGGTACGGGTCCTCGCCCCCGGTCTCTCCGACACCTGGCGGCTGCTCTGCACCGCAGTCATCCTCGCCTCCTGGGCCTTCTTCGCGGTCGACTACGCCGTACAGCTCCGCCTCAGCGGCCAGGGACTCCGCTTTCTGCGCAGCCACTGGCTGGACACGCTCGTACTGCTCCTTCCCCTGCTGCGGCCCCTGCGGATCGTCCGCCGGTACGAGGCCGTCCGCCGCCGCCGCGCACGGCCCCGGCTCAGCCTCTACGCGCGCGTGATCGTGTACGCGGGCCTGACGGTGGGCCTGCTCGGCTTCACGGCCGCCCTCACGGTGTACCACGTGGAGCACGGCGCCCCGGGTGCGTCGATCCGTACCTTCGGCGACGCGGTCTGGTGGACGTGCGCGACGCTGGCGACGGTGGGGTACGGCGACGTGACGCCGGTGACAGGGCTGGGGCGGCTCACCGCGGTGGGGGTGATGGCGTGCGGGCTTGGGCTGCTGGGGGCGGCGACGGGTTCGTTCTCGTCGTGGCTGATCCAGACGTTTGCGTGGGAGGACGAGAAAAGGCCCCCGGAAAGCTGAGCTTCCCGGGGACCGAGCCCTACTCAGGTGTCACACCTGGACGCGGCGCTCCACGACGTCGACCAGCTTCGCCAGCGCCTCGTCACGGGCGATCCCGTTCTCCTGCGAGCCGTCGCGGTAGCGGAAGGAGACCGTGCCGGCGGACATGTCCTCGTCACCGACGATGATCATGAACGGCACCTTCAGCTTCTGGTGGGTCCGGATCTTCTTCTGCATCCGGTCCGAGGACGCGTCGACCTCGACCCGCAGGCCCTTGCGCTTCGCCTCCGCCGCGAACTCCTGGAGGTACTCGACGTGCGCGTCGCCGATCGGGATGCCGACCGCCTGGACCGGGGCCAGCCACGGCGGCATGGCGCCCGCGTAGTGCTCCAGCAGGACGGCGAAGAACCGCTCGATCGAGCCGAAGAGCGCGCGGTGGATCATGACCGGGCGCTGGCGGGAGCCGTCGGGGCCGGTGTACTCCAGGTCGAAGCGCTCGGGGAGGTTGAAGTCGAGCTGGACGGTCGACATCTGCCAGGTACGGCCGATGGCGTCCCGCGCCTGCACCGAGATCTTCGGGCCGTAGAAGGCCGCGCCGCCCGGGTCGGGGGTGAGCGGAAGGCCCTGCTTCTCGGCGACCTGCTGGAGGACCGCGGTGGCCTCCTCCCACGCCTCGTCCGAGCCGACGAACTTGGTCTCGTCCTTGGTGGACAGCTCCAGGTAGAAGTCGGTCAGACCGTAGTCGCGCAGCAGGTTCAGGACGAAGGTGAGGGTCTTGTCCAGCTCCTCCGCCATCTGCTCGCGGGTGCAGTAGATGTGCGCGTCGTCCTGGGTGAAGCCGCGGGCGCGGGTCAGGCCGTGCACGACGCCCGACTTCTCGTACCGGTACACGGTGCCGAACTCGAACAGGCGCAGCGGCAGCTCACGGTACGAGCGGCCACGCGCGTCGAAGATCAGGTTGTGCATCGGGCAGTTCATGGGCTTGAGGTAGTAGTCGGTACCACCGTCGAGCTGCATGGGGGGGTACATGCCCTCCGCGTACCAGTCCAGGTGGCCGCTCTTCTCGAAGAGGGCGCCCTTGGTCGCGTGCGGCGAGTAGACGAACTCGTAGCCCTCCTCCTCGTGCCGCTTGCGCGAGTAGTCCTCCATGACCCGGCGGATGATGCCGCCGCGCGGGTGGAAGACCGCGAGACCGGAGCCGATCTCGTCGGGGATGGAGAAGAGGTCCAGCTCGCTGCCGAGCTTGCGGTGGTCACGCTTCTCGGCCTCGGCGAGGAAGTCGAGGTACGCCTTCAGCTCGTCCTTGGACGGCCAGGCGGTGCCGTAGATGCGCTGAAGCATCGGGTTCTTCTCGCTGCCCCGCCAGTAGGCGGCCGCGTTGCGCATCAGCTTGAAGGCCGGGATGTTCCGGGTGGTCGGCAGGTGCGGGCCGCGGCAGAGGTCCTTCCAGCACAGCTCGCCGGTCTTCGCGTCCAGGTTGTCGTAGATGGTCAGCTCGGCGCCGCCCACCTCGACGTTCGCGCCGTCGTCGGTCGACGCGGCGCCCTTGATGCCGATGAGCTCCAGCTTGTACGGCTCGTCGGCGAGCTCCTCGCGGGCGGCCTCGTCGGTGACCACACGGCGGGAGAAGCGCTGGCCGCGCTTCTGGATCTCCTGCATCTTCTTCTCGATGGCCTTGAGATCCTCGGGGGTGAACGGCTTCTCGACATCGAAGTCGTAGTAGAAGCCGTCCTTGACCGGCGGGCCGATGCCGAGCTTGGCCTCGGGGAAGAGCTCCTGCACGGCCTGGGCCATGACGTGCGCGGTGGAGTGGCGCAGGATGTTGAGACCGTCCTCGGAGGAGATCTCGACGGGTTCGACGACGTCGCCCTCGGCGAGGGCGTAGGTCAGGTCCTTCAGCTCGCCGCCGACGCGGGCGGCGACGACGGTGCGGTCGTCGGCGAACAGGGCGCCGGCCGTGGTGCCCGCGCTCACCGCCCGTTCCTCGGATCCTGAGGCGGACTGGACGGTCACACGGACATCAGACACAGGTGCTCCATACATTGGGGCGCGGCAGACACGAGGTGCCGGCGCCGGTGGTGCGCGACAGAGACGAGGTGCCGCGTCGCCGCCGATCGTACCGAGCATCCGTGCCCGACCGCGAAACAGTTGTGTCGGACGTCCAGGTCAGTCGTCGCTGCCGCACGCCTCCTCGAAGAAGTCCAGATTCTCCTGGAGCGACTTGAGCAGCCGGTCCCGCTCGGCCTCGTCGACCTGTACGGGCACCACTCCGGACGCGTCCGTCAGGCGTCGGAAGCCGCCCCTGCTCTCCAGCCGGCCCACGACCCGGATCGGCAGTCCGAGCAGATGGGCGTGGCCGGCCGTGCGGTACGACTCCTCGTCGAGGGCGACCCGGATGTGCGGGACCTCCGCCCCGCCGAGGACGCGCAGCCGTACGGTGCCCTCGCCGCCGGGGCCTGACCTGCGCATGCGGACGACGGTGCCGGTGATGCGGACGGGGATCGAAGGCTCGTCGGAGAGGTAGCGGCTGCCCGCCTCGCGCAGGGCGGGCAGGTCGCCGGGTGAGAACTCCACCGGTTCGGGCCGTGCGGCGCAGCCTTCGGGGACGCCGGCGGCGGGGGCCCATTCGAGGGCGATCCTGGCGCCTTCGGCGCCGCGTACCAGCGCGATGAGCGCCTCGGTCAGTTCGCGGCTCACGCCGGCTTCGACGGCGGCGTCGAATGCCTCCATGCCGCCGGTGGCGCGCTGGTAGTCGGCGGCTTCCCGGGCCGCGTACAGCGCGTGGTAGAGCCGGACCGCGATCGGGCGGCCGGGGTCGACGGGGACGAAAGCGGTCAGGCCGCGGCCTGAGGGGCCGGTGGCGACCAGGAAGCTTTCGAGTGAGGCCTGGGCCTGCCTCCGGTGGCGGGCGCCGTAGTAGCCGGCCCGGCCGCGTACGGCGAGGGCGCCGGCCAGGAGCAGCTGGCGGGCGGCGGACCTGAGCTGTTCCTGTACGGGCCAGGGGACCTCGCCGGAGGGGCCCTGGGGGACGTCGCGCCACCAGCGGATCTCGTCGCTGGGGACGGTGAGGGAGACGAGGACCTCGCGTGCGGAGGGGGCGGCGCTGCGGGCGAGTGCGGTGAGGGCTTCGCCGACGAGGTCCTCGCTGTCGGGGAAGGCGCGGCTCTCGGGGACGAGCAGGCTCGTGCCCGTGCCGGGGCCGGGTGGGGTCCAGCGGGTGTAGCGGCCGGCCGCTCCGCCGCGCCGTCGCCAGCCGTGCCGGGCGAGCAGGGCGCCGAGCACGAGCGGGTCCACGCGCGCGGGGTCGGGTTCCTGTGCGCCGACGTGCCAGGGGCCGGGCAGCGGGGGTCGGGGGCGGGCGTCGGCGGGCGGGAGCGGGCCGGTGGGTGGCTCGTCGATCGGGCGGTGCATCAGGGTCTCCCTCCCACCCCGACCCGGGCCATGATCTCGCACAGGGCCCGGTCGTCGAATATCCGTGACGTCGGTATGCGCACGGTGGTGCGGCGTCTGCCCGTCACGGGGTGACCGGCCAGGTTGATCCAGTAGCAGCAGTGGCGCAGGTCGAGCCGGTCGTGGCCGGCCCGTACCCATTCGTCCTGGGTTCGGGGCACGAGCATCACGACGAGGATCTTGTGCACCGAGACGGGGCTGCGGGCCAGCTTCACCAGGTGGTCGTTGTCGAGGGTGAAGGAGAACGCGGCCCCTGGGGGGTGTGGGGCGATCTGGTAGGTGCATTTGAGCTGGACCTTGATGGTGACTTCGTCGTCGACGGTGTGGCCGGGGGCGCTGTGGCTCACGTGCCAGTCGATGCCGTTGTCCGGAAAGGGTTGTGCGAGCGAGCAGCCGGCGGCGGCCGCGACCGCGTGGAGGTAGCCCACCTGGAGGGTCTCCATGCAGGCGGTGGTGGCGAGCGCTCCGCGCAGCGGTGCGGTCCGCTGCGGCAACAGCCCTCCTTGGGGTTCGGGCTGCGCGAGCGCCATGGGGCTCCCCGTACCTTCCGGGCCGTTCCGATCGATTTTTCCGAGACGGGGCGTCAACTCACGTCCCGTCATCTGTGTTGTCACCGCGTTGCGTACAGGGCAAACAGGCCGGGTATCACCGGTTCGGGCAGTGGGACGACGCCATCTGCCAGCTACGTGCGAGGAGTTCGGCGATGACGCTGTGGTACGAGGGCCCCTTGGCCTCATTCGACACGGAGACCACGGGAGTTGACGTCGAGGAGGACCGGATCGTCTCGGCCGCTCTCGTCGTCCAGGATGCGGCCGGGTCGCGGCCGCGGGTGAGTCGCTGGCTGGTGAATCCGGGGGTGCCGGTGCCGGCCGAGGCGATAGCGGTGCATGGTCTGACGGAGGATCATCTGCGGTGCAACGGGCGCTGGCCGGCGCCGGTGATGGAGGAGATAGGCCGGGCGCTGGCGGAGCAGTGTGCCGCGGGGCGGCCGATAGTGGTGATGAACGCGCCGTTCGACCTGACGATGCTGGACCGGGAGCTGCGGCGCCATCGGGCTTCGCCGCTGGCGCGGTATCTGGAGAATGTGCCGCTGTGTGTGCTGGACCCGAGGGTTCTGGACAAGCATCTGGACCGGTATCGCAAGGGGCGGCGCACGCTGACCGATCTGTGTGCGCAGTACGGGGTGGAGCTGGCGGGGGCGCATGACGCGGCCGCGGACGCGACGGCGGCCTTGGAGCTCGTGCGGGCGGTGGCGCGGCGGTTCGCCGGCCGTCTGGAGCGGTTGTCCCCGGCGGAGCTGCACACGTTGCAGGCGGTGTGGCACGCGGCGCAGGCGCGGGGGTTGCAGGCGTGGTTCGCGCGGAACGGCACGCCGGAGGCGGTCGATCCGGCCTGGCCGTTGCGGCCGGAACTCCCGGCGGCCGCGGCGTGATTCATGGCGCGGAGGGTGCAAAAAGGGCCGGTCCGCTGTGCGGACCGGCCCTTTCCCGGTGGGCGATACTGGGTTCGAACCAGTGACCTCTTCGGTGTGAACGAAGCGCTCTCCCACTGAGCTAATCGCCCGGGAACGGGTTGAACCATACAGGTCCCGGCGGGTTCCGTTCAAACTCGTTGCGGGGGCAGGTGAGTACTCAGCCGGGATCTGAGTATCCCCGCCCATGCCGAGGGGTGTGCTCTGGGCCACACTCCTGGCATGTCCACTGCCCTGCCGCCCGCCGAGGAGCTGGCGCTGGTCGACCGTGAGCTGGCTCAACTCGATGCCCGCCGGTCCCAGTTGCTGGCCCGCCGTGCCTGGCTGCTGCATGTCCTGCACCCGCCCGTTCCCGCCGCGCAACCGAAGGCCTGGGGCCCGCGCGCCGAGGCTTCACCGCCCAGCGTGCAGAACGTTCTACTCACGCTCGGCGGGGTCCTGCTGACGGTCGCGGCTGTTGCGTTCACCCTGGTCAGCTGGGGTCATCTGGGCATCGGCGGCCGGGCCGCGGTGCTGGCCGTGGTGACGGTGGCGACGCTCGGCGCGCCCGTGCCGCTGCTGCGTCGCGGTCTGGTGTCGACGGCGGAGTCGGTGGCGGCGCTGGGTCTGGTGCTGACGGTCCTGGACGCGTACGCGCTGTACCGGGTCGCGCTGCCGGGGTCCGGCGCGGTCGGGTACACGGCGGCCGCTGCGTCTGTGCTGTGCGGGGTGTGGGCGGCGTACGGGCTGGTGCTCGGGCGGCTGAGGATTCCGCTGCCGGCCTCGGTGGCCGTGGCGGGGCTTCCCCTGCCGTTGTGGGCGCTGGCGGCGGACGCGGGCGGTCTGGTGCTGGGCTGGGCGGCGCTGGTGACGGCGGCCGGGACGGCCGTGGTGGCGGAGCGGGCGACGGCCCGGATCGCGGTCCGTGTCGTGGCTCTGACGGTCGGGGGCGGGATGGGCGGCTGGGCGCTGCTCGCGGGTGTCTGGTTCTCGGTGAGTGCCGGGTCCGTGGCGGCCGCTTTCGCGCCGGGGGCGCTGCTGCTGGCCGCGGGGGCCGTGGCGGTGTACGCGACCTGGCGGACGCCGGCCGCGTCGACGGCCGGTGCCGTGGTGGCGGGCCTGGCGGCGGTGGCCGCGGTGGGCGGGGTGCTGCGTGCTGCCGTCCCCTCCGACTGGGCGGTCCTGGCCTATCTGCTGTGCGGGGTGGCGCTGCTGGCGGCTCCGCAGCGGGTGCGGCAGGGCTTCACGATCGCGTCGGGGACGGTCGCGGCCGTCTCGGTGGCGTGGGCGCTGCCGGCGGTGGCGCTGGTGCTGGCGGTCCCGCTGACGACGCTGAACGGGGTCTGGGCGGGTGCCCCTGCCTTCCCCCACACCGAGCCGGCGGCTCCGCTGGTGCTGCTGACGGCCGCGACGGCGCTGGTCTGGTTCCCGTACGTGTGGTCCCGCTGCGTTGCGCTGGCTCTCGCCTGTGCGACGGTCCTGCTGGTGGCCGGTCCGAGCCTGGCGTCGTTCCTGGTGACGACGGCGGCGGCCTTGGCGGTCGCGTCCCGGCCGGGGCTGCTGACATGGGGCGTGGGCCGGGGGCCGGCGGCGGCGCGGGAGTCCACCTCGGAGGATGCCTCGGACGGTGTTTCCGCCGAAACGGAGCCGGCCACGGTCTCGGGTCGTCCGTCGCCGGAGGGGGCGCTCGCCGTCACCGCGCTGGTGTGCGCTCTGGTGACGGCCGTCGGCGGGGCTGTGCTGGCTCTGGGGACGCGGTCGGCGACGTTCGTCGCCCTGGGGGTGCTCTGCGCGCTGTTCGCCGGGGTCGCGGTGGCCGCTGCCGAAGCCGTACGGACCGTGGCCGCCTGCTCGGCCGTCGTCGCCGCCACGGGGCTGGTCGCGGCAGGCGCCGCGGCCGCCGGACTGCCGGTGCACCAGGCGGCGCTCGCGCTGCTCGCCGTGCCCGCCGCCACGGCGGCCTTGGGTGCCCGGCTGCGGCGGCACCCCGTCGCGCTGCCGGTGGAGGTGACCGGGGCCGCGGCAGGCCTGCTCGCGGTCGGGCTCGCCGTGCCGCGTCCTGCGTATCTGGCACTGGTGCTCGCGCTGGGCGGGGTCGTGGCCGCGGCGACGGCCGTGCGGGAGGAACGCCGGCCGGTCGCCGGATGGGTCGCGGGCGGGCTCTTCCTGCTGGCGACCTGGGTGCGGCTGGGTGCCTGGGAGGTCTCGGCGCCGGAGGCGTACACCCTGCCGGTCACCGTTCCGGCACTCGCCGTCGGGGTGCTGCGGCGCCGGCGGGACGCTCAGGTCTCGTCGTGGACGGCGTACGGTCCGGGTCTCGCCGCGACGCTCCTGCCGAGTCTCGCCGCGGCCTGGGGTGACGACCACTGGCCGCGGCCGCTGCTCCTGGGGGCCGGCGCGCTGCTGGTCACTCTGGCCGGTGCCCGGCTGCGGCTCCAGGCTCCGCTGGTTCTCGGCGGGATCGTCCTCGGCCTCGACGCCCTGCACGAGCTGGCGCCGTACGTGGTCCAGGCCGTCGGCGCGCTGCCCCGCTGGCTGCCGCCGCTGCTGGCCGGGCTGCTGCTGCTCGCCGTGGGTGCCACCTACGAGCAGCGGCTGCGGGACGCGCGGCGGCTGCGCGAGCGGCTCGGCCGGCTGCACTGAGTCCGGCCCCCTCAGGGGGCCGGGCACGACGAAGGCCCTGGAGGAGATCCTCCAGGGCCTTCGATCCGGGTGGGCGATACTGGGTTCGAACCAGTGACCTCTTCGGTGTGAACGAAGCGCTCTCCCACTGAGCTAATCGCCCGGGCGCACCGCAAACATTACCGCATGTCAGCGGGGCCTTTGACCATCAGGAGGGTCAGCGGTCGATGTTCCAGGGCAGGGCGAGGCCGTACTTCCAGAGGTAGATGCCCACCAGGACGGCGACGATGACCAGACCGACCGTTGTCAGGATGATGTTCCGGCGCCGCACCTTGGGGTCGAGCGCCTTCTGCGCCGCCTCGGTCACCTTCCGCTTCGTCCAGCGCAGCACCAGCTGGGCCCAGACGAACTCGGTGGCCCAGATGGCCATGCCACCGAAGATCACCACCCAGCCCGGTCCTGGCAGCACCAGCATCGCGACGCCCGCGCCGACGACGGCCAGGCCGACCACGAAGACTCCGACCTGCCAGCTCAGGTGGAGTGTTCGGCGCGCTTTGATGAAGTCTGGCGCCCGGGAGCCGAGCGGCGGCTCCTCTTCGGTCACGTCCCCCGTCGCGGCGGCCTTGGTCCCGGGCCCGGCGACCTTTCCCCGCTCGTCACTCTCCGCATTCATGACCCCAACCTACCGGACCGCGCCGATGTACCCGAATGGCGGTACGAGCGGAAGTTGCACACCGCCATACGAGCTACCTGAAGGATCACAAAACAGACAGAGGGGTTTACAACGGCACCGTAGGTGGCATGTCGATTTCGCCGACGTGCGAATCCCCGAGCGCACACTGAGCGAAAGGCCCTGGCGCTTATGAACACCACGGTCAGCTGCGAGCTGCACCTGCGCCTCGTTGTGTCGAGCGAGTCCTCACTGCCTGTACCCGCGGGCCTGCGGTATGACACGGCCGATCCCTATGCCGTGCACGCCACCTTCCACACCGGTGCCGAAGAGACGGTCGAGTGGGTCTTCGCCCGCGATCTTCTCGCCGAAGGTCTGCACCGGCCCACCGGCACCGGCGACGTCCGCGTCTGGCCGTCGCGCAGCCATGGTCAAGGCGTCGTCTGCATCGCGCTGAGCTCCCCTGAAGGCGAAGCCCTGCTCGAGGCCCCGGCGCGCGCCCTGGAGTCGTTCCTGAAGCGGACCGACGCCGCGGTGCCACCCGGCACCGAGCATCGCCACTTCGACCTTGACACGGAGCTCTCCCACATCCTGGCCGAAAGCTGAGCCAGGCCGAGAGCCGCACGGCGCCGTCCGACTCGGGGCGACGGCGCCGCGCGGACAACCCCCTACGGCGGGCGTCGGCGCCGTCACCGCGAAGCCACCGCGGTGACGGCGCCGACGTGCTTTCCGGCCCGCCCTCGCCCGTACCGCCCCGGCGCCTTCCGTAGGGCCTCGGTGGGGCCTCCGGCGCGGTTTTCGGCCCCGGCAGGGATGGTTCGGGCCCTCTTGGGGCCCGGTTTCGGACCGCCCCGGGTCCCTCGTGCCCAAGCCGCTAGAGTCAGCGCAATCCGGCGGGCGCCCGCCCGCAGCTGGCCAGGGAGCGAAGCGTGCTGATCCCCCACGACACCCGGATCGCCCTCGACACCGTCGTCGATCTGATGAACACCGCGCCGCAGGGCGGGCGGGGCGACGAGCTCGGGGACGTACCGGCGCTGGGCGTGTTCGTGCGCGCGCACGACATCAGCGACGTGGGTGAGCTCGGGGAACGCGACCTGAAGGCCGTCCGGGAGGTGCGGGAACGGTTCGCCGCGGTGTTCGCGGCGCCGGACGCCCGGGTCGCGGCCGCGCTGATCAATCAGCTGGTGGCCGCCGCGGGCACGACGCCGCAGCTCACCGACCATGACGGCTACGACTGGCATGTGCACTACTTCGCGCCCGGCGCGTCGGTGGCGGACCATCTGGCCGCCGACTGCGGCATGGCCCTCGCCTTCATCGTGGTCGCGGGTGAGCAGGAGCGGCTGCGCCGCTGTGAGGCGCCGGACTGCGGGCGCGCGTTCGTCGACCTGTCCCGCAACCGCTCGCGCCGCTACTGCGACAGCCGGACGTGCGGTAACCGGCTCCATGTGGCCGCGTACCGGGCGCGGCGCAAGGAAGCCGCGGGCTGAGCGCGCCCTCCGGGCCCCTTCACAGCAGGAAGAGGTCGTGGACGGACGCCATGAGCAGCAGACAGCCGATCACCGCGAGGAAGATCATCAGCGGCGGCTGGGAGAGCGCGAAAAGGCAGCCTCGCGGCTCTTCGGTGGGGGCGGGTGACTCGTCCCGCGAGGTATCCAGCATCTCGGGGCGATGATGACGCAGGACACGGCGTGGTGAACGCTCAACACGCTTCACGGCCCGGGCAGTTCACCGGATCTCGTCTCGCCCCGTGGACGTGTTGCCGAGCCGACGGCCGGGCCGGTCAGATGCCGTGCTTCTTCAGGATGGCCTCGATGTCGCTGAAGTCCTCGCCGGCGTTCGCCGTGGTGTTCGCGGCCCGCGGTGGGGCGGCACGCCCCAGGGACGGCGCCGACGCGGCTGGGGCGACGGCCTCGGGTCCGGCGGCGGACTTGGCGGCTGCCTTGCGTTCCTTACGGGTGCCGCCCCTGCGCCGCTCGACGGTACGGGTCGACATGAACAGCACCCAGGCCGCGCCCAGGATCCCGAAGCCGGCCCACGCGACCGGGCTGAAGGCCGTCCTGGCCAGCCACTCCACGGCGCCGGTCATGACCAGCCCGAGCGGGACGAGGGAGTAGGCGGCGATCCGCGCGGCGGTGAGGAACCGCTTGCGGTACGCCGTGATCGCCGCGATGCCCAGGCCGGCCGCGGCCACCGCGGAACAAATGGTCTCGGCAAGCATCTGGTCCTCCAGGCATGGGGCGATACGTCCCTTCCATCCTGCACCTGCGGGCGCGGCCGGGGCCACGGCGCGGGGCAGGTTTCAGGGAGATCTCCGGGGCGCGCTCCTCCCCAGGTGCCGGTTGGGCGGGCCGGGACGGGGCTGGAAGACTGGCCCCATGAGTGACTCGACCCCCGACAGCACCGCCGCCCCCGTCGTCCTGGACGTGTGGTGCGAGCTCCAGTGCTCCGACTGCCACAGCGCCCTGACGGACATCCACGCCCTGCGCGAGCGGTACGGGGACCGTCTGGAGGTGCGGCTCCGGCACTTCCCGCTGGAGAAGCACAAGCATGCCTTCGCCGCGGCGCAGGCGGCCGAGGAGGCGGCGGAGCAGGGCCAGGGCTGGGCGTACGCGGAGGCCGTGCTCGCCCGCACGGAGGAGCTGACCGCGCGCGGCGAGCCGGTGCTGGTCGAGGTGGCGCGGGAACTGGGTCTGGACGCCGAGGAGTTCGACACGGCGCTGATCGACGGCCGGCACATCCTGATCGTCGACGCGGACCAGGCCGAGGGCAAGGCGATCGGGGTGACCGGCACCCCCACGTACGTGATCGGCGGCGAGCGCCTGGACGGCGGCAGGAGCCAGGAGGGCCTGCGGGAGCGCATCGAGGCGATCGCGGACCGTCTGCTGGCGCAGGGCTGAGGCTGACGGGGGGGGCGGCTCTGGCCCCGTGCCCGGGGCGGCTGTCCGCGCGGGGCACGGGGCTGACGGGGCCGACTCGGGGCCCGTGCCCGGAGCGGCTGCCCGCGCGGAGCCGAGAGCTGACGGGGGCCGCCTTGCGCTCGGGGCCCGGCCCGGACCGGGTTCCTCGCGCACGGGCCGAGAACGGACGGGCGCTGGCTCGTCCTCAGCTCCCGTGCGCGGACCGGCTGCCCGCGCGGAGCCGAGACCAGCCGGGGCCGCCCCGGCGACGCAGATCAGGAGCGCGCGGGGGCGAGGCCGGATCGAAGGGCGGCCTAGAGCAGGTCCTTCGCGCTGTTCAGGTGGGTCGTGCGGTAGCCGAGGGATTCGTACAGTCGCAGCGCCTGGGTGTTGCCGGCGAAGACGTGGAGTCCGATCCTGCTCTCCCCGGCCTCCAGGGTGAGCCGTTCGGCCAGCAGCATCAGCGTGCGGCCGTGGCCCTGGCCGCGCCGTTCCTCGGTGACCTCGACGTCGTAGACGAAGGCGGCCCGTACGCCAGGCGCGATCTCGCGCCGTCCGGTCCAGAGCGTGCCGACGACCTCGCCGTCCTGGACGGCGACATGGAGGGCGACGCCCGGGGTGGCCAGGCCCTCGGGAAGGTTCTCGCGCATGCTGGCCTCGGTCTTGGCCCTGGCCTGCTCCTCAGGGACGCCCTGCTCGATCCAGCTGCGGGCGAACCCCACCCGGGAGGCGGCCTCCCACACCTCGTACTCACCTTGCGTCATGGGCCGGACGTCCACGCCCGCCGGCAGGGCGGGGGCCGGTCCGAGCTCCTTGACCATGTTGCGGCTGCGTTCGGTGTAGCCGAGCGCGGCCGCCATCCGCAGCGCGGCGTGCGCGTCGGCCGGTACGGAGACGAGGATCTGGCGGCAGCCCCAGCCCCGCAGCACTTCCTCGGCGGCGAGCGCGGCGACGGTCCCACGGCCCCGGCGGCGGTCCGGCTCGTCGATACGCAGGTCCTCCATGGTGCCGACGGCCGGTCCGAAGCCGGGCATGGTGGCGAGGTGGACCGATCCGACCGGTCGGCTGTTCACCCGGACCTCGTAGGGGCGGTTACGTGTTCCGTCGGCGGAGTGCTGGAGCGGCGCCGTCGGCCGCAGGGTGGTGGTCATCAGGGGTGTTGTACCTGCCCCGCGGCCGCGCGTCACGCGGTTTCACCGCTCCAGGGGGTCCGTTTCGGCCGCGGCGCGCTCCTCGAAGATCCGCATGGCCTTGGCGGTGACCGGACCGGGGGCGCCGGGCAGTTCACGGCCGTCGACGCGGTGGACGGCCTGGACGTCGCGGAGGGTCGAGGTGAGGAAGACTTCTTCGGCCCGGTCCAGGACGTCCATGGGCAGTTCGCTCTCCTGGGCGCCGGTCCAGTCGATGGTCAGGGCGCGGGTGATGCCCGCGAGGCAGCCGGAGGCGAGGGGCGGGGTGTGGATCTGTCCGTCGAGGACGACGAAGACGTTGGAGCCAGTGCCTTCGCAGAGCTGTCCGGCCGTGTTGGCGAACAGCGCCTCGGAGGCGCCGTGCTCGCGGGCGCGGGCGAGCGCGACGACGTTCTCGCCGTACGAGGTCGTCTTCAGGCCGGTGAGGGCGCCCCGCTCGTTACGGGTCCAGGGGACGGTGATCACGGCGGTGGAGTCCGGGCGGCGGCTGGTCTCTCCGAGCGCGACCACGAGGGTGGGGCCGGTGTCGCCGCGTTCCGAGCCGAGCGGGGAGATCCCGCCGGTGTACGTGATCCGCAGCCGGCCGAGCTCCATCGGGTTGGCCTCGACGACGGCGGCGCAGGCGCGGCGGACCTCGTCGAGGTCGGGGTCGGGCAGGCCCAGTCCGCGGGCGGAGCGGGTCAGCCGGTCCAGGTGCCGGGTGAGGGCGAAGGTCTCGCCTCGTACCGCCTTGACCGTCTCGAAGACGCCGTCGCCGACAGTCAGACCGTGGTCCAGTACGGACACGCGGGCCGCGTCCGCGTCGTGCAGGCCGCCGTTGACCCAGAGTTTCATCGAGAAATGGCCTTTCCGCTCACCTCGGGTGCCCCCGACTCGTGTGTTCCCGACGCTACCGCGAGCAGCCGGGCCGCCTTCAGCTCGGTCTCGGCCCACTCCCGCTCGGGGTCGGAGCCCCAGGTGATGCCGGCGCCGGTGCCGAAGCACAGGGCTCCGGCCATGCGGTCGATCCAGAACGTACGTATACCGACGGCGAGCTCGGCGGTGCCGGCGCCGGCGTCCACCCAGCCGATGCCGCCGCAGTACGGGCCGCGGGGCGCGGTCTCCAGGGCGTCGATGATCCTCAGCGCGCTGGACTTGGGGGCGCCGGTGACCGAGCCGGGCGGGAAGGTGGCCGCGAACAGCTCCGGCCAGCCGGCGTCGGGGCGCAGCCGGCCGCTGACGGTGGAGACGAGGTGGACGAGGCCGGGGTGCTCCTCGATCGCGCACAGGGCGGGTACGGCGACCGTTCCGGTCTCGCAGACGCGGCCGAGGTCGTTGCGGACCAGGTCGACGATCATCACGTTCTCGGCGTGGTCCTTGGGGAGCAGATCGGCGGCGGTGCGGCCGGTGCCCTTGATGGGGCCGGACTCGACGGTGCGGCCGGTGCGGCGCAGGTAGAGCTCGGGCGAGGCGGTGGCGATCTCCACGCCGTGCGCGGGAAGCCGGATCGTTCCTGCGAAGGGTGCGGGGTTTCCCCGGGCCAGGAGCGCGGTCAGTGCGTCGACGTCCGAGGCGTCCGGGTCGGGCAGCGGCGCGGACAGCACCCGGCAGAGGTTCGCCTGGTAGACCTCGCCGGCCGCGATGTGCTCGCGGATCCGGCGGACGCCCGCGATGTACGCGGCGCGGTCCAGGGAGGAGGTCCAGTCCCCCGCCCCGGGGCCGCGCCAGCCGCCGGGGACCGGGGCGGGCACCGGCTCCCTTCGCACGTCCGCGAAGCGGGCGCAGGTCAGACGGCCTTCGAAGTCCGCCGCGACGGCCCAGAAGCCGGAGGAGTCGAGGGCTTCGGGGTCGTGGGTGACGTCCCGGAGGTCGGTGGCGACGAGGCCGCCGAAGCGGGCCAGAGGAGCGAGGTGCTGCACGGATGTGAGTCTAGGGCGGCGCCGGGAGGGGCGCCCCGGGGCGGGGGCGGGGGCTCCCGGAGGTGGCCTGGAGTGAACGCGACACGAACACAGGTCAGCACGCTGCGGAAACGCGTTTTTGTACTGGCCCAGGAATCCGCTAGAGTTCAACACGTCGCCGGGACGCGCAAGCGAAACGGAAACGACAAGCGGACGTGGCTCAGTTGGTAGAGCATCACCTTGCCAAGGTGAGGGTCGCGAGTTCGAATCTCGTCGTCCGCTCGATGTGGGGGATCTTCCCGAACCCCTGTATTCACTCCTGGTGGAGTGGCCGAGAGGCGAGGCAACGGCCTGCAAAGCCGTCTACACGGGTTCAAATCCCGTCTCCACCTCCAAGGACGATTAGCTCAGCGGGAGAGCGCTTCCCTGACACGGAAGAGGTCACTGGTTCAATCCCAGTATCG
>NZ_BMQQ01000017.1:53796-63355 GCF_014648195.1 Streptomyces purpureus
GCTGGAAGCCCCCGGCCGCATCTCGCGGACGGGGGCTTTCTGGTGTTCCGGGGGTTGCAGGTCCGGGATTGCTGGGCGGGCGGGGGCCCGGCGGCCTTGGGCAGCCGGGCCCGTACGCGGGCTCAGGAGGAGAGACTCAGGAGGAGAAGAGCATCCGGCCGAATCCGCGCTGGCGGTAGTGACCGCCGCCGTGGTGGCCGTGGCCGTGCTGCGGGGCACCCCAGGCGGGGGCGGCGGGCGCCGCCGGGTAGGCCTGCGGGGCCGGCGGCGCGGGCGGCGCGGGCGGGGCCTGCTGGGCCCACTGGGACTCCAGGCGGGTCAGGGCCTCCAGCTCACCGTAGTCCAGGAAGATGCCCCGGCAGCCACTGCACTGCTCGATCTGGACGCCGTTGCGGTTGTACGTGTGCATCGCTGCGTGGCACTTGGGACACTGCATGCTCGGCTCAACTCCCTGCCGTTGTGATGATGGCTTCCTCTACGAGGACGCCGGGGCGTCCAACTCGGTTCGGAGCGACGCGATTCGGGCGCACGTGTCGATCATCACGTGCTCGACGTCGTCCGGGGTGCGGCCCTCGGCGGCCGACTTGGCGAAGGCCAGGGCGGCGGTCTGGACGGTCAGGGCGCGGGCCGGAACGTCGAGTCGCGGCCAGGGATCGCCGTCCGCCGGGACCGCCGGGCCGCCGGCCGCGCGGTACGCGTCGAGGAAACGGGCCCAGATCGCGGACGGCAGCAGACCCGCGGCGAACCAGGCGGCGGGCCTGGCCAGGTCCCAGGCGGGGTCGCCGAGACCGAGGTCGTCGACGTCGATGAGGAGCCAGGGGCCGTCGGGGGCGGGGTGGCGGACGAGCTGGCCGAGGTGGAGATCGCCGTGGCAGAGAGCGGTCGGCCGCCCCTCGGGGGCGGGGGCCTCACCGCGGGCCCAGGGCGGCAGGGCCCGCCAGGCGGCTTCGACGGCGTCCGTACCGGGCCGCTCCCCCACCGCCCGCATCCGGGCGACGGCGAGCGTGACCTTGGCCGGGCCCCGCATGCCCGGCAGGGGCCCCGGCAGCGCGACGGGCGTCACCTGATGGAGCCGGGCGAGCAGCCGGGCGGTCTCCTCCCAAGGGGCGGCATCCGGGTCACGCGGGTCCACGGGAACGCCGTACGGCCAGGCTGTGACGGGACGGCCTTCCGGCGTCGCCGGTGTGGCGTCCGCCGGGAGGGGCGGCAGCAGGATCCCGTCCAGCAGCGGGTGCGCGGCGACACCGATCCGCAGCCGGTGCTCCTGCTCGTCCGTCCCGGCGGCATGCGCCTTCGCCACGGCGCCCCCATGCCGCACGACGGTCCCGTCGACCCGGTCGGCGAGCACACCCCCGAGCCCGGCCGCCCCTCCACAGGCCGGGCACGCCCCCGGGGGCGCGGTCCGGTGGGCGGCGCGGCGGGCGATGTCATGGAGAGCCCGGAGAAGGGGCGGATCGCAGTGCACGGCTCAGAGCCTATGGGTGTCGCGTAGATCAGGCCGGATACGGCCGACCAGTGGGCGGGGTCCGGCGCCGCGCATCGCCGGGCGGGCGGAGGAAGGAGCGCGTGGGGCGCCGGTGCCTGGCGGCAGCGCTGCGAAGTGCGGGTTCAGGGCCCGCGCCCGGCGGCTCAGGCGCGCCTGGGGGCGGGCCCCGACTCCGCTCTTCCCGCGAGGCGGTGTAGCGGGCGTACGTCCGCAGATGAGACAGCGAGGCCCGGGCAGCCCTGGCAGGGGTGTCGCGGCCTGCGTTCGCTGGTCGAAAAGTGGGCCCGGGGCCAGCCCCGGTCCCCGGACAGAGCCGATGCCGCGCGCCCCGCGTCCGCGTGGGGAAATTCGCCGGTCGCGGGCGGCTCCCGCCCAGGCGGGCACGGGGCCCCCGCGCGGGAATAGGGCTCGCCCCCGGGCTCCCGCCCCGGCAGGGGCAGCGCCGCAGCCCGGCCGCCGTAGGCCCGGGGCAACCCCCGGGTTCTCCGCCCCCGGCGGGCACGCTGCCGTAGCCGTGCGTCCACCGGTGGAAAAGCGGGGTTCCGGGCAGCCCCCGGCCGGGCATGGTGCCGCGTACGCGTCCGGAAAGCGCGATGGCCGGTCAGCTCCCCAGCTGACCGGCCAAACGCTGCCGTCCGCCGCACCCCCGTCCCCACGGGGTTGTTGGCCGGATGTCCTTGACCCGGGCCGCTCTCCCAGGTCCCGGGGCGCCGCTCAGCGCCCCAGCATCACGCCCACGGACGACGCCTGTGTGACCACCGCTTCCCAGCCGCCGAAGGCGAACACGAGCAGGGCCGCGAGAGGGAGGACCATGGCCGTGGCCACCAGCGGGTGGCGGCGGCCCTGTGGGCGGGGCATCGTGCGGGCTGCCGTGTTCGCCATGGTTCCTCTCCTGTCATGTCTGGCAGCGGCGGGTGTCTGACCTCGGGGGACGAGTGCTCCACCCGCCGCTTGACTTCAACAGTAGGGACCGGGCCGCTCCCGGGCGTCATGCCCGCGTACCTACTTGCGGGCCTCCCGGAGGATGAGTCACCCCTGTTCGGCGTACTCCCCAGGGTGGAGAGGGGGGCCCAGAGGTGGGGGACTTCCCCGAGGGGTCAGGCCGCGCCGTCCGCCGCGGCGTCGTCCCTGGGGACCGGCTGTTCGACGAGCGCCAGTACCCGGTTCGCCATGAAGCGGGCCGTCCGCACCACACTTCCGTTCCGGGTGACTTCGCTCACTTCCACCACCCCTCTGCGCACCGCCGTCTCCACCCGGCGGCCCGCCCTGCTGGCCACCACCTCGTACGTCCGAGTCGTGTCACCCGCGTCCACGACTATCTCCACGCGGTCACCCTTCATCGAGCCAATCCCCCTTCCGCGACGGATCATTGAGAAATCACACGCGGCAAGGAGCCGTGTGTCCACGGCTTCCTGACCACCCCTCAAGTTTCCCACCCAGCACTGACAATCGATCGGTCCAGGAGGGCGCGGCCTATGAGCACACCGGGGCGGGGGTACGTAAGCTGTGCCACGTCAAACGGATAAACGCGGCTGCGGGGTGGGGCCTCCCCACGGACGGTCAGGGGTGGGGCCTCCCCACCGACAGGTAGGGGACGAACATGGCGATGATGCGGCTCCGGCGCGAGGATCCGCGGACCGTCGGCTCGTTCAGGCTGCACCGGCGCCTCGGCGCCGGCGGGATGGGGGTCGTGTACCTCGGCTCCGACCGGCGCGGTCAGCGTGTGGCGCTGAAGGTGATCCGGCCCGATCTCGCCGAGGACCAGGAGTTCCGGTCGCGGTTCGCCCGTGAGGTGTCCGCCGCGCGGCGGATCCGGGGCGGCTGCACGGCCCGGCTGGTCGCCGCCGATCTTGAGGCCGACCGCCCCTGGTTCGCCACCCAGTACGTCCCCGGCCCCTCCCTGCACGACCGGGTCGCCGACGAGGGCCCGCTGCGGGCCGCCGACGTCGCCGCGATCGGGGCGGCCCTCTCCGAGGGCCTGGTGGCCGTCCATGAGGCCGGGGTCGTCCACCGCGACCTGAAGCCGTCGAACATCCTGCTCTCCCCCAAGGGCCCCCGGATCATCGACTTCGGCATCGCCTGGGCGACCGGCGCCAGCACACTCACCCATGTGGGGACCGCCGTCGGATCGCCCGGCTTCCTCGCGCCCGAGCAGGTGCGCGGCGCCGCGGTCACCCCGGCGACGGACGTGTTCTCGCTCGGCGCCACCCTCGCGTACGCGGCCATGGCGGACTCCCCCTTCGGGCACGGCAGTTCGGAGGTCATGCTCTACCGCGTGGTGCACGAGGAGCCGCAACTGCACGGCGTGCCGGACGCGCTGGCGCCGCTGCTGAGCGCCTGTCTCGCCAAGGATCCCGAGGACCGGCCCAGCACCCTGCAACTGTCCATGCGGCTCAAGGAGATCGCGGCGCGCGAGGCGCAGGGGCTGCCGGAGGCCAGGCCGCCGGCGCAGCGGGAGCGGATCGAGCAGGAGCGGCCGACGGACCGCTTCACCGAGCGGTACACGGAGCGCGCCACCACTCAGGGGGGTACGCAGGGGCGTACGCAGGGGCCGTCCTCGCGCCCGTCCGGTCCGCGCACCGGCGGTTCGCGTCCGCAGGGGGCGCAGGCGCCCCGTACCACCGGCGCGCGCACCGGTGGGGCGCGTACCGGTGGCGGGCGGCCGCCCGCCAGGACGGGGGCCCGGACCACCTCCACCGGCCGCAGGCCGGCCAACCCGCGTCTGCTGCGGCAGCGGCTCTTCGTCTTCGTCGTGGTGACGCTGGTCGTGGCCCTCGGGATCGCGGCGGCGCAGGCCCTGCAGGGCTGACCGGCCCCGGCGGGGGCCGGTCTGGGCCGCCGGGCGTCAGTCCTGGGGGCGGCCCGTCGCCACCGCGTAGAACGCCACGGCAGCCGCGGCACCCACGTTGAGCGAGTCCACGCCGTGCGCCATCGGGATACGAACCCACTCGTCGGCCGCCATCAGCGCCTTGGTGGACAGTCCGTCGCCCTCCGCGCCGAGCATCAGCGCGACCCGCTCCAAGCGGTGCGGGGCCGCCTCGTCGATCGAGGAGGCCTTCTCGTCAGGAGTCAGGGCGAGCAGCTTGAACCCGGCCTGCCGTACCGCCTCCAGGCCCCTCGGCCAGGTCTCCAGACGCGCGTACGGCACGGAGAAGACCGCGCCCATCGACACCTTCACCGAGCGCCGGTAGAGCGGGTCGGCGCAGTCCGGCGAGAGCAGCACGGCGTCCATACCGAGCGCGGCGGCGCTGCGGAAGATCGCGCCGATGTTGGTGTGGTCGTTGACGGACTCCATGACGACGACCCGGCGGGCCGTGGTCAGCAGCTCGCCGGCGCCGGGCAGCGGCTTGCGCTGCATGGACGCGAGCGCGCCACGGTGCACGTGGTAGCCGGTGACGCGCTCGGCGAGGTCCGGGTGCACCGCGTAGACCGGTGCCGGGACCTCGTCGATGACGTCACGCATCACGTCGACCCACTTCGCGGACAGCAGCATCGACCGCATCTCGTAGCCGGCCTGCTTGGCCCGCCGGATCACCTTCTCGCCCTCGGCGATGAACAGGCCCTCCGCCGGCTCGCGCTTACGGCGCAGCTCGACGTCGGTCAGACCCGTGTAATCGCGCAGGCGCGGGTCGTCGGGGTCTTCGATGGTGATGAGATCAGCCACAGGGTGATACTGCCTTGTCCGGGGTGTGGTGCCAATGTGTGCCGCTGAGCTTGCCGCGGACTACTCGGTAGCCGCGTGCTCGGTGGTCGCGTGCTCGGTGGTCGCCGCCAGCTTGTCCGGGCCCTCCGTGACGACGTCACCGATGACGATGACCGCCGGCGGCCGTACGTCCTCGGTCCGGACCGTCTCCGCGACCGTCGCCAGCGTCGCGTCGACACGGCGCTGGGTGGCCGTCGTGCCTTCCTGGACCAGGGCCAGGGGCGTGCCGGGGGCCTTTCCGTGGGCGATCAGCGCCTCGGCGATCTTGCCGATCTTGTCGACGCCCATGAGGATCACGAGGGTGCCGGTGAGCTTCGCGAGCGACGCCCAGTCGACCAGCGAGCGCGGGTCGTCCGGCGCGACATGGCCACTGACCACGGTGAACTCATGGGCGACGCCGCGGTGGGTGACCGGGATCCCCGCCGCGCCAGGCACGCTGATGGAGCTGGAGATGCCGGGCACGACAGTGCAGGCGATCCCGGCCGCCGCGAGCGCCTGGGCCTCCTCCATGCCGCGCCCGAAGACGAACGGGTCGCCGCCCTTGAGCCGGACCACCGACTTGCCCGACTTGGCGTGCTCGATCAGCGCGTTGTTGATGGCCTCCTGGGCCATGAAACGGCCGTACGGGATCTTCGCGGCGTCGATGACCTCGACGTGCGGCGGGAGTTCGCTCAGCAGGTCGCGCGGGCCCAGCCGGTCGGCGATCACCACGTCCGCCTCGGCGAGCAGCCGGCGGCCGCGGACGGTGATCAGGTCCGGGTCGCCGGGGCCGCCGCCGACCAGGGCGACGAAGGGCGTACGGGAACGGTGCTGCGGCGCCGCGATCGAACCGTCGCGCAGACCCTCCACGATGGCGTCCCGTACGGCGGCCGAACGGCGGGGGTCGCGGCCGGTCAGCACGGCGACCGTGACGCCCTCGCTGCGGCCGGTGGCCGGCGTCCAGGCGGTGGCCGCCTCGGCGTCGTCGGAGCGTACGCACCAGGTCCGGGTCCGCTCGGCCTCGGCTGAGGCGGCCGCGTTGGCGGCGGGGTCGCTGGTGGAGATCAGCGCGTACCAGGTGTCGGCGAGGTCGCCGTCCTCGTAGCGGCGCTTCAGCCAGGTGATCTCGCCGGCCTCCGCCATGGCCTCCACGGACGGGGTCGCGGACGGGGAGACGAGCGTGACCTCGGCGCCGGCCGCGACGAGGGCGGGGAGGCGGCGCTGGGCGACCTGGCCGCCGCCGAGGACGACGACGCGGCGGCCGGAGAGGCGCAGACCGACGGGGTAGGCGGGGTGCTCGACGTTCTGCTCGACGTGCTGCTCGGCCATGGCGGTGCGGCTCCTCGGAGGGGGCGTAGCGTGTGCGGGGCCGCTGCGGCGGTGAAGCGGCTGGTGAGAGGGGTTGCGGGGATGGCGGGCCCCGGCGACCACGATAGCGCTGCGGGTGCGGGTGGCCCCTTTGGGGCGGCGCCGCGGGGTGAGCCCGGACCAGGTGGTTGCCGTTGGGGGCCGCTCCGGGGCTCGGGGCCGGGACTGCATGTTTTACGGCGCGTGCGACCCGGACCGCGAGGTTGCCCGGCGTCATGCGCCACAAAACACGCTCTACGTCCCGGCCCCGACCCCTGCGCGGCCCCTCTCGGAGTCACCCGGGTGTCGGTGGGTGCGGACTCCGTAAGGCGACGGTCCCGGCGCGGACGGCCGCCTACTTCTCCGTGACGCCCGCCGAGTCGAACGTCGCGACCTCGTGCATCGCGCGCGCCGCGCTCTGGACGATCGGGAGCGCCAGCAGCGCGCCCGTTCCCTCGCCCAGGCGCAGGTCGAGGTCGACCATGGGGCGCAGGCCCAGCTTGTTGAGGGCGGCGACGTGGCCCGGCTCCGCGCTGCGGTGGCCGGCGATGCACGCGGCGAGGGCCTCCGGGGCGATCGCGCGGGCGACCAGGGCCGCCGCGCCCGTGGAGACTCCGTCCAGGACGACCGGCGTCCGCAGGGACGCGCCGCCGAGGATGAGGCCGACGAGGGCCGCGTGCTCCAGGCCGCCGACCGCGGAGAGGACACCGATCGGGTCCGCCGGGTCCGGCTTGTGGAGGTCGAGGGCGCGGCGGACGACATCGACCTTGCGGGCGTGCATCTCGTCGTTGATGCCGGTGCCGCGGCCGGTGACCTCCGCCGGGTCGACCCCGGTGTAGACGGAGATGAGGGCCGCGGACGCCGTGGTGTTGGCGATGCCCATCTCGCCGGTGAGCAGCGCCTTGTTCCCGGCGGCGACGAGGTCGCGGGCGGTCTCGATGCCCACCTCGATCGCGGCGAGGACCTCTTCGCGGGTCATGGCGAGCCCGGTGGTGAAGTCGCCCGTACCGGGGCGGACCTTGCGCGGCAGGAGCCCCGGGGTGGCCGGCAGGTCGGAGGCGACGCCGACGTCGATGACGCAGACCTCGGCGCCGACCTGGGCGGCGAAGGCGTTGCAGACCGCGCCGCCGCCGAGGAAGTTGGCCACCATCTGGCCGGTGACCTCCTGGGGCCAGGCGGTGACGCCCTGGGCGTGCACGCCGTGGTCGCCGGCGAAGATCGCGACGGCCGCGGGCTCCGGGATCGGCGGGGGGCACATCCGGGAGAGGCCGGACAGCTGCGCGGAGATGATCTCCAGCATGCCGAGCGCGCCGGCGGGCTTCGTCATCCGCTTCTGACGCTCCCACGCCTCGCCGAGCGCCTTCGCGTCCAGGGGACGGATGTTGGTGACGGTCTCCTGGAGCAGGTCGTGCGGCTCCTCGCCGGGCAGGGCGCGGCGGCCGTACGTCTCCTCGTGGACGACCCAGGAGAGCGGGCGGCGCTTGGACCAGCCCGCCTGCATCAGCTCGGGCTCCTCGGGGAACTCGTCGACGTAGCCGACGCAGAGGTAGGCCACGACCTCCAGGTGCTCCGGCAGGCCGAGCGCGCGGACCATCTCGCGCTCGTCGAAGAAGCTGACCCAGCCGACGCCGAGGCCTTCGGCGCGGGCGGCGAGCCAGAGGTTCTCGACGGCGAGAGCCGAGGAGTACGGGGCCATCTGCGGCTGGGTGTGCCGGCCGAGGGTGTGACGGCCGCCGCGGGTGGGGTCGGCGGTGACGACGATGTTGACCGGGGTGTCGAGGATGGCCTCGATCTTCAGTTCCTTGAACTGCTTGGCCCGGCCCTTGGGGAGCGACTTCGCGTACGCCTCGCGCTGGCGGGTGGCGAGCTCGTGCATCGTCCGGCGGGTCTCGGCGGAGCGGATGACGACGAAGTCCCAGGGCTGGGAGTGGCCGACGCTGGGCGCGGTGTGCGCGGCCTCCAGGACGCGCAGCAGCACCTCGTGCGGGATGGGGTCGCTGCGGAAGCCGTTGCGGATGTCGCGGCGTTCGCGCATCACCCGCAGGACGGCCTCGCGCTCGGCGTCGTCGTAGCCGGGCGCCGGGGCTCCGGTCGGCTCGGCCGGCTCGGAGGCGTCAGCCGCAAGGGGCTGCTCCTCCTCGGCGGTCTCGGCCGGCTGCTCCGCCTGCTCGGGCTGGGGCGCCTCGGCGGGCGCGGCCGGGGTCTCCTCGGCGACGGCCGGCGGCTGCTCGGCCGGGACGTCGTCGGGGACGACGGGGATCTCCTCGGCCGCGATCTCCTCGGGCGCCTGCGGCGCCGGGGCCTCTACGGCTTCGGCAGGCTCGGCGGCCTGGGGTGCCGGGACGGTGTCGGGGCCGGGGGTGTCCTGCTCCGGCTGGGGTGCCTCAGCGGCGACAGGCTCGACGGCGGCCTCGGGCTCGGGCTGCGGCTCCGTCCCACGCGGCGCGGGGACGACGGCGGGCGCGGGCGCCTCCGGGGCCTCCTCTGCCACCACGACGGGCTCGGGGGCCGGTACGGGCTCTGCCTGCGCCACAGGCGCCTCGGCCACCGGCGCCTCGGCGGCCTCCGGGGCCTCGGGTACTCCGGGTGCCTCGGGGGCGGTGGCCTCGGTCACCGGGGTCGGCGCGAGGTGCGGGGTCGTCGGGACGGACCCCTCCACCTGGACAAACGTGGCCTCGGGGACCTCGGGAGCCACGGGGGCCTGCGGGACGACCGTTTCTGCTGGGGCAGGCGCAGGCACCTGGGGTCCCTGCGGTTCCAGTGCCTGGTGGGGCTCCGGAGCCTGCTGCGGCTCGGGCGCCTGGTGGGCTTCCTGGGCCTGGAGCGGCTCGGGCGCCTGCTGCGGCTGCTGCGGCTCGGGCGCCTGGTGGGCTTCCTGGGCCTGGAGCGGCTCGGGCGCCTGCTGCGGCTCGCGGGCTCCCTGAGGCTGCTGCGGCTCGGGCGCCTGCTGCGGCTGCTGCGGCTGCTGCGGCTCGGGCGCCTGCTGCGGCTCGGGGGCTCCCTGAGGCTGGTGCGCTTCCTGCGACTGCTGGGGCTGGTGTGAC
>NZ_BMQQ01000017.1:63391-154936 GCF_014648195.1 Streptomyces purpureus
TCGACGGCTGCCACGGGCGCCATCGGTGCCACCGCCTCGACCGGCTGCGACGGCTGGGCGTCCCACGGGATGCCGCCCTGCGGCGGGATCTCGCCCAGCTGCGGACCGGGCAATACCGGCGCCTCCGGCGCGGGCGCGGGCGCGGCGGCCGGAACCGGGGCGACGGTCTGGACCGGGGCGGGCGCCGGAGCGGGTGCGGTGGCCTGGGCGGGCTGGGCCTCGCGGGGCACGTCCAGGTACTCGGATCCGACGGTCGCGGATCCGGCGACCCGTACGGGCGTCGGAGCGGCCGGGGTGCCGGCGGGGCCGCGGTCGGCCAGGGAGCGGACCACGCCGCCGGAGCCCTCGGCGACCGGCGGGCCCATGTGCAGCGGACGGCGGGCGGGCGGCGCCTGCGCGGCCGCCGGCGGCGGGACACGTACACCGCTGAGGTCGACGGAGCCGGAGTCCCGGCCGCCGGTCTCGTGAACGCCCGGCTCGTACGTCTCGTACACAGGGGTGGGCTGCGCCATGGCCTCGGGGGCCTGCGGGGCGGGCTGCTCGGCCGGGATCCCGCCGGCCACCGGCGGCACGGGCGCGGGAGCCATGGGGGCGGGCGCCTGCGGGGACACCATGCCGGGCTGCTGCTCGCTCCAGGCGCCCTGGGCGCCCGGCATCAGGAGCAGGTCGTCGTCCTCTGCTGCGTTCTCGGAGGGGTCCAGGAAGGTGTACGCGCCCGGTGCGGGGATGCCCGGCTGCTCGACCATGCCTGCGTTCTCCGGCAGCCCCTCGCCCGGGATCTGGCCGGTGTCGGTCATGCGTACCCCTCGCCCATCGGTTGTGCTCCTTCAGATCGCCCGTCAACAACAACGAGCATGCGCGCCGCGCGGCACGAACGGCTCGCGGACTTCCAGCATTGTCGCGGCCTTTCGCCCCCGTGGCAGCGAGATCCGCCACGGTGCGCTGTGGACTGCGCCACGTCGCGCGTCCCCCGGTTCTGCCGTCTTACACGCCGTATCACACCAGGGGTTCAAAAAGGGCCCCTTTTCCGGATATTGACCGGGGGCAGCCCCGGCTGAGCTGGGGCGAACCACCGAACACCGGGGCGCGGTACAACAATCGGCCAGCCTACCTGGCGTTGTGTGCCGTCACGGTCACGGGGCGCGGTCCGGACGGTGGCCGGAGAGGAGGAAGACGACCGCGCGTTCCCGCTCCGACCAGGCTTCCGGGTCGAGGGTGACGTGCTGGAGGAGCACGCATTCGACGGCGTAGCCGCCGTCCGCAAGAGCGGTTCCGATGGCCTCTGCCTCGTCGCGGGTGGTGGCGTGGGTGACGATCCGTTCGGGGCGGCGGTCGGCGCAGGCGGTGACGACGGGTACTCCCCCGCCGCCGATCCGTACGACGTCCGGTTCGGGCAGCCGCTCCAGGACGTGCGGGGCGCGGCCGGGGACGGCCTGGAGCTGTACGCCGAAGCGGCGGGCGGCGGCCTCGGTGCGGGCGCAGGCGGCGGGGTCGGCGTCGACGGCGATGACGGCGGCGCCGAAGCGGGCGGCTTCGACGGCGAAGGCGCCGCCGCCGCAGCCGATGTCCCAGACGAGGTCGCCGGTGCGGGGCCCGAGGCGGGCGAGCTGGGCGGCGCGCAGGCCTACGGAACGGCCGGGCTCCTGGGCGTCGGTGGAGTCGGAGCCGTACGCGTCCTCGGGGAGAGCCCAGCCGCGGGTTCCGGTGGGTCCTGGTTCATGGCCCATCAGCCAGGCGCCGCCCGGGCCGGTGGCCGCGGCGCCGCCGATGACGAGGACCACGTTGGGGTCGCGCCAGGCGTGGTCGGCGGCCTTGTCGGAGGTGAGGACGGTGACCTGTTCGCGTGCGGTGCCGAGCTCCTCGCAGATGACGAAGGTGCGGTGGACCCCGTCGAGGAGGAGGGCGAGTTCGGCGGGGCCGGCGCCGGGAGAGGTGAGGACCGCGACCTTGGGGTGGGCGCGGCAGACGTTGACGGCGCGGCGCAGGGTGCGCTGGTGGGCGACGACGATCCGGGCGTCGTCCCAGGGCATGGCGGCGCGGGCGAAAGCGGCGGCGACGGAGGAGACGGCGGGGACGACTTCGACCTCGAGGCCGTGTTCGGGGGCGCGCAGGGTGCGGACGACGCCGAAGAAGCCGGGGTCGCCGTCGGCGAGGACGACGGCGGTGCCGCGGTGGCCGGCGATGCGGCGGGCGGCCAGGTCGACGCTGCCGAGGCGGATCCGTTCGGCGGTGGGCGGTACCTCGGGCAGGGCGAGGTGGTGGCCGGCGCCGGCCACCAGGGTGGCGGCGGAGAGCGCGGACCGCGCGGCCTCGGTGAGGGGCGATCCGTCCCAGCCGATCACCGTGACCCGGTCGGCCATCGTCGCTGTCTCCTGAAAGTGTTGTCGCTGGTCGGGCCAGGCCGAGGTTACCCGGCCTCAGCTCCAGTCGGTGAAGGAGGAGTAGCCGGCGTCTGCCATCTGGTCGGTGACGCCTTCGAGGTCCTCGGGGAGCAGGCTCCAGACGATCAGGTCGGTCCTGATGTCGCTCCAGCCGCCGTCCGTGACGTCGTCGGGGCGGGTGCGGGCTATCCAGGCGTTGCGCAGGACGCCCTCGCTGATGCAGCCGATCTTCTGGGCGACCTGCTGGGCGGCGGTGTTGTCGGCGGCGGTGCGCAGTTCCAGGCGTTCGAACTTCTGGTCGCGGAAGAGCCATTGGGCGGCGGCGAGGACGGATTCGGTGGCGTATCCCTCGCCGCGGGCCCAGGGGGCGGTGACATAGGTGACTTCGGTGCTGAGGGTGCGCCAGTTGGTGTTCTTGAGGTGGATGGTGCCGACGAGGCGCTGGGTGAGGAACTCGGTGACGGCAAGGACCACACCGCGGCCTTCGGTGCGCTCCGCAGGAGCGATCCTGCTGACCCATTCCCGGGCGTCGGCCTCGGTGTAGGGGTACGGGACGGAGGTCCAGGCGGTGACCAGCTCGTCGTTCATCATCTCGACGTACGCGGGGATGTCGGCCTCTTCGTACGGGCGTAGCACCAGCCGGTCCGTGCTGATGGAGATGTCCGGGAACGCCGGAGAGGGGGTAGTCATGCGCAGCTCCATACCGAGGACCGTCCGTTAAGACCGTGAACGCACAGCATGCAACATGGGGCTGCCGGTGCGCATGGCCGGGTCCGGGGCGGGTGGGACGCGGCGGAGGCCCCGCGCATCGGACGGGATGCGGGGGGCCTCCTTCACAAGGACTGTACTGCGGGGCCTACTTGGCGATCGTGGCGGCCTTACTTGGCGACCGTGCCGAAGGCCGGGACGACGGCACCGTTCTTGTAGGTGTCCTCGATGTACTTCTTCACCTCGGGCGAGTTGAGGAGCTTGGTGAGCTTCTCCACGCGCGCGTCCTTCTCGTTGCCCTCCTTGACGGCGAGGAAGTTGGCGTACGGGTTGCCCTCCGCCTTCTCCAGGGCGAGGGCGTCGGCGGCGGGGCTGAGCTTGGCCTCGATCGCGTAGTTGCCGTTGATGACGGCGGCGTCGACGTCGTTCAGGGCACGGGGCACGGTGGCGGCCTCCAGCTCCTTGAACTCCAGGCCCTTCTTGTCGGTGATGTCGGAGAGCTTGCCGTTCGAGCCGACGCCGTCCTTGAGGGTGATCAGACCGACGTCGGAGAGCAGCTTGAGCGCACGGCCGCCGTTGGTGGTGTCGTTCGGGACGGCGATGGTCTGGCCGGCCTTGATCTCCTTGAGGTCCTTCAGCTTCTTGGAGTAGAGGCCGAGAGGCTCCAGGTGGACGTTGACGACGGGGACGATGGTCGTCCTGTTCTTCTTGTTGAAGTCGTCCAGGTAGGGCTTGTGCTGGAAGAAGTTGGCGTCGACCTGGCCGGACTGGGTGGCGGTGTTCGGCAGGACGTAGTCGGTGAACTCCTTCACCTCCAGCTTCAGGCCGGCCTTCTCGGCGAGGTTGTCCTTGACGAAGTTGAGGATGTCGGCGTGCGGCGTCGGGGACGCGGCGACGACGAGCGCCTTGGAGGAGTCTGAGCCGCCCTTGGCGGAGGACGGGTCGGAGGCCGTGCCGCAGGCGGTGAGGCCGAGGGCGAGAGCGGCGGAGGCGGCGGCGGCCGCGGTGAGCTTGATGTTCTTACGCACGAAAAGTGCCTCTTTCTGGTGATGCGGGTGGCGCCCGGACAAGGAGTGCGGGCTCTTTGGTGCCAGGTGTCAGGCGGTGCGGCCGCGGCGCGCGAGGAGCCGTACGGCGAGGTCACCGATGAGCTGGACAACGGTGACGATCGCGATCAGGACGACGACCGTGATCAGCATGAACTGGGTGTCGAACCGCTGGTATCCGTAGGTGATGGCCTTGGAGCCGAGGCCTTCGCCGCCGACCGCGCCGGCCATCGCCGAGTAGCCGATGAGCACGATGACGGTGGTGGTGACGCCGGACACGAGTGAGGGCAGGGCCTGCGGGAGCAGCACCTTGCGGATGATCGTCGGGATGGATCCGCCCATGGACTGGACGGCTTCGACCAGGCCGTGGTCGACCTCGCGGACCGCCGTCTCGACGAGTCGCGCGAAGAAGGGGATGGCCCCGACGGCCAGCGGCACGATCATCGCGGTGGGGCCGATGAAGGTGCCGACGACGAGGGTGGTGAAGGGGATCAGGGCGATCAGCAGGATGATGAACGGCAGCGAGCGGCCGATGTTCACGATCACGCCGACGACCTTGTTGAGGGGCCGGTTCTGCAGGAGGCCGCCCTTGTCCGTGAGGACGAGGAGGATGCCGAGCGGGAGTCCGCCGAGGACGGTGACCACCGTGGACCACAGCACCATGTAGAGGGTGTCGATGGTGCCCTGCTCCAGCAGGGGCTGCATCTCCGACCAGGTCACTTGGCACCTTCCTTGGCCAGTACGGGGCTCTGCGCGGCCTGCGCGGGGACGGTCGCGTCCGCTTCGACGATCTCGACCTGGAGGCCCTGCTCGCGCAGGAAGCCGACCGGGACGACGTTCTCCTCGTAGCGGCCGGGCAGTTCGATCCGCATCCGGCCGATCTGGCGTCCGCCGACGGTGTCCATGGCGGCGCCGAGGATGGAGATGTCGACGTTGTACGTGCGGGAGAGCTGCGAGATGACCGGCTGGGTGGCGGCCTCGCCGTGGAACGTCACGTCGACGACGGTGCGGTCGGGGCCGGTGGCGTCGCCGGTCACCGGGAAGAGCTCGGCGGCCAGTTCGGAGCCCGGGGTGGCGAGGAGTTCACTCACGGTGCCGGACTCGACGATGCGGCCCTTCCGCATCAGCGCGGCCGAGTCGCAGATCGTCTTGACGACGTCCATCTCGTGGGTGATGAGCAGGACGGTCAGACCGAGCTGGCGGTTGAGATCGCGCAGCAGCTGGAGGATGGAGCGGGTGGTCTCCGGGTCAAGGGCGCTGGTGGCCTCGTCGGAGAGGAGCACCTTGGGGTTGCCGGCGAGGGCGCGGGCGATGCCGACGCGCTGCTTCTGGCCGCCGGAGAGCTGGCCGGGGTAGGCCTTGGCCTTGTCGGCGAGGCCGACGAGATCGAGGAGTTCGAGGGCGCGGCGGGAGCGCTCGGCGCCGGAGACGCCGAGGATCTCCAGCGGGAGCTCGATGTTGTCCTCGACGGTGCGCGAGGACAGCAGGTTGAAGTGCTGGAAGACCATGCCGATGCTGCTGCGCGCGCGGCGCAGGTCCTTGCCGGCGCGGCGGCCGCGTCCGGCGAGGGCGGTGAGGTCGACGCCGTCGACGGTCACGGTGCCGGAGGTGGGGCGCTCCAGGAGGTTGACGCAGCGGATGAGCGAGGACTTTCCGGCGCCGCTCTGTCCGATCACGCCGAAGACCTCGCCTTCGCGGACATGGAGGTCGACGCCGTCCAGAGCGGTGACCTGGCGGCCTCGCGACTCGTAGACCTTGGTCAGGCCTGTTGTGGTGATCACAGGGTTTCCGTCACTGTCGAGTGCGCGGCGCGGTGTCCGCCGGCACGGGGCATTCGTGGACAGTCAGGCGCAGAATGGCTGCCGGCCGGTGGCCGGGTGGCAGCGCGTGCGCGGGGCGGGCTCGGCCGTACGCGGTGGGGGTTTCCATGGCGTACGGATCCGGCCGGGCCGTCGGTCTCGCTTCGGGGCGCGAGGCACAGGCGGGGGCCCTCAGAAGGCGCACATTCGACACATACAACGAGCACCGGGCGTCGTGATCGCCTCGGTCGCAAGGGTGCGGCTGCTCGTCGTGGTCATGGCTGCAAGTAAAGCAGACACGGGTACGACACCCGGCCGAGTGTCCGAATAGCGGACGCGTTCTCCTCTGTATACGGACGCTTCGCGGGCCGGCCCGCGAGGCCGCGCCAGGCCCCTGACCTGGGCTGACAAGGGAGGGCGGCCGGTGGTCGCGGCGGGTTTGTGGGTGCGGCCGCCGCGCGACTGTGGTCAAGACCACTGGGGGCCGACGCGGTGTGCTCATCGCGGCGGCGGCGTCCTGAGCGGCCGCGGCGCCGGCCGCGATCGCCTCCGGGAGCCGGCGCGGGCCGGGCCGGACGCGGGGGCCGAGCGCTTCGGGTCTTTTGGCGCGTAATACCCTCGGGCGCATGCTTGACGCCCTGACGGTCGCGGTCGCCGTGGCCGCGCTCGCCCTCGCCGCCTGGTGCGGCTTCGCCTTCACCCGCGACCAGCCCACCAAGGACTGGCACTTCATCGGCATGGCCGTGGTGACGGTCCTGGCGCTGGCCCAGCTGGTGACGGGGATCGTGCAGCTCGCGCGGGGCGAGGAGGCCGGCGAGGGTACGGCGATCTTCGTCGCGTATCTGCTCGGCGCGCTCTTCACGGTGCCCGTGGCCGGCTTCATGTCGCTCACCGAGCGCTCCCGCTGGGGGTCGGCGACGGTCGCCGCCGGCGCGGTGGTCCTCGCGGTGCTCGAGGTGCGGCTGTGGGACATCTGGGGAGGCGTCGATGTCTGAGCCGAACGCTGTCGGGCGGGCCCGGCTGGTCCAGGGCCCCGGCATGCTGCTCGTGTGGCTGTACGGGGTGATGTCGGTCGGCGCGGTCTCCCGCTCCGTCTACCAGATCGCCACCGAGTACGACCGGGCCCCGCTGGCGTACACCCTGTCGGCCGTGGCGGCCGTGGTCTACGCGTTCATCACGTACACGCTCTTCCGCGGCGGTGAGACGGCCCGCAAGGCGGCGCTGGTGTGCTGCGCCGCCGAGCTGGTGGGCGTCCTGACCGTGGGCACCTGGACGATGGCGGACCCGTCCGCCTTCCCCGATGCCACGGTCTGGTCCGACTACGGCCTGGGCTATCTGCTGATTCCGGTCCTGCTGCCGGTCACCGGCATCGTCTGGCTGCGCCGCTCACGCCGGACCGCCCAGGCCTGAGCCGGCCTCAGGCGGCCTTCTCCAGGGTGACGAGGGTGAGCCGGGGGCCGACCTCACGGGTGGCCACGGTCTCGTAGCCCTTGCGGCGGTACAGCCGCAGGTTGCCCTCGCTGCGGTGGCCGGTGAAGAGCTGGAACCGCTTCGCCGCAGGGGCGGGGTCCGCCGCGAAGTGCCGCTCGATCGCGTCGAGGAGCCTTCCGCCCAGGCCGTGGCGCCGCAGCCGGGGGTGCACGATGAGCTTGTCGATGCGGACCGTGCCGGTGTCGTCGGCGGTGGCCCGCACGGAGGCCACGATCTCGTCGCCGAGCCGCGCCACCAGGGCGTGCCCCTGGGCGAGTTCGGCCCGCAGCGCGTCGAGCGACTGGGTGAGGGGCTCGATGCTGTAGTCGCCGTACAGCTCGGCCTCGCTCTGGTAACACAGGTACTGCAGTTTGAGAATGTGCTCGGCGTCCTGCTCGTCCGCGGCTGAGATCGTCACGCTCATGCCCATGTGTGCATGCCTCCCGCTCACCTGGTCCACCGGTCGGTCTACCGCTCCTTTCCCCGGAGTTCAGGAACGGGAACCTCTGCAGCGAGCATTCTGCGCAGGCATCCCAGGCAACGGGAACGCATCGGCCCCAAACTCCCCTGTGAGATACCCAACTCTCCTGCGATTTCCCGGTAGGTGGGGTCGTTCGGCGACAGCATCGCAGTCAGCAGACTCGGGCAGCGTCCAGGCGTACGACGGACGGCCGCGCGCAGGACGCGGCGGCGCTCGGCGATCAGGGCGGCCCGTTCGGGAGAGTCCGGCGAGCCGTGCGGGTCCTGTGGTTCGGCGCCGCAGGGCCGTTCGCGGACGGCCGCGCGGCGGGCGCGGCGGGCCTCGGCGCGTACGGCGCGCCGCAGCCAGTCGGCGGGGTGTTCGGGGGCGCCGGGCCCCTGGAGGCGTTCCAGGAGCTGGAGCCAGACGGCCTGTTCGATGTCGTCGGGTTCCACGCCCGCGGCGGCGGCCTCCGCACGGGACTCGGCGGCGAGCAGCGGACTGAGGGCGCCGACCAGCTCGGGGGCATCAGGCAAGGGGTGTGGTTCGCTCAGCGTCATGCCGGGCACGACACGCGCGGGGCGCGGCTCGGTTGCCGCTCCGCCGCCAAACCCCCCGTACGGGCGCGCCGGGGAGGCGTCCGGGTGACGCCTCCCCCGCGGGCCGGGCCGGGTCAGCGGGCGGTGAAGTCCGCCGCCGCCAGCAGGCCGGTGTCCGGGTTGTCGGTGAAGATCCCGTCGATACCGGTCGCGAAGTACGCCTTGAGCGCGCCGAAGGCGTCGCCGTACGCCGCCGGGTCGGTGCCGCGGCGGAACTCGGCCGGCAGGAAGCTGTTCTCGTTGCGCAGGGTATACGGGTGGAGGATCAGGCCCTGCGCGTGGGCGTCACGGACCAGGGTGGTCGGCGTGGTCAGCCGGCCGTCCTTGTCCTTGGGGATGACCAGGTCGAGGGTGGGGCCGATGCCCTGCGCGTACGACGCGATCCACTTCAGGCCCGCCGGGGTGACGAGATCGGCGACCGTGCGCGGGTCGCCGGCCTCGACGAAGTCCCAGGGACGCGAGTCCGCCTGCCACAGGAGGACGACCTTGGGCGAGGCGACCAGCCGGGCCAGCCGCTGGATGCTGCTGGGCTCGAAGGACTGGAGGAAGACGGGCGAGTCCGCGCGGTGGCGGCCGTAGCGGCGCAGCAGCTTCGCGAGCGGCTCCTCGAGACCGAGGCCGAGGCCGCGGAAGTACAAGGGGTGCTTGGTCTCGACGTGCAGCCAGACCGGGCGGCCCCGGCGGCGGCCCTCCCGCTCGGCCCAGCGCAGCACCTCCTCGAAGGTGGGGATCTGCCAGCGCCCGTCGTAGAGGGTGTTCTCCTGGCGGGTGCCCGGGATGCGCTCCTTGGCGCGGAGGGTCTTGAGCTCGGCGAGCGTGAAGTCCTCGGTGAACCAGCCGGTGTATTCGGTGCCGTCGACGGTCTTCGTGGTCCGGCGGGAGGCGAACTCGGGGTGGCCGGCCACGTCGGTGGTGCCGGTGATGTCGTTCTCGTGGCGGCAGACGAGGTGGCCGTCCTTGGTGGGGACGAGGTCCTGCTCGATGACGTGGGCACCCATGTCGAGGGCGAGCTGATAGGAGCCGAGGGTGTGCTCGGGGCGGTAGCCGCTGGCACCCCGGTGCGCGATGACGGTGGGTACGGGCAGGTCGTGGCCGGGCGGGCGGTGACCGCGCCGGTCGGCGGCCTGGGCCGTGGGGCCGGCCGCGCCCAGTGCCGCGGAGCCGAGGACCGCGGCTCCGGCCGCCCCGAGGACGCTCCGCCGTCCCGGTGTCCTGCGCGCACCCTGTGTCATGAACTCTCCTTACGCCCGCGGGCCGTCCGTGTGATGTCCCGCACCTGTCAATCGTGGCCGACCATAGGCGACTACGCCTCACGGAGCGCAGACCTTGGACCAATGGCGTGGAAACTGATGTCAACACTGTGTATCCACTCGGTGAACCCGATGTGCGCGCGGAACCGACCCACGAGTATCGTCCTCACCTGCACAGACCCATACCGCCGCCCTGACACCGGAGGAACCGTTGTCCCGACTCGCCGTCATCAAGGCAGTGCTCGGACCGCTCATGCGCTTGATGTTCCGCCCCCGCGTCGAGGGCGCGGAGAACATCCCGGGGACGGGTCCGGTCATCCTGGCGGGCAACCACCTCACCTTCATCGACTCGATGATCATGCCGATCTGCCTGGACCGTCAGGTCTTCTTCATCGGCAAGGACGAGTACGTCACCGGCAAGGGCCTCAAGGGCCGCCTGATGGCCTGGTTCTTCACCAGCGTCGGCATGATCCCGGTCGACCGGGACGGCGGCCACGGCGGTGTCGCGGCGCTGATGACGGGCCGCCGCGTGCTGGAGGAGGGCAAGATCTTCTCCATCTACCCGGAGGGCACCCGCTCCCCCGACGGGCGGCTGTACCGGGGCCGTACGGGCATCGCGCGGCTGACCCTGATGACCGGGGCGCCGGTCGTGCCGTTCGCGATGATCGGCACGGACAAGATCCAGCCGGGCGGTGCCGGTCTGCCGCGGCCGGGCCGGGTGACGGTCCGCTTCGGTGAGGCGATGGAGTTCTCGCGGTACGACGGGATGGACCGGGACCGCTATGTGCTGCGGGCCGTGACGGACTCCGTGATGGCCGAGGTGATGCGGCTGTCCGGCCAGGAGTACGTGGACATGTACGCCACCAAGGCGAAGGAAGCGGCGTAGCCGCCGGATACGACGACGTGGGCCCCGGCCGGGAGTGACCGGCCGGGGCCCACGCGCGCGTGGCGGCGCCTTGAAGCAGGCGGCGGCCCGTGTTCGTACACCTCGCCCGGGCCCACGCGCGCGTGGCGGCGTCAGTGTTCGATGCCGTCGGCCAGCTTCTGGCCCTTCAGGAGGAAGAACGCGGCGACCGCGGTGGCCAGCAGGACGCTCGCGCCGACTCCGGCCGCCAGCCGCAGGCCGTCGACGAACGCCTCCTGGGCCGCGGCGAGCAGCTCCGCGCCCTGCTGGCGCGGCAGGGCGAGGGACGCCTCCACGGCTCCGCCCAGCGATTCATGGGCGGCCGACGCGGCGCCGGCGGGGACGCCGGCCGGGGTCACGAAGTCGCGGTAGACCCTGGTCACGACGGAGCCCAGGAGCGCGATGCCGAGCGCAGCACCCAGTTCGTATGCGGTCTCCGAGACGGCCGAGGCCGAACCGGCCTGCTCCTTGGGGACGCTGGAGAGGATGACGTCGGCGGTGACGGTGAACGAGAAGCCCGCTCCGATGCCGACGACGAGCAGGGCCGCGCCGAGCAGGGGGTAGCCGGTGGAGGCGTCGATCAGCGTCATCGCCGCGAGCGCGAGGCCCACCGCGGCGAGCCCGCCGGCGACCACGGACCGTACGGAGAACCGACGGGCGACGACGCCCGCGATCAGACCGGTCGCCACCGCGCCGATCGCGGCGGGCAGTTCGGCGAGTCCGGCCTCGAAGGGCTGCCTGCCCTGGACCAGTTGCAGGAACTGGCTGAGGAAGAACACCAGGCCGGACAGGCCGAGGATGGTCAGCAGATCGGCCAGGACGGCGCCGGAGAATCCCCGGTGGCGGAAGAGCCGCATGTCGAGCAGGGGTGTGGGCAGGGTCAGCTGCCTGCGGACGAAGCCGTACAGCGCGGCGGCTCCGACGGCCGCGGCGGCGCCCGCCTCCCAGTTCACGCCGTGGCTCGCGGCTTCCTTGATGGCGTAGACGACGCCGATCATGCCGATGAGGGAGAGGCCGACGCTGATCAGGTCCCAGGGGCCGGTGACCTTGTTCTTGGACTCGGGCAGCAGCTTGACGCCGACGAGGACGAGCACCGCCATCACGGGCAGGTTGATGAGGAAGACCGAGCCCCACCAGAAGTGTTCGAGCAGGAACCCGCCGACGACCGGGCCGACGGCCGCGCCGGCCGAGGCCATCGCGCCCCAGATGCCGATGGCGAGGCTGCGCTCCTTGGGGTCGTGGAAGATGTTGCGGATCAGCGCCAGCGTGGACGGCATCAGCGTCGCACCGGCGACACCGAGCAGGGCCCGGGCGAGGATCATCATCTCGGGGGTGGTGGCGTACGCGTTGAGCACGGAGACCGCGCCGAACGCGACGGCGCCGGTCAACAGCAGCTTCTTACGGCCGATCCGGTCGCCGAGGCTGCCCATCGAGACCAGCAGACCCGCGATGACGAACGAGTAGACGTCGCCGATCCACAGCAGCTGGGTGCCGGTGGGCTTGAGGTCCTCGCTCAGGAAGGGGGTGGCGAGGCCGAGGACGGTGGCGTCGACCGCGACCAGGAGGACGGCCAGCACCAGTACCGCGAGGGCGAGCCAGCGCCCGGGGCGGTACAGCGCGTCGTCCGTCCCGCTCGTGCGCTGGACAGTGCTGCTCATTTCTCCACACTCCGTCGTGCTCCGCCGAGCAACAGCTCGGCGATCATGTATTGGAAGTCGTTCTTGGCGACCCGGCCGTCCATGACGGCCCAGGCGCAGCTGCCGAGGAGCCCGTAGAGGGCCTCGGTGAGCCATACCGGCGAGAGATCGATCCGGAACTCGCCCTGTTCCTGGCCGCGCCGGAAGAGAGCCGAGACGCGGGCGTCGAGCCGGGCCCAGCCCTCGTTCACCTGGTCGCCCTCGAAGAGCTGGTTCTCGGTGACGAGGAAGGCGAGGAGCTCCGCGACGTTCTCCATCTCGGCGACCAGCCGCCGCAGGGCGTCGCCCGCTCCGCCTTCGTCGAGCCGGGCCCGGTCGAGCGCGGCCTCGAACTCCCGGATGCCGTACGCCTCCAGGGCCCGGACGAGCGCGTCCCGCCCGGCGAAGTGCCGGTGCAGGGTCGCGCGCCCGATCCCGGCGGCGCGGGCGACCTCGTCCATCGTCGCGGTCGACTTACGGGCGAGGAGGGCGGCGGCGGTGCGGAGCACCTGTTCACGATCCATGGCCATGAGACAACCATACACCTAATGAGACGTTGACGTCTCATTCGATATTCAGATGACTCATCCAGGGCCCCGGAAACGCCGAAAGGCCCCTCGCGGGGCCTTCCGTGGAAGTGGGTGGCGGCGCTGTGACCGCCGGGGTTACTTCTTGGCGTTCGCCCAGGCGTGCTGGATCACCAGGTCCGCCTTGAGCTCGACCAGCTGGGTGGCGACGGCCGAGGGGGCCGTGCCGCCCCGGCCGTTGCGGGAGGCGAGTGCGCCGGGGACGTTGAGGACCGTGCGGACCTCCGGGGTCAGGTGCTCGGAGATCTTGGCGAACTGCTCGTCGGTGAGGTCGTCGAGCTCGATGCCCCGCGCCTCGCACTCCTTGACGCACTCACCGGCGACCTCGTGCGCGACCCGGAATGGAACGCCCTGCTTGACCAGCCATTCGGCGATGTCGGTGGCGAGCGAGAAGCCGGCCGGGGCGAGCTCCTCCATCCGCTCACGGTTGACGGTCAGCGTCGCCATCATGCCGGTGAAGGCGGGCAGCAGGACCTCCAGCTGGTCGCAGGAGTCGAAGACCGGCTCCTTGTCCTCCTGGAGGTCACGGTTGTAGGCCAGCGGCAGCGCCTTCAGGGTGGCGAGCAGCCCGGTCAGATTGCCGATGAGCCGTCCCGACTTGCCGCGCGCAAGCTCGGCGATGTCCGGGTTCTTCTTCTGCGGCATGATCGACGAGCCGGTGGAGAAGGCGTCGTGCAGCGTCACGAAGGAGAACTCCTTCGTGTTCCAGATGATGATCTCCTCCGCGATGCGGGAGAGGTTCACCCCGATCATCGCCGTGATGAAGGCGAACTCGGCGACGAAGTCCCGCGAGGCCGTGCCGTCGATGGAGTTGCCGGCGGAGCCCCGCTCGAAACCGAGGTCGGCGGCGACCGCCTCCGGGTCGAGGCCCAGCGAGGAGCCGGCCAGCGCCCCGGAGCCGTACGGGGAGACGGCCGTGCGGGTGTCCCACTGCCGCAGCCGCTCGGCGTCCCGGGAGAGGGACTGCACATGCGCCAGCACATGGTGGGCGAAGAGGACCGGCTGAGCGTGCTGGAGATGCGTACGGCCGGGCATGGCGACGTCCGGATGTGCCTCGGCGAGGCCGACCAGGGCGTCCTGGAGGTCGGCGATGAGGCCGCCGATGATCCGGGCGTGGTCGCGCAGGTACATCCGGAAGAGCGTGGCGACCTGGTCGTTTCGGGACCGGCCGGCGCGCAGCTTGCCGCCGAGGTCCGGGCCGAGCCGCTCCAGCAGACCGCGCTCCAGGGCGGTGTGAACGTCCTCGTCGGCGATGGTGCCGGTGAACGAGCCGTCGGCGACGTCGGCCTCCAGCTGGTCGAGGCCGGCCAGCATGCGGGTCAGTTCGTCCTCGGTCAGCAGACCCGCCTTGTGGAGCACGCGCGCGTGGGCGCGGGAGCCGGCGATGTCGTACGGCGCCAGTCGCCAGTCGAAGTGGACCGACGCGGACAGCTTGGCGAGGGCCTCGGCGGGGCCGTCGGCGAACCGGCCGCCCCAGAGCCGGACGTCACCGTTGTTGCTGCTCACTGCTGTGCTCCTCGGGAGGGTGCTGCTGTGCCTTGGATGTGCCACCGCCTCCCCGGCGCGGAGGTACGGGGAGGCGGCCGGATGTCAACGTACGGGCGTTACGCGAGGTCGCGCTTGGCGGCGATCTTCGACGACAGGGCGAAGATGTCGATGAATCCCTGGGCCTTGGACTGGTCGAAGGTGTCGCCCGAGTCGTAGGTGGCGAGGTTGAAGTCGTACAGCGACTCGTCGGACTTCCGGCCGGTGACGACGGCGCGGCCGCCGTGCAGGGTCATCCGGATGTCGCCGGTGACGTGCTGGTTGGCCTCGTTGATGAAGCCGTCCAGGGCGCGCTTGAGCGGGGAGAACCACAGGCCGTCGTAGACGAGCTCGCCCCAGCGCTGCTCGACCTGCCGCTTGTAGCGGGCCAGCTCGCGCTCGACGGTGACGTTCTCCAGCTCCTGGTGGGCGGTGATCAGGGCGATCGCGCCGGGCGCCTCGTAGACCTCACGGGACTTGATGCCGACGAGACGGTCCTCGACCATGTCGATCCGGCCGATGCCCTGGGCTCCGGCGCGCTCGTTGAGCTGCTGGATGGCCTGCAGGACGGTGACCGGCTTGCCGTCGATGGCGACCGGGACGCCCTCCTTGAAGGAGATGACGACCTCGTCGGCCTCGCGGGCCACGGCCGGGTTCTGGGTGTACTCGTAGATGTCCTCGATCGGCGCGTTCCAGATGTCCTCGAGGAATCCGGTCTCGACGGCGCGACCGAAGACGTTCTGGTCGATGGAGTACGGGGACTTCTTCGTGGTGGCGATCGGGAGGTCCGCCTTCTCGGCGAAGGCGATCGCCTTGTCCCGGGTCATCGCGTAGTCACGGACCGGGGCGATGCACTTGAGGTCCGGGCCGAGGGCCTGGATGCCGGCCTCGAAGCGGACCTGGTCGTTGCCCTTGCCCGTGCAGCCGTGGGCGACGATGCCGGCGTTGTGCTTCCTGGCGGCGGCCACGAGGTGCTTGACGATGGTCGGCCGGGAGAGGGCCGAGACCAGCGGGTAGCGGTCCATGTAGAGGGCGTTGGCCTTGATCGCCGGGAGGCAGTACTCGTCGGCGAACTCGTCCTTGGCGTCCGCGACCTCGGCCTCCACCGCACCGCAGGCGAGCGCGCGCTTACGGATGACGTCCAGGTCCTCGCCGCCCTGGCCGACGTCCACGGCAACGGCGATGACCTCGGCACCCGTCTCCTCGGCGATCCAGCCGATGGCGACGGAGGTGTCCAGGCCGCCCGAGTAGGCGAGTACGACGCGCTCGGTCACGGGTTTCTCCTTACGGTGCATTCACTGATGGGTATAACTATGCAGTCCTCCGTATGTTTTGTCAACGCGGTCGTCCCCCCGGGGGAATGACGTAAGGGGCGGCCTCCCGGGAGGCCGCCCCTTACGTGGCGTACTGCTTGCTCAGGTGTTCAGCTGGTCGAGCGGTCGTTCTGTGCCAGGCGCAGCAGGTGGTCGGCGAGCGCCTGCCCGCCCACCGGATCGCGGGAGATCAGCAGCAGTGTGTCGTCGCCCGCGATGGTGCCGAGGATGTCGTGGAGCTCCGCCTGGTCGATGGCGGACGCGAGGAACTGGGCCGCCCCGGGCGGGGTGCGCAGGACCACGAGGTTGGCCGAGGCCTCGGCGGAGATCAACAGCTCCCCGGAGAGGCGCCGCATGCGCTCCTCCTTGGCGGACTCGCCGAGCGGGGCCTGCGGGGTGCGGAATCCGCCCTCGCTCGGCACCGCGTAGATCAGCTCGCCGCCGGTGTTGCGGATCTTCACCGCGCCCAGCTCGTCCAGGTCCCGGGAGAGCGTCGCCTGGGTGACGCTCAGCCCGTCGTCGGCGAGCAGCTTGGCCAGCTGGCTCTGCGAGCGGACCGGCTGGCGGTTGAGGATGTCCACGATCCGGCGGTGCCGCGCGGTACGGGTCTGCGGAACGGACGGCCCTCCCCCAGGCTCCGCCCGGGGGGACCCCCAGTCCTCGGTGTCCTGCGCGTCGGTCATCGTCGTCTCATTCTCCGGATCGTCCTTCGCCGTGGCTCTCGTCGAGGATGCCGGGCAGGGCCTGGAGGAAGGCGTCCACCTCCGCGTCGCCGACGATCAGCGGCGGCATGATCCGTACGACATCGGGGGCGGGGGCGTTCACCAGGACACCGGCACCCTGAGCCGCCTGCTGCGCCTGCGGCGCGCGGGGCTCGGTGAGCACGATACCCAGCAGGAGGCCCGCGCCACGGACATAGGAGACCAGCGGGTGGTTCAGCGCCTCGATTCCGTTCCTCAGCTTCTCGCCGAGCCGCTTCACCTCGTCGAGGGCGCCGTCGGCGGCGAGGGTGTCGACCACGGCGAGACCGGCGGCGCAGGAGACCGGGTTGCCGCCGAAGGTGGTGCCGTGGTGGCCGGGCCCGAACAGGTCGGCGGCCGCGCCGAAGGCGACGGTGGCGCCGATCGGCAGACCGCCGCCGAGCCCCTTGGCGAGGGTGACGACGTCGGGTTCGACGCCTTCGTGGCCCTGGTGCTCGAACCAGTGGCCGGTCCGGCCGATGCCGGTCTGCACCTCGTCCAGGACGAGGAGGGTGCCGGTGGCGCGGGTGATCTCGCGGGCGGCCGTCAGATAGCCGGCCGGAGGCACGACGACGCCGTTCTCACCTTGGATCGGCTCGATGACGACCATTGCCGTGTCCTCGGTGACCGCGGCCCGCAGCGCCTGCACGTCCCCGTAGGGGACATGGGTGACGTCGCCGGGCAGCGGCAGGAAGGGCTCCTGCTTCCCGGGCTGGCCGGTCAGCGCGAGCGAGCCCATCGTCCGGCCGTGGAAACCGCCCTCGGTGGCGACCACGTGCCGGCGGCCGGTGAGCCGGCCGATCTTGAAGGCGGCTTCGTTGGCCTCGGCGCCGGAGTTGCAGAAGAAGACCTTGCCCGGGCGGCCGAAAAGCTGGAGCAGCCGCTCGGCGAGGGCGACCGGCGGTTCGGCGACGAACAGGTTCGAGACATGGCCCAGCGAGGCGATCTGCCGCGACACGGCCTCCACCACGGCCGGGTGGGCGTGGCCGAGCGCGTTGACGGCGATACCGCCGACGAAGTCGAGGTACGCGTTGCCGTCGGCGTCCCAGACCGTGCAGCCCTCGCCGCGGACCAGGGGGAGCCGCGGGGTGCCGTAGTTGTTCATCAGCGCGCCCTGCCAGCGCTCGGTCAGATCCTGGTTGCCGCTCATGATTCCCCCAGCTGGCCCGGCTGGTCCGCTACGACCATCGTGCCGATGCCCTCGTCCGTGAAGATCTCCAGCAGGATCGAGTGCTGGACCCGTCCGTCGATCACGCGCGCGGTGGTGACCCCGTTGCGGACGGCGTGCAGACACCCCTCCATCTTCGGAACCATGCCGCTGGACAGCTCGGGGAGCAGTTTCTCCAGCTGGCTCGCCGTGAGACGGCTGATCACCTCGTCGCTGTTGGGCCAGTCCTCGTAGAGCCCCTCGACGTCCGTGAGGACCATCAGGGTCTCCGCGCCCAGCGCCGCAGCGAGTGCCGCAGCCGCCGTATCAGCATTGACGTTGTAGACATGTCCGTCGTCCTGGGAACGGGCGATCGAGGAGACGACCGGGATCCGGCCGTCCTCCAGGAGCGCCGCGATGGCGCCGGTGTCGATGGCAGTGATCTCACCGACCCGGCCGATGTCGACCTGCTCGCCCTCGATGACCGGCTGGTGCTTGGTGGCCGTGATCGTGTGCGCGTCCTCGCCGGTGAGACCGACCGCGAACGGGCCGTGCTGATTGAGCAACCCGACCAGCTCCCGCTGGACCTGGCCGGCTAGCACCATCCGTACGACGTCCATCGCCTCCGGCGTCGTCACCCGCAGACCGGCCTTGAACTCGCTGACCAGACCGTGCCGGTCGAGCGCGGCGCTGATCTGCGGGCCGCCGCCGTGCACCACGACCGGCTTGAGGCCGGCGTGCCGCAGGAAGACCACGTCCTGGGCGAAGGCCGCCTTCAGCTCGTCGTCGACCATGGCGTTGCCGCCGAACTTGATGACGACGGTCTTGCCGTGATGGCGGGTGAGCCAGGGCAGCGCCTCGATCAGCGTCTGCGCCTTGGGCAGGGCGGTGTGTTTACGGGTCTGGCTCATGAGGAGTACGCGCTGTTCTCGTGGACGTAGTCGGCGGTGAGGTCGTTGGCCCAGATGACGGCCTTCTCGGACCCGGCGGAGAGATCGGCGGTGATCGTGACCTCCCGGTAGCGCATGTCGACGAGGTCGCGATCCTCACCGACGGAGCCGTTCTTGCAGACCCAGATGCCGTTGATGGCGACGTTGAGCCGGTCCGGGTCGAAGGCGGCCTTCGTCGTACCGATCGCGGAGAGCACCCGGCCCCAGTTGGGGTCCTCGCCGTGGATGGCGCACTTGAGCAGGTTGTTCCGGGCGATAGAGCGGCCCACCTCGACGGCGTCGTCCTCGGAGGCGGCGTTGACCACCTCGATCCGGATGTCCTTCGAGGCGCCCTCGGCGTCGCCGATCAGCTGCCGGGCGAGATCGTCGCAGACCTCGCGGACGGCCTCGGCGAACTCCTCGTAGGCGGGCGTGACCCCGGCCGCGCCGGAGGCCAGCAGCAGCACGGTGTCGTTGGTGGACATGCAGCCGTCGGAGTCGACCCGGTCGAACGTGACCCGGGTCGCGCCCCGCAGCGCCTTGTCCAGGTCCGCGGAGCTCACGTCGGCGTCGGTGGTGAGGACCACGAGCATGGTGGCCAGGCCCGGGGCGAGCATGCCCGCGCCCTTGGCCATGCCGCCGACCGTCCATCCGTCCTTCGTGACGACCGACGTCTTGTGGACGGTGTCGGTGGTCTTGATGGCGATGGCGGCCTTCTCGCCACCGTGCTGGGAGAGCTCGCCGACGGCCTTCTCGACGCCCGGCAGCAGCTTGTCCATCGGCAGCAGGACACCGATCAGGCCCGTGGAGGCGACGGCGACCTCGCCGGCGCCGATCCGGAGGACCTCCGCGGCCTTCTCGGCCGTGGCGTGGGTGTCCTGGAAGCCCTTCGGGCCGGTGCAGGCGTTCGCGCCACCGGAGTTGAGGACGACGGCGGTCACCTCGCCGGTCTTGAGGACCTGCTCGGACCAGAGGACCGGGGCGGCCTTGACGCGGTTGGAGGTGAAGACACCCGCGGCGGCACGGCGGGGCCCGGTGTTGACCACGAGGGCCAGGTCCGGGTTGCCGTTCTCCTTGATCCCGGCGGCGATACCCGCCGCCGTGAACCCCTTCGCTGCGGTCACGCTCACTGTGCTGCTCCGTTCGCTTCTCCGGCTCCGCAGCACAGGGGCGCGGGCATCGTCGTCGTCTGCCGACCGGCGGCTGCTCGTCCGTGGCTCACGGCGCAACTCCAGTCGTGGAAAGTCCCGTTGCCTCGGGGAGCCCGAGGGCGATGTTCATGCTCTGCACCGCGCCGCCGGCGGTGCCCTTGGTGAGGTTGTCGATCGCGCTGATCGCGATCACGCGGTGCGCCGCCTGGTCGTAGGCGACCTGGATCTGGACGGCGTTCGAACCGTAGACGGACGCCGTGGCCGGCCACTGGCCCTCCGGCAACAGGTGTACGAACGCTTCGTCGGCGAAGGCCTTCTCGTACGCGGCCCGGACCGTCTCCGCGGTCACGCCCGGCTTCGCCTTCGCCGAGCAGGTGGCGAGGATGCCGCGGGCCATCGGGGCGAGCGTCGGCGTGAAGGAGACGGAGATCCGCTCGCCCGCGACGCCGCTGAGGTTCTGGATCATCTCCGGGGTGTGCCGGTGGCCGCCGCCGACGCCGTACGGCGACATCGAGCCCATGACCTCCGAGCCCAGCAGATGCGGCTTGAGCGCCTTGCCCGCGCCCGACGTACCGGTGGCGGCGACGATCACGGCGTCGGTGTCGACCAGGCCGTTCGCGTACGCCGGGAACAGCGCGAGCGAGACGGCCGTCGGGTAGCAACCGGGCACCGCGATGCGCCTGGACCCCTCCAGCGCGGCGCGGGCGCCCGGCAGTTCGGGAAGGCCGTACGGCCAGGTGCCGGCGTGGGCGGAGCCGTAGAACGTCTCCCAGTCGGCGGAGTCCTTCAGCCGGAAGTCGGCACCCATGTCGACCACGAGCACCTCGTCGCCCAGCTGCTCGGCGACGGCCGCGGACTGGCCGTGCGGCAGCGCCAGGAAGACCACGTCGTGCCCGGCCAGGACCTCGGCAGTGGTCGGTTCGAGGACACGGTCCGCCAGCGGCAGAAGGTGGGGTTGCAGGGAACCGAAACGCTGGCCCGCGTTGGAGAAGCCGGTCAGGGCGCCGATCTCGACCCCGGGGTGGCCCAGGAGGAGACGCAGGACTTCGCCGCCCGCGTATCCGCTCGCTCCCGCCACTGCTGCACGTACCGTCATCGAACCCTCCTCGTCGATGGCATGACTATACGCAGTGCCGCAGTTTTATGCAAAGGCTTTATGCAAGGGAATACAAGAGATCCGCCCCGGGCGGACGGGAGTCCATCCGGGGCGGATCATGCCATCACACGGCGGTTCAGGCGAGGGACGCGAGCGCCTGGTTCAGCGTCGCGGACGGCCGCATGACCGCCGAGGCCTTGGCAGCGTCGGGCTGGTAGTAGCCACCGATGTCCGCCGGGGAGCCCTGCACCGCGATCAGCTCGTCGACGATGGTCCGCTCCTGCTCGGCCAGCGTCTTGGCCAGCGGCGCGAACGCCTCGGCGAGCTTGACGTCGTCCGTCTGCTTCGCCAGCTCCTGGGCCCAGTAGAGCGCCAGGTAGAAGTGGCTGCCGCGGTTGTCGATGCCACCGAGGCGGCGGCTCGGCGACTTGTCCTCGTTGAGGAAGGTGCCGGTCGCACGGTCCAGGGTGTCGGCGAGGACCTGGGCTCGGGCGTTGCCCGTGGTGGTCGCCAGGTGCTCGAAGGAGACGGCCAGCGCGAGGAACTCGCCGAGGCTGTCCCAGCGCAGGTAGTTCTCCTTGACCAGTTGCTGGACGTGCTTCGGGGCGGAGCCGCCGGCGCCCGTCTCGAACAGACCGCCGCCGTTCATCAGCGGGACGACCGACAGCATCTTGGCGCTGGTGCCCAGCTCCAGGATCGGGAAGAGGTCGGTGAGGTAGTCACGCAGGACGTTGCCGGTGACCGAGATGGTGTTCTCGCCGCGGCGGATGCGCTCCAGGGAGAACTTGGTCGCCTCGACCGGGGACAGGATCTCGATCCGCAGACCGTCGGTGTCGTGGTCGGCGAGGTACGTCTTGACCTTCTCGATCAGGACGGCGTCGTGGGCGCGGCCCTCGTCCAGCCAGAAGACGGCCGGGTCGCCGGTGGCGCGGGCGCGGGTGACGGCGAGCTTGACCCAGTCCTGGATCGGCGCGTCCTTGGTCTGGCAGGCGCGGAAGATGTCGCCCTCGGCGACCTCCTGCTCCAGGACGGTGTTGCCGGCGGCGTCGACGAGGCGGACGGTGCCGGCCGTGGCGATCTCGAAGGTCTTGTCGTGGGAGCCGTACTCCTCGGCCTTCTGCGCCATCAGACCGACGTTCGGGACCGAGCCCATGGTCGACGGGTCGAAGGCGCCGTGGGCGCGGCAGTCCTCGATGACGGCCTGGTAGACACCGGAGTAGGAGCTGTCCGGCAGGACGGCGAGCGTGTCGTGCTCCTGGCCGTCCGCGCCCCACATGTGGCCCGAGGTACGGATCATGGCCGGCATGGAGGCGTCGACGATGACGTCGGACGGCACGTGCAGGTTGGTGATGCCCTTGTCGGAGTCGACCATGGCGAGGGCCGGGCCCTCGGCGAGCTCGGCCTCGAAGGAGGCCTTGATCTCGGCGCCCAGGTGGGGGACGCCGTCCAGGCCCTTGAGGATGGTGCCGAGGCCGTCGTTGGGGGACAGACCGGCGGCGACGAGCGCCTTGCCGTACTTCTCGAAGGTCTGCGGGAAGAAGGCGCGCACGACGTGACCGAAGACGATCGGGTCGGAGACCTTCATCATCGTGGCCTTGAGGTGCACGGAGAACAGCACGCCCTCGGCCTTGGCGCGGGCGACCTGCTCGGAGAGGAACGTACGCAGGGCGGCGACGCGCATGACGGACGCGTCGACGACCTCGCCGGCCAGGACCGGTACGGACTCGCGCAGCACGGTGACGGCGCCGTCGGCGGCGACGTGCTCGATGCGCAGGGTGCCCTGCTCCGCGATCACCGTGGACTTCTCGGTGGAGCGGAAGTCGTTCTGGCCCATGGTCGCGACGTTGGTCTTGGACTCGGCCGACCAGGCGCCCATGCGGTGCGGGTGCGCCTTGGCGTAGTTCTTGACCGAGGCCGGGGCGCGGCGGTCGGAGTTGCCCTCACGCAGGACCGGGTTGACGGCGCTGCCCTTGACCTTGTCGTAGCGGGCGCGGATCTCGCGCTCCTCGTCGGTCTTCGGGTCGTCCGGGTAGTCGGGCAGCGCGTAGCCCTGGCCCTGGAGCTCGGCGACGGCGGCCTTGAGCTGCGGGATCGACGCCGAGATGTTCGGCAGCTTGATGATGTTGGCCTCAGGGGTCTTCGCCAGGTCGCCGAGCTCGGCGAGGGCGTCATCGATCCGCTGGTCCTCGGCGAGGTACTCCGGGAACTGGGAGATGATGCGGCCGGCCAGCGAGATGTCCCGCGTCTCCACTCGGACGCCGGCCGTCGAGGCGTACGCCTGGACCACGGGCAGGAACGAGTACGTCGCCAGGGCGGGGGCCTCGTCAGTGTGCGTATAGATGATGGTCGACTCTGTCACCGGGTGCTCCGCTCCACGTCTCCACGTCTGCAACATTGCTCGACATCAAGATATCTCGTGATCGACCCCGATCCGACAGGGCCACCCGTCATATGTTCGTCCCGGTCAGCGCTTGACGGCCTTGAGGACCACGAACTTGGGGTCGCCCGCGATCAGCTCGCTGTTGCCGAAGACGCGGCGCAGTGTGACGTGGTAGCCGAGGTGGCGGTTGCCGATCACCCACAGTTCGCCGCCGGGGCGCAGGGCCCGGCGGGCGTCGGTGAACATCCGGCGGGCCGTGGCGTCGGTCGTGGCGTGGTGGCTGTGGAACGGCGGGTTGTTCAGGACCAGGTCCACCGAGCCCGGCGCCACGTCGGAGAGGCCGTCGCCGACCCGGAACTCCGCCTTCGTGCCCGGTGCGGCGCCCGCCCGGAAGGTGGCCTCGGCGGAGGCGACCGCCTGGTAGGACTCGTCGACGAAGAGGAGCTCGGCGTCCGGGTCGGTGAGCGCGGCGGCCAGGCCGACGACGCCGTTCCCGCAGCCCAGGTCGACGATCCGGCGCCCCGGCGCGCCAGGGCCGGGGAGGTGGCGGAGGAAGAAGCGGGTGCCGACGTCCAGCCGGTCGGCGCAGAAGACGCCGGCGTGGTTGACGGCCGTGCGGCCCGAGACGGCGGAGGAGTCGCCGTCGAGGGTGTACGTGCACGGCCAGGGGCTGGGCCCCGGCGTGATCGAGGGGTCGGGGGTGGCGAAGATCAGGCGCGCCTTCTTCACCGCCAGCGAGGTGCGGGTGGGCCCGATGATCCGCTCGAAGAGCTGGAGCGTGGAGGTGTGGATCTCCTTGACCATGCCCGTACCGACGACGACCGTGCCCTCGTGCAGGGCGGGCGCGAGCCGGTGGAGCTGGTCCTCCAGGAGCGCGTGGCTCTTGGGGACCCGTACGAGCAGCACGTCGATCCGCTCCGGCGGCGGGTCCTGGGTGGTGAGCAGCCGTACGGCCGAGGGGTCCACGCCCGCCCGGGCCAGGTTGGCCCGGGTGGCCTCGCGGCCCAGGAAGGAGTCGGAGATCTGGACGGGCGACAGCGCGGCCAGCGCCGTGACGAGGGCGCCCCACCGGTCGCCGAGGACGACCACGGTCCCGGAGGGAGAGACCTCCTCCAGATGCCGCAGCAGATACTCGTCGGCGGCGTCCCAGGCCCGGAGGGTGTCGCGCGGGTCCTCGGGGAAACGGGTGAGGTCGAACTCGCCCCATGACGTGGTCAAACGGTTCATCGTGCCCTCAGGCTACGCCACGGCCGACGGCCGCCCGCCCGGCGCGGTGCCGGACCTGGTCGGCCCGGCCCTAGATCGCGTGAAGGGCGCCCGCTTCGAGGCACAGACTCCAGTGGCGGGGCCGGCCCGTCAGGGTCACCGTCGACAGCGGGCGGACGTCGACGTTCCAGTACGTCAGCGGTGGCGCCTGCAGGGCGTAGACCAGCGCGGCCCGTACGACGGCGGGTTCGGCGACGGCGACGATGGCGCCGTCGGCGGTGGGGCGGGTCTCCAACCACCCTCCTATCCGGGTGATGAAGGACAGCAGGGGCTCGCCGCCGTGCGGGGCCGCCCAGGGGTCGCCCAGCCAGGCGTCGACCGCGGCGGGGTCCTGGGCGGCGACCTCGGCGAGGGTGTACCCCCGCCAGCTGCCCATGTCGCAGTCGCGCAGGGCGGGCTGGGCGAGCGGGGCGTAGCCCAGGGCCCGGCCGGTGTCGCGGCTGCGGGCGGTCGGCGAGCAGTAGCGCAGCTCCGCCGCGCCGAGCGGGATCAGACTGGGGGCGGCGAGGCGCACGTCGTCCCAGCCCACCTGGTCGAGCGGCCGGTCGTCGTCGAACCGCTCGGCCAGCCGGGAGGAGCTGCGCGCGGCGGCGACGAGCGTGACCCGAAGACCCATGGCCGCGATCGTGAGGCCGGGGACGGTGCAGGTCAAGGGGTCGGGCGGAACGGACGAAGGGTCAGTTCAGGCCAGAGTTCCTCCACGTCCCGGGATCCTCACGTGGCAGGGAGACCGACCCTCGCGTAGACGCCGTCGGCGTCGTCGGTCGCGGACATGATCCGGGGCGCGCAGAGCGGGGCGGGATGGCTATGGACGGGCCAGTTCGTCGACGGCGGTCCGCAGCCGTCGTACGCCCTCGGCGATCTCGGCCGGACCCGCCACGCCCGCGAAGCTGAGCCGCAGATGGCCGGCCGGGGGTTCGGCGCAGAAGTAGGGGCGGCCGGGGGCGAGGGCGACTCCGGCGCGCAGGGCGGCGGCGAGCAGGGCGGGTTCGTCGAGGGTGTCGGGGAGGCGGAGCCAGAGGTGGTAGCCGCCGGAGGGGATGTGCGGCAGGGCGAGTTCGGGCAGGTGGAGGGCGAGGGCGCCGGCCAGGGTGTCTCGGCGGGTCTTGAGTTCGGCGGCGACGGAGCGGAGGTGGCGGGGCCAGGCGGGCGATCCGACGAGTTCCAGGGCAGCTTCCTGGAGGGGGCGGGGGACGAAGAAGCTGTCGACGACCTGGATGGCGCGCAGTCGCTCCAGGACCGGGCCGCGGGCGGCCAGGGCGCCGACCCGCAGGCTGGGGGAGGTGGCTTTGGTGAGGGAGCAGACGTGGACGACGACGCCGTCGGGGTCGTCGGCGGCGAGAGGGGCGGGCAGCGGCCCGGAGTCGTCGTGGACGAGCCGGCGGGCGAAGTCGTCCTCGACGACGAAGGCTCCGGCGGCCCGGGCGATCCGGAGCACCTCGGGGCGGCGGGGTCCGGCGAGCGCGGCGCCGGTGGGGTTCTGGAAGAGGGGCTGGCAGACGAAGACCCGGGCGCCGGTGGCGCGGAAGGCGGCTTCGAGCAGGTCCGGGCGGACGCCGTCGGTGTCGGTGGGGACGGGCACGGGCCGCAGTCCGGCGGCGCGGGCGACCGCCAGCATGCCCGGGTAGGTGGGGGATTCGACGAGGACGGGGGCGCCGGGCGGGGCGAGGGCTCGCAGGGCGGTGGTGATCGCGGACTGGCCGCCGGCGGTGACAAGGACCTCGGCGGCGGTGACCGTGCCGCCGATCTCGCGGGCGAACCACTCGCGCAGTTCGGGCAGACCGTCGACGGGGGGCCTCCCCCACGCTCCGGGGCGCCGCCCGGCCCGGGCGAGGGCGGCGGCCATGGCGCGTTCGGGCTGGAGGGAGGGGTGCAGATAGCCGCCGTTGAACTCGACGACGCCCGGTGGCGGGGCGGAGAGGGTGACCAGGACCCCGGAGCCGTCGACGGCCCGGGGGACGAGCTCGGTGGCGGCGTCGGCGCTGAGGGTGACCTCCTGCCAGGAGGTGTCGCCGGGGGCGGCGGTCGCGGTGCGGGGCTGGGCCCGGAAGACGCCGGCGCCGGGGCGGGTGACGACCAGGCCCTCCGCGGCGAGCTGGGCGAGGGCTCGCGAGACCGTGACCGGCGAGACCCGGTAGCGCTCCACCAGGTAGCGGCTCGACGGGAGCTTTCCACCCGGCGAGTAGCGGTCGAGCTCAGCTTTAAGAGAGTTCGCCAGTTCAGCCACGCTGCTACGCTCTTGCATGACAGCACAGGATAGCGCTACTCCCACCACGACGATAGCGGTCAGCGGCGGCACGATTCTCGCCGCGCTGGGTGTCGTCTGCTTCTCGCTGACCTTCCCCTCCACCGTCTGGGGCCTGGAGAGCTTCGGGCCGTGGTCGCTGGTCGCCGTACGGTCCACGCTCGCGGCGCTGATCGCCGGCGGCTTCCTGCTCGCCCTGCGGGTCCCGCTGCCGGAGCGGCGGCACTGGGCCGGGCTCGCGGTGGTCGCCGGCGGTGTGGTGGTGGGCTTCCCGCTGCTGACCACGCTGGCCCTGCAGACGTCGACCACGTCGCACGCGGCCGTGGTGGTGGGACTGCTGCCGCTGACGACCGCCGCTTTCGCCGCCGTACGCACCGGCCGGCGCCCGTCGCGGACCTTCTGGGCGGCCGCGCTTGCCGGAGCCGCCGTGGTGATCGCCTTCACCGTCCAGCAGAGCGGCGGGGCGCTGACCACCGGCGACCTCTACCTCTTCGGGGCGCTGCTGGTGTGCGCGGCCGGCTACACCGAGGGCGGCCGGCTCGCCCGGCTGATGCCGGGCTGGCAGGTGGTCGGCTGGGCGCTGGTCGGCTGTCTGCCGCTGATGGTGGCGGGTTCCGCGGTCGGCCTGGCCTACGAGCCGGTGCGCCTGACCGCGCACGGGGTGATCGGCCTGGTCTGGGTCGCGGCCGGTTCGACCTTCTTCGGGCTGTACGTCTGGTACCGCGGCATGGCCGCGATCGGCATCCCCAAGGCGAGCCAGCTCCAGCTGGCCCAGCCGCTGCTCACCCTGGTCTGGTCGGTGACCCTGCTCGGTGAGGAGCTCTCCCCGGCGGCGCCACTGGCGGCCGCCGCCGTCCTGGTGTGCATCGCGGTCACCCAGCGGGCCCGCGGCTGACCGTGCGCCCTGAAGTGACCCGGGTCACAATGGCGGACGTAGACTGCGAAATGTAGGAAAGGCCGGGCCCGAGGAGGTTCCTCCCGATGCAAGCGAGCGTGGGCGACAAGTTGCTGGTGCACGGCCGGACCGTCGGTCAGCACGACCGTACGGCCGAGATCCTGCAGGTACTGGGCGAGAACGGCACACCGCCATATCGCGTCAAGTTCGACGACGACGGCCATGAGGCCCTGATGTCACCGGGCCCCGACAGCGTCGTACGCCACCACAAGGAGACCGGACCAGCCTGACGGCCGGCCGCGGCTCCGACGGTCAGCGATCAGCGGGGAGGACGGACCCTGGTCGGGTAGTGGTCGGCCACGACCGTGGCCATCGCCCCGATCCGGTCCGCCGCGACCTCTTTCGCGGCGAAGAAGCAGTGGCCGCGGACCTCGCCGTACGCCTCGGCGAGGGTGAGGTGGCGGGAGAGCTCGGCAGGCTCCTGCCACTTCGACGGCTGGGCGGGGTCACCCGCCTTGTACAGCGCCTCCCCGACGTAGAGATGGACACCGGTGCCCCGCACGACCTCGTTCCACCAGGGCAGGAGCTTGGCGTAGTCCGCCGCCTTGAGGCCGATGTGCCAGTACAGCTGGGGCATGACGTAGTCGAGCCACGCCTGGCGGACCCATTTGCGGGTGTCGGCGTACAGGTCGTCGTAGGTCTGGGCGCTCGCGGTGTCGGAGCCGAGCGGGTCGGTGGAGGCGTTGCGCCAGACGCCGAAGGGGCTGATCCCGAAGGCGACGCCCGGCTTGATCTCCTTGATCCGTCCGGCCATCTCCTGGACCAGCAGGTCGATGTTGTTCCGCCGCCAGGACGCGCGGTTCGCGAACCCCCCGCCGTGGAGGGTGTACGCCTCGTCGTCGTCGAAGGTCTGCCCGGCCACCGGATACGGGTAGAAGTAGTCGTCCCAGTGGACGGCGTCGATGTCGTAGCGGCGGACCGCGTCGAGCATGGCGTCCTGGACGAAGGCGCGGACCTCGGGCAGACCGGGGTTGTAGTAGAGCTTTCCGCCGTACGCGACCGTCCACCCCGGGTGCAGCCGGGCCGGGTGGTTCGCGGTCAGCCGGCCGGGGTCGGTGTGGTTGGCGACGCGGTAGGGGTTGAACCAGGCGTGCAGCTCAAGACCCCGGGCGTGGGCCTCCCGTACGGCGGTGCCCAGCGGGTCCCAGCCGGGATCACGGCCCTGGACGCCGGTGAGGCATTCGGCCCACGGCTCGTACGGGGACGGCCACAGGGCGTCGGCGGTCGGCCGGACCTGGAGGACGACGGCGTTGAGGCGGCGCTCGACGGCGGTGTCGAGGTGGGCGACGAGTTCGGTCTGCTGCTGGGTGGCGCTCAGTCCGGTGCGTGAGGGCCAGTCGCGGTTGAAGACCGTCGCGAGCCACATGCCGCGGAATTCGTCCTGCGTGTCCGCCCGCCCGCCGGCCGGCCCCGCCTCACTCCGGTGCGCCGCCACCGGCGTCGCCGTGCGGGGCGCGGCGCTCGCCGCACCGCCCAGGGACAGCGCGGTGACGGCGCCCGTGGCGGCCGTCACAAAGTCGCGTCGATCAATTCTGCCGGTCTGCCGCATTTGCGACCCTCCGCTGGTCGGATGTGTGCTGTTTGTCCGGAAAGCATGCCCGCCCCGGGCGGCCCGCCACACGCAACGGCGGAGTAACGTCGTGGGGTCGAGGCGGGCGCCGGAATCACACGGAGACCTGCCGCAGGGAATCAGGAAAGGCACGAGGTGACGGACTCAATGGCCGACATTGCACGCGTCGGAGTGGTGGGCTGTGGCCAGATGGGCGCGGGCATCGCGGAGGTGTGCGCTCGCAGCGGCCTGGAGGTGAAGGTCGCCGAGACCACCGGCGAAGCGCTGGAGATCGGCCGTACCCGGCTGCAGAACTCCCTGTCCAAGGCCGCCCAGCGCGGCAAGATCACCGAGGAGGAGCGCGACGCGACCCTCGCGCGGCTCAGCTTCACCACCGACCTCGGGGAATTCGCCGACCGCGACCTCGTCATCGAGGCCGTCGTGGAGAACGAGCAGGTCAAGACCGAGATCTTCCAGATCCTCGACCAGGTCGTGACCCGCCCGGACGCGATCCTCGCCTCCAACACCTCCTCCATCCCGCTGGTGAAGCTGGCCGTCGCCACCTCGCGGCCCGACCAGGTCATCGGCATCCACTTCTTCAACCCGGCGCCGGTGCAGCAGCTCGTCGAGCTGATCCCCGCGCTCACCACCTCCGAGGGCACGATCAGCCGTGCCCAGGTGATGGTCGAGAAGATCCTCGGCAAGCACGCGATCCGTGCCCAGGACCGCTCGGGCTTCGTGGTGAACGCGCTGCTCATCCCGTACCTCCTCTCCGCGATCCGGATGTTCGAGTCCGGCATCGCAAGCCGTGAGGACATCGACAACGGCATGGAGATGGGCTGCGCCCACCCGATGGGCCCGCTGAAGCTCTCCGACCTGATCGGCCTGGACACGGTCGCCTCGGTGGCGGACTCCATGTACGCCGAGTTCAAGGAGCCGCTGTACGCCGCTCCCCCGCTGCTCCAGCGGATGGTGGACGCCGGACGCCTCGGCCGTAAGACCGGCTCGGGCTTCTACCCGTACAGCTGAGTCCACAGCAGCAGGAGACCGGCCGCCATGGCGGCGGCCGGTATCTCGCCGCGCGCGATCATGTCGGGGACGAGTTTGAGCGGCACCCACTCGCGGCGGGAGGACTCGAAGTCGTCCTCGGGATGGCCGGTGTAGGTGGCCCGGTCCGACCAGTAGAGGTGGTGGCGGGCGTCGGAGAGGCCGTTGGACGGCTCCACCGTGAGCAGATGGCGCAGCGGGCCGGGGCGCCAGCCGGTCTCCTCCTCCATCTCCCGCGCCGCGGCGGTGGCGATGTCCTCGCCGTCCTCGACGACCCCGGCGGGAAGCTCCCAGCCCCAGCTGTCGGTGATGAAGCGGTGCCGCCAGAGCAGCAGGACCTCGCCCGCCGCGTTGACGGCGGTGGCCACGGCGACCGGCCGCAGCCGGATGAGGAAGTGGTCGAGGTGCCGGCCGTCGGGGAGTTCGACATCGGCGAGGTTCACCCGGAACCAGCGATTCCTGTACACAGTCTGTTCGCTCAGGTTCGTCCACTGCACGGTTGTGCCACCTTCCGCTTGTGTAGGTGGCAGCATCGGAGCAGCTCGGTGCGGACAGCGGAACGCTCACAAGGGAACGCGCAGGGCTCCGTCGATGAGTTCGGCCGCTTCTCGCGCATCGGCGCAGCCGCTGGCGACCAGATGCTCCCGTACCTCGCGCAGCCGGTCCCGTAGCCGCTGCGACTCCATTCCCCGTACCCGGTCCGCCATTTCGGCGGCCGTGCGGGCGGCTTCGTCCGGTTCCCCCTGGCGCAGCTGGATCCGGCTGAGAATGGCGAGCCGGTGGACCCGGCCGCGGTCGTGGGCCGGTGTGCCGACGGCGGCGACCGCGTGTTCGCGGGCCGCCGGAAGGTCGCCCAGGCTCAGGAGCGCCTCGGCGACTTGTACGTTCACCAGACCGGGCTGGACATAGCCGGTCTCGTCGGGTTCATGGCATGGCCTGATCCGTTCGGCCTCCTGTTCCGCCCGGCGGATGCAGCGCAGCGCGCTGCCGCCGTCGCCGAGGTGGGCGTACGCCTTGGCCTGCATCGCGTACAGATCGGCGGCGAGCGCGGGGGTGATCTCCCGCCCGGCGGTACGCAGCGCGGCCTCCGCGAACGCCACGCCCTGGCGGAACTCCCCCATGAACAGGGACTGGTTGACCAGCAGCGCGATCACATAGGCCCCCAGGCCCCGGTCGCCGCTGGCCTTCGCCAGGCGAAGCGCCTGGTGGAAGTAGCGCTGAGCCAGGCCGTGCGCGTCGGAGTCGTACGCGCAGATGCCCGCCACCGACACCAGTCCGCCGGTGGCGCGGTGCAGCCGGCGGCCGAGGCTGTCGTCGTAACGGCCGCGGAGCAGCGGCGCCGCCTCGGCGTTGAGGAATCCGACGATCCGGGCGCGGGTGGCGATCCCGCCGGCCCGGCGGTACATCAGCTCGTAGTGGGCGCGGGCGGCCCGGAGCATGGTGATGTCGGCGTGCTGGACGCGTGTCTGGCCGTCGCGGGAGACATCGGCGTCCTCGGGAGGGTTCTCCCACTCCCAGACGGGCATCACTGCGGGCGTGCCGGTCACGGCGGGGGCGCCGAGGATGTGCGGGCGCTGCTGTTCGTCGGAGCGCCACAGGGCGGTGGCCCGTTCGACGAAGCCGCGCAGCGGGGTGCCGTGCGGCTCCGCGGCGCCGCCGGGGACGCCGAGGCCGATGTCGTCGAGGGTGACGGGCCGGTGGAGCCGAATGGAGAGCACTTCGCAGATCAGGTCGGGGACCTGGCCGCGGGGGCGCTGTCCTTTGAGCCAGCGGCCGACGGCGGTGTGTTCGTAGCGCAGGCTGAGGCCTCGGACCCGGCCCCGCTGGTTGACGTGCGCGGCGAGGCCGGCGTGGGAGATGCCCGCTTCGTCGAGCAGGGCGTCGAGCAGGGTGTTGGGCTGCATGGTGGCCCCTTCGATGCCTCGGTGCCGTCAGGGTAGTGGAGGAGGGTGCGTACGGACCCCGGCGTGTGCGGGCCGGCCCCGGTGTGCGCGGGCGCGGTTCGCACGGGGTGTGAACGCAGTGCCCGTGACCGTGCCCCGTGTGCTCTCCCGCCGGGCGCCGAGCGCCGGTTGACTGAACTGCCTCGAAAGGAGGCGGCCGGGCCGTCGGCTCCCCCTCGAACAGTGCGACGGCCCGCTCCGTGCCGTCCGTCCTGCTGGTCTGCCCGACACTCCGCGGCAGGACGGACGGCCCCGACCGCTGAAGCCGGCCTAGCTCCGCGAGGGTGCCGTCCGGGCGCGGCAGGGACCGGTTTCGGGGAGCTGTGCGGGCACCCGCGAGCGGTCGTTGCGTACGGCGAGCAGGGCGACGTCGTCGGTGACCCGTCCGCCGGTGTGCCGCAGCAGCGCGGCGTGGACGCGGTGGACGACTGCGGTGGGCGACACGGGCGTACCGGCCGCGGCTTCGCCGAGGACCGTGGCGAGCGGGAAGAACCGGCCGCGGGGGTCGCGGGCGTCCTCGGCGCCGTCGGTGTGCAGGAACAACGCCTCGCCTGGCAACAGCCGTGGGCAGCGGTGCGGGTGCAGCTCGGCGGGGAGCGGAAGGACACCGAGCGGGGGCAGCGTGTCACCGGCTTGGACCGGGTGTGCGCCGCGGTGGAGCCGGTACGGCCAGGGGTGGCCGCAGTTGAGGGCGAGGACGTCGCCCTCGGGGCGGATCTCCAGAAGCAGGACGGTGACGAACTCCTCGGCCGCCGGGTGCTCGGGCGCGCGGGCGCCGGAGGCGGGGTGCTCGTCCCGGGCGCGCTCCCGCAGGTGCCGATGGTGGGCCCGGTCCATGCGCCGCAGCACACCGGCGAGTTCGGTTTCGTCGTGGACGGCCTCGCGGAAGCTGCCGAGGAGTGCGGCGACGGCCCCGATCGCGGCGAGGCCGTGGCCTCGGACGTCACCGATGACGACCCGGACGCCGTGCGGGGTGGCGACCGCGTCGTAGAGGTCCCCGCCGATCTCGGAGGCGCGGGAGGCGGAGAGCTGGGTGGCGGCGAGAGTGAGCCCGTCCAGTCGCGGGGGCGGCGGGCGGAGCAGGACGCGCTGCGTGGCCCGGGCGACCTCGCGGACCTGGCGCAGCTCGCGGGCGAGGCCGCGGCGGATGCCGAGAACGAGTCCCGTGCCGACGGTGAAGAAGACGGCGCTGGTGGCGATGCGGGTGGCGAGCCCCTCCTGCTGGGCGAGGGGACAGGCGAGCTTCCACGTGACGGCGGCCGCGCCCCAGAGGGTGGGAAGGGCCAGCGGGCCCAGTCGGCGCCAGCTGCTTCGGATCATTCCGGTGGCCCCCCTCCAGGCCCTGGGTTCACAGGGCCGCCTCTGTGGCCGGGTCGATTCTGTCGATCGTCCGGGACGGGGCGGAAGGTGCGCCAGAGATCTCACCCGAATGAGTGAGATGGGCGAGCGTGACAGGAAAGGGGCCGCCACGGGTGGTCGGGGGTGCCCTTTCGGGCCGTACGGGCGGGTCGGGCGCCGCGGAGTAGGACGCTGGTGCGCCTGGGCGGGAGGGGGCGCCCCGGGGAAGTCCCGGGGGTGCCCCTTGGGGCCGTAGCCCGGAGTTCGGCCCCGGTGCGCCCGCGCCGGCGGGCACGGAAAGGGCCACCCCGGCACGCACCGGAAGGGCTGCTTCGGGCACGACGGTACGTCGCGGAAGGGCCGCCTCGGATCGTACGAGCCGTCGGACGCCACGCAGGACGGCCGGGTACGCCCGCACCGGCGGGCACGGAAGGGGGCGACCCGTCGCACTCCCCCAGACAGGCCGACTCCGGCCTACGAGCCGTCCAGCGCCCGGAGTTCGGCGGCGGCGGGCGCGGAAAGGGGCCACCCCGGGCAGTCCCGGAGTGGCCCCTTCACCGTCCTGCGGCCCGTCAGGCGCCGCGGAGGACCGCTCCCGCGCGTTCCGTGGCCAGTGCCACGGCCGCGTCGCGGGCGGCCGAGGCCTCCTCGACGGTCAGCGTGCGGTCCGTGGCGCGGAAACGCAGCGCGTACGCCAGGGACTTGCTGCCCTCGCCGATCTGGTCGCCGGTGTAGACGTCGAACAGGCGGATGGACTCGAGGAGTTCACCGGCGCCTTCGCGCAGGGTCCGCTCCACCTCGGCGGAGGGGACGTCCTTGGGCACGACCAGCGCGACGTCCTGGGTCGCCACCGGGAAGGTGGAGATCCGCGGTGCCTGCACGGCGCCGGCGGAGGCCTGCTCGACGGTGTCGAGGTCGATCTCCATGGCGCACGTACGGGCCGGCAGGCCGAAGGCCTTCACGACGCGCGGGTGGAGCTCTCCGGCGTGGCCGACGACCTTCTCCGCGCCGTCGACGACGACGGCGAGCTCGGCGCAGCGGCCGGGGTGCCACGGACCGTACTGGCCCTGACGCACGATCAGTTCGGCACCGGCCTCACGGGCGACGGTCCGGGCGGCCTCGACCGCGTCGGCCCAGTCGGACGGGCGGCCCTTGCCCCACCAGCCGGCCTGCTCGCGGGAGCCCGCGAGGACGACGGCGGCGTGCCGCGGCTGCCGGGGCAGGACGGCGGTGAGACCGGCGATCTCCTCGTCGGTGGGACGGCGGTCGGCGGGGATGCGGACCGCGACGTCGGTCCCGTCGGCCGGGTGGAAGACCAGCCCGGTCTCGAAGAGCGCCAGGTCGTGGCTGCCGCGGCCGTCGTTGCGCCGCAGTGCGCCGAGGAGGCCGGGCAGCAGCGTCGTGCGCAGCGCCGGCTCCTCGTCGGAGAGCGGGTTGACGAGGGTGACGACGCGGCGGGCCGGGTCGTCGGCGTCGAGGGCGAGCTGGTCGAAGACCTGCTCGCCGATGAACGGGTAGTTCAGGGCCTCGACGTACCCGGCACCGGCCAGCGCGCGGCCGACCCGGCGGTGGCTGCGCTGACGCTCGGTCAGGCCCCGGCCGGCGGGCGGCTTGGGCAGCGTGGAGGGCAGGTTCTCGTAGCCCTCCAGCCGGATGACCTCTTCGGCGAGGTCGTTGGGGGCGACGAGGTCGGGGCGCCAGGACGGCACCGTGACGACCAGCTCGTCCTGCCCGTAGACGTCGCAGCCGACCTCCTGGAGGCGGCGGACGACGGTCTCGCGGCCGTAGGAGACACCGGCGACCCGGTCGGGGTGGTCGGCGGGCATGGTGATCGTGTGCGGCCCGGAGGGGGCGACGATCTCCGTGACGCCGGCCTCGGCGGTGCCGCCCGCGAGGAGGACGAGCAGGTCCACCGTGCGCTGGGCGGCGGCGGCAGCGGCCTGCGGGTCCACGCCGCGCTCGAAGCGCCGGGACGCCTCGGAGGACAGCTTGTGCCGGCGGGCGGTGCGGGCGATGGAGAGCGCGTCGAAGTGCGCGGCCTCGATGACGACCTCGGTGGTGGCACCGGCGGCGTCGTCGTGGTCGGCGATCTCCGTGTTGGCGCCGCCCATCACACCGGCGAGGCCGATGGCTCCGCGGTCGTCGGTGATGACGAGGTCCTCGGCGTCGAGGACGCGCTTGACGCCGTCGAGGGTGGTGAACTTCTCGCCGGCCTCGGCGCGGCGGACGCCGATGGTGCCCTCGACCCGGGAGCGGTCGTAGGCGTGCAGCGGCTGGCCGAGCTCGAGCATCACGTAGTTGGTGACGTCGACGGCGAGCGAGATCGGGCGCATGCCGGCCTTCTGTAGGCGGCGGCGCAGCCAGATCGGGGAGCGGGCCTCGGGGTCGAGGCCGGTGACGGTCCGGGCGACGAAGCGGTCGCAGCCCATCGGGTCGCCGATCGTGACCGGGTAGCCGTACGAGTTCGGCGCGGGCACGTCGAGGAGGGCCGGGTCGCGCAGCGGCAGCCCGTAGGCGGTGGCCGCCTCGCGGGCGACGCCGCGCATGGAGAGGCAGTAGCCGCGGTCGGGCGTGACGGCGATGTCGAGGACCTCGTCGAAGAGTTCGAGGAGCTCGGTGGCGTCGGTGCCGACCTCGTGCTCGGGCGGCAGCACGATGATGCCGTGGCTGCCGTCGTCGCCCATGCCCAGCTCGTCGCCGGAGCAGATCATGCCGCGGGAGACCCGGCCGTACGTCTTGCGCTCGGCGATCCGGAAGTCGCCGGGGAGGACGGCGCCGGGCAGGGCCACGACGACCTTGTCGCCCTCGGCGAAGTTCCGGGCGCCGCAGATGATCTCCTGCGGCTCGCCAGTTCCGTTGGCCTGGCCGACATCGACGGTGCAGAAGCGGATCGGCTTCTTGAACTCGGTCAGTTCCTCGATGGTGCGGACCTGTCCGACGACGAGGGGGCCGGAGAGCCCGGCGCCGAGCTGCTCGACGGTCTCGACCTCCAGACCGGCCGACACCAGCTTGGCCTGCACGTCGCGGCCGGTCTCGGTGGCCGGCAGGTCGACGTACTCCCGCAGCCAGGAAAGCGGGACCCGCATCAGATCTCCATCCCGAACGGCCGGGTGAACCGGACGTCACCCTCGACCATGTCTCGCATGTCTTCGACGTTGTGGCGGAACATCAGCATCCGTTCGATGCCGAACCCGAAGGCGAATCCGCTGTACTTCTGGGGGTCGACGCCGCAGGCGACGAGCACCTTGGGGTTGACCATGCCGCAGCCGCCGAGCTCGATCCAGCCCTCGCTGGAGCAGGTGCGGCAGGGGCGCTCCGGGTTGCCGACGGACTCGCCGCGGCAGACGTAGCAGAGCATGTCCATCTCGGCGGACGGCTCGGTGAAGGGGAAGAAGTTGGGGCGCAGCCGGGTCTTCATGTCGGGGCCGAAGAGCGCCTGGACCATGTGGTCGAGGGTGCCCTTCAGGTCGGCCATGGTGAGGCCCTCGTCGACGGCGAGCAGCTCGATCTGGTGGAAGACCGGGGTGTGCGTGGCGTCGAGCTCGTCGGTGCGGTAGACCCGGCCGGGGCACACCACGTAGACCGGGGGTTCCCGGTCGATGAGGGTGCGGGCCTGGACCGGGGAGGTGTGCGTCCGCAGCACGATGCCGGACTCGTCGCCGGTGGTGACCTTGCCGTCGGCGGTGGTGCCCTGGACGAAGAAGGTGTCCTGGGTCTGCCGGGCCGGGTGGTCGGGGACGAAGTTGAGGGCGTCGAAGTTGAACCACTCCGCCTCGACCTCGGGGCCCTCGGCGACCTCGTAGCCCATGGAGACGAAGACGTCGGAGACGCGCTCCATGAGGGTGGTCAGCGGGTGGCGGGCGCCGGACGGGGTGCGGTCGTAGGGAAGGGTGACGTCCACCGCCTCCTCGACCAGCACGCGGGCGTCGCGCTCGGCCTCCAGCTCGGCCTGGCGGGTCGCCAGGGCCTTGCTGACCTGGCCGCGGGCCTGGCCGACGCGCTTGCCGGCCTCGGCCTTGGCCTGCGGCGGCAGCGCGCCGATCTCCCGGTTGGCGAGGGCGAGCGGCGAGGTGCCACCGGTGTGCGCGACCTTCGCGTGCGCGAGCTCGTCGAGGTCGCCCGCGGCGGCGAAGGCGGCGAGCGCCTCGTCCCGCATGCGCTCGATCTCTTCCGGTTTCAGTGCCTCGACCTCAACCGGGTCGTACGACTTATTGGGTGCGGACATCTCTTCCCGTGCTTCCGTTTGGCTGGCTGGGCTGCCCCGCTCGACGACTGGGGCGCAAACGTGCCAAAGGTCGAGTCTAACGGGGTGCGAGGATGCGAATGAGCCCGTGGGCTGCTCGGACGCTCTCTCAGGGTTGCTGGAGATAGGCCGGGGCGCCGACGGGCAGGATAAATCGGAACTCGGCGCCACCGCCGGGTCCGCGGCCGACGGTGATCGTGCCGCCGTGCGCCTCGACGATGCCCTTGACGATATAGAGGCCGAGACCGGTCCCGCCACGCTTGCTGCCCCGCCAGAAGCGGGTGAAGACACGGCCCATCGACTCCTCGGGGATGCCGGGGCCTTCGTCGCTCACGGTGACGGCCGTTCCCTTCTCTGTCCGTCCGGCGCTGCTGACGTGCGCCGGTGCCACGTCGATGGTGACGGTTCCCTCGCCGTGGCGCACCGCATTTTCGAGCAGGTTGCCGAGGATCTGGTCGATCTTGTCGGGGTCGGCCCACAGGTCGGGCAGGCCGGGCCGGACACGGACGAAGAACCGGTCGGGCGACTGGCCGCCGGTGGTGTGCGCCTGGATGTGGCGGCCGACGGCGGCGGCGATGTCGACGGGCTGGCGGCGGACCTCGAGGCGTCCGGAGTCGATCCGGGAGATGTCGAGGAGCTCGGCGATCAGCCGGGTGACGCGGTTGGCGTCGGCGTCGACGGTCTCCAGCATGAGCCGCTTCTGGTCGTCGGTGAACCGCTCCCACTTGGCGAGGAGGGTGGCGGTGAAGCCCTTGACGGAGGTGAGCGGGGAGCGCAGTTCGTGGGCGACGGTGGCGATGAGCTCGGCGTGGCTGCGTTCGTTGCGGCGGCGGGCCTCGGTGCCGCGCAGCGAGACGACGACCCGGCGGACCGGTCCGGTGGGGTGCTCGCGGACGTAGCGGGCGGAGACGAGGACCTCGCGGCCGCCGGGCAGGAGCAGGTTCCGCTCGGGCTGGCCGGTACGGGTGGCCAGGCCGCCGTACGGGTCGGTGAGGGCCCACCAGCGGCGGCCCTTGAGGTCTTCCAGCGGCAGGACCTGGTCGAGGGCGCGGCCGAGGGCCTGGTCGGCCGGGAGCGCGGTGATCCGGGCCGCGGCGGCGTTGAAGCAGACGACGTGCCCGGTGGCGTCGGCGACGACGAGACCGTCGGGCAGGTCGTCGGGGTCGATGCCGGCCGGGCGGACGTCGAGGGGGTCGCCGTCCGCGGCCGCGTTCCGCGGGGTGTGCGTGGTGTGCGTGGGCCGGTCCGTGCCGACTGTCATCCCCGTACCCCACCTCTCCGTGAAGCGCAGTGGGCCCCCGAGCCCGTCACCCTACTAGCTGGACGCGACGGAGCGGCACCCTCCGGGGGCTCGCTGGGCGCGTGCGGAGGCGTAGAGGCAGACGGCGGCGGCGGTGGCGAGGTTGAGGCTTTCGGCCTTGCCGTGGATGGGGACGCGCACGACCGCGTCGGCGAGTGCGCGGGTCTCCTCCGGGAGCCCCCAGGCCTCGTTGCCGAAGACCCAGGCGGTGGGGGTGCCCATGGTGCCCGCGTCGAGTTCGGCGTCGAGGTCGTCGTCGCCCGCTCCGTCGGCGGCGAGGATGCGCACGCCGGCGGCCTTGAGGCCGGCGACGGCCTGTTCGACGGGGACGCCGACGGCCACGGGCAGGTGGAAGAGGGAGCCGACGGAGGCGCGGACCGACTTGGGGTTGTAGAGGTCGACGGAGGCGTCGGTGAGGACGACGGCGTCGGCGCCCGCGGCGTCGGCGCAGCGCAGGACGGTGCCGGCGTTTCCGGGGTCGCGTACGTGGGCGAGTACGGCGACGAGCTTGGGCCGGGCGGCGAGGATCTCCTCGAACGGCGAGTCGAGGAAGCGGCAGACCCCGAGCAGGCCCTGGGGGGTGACGGTCTGGGAGACCTCGGCGAGGACGGCGTCGGAGGCGTGGTGGACGCGGGCGCCGGTGGCGCGGGCGGCGTCGATGATGTCGGCGTACCGCTCGGCGGCCTCGACGGTGGTGAAGAGCTCGACGAGGGTGGGCTCGCCGTCGCTGCCGCGGTGCTCGACTGCCTCCCGGACGGCCTGCGGGCCCTCGGCGATGAACCGGCGGTCCTTGCCCCGGAAGTTGCGCTTGGCCAGCCGCCGGGCGGCGACGACGCGCGGGGAACGCGGGGAGATCAGCTCGGGGGTGCCCATGGTGTGCGGCTCACTCTTCCTGCCGGGGTCCGGGGTCGTCCCCGGGAAAGCACAGTCGTACGAGAGGTGGAACGCGCCGGACCCGCAGGCGCTGGGCCTGCGGGTCCGGGCAGAAGTACTGCGGCCTGGAAGATCAGGCGGCGGCCTTCGGGGCGTTGACGTCGGCCGGGAGGGCCTTCTGCGCGACCTCGACGAGGGCGGCGAACGCGTTGGCGTCGTTGACGGCCAGCTCGGCGAGGATCTTGCGGTCCACCTCGATGTTGGCGGCCTTCAGACCCTGGATGAGGCGGTTGTACGTCATGCCGTTCAGGCGGGCAGCGGCGTTGATGCGCTGGATCCACAGCTGACGGAAGTCGCCCTTGCGCTTCTTGCGGTCGTTGTAGTTGTAGACCAGCGAGTGGGTGACCTGCTCCTTGGCCTTGCGGTACAGGCGCGAACGCTGGCCGCGGTAACCGCTGGCCTGCTCGAGGATCGCCCGGCGCTTCTTGTGGGCGTTGACTGCCCGCTTGACGCGTGCCACTTGTTAACTCCTTGTAGCGGGGCCGCGGTTGGACTCACACGACCCGGAAACGAATTGGTCCCGGACTGGGCCGGAGGCCCTCGGTCACCGAGGGCGGAAGGTCAATCAGATGCCCAGCATCTTCTTGATCTTGGCGGCGTCACCCGGGGCCATCTCGGCGTTGCCGGTGAGGCGACGCGTCAGCTTGGACGACTTGTGCTCGAGCAGGTGGCGCTTGCCGGCGCGCTCACGCAGCACCTTGCCGGAGCCGGTGATCTTGAAGCGCTTCTTGGCACCGCTGTGCGTCTTGTTCTTCGGCATCGCGCCGTTCTCTCCTCGTCAGTGGCGCTCCCACCGGTGCCAGGCACCGGTAACCGGGAGCGTCAGATCTTGGTGTGGTGTGTCCGGGCGGGGCCGGGGGGCGCCTGGATGGCCGCCCCTCCGATCACGCCTCGGGGTTCTCGGCCTCGGCGTCGGCCGGAGCCTCCGCCTGGGCCTCGGCCGGAGCCTCGGTCGCCTCGGACGAGCCGCCCTGACGCTCGGCCTTGCGTGCGGCCTGAGCCTCACGCGCCTCGGCCATGGCCTCGGTCTTCTTCTTGTGGGGGCCAAGAACCATGATCATGTTCCGGCCGTCCTGCTTCGGGTTGGACTCGATGAAGCCAAGCTCCTCGACGTCCGAAGCGAGGCGCTGGAGCAGCCGGAAGCCCAGTTCAGGGCGGGACTGCTCACGACCACGGAACATGATCGTGATCTTGACCTTGTCGCCCTGCTTGAGGAACCGGACGACATGACCCTTCTTGGTGTCATAGTCGTGCGGGTCGATCTTCGGCCGGAGCTTCATCTCCTTGATGACCGTGTGCGCCTGGTTCTTACGCGCCTCACGGGCCTTCATGGCCGACTCGTACTTGAACTTCCCGTAGTCCATGAGCTTGCACACGGGCGGACGGGCGTTCGCCGCGACCTCGACCAGGTCGAGGTCGTACTCCTGTGCAAGCTCCAGGGCCTTGGCAAGCGGAACAATTCCGACCTGCTCGCCACTGGGACCGACAAGTCGCACCTCTGGAACGCGAATCCGGTCGTTGATGCGGGGCTCGGCGCTGATGGATCCTCCTCGGTAGCACCACGCGACCGCCTGGCGGACGGACACGTAACGTCTGTTCTTTGAGACCAACCGCGCCGGTACACGAAAAATGCCCCGACGGGACACAGGCGGGGCTCCAAGGAAATACCGGAGCACCGCCACGGCGTACCGCGGGGCGCACATCGGGCGGCTCCATCGTCCGTACGGAACGATGGTCGCCACCTGACCGGTGACCCGCCGCCCCGGAGGGCGGCCAGGTGGGAGATCGGAGCCTCCACTTGTGGGCCGGGCACGCAGGTGTCCGGCCGGTCGTTACACAAGGTTAGCAGCTTCGGCCCGCGGGGGCGAACGGAAGGCCGGGACGGCGTCCGGCGGGGCGGGGCATATCGTGTGGGGCATGAGTGAGACGCCCTCCACGCCTTCCGGAGAATCCCCCGAATCCCCCGACTTCGACGCCATGACCCGCGACATCGCGGAGGTCCCGGCCGTCGAGGTGATCGTGACGGTCGCCGTCAACCTGATGAGCGCCGCCGCGGTGAAGCTCGGGCTGACCGAGGAGGGCGAGGAGCACAAGGACCTGGACGAGGCCCGCAAGCTGGTGCACGCGCTCGCCGGTCTGCTCGACGCGAGCACGACCGAGATCAGCTCGTTCCACGCGGCGCCGCTGCGGGACGGCCTGAAGTCGCTCCAGCTCGCGTTCCGCGAGGCGTCCATCGTCCCGGACGAGCCGGGCAAGGGCCCGGGCGAGAAGTACACCGGGCCGGTCTACGGCTAGTCGTCCGACCCGCTCTTCCGTAGGTAAAGGGGCTCGCCGGGAGGCGTGGCCGAGGCCGGCAGCAACGCCAGGTCGAGGCCGCGCACCAGGCGGGCCCTGAGTGTTTCGTCGGCGGCCAGGGCGCGGGCGACCCGCTGGGCCGCCTCGGCCGGGGCCGCGTCCGGGGCGAGGACGAGGGCGAGGGTGGCGTCGGCGCTGCCCGGGCCGAGGTGGGCGCGCAGGACGGCGGGCTCGGCGGCGACGGCTTCCCGGACGGCGGCGACGACGGCCGGGTCGGCGATCGGGTCGGTGCTGGTGCGGCCCTCGGCGAGGGCGAGCAGGGCGGGGCCGGTCAGCTGGTACGGCACGGGGCCCGCGAGGTCGAGGACGAGCGTGTCGGCCTTCTCGTGCGCGGCGGCCTGGAGGGCCTGGTGCAGGGGTACGGCGACGGGGCGGGCGGCCGGGTCCCAGCGGGCCAGGGACGCGGTGGAGGTGAAGGCGGGCAGGGCGCGCCGGTCACCGGCGGTGAGGGTGGGGACGGCCATGTCGCTGGTCTTCTCGCGGCGCAGCCCGTTCTCGTCGGTCTCCACCTCGCCGAGGACGGCGACGACGGGGACGAGGAGCCGGGCGTCGCGCAGGGCCTCCAGCACGGGGCCGTGTGCGGTGCGGTCCTCGGCCCAGGCCGCGAGGGCCGCGGTGAGCCGCGGGTCGGCGGTGCCGTCGTCGTCGGAGAAACCGGGGTCCGGGATGTTCTTGAGCGCCACCCGTCGAGCCTAACGGGTGGCCCCCGGCGTCAGACGCGGCGGCCTCGGCGCCACAGCAGCACGGCGGTGATCAGGAACACGGTGCCGACGGCGGCCGCCGCGGGGGCGAGCAGTCCGGGGGCGGAGTCGTCGGCGACGGCGCGGGCCGGGCCGGGGCCGAAGTACTGCTGGCGGTAGCCGGCCGTGGCGGCCTTGGGGTCGCCGGGGCGCAGGGAGCGGGCGGCCTTGAGGGCGGCGGCAGGGTCGACGGTGCCGTACCCCTTGGCGTCGCTGCGGCCGCCTTCGGGGCGGCCCCGGGCGGTGTCCCGCAGCAGCTTCTTGATCTGGGCGGGGGTGAGGTCGGGGTGGGCGGAGCGGACCAGGGCGACGGCGCCGGAGACGAAGGCGGCGGCGGCGCTGGTGCCCCAGCCGGAGTAGTACTTGCGGTCCGGGTCGGGGATGACGATGTCGACGCCGGGGGCGGAGACGGTGGCGTACCAGCGGCGGGTGGAGAAGGCGGCGTGGGTGCCGAAGCGGTCGACGGCGGTGACCGCGATGACGCCGGGGTAGGCGGCCGGGTAGGAGATGTGGTCGCCCTTCTCGCCGCCGTTGCCGGCGGAGGCGACGACGACGGCGCCCTTGGCGAGGGCGTACTGCACGGCGGCGTCCTCCCCGGCTTCGGGGTGGGCGGATTCACTGTCGTCGCCGAGGGAGAGGTTGATGACGTCGGCGCCGTGGTCGACAGCCCAGCGGATGCCGTCGGCGAGGGCGCTGCCGCGGGTGGCGCGGGCCTTCTTGCGGGCCGGGTCGCTGCCTTCGAGGATCACGCGGACCGGCAGGATCTTCGCCTCGGGGGCGATGCCGAGGACACCGTCCTGGCGGCCGGGGCCGTGTCCGTGGCCGGCGATGATGCCGGCCATGGCGGTGCCGTGGCGGGCCCAGGAGCGGTCGCCGCGGCCCGCGCCGAAGCCGATGAGGTCGTGGCCGGGCAGGACGTTGCCCGTGAGGTCGGGGTGGCCGGCGTCGACTCCGGTGTCGAGGACGGCGACGGTGACCCCGCGGCCCTTGGCGGTGCGCCAGGCCTCCTGGGTGTGCAGGGCCTCAAGGCCCCACTGCTGGGTGCGGATGCCGTCGGCGTGGGCGGGGGTGGCGGCGGGGAGCACGGCGAGGACGGCGGCGGTGAGGACCGCGGCGGCGCGAAGGCGTCTCACTGGGGATCCTTCGTGGCCGTGGCGACGGTCTTGCGCAGGCCGCGTTCGATCCGGTCGGTGATGCCCTTGGCCTCGTGGCCGAGGCCGGACTGGGCGGGGGCGGTGGTCTGGCCGGCGGCCATGGCCTCGTCGGCGGGCTGTGGGTCGGTGACGGGGCGGGCGTCGGCGAAGCCGGAGACGGAGTAGACGACGACCGGCACGTCGGTGAGGACGCGCACCCACCAGCTCGCCCGCTGCCGGTCGCCGAACCCGGCGGCGACGGTGCCGGGGGCGGGGAGCGTACGGGGCATCAGGTCGGCGCGTTCCTGCAGGCCGCTCTCGGCGAACCGGGTGTTCAGCGCACGCATGGCGTCGGGCTCGGCCTCGGTGAAGACCATGCCGACGGTGGTGACGTGGCTGGAGGTGGCGTCGGTGTAGGTGGCGCGCAGGACACGCAGGCAGCCGACCGGCTGGAGGGTCTTGACCAGCAGGGGGTCGAGAGCTCCGGCGCACGGCCCGTCGGGGGCGACGGCGATCCGGGTCCAGACCCGGTCGGCGCCGCCCGGACCGGCGCCGTCGCCCTTGAGGGTGGGCGGGAAGAGCCGGTCGACGGGGACGCTGTGCCAGAGAGTGCGGGCTTCGCCGTAGCCGGCGGGGCGGGCGGGCCCGGCGGCGGAGTCGCCGGTGAGCCAGCTGCCGGTGGCGGCCCCGGCGAGCAGCCCGAGCCCGAGGACGACGCAGACCACGGCGGCGGCGGTCACCCCGGGCCGCCGCTTGCGGCCGGAAGCGGCCGGAGGCCGGGACGGCGCGTCGTACGGGGACGGGGGCTCGTACGCGGGTACGGGCCGCAGCCGGGTCGTCGTCTCGACCGGCGCCTGCGGGGGCACCTCGGGCGGCAGCGGGCCGGGGTGCGTGGGGCGGGGCGGGGTGCTGGGCGCGGGGGCGGTCGGGGGCGCGGCGGGAGCTGCCTCACCGGGCGCGCGGCGCGGCGGAGTGCTCGGCGCGGGCGATGTCGGGCGGGGCACGGGCCCCGTTGTGGGCATACGTTCCGCACGGCTGGGGGTCCCCCCGGACGAAGTCTGGGGGTGGGTGGGTACAACGCCCACGACGGCGGGCGCGCCCGGCGGGGTGCTCGGCGCGGCGGGACGGGGCGGGTACGGGGGCGGGGCGGCAGCCGGGGCGGGAGGCCGCGGCGGGGCGGCTGGGGCGGCACCCGGCAAGGGTGCGGCGGGGGCTGGCCCACTGGGCGCGGGGGTCCGGGGCGCGGACTGGGCGCTCGGCCGGTACACGGACGGCGCGGGGCGCGGCGGGAGGCTCGGCGCGGGCGCGGACGGCGCCGGGGGCGTGGTGCTCGGGGCGGCCGGGGTACTGGCGCCCGGCGGGGGGTCCGCGGGGAGGAGGGCCTCCGTGATGCGCGAGGCGGGGCGTCGTGCCTCCGTGCTCATCACGCCCCCCTGGTCGCCGTCGTGCCTTCCGTCCCGCCCGCCGATCGCCTTCCGGGGCAGGCCGGTTCGGCGGTGCGGCCCCGTCACTCTACGGGTTGCGGAGCGCCCGGCGGCAACGCGAGTGACGGGGCGGGGCATCTGACCGGTACGTCCCCCTACCCTCGGGTAATGCGGTCTGGCAAGCTCGGGCCATGACTCCCCGTGCCGCCGACCGAGCCCGGTACGACCGGGCCACCGCCCACCTTGACGCGCCGCTGGCCGTGGTGGATTTGGAGGCGTTCGACGCGAACGCGGACGATCTCGTGCGCCGGGCCGGCGGGAAGCCGGTGCGGGTGGCGAGCAAGTCGGTGCGCTGCCGGGCGCTGCTGGAACGGGTGCTGGCGCGGGACGGGTTCGTCGGGATCATGTCGTTCACGCTGGACGAGTCGCTGTGGCTGGCCCGGGCCGGCTTCGAGGACGTCCTGCTGGCCTATCCGTCCGTGGACCGGGGCGGCTTCGCGGAGCTGGCCGCCGATGCCAAGCTCGCCGCGGCGGTGACCGTGATGGTGGACGATCCGGCGCAGCTGGAGCTGATCGACCGGGCGCGGGGCGGCGGGGCCGAGGAGATCCGGGTCTGTCTGGAGCTGGACACGTCGCTGCGGCTGCTGGGCGGGCGGATACGGGTCGGGGCGCGGCGCTCGCCGCTGCGGGAGCCCGCGCAGCTGGCGGAGCTGGCCCGGTCGGTGGCGCGCAGGCCCGGGTTCCGGCTGGTGGGGCTGATGGCGTACGAGGGGCATGTCGCCGGGGTCGGGGACGCGCTGGCGGGGCGGCCGGTGCGGTCGCGGGCGATCCGGCTGATGCAGACCGCCGCGCGCCGGGAGCTGGCGGCCCGCCGGGCGGCGGTGGTCCGGGCGGTGCGGGCGGTGGCCCCGGATCTGGAGTTCGTGAACGGGGGCGGCACGGGCAGCGTGCAGCACACCGCGGCGGAGGAGGCGGTGACCGAGATCGCCGCCGGTTCGGGACTGTTCGCGCCGAGGCTCTTCGACAACTACACGTCGTTCTCGGCGCGTCCGGCCGCGCTGTTCGCGCAGCCGGTGGTGCGCCGGCCCGGGGTGGGCGTGGTGACCGTGCTCGGCGGCGGCTATCCGGCGTCGGGGGCGGCGGGCGTGGACCGGCTGCCGGTGCCGTACCTCCCGGAAGGGCTGCGCTACGACCCCATGGAGGGGCCGGGCGAGGTGCAGACGCCGCTGCTCGGGGCCGCCGCCGACGATCTGCTGGTCGGGGACAAGGTGTGGTTCCGGCACGCCAAGGCGGGCGAGCTGTGCGAGCGGTTCGACCGGCTGCATCTGATCGAGGGCGACCGGGCCACGGGCGAGGTGCCGACGTACCGCGGCGAGGGCCGTACGTTCCTGTAGCCGGGCCGTACATGCCCGGGTCGGTCAGGGGCCGATGCTGCTGCCCACCCCGCCGCCGGTGGAGCTGCCGATGGGCTTGATGCCCCGCATGATCTCGTCCATCGCCGACAGCGGCGGGCCGTCCGGTCCGGCGTCGAAGGCGAAGCGGACGACGACCGGTGACTCGCTGCCGAGGGACGAGGGGAAGACGAGGGACTGGACGTATCCGCCGGGGCCCTTGCCGGTGATCACCCGCCAGCGCACGAGGTAGCCGGTGCGGCCGGCGACCACGGCGGGGCGGGCGGCGACGACGGTGTGGGAGCGGATGCCGCCGTGGATGCGGTTGCCGAGGGCGTCCTCGCCGTAGGCGGCCTTGGCGGCCGTGGCGATGTCTTCCTTGGCGAGGGCCTCGGGGGTGGTGGCGGCGGTGCCGGAGACCGAACGGGAGGAGACCGTGCCGCGGTCGCAGTACCGGCTGGTGTCGCCCGGGCACTCGTAGCTCTCGTCGGTGGTGACGGTCGCGACGTCGTCGAGGGTGTTCTCCGGTTTCTTCCAGCCCTTGAGGATGGGCAGGGTGATGCCGTTGAGCTGGTCGGTGACGTGGGTGGGGTCCTCGGTCGGCGAGGGTGACGGTGTCGGCGCGGCGGCCGAGGTCACCGCCGGCGCGGGGGCGCTGGAGGTGGCGACGGGCGGCGGGGGCTCGTCGCCTCCGCCGTTCAGGAGCAGGACGCCGCCGATGACGGCGGGGACGACGAGCAAGGCCCCGATCACGGCGGCCGTGCCGCGCCCGGACGGGGCATTGGGCGCCGGCCGCACCGGCATGGCCAGGGTCGCCGGGAGGGGGCGGGTGTGGGCGGTCCAGGCGGCGCCGTCCCACCAGCGTTCGGTGCCGGGGGCGCCCTGGTCCGCGTACCAGCCCGGAGGGGGTCCCCCCATGCCGCCAGGCGTGGAGGGCGGGGTCGTCATGCTCATCCGGTCACCCTAGAGGGCGACTTCGGGGCCCGTACACCGGCCTGGGGAGCACGGCGGCCGGGCGTCCGGGGACGCCCGGCCGCCGGTGGGGGGTGTGGGGGGTGGGGAGGGGTGGCGGCGGTCCGGGGAGGGACCGGGGTTAGAGCGGCGTGACGTACGCGCCGGAGATACCGCCGTCGACGAGGAAGTCGGTGGCGTTGATGAAGGAGGAGTCGTCGCTGGCGAGGAAGGCGACGGCGGCGGCGATCTCGTCGGCCTCGGCGAACCGGCCGACGGGGATGTGCACCAGACGGCGCGCGGCCCGCTCGGGGTCCTTGGCGAACAGTTCCTGCAGGAGCGGGGTGTTGACCGGGCCCGGGCACAGGGCGTTGACGCGGATGCCCTCGCGGGCGAACTGCACGCCGAGTTCGCGGGACATGGCGAGCACGCCGCCCTTGGAGGCGGTGTAGGAGATCTGGGAGGTGGCCGCGCCCATGATGGCGACGAAGGAGGCGGTGTTGATGATGGAGCCCTTGCCCTGGCGCCGCATGTAGGGGATGGCGGCCTTGCAGCAGAGGTAGACGGAGGTGAGGTTGACGTCCTGGACGCGCTTCCACGCCTCGAGACCGGTCTCCAGGATGGAGTCGTCGTCGGGGGGCGAGATGCCGGCGTTGTTGAAGGCGATGTCGACGCTGCCGTAGGTGTCGTACGCGGTCTTGAAGAGCGCCTCGACCTCGTCGGGGTCGGTGACGTCGACGCGGACGAACGTTCCGCCGACCTCCTCGGCGGCGGCCTTGCCGGCGGTCTCGTCGACGTCGCCGCAGACGACGTGGGCGCCCTCGGCGGCGAGGCGGCGGGCGGTGGCGAGGCCGATGCCGCTGCCGGCGCCGGTGATGACGGCGGTACGGCCGACCAGGCGGCGGCAGACGGTCTCTTCGGTGCGGTCGGTCATGTGGTTCAGGCCTCCGTGCTGATGAAGACGTTCTTGGTTTCGGTAAAAGCGGTGAGGGCGTCGGGGCCGAGCTCGCGGCCGAGGCCGGACTGCTTGTAGCCGCCGAAGGGGGTCCAGTAGCGCACGCTGGAGTGGGAGTTGACGGAGAGGTTGCCGGCCTGGACGGCTCGGGAGACGCGCAGGGCGCGGCCGATGTCCCGGGTCCACAGGGAGCCGGAGAGTCCGTAGTCGGTGGCGTTGGCGAGCCGTACGGCGTCCTCCTCGTCCTCGAAGGGCAGGACGACGGCGACGGGGCCGAAGATCTCCTCGGTGGCGCAGGGGGCGTCCTCGGGCAGGCCGGTGAGGACGGTGGGCGGGAACCAGAAGCCGGGTCCTTCGGGTGCGGTGCCGCGGATGCCCGGGAGGTCGTCGGTGACATAGGACCGTACGCGGTCCAGTTGCACGCGCGAGATCAGCGGCCCCATCTGGGTCTTCTCGTCGGCCGGGTCCCCGACGACGATCTCTTCGACCGCGGGGGCGAGCAGGTCGAGGAAGCGGTCGTACACGCCGCGCTGGACGAGGATGCGGGTGCGGGCGCAGCAGTCCTGGCCGGCGTTGTCCAGGAAGGCCATGGGGGCGGCGGCCGCGGCGGTTTCGAGGTCGGCGTCGGCGAAGACGATGTTGGGGCTCTTGCCGCCGAGTTCCAGGGTCACGCGCTTCACCAGGTCGGCGCTCTTCGCCATGATCTGCTTGCCGACACGGGTGGAGCCGGTGAAGACGATCTTGGCGACGCCGGGGTGTTCGACGAGGGCGTTGCCGGTGACGGCCCCTTCGCCGGGCAGGACCTGGAAGAGGTGCTCGGGCAGCCCTGCCTCAAGGGCGAGTTCGGCCAGGCGCAGGGCGGTGAGCGGGGTGGTCTCGGCGGGTTTGAGGATGACCGCGTTGCCTGCCGCGAGGGCGGGGGCGGTGCCCCAGGCGGCGATCGGCATGGGGAAGTTCCAGGGCGCGATGACGCCGACGACGCCGAGGGGTTCGAGGAGAGTGATGTCGATGCCGCCGGCGACGGGGATCTGGCGGCCGCTGAGGCGTTCCACTCCCCCGGCGGCGAAGTCGAGCAGGTCGCGGACGTTGCCGGCTTCCCAGCGGGCGTTGCCGAGTGTGTGGCCGGCTTCGCGGACCTCCAGGAGGGCGAGTTCCTCGATGTGGTCGTCGACGACGGCGGCGAAGCGGCGCAGCAGCCGGGCACGGTCGGCGGGCGCGGCGGCGGCCCAGCCGCGCTGGGCCGCGGTGGCCCGTACGACCGCGACGTCGACGTCGGCGGCGGAGGCACCCGGGACGGTGGCGACGGTCTCCTCGGTGGCCGGGTTCAGTACGTGAAGGAGGGAGGGGGGGTGCTCGTACGACACGTCGTTCCTCACATGCGTTCGAAGGAGCGGCGAAGCTCCCAGTCGGTCACCGCGGCGTCGAAGGCGTCGAGTTCCACGCGGGCCATGTTGCGGTAGTGGGCGACCACCTCGTCGCCGAAGGCGGCCTTGGCGATGGGGCTGGTCTCCCAGAGTTCGGCGGCCTCGCGCAGGGTGGTGGGGACGTGCGCGTAGTCGCCGGTGTAGGCGTTGCCCTCGCAGGCGTCGGGGAGTTCGAGCTGCTGCTCGATGCCGTGGAGTCCGGCGGCGATGAGGCCGGCGACGGCGAGGTGGGGGTTGACGTCGCCGCCGGGGAGGCGGTTCTCGAAGCGCATCGAGCGGCCGTGGCCGACGACGCGCAGGGAGCAGGTGCGGTTGTCGTAGCCCCAGGCGACGGCTGTGGGGGCGAAGGAGCCGGGCTGGAAGCGCTTGTAGGAGTTGATGTTGGGGGCGTAGAGGAGGGAGAAGTCGCGCAGGGCGGCGAGCTGTCCGGCGAGGAAGTGACGCATGACCGGTGACATGCCACCGGGTCCGTCGCCTGCCATCACATTGCGCCCCGTACCGTCCTGGAGCGAGAGGTGGATGTGGCAGGAGTTGCCTTCGCGTTCGTTGTACTTGGCCATGAAGGTGAGCGAGACGCCCTCCTGCGCGGCGATCTCCTTGGCCCCGGTCTTGTAGACGGCGTGCTGGTCGCAGGTGACGAGGGCCTCGTCGTACTTGAAGGCGATCTCGTGCTGGCCTGGGTTGCACTCGCCCTTGGCGGACTCGACGGTCAGGCCGGCCGCGGCCATCTCGTTGCGGATCCGGCGCAGCAGCGGCTCGACGCGGCCGGTGCCGAGGACCGAGTAGTCGACGTTGTACTGGTTGACCGGGGTCAGGTCCCGGTAGTTCGCGTCCCAGGCCTGCTCGTAGGTGTCCTTGAAGACGATGAACTCGAGTTCGGTGCCGACGTGGGCGGTCCAGCCGTGTGCGGCGAGGCGCTCCAGCTGGTGGCGGAGGATCTGGCGGGGGGCGGCGACGACGGGTGAGCCGTCGTTCCAGGCGAGGTCGGCGACGAGCATCGCCGTGCCCTCGTTCCAGGGGACGCGGCGCAGGGTGGTCAGATCGGGGCGCATGGCGAAGTCGCCGTAGCCGCGATCCCAGGAGGACATGGCGTAGCCGTCGACGGTGTTGAGGTCCACGTCCACGGCGAGGAGGTAGTTGCAGCCCTCGGTGCCGTGCTCCAGTACCTCGTCGAGGAAGAAGGGTGCGGCGAACCGCTTGCCCTGGAGCCGCCCTTGCATGTCGGGGAAGGCCAGGACGACTGTGTCGATCTCACCGGTCGCGACGAGGGCACGGAGCTCCTCGACGGCGAGCGGGGGTTTGCGGTCTGCCACGGGATGGTGCCTCCTTGGGTCAGCCGGGAGCCATAAGGTATTGCCGAAGACCATTGCTTGGGAAGGGGAAACGGCAACGTGACCAGGACGAGTGATACGGCGGGCGCGGCGGCGGACGGCGCGGGCGACCACGCCACCGAGGGACCGGACCGGCTGACACCGGTCCTGCGGCCGGTGCGGGCGGGCAACGGTTTCGAGGAGGCACTGGAGCAGATCCTGCAGGTCGTACGGCTCGGACTGGTGCCCGGCGGGGAGCGGCTGCCGGCCGAGCGGGAGCTGGCGGAGCGGATGGGGATCAGCCGGGTCACGCTGCGCGAGGTGCTCAAGGTGCTCCAGGAACAGGGGCTCGTGGAGAGCCGCCGTGGCCGGTACGGCGGGACGTTCGTGCGCCGGCGCCCGCAGACGGCCGGCGAGGAGGAGCTGCGCCGCCGGATCGCGGCGGTGGACATCGAGGACACGCTGCGTTTCCGGGAGGTCCTTGAGGTGGGCGCGGCCGGGCTGTGCGCGGCGCACGGGCTGCCCGAGGAGGGCGCCGAGCGGCTGCGTACGGCGCTGGCGGCGACCCACGACGCGGAGCTGGGCGACTACCGCAGGCAGGACACGCTGCTGCATCTGACGATCGCCGAGCTGTCCGGGTCGCCGACCCTGACGGCTCAGTACGCGGCGGTCCGGGCGACGGTGAACGACCTGCTGGACTGCATCCCGCTGCTCGTACGGAACCTGGAGCACTCCCAGCACCAGCACACGGCGCTGGTCGAGGCGATCCTCGACGGCGACGCGGACGGGGCGCGTGAGGTGATGCGGGAGCACTGCGGGGGTACGGCGGCGCTGCTGCGCGGCTTCCTCACGTGAGGGGCGGGCGGGCTCGGGGGCGGGCGGGCTCCCCCACCGGAAAGGCGCGCGGTCTTCGGGCTTCCTCACCTGGAAGGCACGCGGCCACCCGCCGTCACGTAACCCGAAAGTAACGCACGGGTCTTGCGTTCCAGCCACCCCGGCGCAAAGGTATGGTCCCATTCCATTGGGCCCGACGCGGGAGCTCTGCCATGACGCTGGAAGACACCACCGGGAGCGCCACACCACCCGACGACTACCTCAAGCGGCGGGCCCTGCGGCGCGGCAGCGCCGGCTGGCTGCTGCTCACCGGACTCGGCGTCGCCTACGTCGTCTCCGGCGACTTCTCCGGCTGGAACATCGGACTGTCCAAGGGCGGCTTCGGCGGACTCGCCGTCGCCACCCTCCTGATGGGCGCGATGTACGCCTGTCTGGTCTTCGCGCTCGCGGAGCTGTCGGCGATCCTGCCCACCGCGGGCGGCGGATACGGCTTCGCGCGCCGGGCGCTCGGCACCTGGGGCGGCTTCCTCACCGGCACCGCGATCCTCATCGAGTACATCCTCGCCCCGGCCGCGATCTCGATCTTCATCGGCGACTACGTCGAATCGCTGGGCCTCTTCGGCCTGGAGTCCGGCTGGCCGGTCTACCTCGCCTGCTTCGCCATCTTCATCGGGATCCATCTCTGGGGCGTCGGCGAGGCCCTGCGCTTCAGCCTGATCGTGACGGCGATCGCGGTGGCCGCGCTACTGATCTTCGCGCTCGGCGCGCTCGGCGACTTCCAGGCCGGCGGCCTCGACGACATCCCGGTCGACGAGAACGCCTACGGCGCCAACTCCTGGCTGCCGTACGGGCTGCTGGGGATCTGGGCGGCGTTTCCGTTCGGCATGTGGTTCTTCCTCGGGGTCGAAGGAGTGCCGCTCGCCGCGGAGGAGGCCAAGGACCCGGTCCGCTCGATGCCGAAGGCGCTCGCCCTGTCCATGTCGATCCTGGTCCTGCTCGCGGTGGTGACCTTCTTCGCCGCGACCGGCGCCCAGGGCGCGGCGGCCATCCAGGAGGCGGGGAACCCGCTGGTGGTGGCGCTCCAGGGGGACGGCGAGCCGACGGCGCTCAGCCGCTTCGTCAACTACGCGGGCCTGGCCGGGCTCGTGGCGTCGTTCTTCTCGCTCATCTACGCCGGTTCGCGGCAGCTCTTCGCGCTCTCCCGGGCCGGTTACCTGCCCCGCTTCCTCTCCCTGACGAGCCGTCGCAAGTCGCCGTACCTCGGTCTGCTGATCCCGGGCGCGATCGGTTTCGCGCTGGCGGCGGGCACCGGGAACGGGGCGCGGATGCTGAACATCGCGGTGTTCGGCGCGACGATCAGCTACGCCCTGATGGCGCTCTCGCACATCGTGCTGCGGCGCCGCGAACCGCACCTGGAGCGGCCGTACCGCACCCCCGGCGGGGTGGTGACGTCGTCCGTGGCGTTCGTCCTCGCCCTGTCGGCGCTGGTGGCGACGTTCCTGGTGGACCGGGAGGCGGCGTTCATGGCACTCGGGGTCTATGCGATCGCCCTCGCCTACTTCGCGTTCTACAGTCGGCACCGCCTGGTGGCCGGTGCCCCCGAGGAGGAGTTCGCGGCGCTGGCCGCGGCCGAGGCCGAACTGACGCGTGACTGACCCTCTCCGTACTTCGTACGGACCGTTCTGGAGGCACGACCCGTGACCCTGCCGCTCATCGGTGTGACGACCTATCTGGAGGATTCCGCCCGCTGGAGCGTGTGGGACCTGCCGGCGGCGCTGCTGCCGGCCGGGTACCCGCGGCTCGTGCAGGCCTCGGGAGGTCTCGCGGCGATGCTCCCGCCGGACGACCCGGCCCGCGCGGCCGAGGCGGTGGCCCGGCTGGACGGCCTGGTGGTGGCAGGCGGCGCGGACGTGGAGCCCGTACGGTACGGGGCCGAGCCGGAGCCCCGTACCGGCCCGCCCGCCCGGGAGCGGGACTCCTGGGAACTGGCCCTGATCGACGCCGCTCTCGCCGCCGACACCCCGCTGCTCGGGATCTGCCGCGGCATGCAGCTGCTGAACGTGGCGCTCGGCGGCACGCTCGTCCAGCACATCGACGGCCACGCGGTCGAGTTGGGCGTCTTCGGCAGCCACTCCGTGACGCCGGTGCCGGACACGCTTTACGCCTCACTGGTGCCGGAGGCCACCTCCGTCCCCACGTACCACCATCAGGCGGTCGACCACCTCGGCAAGGGCCTGACGGTCGGCGCCTACGCGGAGGACGGCATGGTCGAGGCGGTCGAACTCCCCGGCGAGCAGTGGGTCCTGGGCGTTCAGTGGCACCCGGAGATGGGCGAGGACCGGCGGGTGATGCGGGGCCTGGTCGCCGCGGCGGGCGCGCGCTGAAGGCGCTGGGACGGGTGGGGGCGGGTGCGCGGGCGCCCGGCGATGGGTGCTCCGTCCCGCCGCCCGGCCTCATGCCACCCCGCCCCGGGCGCTCCGTGCCGCCGCCGGCGTCATGCCGCCCGGTCCCGGGTGCCCGAGGAGCGCGGCTCCACCGCCGCCGGGCCTGCGGCCCCCTACGTACGGGTCAGGGCGAGCAGGTCCCGTGCCGGGCCCGTCGGGCGGGGGCCCGTCGGCCAGACCGCGCGCAGGTCGCGGGTGAGCCGGACGCCTTCGACCGGGATCTCGACCAGGCGGCGGGAGGCCAGCTCCTCGGCGACGGCCAGTTCGCTGAGGACCGCCGGCCCCGCGCCGCTGACGGCAGCCGCCTTGACCGCGGTGGTGGAGGCCAGTTCGAGCAGGGGTTCCGCGAGGCCGCCGTGGGCGGCGAGGGCCGAGTCGAGGACCTGCCGGGTGCCGGAGCCGCGCTCGCGCAGGATCAGCGGGGTGGCCGCCACCTCGGCGGGGGCGACCGGGCCCCGGCGGCGGGCCCAGCGGTGGCCGGGGGCCGTGACGACGGTCAGCCGGTCGTGGGCGACGACGACCCCGTCGAGGCCCTCCGGCACGGCCAGGCCCTCGACGAACCCGAGGTCCGCCTCGCCGCCGAGGAGCCGGGCCGCGACGGCCGAGGAATTACCGGCCAGCAGCGAGACGGCCGTGCCGGGGCGGGCCTGGCGCAGGGCGATGAGCCACCCCGGGAGCAGGTATTCGGCGATCGTCATGGAGGCCGCGACGCGCAGCCGTGAGTCCCGGCGGTCGCGCAGCGCCTGGGCGCCCGCGTCGAAGGCCTCCGCCGCCTCGACGATCCGCCGGGCCCAGTCGGTGACCAGGGCGCCCGCGTCGGTCAGCCGGGAGCCGCGGGGCGAGCGGTCCACGAGGGCGACGCCGAGCTGCCGTTCCATGGAGCGGATCCGGCTGCTCGCGGCGGGCTGGGTGATCCCGGTCTCCTTGGCCGCCCGGCCGAGGCTGCCGTGCCGGGCGACGGCGAGGAGCAGTTCGAGGGCGCCGAGGTCGGGGACCCGGTGGGACAGGGGTGCGTCGCTGCTCATAAACCCAGCTTATGACGGCATAGAGCGATGATCCCTGGTCGGGGCCCGGACCCGGCGAGACGGTGGGGGCATGGCAACAGTCGCTCAGCCCCGTACGTACCGCACCGCCGCACCCCCCAGGGCCAAGGCGCCTGGCGTACGGCACATCGGACCCAACTGGTACGCGACGGTGATGGGCACCGCGATCATCGCCAACGCGGGAGCGACCCTCCCCGTGGACGTGCCAGGTCTGCGGACCGCCTGCACCGTCGTGTGGGCGCTCTCCTTCGTGATGCTCCTGACCCTGCTCACCGCGCGCGTGCTGCACTGGACCCATCACCGAGACCGGGTCCGTGAACATCTGCTCGACCCGGCCGTGGCTCCGTTCTACGGCTGTCTGTCGATGGCGCTGCTCGCGGTCGGCGGCGGCACGATGATCGTGGGGCAGGACTGGATAGGGCAGCAGGCCGCGGTCGCCGTGAACGCGGTGCTGTTCACCGCCGGAACGGCGACAGGACTGGCCGCCGCGGTGGCGATCCCGTATCTGATGGTCGTCCACCACCGCGTCGAGAGCGCCTCCCCCGTCTGGCTGCTGCCCGTGGTCGCGCCGATGGTGTCCGCCGCGCTCGGACCGCTGCTGGTGCCGCATCTGCCCGCCGGGCAGTGGCAGCAGGCGATGCTGCTCGGCTGCTACGCGCTGTTCGGGCTGAGTCTGCTCGCCACGCTGGTGATGCTGCCGCTGGTCTTCGGGCGGCTGGTGACGGCCGGTCCGCTGCCCCTCGTGCTCACCCCCACGCTCTTCCTGGTCCTCGGGCCGCTGGGGCAGTCGACGACCGCGGTGAACAAGTTCGCGGACGTGGCGCCTGGTGTGCTGCCCGCGTCGTACGCCGAGGGGTTCACCGCCTTCGCGGTGATCTACGGGGTGCCCGTGATGGGCTTCGCCCTGCTGTGGCTGGCGCTGGCCGGTGCGATGGCGCTGCGCGCCCGCCGCCAGGGCATGGGGTTCGCGATGACCTGGTGGGCGTTCACCTTTCCCGTCGGAACCTGTGTGACCGGAGCCGAGGGGCTCGCCCTGCACACCGGCCTGGACGCGCTGCGCTGGCTCGCGGTCGGGCTGTACGTGGCGCTGGTGGCGGCCTGGGCGGTGGCCGGGGCGCACACCCTGCGCGGTCTGGTCAGCGGAGAGCTGCTCGCAGCACCCGGGGCGCCTCGGCCAGTGACGGCCCGTACCACGTGAGGTGGCGGCCGCTGACGAGCGCGGCGGGTACGGGCGCGAAGGCCTCCGGCCCGTCGTCGGCCGTGAAGCGGTACGGCTCGTCGGGCAGGACGACCAGATCGGCGCCGCTCGCGCGCAGTTCGTCGAGGGGGATGCGGGGGTAGCGCTCGGCGTGGCCGGCGTAGAGGTGGCGCACCCCGAGCCGGGCGAGCAGGTCGCCGGCGAAGGTGTCGCGGCCCAGCACCATCCAGGGGCGTCGCCAGACCGGCACGACCGCTGTCCGCGGCTCCAGCGGGGGAAGGTCCGTCCAGGCGGCCTCGGCGTCGTCGAGCCAGCGGGGCCGGGCGGGGACGGCGCAGGCGCGAAGCACCCGGTCGAGTTCGCGGAAGGCCTGGTCCAGGGTGCGGATCTCGGTGACGAGGACCTCGATGCCGGCGGCGCGCAGGGCGGCGAGGTCGGGGGCGCGGTTCTCCTCCTCGTTGGCGACGACGAGGTCCGGGCGCAGGGCGGTGATCGCGGCGAGGTCCGGGTTCTTGGTGCCTCTGACGCGTACGACGCCGAGGGAGGCGGGGTGGGTGCACCAGTCGGTGGCGCCGACCAGGACGCCGGGGGCGCTGACGGCGATCGCCTCGGTCAGCGAGGGGACGAGCGAGACGACCCTCATCGGTTGCCGGTGGTCTCGATGTGTTCGGCGACGGCCACCATGAGGATGCGGGTGGCGGGGTCGGTGGCGCGCCAGCGGTGGCGCACACCGCCCGAGAGGTAGAGCGTGTCGCCGCGCTCGAGGCGGTAGGCGCGGCCCTCGGCCTCGATCTCCACGGAGCCCTCGGCGACGTACATCAGCTCGTCGTTGCGGTGCAGGTACTCCCGGCCGGTGTCCTGTTCGCCGAGGAATTCCAGGGCCTGGAGCTGGTGGTGGCCGCGGACCAGGGGGCGTACTCCGGTGCCGGGCGAGAGGCCCATGTCGTCGCCGGAGCGTACGACGTCGACCGTACGGGCGCTGTCGGCTGCGGCGAGCAGCTCGACGGCGGTGGTGTCCAGGGCGTCGGCGACCCGCCGGAGCGAGCGCATGCTGGGGCGGGCCCGCTCGTTCTCGATCTGGCTGAGGAAGGGCACCGAGAGGCCGCTGCGCGCGGCGACCGCGGCCAGCGTCATATGGAGCGCTCTGCGTCTCCTCCGGACGGCGGCGCCCACCCGAAGCGTCTCCTTGTCGTCCATCTCTCCGGCTCCCTCCCTCTGCGTGGTGCCCGTCGTCGTCTCGTTCACTCGTCCACGCGCCCGTCCGCTTTCGTTCTCGTGTTCGCCCACGGCCGCGTACTCGTCGGTCACCTCACCCTACGCAGCTTCTGGCCCGGGTTTTCGAGAACGGCGGAAGGGGCGGGCGGCACCGAGTGCCGCCCGCCCCTTCCGGAGAGGGTTCCGCCGCGGGTCTACAGCGGTGCCATCTTGTCCACCAGACCGGGGTTCTCCTGGAGCCAGGCGCGGACGGCCTGCTGCTCCTTGCCCTTGCCGGTCTGCTGGATCTTCGCCTCCAGGCCGGTGAGCTGTTCCTCGCTGAGGGTGAAGTCCTTGAGCCAGGCGCCGACCTTCGGGTGCTCGGCGGAGAAGCCCTTACGGGCCAGGGTGTGCACTCCGTCGCCCTTGCCCCAGGTGCCCTTGGGGTCCTTCAGCTTCTTCAGGTCGTACGTGGAGTACGCCCAGTGCGGGGACCAGAGGGTGACGACGACGGGCTCCTTCTTGGCGTACGCCCGCTTCAGCTCGGCGAGCATGCCGGGCGTGGAGCCGTCGATGACCTTGTACTCGCCTTCGAGGCCGTACTCCTTGAGGACCTTGTCCTTGAGGATGCCCATCATTCCGGCGCTGGGCTCGATGCCGACGACACGGTTCTTGAACTGTCCGCCCTTGCCCTTGAGGTCGTCGAGGGAGTCGACGTCCTTCATGTACGAGGGGACGCTCAGCTCCAGCGAGGTGGGGCCGTACCAGGAGCCGAGGTCCTCCAGCTTGTTCTGGTACTTCTTCCAGTACGTGGCGTGGGTGACCGGCAGCCAGGCGTCGGTCTGGACGTCGATCTGACCGCCGGCCATACCGGTGTAGAGCGCTCCGGCCTCGTACTGCTGGACGTCGACGCGGTAGCCGCGCCGCTCCAGCACCTCCTTCCAGAGGAAGGTGGAGGCGATGCCCTCGTCCCAGGGGATGTAGCCCAGCGAGATCTTCTTGCCGTGGCCGACGTCGTCGGCGCCCTTGGTCCCGGCGGCGGGCGCGCCGCCGAGGACGCCCATGCCGCCCGCGACGAGCGCGAGGACGGCCACGCCGACGACGGCGACGACGGGCTGCGGGCGGTGGTTCCACAGCTGGGGCCGGCGGGTCAGGGAGCGGGCCTTGGCGAGGGCGCGGCGGCCCAGCGGGGAGACCTGGCGGCCGAGCGCGCCGGTGATCCGGTCCAGGTACATGGCGAGGACGACGATGGAGACGCCGGCCTCGAAGCCGAGGCCGATGTCGACGTTGCCGATGGCGCGGTAGACGGCGCCGCCGAGGCCGCCGCCGCCGACCATGCCGGCGATGACCACCATGGAGAGACCGAGCATGATCACCTGATTGATGCCGGCCATGATCGTCGGCAGCGCGAGCGGCAGCTGCACCCGCAGCAGGGTGTTGCGCGGGGTGGTGCCGAACGCCTCGGCGGCCTCGACGAGTTCGCCGTCGACCTGACGGATGCCCAGTTCGGTCATGCGGACGCCGGGTGGCAGCGCGAAGACGATGGTGGCGATGATGCCGGGGACCACGCCGACGCCGAAGAAGATGATGCCGGGGATCAGGTAGACCATGGCGGGCATGGTCTGCATGAAGTCCAGGACCGGCCGGACCACGGCGCTGACGGTCTTGGAGCGGGAGGCCCAGACACCGAGCGGGACCGCGACGACGAGGGTGACGAGCGTCGCGACGAGGACGAGCGACAGCGTCGACATGGCCTCGTCCCACAGCGCGACGGAGTCGATGAGCGCGAAACCGGCGAAGGCGAGCAGGCCCGCGGCCAGTCCGCGCAGCCACCAGGCGACGACGGCGAGGATGCCGGCGAAGAGCAGCGGCTCGGGCGCGGAGAGGACGGCGTCGATGGCGTCGTACAGACCGGTGACGACGGCGCTGATGGCGTCGAAGAGCCAGGAGAGGTGGGACTGGAGCCAGTCGACGCCGTGGTCGACCCAGTCGCCGAGGGTGAGCCTAGGCATGGGCCACCTCCTTCTCGGTCTGCGGACCTGGCCGGTCGCAGGCCGTGGGCGGTCGCTGCTCGTCGCCGATGAAGCCGATCAGCCGGGACTGCGGTACGACTCCGACGAGCGTGCCGCGGTCGTCCTTGACGGCGACGGGGTGCGGCACGCGCGCGCTGACCGCGCACACCTCGGCCACCGGCGTGCCGGGGGCGACCGACTCGCAGCCGCAGTCACCGGCGCCGGGCCGGAGCGGCGCGGTCATGACGGCCTCGGCGGTGAGCACGCGGGTGCGGTCGACGTCCTGGATGAAGGAGGCGACGTAGTCGTTGGCGGGGCGGACCAGGATGTCCTCGGCGGTACCGAGCTGGACTATCCGGCCGTCGCGCATGACGGCGATGGAGTCGCCCAGGCGCATGGCCTCGTTGAGGTCGTGGGTGATGAAGACGATCGTCTTCTTGAGCCGCTTCTGGAGCTCCAGGAGCTGGTCCTGCATGTCACGGCGGATCAGCGGGTCGAGGGCGCTGAACGACTCGTCCATCAGGAGCAGGTCGGCGTCGGTGGCGAGCGCGCGGGCCAGGCCCACACGCTGCTGCATACCGCCGGAGAGCTCGTCGGGCCAGGACTTCTCCCAGCCGGCCAGGCCGCACAGCTCCAGCGCCTCGGCGGCGCGGCGCTCCCGCTCGGACCGGGACACGCCCTGGACCTCCAGGCCGTAGGCGGCGTTCTCGAGCACGCTGCGGTGGGGGAAGAGGGCGAAGTGCTGGAAGACCATGCTGATCTTGTTGGCGCGGACGGCACGCAGCTCGCGGGGGCTGAGCGCGGTGAGGTCCTGACCGTCGAAGAGGACGCGTCCGGCGGTCGGTTCGAGCAGGCCGTTCAGCATGCGCAGCAGGGTGGACTTGCCGGACCCCGACAGACCCATGACGACGAAGATCTGGCCCGGTTCGACGGTGAACGAGGCGTCGATCACCGCGGCGGTGGTCCCGTCGGCGCGCAGCTCGTCGCGGCCGATGCCGCCGTTGAGTTTGCCGACGGCTTCGTCGGGTCGTCTGCCGAACACCTTGAACAGGTGGTCGGCCTGGAGCCTGGACACATGCACCTCACGCGTAGAAACGAAAACGGCCCTCGCCGCTCTGGGACTTCGTCCTGGGGACCCCCACCCCCGCAGCCGGGCCGTGGAGCGGGACGGGTTCTGCCCGTGACTGCCCGGCACACCGCCTTCCCCACGGGAAATCCGGTGCCGGGCCCACTCCGGGCCCGCGCCTGCCCGGGGTTCGGACGGCGAAACGCAAAGGTGACGCAGATCACCGGCGGTGACTGTCAGTGGGGTGCGGCATCATCTGGGATGTGACGCGACGCCTGATGCTCCTCGACACCGCTTCCCTCTACTTCCGTGCCTATTTCGGGGTCCCGGACTCGGTCCGCGCGCCGGACGGCACTCCGGTCAACGCCGTGCGCGGGCTGCTGGACTTCATCGCCCGGCTCGTCCAGGACCACCACCCGGACGACCTGGTGGCTTGCATGGACGCCGACTGGCGGCCGCACTGGCGGGTGGAGCTGATCCCGTCGTACAAGGCGCACCGGGTGGCGGTGGAGACCCCGGCGGGCCCGGACGTGGAGGAGATCCCCGACACGCTCTCGCCGCAGGTGCCGGTGATCGAGGAGGTGCTCGACGCGCTGGGGATCGCCCGGGTGGGGGTCGCGGGGTACGAGGCGGACGACATCATCGGCACGCTCACGGGGCTGGCGGCGGGCCCGGTCGACATCGTCACGGGCGACCGCGATCTGTACCAGCTGGTGGACGACGCACGCGGGGTGCGGGTGCTGTATCCGCTCAAGGGCGTCGGAACGCTCCAGGCGACGGACGAGGCGTGGCTGCGCGACAAGTACGGGGTCGACGGCCCGGGGTACGCGGATCTGGCGCTGCTGCGCGGCGACCCGAGCGACGGCCTGCCGGGGGTGCCGGGGATCGGCGAGAAGACGGCCGCGAAGCTGCTGGAGGCCTTCGGCGACCTGGCGGGGATCATGGCCGCGGTGGACGACCCGAAGGCGAAGCTGACGCCGTCCCAGCGCAAGCGGCTGGACGAGGCGCGGCCGTACGTGGCGGTGGCACCGAAGGTGGTACGGGTGGCGGCGGACGCGCCGCTGCCCGACTTCGACCCCGCGCTGCCGACGGCGCCGCGCGATCCGGCGGCGCTGGAGAAGCTGGCGCAGCGGTGGGGGCTGGGCGGGGCGGTGCAGCGGCTGCTGACGACGCTGGAGCGGTGACGGTTGGCGGGGGCGGACGCGGGGGCGGGGCTCGCGCACTCCCCTGGGTGAATCCGGATGAAAGCGGTCGACCGTGAAACTCCCGGCGCGAAGTGTTAGCTTAGGCAAGCCTAAGTGACCACAGTCAGGGGAGAGCGCCGTGGCAGATCAGCCGGCCCGTAAGGCACCGCAGGCCCGCGAGGCGCGCGTGGTGCGCACGGAGCGGATCACCCCGCACATGGTGCGGGTGGTCCTCGGGGGTGAGGGGCTGGCGACCTTCGGTGCCGGCGAGTTCACCGACCACTACGTCAAGCTGCTCTTCGCGGCGGAGGGGGTCAGCTACCCCGAGCCGTTCGACATGGAGCGGATCCGCACGGAGTTCCCCCGCGACCAGTGGCCCACCACCCGTACGTACACGGTGCGGGCCTGGGACGCCCTGCACCGCGAGCTGACCATCGACTTCGTCGTCCACGGCGACGAGGGCCTGGCCGGCCCCTGGGCCGCAAAGGCCCAGCCGGGCGACGTGATCCGCTTCCTCGGCCCCGGCGGCGGCTACACCCCCGACCCGCACGCCGACTGGCACCTCCTCGCGGGCGACGAGAGCGCGCTCCCCGCGATCGCGGTGGCGCTGGAACGCCTGCCGGAGGGCGCGCTGGTCCACGCCTTCGTGGAGGTGGCGGGCCCGGAGGAGGAGCAGAAACTCCGCACGGCCGCGGGCATCACCCCCACCTGGCTCCACCGCGGCGCCCGCCCGCCCGGCGAGGCCCTCCTCGCCGCGGTCCGCGCCCTGGGCTTCCCCCCGGGCGACGTCCACGCCTTCGTCCACGGCGAGGCCGGCGTGGTGAAGGACCTCCGCCGCCACCTCCGCCTGGAACGCGAGGTCCCGCGCGACCGCCTGTCGATCTCGGGCTACTGGCGCCTGGGCCAGACGGACGAGGCCTGGCGCGCGGTGAAGCGCGAATGGAACGACCAGGTGGAACGCGAACAGGAGACGCCGAGCGCCTGAGGCGGCGGGCGGGGGCCGCTGGCGGGCGGCCGGGGTCGCCCCCGGACGAGGAGCCGCGTGCGGGCCGGGGCAGCTTCTGGGGCCGCCCCCAAATCCGAGGCGGCGAGCTTCTCCCGGACGGGAGCCGCGGCGGCGGCCGCTGCCCTGGGCCGGGGCCGGCTTCAGGCGCGGCCGACGCTTCTCCGCACGGGCCCCCGCGGTGCGTTGCCGCAGGCGGGCGACTGCCGATGGTCCGGGAGCCGCATCGCAGGCGTCCCGGACGGGAGCCGCGGCACGGCCGCTGCCCTGGGCCGGGGCCGGCTTCAGGCGCGGCGGCAGGCCGGAGGCAGCCCCCGCCCGAGGCGGCGAGCTCCCTCGGCCAAAGAGCCGCGTGAGGCCGCCGGCCGGTCGGGACCGACCCCGCCCCAGGCGGCAGGCCTACCGGACGAGGAGCCGTGGCACGGTCGCTGCCCCGATCCGCGGCTGCCGCGTCACGGCCGACGCTTCTCCGCACGGGCCGCGCCGCGCGTCGCACGCCCGCCTTTGGCTGCGGCCTTCCCCCGCCCCGGGTCGGTGACCGCCGCCACCGCACCCCCGTGCCGGCCCGGCGGGCGTGAGCCGGCGGGCCCCCCGACCTCAGCCGGGTCGGCCGGCCGTGTCCGCGTCGGGGCCCGGGGCCGGGGGCGCCCCCTCCGGCCCGGGGGAGGCCTCCGTAAGCGTGCCGAAGAGGCGGGCCGAGGCGTCGATGTGGGCGAGTCTGCGCAGGGCGCCGAAGATGGCGTCGCCGAGGACCGTGCCGATGACCGTGCTCTCCACCAGGTCCTCCCGGGCCACGCTGTGGGCGACGTACGCGAGGTCCGCGTCCGCGACGCGTTCGGCCGCGTCCGCGTACGTGTCCAGGACCGTCGTGAACTCCGCGTGCCCGACTTCCGCGAGCGCCGCCAGCGCCACCGCCAGCGCCTCCCCCGCCTGACCGCCCGCCGCCGCACGCCACCCGCGCCGCTCGATCAGCTGCTCGACCGCCGCGCGCGACGCGGCGATCCCCGGCCCCGGCTCGTCGGTGTACCGGGGCACGACCCGGTTCGCGGCGGCCCCCAGCATCTCGTGCACCGGACGCTCGCGGTCGTCGATCGCGGCCAGCACCTCCCTGATGCCCGCCACCGACAGCCCCCCGATGTCGATCAGGGCCCGGATCAACTTCAGGCGGCGTTCGTGCGTCGCGTCGTACGAGGCCTGGTTCGGGCTCGTCAACTGCCCGGCCGGCAGCAGCCCTTCCCGTACGTAGTACTTGATCGTCGGGACCGAGACCCCGGTCCTGCGACTCAACTCGCCGATACGCACGCCGCGTTCACCTTCCTGTTCTTGCAAACCCGCCCCCCATCATAGATAGTCCCACTATCAGATAGCGGTAAGCGCCGCTATCCATTCGCTTTCGGGGGTGCTCCATGTCCACTGCCGGACCTCTGTCGTCCTGGCACCGGCCGCTCGTCTGGTTCGCCGGCTCAATGGTCGTGATGACGTTCGTCTCGATCGGGGGGCTGATCGTCGACGACCGTGTGCTGACCGGCGCGCCGATCTGGTTCAAGCCGTTGAAGTTCTCGGTCTCCTTCGTCGCGTACGCGCTCTCACTCGCCTGGATGCTGTCCCTGCTCACCCGTGCCCGCCGCGTCGGCTGGTGGGCGGGCACGGTCGTGGTCGTCGCGAGCGCCGTCGAGATGGTCCTCATCACCACGCAGGTCTTCCGGGGCAAGCGCAGCCACTTCAACGTCGCCACCCCGTTCGACTCCGCGATCTTCAACGCCATGGGCATCACCGTCGCCGTGCTGTGGGGCGGTGCGCTGGTCATCGCGATCCTGCTCTTCCGGGCCCGGATCGCGGACCGGGCCTCGGCGTGGGCCGTACGCCTCGGCGCGGTCATCGCCCTCGCGGGCGCGGGCGTCGGGTTCCTGATGACGCAGCCGACGCCGGAGCAGCGCGCGGCGGGCGGCCGCGACGGCTCGGACTTCGTCGGCGCGCACAGCGTCGGCGTGGCCGACGGCGGGCCGTCCATGCCCCTCACCGGCTGGTCGACGACCGGCGGCGACCTGCGGATCGGCCACTTCGTCGGCATGCACGCCCTGCAGGCCCTGCCGCTGGTCCTGCTGCTCCTGGCCGCGCTGGCGCCGCGCTTCACCCGGCTGCGCGACGACCGCGTCCGCACGCGCATGACGCTGCTGGCGGCGGGGACGTACGCGGCGCTCTTCCTGCTGGTCACATGGCAGGCGCTGCGCGGCCAGTCCCTGATCCACCCGGACGCGCCGACCCTCACCACACTGGCGCTGATCCTGGCCGGTGCGGCGGCGGCGAGCTGGGCGTCGGTGGCCGTACGGGGCCGGCCGCCGGTCGACACGGCCACGGCCCCCGCCACCAACTCCGGCACCAAGACAGGGGTATCGGCATGACGAGCTTCCTCTTCGACCTCGCCTTCTGGCTCGCCGCGCCGTTCTGGCTACTGATGATCTCCGCCCCACGCTGGCCCTGGACCCTGCGCGTCGCCGCCTCGCCACTGACCGTCCTGCCGATCCTCGCCGTCTATCTCGCCCTGGCGATACCGGTGTTCCCGGAGCTGTGGGCAGCGGTGAGCCGCCCGTCGCTCGAAGGCTTCCGCGACCTGACGGCACACGCGGACGGCGCGGGCGCGGTCTGGGCACAGGTCATCGCCTGGGATCTGCTGCTGGGCCAGTGGATGTTCCTCGAGTCCCGGCGCCTCGGCCTCTCCCCCCTGCTGATGGGCCCCCTGCTGCTCCTCACCATCCTCCTCTCCCCCGTCGGCCTGCTGCTCTTCCTCGCGGTACGGGCCACGGCGGCCCGGACGGCGGCCCGACCAGGCGCAACCGACCGCCCCTCACCCGCGCGGAGCACCTGAACCTCTCGCACCGGCCTGCGCTGTGAATACCTGGGGAGCGGGCGTACGCACCCTGCCGCGCCCCCGATCGGCGAAGGTGAGGAGCCGTCATGGCGAAGAAGAGCGCCAAGGAGCGGGCCGAGGAAGAGCGGCGGAAGTTGCAGGACGAGAAGCGGGCGGCGGAGGTGCAGGAGGAGAGGGCCGCCGAGCAGGCGGAGGATGAGCCGCCGGAGCCCGGGAGCCGGGGATCGTAGACCGTCTCCCGGAGAGTGACCGTCGGCGCACGGGGAAGGGCCCCGCGGAACATGTCGTCCGCGGGGCCCTCTCGTGTGCAGGCGTACGGCTGCCGTCACAGAAGGGCCCCGCAGAACGTGTCGTCCGCGGGGCCCTCTCGTGTGCGGGCGTACGCGGCTGGCGTCAGCCGACGGAGCTGTAAGCGACGACGCCCCTGAGCAGCGCGTCGACCGCCTTGCGGGCGTTCTTGGCGACGGTGCTGTTCTCGCGGGGCGCGGCGGCCGCGATCTGGCCGAGGACGTCGATGACTTGCTTGCACCACCGTACGAAGTCGCCCGCGGGCATCTCCGCTTCGCGGAGCACCTCGTCGAGCCCCTTGTCGGAGGCCCACTGGTACGCGGCCCAGGCGAAACCGAGGTCCGGCTCGCGCTGGCCCACACCCTCCGCCTGGTTGATCTTGAACTCTTCCTCGAGCGCGTCGAGGCGGCCCCAGATCCGCACCATCTCGCCGAGGGCCGCCTTGGCGGCGCCTGAGGGCAGCTTGGGCGCGACCGCGTCGTCGGCCTGGCGCGCCTCGAAGACGAGCGCCGAGACGCAGGCGGCCAGTTCGGCCGGGTTCAGCCCCTCCCAGACGCCGTCCCGGAGGCATTCGCTGGCCAGCAGGTCGAGTTCGCCGTACAGCCGGGCAAGGCGCTTGCCGTGCTCGGTGACGGTGTCCTCGCGCAGGTAGTCGAGCTCGGTCAGGAGCGCGACGATCCGGTCGAAGGTCCGGGCGATCGTGTTCGTACGGCCTTCGATGCGCCGCTCCAGCTGACGGGTGTCGCGCTGGAGGCGGTGGTAGCGCTCGGCCCAACGGGCGTGGTCCTCCCGCTCGTCGCAGCCATGGCAGGGGTGCGCGCGGAGTGCGGCGCGCAGCCGGGCGATGTCGCGGTCGTCGGCGGCGGCCGAACGCTCCTTGCGGTGGTGCCGGTCGGGCACGATGTGCCCGGCCTTGGTCCGCAGGGCGGAGGCGAGGTCCCGACGGGACTGCGGCGAGCGCGGGTTGAAGGACTTGGGGATCCGCATCCGTTCCAACGCCTCGACCGGGATCGGGAAGTCGATCGAGGCGAGCCGCTTCACCTGCCGCTCGGCGGTGAGGACCAGCGGGCGCGGGCCGTCGTGCTGCTCGAAGCCGCGGTGGCCGTTGGTACGTCCGGCGGGGAGCCCTGGGTCGAGGACCAGGGCGAGGCCGGCGAACTTGCCCGTGGGCACGTGAATGACGTCGCCGGGCTTGAGCTTCTCCAGGGAGCTCGCGGCGGCGGCACGCCGCTGCGCGGCGCCCTGCTTGGCGAGTTCGGTCTCGCGGTCCTTCAGGTCGCGGCGCAGGCGCGCGTACTCCTCGAAGTCGCCGAGGTGGCACGTCATGCCCTCGCGGTAGCCCTCCAGGCCCTCTTCGTTGCGCTGGACCTGCCGGGAGATACCGACGACGGACCGGTCGGCCTGGAACTGCGCGAAGGACGTCTCCAGCAGCTCGCGGGAGCGGTGGCGCCCGAACTGCTCCGTGAGATTGACGGCCATGTTGTAGGACGGCTTGAAGCTGGAGCGCAGCGGGTACGTGCGGGTGCCGGCGAGTCCGCCGAGGTGGCCCGGGTCCAGCCCACGCTGCCACAGGACGACGGCGTGTCCCTCGACGTCGATGCCCCGGCGGCCGGCGCGGCCGGTGAGCTGGGTGTACTCGCCGGGGGTGATGTCGGCGTGCTGCTCGCCGTTCCACTTGACGAGCTTTTCCAGGACGACCGAGCGGGCCGGCATGTTGATGCCGAGCGCGAGGGTCTCGGTGGCGAACACGGCCTTGACCAGGCCCCGGACGAAGAGCTCCTCGACAACTTCCTTGAACGTGGGGAGCATGCCGGCGTGGTGGGCGGCGATACCCCGCTCGAGCCCTTCGAGCCATTCGTAGTAGCCGAGGACATGGAGGTCCTCGCTGGGGATGGACGCCGTGCGTTCCTCGACGATGTCGCGGACCTTCTGGCGCGCCTCGTCGTCGTTCAGCCGCAGCCCGGCGTACAGGCACTGCTGTACGGCGGCCTCGCAGCCGGCGCGGCTGAAGATGAACGTGATCGCGGGCAGGAGGCCTTCGGCGTCGAGCCGCTCGATGACTTCGGGGCGTCCCGGGGTCCAGATCCGGGAGCGCTGGCGGCGCTCGCGCTCACGGTCGGCCTCGCGCACCATCTTGCCCCGGCGCCGGTCGCGGGGGTTGTACGTGCGCTGGTTCTCCATCCGGGCGAGGCGGACCAGGTCGGGGTTGACCTCGCGGCGGCCCACGCCACGGCCGCCGTGATCGGTCTCCTCCTCGAAGAGGTCGTACATCCGGCGTCCGGCGAGGACGTGCTGCCACAGCGGCACGGGCCGGGACTCGGAGACGATGACCTCGGTATCGCCGCGGACGGTGTCGAGCCAGTCGCCGAACTCCTCGGCGTTGGAGACGGTCGCGGAGAGTGACACAAGGGTCACGGACTCGGGGAGGTGGATGATCACTTCCTCCCAGACGGCGCCGCGGAAGCGGTCCGAGAGGTAGTGGACCTCGTCCATGACGACATAGCCGAGGCCGGAGAGCGTCTGGGACCCCGCGTAGAGCATGTTGCGGAGGACCTCGGTGGTCATGACGATGATCGGGGCATCGCCGTTGACGCTGTTGTCACCGGTGAGGAGGCCGACCTTCTGCGGGCCGTAGCGCCTGACCAGGTCGGCGTACTTCTGGTTGGATAGCGCCTTGATGGGCGTGGTGTAGAAGCATTTGCGCCCCTGGCTGAGCGCGAGATGGACGGCGAATTCGCCGACGATGGTCTTGCCGGAACCGGTGGGGGCCGCGACGAGCACGCCCTTGCCCGCCTCGAGGGCCTGGCAAGCCTCGATCTGGAAGGGGTCCAGACCGAACTCGTACATCTCGCGGAAGGGGGCGAGCGCAGTGGCCTGCTCGGCGGCGCGAGCCCGGGCGGCTGCGTACGCCTCGGCTGGTGTGAGGTCCTCTGTCATCTTGTTGTCGAGCCTACCCGGCACCTCTGACAGTGGGCTCGATCTTTAATTGTCCGATGGTGTTACCGGCCGGGGCCTGGGCGTTCGGCGGGATCCGGGGCGAGGACGCGGACGGCCGCGGGGACGCAGACGGCGGTGAGCGGCAGGGGTCCGAGCGGCTCTCCGTCGGCGTATCCGGTGGTGTCGGGGGCGGCCAGGGTGACGCGTGCGGCACGGTGGACCGTGACCTTGGGGTGGCTGAGGTGGGTGCCGCGGTAGACGCGCGGGAAGACCTTGAGCAGCGTGGTGCGTGAGCAGTCGCCGACGACCGTGATGTCGAAGAGGCCGTCGTCCAGGGCGGCGTCGGCGCAGATCCGCATGCCGCCGCCGTAGGAGGTGCCGTTGCCGACGGCGACGAGGGTGGCCTCGATCTCCCGCTCGGTGCCGTCGTCGAGGGTGAGGCGGTACGGGACGGGCCGGAATGCGGCGAGCTCCGCGATCATGGCGAGGTCGTACTTCATCCGGCCGGCGGGCAGGCGCATGCGGTTGCCCCGGTCGTTGACGCGGGAGTCGAAGCCGGAGGCGAGGACGGTGCCGAACCAGCGCTCGCCGACCCGGCCGAGGTCCACCTCGCGTATCAACCCGCTCTTGAGCGCGTCGGCGGCCAGGCGTGCGGCCTGCGCGGGCGCGCGTACGGGCAGGCCGAGGGCGCGGGCGAAGTCGTTGCCGGTGCCGACGGCGATCACGCCGAGCGGGGTGTCCGTACCGGCGACGGCTTGGAGCGCGAGCGAGACCAGTCCGTCGCCGCCGACGGCGACGAGGGCGCCGGTTCCCTCGCCGACGGCTTCGCGGGCCCGGCGCAGGGCGTCTTCGGCATCGGCGCCGAGGACGGTACGTACGGAGTACCCGGCGTCCCGGAGCGCACGCGCGGCCGGCTGCGCGGCGTGCGCGCCCCGGCCGCGTCCCGCGGTGGGATTGACGAAGAGGGTGATCTCGCTGGTCACCCGCCGGACCTTACAAGGTCAGGTGATGTCGTCGTAACCGTTGACGCGGTGCGTACGGCCGCCGTCGGCCTCGCCGGTGGCCTGCTCGGGCAGGGCCCGGGCGGAGGGGACGGTTTCGATCTCACCGAGGGCGGAGGGGGTGAGGTCGACCTCCGAGGCCTCGTCGTCGTCGAGCTCCGCGTCGGGGTCGTTACGTCGGCGGCGCCGGTCGTTCAGGATCGAGATGCCGACGGCGATGAAGTAGAGGACGATGATCGGACCGGCGAGGGCGATCATGCCGAGCGGGTCGGTCGACGGGGTGGCGATGGCGCCGAAGACGAAGATGCCCATGACGACCCCGCGCCACCAGCCGGCCATGCGCTTGCCGGTGACGATGCCCGCGAAGTTGAGCATGATCAGCAACAGCGGGAGCTCGAAGGCGAGACCGAAGACCAGCACCATGCGGGTGGTGAAGTCCAGGACGTCGTCAAGGGAGAGGAAGTTCGACGCGACGTCCGGGGTGATGCTGATGAGGACCTTCACGCTGACCGGCATGATCAGGTACGCGAGGTAGGCGCCGGCCAGGAAGAGCGGCACGGCGACGCTGGCGAAGTAGTACGTGTACTTCTTCTCGCTCTTGTGGAGGCCGGGCGCGATGAACGCCCACAGCTGGTAGAGCCAGATCGGGCAGGACGCCATGACGCCCGCGAGGAGGATCACCTTGATGGTCGAGGTGAACGGCGAGAGCATCGTCTGGTAGGCGATGATCACGCACGTGCCGCCTGTGTTGTCCTCGATGCCGGTACCGGGAGGGCACTTCGGTACGGGCGACGCGAGGAAGTCCATCAGCTGCTGGCTGTAGAAGGCAGCGACGATCGACGCGACGGTGATCGCCAGCATGGCCTTCGCCAGGCGGTTGCGAAGCTCACGCAGATGGTCCGCGAGAGGCATCCGCCCCTCGGGATCCTTCGCCTTCTTGCTGCGGGCAGGCTTGAGCAACCCACGTCCTCATCTCGTGCGGCAGGCCGCGGTCGGCGGCCTTGGGGGCAGCGTCCTCTGGATCAGCGCTGGGTGGTCGTGTCGGTCGGCTCGGTCACCGGACGCGCGCTGGTGACGTCGCCGGGCGCGGCCTTGATGGTGCGCGCGGCCGGAGGCTGCTCGGCCGGCGGGTCGGTCGGGGCGGTCTGCTGGCCCTCCGACTTCATCGCCTTCGCCTCGCTCTTGAGGATGCGGGCGGACTTGCCGAGCGAACGGGCCATCTCCGGCAGCTTCTTGGCGCCGAACAGCAGGACGACGACGAGCAGGATGAGAATGATCTCCATGGGGCCGATCTGATGGAACATAAGTGTTGTCTACCTTCTCACCGAGGCGGCATGGGGCTGGGCGGGTGGCCGTCGCGCGGACTGGTGTCCGAACCCCGGCCGTCAGCGATCGTAACGTGCATGGGTAAACGCTCGGCAATCCCTGTGCATACTCACGCTTTCTACGGCAGGTGTGCCTCAATCACCCACCGCGACCAGCAGCGTACCCCCCGGCTCGGACAGCGAGGCGAGTGCGCCGGTCAGCGCAGCGCCTGGCCGGTCCGGGTCAGATCGGTGGCCGCGCGCTCCAGGTCCTCGGCGGCCTGATGGATGCGCTCGGTGGTGTGAGCCACTTGACGGCCGAGGCGCTGGGCCTCCAGGAAGACCCTGATGCCGAGGAGGCCGAGGACGGCGATGCCGAGGAAGCCGAGGGCGATGGCGAGCATGGGCCAGAACATGCGGTGAGCCTAGGGGGTGTCAGGCGGTGGACGGGGACGTGGAGTGCAGACGCAGGGTGCGTACGCCGCCGCCGGTCAGCAGCTCGACGATGCGTTCACCGGCCGGCTTGCGGACGGCGCTGCCGCACTCGGGGCAGGTGAAGGAGTAGAAGGTGGTACGGCTGCTGCCGCCGATGGCCAGGCGCAGGGCGCTCGCTGAGAGCTCGAAGCGGCAGCGGCAGTCGGGACAGGAGGCTTTGAAGAGGACGGGCCCTACGGTCGCCGGAATCCCCACCATCCCTGACATCGCGGACATGTCCCTCAACTCTCTCACCTCGGTGTGCTCGGTCGTCTCCGGTCCGGCCTGCTCGTTCGGGTCCGGCGGGGCGGCGCGGCCCCGCCGGTGCGGTACGTCAGTCCTGTCCGTCGTAGGCGGCCAGGGCCTCGGCCGCCGCCTGCCGGGCGCTGTCCGCCAGGTCCTGCGGGGCGACGATCCGGCCGTCCCGGCCGAGCCGCAGCGCGAGGCGCCGCAGCGAGGCGGGAGCGGGGGTCCGCAGGGTGATGCGCAGACCACCGTCCGGGAGCTCCTCGGCGCTGTCGTGCGGGTAGTACTCGGCGACCCAGCGTCCGCCGGGTCCCACCTCCACCACGACCTCCGGGTCCTCGGCGGAGGGCTGGACCAGCCCCTCCGAGAGGTCCCGCAGCTCGATCTCGGGCGGCGCGGAGGGGTCGTCGAGGATCCGGATCTCGGCGACCCGGTCGAGGCGGAAGGTGCGCCGGGCCTCGGAGAGGCGGCACCAGGCCTCCATGTACGTGTGGCCGACGGCGAACAGCCGGATCGGGTCGACCTCGCGCTCGGTGAGCTCGTCGCGCGCCGGCGAGTAGTAGCGCAGCCAGAGCCGGCGGCGCTCCGAGATGGCACGGTCGACCTCGGCGAAGACACCGCCCTCGGACTCGAAGGTGACCGAGAGCCGGGAGCTGGCCCCGGCGACCTCGCCGGCCGCGGTCTCCAGCTTGGCGGTGGCCCGCAGCAGCGCGTCGCGGTCGCCCTCGCGCAGTCCGGGCAGGGTGGCGACGGCGCGCGCGGCGACGAGCAGCGCGGTGGCCTCGTCGGCGGCGAGCCGCAGCGGCTCGGCAGCTTCCGCGCCGAGGGCGCCTGGGTTCCGCCACCAGATCCGGTCGCCGTCGGTGTCGATGTCCAGCAGGTCGCCGCCGCGGAAGCTGGTCCCGCACATGGGCAGCACGTCGAGGTCGGAGATCAGCTCGTCCTCGCTGATCCCGAAGGCCCGGGCGACGTCCTGCACATGGGCGCCGGGGCGCTCACGGAGGTAGGTCACCAGGGACAGCATGCGCCGGGTCTGGTCGATCGCGTTCGCGGCCATCGCTTCTTCGTCCCCTCAGCCCTTGGCGACGGCGCGCAGCCGGTCCACCACGTCGGCCCGCAGATCCGCGGGCTCCACCACGACGACGTCCGGACCGAACTCGACGAGCCAGGCGTCCAGTCCGTGTCCGTACGGGATCTCCAGCTCGTCCCAGCCGTCGCCACACTCCCGTACGGACAGGGCGCGGGCGCGCAGCGGGTAGCCGCAGCCGGTACGTAGCCGGATGACGGCCGACCGGGTCGCCGTCTCACCGGCCCACCTCTCCACGGTCTCCCGCACGGTCGACACGTCGGGTACGGGCGCGGTGAAGGCGCCGGCCCGGGAGCGGACCTTGCCGGTGATGCGGGAGAGGCGGAAGACCCGCTCGGCGCCGCGGTCGCGGTCCCAGCCGGCGAGGTACCAGTGGCCGCGCCAGCACTCCAGCGTCCAGGGTTCGACCTGCCGGGTCTCGGGCCGGGCGGCGTTCGACTTGCGGTAGTCGAAGACGACGGGGCGGCGGTCGCGGCAGGCGAGCATCAGTGGCTCGAAGGCGCTCTCGTGGACCGGGATGCGCGGTTCGAGGGCGCTGTGCCGGTCGTCGTAGGCGTCCTCCGCCTCCGGCATACCGGCGGCGCGGAGCTTCTGCAGCGCGCCGCTGGCGGCTCCCGCGAGGCGGGCCTGCTGCCAGACCTTGGCGGCGAGCCCGAGGGCGGCGGCCTCCTCGGCGTCCAGGGTGATGGGCGGCAGCCGGTTGGAGTCGCGGCGGGCGAGGTAGCCGGTGTCGCCGTCCAGGTTCTCGACGGTCTCGATGATCAGGCCCAGCTCGCGGAGGTCATCCTTGTCCCGCTCGAACATCCTGTTGAAGGAGTCGTCGGACCCGGCCTCCAGGTAGGCCTCGATGGACCCACGGAGCTCACGCTTGCTCAGCGGGCGCCGGGTTCCCAGCAGGCACAGCGCCAGATTCATCAGCCGCTCGGCCTTGGCAATCGCCATCGACGCCCTGCACCTCTTCTGATGGAGTCACTTGCCCGATGACCGTACCGCCCCGGGGTGTCGTGGGAAAAGCCGAGGGCCCGCACCGGCAGGCACGGGCCCTCACGACGACCGTTTCCGGTCGTCTTCTTCGGTTGTCGTACGACCTGATCGGCCGGTCAGACGGCGACGAGGTCGCAGACGAAGATCAGGGTCTCGCCCGGGGCGATCTTGCCGCCGGCGCCACGGTCGCCGTAGGCGAGGTGGGCGGGGATGATCAGCTGGCGGCGGCCGCCGACCTTCATGCCCTGGACACCCTGGTCCCAGCCCTTGATGACCTGGCCGACACCGAGCTGGAACTCCAGCGGCGTACCGCGGTTCCAGGAGGAGTCGAACTCCTCACCGGTGGAGAAGGACACACCCACGTAGTGGACCTTCACGAAGTCGCCCGCCTTGGCGACCGGTCCGTCGCCCTCCCAGAGGTCCTTGATCTCCAGGTCCTTCGGCGGCTCGCCACCCGGGAAGTCGACCTCGGGCTTGTCGATGCTCACGAAAACTGCTCCTCAAACTGATGAACGGGCAGGGGACAGTCTTACATCTTCGCCAGGATGTCGACGGCGAACACCAGGGTCGAGTTCTTCGGGATGCCCTGCTGCTCCTTGTCGCCGAAGGCATCGGCGGGCGGGGCCACGATCAGGACCCGGCTGCCGACCTTCTTGCCCACGATCCCGTCCTTGAGGCCCTTGAGGGTGACCTGCGCCAGCGGGAAGTTCGCGGTCTTGCCCGTGTCGTAGGTGGAGTCGAACTTCTTGCCGTCCTTCCACAGCGTCGCGACGTAGTTCACGACGACCGTGTCGGTGGCCTTGACGACCTCACCCTTGGACTCCAGGACGTAGCTGGAGACGAGCTTGGCCGGCGGGTCGGTCTTGGGGACGGTGACCGTCGGGGCCTTGCCGTCGGTGTTGGTGCCGACCTTCGGCAGGTCGATGTTGTCCTGGGCGACCGGGGTGCCCGTGGCGGACTTGGGGATCGTGGTCGCCTTGAGGATGTCCACGACGAAGACGAGGGTGGCGTTGGGCTTGATGTCGCCCTGACCCTGCGCTCCGTAGCCGAGCTCCGGCGGAATGCCGATCTCGACACGACTGCCGACCTTCTGGCCCTCCAGGCCCTGGTCCCAGCCCTTGATGACCTGTCCGGCGCCGAGCGTCAGATCGAACGGCTGCTTGCGGTCGAAGCTGTTGTCGAACGGCTTGTCCGAGTCCCAGGCCTGACCGTAGTAGTTGACCTGGACGGCATCGCCCTTCTTGGTGACCGCGCCGTCGCCCTCACTGATGACGTTGACCTTGAGTTCCTTGGGCGGGTCGCCCTCGCCCTTGGCGAGGGTGGGCTTCTCTCCGAACTTCTCCCCCGCCGTGATGGCGGGCAGTCCGTTCTTCGTCGAGGCGGAATCGGAGCCCTCGTCACCGCAGGCCACTGCCGACAGCAGCAGCAGTGGGACGACGAGAAGGCCGGCAAGTCGGCGCACGTGTTCCTCAGATCTCAGACGGCACATTGGTTGCCCGACACTCTAGGGCGTGCCAAGGGCCCCGCACGAGAAACGTACGGGGCCCGGGTCACGTTCCGAGGAGGTGTCCCTACATTCCGGCGATCAGCTTTTCGACCCGGTCGTCGACCGACCTGAAGGGGTCCTTGCACAGCACGGTCCGCTGCGCCTGGTCGTTGAGCTTGAGGTGCACCCAGTCGACGGTGAAGTCCCGGCGCTGTTCCTGGGCCCGCCGGATGAAGTCGCCGCGCAGCCGCGCCCTGGTGGTCTGCGGGGGCACCGACTTGCCCTCGAAGATCTTGAGGTCGTTGCAGATCCGGGCGGCCTGACCCTTGCGTTCGAGGAGGTAGTAGAGCCCCCGGCGGCGGTGGATGTCGTGGTACGCGAGGTCTATCTGGGCGACCCGCGGATGCGACATGGTCATGTTGTTCTTGGCCCGGTACCGGTCGATGAGCTTGTACTTCATGACCCAGTCGATCTCGGTGTCGATCCGGTCGAGGTCCTCGGCCTCGATGGCGTCGAGCGTGCGGCCCCAGAGCTCCAGGACCTGGGCGACGGTGCCGCTGCGGATGCCGCGGCGGTCGACGAAGTCCACGGCCTTGTCGAAGTACTCGCGCTGGACCTCCAGGGCGGATGCCTCGCGGCCGCTGGCCAGGCGCACCTTGCGCTGTCCGGTGATGTCATGGCTGACCTCGCGGATCGCCCGGATCGGGTTCTCCAGCGTCAGGTCGCGCATGACCGTGCCCGCCTCGATCATGCGCAGGACGAGGTCGGTGGCGCCGACCTTGAGCAGCATGGTCGTCTCGGACATGTTCGAGTCGCCGACGATGACGTGCAGCCGGCGGTACCGCTCGGCGTCGGCGTGCGGTTCGTCACGAGTGTTGATGATGGGGCGCGAGCGGGTGGTGGCGGAGCTGACGCCTTCCCAGATGTGCTCGGCGCGCTGGCTGACGCAGTAGACGGCGCCGCGCGGGGTCTGCAGCACCTTTCCGGCGCCGCAGATCAGCTGACGGGTGACCAGGAACGGAATGAGGATGTCCGCGAGCCGGGAGAACTCTCCGTGGCGGGCGACGAGGTAGTTCTCGTGGCAGCCGTAGGAGTTTCCCGCCGAGTCGGTGTTGTTCTTGAAGAGATAGACGTCGCCGGCGATTCCCTCCTCGTGCAGGCGGCGTTCTGCGTCGACGAGCAGGCCTTCGAGAATGCGCTCGCCGGCCTTGTCGTGGGTGACCAGTTCGGTCACGTTGTCGCATTCGGGTGTGGCATATTCCGGATGCGATCCCACGTCGAGGTAGAGGCGGGCGCCGTTCCGCAGGAAGACATTGCTGCTGCGGCCCCATGACACGACACGGCGGAAGAGGTAGCGCGCCACTTCGTCAGGAGACAGTCGGCGCTGTCCCCTGAACGTGCACGTGACGCCGTACTCGTTCTCCAGCCCGAAAATGCGGCGGTCCATGTCTGAACATTACGCCTGATGGCCTGAGCTGAAACCGGGTTCGACTGCACCGTTTCGATCATTTTCCGATGAGCTCGTGATGACTTCGGCGTGTCGCGTGGTGGGGGCGGGGGCCGTGAGGACCCGCCCGGTGGCGAGAAGGACCAGCAGGGCCGCCGCTCCGCCCGCCGCGGCGACGGCGAAACCGGCCGTGGTTCCGGAGAGTTCCACGGCGGGTCCGGCGGCGGCCGTGCCGACCGCGGCGCCGACCCCGAAGGTGGTGACGAGCCAGGAGAACGCCTCGGTGACGGTCCCCCGCGGGGCGTGCCGGTCCACGACGATGAACGCGCAGGCGAGCGCGGGGGCGAGGAACACCCCGGCGAGGGCGGAGAGCGCCGTCATGGCGGGCACGCCGGGGGTCAGCAGGAGCGGCAGATAACCGAGGGCCAGCAGCGCGGTGATGACACGCAGTCGGCGCTCGGGCGCTCCCGCCCACTGCCGGGCGCCGTAGAGGGCTCCGCCGACCAGTGCTCCGAGGCCGAGGGCGGCCATGAGCCAGCCGTAGACGGAGTCCTGGCCGTGGTCGTCGGCGTACGCGACGGCAGCGACGGTGATGGAGCCCAGCGCGAGGCCGACGAAGAAGAACGAACCGAGCAGGGCGAGGAGCCCGGGTGAGCGCAGGGCCCCCAGCCAGTGGGCCTCGCGCGGGGCCGAGCGCCACGCGCGCGAGGGCGCGGAGAGGACCACGGACAGGGCGCCGAGGACCCCGACGGCGTTGACGACGAGCAGGGCGGCGGCCGGCGAGTGCAGCGCCACCAGCAGGGTCACCAGCAACGGGCCGACGGTGAACATGACTTCCTGGGCTATGGCGTCCATCGCGTACGCCCGGTGGACCCGGTCCTCCCGGCCGAGGACGCCGGGCCACAGGGCGCGCAGGCCCCCTTCGAGGGGCGGGGTGAACAGTCCCGCGACGACGACCGCGAGGTAGGCGAGCGCGAGCGGCTGGACGCCCACGACGGCGAGCAGGACCGCGCCGAGGGCCGAGACCACGGCGGCGGGGAGCTGGACGCGCGGCTGGCCGTACAGGTCGACGGCGCGGCCGAGCAGGGGCTGGCCGATCGCGTTGGCCACCCCGTAGGCGGCGGCGAGGCCGCCGGCGAGGCTGTAGCTGCCGCCTTCGGCGCGGGTGAAGAGCACGATCGCGATGGGCGCGGTCGCGTTGGGGAGGCGGCCCACCAGCGTCCCGGCGAGGAGCCGGGCGGCGTGCGGTGCCCTGAGGATGTCGAGATATCCCCCGCTGCCCTTGGCCTCGGTGGCCATGTGCGGCTCCTCCCCCCTCGGCGTCCGGCCAAGGTGTTACGTATAACGTCTGGTCTCCCATACGTACCATGGCGACAGCCCGCCGGTCCACCCCCGGTCCACTGCGCGGGCGGGACCGTCGATCGCGGAGGCGTGTGTGCAGACCCCGGAACCCCGTGGCGGGACCCGGCCGACCAGCCGGGACGTCGCCCGTGCCGCAGGGGTCTCGCAGGCCACGGTGTCGCTGGTGCTCGGCGACAAGTGGCGCGGGCGGGTCTCGGAGCGGACCGCGGCCCTGGTCCGGGACGCGGCGGGGCGGCTCGGGTACCGGCCCAATCTGGCCGCCCGTAATCTCCGGCTCGGCCGGACCAGGACCGCGCTGCTGGTCGTCCCGGCGCTCACCAACGAGTTCTTCGCGCGGGTGTACACAGGCGCGGCGACGGTGGCCGCCCGGCACGGCTTCGGCGTCGTGCTCTACCCCTCCCCCGAGGGGGTCGGGCCGGCCAGGGACCCCTTCGCGTCGGCCAGGGCCGCGCTGGACGGGGTCATCGCCTCGTCGATGGCGGCGGAGGCGCTGGACGCGATCCGGGGCAGCGATCTGCCGCTGGTGATGCTGGACAGCGATCCGGCCGACCCGTCGGCGGCGGCCCGGGTCAACCTCGATGTCGCCGACGGCATGCGGCAGGTGACGGCGCATCTGCTGGCGCTCGGCCACCGCCGCTTCACGCATCTCGCCTCGGCCGTGCCGTCCTGGACCTTCGACGTACGCGCCGCGGCGCTGGCCGACGCGCTGCGGGGGGTGTCCGTACGGACCGTACGGGCGCCGCTGGACGTGCACGGCGCCCGGGAGGCGGCCGAGCGGGCGCTGACCGCGCCGGGCCCCCGGCCCACAGCCCTGATCTGCGACGACGACATCCTGGCGGCGGGTGCGTGCAAGGCGGTACGGCGCCTGGGGCTGAGGATCCCCGAGGACGTGTCGGTCACCGGGTTCGACGATCTGGCGCTGGCGACGGCGGTCGAACCGGAGCTGACGACGGTCCGGCTGCCCGCCGAGCGCATCGGCGAACGGGGCATGGAGGCCCTCCTCGCCGTCCTGGAGGGCCGTCCGGCGCACTCCGGGGACCTTCCGGTCACCCTGGTGCCCCGAGGCTCCTCAGGGCCCCCGCCGGCGCCCTGAGGACACGGCACCGGCCCCGGGCCGTCCGCGGCGTGCGGGCGGCCCGGGGCCGGTGCCGGAATCGCTCTGGTGCGGCTACTCCGCGGCCGTCCCCGGAGTGTCCTCGCCGGTCTCGGGGGCCTCGTCGGAGGGCGCGTCCGTCGGGGTCGAGGGGGCGCCGTCCGCCTCGAGCAGCCGGGCCAGCTGGCGGCCGACGATGCGCTTGAACTTGCGCTGCTGGGGACGGGTGCGGTCCAGGACCGCCACCTCCAGACGCTCGGCGGGGATCTCCCGCTCCGTGCCGTTGGTGTCCCGGGACAGCGCCTGCACGGCCAGCTTCAGCGCCTCGGCGAGCGACATGCCGTCGCGGTGCCGCTGGTCGAGGAAGCTGCCGATCTGCTCGGCGTTGCCGCCGACCGCGACCGAGCCGTGCTCGTCCACGATCGACCCGTCGTGCGGCAGCCGGTAGATCTGGTCGCCCTCCGGCGCGACGCCGACCTCGGCGACCACGAGCTCCACCTCGTAGGGCTTCTCCCCCGCGCTGGAGAAGATCGTGCCCAGCGTCTGGGCGTAGACGTTGGCGAGGCCCCGGGCGGTGACGTCGTCGCGGTCGTAGGTGTATCCGCGCAGGTCGGCGTAGCGCACGCCGCCGATGCGGAGGTTCTCGTACTCGTTGTACTTGCCGGCGGCCGCGAAGCCGATCCGGTCGTAGATCTCGCTGAACTTGTGCAGCGCGCGGGACGGGTTCTCGCCGACGAAGACGATGCCGTCGGCGTACTGCAGCACGACCAGGCTGCGTCCACGGGCGATGCCCTTGCGGGCGTACTCCGCCCGGTCGGCCATGGCCTGCTGGGGTGAGACATAGAACGGCGTCGACACCGGCTATCCGTCCCTTTCTGTCATGGAGGAGAACATCAGAGCAGCGCGGCGCGCGGGCCGTCCGGCTGTTCGAGACGGCGTTCCAGGATCGAGCGGGCGATGTCGGAGGACTCGGCCTCGGTGAGCCGGCGGAAGCCCTCGTCCGTGATGACCGTGACGATGGGGTAGATCCTGCGGGCCACGTCCGGGCCGCCGGTCGCCGAGTCGTCGTCGGCCGCGTCGTACAGCGCCTGGACGACGAGGGTGGTCGCCTGCTGTTCCGTCAGATCGTCGCGGTAGAGCTTCTTCATGGCTCCGCGGGCGAAGATCGAGCCCGAGCCCGTCGCGGCGTAGCCGTGCTCCTCGGAGCGGCCGCCGGTCACGTCGTAGGAGAAGATGCGGCCCTTCTCGCGGTCCACGTCCCAGCCCGCGAAGAGCGGGACGACGGCGAGGCCCTGCATGGCCATGCCCAGATTGCTGCGGATCATCGTGGAGAGCCGGTTGGCCTTGCCCTCCAGGGAGAGCTGGGTGCCTTCGACCTTCTCGAAGTGCTCCAGCTCCAGCTGGAAGAGCTTGACCATCTCCACGGCGAGGCCGGCGGTTCCGGCGATGCCCACGGCCGAGTACTCGTCGGCCGGGAAGACCTTCTCGATGTCGCGCTGCGCGATCATGTTGCCCATGGTCGCCCGGCGGTCACCGGCGAGCACCACGCCGCCGGGGAAGGTCGTGGCGACGATGGTGGTGCCGTGCGGCGCCTCGATTGCGCCCTGGACGGGCAGCGTCCGCCGGCCCGGCAGCAGCTCGGGCGAGTGCTCGCCAAGGAAGTCCAGGAACGAGGACGAGCCCGGCGTCAGGAAGGCTGCCGGCAGACGCCCGGTGCTACGAGGGTTGGCTTCCACGCGTTTCCTTCCGGATGGGAGAGGCGGCCCGCCGGTCGGAGGCCGGGCCGATCTTGCGTACTGTGCACGGACATTACCCGTACCGCCGCCGGTCATCCGCCCCGGAGCCCACGGCTTTCGCCGCGGCCCGGGGCGGACAACTGGGAATCCCCCGGCGAACTTTGGGGGTTACTCGCCGCCCTTTTGCACGAAGGAGCGCACGAAGTCCTCCGCGTTCTCCTCCAGGACGTCGTCGATCTCGTCGAGTACGGAGTCGACGTCGTCCGAGAGCTTCTCCTGCCGCTCCTTGAGGTCCTCGGATGCCTGCGCTTCCTGCGCCTGCTCCTCGACCTCCTCGGTCGAACGCGTCGACTTCTGCTGTCCGCCGCCGGTGTCCTTGGTCGCCATGTCCCTCACCCCGCTCGAATCGGCCCGCTCGGTTGGGTCTGTCAAGATCAGACCCTACAAGGCGGGTCTGACATCGGCCCCGCAGTTACCTCAAGAACCGGGGGGCCACCCCCATGATTCCCGCTGGAAGGCCCTTTCAGCCGCCGGAGAGCACGCGGACCAGCTCCTCCGCCGTGCGGCAGCGGTCCAGCAGCTCCTTGACGTGGTTCCTGGTGCCCCGCAGTGGCTCCAGGGTGGGCACCCGCTGCAGTGAGTCACGACCGGGCAGGTCGAAGATGACCGAGTCCCACGAGGCCGCGGCCACGTCGTCGGCGTACTGCTCCAGGCACCGGCCCCGGAAATAGGCCCTGGTGTCCTCCGGAGGCTTCGTCTCGGCCCTCTCGACGGCGGTCTCGTCCAGGAGGCGCTTCATCTTCCCGCGGGCCACCAGACGGTTGTACAGCCCCTTCTCGGGCCGTACGTCGGCGTACTGGAGGTCCACCAGGTGCAGCCGGGCCGCGTCCCAGTCCAGGGCGTCCCGGCGGCGGTAGCCCTCCATGAGCTCCCGCTTGGCGAGCCAGTCCAGCTCCCCGGACAGGCTCATCGGATCGTTCTCGAGCCGGTTGAGGGTGTCCTCCCAGCGGACCAGGATGTCCTTGGTCTGTTCGTCGGCGTCCGCGCCGAAGCGCTCCTCGACGTACTTCCGGCCGAGCTCGAAGTACTCCATCTGGAGCTGCACAGCGGTGAGTGTCCGGCCGCTGCGGAGCGTGATCAGATGCTGGAGCTCCGGGTCGTGGGAGACCTCGTGCAGGGTGCGTACGGGCTGGTCCACGGCCAGGTCGACGTTGATGAAGTCGTCCTCGATCATGGACAGCACCAGCGCCGTCGTGCCGAGCTTCAGGTAGGTCGAGATCTCGGAGAGATTGGCGTCGCCGATGATCACGTGGAGCCGGCGGTACTTCTCGGCGTCCGCGTGCGGCTCGTCGCGGGTGTTGATGATGGGGCGCTTGAGGGTCGTCTCCAGACCGACCTCGACCTCGAAATAGTCCGCCCGCTGACTGATCTGGAAGCCGTGCTCCCGGCCGTCCTGGCCGATGCCGACCCGGCCGGCACCGGTGACGACCTGGCGCGAGACGAAGAACGGGGTCAGGTGGCGCACGATGTCCGAGAAGGGGGTCTCCCGCTTCATCAGGTAGTTCTCGTGCGTCCCGTAGGAGGCGCCCTTGTTGTCGGTGTTGTTCTTGTAGAGGTGGATCGGCTGGGCCCCGGGCAGCTGGGCGGCCCGCTCGGCCGCCTCCGCCATGATCCGCTCGCCGGCCTTGTCCCAGAGGACGGCGTCACGCGGATTGGTGACCTCGGGGGCGCTGTACTCGGGGTGCGCGTGGTCGACGTAGAGCCGGGCACCGTTCGTGAGAATCACATTGGCCAGGCCGATGTCCTCGTCGGTGAGCTGGCTGGAGTCGGCGGCCTCGCGGGCGAGGTCGAAGCCGCGGGCGTCCCGCAGCGGATTCTCCTCCTCGAAGTCCCAGCGGGCGCGGCGCGCCCGGTGCATCGCCGCCGCGTACGCGTTGACGATCTGGGACGAGGTGAGCATGGCATTGGCGTTCGGATGGCCCGGGACGGAGATGCCGTACTCCGTCTCGATGCCCATTACTCGCCGTACGGTCATGCGGCCCTCCTTGCCCGGCGGCGCTCCCGTTCGGGAACGGCGCTCAAGTACCGCTGCTTCTCCGGTGCGTGTGCGGTGCCCGTCCCCGCACTGCGCGACCCGTCGGTACCGAAGAGCCTAGAGCGGCTCTGCGCTGGTGGGGAGATCAATTCCGTCATTGCTCCGGTGTCGTCGAATCATGGCCGAAGACCGCGGAACGCAGTCGGCTGCGGATGCCCACCCCCTGCCGTCGGGCGGGGGGATCCCAGGACATCCGCAGCCGGTCCGCGTCTTACAGGTACTGACCGGTGTTCGCCACCGTGTCGATGGAGCGTCCGGTGTCCGCACCCTGCTTGCCGGTGACGAGCGTGCGGATGAACACGATCCGCTCGCCCTTCTTTCCGGAGATACGGGCCCAGTCGTCCGGGTTCGTGGTGTTCGGCAGGTCCTCGTTCTCCTTGAACTCGTCCACGCAAGCCTGGAGGAGGTGGGAGACGCGAAGGCCCTTCTGGTTGTGGTCGAGGAATGCCTTGATGGCCATCTTCTTGGCCCGGTCGACGATGTTCTGGATCATCGCGCCGGAATTGAAGTCCTTGAAGTACAGGACTTCCTTGTCGCCGTTCGCGTACGTGACCTCCAGGAAGCGGTTCTCCTCGGATTCCGCGTACATCTGCTCCACGACCGACTGGATCATGGCGTGGGCGGCGGCCTCCTTCGACCCGCTGTGCTCGGACAGGTCGTCCGCGTGCAGAGGGAGGGAGGGGGTGAGGTACTTCGCGAAGATGTCCCTCGCGGCCTCGGCGTCGGGCCGCTCGATCTTGATCTTGACGTCGAGCCGGCCGGGCCGCAGGATCGCGGGGTCGATCATGTCCTCGCGGTTCGAGGCGCCGATGACGATGACGTTCTCGAGGCCCTCCACACCGTCGATCTCGGCGAGCAGCTGCGGGACGATGGTGTTCTCCACGTCCGAGCTGACACCGGAGCCACGGGTGCGGAAGAGGGACTCCATCTCGTCGAAGAAGACGATGACGGGGGTCCCCTCGCTCGCCTTCTCCCGGGCCCGCTGGAAGACCAGGCGGATGTGCCGCTCGGTCTCACCGACGTACTTGTTGAGGAGCTCGGGGCCCTTGATGTTGAGGAAGTAGCTCTTCCCCGCGGGCTGGCCGGTCACCTCGGCGACCTTCTTGGCAAGGGAGTTGGCGACCGCCTTGGCGATCAGCGTCTTGCCGCATCCCGGCGGACCGTAGAGCAGGATGCCCTTCGGCGGCCGCAGTTCGTGCTCCTTGAAGAGGTCCGGGTAGAGGTACGGGAGCTCGACCGCGTCGCGGATCAGCTCGATCTGGTTGCCCAGACCGCCGATCTTGTCGTAGTCGACGTCCGGAACCTCTTCGAGGACGAGTTCCTCGACCTCGCTCTTCGGCACCACTTCGTAGACGTAGCCGGACCTGGGCTCGAGCAGCAGGGCGTCGCCGGGGCGGATGGTGGCGTCCAGCAGCGGCTCGGCGAGCCTGACCACCCGTTCCTCGTCGGTGTGCCCGACCACCAGGGCGCGCTCGCCGTCCTCGAGGATCTCCTTGAGGGTGACGATGTCCCCGGCGCGCTCGTACTCCATGGCCTCGACCACGTTCAGCGCTTCGTTGAGCATGACCTCCTGGCCACGCCGGAGCTCGTCGAGCTCGACGCTGGGGCTGACGTTCACCCGGAGCTTGCGGCCCCCGGTGAAGATGTCGCAGGTGCCGTCCTCGTTGGCCTGCAGGAAGACACCGAAGCCGGCCGGCGGCTGCGCGAGCCGGTCGACCTCCTCCTTGAGGGCCACGATCTGGTCACGGGCCTCGCGGAGCGTGTTGGCGAGCCGCTCGTTCTGCGCGGACACGCCGGCCAGGTTGGTCTGCAGCTCGACGATCCGCTCTTCGAGAATCCTCGTATGACGCGGAGAGTCGGCGAGCTTGCGTCGCAGGACGGCGATTTCCTGCTCGAGATAGGCAACCTGGCCGGCAGGGTCTTCAGACCCCCGCCCCGGCCGGATGCCGCGGTTGATGTCGTCGTCGTGGGCTGCCACGGTCCTCACCTCCTCCAAGGGGAGCTGGACGCTTCCTGACCCTACCTGGGTGGGTGGTGATTGAAACCCCTAGATCACAAAGACTGTCGAGGCGTGTCCGATCTTCACCCTTGCGCTCTCCCTCACGCCTGGGGAATACCCACCCATCAACATCGGAAAGCGGGCGGTTGTAAGGTCGGAGTGGTCAACACCCGTCAGGGCTGTACCGACTTACTTCACTTTGCTTCACCGGACCGCAGGACCGGGCGCAGGAAACGGCAGGAGATATGACCGTGCAGGACGAGGCTCCCTCCGCGACGGCCGGCGACGCCCTGGAGGTCTGGATCGACCAGGACCTGTGCACCGGTGACGGCATCTGCGCGCAGTACGCCCCCGAGGTCTTCGAGCTGGACATCGACGGTCTGGCCTATGTGAAGAGCGCCGAGGACGAGCTGCTTCAGGACCAGGGTGCCACCACGCCGGTGCCGTTGCCGCTGCTCCAGGACGTGATCGACTCGGCCAAGGAGTGCCCGGGCGACTGCATCCACGTCAGGCGCGTTTCGGACAGGGTCGAGGTCTACGGCCCCGACGCGGAGTGACGGATCACACACTCCGCGCTTCGGCCTGGGTGGTCCTGATGAACTTCCCGCCCTTCCACTGCCACTTGACCCGCTCCCGGCGGTCCGGGCAGCAGCTCGGCACGTCCGGCGACGAGTAGCCGAGCAGGGTCGCGGTCACCGCCCGGTCACGTACGGCGAGACCGGTCACGTTCTTCCGGTCCCCCGGTTCGATCAGGGTGGCCACCACGCGCGCGGGGCTCTGCCGCCCGTGGGTCAGCACGTAGACGCCGTGCGGGGGCGCTCCGGAGCCGGCGTCGCAGTGGACCACCGCGACGGTCTCCGGCCGGCCGTCCCCGTCGAGGTCTCCGGACGCCTTGCTCGCCACCACGCTCGGCGCTCCCCTGCACTCCAGGGGGAAGGTCACGGCGGCCGGGTCCGGGGCCGGTACGGCGGCGGAGGCGGCGGCGACCGCGGGAGGCGTGGACGAGGCCGTGGCCGCGTCCGGCCGGAGCAGATGGGCGCCCGCAACGACCGCGGCCATCGCCGCGGCTGTGGCGAGCCAGTGCACCGGGCGGGTGTGGGTGTGCGCGAGGTCCGGAAGGACTGCGGGCTGCACGCGGGATGTCTCCTGTGGCGTGGTGGTGCGGTGGGGTGGCCAGCATCGTGCCATACGTCACAGGTGGGCGGAACAGGCGGGGTCGGACCCGGTGAACGTGAAGGTGCCGCCGTCGAGTTCTCCCGTGGTCGGCGGGAACTCGGCGGCGGCACGCTCGCGTTGTGAGGGGGTCAGCCCTTGTTGGGACCCTCGTAGTCCTCGCCGTAGGCGCCCTTGGCCGGACGGCGGCGGCGCATCGGGGGCTCCACACCGTCCGCGAGACGGCGGGCGGTGACGAGGAAGCCGGTGTGTCCGATCATCCGGTGGTCGGGGCGGACGGCAAGGCCCTCGACGTGCCAGTTGCGGATCATCGACTCCCACGGCTGCGGCTCGGCGTAGCAGCCGAACTCGCGGATGGACTCCACGGTCCGCGCGAGCTGGGTGGTGGTGGCCACGTAGCAGCAGAGGATGCCGCCGGGGACGAGCGCCTTGGAGACGGCCTCCAGGCACTCCCAGGGGGCGAGCATGTCCAGGATGACGCGGTCGACGTCGGTGTCGGACAGGTTGTCCTGGAGGTCGCCGACGGTGAGCTGCCACGCCGGGTGCGGGCCGCCGAAGTAGCGCTCGACATTGCCCTTGGCGATCTCGGCGAAGTCCTCGCGGCGCTCGTAGGAGTGGAGCATGCCGCTGTCGCCGATCGCGCGGAGCAGGAAGCTGCTGAGCGAGCCGGAGCCCACTCCCGCCTCCACGACGCGCGCGCCGGGGAAGATGTCGGCGAAGGCCAGGATCTGCCCCGCGTCCTTGGGGTAGACCACGGCTGCGCCGCGGGGCATGGACAGGACGTAGTCGGGGAGCAGGGGGCGCAGCGCGAGGTAGGCGACGTTTCCCGTGGTACGGACAACACTGCCCTCGGGAGCACCGATCAGCTCGTCGTGCGGGAAAGAACCCTTGTGGGTGTGGAAGTTCTTTCCGGCCTCGAGCGTGAACGTGTAGTGGCGTCCCTTGGGGTCGGTGAGCTGGACCTGGTCCCCGACCTTGAAGGGCCCGCGACGGCGGGCGGCACCGGTCGGTTCGGACATGTGACCAGCCTACCGGCAGCTATGTGGTGGGTCGTGCCATGGCCCGTACGAATGCCCGCTCGACGTCCGCGGCGGACAGGACGCCGTAGATCTCGCCGGTTTCCTCGATGACGAGGTACTCGGTGGCCGGGGTGGCGCGCAGCCGGTCGAGCAGGGCCTCGCCGGCCAGCTCCGCGGGGATGCGCATGCCGTCGGTGAGGTCCTGGGCGAGGCCGCTGACGGCGACCCAGGGGCGGCGGTGCTGGGGGACGCCGACGATGGCGGTTTCGCGGACCAGGGCCGTGGGGGCGCCCTGGCCGTCGACGACGACGAGGGCGCGGGCCCCGGCCTCGTTGGCGCGACGAAGGGCCTCGGAGAGCGGGGTTGCGGATTCGACGGGGACGGCGCGGCGGGTGAGCGTACGGGCGCGCAGCTCGGGGAGGTGTTCGCGCAGCCGGGCCATGCGCAGGCTGTTGCCGGCGCCGGTCCAGATGATCGCGGCGAGGATGGCGGCGAGGAGCGCGTCCATGACCGTGTCCATGCCGCTGATGTCTTCGGTGGCGTTGCCGAGGGCGCCGGTGTGGGTGAGCAGGGGCAGGCCGACCAGGACGGCGACGGCCAGGGCGCGGCCGACCCAGGCGGCGGCGACGGTGCCGCTCATCGGCTTGCCGGTGATCTTCCAGACGATGGCGCGGAGCATCCGGCCGCCGTCGAGGGGCAGCCCGGGGAGCAGGTTGAAGACGGCGACGATCAGGTTGGAGATCATCAGGCCGGCGAGCAGGACACCGGGGACGGTGCCGGGCTGGACGGCGCTCATGCCGAGGTAGAAGACGCCTGCGAGGACGAGCGAGAGCAGGGGGCCGACGAAGGCGAGGACGAACTCGCGGCCGGGGGTCTCGGACTCCTTCTCGATCTCGGAGACTCCGCCGAAGAACTGGAGCTGGATGCGGCGCACCGGCAGTTTGAAGCGGAGCGCGGCGACGGTGTGGGCCAGCTCGTGGACCAGTACGGAGGCGTAGAAGGCGACGGCGAAGAAGAGGGAGACCAGGTAGCGGGCGTTGCCCAGCTCCGGCAGGATGCGGTCGAGCTGGCCGCCGAAGACCCAGGTGATGAGGGCGGCGACCAGGAACCAGCTGGGGGCGACGTAGACGGGCACGCCGAAGGGGCGGCCCATGAGGATGCCGCCGCCGGGTTCCTCGGAGCGCGGCGGGGTGCCGCTGCCGGGGTTCGGTCCCGCCGTGTCGGACCGCGGCCTCGTGCTGTTGCCGCTCTCGTCGTCCTGGTTCACGGGTTCCCTTCGTTGCCGAGCGTCCTGCGACCGGCCCGTGTGCTGTGGTGTCTGTCACGGTACGGGCGGGTGTCTGCCTCGATCATGCAGTGCGTGGGGGTCTTGAGTCGATGGTATTCCGCTCGCTGTCAGTGGCGGGTCGTAGGGTCTGAGTCATGAGTACGAGCCAGCAGCCGCCGACGGACGCCGAGCCGACCACCTCGGAGGCCGCTTCGCCGCCCGTCGAGCCCCCCTCCGAGACCGCCGCCGAGTCCCCCGCCGCCTCCCCGGCGTCGCCGCCCGCGTCGCTGTCGCCGTCGCGGGCGAGCGACTTCATGCAGTGCCCGCTGCTGTACCGGTTCCGGGTGATCGACAAGCTGCCGGAGAAGCCGAGCGAGGCGGCGACCCGGGGCACGCTGGTCCACGCGGTGCTGGAGCGTCTCTTCGACCATCCGGCGGTGGAGCGCACGGCTCCGCGGGCGAAGTCGCTGATCCCCGCGCAGTGGGACCGGCTGCTGCTGGCGCGTCCCGAGCTGTCGGAGCTGTTCGAGGGGGATACGGAGGGCGAGCGGCTCGGGCAGTGGCTGTCCGAGGCGGAGCAGCTGGTCGAGCGGTGGTTCACGCTGGAGGACCCGACCCGTCTGGAGCCCGCCGAGCGGGAGATGTTCGTGGAGACGGAGCTGGAGTCGGGTCTGCGGCTGCGGGGGGTGATCGACCGGATCGACGTGGCGCCGACGGGTGAGGTGCGGATCGTCGACTACAAGACGGGCAAGGCGCCCCGGCCGGAGTACAGCGAGGGCGCGCTGTTCCAGATGACGTTCTACGCGCTGGTGATCCGGCGGCTGAAGGGCGTGCTGCCGCGGCGGTTGCAGCTGGTGTATCTGGGGAGTGGGGATGTGCTGACGTACGACCCGGTGGAGGCGGATCTGCACCGGGTGGAGCGCAAGCTGCTGGCGCTGTGGGAGGCGATCCGGCAGGCGACCGAGACGGGTGACTGGCGTCCGCGGCCGACGAAGCTGTGCGGGTGGTGCGACCACCGGTCGGTGTGCCCGGAGTTCGGCGGGACGCCTCCGGTGTATCCGCTGCCCGTGGTGCCGCCGCGGCCCGCGGACCCGGCCGGGTGACGACGGCGTGGGCCCGGTGGGCGGTTCGTCGCCCACCCGGCCGCCCTGCGCGACCATGGCACGTCGGCCGAAGGCACAATAGGGGCGGTCTAGCTAAGGAGATCACGTGGCCATCCGCGTCCTATTGGTCGACGACCAGCCGCTGCTGCGCACCGGCTTCCGGATGATTCTGGAGGCGGAGGCGGACATCGCGGTCGTCGGCGAGGCCGGGGACGGCCTCCAGGCTCTCGATCAGGTGCGGGCGCTGCAGCCCGATGTGGTGCTGATGGACATCCGGATGCCGCGGATGGACGGGGTCGAGGCGACCCGTCAGATCACCGGTCCCGGCCGGGACGGTCCGGCGAAGGTACTGGTGCTGACCACGTTCGACCTGGACGAGTACGTGGTGGAGGCGCTGCGGGCCGGGGCGAGCGGCTTCCTGCTGAAGGACGCGCCGGCGAACGAGCTGGTGCAGGCGATCCGGGTGGTCGCGGCGGGCGAGGCGATGCTGGCGCCCAGCATCACCCGTCGGCTTCTGGACAAGTACGCGGACCATCTGCCGTCCGGCGAGGAGCCGGTGCCGCACGCACTGAGCACCCTGACCGAGCGTGAGGTCGAGGTGCTCAAACTGGTGGCGCGGGGGCTGTCGAACGCGGAGATCGCGGCGGATCTGTTCGTGAGCGAGACGACGGTCAAGACGCATGTGGGCCATGTGCTGACCAAGCTCGGTCTGCGGGACCGGGTGCAGGCGGCGGTGTACGCATACGAGAGCGGTCTGGTACGCCCCGGGGCTCAGTGACGAACCGTCAGCGCTCGGGGTAGCCGACTTCTGGGCGGCAACCTCAGGTGCACGGGAAACGGCGCCCCCTCGGCCGGTGAGGGCGGATTCTTGGGGTCCTCGCAACACCTGATGGCCTACGTGGTCGTCAGTAGATCACGCAGGCGCTCGGCTGGGG
>NZ_BMQQ01000018.1:0-17789 GCF_014648195.1 Streptomyces purpureus
CTGGCGCAGCCAGGAGCAAACCCCGCTGTCCGCCTGAACCAATCAAGATCGGACTCTACGAAACTCGGGGCAGCTCAACACCGACGAGCGAACTGTTGATCACGCTGTCCGCGAGGTCAGTCAGCCCGAGCGCCGATAGGTCGTCGTCGAGCCACACCGTCGCGTTCGTGACAAGGACGACTGGGCAATGATTCCGGACCCGACGGAGAAGGCTCACGACCGCTTCATCAGCCCAAAAGTCAGCTTCGGTGAACGCCTTGGCCAGTGCATGAGCGTCACTCGACGACGCATGAGCTCCGAGGCCCCGCACGATCGACTGCGCCCACTTATCCCTGGTGATCTGTCCGAGCAACAGCGGCAGGTCGTTCTCCGGCGCGTATCCAATGGCGGCCGTGATGCCCTCCGGCAGGCCCGCTGCCGCCTCTAGGCGCGTCACCTCGGCGGTGTCATAGAAGCGGATCACCCCATCGAGGTCACACAAGACGGCGTCGAAGGGCAGTTCAGAGGCTGCTATGTCGGTCACCATGCTGCATGAATACCACTGGTGTGATCACAATCGGCAGTTAGGTCCGTCCACTCGACCTCCACAAATACCCTGCTCAGCTTGTTCTTTGAGGTCGGACCGGGCCAGTTGTGACGTGCGGCGGCACCGGACCGCCGACCGCCGAGCAAATCCGTTGGCACCGAGCGCCTTCAGATGACAAGACTGCACCGGTGAACCCCAAGCCGCCGTTGCCCGCCCCGCTCCCTCTGCCAGTACCAGACCCGCGTGCCCGCGACATCGTTCTCGACTACGCGGGCATGGACGCTTCGGTGGCCCGCCTGGTCCTGCCCCGCGACGCGTCGATGTACGTCATGAGCGCGATGGAAACGTCCCGCGAGCTCATCCGGCACTCCTACCTCCGGTACGAGTTCGCCACCGTTGCCGTCACGCATTCCCGGGTGTCGGCAGCGCGGCCCGCCGGCAGCCCCGCGACCCACAGGCTCAGCGACGACACCCCCACGAAGGCGACCACGCCCACCGTCCGCACGAACCAAACCAGCACGACAAGCCCCCCGTTGCGCGACAACGGCCGAGTTTCGCACCGTGGCCGCGCCCCAAGGACACTGCGCGGGGACGGATCCCGGCAGACCGCTACCGGAATGCGGCGATGTGACGCTGAGCCCACTCGGCGAAGGTACGGGGCGCCCGGCCGAGGACGCCCTGGATGTCGGGACTGATCCGCTGCTCGGCGGCGGTCGGCTCACCGAGGATGCTCAGAGTGGTCTCGACCACGGGCTCGGGCATGAACCGCAGCATCTGCGCACGGGCCTCCTCGACGGTCTGCTCGATGAACCGGACAGGCTCCCCGAGCGCCTCGGCGAGCGACTCGGCCCGCTCGCGGGGCGTAGTGAGGACCGGGCCGGTCAGCTCGTAGATCTGCCCGGCGTGAGCGTCTTCTCGCAGGGTCACGGCGGCGACCTCGGCGATGTCGTCCGGGTCCACGGTCGGCAGGCCGATACCGGCGAACGGCGCGGCGATCTCCCGCCGGGTACGGACCGACTCGGCCCAGGCGTAGGCGTTGGAGTTGAAGCCGCCAGGCCGCAGGATCGTCCACTCCATGCCCGACTGCCGTACGGCGTCCTCGATGGCGCGTGCCGTGGCCCCGTGCGAGGCCGAGCGTGGCCGGGTCGCGACCCCTTGGGAGGAGAGGAGAACGACCCGCCGGACGCCGCCGGCCTTGGCCACGTCGAGGATGTCCCCGGGGCTCAGCAGATACGCGGCGGCGCCACCGCTCTGCAGGAACAGCGCCTCGGCGCCCTCGAACACCGGCCGAAGGCTTTCTGGTCGGGTCAGGTCGGCCCTCTGGTGCGGCACGCCTCCCGGTACGTCCGCGGCTGTGATTCCCCTGGATGTCGCGGACACCTTCTCACCGGCGGCCGTGAGGACCTGTACAAGCGACCGGCCGACGTTCCCGGTCGCCCCCGTCACTGCGATCATGGTCAACTCCCTTACATATGCGGGTTGTTACGGAAGCCGGAGTGCTCTCCGGGCGACGTGGCGACGCTAACACCGCGGGTATAGTAGGTACCTACAGGAAAGTGACTATGCCGAAGGGATGCGCATGCCTGACAACGCCACCTGGACGGCGTCGCCCGATGGCGACCCAGAGCGCGCCTGTCCGATCGCTCCGGTCGTCGACATCGTCTTCAGCCGCTGGACGACGCCGATCCTGTGGACCCTCAACACCCATGGCCGGCAACGCTTCGTGGAGCTGGAGCGCCGGATCGCCCGTATCACTCCGAAGGTGCTGACCCAGCGCCTCAGGCAGCTGGAACGCGACGGGCTGGTCGTCCGTACGTACCACGCGGAGGTCCCTCCAAGGGTCGAGTACGAGATCAGCGAACTCGGCCGCAGCCTTGCCCCGCTCTTCGCCCACCTCACCGAATGGGCGACCGACAACCTGCCGAAGGTCGACCGGGCCCGCCACGCCTACGACAGCGCCGGAGACCCCGCCGGCAGTCTTCCGTCGGCGAAGCGCTAGGGAAGGCGGCGGCAGGGCCCGGCCCGGCGGTCAGCGGTCCTGGGAGAGGCGGAGGAGTTCGGCGAAGGTGCCGCCGGCGTGGACCAGGTCGTCGTAGCGGCCCTGTTCGGTGATGCGACCGTGGTCCATGACCACGATGTGGTCCGCGATTCTCGTGTTCTCCAGGCGGTGCGTGATCACGATGGTGATGCGGTCGCCGGAGATCGCCTTGATCTCCTCAAAGATCTGGTGCTCACCGCGTGGGTCCATCTGCGAGGTGGGTTCGTCCAGGATCAGCAGAGACGGACGCCGGTACAGGGCCCTGGAGCAGGCCAGGCGCTGCCACTGCCCGCCGGAGAGCTCCGCGCCGCCGAACGTCTCGCGGGCCAGGAGGGTGTCGAGGCCGGAGGGGAGGTCCTCGATCGCCTCGCGCATGCCGACCGCGTCGACGGCCTCCCACACGGCCGCGTCGTCGTGGGTCCGTGGCTGGCCCAAGGTCACGTTCTCCCGGACCCGTAGCGGCCACTGCGCGAAGATCTGCGGCACGAGGCCGGTCCGGCTCCAGACCGTCGCGGGGGCGACGTCGGCGAGGTCGGTGCCGTTCCAGGAGACGCAGCCCTTGTCGGCCAGGTAGATACCGGTGATCAGACGGGTCAGCGTGGACTTCCCGGATCCGTTGACACCGACGACGGCGACGATCTCCCCGCGCCGCAGGGTCAGTGAGACACCGTCGACGGCCGCCTTGTCCTTGCCCGGGTAGCGGTAGACGACCTCGTCCAGCCGGATCTCCTCCACCGGCGCGCCGATGGCGACGTCGCCGCGCTTGGGGGCCCGGTCCGCCGCGTCGGCGAGGAACGTCTGCATGTCGCCGAGGTAGAGACTGGTGTGGAACACGGCGGCGCCGTTGACGACCACCTGCGACAGGGCCGCCAGCGTCGTCTGCACCGCGACGACCGCGGTCGCGGCGATCGCGAGGGCGACCCTGCCCGTCACGGCGAGCCACGCCAGGGCGCCCCAGGTGGCGACCAGGAAGAACCCTCCCGCGACGGCGGAGACGAGCGCGATGCGCAGGGTCCGCGGCGCCGCCGCCAGGGTGCGCCGGTCGCACCGCTCGGACAGGGAGCGGTACCAGAACAGCAGGTAGTCCGTCATGCCGTTGGCGCGGGCCTCGTCGGCGAACCTGGGCGTCGTCGACCACCAGCGCATCATGCCGCGGATGTTGCGGTCGGCGACGTTGGCGTAGTGGATCTCGTAGTCGACACGGGCGGTCAGGACGGCGCCGATCCCGGCCGGCAGCACGGCGAGTAGGAGCAGCGGAAGCATCAGGATGTTCAGTACGGACAGGACGCCGCCGGCCGTGATCATGCGAATCAGCGCGGACATGAAGCGCTGCGCGTCGGCCACCATGACATGGGTGCGCAGCACGCCCATCTCCGCGGCCTCCTGCCGGTCGGCGAACCCGTCCACCGCGTAGGCGGCCGCCTCGACCCGGCAGACCGCCGCGACCAGGGCGGTGTCGGTACCGGTGGTGAGCGTCGGCGTGATCCGCCGCTCCGCGTACATGGCCACCGCGCCCGCACCACGCGTGAGCGCGGCCGCGCCGGCCATGACCAGAAGGGCCGGCAGGGCCTCGCGGAGGCGATCGACGACCGCGCCCGCGCCGAGGATCGGCCCCATCGCCCGCGCGGTCGCGGCGAGCAGGACCGCGGCGGCAACCCCCGTCACCACCTGACACGCCAGCAGCAGCTGAACGGCCCGGCGGTCGGTCTCCCAGGACATCCGGGTGATGTGGCGCAGGACCGACGGGATCTGGGCGCACAGTTTCCAGAAGGAGACCGCACCCAGCGGATTGACCGAGTACTGCCCGCTGTACTTGATCTCGGCCGGTGGGGGTGGCGGGGGAGTGGTGTCCGTCTGCTGCGGGCTGTGGGTGTCTGTCGATGTCAACTGATCCCCCTGGAAGGCTGCGTGGGCGGTCGCTGTTGCCCGGCTCAACGAAGGGGAGCGGAATATCGAACACACGTGTTTCGGACGTGGCCCGTACCGCGTGACGGCGCGGCGAACGGACCATGCGGGGTGCACCGACCCTTGGCGTTCCTGAGTGCGCTCCGGGACCCCGCATGGCCGAAACGCCGAGCCTGAGACGGAGGTTCCGTCAGGGATCTGGGATTCGAAACCGACCCGGCCGCCGTCAGGGGGCGTTGAGCTCGATGACGCGCCAGATCGTGCCGTACTGCTCGGCCCGGACCCACGTGTACCCCTGCGGGCAGTGGATGTTGACGCGGGCCGTCCCAGGCGTGTCCTGGGCGTCCGTGGAGATTTCGTAGTTCCGCAGCTCTTCGACGCAACTCTTCTGAGTGAAGACGTACCGGCTGTCCGTGGCGAGTTCGGACAGGGCCTCGGGGCAGGACCCGCCAGGAACCCTCGCGCGGAGGGTGGGGGAGGCCAGCCCGCAGGCCAGGCCGGCATCGCCGCTCGCCAGCGCACGGGCGAAGTTACGCGCGGCGGCGCGAGGGTTGTCTGCGGGCTTCGCCAGGTCGTCCGGGGCGGCGGAGGGAGCGGCGGAAGGGGAGGCGGCAGCCGACGGCGCGTCGGCGGAGGGCGCGTCGGAAGGCCCCGACGGCCGCGACGACGTCGGGGCGGGGCCGCCTGGCGGGGCCGGCTTGGCGTCGGGACCGCCGGTGTCTGATCCGCAGCCGGCCGTGCCCGCGAGGAGGGCGAGCGACAGGAGGGCGACGTACGCCGTTCGCTTCGTGATCATGTCGGAAGACTACGGGCGAGCCGTCCGTCCAATCCCGGGGGCCTGGTGTCGCTCACGCACGACTGTCCCGCGGAGAACCCCCTCGCCCGAACAGTCAACGAAATCCGCACTTGATGCCTGCCAGAGCCATTGATTCGTAAGTTACCGTGGGGTTTTCCTTCAAAAAACACGGTCCGTCACCTTGCGCTACGCCCTGCCCTTCCGTAAGGATCTGTGTCCGGCCCGGGCCGTTCTCCCCGGTGCCCTCCCGCCTCCCTGTCTGGATGCCTGGCCGCGCACCGGTAACCCCGTGCCGCCAGCCCCGGTGAACCGCCTGATCCGCGCGGCCGCCCGGATGCCCCCTTCGAGGCTCTTTCCCCGCGACCCCGGCGTCGCGCTCCCTCTCATTCACCTACCTCAAGGCAAGGCAGAGATGGCACCACTGGCCTCGCGCCGACGAACCCCAGCCACCCCGCATCCGGTGGACGAGGTCCTCCCGCTCCCCAAGCTCTCGCTCTACGGATTCCAGCACGTCCTGGCCTTCTACGCCGGCGCCGTGCTCGTACCGGTGATCCTCGGCAGCAGCCTCGGTCTCTCGCGTGAGGAGCTCATCTACCTCATCAACGCCGACCTGGTCACCGCCGGAATCGCCACCATCATCCAGGCGTGGGGCTTCTGGCGGATCGGATCCCGGCTGCCGCTCGTGCAGGGCGCCACCTTCACCGCCGTCTCCCCGATGATCGCCATCGGCCAGGGCGCGGGAGGCGGCACCGCGGGACTGCTGGTGGTCTACGGCGCCGTCATCACCGGCGGTGTCGCGGCCTTCCTCTTCGCCCCGTTCGCCGGGCGGCTGGCCGTCTACTTCCCGCCGATCGTCACCGGCACCCTCCTGACCGTCATCGGCATCGTCCTCATACCGGTGGCCCTCCAGGACGTCGGCGGCGGTTCGACCCTCATCGGCGGGCCCGGCTACGGCGACCCGGCCAACCTCGCCTACGCCGGCGGCACGCTCCTCTTCATCCTGCTCGTCGTGCGCTTCGGCGGGCCGTTCCTGCGCAGCATCGCCGTCCTGCTCGGGCTCGTGGGAGGAACGGCCGTCGCCTGGCTGCTCGGCGACGCCGACCTCGGCGCGGTCGACCAGGCCGACTGGCTCGGCGTCAGCACCCCCTTCCACTACGGCCTGCCCACCTTCTCCCTCTTCCCCATGCTGGCGATGGTCGTCGTCATGCTCATCACCATGGTGGAGACCACCGGGGACGTGTACGCGATGGGCGAGATCACCGGCCGGAAGGTCGACGGAGACACGGTCAGCCGGGCCCTGCGCGCCGACGGCGTCGCCACCGTCCTCGGCGGAGTCCTCAACTCCTTCCCGTACGTGGCGTTCGCGGAGAACATCGGCCTGGTCCGGATCTCCCGGGTCACCAGCCGGTTCGTCGTCGTCGCGGCCGGAGTCTTCATGATCCTGCTCGGCCTGGTGCCTAAGGCCGGCGCCGTGGTGGCCTCCGTACCCCATCCTGTGCTCGGCGCAGCGGCCGTCGCCATGTTCGGCATGGTGACCACCGTCGGCATCCAGATCCTCGCCAAGGTCGACCTGAGGGAGGAACGCAACGCCCTCATCCTGGCCGTCAGTCTCGGCGCGGCCATGCTGCCGACCGCCGTCGCGCCGTTCTTCGAACGCATGCCGACCGAAGTCCGGGCCGTCCTGGGCAGCGGGATCACCCTCGGCACCCTGACCGCCGTGCTCCTGAACCTCTTCTTCCACGCCTTCGAGAGCCGACGGAAACGGGAGGACATCGACTGGGACGGTCTCGCCGACTACGACGACGGCAGGGGCCCGCAGACCGCCACGGCCCGCTGACCCGCCCGCCCCGCCGAGCCGGCGCTCCGCGGGGCCACCCACCGAGGTGATCCGTACGTGTCCCACCCACCGTTCTCTCCCACCCAGGCCCGGGCCGCCCGCCTCCGCATCGGCCTGATCCCCGAGCAAGTCGTCGCCTCGATGGCACAACTGGGGGTACGCCGCCCGCCCGAGGCCGTCCTGGCCTGGGAGGCGGGCACGGTGACGCCCTCGGAGGCCGAACTCTTCGCCTTGGCCGACGCGTTGTGGTGTCCCGTCCCCGTACTGATGGCGCTCCAGCCCAGATCGCTGCGGGAGCACCGCCTGGCCCGGCAGTTCACCGCCGAACGGCTGGCCCTGCGCATCGGCATGGACGTACACGACTACGCGCGCGCCGAGAACGACCACCAATGGAGGGGAACCGACCGGCAGACCCTGCTCCTCGCGGACGCGCTGGGCATCGAGGCGGAGGAGCTGCTGCGCATCATCGGCCGGGCCGGTGAACTCGACGGTCTGCTCCGCCAGGCCGTCGAAGGACGCTGGAAGCAGTACACCGCCCCGCTCGCCCGGCTGGTCGGCGCCCCCGAGCGCAGGGTGGCCCAGGCACTGCGCACCCTGCACCAGGAGTATGCCGGGTTCAACGAGCGCTACATGGGCCACCTCGTCGCCCGCAGCGATCACGCCCGGCTCAAGGAGATCGCCACGGAACGCGCCCGGTGGCTGCACGCCCTCTCCGACCGCTTCCTCCACCTGGCCGGCCCCGACAGCAGGCCGTGACCAGGCGATCCGACGAGCTTCCCCCTACGCCGCCCGCCAGAGCGCAGGCACGCGGGGCGGTTCCCAGCCGGTGACCGACGTGTGCGCCTGCAGGCACACGTACGCCGCACCGCCGTACGTGACCCCGTCTCCGGCGCGATAGGCGCGGCCCGCCGCCCAGGTGCCCGCGGGCGGCGCGGTCGTCGGGGTGGGGGAGGGCGACTGCGGCACGTCCAGGACGAAGTCGAAGGTCCCCTCGCGTGAAGGGCCGACCTCCCGGACGTTCATCAGCAGACGCGCGTCGAAGATCGCGTCGGTGTTGTTGCGCGGCTCGTCCGGGAAGTACAGCTGGGTGGTGAGCACGGGCCGGTTGGGGGCCTGGACCTTGACGTGGATGTGCCGGGTGCGTCCCGGATAGAGCCCGGGGACGATCGTGGACAGCCGGAAGGCGCCCCGGGCGTCGGTGAACTGATGGCCGCGGAAGGCGTATCCCGTGTTGTCGTAGGCGCCGTTGACGTCCGCCTGCCAGAAGTCGAGCAGGGCGCCCGCGATGGGCAGGCAGGCACGGCCGAAGACGTATCCGCTGACGGTCAGCCTGATGCCCGGGGTGCCGGCGTTCACGAGGGACGTGCGGTGCGGGGAGTTGGGCTTGAAGTACGGCCCCTCCGTCTGCGGGACGGTCGGGTCGTCGCCGTCGTCACAGGCCGGGGTCGGTTCCAGGCCGGTCGCGGCGCCACCGGTGTGCTCACGGGCGAGTGCGACTCCGGTGCACGCGAGGAGCGGCACGGCGCCGACCGCCGCGGCGGCTCTGAGCAGGCTCTTCCGGCTGACCGGACGCGCGCCGGCGGGCGGGGCGGCCTCGGGGGTTCCGGCGGGGACGGCCGCGGTCTCGGCCTCGTGGTCGTGGGGGGCGGGCATGCGCGGGCTCCTTCACATCACGGGGTGCACGGGAGTATGGGACGGTGCCGGACCATGGGGGGACGGAGCGGTCACGGCGAGGAGGGTCGTCAGCTGTCCGCTCGGCCCGGCACCGCGCGAGCCAACCTACGGGCCCTCCGTGGCGCCCGCGAGGGACGCGATCCGGGGATCGTGGTGTTTTCCTCCGACTCCGGCCCGGAACTCCTTCGGGGTGAGACCGGTCTCACGCCGGAAGAAGCGGCTGAAGTAGGAGGGGTCCTCGAAGCCGGTCTGCCGGGCGACCTGTCGGACCGTCAGACCGGTCGCGGCGAGGAGCCGTTTGGCCTCCAGGGTCTGCTGCTGGCGGATCAGCCGGCCGGGGGTGTGACCGGTGGCCTGCTTCACCAGGGCATGCAGATGCCCCGCGGAGACCCCGAGCTTCTGGGCGTACTCCGGTACGGAACGCAGCTCGGCGTCCGGCCGCGCGATCAGCCGGGTGAAGGAAGCGGCCAGCTCGGCGGCGCGCCCGGCGGCCGGGCAGGACCCTGGCTCGGAGGCGCGCAGCGCCCGTACGACCAGGATGTGCAGATAGGCCCGGAGCACACCGGCGTACCCCTCGCGCAGGGCGCCGTACTCGCGGCGCATCTCGGTGAACAGCCCGGCGATGTCGGCGTTCTCGCCCGTGAGCCGCAGCCACGGCCGGCCGGCGAGCAGGCGCAGCGCCCCCGCGTCCTCGGGGTGGGAGAGAAGGAAGTCCTCGTTGAAGAGCACGACATCGCCGGTCAGGCCGTCCGCGTCCTTCCAGTAGTGCACCTGGCCAGGGGTGATGACACATAAATGCGGTGGCTCGAGCGGCCAGTGCACGAGATCGAGCACATGCGCGCCCCGGCCGCCGGTCACATGGACGATCTCGTAGAAGGAGTGCCGGTGGGGGAATCCGGCCCTGGACAGCGGGCCGATGGAATCGAAGGAACCGATGGCGAAGGGCATCAGGTGCGGCAGCGGAACCTCCAGCCGGTGCAGCGGGAGGTCCGGAGTGCGGGCCGCGGTCATGGGGTGGTCCGTCGCTCGAACATCCGCCCAGTCTGGGACGGGGCGGGGCCAATGGCCCAGACCATCCGCCGAGCACCTCGATGCGTTCATCGCCCAGTGGGAGCAGCGCGCCGCGCTCGTGAGCACCAGGCCTGGATTCGTCGACTCCCGCCTGCACCGGGCCCGTTCTTCGGACACCCGGTTCCAGCTCGTCAACGTCTCCCACTGGGAGAGCCGGGAGGCATGGGAGGCGGCCACCGCGGACCCTGAGTTCCGCGCCCGCACCCGAGCCGCGCAGGACGACCCGCAGACGCGGATCACGTCCAGCCCCGGCCTGTACGACGTCGCCGTCGAGTTCTCCGCCGCGGCCGCCGAACAGAGCTAGCCGCGCGCCGCGCTTGCCGCCACATCAGTTTCAGCAGCGAAATCCAGGCACACGCGTTCTCGCGCCTACCGGGACGCCAGGCTCACGTCAGCCGCACTGCCAGGTGAACATCGCGCGGTCGAAGTGGCGCTCGGCCAGATCCTCCGGGCGTATGAGCCAGTACAGGACGCCACAGTCGCCCCACATCATGTCGGCATCGTCGTCCGAGTCGAACTGCGCGAGCAGCGTCCAGCGCAATGCCTCCTCCTTGATGCGGGGGTCGTCCCACGGCGGGCTCCCCAGGGCGCCGCGGGCGACCTCCGCCTCCACCTCGTCCTGCACCGGGTCGGCATGGCCGCCGACCCGGTGCTCCGTGCCCTCGGAGTGGTCCCACATGGCGTCCTGGAAGCCCTCGCCCCACACCGGATGGTCGTCGTCCATCGGCCCGAACTCGCGATAGACCACCGGGTGCCAGAGGTACGGCGCCGTCGTCTCCACGCGCGCGCTCAGCGGCACCTCCGGATACGGCTCGATCCCCTCCGGCGCCGCCCGCTCGGCGACCGGAACCCCCGCCGGTACGTACAGCACACGCGCCCCCGCCCAGCTCTCCGGCTCGTCGGGCGCCACCACCGCGACGCCGTCGTCCAACTGCCCGTCGAAGTAGAAGAAGACCAGAGTGCCCTCGGTGGGCAGGTCTATGTCGAGCGCGGCGGAGGGCAGGGCCCCGCAGTCGAGCGAGGCGACGATGGAGAGCGGGCCGTGCCCCTCCCACTCGGGCCACCGCTCGCTCTCCGGCAGTTCAGGCAGTCCACCGAGGCGTCCGACGACCGTACGGACCGCCGTACCCCCGTCCGTGCCTCCGCCTGTGCCTTCGTCCGTGTCCGCAGCCACGGCCCGCTCCAGACGCAGGCCGGGGCGCATCAGCCCGATCCACCGCTCGGCGATGTCGTGGGGGAGGTGCTCGCGGGCGAGAAAGTGCAGCGCGTCGGCTGTGCTGTGAGTCATGGTCCGATCATGCACCGCCCCACTGACAACGCCGTCGCCCTCGCCCCCCGACCACGCCCTCGACCGCGACGCCGTAGGGGTGTTGCGGTATCAGCAACATTTCTGGGCCGATCCGGCACCGGATCCGAGCATGGGCCGCAAGGCGGTCCCGGACGGCAACCCGGGACGAAATCCCGGACAGTAGTCCCCGGACAGAAGGCGGGCCCGTGACCACGACATCCCTGTCAGCCCAACCCGTGCTGAGTGCGCGCCGGCGTTGGACGGTGCTCGCCGTCTGTGCGCTGAGCATGTTCCTCGTCGGCCTCGACACCACCATCGTCAACGTCGGCCTGCCCGTGATCGGACAAGGCTTGGGCGCGGACACCCGCAGCCTGGAGTGGGTGGTGGACGCCTACACCGTCGTCCTGGCGAGCCTGCTCATCGCCGCCGGAGCGCTGGCGGACCGCTTCGGGCGGCGCCGCGTGTTCCGGTGCGGTCTCGTGGTCTTCGGCATCGCGTCCCTCGCCTGCGCGCTCGCTCCCTCGCTCGGCTTCCTCGTCGCGGCCCGGGCCGTCCAGGGTCTGGGCGCCTCGATGCTGAGCCCCGTCGCTCTGGCCATCGTGGTGAACGCCATGCCCGACCCGCGGGAGCGGGCCCGGGCGATCGGCGTATGGGCGTCGGTCTTCGGGCTCAGCATGGCGGCGGGCCCGGTCACCGGCGGGGCGCTCATCGAGGCGTTCGGCTGGCGATCGGTGTTCTGGATCAACGGACCGATCATCGCCGCCGCACTCGTCCTGGTCGCCGTCTTCGTGCCGGAGTCCCGAGGGCAGCGCGCCCGGCGCCTCGACCTGCCCGGCCAGGTACTCCTCACGCTCGCCGTCTCCCTCTCGGTCGCCGTCCTCATCGAAGGCCCCCGCATCGGCTGGACCTCACCCCTGGCCATGACCGGTTACGCGCTGATCGTGGCGACGACCGCCGCGTTCGTCCGGGTGGAGCTCCGCCACCGTGAACCCCTGATGGACCTCGCGCTCTTCCGCCGACCGCTGTTCGCCGGCTCGGTGCTGGGCGCCGTGGCCGTGTTCGTCGCCCTGAACGTGAGTCTTCTGCTGACGACCTTCTACCTTCAGCACGCCCGCGGGTGGACGCCGCTCCAGGCAGGCATGGTGACTCTGCCCATGGCGCTCGGGGCGACCCTGTGCGCGCCGTGGTCCGGCGCCCTGGTGGGGCGCCTCGGCCCGCGCCGCCCGCTCCTCCTCGCGGCCGGCTTCACCACCGCCGGCGGCCTCTGCATGGTCAACCTCGCCCAGGACACGAGCGTCCTTGTGCTCCTGCTGGCCTACCTGCTCATCGGTATCGGCTTCGGCTTCGCCAACGCGCCGCTCACCAGCACCGCCGTCAGCGGTCTGCCGCCGTCCCGCGCGGGCGTGGCCGGAGCCATCACCTCCGCCGCCCGCCAGGTCGGCGCCGCGGTCGGCATCGCGATCGCCGGCGGCCTGGTCGCGGAGGTGAGCCCCACAGGCCTCGCCCACGCCTCCCGCCCCGGATGGCTGCTCGTGGCGGCCTGCGGCGTCTTCCTCTTCCTCGTGGCCCGAGTCTCCCGGCCGGTGACCGACCGTAACTGATGATCTTGCCGCGCGTTGGTCCCACAGGGCCTTACGAACCCATGGAACAGCCTACGAAACCTCGGAACATGAGGGGACTCGCCATGCACCACACCGTCAAGAAGATCGCCTCGATCGTCGGTGCAGCAGCCGCGGCGCTCGGCTGCGTCATCGCCTCGGGCCCGCCCGCCGCGGCCGCCGGCAAGTGGTGCAACCACTCGGTCTGCATCGAGACCTACGACAACGGCACCTACCTGGGCCGGGTGGAGGTCTCCGTCACCAACACCAACCAGCCCAACCGCATCAGCGCCCGCGTCTGGACCACCAACGGCTGGAGCGCCAACACCAAGGTGGAGGACGTCGCCAAGTTCCGCACCTACCGGGACCAGGCATACCCCCAGCGGCACTTCCCCGCGGGCACCCGGCTCTGCGCGGAAGGCTTCCGCGGCGGCGCGAGCGTGGGGCTTCCCTGCGTCACCCTCACCGCCGGGTAGGGTCACCTCCAAGACCATGTCATTTGGGGGGACTTGATGACGACAGCGGATGCGATGCCCATCGTCTTCGTGCACGGAACGCGGTTCAGCGCGGGCCAGTGGAGCACCCAGGTCGCCGCGCTCCATGACGAATTCCCGGTCACCGCCGTCGACCTGCCCGGCCACGGGGAGCGTACGGCCGAGCCCTGGAGTCTGAGCGCGGCCACGGAGATCATCGCTTCCGCGGTGGGGGCGCTCGACCGCGGGCCCGCGCTGGTGGTCGGGCACTCGCTCGGCGGATACGCATCGCTGGAGTTCGCCCGACAACGCCCGGACCGACTGCGCGGGCTGATCCTCGCCGGAGCCAGCGCCTCCACCCGCGGTCCGTGGACCGCGCCCTACCGGTGGGTCACGCGGCTCGTCCCCCGTATACCGGCGGACCGACTGGCCCGCTGGAACGACCAGTTGCTGCGACGGCTCTACCCACCGCACGTGGTGGAGGCGACCATCCGCTCCGGCTACGCCTTCCACACCCTGCCGGCCGCCTGGGACGAGGTCCTTGGCCGCTTCGACGCGGGCGCGATGCGCCATGTGAAGGCCCCCGTACTGATCCTCAACGGCGAGAAGGACAGCCTCTTCCGGGCCGGGGAGTCGGACTTCGCCCGCGCCCACCCGCGCGCCCGCGTCGAACTGATCCCGCGCGCACGCCACCTGGCCAACTTCGACGCCCCGGACGCCTTCACCGACGCCGTCCGCAGATTCGCCCGCCAGCTCCTCGCCGACGACTGAGTACGGACCCCGCCTACGCCTGACGCTCCTGCGCGGCCATCACCTCGTCGCCGTACTCGAAGGCCCACGCACCGAACGCGTCGATCGGCCCCAGCAGCGTCCTGCCGAGCGCGGTGAGCCCGTACTCGACCCGAGGTGGCGCCTCACGATACGTGCGCCGCTCCACCAACCCGTTGAACTCCAGGCGCCGCAGCGTTTCGGTGAGGACCTTGGAGCTGATGCCGCCGATCCGCTCACGCAGGTCACCGGGCCGGGCCGGCCCGCCTCGCAGCGCCCAGACCACCACGGCGTTCCACGTGTTGGAGAGCAGGTCGAAGGCGAGGCGCGCACGGCAGTCGGCGAGGAAGGCATCGGTCGTCACACACCAAATGGTGCCTGACGGCCTTCCTAGTGTCGTCCCGGAAACGTATTGGAGCACGTACGGAAGGGACGACTGATGAAGATCGGCGTACTGGGAACGGGCAACATGGCCGACGCGCTGGCCACCCACTGGGTGAGGGCCGGCCATGAGCTGCTCGTCGGCGGGCGGGACGCCCGGAAGGCGCGGCGCCTCGCCACCCGCATCGGGGGCGGGGCGCGGCACGGGAACCTGCGTGAGGCGGCCGGGTTCGGTGAGGTGGTACTGGCCGCGCTGCCGTACGGAGCGGGGCAGGAGGTGGCCGAAGAGGTGGGTACCGCCCTCGTCGGGAAGGTCCTGCTCGACTGCTCCAACCCGGTCGGCCCCGGCTTCCGCCTGCTGACGCACGACGGCGGATCGGCCGCACAGCGCCTGGCCGCGGCGGCGCCGGGAACCCGGGTCGTCAAGGCGTTCAACCTCTGCCATGAGGACGTATGGCGCATGACCCCGCCCGCCTTCGACGGGAGGCCCCTCGCCGTACCGGTCTGTGGTGACGACGAGACGGCACTCGCGCTGGTACGTCGGCTGGTACGGGATGTCGGCTGTGAGCCCGTGGCAGGGGGCGGCCTCGAACGGGCCGGTCTGCTGGAGGCCACCGCCGCCCTCTTCATCGGCCTCTGGGTAGGCGAGGGAGCGGACGCCCAGGCCATCGCCCCGCCCCTGGCGTATGCGACGGGACCCGGCGGCGACTCCTGAGCCGCGCCCCTCGGGGTGACTGCGCTGAGTGACGGCGGCGACCGCCATTCGTGGGCATATGCCGACACCCCGGGGCGGTTATCCACAGCCTTGCACCGGCTCCCCCTAATTTGGCTACGGTAAGTGACGTCCCCTCGCGTCCCGGGAGCCGAAGATGTCCCATCAAGAAGTCGCCTCCCGAGGGAGAGCGGTCTCGCCCACGTTCTGCGCCGTCGCCCCCAGCCCCGAACTGCGCGAGCGCATGCTGCAGGAGCTCGAGCAGTACCGTGGCGGCCCGGGCGAGCTGTCGAGCCTGCTCGCCTGGGCCCGCACGCCCAGGCCGCTGGGTTTCGACGACGGCACGATCTATCCGCCGGAGGAATTCCCGGCCGGCACCCCCGAGGCCGTCATCAGCTCCGCGGCCGCCGAGCGCGCGCCGCTGCGCGGCACCCTGCGGGTCATCGTCGTGCTGGTGGACTTCTCGGACAAGCCTATGACGGCGACCACGGCGGACATCGACAAACTGTTCTTCTCGCTCGGGGCGATGCAGCACGGAAGCGTCCGTGAGTACTTCCGCGATGTGACGAACGGTCTCATCGACATCGTCGGTGAGACCGTCGGCCCGTTCCGGATGCCGGAGACGATGGCGTGGTACGCCAACAACAACTTCGGCATCGGCAAGCCGACCGGAACGCAGCGCGCCCGGAACATGGCCGAGCACGCCGTGGAGGCCGCCGACCCGCAGGTGAACTTCGCACCGTACGACAACGACGGGAACGGCTTCGTCGACGCCTTCATCGTGGTGCACGCCGGCCGGGCCGGTGACGAGTCGGGGAACCCGGGGCACATCTGGTCGCACAAGTCGATCCTGCCCGCGGTCCACAACGCGGACGGCACAAGGGTGTTCGGCTATCTCACCATCTCCGAGCAGGCGAAGATCGGGGTCTGCGCCCACGAACTGGGACACCTGCTCTTCGGTTTCCCCGACCTCTACGACATCGACGACTCCTCCGAGGGCGTGGGCCGCTGGTGTCTGATGGGAGCCGGCTCGTGGGGCGGCGGCGGGGAGCGGCCTACCCACCCCTCCGCCTGGTGCAAGGTCAACCAGGGCTGGGCCACCACCAAGGTCGTCACGACCAGCGGCAACGAGTCCTTCCCGGACGTGAAGTCCAGCCGGACGGTCCACCGGCTCTGGATGAACGGAGCGGGCGGCAGCGAGTACTTCCTCATCGAGAACCGCCAGCGGACCGGATACGACGCCTCCTTGCCCGGCGAGGGGCTGCTGATCTGGCACATCGACGAGAACCAGCCCAAGAACAACGACGAGAACCACTACAAGGTCGGCCTGGTGCAGGCCGACAACAAGCGCGATCTCGAACTCGCCAGGAACCGGGGCGACGACGGTGACCCCTTCCCGGGCAGCAGCGGCAACACCACCTTCTCCTCCTCCAGCACGCCCAGCTCACGCTCCTACGCGGGCGCCGACACCTGTGTGTCCGTCACCCGGATCTCTCCTCCCGCCGCCACGATGACGGCGGCCGTGTCGGTCTCCTGCGGAAAGTTGCCGATCAAGGAAGTCAAGGAGATCAAGGAGATCAAGGAGCCCTTGAAGGAGGGGAAGGAGCCGTTCAAGGAGCGGAAGGACATCAAGGACCGCAAGGACGGCGCGAAGGAAGACCTGAAGGAGGACTTCAAGGACGACCTGAAGGACGGCCTGAAGGAAGACTTCAAGGACAGCCTCAAGGAAGACTTCAAGGACGGCTTGAAAGACGGCAAGGAGCCGTTCAAGGAGCGCAAGGACGCCAAGGACCGCAAGGAGCTGGTGAAGGACGGCAAGGAGCCGTTCAAGGAGCGCAAGGACAGGCTGGACGGCCAGTTCCCCCAGACGTCGTCCCGGCCGGCCGGTGAGGAAGGCGGCTCCGACCCGACCGCCGCCGCCATCCAGGATCTGCAGACCCGCCTCACGGCACTGGAGCACGCGGTCGGAGGGGCGGGCGGTCAGTCCGAGCCCTTCATCGGCACCGACCTGCGGCCGGATCTGGTCGGCGGGCCGCAGTACGGCGCGGACGCCGGTTCCCTGCGGGAGGCCGTCGAGGCCGGCGATGCGCAGGCAAAGCGCGCCTTCGACACCATGCCGCCGCTGTGAGCGGAAAGCTCCTGGTCCTGGCACCCCCCGGCGATACGGGCGCGGTCGCCGTGGCCCGGCAACTCACCGCCCGAGTCGGCCCCGACCATGTCCTCGCCCTCACACCGGCCGATCTCGTGCGCGCCCGGTGGAGCCACCGGGTGACCGCCCGGGGTGCGACCTCCACCCGTATCACCCTGCCGACCGGAACGGTGCTCCATGACGAGGACATCGGCGCGGTGTTGAACCGGCTGACGCAGATCCCGCCCGCGGCCGGGGCACCGTCGGCAGCAGTCAAGGACCTCGTCTACGCCCGCAGCGAGCGTCAGGCGCTGGCGGCCAGCTGGCTGCTGTCGCTCGCCCCACGGGTGGCCGGCCTGATCAGCGCGTACGGAACCGTCCACGGGCCCGTCTCTCCCACCACCGCGCTGATCCACGCCGAGCGGTGCGGGCTGCCGGTGGCCCGGCGGGGCGGCGCCACGCGCAGCGGCCTGATCGGACGGCCGGCTCCCGGGGAACGGCATGTGCCCCGCCTCGCCTGGCCCGGCGGACGGGGGTCCCCGGTCCCCGTCGACGTACTGCCCGAGCAGCAGACGGCGGACTGCGAACGCCTCC
>NZ_BMQQ01000018.1:17817-147043 GCF_014648195.1 Streptomyces purpureus
TCCGCGCGGGCGATCACATCATCGGTGGCCACACCGGCTACGCGGCGCACTGTCGTCGTCTCGCCGGTGAACTGGGCACGCCGCTCTTCGAGCTCCGGCTCGCTCCCGGGCCGGGCGGCCCCGTGGTGACGGATGTGAACCTGTGCCCGCCGCTGGACGACGACCGGCATGTCGCCGCCACCGCCGCGCTGCTGGTCGCCCTCGCCGAACAGCCGACCAGGAGGCAGGCGTGATCCTTTTCTACGGCCGTACGGACGACCCTCCCCTCACCCGCGCCGTCGACGCCGCAGGGGACGCCGACCTCGACCACCTGGTCGTCGATCAGGCCCGCCTGGCCCGCTACGACCTCGTCACCGGCACCGGTGCGCTGGACGGCGTGCTGACCATCGAAGGGATGAGACTCCCGCTCGCCGAGGTGTCCGCCGTCTACGCCCGCCCGCTGGAGCCGCCCGTTGGCGGGGACCTCGCCGCGCGGGCGCGGGCGGCGGCGTTCCAGGAGTGGTTCGTCGCGTGGCTGGACACCACCGAGGCCTTCGTGGTGAACCGGCCCCGCGCCATGGAGTCCAACTCCTCCAAGCCCTACCAGGCACAGCTCATCGCCCGTGCGGGATTCGCCGTACCCGAGACGCTGGTCACCGACGACCCCGAGGAGGTCTCCGACTTTCGAGTCCGCCACGGTCGGATCGTGTACAAGTCCGTGAGCGGCATCCGCTCCATCGTCAGGGAGTTCACCGCGGCCGACGAGAGCCGGGTCCACCTCGTCCGGGGACTGCCGACCCAGTTCCAGGCGTACGTGCCTGGCCGGGACGTACGCGTCCACGTCGTCGGCGAGCACCCGTACGCCGCGGCCGTCGACTGCGACGCCATCGACTACCGCTACGCCCACGACCAGGGCAAGGACGCCGCCAGGCTGACCCCGCTCGACCTCCCCCCGGACACGGCCCGCCGCTGCGTGGACCTGGCACGCTCCCTCGACCTGCCGCTCGCGGGCATCGACCTGCGGTGCACACCGGACGGCGAGTGGGTGTGCTTCGAGGTCAACCCCATGCCTGCCTACAGCTACTACGAGGCGCACACCGGCCTGCCGATCGCCAGGACACTCGTCGACCTCCTCGACGGCGAGCGAGCCGCCATCCCGGCAGGGGCCTGAGCGTCATGGGCCCGCCCGTCGAGAACCTCACCGCCCTGACGCTCCGGCTCCTCACCCGCACCGCTCACCCCCGGCTGGCGGACTGGGAGCTGGCCACCGCCGAGGTGCTGACCACCGCGCCCGTGGCGGGCATGGCGGACCTGATCTCGACCAACCTGACCACGGAGCGGATCAGCCTCGGAATCCGGCGGGAGCTCCTCCAGGGCGTACCCCTGGGAGCCGTCCTCAGGCTGCGAGCGAAGCTCGGCTCCTCGGGCGACATCCTGGCGGAGCCGCATCCGGACCCCGCCGACTTCCACGTCGAGCGGACCTGACCCACCGCCGCCCACGGGAACGCCACGCCGTCCTGGCGCCCCTTAGGTTCTAGCGGTCATCGCAATACCCGACCTTCGGGGACGCGATGGCCTTCGAGATCCGTAAGATCCGCAAAACTCAGGGACGGAAGAAGCTCGACCGTGAGCGGGCGGAATACTTCCGGCTCATGGATCAAGGCGTGAGCAGTCGGGAGCGTGCCGGATCGTCGGCTTCAACCGGCGTACCGGCAAGCGCTGGCGCAACGGCACCAACGCAACGAAGAAGAGACACGCTCAGCCCGCACACAGAGTGCGGGCTGAGCGGGCCTCTTCCGCGTCTCGGCACCTGACGCTGGAGGAGCGTCTCTACATCGCCGACCAGGTGTGGGCGAAGGCGCCGGTCCGGAGGATCGCCGCGGACCTGGGCCGCAGCCCATCGACGATCAGCCGCGAGATACGCCGCAACCGCCACCCCATCAACGGCCAGTACCGGCCTCATGCCGCCGAGGCCCGCGCCGACTCGCGCCGGCCCCGCCCCAAGGCCGGGAAGATTGCCCAGAACCCGGAGCTGCGGGACTACATACAGGAGCGTCTGGGCAGGCGCTGGAGTCCGGAACAGATCGTCCAGCACCTGCACCAGGACTTTCCCGACCGGCCGGAGATGCACGTGGACCACGAGACGATCTACCAGGCCCTCTATGTCCAGGGCCTGGGAGAACTGCGCCGGGACCTGGCGAAGGCCCTCCGCACCGGCCGGGCCCGCCGCAAGCCCCGCCGTCAGGCCCAGCAACGTCAGCCCCGCTTCCGCGAACCGATGGTCATGATCAGCGACCGACCTGCCGAGGCGGATGACCGGGCGGTACCCGGCCACTGGGAGGGCGACCTGATCAGCGGCAAGGACGGAGCCTCCGCCATCGGCACGCTCGTCGAACGGGGAAGCCCGTGTCGCGGACCGCGTAGGAGATCCAGCCCTCGGTGCCGGGGACCAGGTGGGAGCCGTTGTGCTCCAGTCGCACACCCCGGCCGCCTTCGCCCCGTACGACCGCGGCGGCGACGGCGTCCCCAAAGAGACCGTTCGACAGCAGGTTGCCGACGGCGAGGTCGGTGGGCTGGTAGCAGAGGGAGCAGAACTCGCACGACACGATCAGTACGTTGCCCTGCGGGTAGGCGGTGCAGAAGTCGTGGGCGCGGTTCACGGCCGCGCCGCCGGCCGCGCAGCCGAGCTGGGCGATCGGCAGCTGCCGGGTCTGCGGGCGGAAACCCATGGTGTTGATGAGCCAGGCTGTCAGGGACGGCATCATGAAGCCGGTGCAGGAGACGTAGACGATCATGTCGATGTCTTCCGGACCGAGCCCGGCGTGCTCCAGCGCCCGCCGTACGGTTTCGGGGACCCGCGCCTTGGCCTCGGCCTCGTAGAGCGCGTTGCGGGCGGTGAACCCGGGGTGGTCGAGGGTGGCCTCGACGGGCTGGACGAGATGACGGGTCCGGACGCCGGTGTTGGCGATCAGCCGGAGGGCGAGAGCGAGTTGCGGGTGCCCGGCGTGCAGGCGGCGGGCCAGTTCGAGGGTCTGGTCCAGCGTGATGACGTGTTCGGGGACGCTGATGGCGGGGCGGCAGAGGGTGGCCACGGGGATTGCGGGTTCCTTACCAGGCGACGGGCAGAGCGAGCGGATAGCGCCAGATGGACACTGTGTTCCACTGGATCTCCTCGGCCGGCACGGCCAGCCGTAGCGTGGGGAAACGCTTCAACAGCGTCCCGATGGCCACCTGGAGCACCATGCGCGCCAGATGTGAGCCGAGGCAGTGATGACTGCCGTAGCCGAACGCCATGTGTCCGGCGGGGTCCTGCCGTTCGAAGTCGAGGGTGTCGGGCCGGTCGTAGACGAGACCGTCGCGGTTCGCGGTCAGGTAGGAGACATGGACGGTGTCACCGGCCTTGATGCGTACGCCGCCCAGCTCGACGTCCGCCAGGGCGACGCGCGGAATGCCGACGCCCTGGCGGAAGGGGATGAACCGCAGCAGTTCCTCAAGGGCTTGGGGTAAAGGCTGAGGCCGCTCCCTGAGTTGGGCGAGGTGCTCGGGGTGCGTGAGGAGCGTATAGGCGACGTTGCTGATGTCGTACGTGGTGGTGTCGTGCCCCGTGACGACCAGGAGCATGGCCAGCACGGCCAGTTCCGCTTCGCCCAGCATCTCCTCGCCCACGCGCGCGGTGGCGAGCGAACTGACCAGGTCCTCGCCGGGGTTACGGCGCCGCTCACGGGTGAGCTCGTCGAAGTAGCCCCGCAGGCCCGCCTTGGCGGCGACCGCGGCCGTACGGTCCGCGGCGCTCATCGACATCATCGACATCGCCCATGCGCGCAACTGGGGGCGGTCCCGCTCGGGGATGTCCATGAGCTGACAGATCGTCATTAAGGGCAGTTCTTCGGCCAGATGGGCGGCGACATCGGGGGAGTCGGCCGCGGCCATCGTGTCGAGCAAGGCGTCGACGGTCCGCTGCGTCCATGGCCGCAGGGCCTCGACCCGCGGGGTGGTGAAGGCCCTGATGACGAGCTTGCGGACGCGGTTGAGAGCAGGCGGGTCCATCAGGTTGATGGACCCGCTCTGGGCGATGGGCGCCGGGGTGATCCGGGGGAAGTCCCGGCCGACGAGCGCGGCCCTGCTGAACCGGCGGTCGGAGGTCACCACCTGCACCTCGCGGTAGCCGGTCACCAGCCAGCAGTCCCCCTCCCCGTACGGCATACGCACACGGGCGACGGGAGCCTCGGCCCGCATCCGGGCCATGAACGGATCGGGCTCCAGGGCGTCGTCATGGCGGAACGGGCACGTCGGCACGGTCTCCGCGGCGGTCATCGCGGCGCTCCTTCCGTGCTCGGGCAGCCGTCCCGGTCGGGCATCGGGGTGAGGTGCGACGCCCTGCCGTGCTCGTCGCGCACGATCTCCAGCAGGGCGGTCACCGCGTCATGGTCGACCGGCCCGTGAATCCGCGTGAGCCGGGCGCCCGGCTGCCCCGCGAGCGGCGAACCGGACGCCGGGGGAACCCGGTCGACCGCCGCGCCGAGCAGGCTCTCGTCGATGACGAGGGCGACGAGCGGTCCCGGGGTCTCCCGGTGGAAACGGCCGGCTGCGGCGAGGACCGCCTCAGGCGCGCAGAGGCAGTGGACCGTGCCGTCGCGGGGCGTTGAAGGTGGGGTGTAGGGCCGATCGGGGTCGGCGAGCCAGGCGCCGAGAGGGGCGATGTGGAAGATCACCGAGCTGTTATAGCCGCTCGTGATCACGGCGCCGGACACGCCCAACTCCCGTGCCAGACATCCGGCGACACGCGGAGAGCCTCCGACCTGCTCGTGATCGACCCGGGGCGCTACGGCCGCCGCGCAGGGAAAATACGCCGAGTCATCCATACGGGTGATGGGGAGGTTGTCCGCCCACTGCGGATCGCAGAGGAAATGGGGAGTGCTCACCCCTTTTCCCTGATCAAGATATAGCTCACAGGGGCGCTTGCGGCAAGGCCCGGGCCATGCCGCAGAATCACGCACCTCAGCCGAAGATCACGGAAACGGGGAGTGGCGACATGCGAGTGGTGTTCTCGACGTACGGGGCGCGCGGAAGCGTCGAACCGATAGCGGGACTCGCGGTGCGGCTGCGGGAACTCGGCGCGGAGGTGCGGGTGTGCGCCCCGCCGGACAAGGAGTTCGCGGAGCGGCTGGCCGAGCTCGGCGTGGAGATGGTGCCGACCGGCGCGCCGGTGCGCCCGGTAGTGACCACGGTGACGCCGGGGTCGGCCGCGGGACTGGCGCAGCGGGCGGCCGACTTGATGGCCGCGCAGTTCGACACGGTCGCCGCGGCGGCCGAGGGAGGTGATGCGCTGGTGGCGACCGGCCCGCTGCCGGCCACGGCGGCCGCGCGGTCGGTGGCCGACAAACTGGGCATCCGCTACGTGCACGTGAGCCACCAGCCGGTCAGCCTGCCGTCGCCGTACCGTAGGCCGCCCGCGCGGCGGGGACAGCCGCTGCCCCCAGGGGCGACCGACAATCGGGCGCTGTGGGACCTGGACGCCCAGATCGCGAACACGATGTTCGGCGAGGAGCTCAACGCCCAGCGGGCGTCGGCCGGGCTGCCACCGGTGGGCAGCGTCCGCGACTACGCCTTCACCGACCAGCCGTGGCTGGCCACGGACCCGGTCCTGTCCCCGTGGCAGCCGACGGACCTCGACGTGGTGCAGACCGGTGCGTGGATCCTGCCCGACGAGCGCCCGCTGCCGGCCGAGTTGGCGGCGTTCCTGGACGCCGGGACAGCACCGGTGTACGTGGGCTTCGGCAGCACGCCGATGAGCGCCCCGGAGGGCGTCGCCCGGGTGGCCGTCGAGGCGGTCCGCGCGCACGGCCGCCGCGTGGTCGTCTCCCGCGGCTGGGCCGATCTGGCCCTGATCGACGACCAGGACGACTGCTTCGTCGTCGGCGAGGTCAACCAGCAGGCACTGTTCCGCCGGGCGGCCGCCGTCGTCCACCACGGCAGCGCGGGCACGACGGCAACGGCCACCTGCGCCGGCGCGCCTCAGGTGGTGGTACCCCAGGGGGCGGACCAGCCGTACTGGGCCGGCCGGGTGGCGGATCTGGGCATCGGCGCGGAGCACGAAGGACCGATGCCGACCGCCCAGTCGCTCTCGGCCGCGCTCAAGGCGGCCCTGACGCCCGAGACCCGCGCGCGAGCGACCGCCGTGTCCGGCACGATCCGCACCGATGGGGTGACAGTGGCCGCGACGCTGCTGCTCGGCGCCGCCGGCCAGGAAGGGACGCCGGTGTCCGCGTGAACCGCGCGAGGCCGTCGTGGCAGGGCGGCCGGCCTGGGGCGGTGGTCAGTCGGCGGCGTTCTTCCTGATCCGGCGCTCCGACCCGAGGGCCGCGACGCCGACGCATACGGCGGCGCCCATGGCGAAGGTCAGCACGGACGGGTTCACATGGCCGGGGACGGTGTCGGTGGCATGGCGTCCACCGTCGTTCGTCCGGCAGACGAACCGCAGAGGCAGGAAGCTCACCGTGTAATCGCTGATCATGCTGGCCGTCGTACGGTCCTGCCAGCCCGCCGTGCGGCACGGCCGGATCGGTGCCGAATTGGTTCCGCCGTCCTCCGCCTCCATGACCGCCCAGGTGACATGCAGCAGCCCCCACGTGTACATGGCGGCCGCGACGGCACCAAGGAGCGCGGCGACGCTGCGCAGCCACACCTCACGGCCGGCGTGTCGGAGACCGTACCGGCCGAGTGAGCCGAAGCCGTAGCCCGCGAGCCAGAGTGTCGCCACGAGTCCGGCCGGTACGAGGAACAGCAGCAGGAACGCCATCGAACGAGTCCATCAGGGCCGCATGATGCCGACTGTGACGGAGCCCATAGTTCCGGCAACAGAAACGTCACGGCTCGCGGAGGGTCCTCCGTAAGAAGTCCCTTGACCTCAAGCGCGGTTGAGCTCTTAGCGTCGTCAGCGACGAAAGGAACTCGACGTGACGACATTGGTTACGGGTGCCACGGGAAACACCGGCCGGCATGTGGTGGCGGAGCTGGTCCGCCGAGGAGAGCGCGTACGGGCACTGACGCGGAACCCGGCTGCGGCCGCGGAGAAGTTCCCGGGCGAGGTGGAGCTGGTGGCCGGCACGCACACGCAACCGGAGACGTTGGACGCGGCCCTCGATGGAATCACCCGTATGCACATCACCGTGACGGCCGGACTCGCCGACACCGGGCCCGAGTTGGTGCGGCGGGCGGTTGACGCGGGTGTTCAGCGCATCACCGTACTCTGGGGCGGCTGGGTCGGACCGGTCGAGACGGCCGTGGCGGACTCGGGGGTGGAATGGACGCGGCTGGAGCCGCAGGAGTTCATGTCCAACACACTGTTCTGGGCCGAATCGATTCGCGCCGAGGGCGTCGTCCGCGAGCCGTACGACTTTCCCAGCGCGCTCGTCCACGAGGCCGACATCGCGGCAGTGGCGGCGGCCGCGCTGCTCGACGACGGTCATGCGGGGCGTGCCTACAACCTCACCGGTCCGCAAGCGCTGACACCGAGTGAGCGGATCGAGATCCTCTCCCGGGCGGTGGGCCGTGACATCGCCTTCGCCCCGATCACGCACGAACAGGCCGTCGAGAGGCTGATGGCCACCGGCGTCTCGCGGCCGGACGCCGACTATGTCGTCGGCTGGTACGCCGCCCCGACCGATGATTCGACGACCGTGGTCGAGACCGTCGAGCAGGTGACCGGCCGTCCGGCGCGTACGTTCGCGCAGTGGGTGGCCGAGCACGCCGAACGCTTCTAGCGGCCGGCGCGGGCTGGCGCCCGTACGACTGCCCAGGGACGGATCATCGGCGGGAATCCGAACCCGGTGGAGCGAAGTACGCGGCGCTCTCCGCGTCCGCCGGGTAGCAGGACTCGATCGCGACCTCGTCCAGGGTGATGTCCATCGGCGTCCGGAACGTGGTGATGGTCGAGAACAGCCGCGGCTCGCGTCCCCTGAGGCGAATGACCATCGGGAGCACGATGTCCGATGCGATCGACAGGCTCGTCGTGTTCTCCGGATCGGGATCGGCCGTCAGTAATTCCTCGCAGAGCGCCGCGAGTTCGGGGTCGGTGGCTTTGACCAGCTGACGCGTGATGCGGGCGCGGAACACCGCCCGTACATCGGCCAGGTTGACGACAGGCGGAGCGAGCCCGCGCGGGTCCAGCCCAAGCCGCAGCAGGTTGACCGGGGGCCGCGGCAGGTCGGGGGCGACGTGGGCGAAGAACGGGTCGACGGCGCGATTGGTCATCACGATGTTCCATCGACGGTCGATGACCAGCGCCGGGTACGGCTCATGCGCGCGTAGCACCCTCCCGAGTGCGTCCCGGGCCGCCGACAGCGCATCGCCGTCAAGCGGGCGCTCGGCGTACCGGGCGCGAAGCCGGCCGCGAGCAGCAGCTGGTTGCGATCACGCAGAGGCACATCGAGCTGATCCGCGAGCCGGAGGACTATGTCGGCGCTCGGACGGGTCTTGCCGGTCTCGATGGGACTGACGTGACGGGCTGAGACCTCGGCGGCGATCGCGAGATCAAGCTGGCTGAGTCGCCGACGCCGCCGCCACTGCCGCAACAACTCCCCGACCGTCCGCATGATCACCGAGGCTACGTCCCTGTGGCGCCGCACGCCATGAAATGCCAGTTCATCGACAACCCTCCCTGCCCCCAACACACTGCCTTCATGACCACGGAGAACGAAACCCTCGTAGAAAAGGCGCTGTCGAAGCTGATCGGGAGGGGCGACGCTCGCGCCGCTCCTGAGGGACGACTTCGTTCATCACGGCCGGATGCGAGCTCGTCGTCCAAGACGGAGTGGCTCGCCGCCGTACGCGCGGTGCCGATCGCCGACCTGCGGGTCGAGATTCATCACGTACTGGCCGATGGCGATCACGTCGTGATGCACTCGCGGCGCTGGATACCCGGGGCCGGGCCGGGGATCGCGGGCGTCGACATCTGGAGGCTGGAGGACGGGCTGATCGCCGAGGGGTGGGAGATCATCGAGCCGGTCACCGAGGCGGCCTCCCATGTGGTGTGGTGGGAGCCGGTCCCCCCGGCGGCGGACGCGCGGCCCTGACACACGTCGCGGGCTCTCACCCCTCCGGGGGAGAGGGATCGTCCCGGCGGTCGACGTGCCGCACACCGGGCGATGTGACGCTCATGCCATGAGCGAAGTGAAACAGGCGCCGACGACCATTCCCTGGCAGCACCGTTGGGGCAGACAGCCACGGATCGCGGGAGGGGCCGCGCTGGGCTGGGCGGTGGTGCAGAGCATCGTCGCTCTGGCCTGCGTATGGGCTGGTACGTCGGGTACGACCGTCGGTGGCGACCAGCCGCCGGTGGGCCTGGCCTGGTTCGCGGCGGGGGTGGCCGTACTGGGCGGAGTGTCGGCCGCGGCCGCCGTGCGGGGGCACGAGGGACGTACCGTACGGGGACTGCTGTGGGCGGCCTGCGCCCTGTCGACGGTGACGGGGTTCAGCCTGCTGATGGATGTGGTCGGGCTGTTGTTCGCGCACGGTGTCGACAATGTCGCCGCCGCGGTGCTGCACACGCTGGGACTGCTGGGCGCCGTTCTCCTCGCCGCCACGAGCCACGCGCGACGGCCCGCGATCTGCGCCCGGTGCGGCACGGTGCACACAGCGGTCGTCAGGCCTCATCCGTCCCACGCTCCCCGCCGTGTGCGCCTGGTCGCCTACGGCGGGATCCTCGCCTTCGTCCCGTACATAGGGATGAAGATGGTCTGGGCCCTGGGCGGGACGTTCGCCGGGATCAGCGGGGCGGAGCTGCTGCGGATCTCGGAACGCAACGGAGCCTCAGGGGTGTGGCTCACGCTCGAATCGTGGGGCGTGGACGGGACCGTACTGCTCGCCGCGCTGGGGATCTTCCTGCTCTTCGGACTGATCCGCCCCTGGGGTCAGGTCTTCCCCCGCTGGACCCTCGGCCTGAGCGGCCGGAGCGTGCCGCGCTGGCTGCCGCTGGCTCCCGCGCTGATCGGGGCCACGACCCTGGTGCCTTACGGCCTCGGGGGCGTCGGCTACCTGGCCCTGGTGTCGATGGGCGCCGCCTCCATGCGGCTCGGCGACTCTCCCACGTTGCAGGACGCCCTGCTCATGGGCTGGGTGGGCCACGTGGGCTTCGCCGTGTACGGCCTCGCGCTGCTGACGGCATCCCGTTCCTACTGGCTGCGCACCCGTCCGGTCTGCTGAGACCTTCCTGGCCGGCGCGGGCAGCTGCCCCGCGACGATCGCCGCGAGCGAGAGCGCGAATCCGAGCAGCTGGACCGGCCCCAGGGTCTGGCCGAGCAGGGCCGCGCCGAGAACCGCGGCGACCAGCGGCGAAAGCAGGACGAGAACCGCGACGGAGGTGACGGGCAACGTGGTCAGGCCGCGGAACCACGGCACGAAGGCGAGCAGCCCGCCGACCAGACCGAGCCAGAGGTAGCCGAGCGCAGGCGGGAAGGTCCACGACGGGCGGCGCCCCCTTGACAGGGAAGGTGAGAGGCAGCAGGAACAGGCCCCCGCGGTGAGTTGCCAGCCGGCGAAGGCCGCGGGACCGGCACCGGCCGGACGCCCCCAGCGCTTGGTGAGCGTCACCCCGAGCGCCATCGTGGCCGCGCTGCCGAGCCCGGCCGCGACCCCGACGACGTCGAGCGCCGCTTCCGGTCCGATCACCACGAGGCCGACGCCGGCCACGCCGGCCAGGCCCCAGGCGAGACGCCAGGCGGAGAAAGGGCTCGAACGCGTGACCACAGACCACCGGATCCTCGCTTCGCTGGTGGCGGGCAGGGTCTCGTAGTCCCGGGCCAGGCGGCGGGAGTTCATCAGCCACGCGAACGTGCGCTCTGCCACCCACCGCCTCGGCAGCACCACGAACCCAGCCATGTCGTCGGTGCGCTTGACGATCTCCAAGGTCAGGGCGAGTTGGTCCCGGCACCAGCCGACGAGGGAGCCGGTGTAGCCGCCGTCGGCCCACACGAGGGTGATGTCGCGGTGCAGACGGCGCAGCCGGATCAGCAGGCCCGCCGCGGCGTCCCGGGCGCCGATGTTCGCAGCCGTGACCGCGACGGCCAGGAGCAGGCCGAGGGTGTCGGTCACGATGTGCCGCTTGCGGCCCGGCACCTTCTTCCCGCCGCCTTCGCAGCCGCGTGAGACGGCCGGCACCGAGGCCGCGGCCTTCACTGACTGCGCGTCGATGATCCCCGCCGTGGGCTCGGCCTCGCGGCCCTCGCGCTCACGGACCGTCCCGCGCAGCCGGTCGTGGACCTCGGCGATCAGCCCGTGCTCGCGCCGGCGGCGGAAGAAGGCGTAGACCCGGCCCCAATCAGGGAAGTCCGCGGGCATCGCCCGCCACGAGATCCCGCCCGCGACCAGGTAGCGGATCGTGTCCAACAGCTGCCGGTGGCAGTAGCCCTCGGGCCGTCCACCCGGCCCTTCAGCCAGGCCGGCACCGGCAGCAACGGCCGGACGGCCGCCCATTCCGTGTCCGTCATGTCGGAGGGATACCGGCGTTCCCGGTCCGGATGGTCGGCCGCGTTGCCGTACGCATGCGCGAGGCAATCGCACGACACGGTGGGCGAGTTGAAGTCAACGTGCCCGGGCACGTACAACAAAGACACCAGGGCCTCCGGGAACCACTCGGAATGGGATCGCACCCCGAGCTACCAGAAGGCCCTGCTTTCACGCGCGGAAACCGCCGCAGTCACCCGATCGAGGCTCCCGTTCGATCGACAGCCTTCGAGATCGGTACGGGTAACAACCACTTACGTGTCGGGATGCTGCGGCAGGGCGAGCCAGTCCGACCAGGAGATCTCGCGGCCGAGGAAGCGCGGCTGCTCGAACGGCCAGTCGGCGGCGATCCACTGCGGCACCAGCGCGTCGAGGGCCTGCTCGACCTTGCTGCCCACCAGCTCGTCCACCACCCACCAGGAGATCTCGCCGTCCGCGCCGGCCCTCTCCGGCGGGTCGATGTAGACACAGCCGAGCAGAGCTGTCTCCGCCGCGTCGAACAGCGCGTAGTTGAAGGACTGGTGCGCGGCGATCTCCTTCTCGTGCCGCAACAGGTCGGCCTGGTCGGCCTCGTAGGTCATGGTGCCCGCGGGCCAGCCCCAGGCCGGGCCGAAGATGGTCCACAGCCGCTCGCGCGAACCCATCACAGCCGGATAGTCGAGCGGGGTGTCCGCCTCCCGAATCGGCCGCAGGTGATGGCCACCGCCCGGCAGGGGTACCAGGACGGGGTGGACGAAGTCATCGGGAAGCCAGCTCATGGCGCCCGACCGTAGCAGCGCGCGGCCGTCCGCTCCCCTGGATTTTCCCCTTATACCGCCAGGCACTGCTCTCATGCCGGGCAGGCCCCGCGATCACCCGATCGAGGCTCCCGTTCGATCGACAGACTCCATGATCGGTATGGCAGCGGCTTCTAAGTGTCCTCCGCTGCACCGACATCGCATGCCAGCCACTCGCCTGCCACTTCCCGCGGGCCGCCCGGCGGCCCTCGTTGCCAGATGCATGCGGCCCTCACCGTCGGGCTGCTGCACCGATGAGTACACGGCCACACGCCAGGTCAGTCGAGGATGCCGAGGCCGGTGTCCGCGCGGCAGATCACGCAGGCCGGCACCTGGCGGGTGGGGCGGTCCGTCGTGGAGGCCATCGTCATCCGGCCCGACGTTCTGTCTCTCGTCGCGGGGTACGTCGTGTCATCGAGGAACCGCTGGAGCACGGTTCAGACGCGCTCACAGGTCGTCTGTCCCCAACTGCGGGTGGTGGCACCGCCCGCTGCTTCGCGGTCAGGCCACCTCCATCGCTATACCGCCTGACACAGGGATACACCCATCAGCGAGATCACCGTCACCCTAGGCCGAAAACCGCAGTAGCCATGCTCACCTCCGCCGTTCGAGGAGGCGGAGGATGCGGAAGGCCAGGAGGCGTGCATCGCGCCGTCGCTCCGGGCGCCTCGACCATAGATCGGGCAGAAAGCTGCCTACCAGCACGATCAGCGTAGGGCGAGCAGCGCGAACCCCGCTTGCTCCGCCGCCGGACGCAGTCCGGCGGGGCGGGGCGGCACGGCTCGCATGGCGCCCGCGGAAAGCACGACAACGACGGCGACGCGAAACCGTGTCGCCGCCACTGACCAAACCAGGCGCAACCTCAGAACGCGGGCGTGTCCACCAGCTCGCGCATATGTTGAAAAAGCCTCCCGGGAGGGTCATTCTTCTGCCACGATTGCCCCCCGTTGCCCGGCCTTCGGCAGGGCGACGGGCGGGGACGGAGCGGGGGAGGCTCTGGTGGGGGCGGAAAATCTTGAGCGCGCTGTCGCGGAGGCGATCCAACGGAGCCGTCCGGTCGCGGCGGATCTGCAACGCGAGATCAACGGGCTCGTCGGTGGGCTCATGCAGGGGGTCGGGCACGAACTGTCCGCCGGGTCGGCCGGGTCGGCGCCGCCCGCCTCCGGCGCGTCGTCCCCGCCCGGCTCCGACGCGCTCCGCGCGTACGCCGACGACGTAGTGCGGGCCGTCGTCCGCGAATTGGAGGAGCTGACGAAGCGACGGCTCGGTGACGAACTCGGGACGTTCAACCTCGTCCTGTTCGGCCGCACCGGTACGGGCAAGAGCAGCCTGACCGAGGCGCTGACCCAGGGTTTCGGCGACTCGATCTCTCCTGACGGCGCGTCCGACTGGACCACCGGCGTCGCTCCGGGCCAGTGGCGCGGCTGCCGCGTCGTCGACACCCCGGGCACCAACGGCTGGGGGCGGACGAAGTCGCGCTCGGAGCTGGAGGAGACCGCCCGTGAGGCACTGGTCTCCGCGGATGTGGTGATCCTCTGCTTCGACAGCCAGAGCCAGCAGGAGGGGGAGTTCGCCAAGGTGGCCGACTGGATCGCCGGCTACGGCAAGCCGGTGGTCGCCGTCCTCAACAACCGCAGCTCGATGTGGCGCTTCCCCACCCGGGTGCCGCGGCAGGAGATCCGTCGCAGGCTCTCCCGCTCCGTCGCCGAGCACGCCGAGAACATCCGAGACGAACTCGCCCGGATCGGTCTGCACGACGTCCCGGTTGTGGCCCTCAACACCAAGCGGGCGGTGTTCGCCCGCGCCGCCCTGCCCTACCAGGGGCCCGACGCCGACAGCCTCTCGAAGCACCGGGCCGAGGCGGGTTCCATCGACGTCCTCCTCGACTGGTCGAACCTGCCGGCCCTCGAATCCCTGCTCGCCACGGCCCTCGGCCGGGACGCGGTCGGTCTGCGGCTCGGCGCGCTGGTGTCCCAGATCGGCGGGGCCTGCCGGAACGCGGACCACAGACTCCGGGTGCACGTTGAGGAGCCCGCCCTCCGGCTCGCCGAGCAGACGGAGATCGGCATCGAACGGATGCTGACGGTCCTGGGCTCACCGGAGTCGGCCTTCACGGACCCCGATCCCGCGGCGGACGAATCAGGCACGGCAGGCACGGAGGCGGGATCCGGTGCCGCACGCGGCCGACCGGAGCGGAACCCGCGCCGGGACGACGGGGGTCTGCGCGCCGCCCTCGCCGAGCTGGAGCGGATGCGCGGAGGGCGCTTCGAGGCACCTCCGACGGGGGAGTTCGAGCGGTACGCCGACCACGCGATCCGTGCGGCACTGGCTCCGGTGCGGGACGCGGCCCAGCGGCGCGCCGACGACGTCGTCGACCGGGCCATGGCGCGCAACGAGGCGGTGCCGGACAATGTGTTCGCCGAGCGGGTCTTCGACACCGCGGAGATCGAAGACGCCCTGCGGGGGGCGCTGAAGGCGAGCGCCGCACACCTCCGGCGCCGGGTCGGCCTGGTCGTCGAGGACGCGGCTGCGGACCTGGCCGCGGTCGCGGCCGAGCGGGCCCGGGTGGAGGGCCGGGCCGGGCGAGTCCTTCGCGGCATGAGCATCGCCGCCGGTGTGGGCGGTGCGGCGGCGGGCGTCGGCAGCGCCGCCATGGCGGCCCTCGTCGCCGCCAACATCTGGAACCCGGTCGGCTGGACCATCGGCGGCATCCTGCTCGCGGGTGCGGCCGCCGGCCTGATCGGGCGGGCGTTCAGCGGCTGGAGCCGCCGCCGTGCCCGCCTGCGCCAGGAGGAGGCGCTGGCACGCGCCCGCGCCGACGCTCGCAAGGCCGTGGCCGCGACATTCGAGGGGGCTCGTACGGCGGCGGCCGAGCGGGCGGGCGAGCTGGTCCGCCAGGCCTTTGCCGAACGGGTCGGCGCCGCCGTGCGACAGGGTGTCGAACTGCGCCGCGTCGCGGAGGCCGCTGGGCACCGCCGGGAGCTGCTGCGGAATACGGCCGCGGGTCTGCCGGACCCTGCGGATCCGGCGGCAGTGCTGCGCGAGACCGCCCTCGCGTGCGAGGCCGCCACCGGCCTCGCCGGGAACGCGGCGGCCGCACACCTGTGGCTCGGCGAGTCCTGGTGCGCGGCGAAGCCGGGCACCGGAGAGGCACCCACGCGGCCGTCCGAACCGGCTCAGTCCATCGCCCAGCCCGGATTCCTGGAGTGGACGCGAGGGGCGGCCGACGGGCCGTTCGCCGTGCCGATCCCGGGATCCGGCCGGCGCTGGCTGCGGGAGACCCGCCGCCGGCTGCGCGAGCGCACCACCGCCGGCTCCGACGGCCACGCCCAAGCGGCCGAGGCGGCCGAAGACACCGAAACGGCCGAGGCCGCTGCCGCCGCCGACGTCGGTACAGACGAGGTGCTGGCACAGCTCGGCAGGCTCGCGGCCGACGCCCGGCCCCGTGTCCTGGTGTGCGGGGACTACAACACCGGCAAGTCCTCCTTCATCCGGCGCCAGCTGGTGGACGCCGAGACGGACCCGGATGAACTCCCCGCCGTCGCCGCCATGCCGCAGACCGCCGAGCCGACCTCGTACGAGATCGATGGCCTTGTGTTCGTCGACACCCCCGGCTTCCAGAGCGGACGGAAGGCGCACCACGCGGCGGCGCACAGCGCGGTGCCGGACGCCGCCGCCGTCCTCTACCTGTTCCCGCCCAACCTGGTCGTGGGCAAACGCGACGACCTGGACCTTGTCCTCGACGGGGACCCGGAACGGCACCTGCAGGGGAAGCTCGACCGGACCGTCCTGATCATCAACCGCTCCGACCAGATCGGCCCCGATCCGTTCGACGCACCCGAGGAGTTCGCCCTGCGCTGCGCCCGCAAGCGCATGGAACTCGCGCAGGCCCTGGACCGGACGGCGCCGCCCGGTTCCGGGCGGCCCCCGGTCGACCCGGACCGCGTCGTGTGCGTGTCCGCCGACCCCTACGGCTTCCAGGGCAGCCGCAGGGAACACTTCGACCCGCACCGCCACTGGGACGGCATGGACGTCCTTGCCGAGGCACTGGAGGAACTGCGGCCGAGTCTGGACGCGAACGGCGTCGACTTGTCCGTACTGCACGGCGGACTCGCGCGGTTCGGCGCCGTGCTGCGAAACGCCGAGGCCGAGGAGCGTGTGGCACGCGAACGGGCCGAACAGCTCGACCGGCTGCGCGCGGACGTCGTGGACCGGCTCCGCGAAGGCCTTGCCATCCGTCAGGTACGGGCCGCGCGCCTCACCGACCTGGTGGTCGAGTTCCTCGACCGCGGACTGGGGCGGGCACTGCGCAACGGCAACCCGGAGGAGCGCAAGGCGCTCGCCGAGCGCCTCGACCGGTGGACGGAGGACCCGGACCTGCAGGCGGTCGTCGAGCAGTGGTGGGCCGAGTCGGCCGACGAGATCACGGTATGGCGGCGGCGCACCGCCCACTCCTTCCGCCGCCGCCTGGGATCCAAGGCGTTCGCCCGGACCTTCCCGCAGACCGGCGCCGTGGAGGACCTCAGCCTTCTGAACGGCCACCCGCGCCGCGAGCGCCGCAGGAAAGCCGCCCGGGGGTTCGGCAGGGTGGGGGCGCTGATCGGGAAGGCCGCCGACGGCCCGTTGATCGCCCGGGTGGCGACGTGGCTCGGCCGGAGCCTGGAGCCGGCCACGCTCACGCGCGGGGCGGTGCTGATGGCGAGGGCGGGAATGGTCCTGCAGGTGGCCGGCAGCGCCGTTGACGTCTACACCCTGGTCCGCAATGTGAAGGAGGACCAGGAACTGGCCCGGGGCCGGCTGGCGGTGTCGGTGGCCCTGCGGGAGTCCGGCGCCCGGTGGGCCGAGGTGATCACGGACGGAACCGAGGACGAACCCGGCCTGCTGTCCGGGCTCGACGGCGACTGCGAGGAACTGAGCGCCCGCGTCAAGGAGATCGACGACCGCGCGGCCGTGTACACCCGGACCACGGACGCGCTGCGGGACAGGATCGGCACCATCCGGGAAGTGATCGCCGACGCGCTCGCCCACCTGGGCCACGAGCCCGTCGGCCACTCGGTACGGCAGTACACAGAGGGGGAGTGATGAGCGAGAACGAGAGCGGGACCGCGACCTCGTCCGTCAACGGGGCGGAAATCGGCGGCATCGGGGAGTGGATCGACCGGATCCGCGCCGCGGTGCGCACCGTCGCCGGGAAGGGCGTCACGGACGAGGTCACGGCCCTTTGGGACGAGTTCAGGGACAGCACGGCCGTGCGGGTGACCGTCTACGGCCCCTACGACGCCGGCAAGACGAGCCTGGTCAAGCGCCTGCTGGTGGAGGACGGGACGGCCGTGCCGTCCTGGCTGACGATCGGTGCCCGCCCCGAGACCTTCGTCGTCGGCCGGGAGACCAGCGCCGGGATCGAGTACGCCGACACCCCGGGCATCTCCGCCGGCCACCCCGAGCACGCGGCCGCCGCCGACAACGCGCTCGGCGTCACCGACGCCCTGCTCGTCGTGCTCCCGCCCCAACTGGCCACCACCGGCGTGGACCACATCCGCGCCGTCGCCACCGGTGCCCTCTTCGGGCCGAAGGCGTCCCGGCTCTTCCCGGCGGGCGCACTGCTGCTGGCCGTGGGGCGGATGGACGAGGCGGGCATCGACCCGCAGGACAATCCGGACGCGTACCGGCGGCTCTGCGCCCGTAAGCGCGATGAACTGGCCCTGCTCCTGGCCCGCGGCGCGGACGACGGCCTGCCGCCGGACCACGTGCCGGTCCACCTCGTCGCCGCCGACCCCTACGGTCTTGGCGTGTTCGACGGGCCGACCGGGGACTGGGACGGCATCGCCGGCCTCCGCGCGAACCTGGCCGCCCTCGTCGACCGGCACCCGGAGCTGCGCGCCGCCGCCGAGGTGCGGCTCTGGAGCCGGGTCGCGACGCAGGCGCTGAACGAGGCCGAAAACGAGCGGACGCAGACCCGGCTCGCGGCCGACGAGGCACGCCGGGAACTGGCCCAGCTCGCCGCCGTCACCACGGAGCTGGACGGCGTCGTCGCCACCGCACGCGCGGAACTGCGGGCCTCCGTCAACGAATTGCTCAGCTCCGCGGTCGAGAACCTGCACGGGGCGGACGAAGCCGCGATCCGGGCCGAGGCGGAGGGCGGCCTCGGCAAGGTCCTGGCCGGGTGGTCCACCCGCTGGGGCGCGGAACTCGACCGCCTGGTGCGGCAGACGGACACCGAACTGGCCGCCCGGGCCCAGCGCGCCGCCGCGACGGCTTTCCAGCACTTCGTGGGCACGCTCACCGACCCACCGGTCCCGCACACACCGCAGGCCGTGGCGAAGACAGAGCGCAGCCTCGACCTCGTCCTGCAAGAGCTGCGCGGTCAGGTCCGCTGGGTGGTCCGCAGCCTCTACCAGAGCCACCTGGAGAAGAAACTGGGCATGTCACTCGACCAGGCCGTGGCGGAACTGGGACAGGTGGAGAGTCTCGCTGACCAGCGGCGCAAGCTCCGCTACTACTACCGCAGCGGCGTCGGGTTCGCCGACGCCAAGCACGTCGCGCAGGCGCGGGCCTCGCTCCAGCGAATGAAGATCTTGGACGCGGTGCTTCCGTCCGTGCTCGAACTCGGCACTCTCCTCTTCCGTGAGATCGAGGGCGCCCGCCTGGAGGCCCGGGAGGCGGAGCGGCGCAGCGAACTCCGCGGCAAGCTCGACAAAACAGCCGACACGGTCGTGGACCGCGTGCTCGGCGCCGGCGAGGACCGCCCGGACTTCGGCTGGAGCACCGCGATCGCGGACGTCCGGACCGGTCTCGAAGAACTGGCCCGGCCGCTGCGGACGATGACGGACGTCCTTGACGCGCGCGGAAAGGAACTGGAGGCCGGCGCAGCCGATCTGACCACCCTGCTGGAACGGGCCCCGGCACGCGCGCACACGGCTGGGACGGGCGGGTAGGACCGGAGGAGGAGGGAGGAGGAGGGGGGAGGCCCCGATGGCACTGGGGGAAGCGGGAGGGGACGGCCTCGGGGATGCGAGGCCGCCTGGCGCGTGGTGCGCTCGCTGCGCCTGGTCGTCCAGTCCTCCCTCAGCTACCAAATCGCTCGCCTGGAAAAGGAACTGGACGCCAGACTCTTCGAGCGCACCAGCCTCCGGGCGCGCCTGACCCCGGCCGGTACGGCATCCCTCCCCGCCGCATGTCAGTGCCTGGACGCCGCCGAGCGCGCGGCCGCGGAGGTCGCCACCGCCGTAGGAGAGGTACGCGGACGGCTCGCCGTAGGCCTGATCCCCACGGTCGCCGCGGTCGACATTCCGGGCGCGCTACGGGACTTCGGGCAGCGGTACCCGTAGGTGGGGGTCAGTCTGCGCGTGGGCGCGAGCGAGGGGCTTGCCGAGCAGGTCGGACAAGGAGCCGTCGATGTGGCCTTCCGCGGCCTGCCGGCCACGGCACGGCCGCACGGCGTCGCCGCCCACGAACTCGCCCGCGACAGGCTGGTGGCCGTGGTCGCACCGGACCACCCACTCGCCGGCGAGCCGGCGGTCGACCTGCGCAGGGTGTCCTCCGAGGTCTTCGTCGACCTCTCAGCCGGAACGGCGGCCGCGCCCAGTCCGACCAGGCCTTCTCCGCCGCCGGCCTCAGCCGCGACGTCGCCTTCGAAGTGACTACCGTCGACTTCGTCATGGCTCGCCTGGTCGGCCAGGGCCTCGGCATCGCCATGCTCCCCGCCGCCTACGTCCCGCAGCTCACCGGCGTCACCACCATCGAGGTCACCGACGCGCCGACCCGCGTCGAGTACGCCATCTGGAGCCGCACGAGCCCTACGCCCGCGGCGACGGCCTTCCTCGCGACGCTCGGCATCCCGGCCGCACCGGGCTCGGAGTGACAGCGGAAGGATTCGCCACTCGGCCTGGGGACGTCATCCGACGGAGTCGCCACGAGGGACATCGAGGATGATGTCGGCGGCGCGGGCGATGACCGGGGTGCGGGAGCGGCCGGGGTGGTCGGCGGCGAGGAAGTGGCTGCCGATGGCCGTGCAGAGTTCGTCCGGGAGTGCCACCGGGTCACCGATGCGGCGCGGCGCCGGCCCGGCTTCCAGTCCGTCGGGGTCTGGGTCACCCCCGCCGGCGACGCCGTCGTCACCACCGGCGCGTTCGAGTCGGAAGAGGCCTTCCTGGCGGCGGCCGAAGTGGGCCGCAAGATGGACGCGACACCCGACGGCCTGAGCGACCTGGAGGTCAAGCCCCGCGAGGTCCACTTCCTCGTGTCGCGCTAGGAAGGCCGACCGGAAATCAGCGGGGTGATGCGGGGCGCGCTCCATCACGTCCTTGAGCGTGACGAGGCCGGCGAGTACGGCGTCCGCGTCGCGCCGGAACCCCGCGTCGCTCATTCCCGCCCGGCGGCGAAGAGCGAACACCGCCTCGCCGCCGGTGCCGTCGGCGAGGACACTTGTGGAGGGAGGCCGAGGCGTAGGTCTTCGTGCCCGCTACGGTACGAAGCCGCTGCCGGCGGGGTCTTGAGCGAACCGGCCACGCCCACATCGCCCGTGAACGACAAAGGCAAGGAGGTGAAACCACTCCTTGCCACTCTCAACTTATAGCGCACAGGGGGGCTTGCGGCAAGGCCCCGGTCGTACCGCACAATCGCTCACCTAAGGCCAGGACCTGCGGAAACGTTCCACGAGGCGCAGCAGTGCGCTCCGTCGGACTTCGCGGGCGTGGCCTTGGATCGGAGCTGTTGACATGTACCACCTGACTGCGAGGACTGCCCTGACCACCAGCGCGTTCAACCTTCCCGACCACCTTTCCCCCAAGGCCGACCCGGCCCTGATCGCCGGAGACGAGCAGCACTTCGCGGCCATCGCGGAGAGCCTGGAGCAGGCGATCGCTGAACTCTCCGACCGTCTCGACGCCCTTCGCAAGGCGCCCGGCGGCATCGGCCGCGAGGCGATGGAGCGGGACGCGGAGATCCACCGGCTCTCCGGCCGTCTGCGTAGCCTGCGCCGCTTCGGCCTGGACCTGTGCCTCGGACACGTCGTCGGCGCGGACGACTTCGAGCCCGTGTACATCGGGCGACTCGGTCTGACCGACAGCACCGGACGTCGGCTGCTGCTCGACTGGCGCTCTCCCGCGGCCGAGCCGTTCTTCGCGGCGACGCACGCCAACCCGATGGGCCTGGCCAGCCGCCGCCGCTACCGCTGGACCCGTGGCCGGATCAGCGACTACTGGGACGAGGTCTTCACCGCGGAAGGGCTTGAGGGGCACGCCGCGCTCGACGACCAGTCCGCCTTCATCGCGAGCCTGGGCGGCAACCGGTCCAGCCGGATGCGGGACGTTCTCGCCACCATCCAGGCCGACCAGGACGCCATCATCCGGGCGGAATCCCGCGGTGCGCTCGTCGTCGACGGCGGGCCGGGCACGGGCAAGACCGTCGTCGCCCTGCACCGCACCGCCCACCTCCTCTACTCCGACCCCCGTCTCGGTCACCGTCGGGGCGGCGTCCTGTTCGTCGGTCCGCACCGGCCCTACCTGGCGTACGTGGAAGACGTCCTGCCGAGCCTCGGCGAGGAGGGCGTCCAGACCTGCACGCTGCGGGACCTCGTCGACGAAGGTGCCACGGCGGCGGTCGAGACCGACCCGGAGGTGGCCCGCCTCAAGTCGTCTGCGGAGATGGTGAAGACGGTCGAGATGGCCGTCAGGTTCTACGAGGAGCCGCCCGTCAAGGGGATGACGGTCACGACCGACTGGGCCGACCTCTGGCTGAGCGCCGACGACTGGGCCGAGGCGTTCGAGGCGCCGGGGCCTGGGACGCCGCACAACGAAGCGCGCGAGCAGATCTGGGAGGAGCTGGTCACGATCCTGATGGACAAGTTCGACGGCGACGTCCCGCCCGAGCAGTTCCGCAAGTCGCTCATGCAGGACAGGGAGCTGGTCAGCACCCTCAACGGCGCGTGGCCGCTGCTCGAAGCGGCCGACATCGTCGGCGACCTGTGGTCGGTCCCCGCCTACCTGCGGATGTGCGCGCCCTGGCTCGACCGCGAGGAGGTGCGCACGCTCCAGCGGAAGGAGGCCCCGCAGGCCTGGACGGTCTCCGACCTGCCGCTGCTGGACGCGGCACGTCAGCGGCTCGGCGACCCGGAGGCGTCCCGGCGCAGGCAACGGCACGCGGCCGCCCTCGCCGCCCAGCGCGAGCGCATGACGCAGGTCGTCGACAACCTGATCGCCGCCGCGGCCGATTCCGGCGCCGACGGTGACGACGGCGTAGGCCTGGTGACCATGTTGCGTGGCCAGGACGCCAAGGTCAGCCTGGTCGACGACTCCGAACTGCCCACCACCGACCGGGACCTGCTCGCCGGCCCGTTCGCGCACATCGTCGTGGACGAGGCCCAGGAACTGACCGACGCGGAATGGCAGATGCTGCTGCTGCGCTGCCCGTCCCGGAGCTTCACCATCGTCGGGGACCGCGCCCAGGCCAGGCACGGGTTCACGGAGTCGTGGGAGGAACGGCTCGAACGAGTCGGACTGAACCGGATCACCATGGCCTCCCTGAGCGTCAACTACCGCACCCCGGAAGAGGTCATGACGGAAGCCGAGCCGGTCATCCGGGCCGCGCTCCCGGACGCCAACGTGCCGACCTCCATCCGCAGCAACGGCCTCCCCGTCGTCCACGGCTGCGTCGCGGATCTGGACACGGTCCTCGACACCTGGCTCGCCGCGAACGCCGACGGGATCGCCTGTGTCATCGGGGCCCAGGGGGTTGACCCCGCCTTCCGGGAGACGCCGCGCGTCCGGTCGCTGACCCCGGAGCTGTCGAAGGGGCTCGAGTTCGACCTGGTCGTCCTCATCGACCCGGAGACGTTCGGCGTGGGCATCGAGGGAGCGGTCGACCGCTACGTCGCGATGACCAGGGCGACCCAGCAACTCGTCATCCTGACGAGCTCCTGACCTCGGCCGGCCCACCGGCACGCCAAGCTCCATCAGGCCGCCGTGAGCTGAATCACGACGGTGGACTGTCACGCTTCTCCGACGCCGCGTGTCTCGATGGGCGTGCGAAGAGAGGAGCCGGGTGTGATGTCGGGAGTTCACCGCACGCTCATGGCGGAGGCGGCGGAGGCGGCGGCGTATGGCTGAGGACGCGTTCACCGAGCAGCGTCCGCTGCTGTTCACCATCGCCTACGAGATGCTGGGCAGCGCCGCCGACGCCGAGGACGTACTGCAGGAGAGCTACCTTCGCTGGAGCGCGGTCGATCCGGCCACGGTCGGGCATCCGCGTGCCTATCTGGTGCGTGTGGTGACCCGGCAGGCCCTCAACCACCTGCGGGCCGTGAAGGCGCGGCGCGAGGAGTACGTCGGTGCGTGGCTGCCGGAGCCGATCCGTACCGCGCCCGACGTGGGCGAGGACGTGGTCCTGGCCGAGTCGGTGTCGATGGCCATGATGCTCGTCCTGGAGACGCTGAACCCGAACGAGCGTGCGGTGTTCGTGCTGCACGACGTGTTCGGCTACACCCACGGCGAGATCGCCGCCTCGATCGGCCGGACGGAGGTGGCCGTCCGGCAGATCGCCCATCGCGCGCGCCAGCATGTGCATGCCCGGCGTCGCCGCTTCGAGCCGGACTCCGACGCCGCGCGGGAGGTCGTCCAGTCGTTCCTCCGCGCGGCGGCGAGCGGTGAGGTGCAGGCCCTGATGGACCTGTTGGCGCCCGACGTCGTACAGATCTCCGACGGCGGAGGAAAAGTGGTCGCCGCCCGCCGGCCGATCACCGGCCGCGCCGACGTCGCCCACTTCGTCCTCGGCGTCCTGCGCACCGCCACCACCGCGACGACCCGGGTCGAGCACACCGCGTACAACGGCATGCCCGCCGCCCGGTTCGTCAACGACGGCGTACTCGACTGGCTGGTCGCGTTCGAGATCGACGGCGGGCGGATCACCGGCCTCTACGGCATCCGCAACCCGGACAAGCTGCACAGCGCCGATGCCGTGCGGCCACTCGACAGAGGAGGACGACAGACATGGAAACCATGACCGTCGAGCGTGTCGTCGACGCCCCGATCGACGAGGTGTTCGCCTGGCTCACCACCACCACCAACTACACCCGTTCACCCGTGGTGCTGCGCTGCCGCCTGACCCGGCGCGGTGAGGGCGCGCCCTACGGGGTCGGCGCGGTGCGCAGCCACCTCTGGCTGATCGGCTGGTTCCGGGAACGCATCACGACGTACGAGCCGCCGTACGCCACCGAGTACGTCGTCGAGCGCAGCCTGCCGCCGTCCAGGCACGAACTCGGCCGGATGACGTTCACCGAGGTCGACGGTGGTACGCACGTGTGCTGGACGACCCGGGCCGAGATCCCCGTTCCGCTGGTCGGCGCCCTCCTCACCCGCCATCTCGCGCGCCCGATCATCACCCGTACCTTCCGCAACATCCTCGATGCTGCGGACACCGCGCTGGCCCCGCGCGGTGGGCGCACCCGGTCGGGACGGGCATGACGGCAGGCCGAGGGAGAGCTACGCTCGCGTGCCGGCGCGCAAGACGGCGAACAGTCCGCGGGCGCGGCCGCCGCCCGGTGTCTGCCACGAACCGGCGACCTGGCCGATCGTCCCCTGCGGAGCAAGGGGCGAGCCGTCCGGGGCGGGCTGCAGGACACGCTGCAGGCGGAGGATCGTGCCCTGCGGCGTGGTCAGTCCGGTGCCGTCTTCGTCGTCGGCGGTGGTGAAGTCCGTGGAGAGGGAGCCTTCGCCGGTGTACGAGGCGGTGACCTCCGGGTCGGGGCGGTCGCTGACGTTCTGGTCCTGGGCCTGCACGCGCCCGTCGATGAAGGCCACCAACTGGGCGACCGCCACGGGGTCGTGGCAGGCGTCGTAGGCCCAGCGCGGACCCAGCACGCCGTGCTCCATGGTGCCGACGAGGGCGTGCTCGGCACCGTCGAGCGGGGCACCGCGATAGGTGAGCGGCACCAGGTAGGCGACCGGGTGGGCGCCTGCGGCATCGGTGACCACCATGAACTCGATCCCGACCTCGCCCTCAGGGTCGTCCAGCCGGAAGCCGCCGGCCTTCGCCAACTCCGGTTCACCCGTGCCACCTTGGTACCACGGACGGGACGGCAGCCAGGACGTGAGCAGTTCGAGCTTGGTCGGCTTGAGCACGGTCTGGTGGATGACGGCCATGTGATGGTTCCCTTCCGTTGAGCCGGTGCGAACCCTCACACCCTCGCATCCGCGCGGCGCCGACGGAGAGGCTGTACAGCCGGCAAGATCCGTGAAGGGGGCGGGCGGCCGGACGATCAGGAATGGAGAAGCGTCCCTCACCCACCTGCAACTAACGTGACCTGCATGGACCTCACCATTCACACCACCGTCCTTCCTCACGACGACCCCGACGCCTCCCTGGCCTTCTACCGGGACACCCTCGGCTTCGAGGTCCGCAGCGACGTCGGACAGGGCAAGATGCGCTGGATCACCGTCGGCCCGGCCGCCGATCCGGGCACCTCCATCCTCCTGGCGCCGCCGGCCGCCGACCCGGGCATCACCGAGGACGAGCGCCGCACCATCGCCGAGATGATGGCCAAGGGCACGTACGGCTGGATCCTGCTGGCCACTCGCGACCTCGACGGCACCTTCGAGAAGGTGCAGGCTCGCGACGCCGAGGTCGTCCAGGAGCCGACCGAGCAGCCCTACGGCATCCGCGACTGCGCCTTCCGCGATCCCGCGGGCAATCTGATCCGCATCCAGGAACTCCGCTGAGCCGTCCGGCCACGGACCCCGGCCCCGGCGGCGTACGCGGGGGCCGGTGGACACCGAGGAAAGGTTCCCTCATGTGCCATCCCGCATGGCGGCGCGCACGCGTGGCCGCGCAGCGCCTGGCCGACCTCGCCCGGCTGCGCCGCGTCCGCGACCGGATCGACCGGGAGTACGCCCAGCCGCTGAACGTCGAGGCGCTCGCCCGCGACGCCGACATGCCGCCCGCGCACCTCGGCCGGGAGTTCCGGCTCGCCTACGGCTTGTCCCCGTACGACTACCTGACGGCGCGTCGGATCGAGCGCGCCGCGGCCCTGCTGCGCCACGGCGGCCCCGGCGCCGGCGAAGTTGCTCTCGCGGACAACCGATCAGTTTCGAAGAAGCCATCGACCGGGGCCCACGCCTAGCCTGAAAGGGCCCCGATCACACCTCGCCAAGGGAGAACCCACCATGAACGACACCCAGACGCCCGCGAACAAGTACGACGGATTCACGGACGAGGAACGGGACGCGATGAAGGAGCGCGCCAAGGAGCTGAAGACGACGGCGCGCCGGGGCACACGTGCGGCCAAGGCGGACACGGAGAGCGAGGTGCTCGCGAAGATCGCCGAGATGCCGGAGGCGGACCGTGTCCTCGCCGAGCGCATCCACGCCATCGTCAAGGCCGACGCGCCGGCCCTCACGCCGAAGCTCTGGTACGGGATGCCCGCGTACGCCAAGAACGGCAAGGTCGTCTGCTTCTTCCAGAGCGCGCAGAAGTTCAAGTCGAGATACGCCACGCTCGGCTTCAACGACCAGGCCAACCTCGACGAGGGCACGATGTGGCCGACGGCCTTCGCCCTGAGGGAGCTCACCCCCGCCGACGAGGCACTCATCGGCGCGCTCATCAAGAAGGCGGTGAGCTGAAGGCCGTCACCCGGCCCCGGTGACCGGTACCGCGCTCACGGCCGGGGCCTGCGCGTCTTCCGGCGCGTCGGCCGGGGCGGGCTCCCCGCCCTCCTCCTCCGCTTCGGCGGCCGCTTCGCTCATGTTGCGAACGAGCGGGGACAGCAGCGTCCCCAGCACGGTGGCCGTGGCGATGGCGCCCAGGGTGATGCCCCAGGCGACCGGGCCCAGAGGGGTGCAGCCGAAGAACTGACTGACCCCCGGCGTCTGGATGATGCCCGCCAGCACCGCCGCCGAGCCCAGCCCTGCGATCAGGACATGGCGGTCCCAGCCGCCCGTGATGAGCGTCTGCGCCAGCTGCGTTCCGACGACCGCCGCGAGCGCGACGGTACTGGCCCGTGCCGCGCGCCCCGTCAGACGGGCCGCGCCCCAGGCCAGGCCCGCCCCGGTGGCGGTGGTCAGCCCGCGGAGCAGCATCTCGGCGGTGAGCGCCGTGCCCAGGGAGCGGTGGGGGCCTTCCATGAGGAGGCGCTCGGCGGTCTGGCCCGTCGGTTCTCGTACGGCGATCGCCAGGGACGGCGCGAGGTCCGTGAGGAGGTTGACCAGCATGATCTGGCGCGCGTTCAGGGGGGTGCTGCCGGTGAGCGCGGAGGCGAGGACGCTGAAGGTGACCTCGCCGAGGTTGCCGCCCAGGAGAATGGCGAGCGCCGCCCGGACGGAGGTCCACATGGCCCGGCCCTCCATCAGGGCCGAGACGATCGTCTCCAGGCGGTCGTCGCTGACCACCAGATCGGCGGCCGCGGTCGCCGCGGGAGTGCCCCGCCTGCCCAGGGCGATACCGACGTCGGCGAGCCGGATCGCCGGCGCGTCGTTGGCGCCGTCCCCGGTCATCGTCACGACGCGGCCGATGCGCTGGTATGCCTGGACGATACGGACCTTGTGGTGCGGGCTGCACCGGGCGATGACGTCGACCGTCGGCAGGAGCTCGTCGAGTTCGTCGTCGCCGAGCTCGTCCAGCTCGGCTCCCGTGCACACCTTCGGTTCCGTCACGTCGCTGATGGTGGCGGCGATGGCATCGGCGGTCGCGGGATGGTCGCCGGTGAGCATCACGGTCTGTACGCCCGCTTCCCGCAGGCGGGCGGTGGCGGGCGCCGCGCTGGTACGGACGGGGTCGGCGAGGGTGAGGAAGCCGAGGAACTCCAGGTCGCGCACGGCGTCGTCGGTGAGCTCCTCGCCCTTGTCCATGGTCCGTTCGGCCACGGCGAGCACCCGCCGCCCCGCGCCGGCCAGCTTCTCGGCCCGCGCGGTCAGTTCACCGAGCCCGTCCTTGTCGAGGGGGGCCTGCTTGCCGCCCTCCCGCCGCCGCGTACAGCGTTCGAGAACGTTCTCCGGGGCGCCTTTCACACTGAGCAGCACGCCGTGCGTGGTCTGTCCGGAGGTGGCGTGGTAGGCGCGGGACGGCTCGAACGGCAGGCTGTCCTGGCGCCGCCAGCGGGCCGCTCCCGTCCGCGCCGCGACCCGGGCGCGGCGCGCTCCCGCCGTCACCGCCCGGTCGGTCTGGTGCGCCATGGCCTCCGCCTGCCGGGCCGGGGGAGTGGCCCGAAGGGCCGCCGCGAGCACCTGCTTGCGCGGGCCGTCCAGTGCGTCGACGGGTTGCGCCTCCTGCGCGTCGCTGACCTCCGCGAGCTGGAGCCTGCCTTCGGTGAGCGTCCCGGTTTTGTCGAAGCAGAGGACGTCGGCGCGGCCCAGCGCCTCGATGGTGCGGGGGTTGCGTACGAGCGCACCGGCATCGGCCAGCCGGCGTGCGGCGGCCATCTGGGCGGCGTTGACCAGGAAGGGAAGCCCTTCGGGGACCGAGGCGACGGCGAGGTTGACCGCCGAGGCGAGATTGTCGGTCAGGGGCCGGCCGTGCAGCAGCCCGGAGACGGCGACCGCGGTGACCGAGCCGAGCGCGACCGGCAGGCTGGCCCGGGTGAGCGCGGTCAGCCGGGCTTCGACGCCGGTTTCGGGGGCCGCCTGCCGTGCGGTGGCCAGGCTGCGGCCTACCTCGGTGGCCGACCCGGTGGCCACCACGACCGCCACGGCACGGCCGGCGGAGACCGTGGTGCCCTCGTAGAGCATCGAGCGGCGGCCGGTGAGTTCGGCGGCGACCACCGGAGAAGGGTCCTTGCTCACCGAGAGCGACTCGCCGGTCAGGGACGACTCGTCGGCCTCCAGGCCTTCCGCCTCCAGCAGCCGGCAGTCGGCGGGCACCACGTCTTCGGGGCCCAGGACGACGACGTCGCCCGGGACCAGGTCGCCCGCCGCGACCAGGCGTTCGCGGCCGCCCCTGCGTACCCGCGCGCCGATCGCCGAGCGGGCGAAGAGCTCGGCGAGGGCCCGCTCCGTCCTGACCCGCTGGAAGCCGCCGACCAGCGCGGACGTGCCCGTGATGGCGGCGACGAGCGCGCCGTCCGTGCGGGAGCCGAGGGCCGTGGACAGTGCCGCGCCCGCGGCCAGGATCGGAGTGAGCGGGTTGGCCAGTTCGTCGATGAACGCCCACGGCAGCGTGAGCCGCGCCGGTTCGCCCGGTGCGGAGGCGCCCCTGGCACGGCCCGCGGCCTCGTCGGCGCTCAGCCCGTCCGGGCTGCTGCCGAGGCGCTCAAGCACCCGGTCGGCAGGCATGAGGTGCCAGGGAACGTTGCTCACCGGCGGAGCGAGCGGTCGGGCCAGAAGCTGCCGGGCACGCCAGGCGCCGAGACAGAAGGCGAAGCCTCCCGCCGTGTCGCCCACGCCCAGGGCCCGGGACGTCGCCAGCCGCGGCGGGGCCCGCAGCGCCGCCACCGCGCCGACTCCGCTGCCGCCGGCGGCGAGCATCGCGCTTTCGTGGTCGACCCGCGCGGCCACGCCCACGGCATCCACGATCAGCCCCGCCGATTCCAGGTCGGCGCCCACCAGAAGGTGCGCCCCCCACGGCGGGGGTTCGCCCTCGACCTGCACACCGACTCCGCAGTCGGCCGCGGCCAGCGCCCGCCGGTTCCCGGAGAGTACGAGCACGACCGCCCCGTCCGCCTGGAGCCCGCGCACCGAGGCGACGAGCCGTCCGCCGGCGGGGACCACGGCGTCCGCGAAGGAGAACCCGGGCCGGTCCCGGTCGGTCGCCAGGACCACGCGGGCGCCCGCCCGCCGCGCCGCGGCCACCACGGCGTCCGCGCCGTGGGCCTTCTGCGCGGAGAGCCCGGCCACGGCCTGGAGCCGGCGGCCCTTGGCAAGTCCGATCGCCCGCTCACTGCCCCGGCGCCGCAGCCGTCCCTCTGCCTGGCGGCCCGTACGGCCCGTCAGGTCGAGCTCGGCGAGCGGCCCCAGCGTCCAGCCCGTCTTGTCGCGGGTGGTCCGCAGGGGTTCGTCCGGGTCGAAGAGCGCGAAGAGCCGCTCGGCCGTCAGCTCCGGGTCGGCACCGCCGAGCACCTCCAGGTCCACGGGCTCGTACCGGTCGCTGCGCAGCGTGTCCTCGTCGAGGAGCACGGTGTCGACCTGGCCCAGCCGCCGGAGGGCGCCGCGGTCCATCGTCACCACTCCCCGCAGGGCCAGCGACCGGCCGAGGGTGGTGGCGAACCCCTCGCGCCCGGCGTCCGGCGCCTTGGGTACCGCCGCGAGGGCCAGGGCCATGGCGCGCCGGAGACCGACGAAGGGGACGGAGGCCGCGCCCGCGGCGGTACCGACCGCCGCGGCCTTCCGGGCGTAGCGGTCCGTGACGTCACGGGGTGTCGGGCCGGGCCGTTCGACCACAAGGGGTTCGGCCGCCGCATCCTCCGGGCCGCGTACGAGCCGGGGCTCGGCCTCCTCCCAGGCTTTGCGTTCGGCGGTGGCCTCACGCCACTGCGCCTGGCGCTTGACGATGTCGAAGACGATGCCGCCGCCGCGGGTCGCCACGCCCTTGGCCAGCGCGCTGATCACGGGCAGCAGCGACTCCGTCTGCTCGGGGGTGCTGAGCGCGGCGACCAGATGCCGCAGGTCGGGGTGGTACCGAAGCGCGTCGATGAACGCCGGTACCTCGGGCGGGAGCCTGAGCCAGGGCGTGAGAAGCCGGGCGGTGGAGATCCCGAGCCCGACGGCGTCCGCCGTGAGCGCGGACACCGTCTGGCGGGTTTTCGGGCCTTCGCAGGGGTGGTGCGGTTCAGGGCACCATTCGTCGAACTGGTCCGCCTCCTCCGGGCCGTGGGCTTCGGCGTGTTCGACGAGGGCGATCAGTTCCCGCTCGTCCGGTGGCGTGGCCGCGACGGCCACGACGACCCGTTCGGACGGGGCGTTCACGCGCGCCCACAGCACTCCCGGATGGCGTTCCAGCACGCGCTCCACCCGCCGGGCCACCTGCTCGCCTTCCGGGCCGTGCACTCCGTGGACCTCGACGTAGCAGCGTCCCGGGCGCCACCAGACGTCACGCCTCGGCAGCCCGGCGGCGACCGCCAGACCGCGTACTCCCGCCGTGACGCCCGATGTCAGCCATCCGATCGGGGAAGGCACCCACATGGCTCCAGTTTCATGCAAGGGTCCCGGATGGGCCATGCAAGAGGGGGCATAAGCGGGTTGTCCACTGTTTCGCATCGTCGGGATGTGAGATCCATGACGGCACCCAAGAACACAGGCAAGCGTGAGTCCGCGGGCAAGGTGAAGGCCGCGAAGGCCGCCGAGGGCAAGGGGCCCGAGCCGGGTCCGGAGTACGCCGACCAGAGCGGCGGCGGCGCCACGAAGGACCGCGAGGAGCGCACCATCACCGTCACCGTCCCCTCCTTCGACCGGGTGGCGAGCGGCGCGGTGAACGCGGCGATGCTGCCGGTCGCGCTGGCCCGCCAGGTCCTCCCCGCGAAGCGCGGCGTCCCGGTCTATGTGGGCCTGGGGGTTCTCGGCGCCGCCGACGTCCTCGAATGGCCTGTCGCCATCGGCTTCGGCGTCTGCTACGCCATGTTCCGCCGCCGGAACAAGGGCGCCACGCCGTCCGGCCCGGGCGAGGGCGCGCCTTCCGCCACGCGGCCCGCGGCCGCCTGAGCCCCCGCCTCACGCATGCGACCGGTCGCCCGGCTCCGGCGGAGCCGGGCCACGGGGAGGCACGTGGCGACGGAGGGGGAGAGGCTGGTGGTGCACGGCCCGCGCGCCTCGCGTGGCGTACCATTTGTCCGGTTCGGACTGGTCTGGCAGTACCGCCGATTCCGCCCACGCAGCACCCGGCGTTCGGCGCTCGTGCCGGACGGACGGGCAGGACGGAGCGCGTCATGAATTCCGCGACAGAGAGTCACTCCACGACCCAGAGCACGGCAGAGAGCCAGGGCGAATCACGGCGGCTGTACGTCGCCGACGCCCCCGATGCCCCACGCTCCGGCTCGCCCGGCCCCGACGGGACCGACATCCGAGCCCCCGGCGAGGCCCAGCCCCTGCCCAAGGACCACACTCAGGCGATCCTGGAGACGACCAAACGGGTGGCCGTGCTGCTGAAGGCGTCCGGCTACCCCTTCGCGCTCGCCGGCAGCGTCGCCGCCCACGCGCACGGCGTCCCGGCCGTCCTCCAGCACGACACGGACTTCTGCATCCGGCGCCAGGACGTCGACGGCGTGGTGCAGAGCCTGCGGGAGGGCGGCGTGGAGATCGTGCCCAGCCCGGAGGACTGGCTGGTCAAGGCCCGCGCCGGCGGCGAGGAGATCGACCTGATCTTCGAGCTGTCCCACCGGCCCGTCACCGACGACATGCTGCAGAAGGCACATGTGCTGGCCGTCGACTCCGTCCGCATGCCGGTCCTGGCCCCGCACGACATGCTGAGCAGCCGGCTCGCCGCCCTGTCCGAGCAGTACTGCGACTTCGGACGGCTGCTCACCATCGCGCGGGCCCTGCGGGAGCGCATCGACTGGGACGCCCTGCGCGCCGAGTACCAGCACGAGCCGCTGCCCGACGCGTTCCTCTACCTCCTCGAACGGCTCGGCGTCATCGAGCCCCGGGACGCCCAGAAGGAGGGCCCATGACCCCCGGCGGGACCGCAGAACACGGGTACCGCATCGCGCGCCTGCGTGAGCGGCTGGCCCGCGACGACATCGCCGAGCTGGGCATCCGGATCGAGGAGCGCGGCGGAGCCTTCCTCCTCTCCGGCACCGTCCCCACAGCCGCGCACCGGGACCACATCCTGCGCATCGCCCAGGAGGAGCTGGGCGACACCGTCGTCGTACGCTCCGACCTGATGGTCGCCTCCGCGTCCGCGCCCGACCGCCCCGAGGAGCTCCCATGATCCGGATCGCGGCCGTCGGCGACATCCATCTGGGTGAGGACTGCCGAGGCCTGCTCCGCCCGGCCTTCGACACCCTCCGTGACTCCGCGGACGTCCTCCTGCTCGCCGGCGACCTCACCCGCCACGGCACCGTCCCGGAGGCCGAGATCGTCGCCGCGGAGGTGGCCGGACTGCCGGTCCCGGTCGTGGCCGTCCTCGGAAACCACGACTACCACTCCGACCAGGAGGCGGAGGTGACGGCCGTACTGGCCGACGCCGGAGTCACCGTCCTGGAGGGGGACGGCACCACCCTGGACATCCGCGACACCAGGGTCGGCATCGCGGGGACCAAGGGCTTCTGCGGCGGCTACGAGGGCCGCAGCGCAGGCGAGTTCGGCGAGCCGCTGATGAAGGAGTTCGTCCGCTACACCCGCCGTTGCGCTTCGAGCCTGCGCGGCACGCTCGAAGAGCTCGCCGCGGACGGATGCGCCGTACGGATCGCGCTGACGCACTTCTCGCCGGTGCCGGACACCCTCGCCGGCGAGCCGCCGGAGATCTACCCCTTCCTCGGCAGCTATCTGCTCGCCGAGGCGGTGGACGAGGGCGGCGCGGATCTCGCCGTCCACGGCCACGCCCACCTGGGCGTCGAGCACGGTATGACGGCGGGCGGCGTCCGCGTACGCAATGTGGCACAGCCCGTGATCGACCGCGCGTTCGCCGTCTACCACCTCGAGGTGCCACTCGCCTCGCCCGAGCCCGTAGCCTCCCTGGCCCGTCATCAATAGACCCGCCATCAATAGATCGGGGCAAACCGGGCAGCCGCTGCGTATGACTGCCAACAACCCGGACCCCGTCCACAACCCCGACCCCGATCCCGGGGTGTCCTCCGGCCTGGAGCCAGGTGGCTCGGTCCCGCCGGGAGAGACGCCACCGGCCGAGTCGAGCACGTCCTCGGGCGCCGGCCCGTACGAGCCCCGGAACCGCGGCTGGGGCAAGGGCCCGCTGTTCGCGATCTCCGTGGTGGTGCTCCTGATCGCGGCGTTCTTCCTGGTCTACGCGCTCGTCCTGATTCTCTGAGCACGGACCGTACGGACGGAAGGCCGTGCGCGCACGGCCCGTCCGAGGGCCCCTACGGCTTCAGCAGGGTCTTGACCATCCCATCGGCCTTCGCCTGGAACGTCTCGTACGCCTGCGGCCCCTCCTCCAGCGGCAGCACATGCGTGGCGAAATTCTCCACGCCCAGGGGATCGCTCTCCGTGAGCAGGGGAAGGATGTCGTCCACCCAGCGCCGGACGTTGGCCTGCCCCATCCGCAGCTGGAGCTGCTTGTCGAACAGGGTCAGCATCGGAATGGGATCGGCCATCCCTCCATAGACCCCGGCGAGTGAGATCGTGCCGCCGCGCCGCACGACGTCGATCGCCGTGTACAGGGCGTTCAGCCGGTCGACGCCGAGGTGCTCCATGACCTTCTGCGCGAGAGCGCCGGGCAGCTTGGCCGTGGCCCACTGCGCCGCCTTGACCAGCGGCGCGCCGTGCGCCTCCATGCCGACGGCGTCGATGACGGCGTCCGTGCCGCGGCCGTCGGTGAGGTCACGGATCGTGTCGCCCAGACCGTGGTCGTGCTCCCGCAGGTCCAGGGCGGTCACGCCGCGCGAGGAAGCCCGGCGCAGCCGTTCCGGTACGAGGTCCACGCCGACGACCAGCGAGGCGCCGCGGTGCAGCGCGATACGGGCGGCCATGTCACCGATCGGCCCCAGGCCGAGGACCGTGAGCGAACCGCCCGGGGGAACGGCGGCGTACTCGACGGCCTGCCACGCGGTCGGAAGCACGTCGGACAGATAGACGAAACGCTCGTCGGGCGGCCCCTCGGGCACCTTGACCGGCAGCGTGTCACCGAACGGCACCCTCAGGAACTGCGCCTGCCCGCCCGGCACCTGCCCGTACAGCTTGGTGTACCCGAACAGCGCGGCGCCCGTTCCCCGCTCACGCACCTGGGTCGTCTCGCACTGCGAGTGCAGACCGTGCTCGCACATGAAGCACGTACCGCAGGAGACGTTGAAGGGCACCACGACCCGGTCGCCGGGCGACAGGCTCCGCACGTCGGAGCCGGTCTCCTCCACGATGCCCATCGGCTCGTGGCCGAGGATGTCACCGGGATCGAGGTACGGGCCCAGGACTTCGTACAGATGCAGGTCGGAACCGCAGATCCCGGTCGAGGTCACGCGGACGATCACATCGGTCCGGTCCTGGATCCGAGGGTCGGGGACCGTCTCGACCCGGACGTCCCTCCTGCCCTGCCAGGTCAGTGCACGCATCGCGTCCTCCCGGTCCGGATAGGTTCGACGGCCGGCCGCCGGCGGCCGGGCCGCCCCATCGGCGGGTACCCCCGGGCGGACGGAACATCCTGAATCCGCCCCGGCCATGTTTCCCCGGCCGCAGCCGGGTAGGCGCCGTACCGATCCAACCGGTGACAACGGACGGAGTCCCCGTCATGAAGGTTTCGGACCACATCCTCGAACGGCTCCGTGAGTGGGGCGTCGAGCACGTCTTCGGCTACCCGGGTGACGGCATCAACGGTCTGCTGGCCGCCTGGGGGCGTGCCGGCAACCGGCCGCGGTTCATCCAGTCGCGGCACGAGGAGATGAGCGCCTTCGAGGCGGTCGGCTACGCCAAGTTCTCGGGCCGTACGGGCGTCTGCGTGGCGACCTCCGGCCCCGGCGCCATCCATCTGCTCAACGGTCTGTACGACGCGAAGCTCGACCACGTTCCCGTGGTGGCGATCGTCGGGCAGACCGACCGCACCGCGCTGGGCGGCTCGTACCAGCAGGAGGTCGACCTGCCGGCCCTCTTCAAGGACGTGGCATCGGACTTCTGCGGCACGGTCACCGTCCCCCAGCAGCTGCCCAACGTCCTGGACCGGGCCATGCGCGTGGCCACCGCCCGCCGTACCGCGACCGCCGTGATCGTCCCGGGAGATGTCCAGGAGCTGGAGTACGAGGCGCCCGAGCACGCCTTCAAGATGGTCCCCTCCAGCCTGGGCTTGGGCCGTTCCGTGGTCGTGGCCGCCGACGAGGACATCGAGCGCAGCGCCGAGATCCTCAACGCCGGCGAACGCGTCGCCGTACTCGTCGGGCAGGGGGCACGGGACGCCCGTCCCGAAGTCGAACAGCTCGCCGAACTCCTCGGAGCCGGCGTCGCGAAGGCCCTGCTGGGCAAGGACGTCCTCCCCGACACCCTGCCGTACGTCACCGGTGCCATCGGCCTGCTCGGCACCCGGCCGTCGTACGAGCTGATGCGGGACTGCGACACCCTGCTGGTGATCGGCTCCAGCTTCCCGTACAGCCAGTTCCTGCCGGAGTTCGGCAAGGTACGGGCCGTCCAGGTCGAGCTGGAGCCGTCGATGGCGGGGCTTCGCTACCCCTTCGAGCTCAATCTCGTCGGGGATGCCAAGGCGACCCTCCAACGGCTGATCCCCTTGCTGCACCACAAGACCGACCGGTCCTGGCGCGAGAACGTCGAGCGGCAGACGGCCCGGTGGTGGGAGGTGATGGAGCGCCGAGCCGCCGTGTCCGCCGACCCGATCAACCCGGAATACGTGGTTCACGCCCTCGACGGACTCCTGCCCGACGACGTGATCCTCGCCGCCGACTCCGGCTCCGCCGCGAACTGGTACGCCCGGCACCTGCGTCTGCGGGGTGACATGCGCGGGTCCCTGTCGGGGACGCTGGCCACGATGGGCTCGGGCGTGCCCTATGTGATCGGCGCGAAGTTCGCCCGGCCGGACCGGCCGGCGGTCGCCCTCGTCGGCGACGGCGCGATGCAGATGAACGGCCTCGCCGAGCTGATCACGGTCGCCAAGTACTGGACGCAGTGGCGCGATCCGCGGCTCGTCGTGGCAGTCCTCAACAACCGGGACCTCAATCAGGTGACGTGGGAGATGCGCGCCCTGGAGGGAGCACCGCAGTTCGAGGAGTCCCAGCGGCTGCCCGACGTGCCGTACGCCGCGTTCGCCCGGGAACTGGGCCTGGACGGAGCACGGGTGGACGAACCCGACGGCGTGGAGTCCGCGTGGCGCCAGGCTCTGACGGGGGACCGGCCCTTCGTCATCGACTTCCGTACGGACCCGGCCGTGCCGCCCATCCCGCCGCACGCCACCCTCGACCAGATCGCCAACGTCGCCGGGGCCATGGTCCACGGCGACAGCGACCGGGCATCGGTCGTGCGCCAGGGCCTCAAGGCGAAGGTCCAGAACCTCCTGCCCGGCGGCAAGAGCAAAGGATGACGGCCACGCATACGGCTACGGCTACGGAGCGCCTTTGTCGTGGGACAGTACGTCGGCCACCACCCGCAGATCGGAGACCAGCCCGTCGTACACGGCGTCCCGGTCGTCGGCCCGCAGAACCGCCGAAGGGTGAATCGTCGCCACCAGCCCCCGCACACTCTCGGCGGCCTCGCCGCCGTCGCCCAGATCCGGCCACGGCAGGAGCGCGCCACGCTGCTCGGTGACCCGGAACGACGAACCGAGCAGCGCCTTTCCCGCCGTGGCCCCGAGCGCGACGACCACCTCCGGGGACACGAGCCGCAGTTCGGCGAGGAACCATGGCCGACACGCCGTCATCTCCCGCAGGTTCGGCGACTTGTGGATGCGGCGCTTGCCGCCTTCGGGGGTCGTGAACTTGAAGTGCTTCACCGCGTTCGTGACGTACGCCGCCTCCGGGTCGATGCCCACATCCCCCAGCGCTCGCGCCAGCACCCTGCCGGCCGGACCGACGAACGGCCTGCCCTGCCGGTCCTCCTGGTCGCCCGGCTGCTCCCCGAGGAGAAGAAGGCGGGCGGAGGTGTCGCCCTCGCCGAACACGGTCTGGGTCGCGTCCTCGTGCAGCGGGCATCCCCGGCACTGGGCCGCCGCCTTGCGGAGACCCGGCAGGCCCGCCCGGCCGCCGGGCAGGAAGGGCGTGGCGTCGTACGCCTGCTCCGGTTGCCCGTCATGGGTCGTTCCCATGCCTCGTCACCTCCGCTGTTCCCGCTGAGGCACGGCCGGCACCGGGCCGCCCAGCGCCTGATGCCACCCTGCGCCCGGGTGAGCGCGGCCGCAATCCGGCGTCCGGCCGCTCGCGCCACACGCGTGGATCGGCCGTGGACGAGCGAGGATGCGTAACGAAGAGAACGAACCGGTCCTTGTCGGGAGAAAGAAGGCCCTGTGAACCACCAAGCTGTGAGCATCTACCTCAACGACCATCTGGCGGGAGCCACGTCCGGGGTCGAACTGGCCCGGCGCATCGCGGGGGCGCACCGCTCCTCGGGGCGGGCGGGGGAGTTGCGGCGTCTGGCGGACGACATCGCCGAGGACCGGGAGAGTCTCCTGGAGTTGATGGACGCACTGGACGTCACTCCTCGCCGCTACAAGGTCTACGGCGGGTGGGTCGCGGAGAAGGTCGGCCGGCTCAAGCCCAACGGCCGCGTCTACCACCGGTCGGGCCTGAGCACGCTGATCGAGCTGGAGGCGCTGCGGATGGGGATCCAGGGCAAGCACCAGCTGTGGCAGGCGCTTCTGCCCGTCGTCATGGAGCACGACGGTTTTGACGAGGAGCGGCTGCAGACGCTGCTGGAGCGGGCCGCGGATCAGATGGCTTCCGTGGACGCCCTGCACGACACCGCCGCCGACTCCATCCTGCGCGGCGGCCGCGACTGAGCCCCGGCCGCGACTGGGTGAGCCCCGGCGGCGCGGATCAGCCCCTCACGGGCGGCGCCAGGAGTCGTCGTCGAGGTGCGAGCCCGCCATCGGGCCCATCCGCAGCATCCCGCCGTCGATCGACCAGGAGGCTCCCGTGACGTAGGAGGCCTCGGGTCCCGCCAGGAACGCGATGACGGCGGCGACTTCGCGGGCGTCCCCGGGGCGCCGCAGCGGAATGCCGCGGCGCGTCACCTTCGTCACGTCCTCGTCCTCCTGCCCGGTCATGGGGGTGGCGATCTCGCCCGGGGCGACGGCGTTGACCGTGATGCCGTGCTCGGCGAGTTCCAGGGCCATCACCTGCGTGAGGAGACCCAGGCCGCCCTTGGCGGCGCAGTATGGCGCCGCGCCGACGCGCGGCTGGTGCTCGTGCACGGACGTGACGTTGACGATCCTGCCCCCGCCGCCCTGCGCGATCATGCGCCGCGCCGCCCGCTGCCCGCACAGGAAGGGGCCGATCAGGTCGACGTCGATCACCTTCTGGACCTTCGCGTGGTCGAGCTCCAGATACGGGGTCGCCGTGCCGGTGCCGGCATTGTTGACCAGCACGTCCAGACGGCCCAGATCCTCGGCGAGCGCGTCGATCACATCGGCCGCCTCGGGCAGGTGTGTGAGGTCCATCTGGGCGACGGAGGCCCGCCGGCCATGGCGGCGTACTTCCGCCGCGGTGGCCTCGGCGCCCTCCCGGTCGGTGTGGTATGTGATGCCGACGTCCATGCCGTCGGCGGCGAGGCGGACGGCCGTGGCCCGCCCGATGCCGGAGTCACTGCCGGTGATGACGGCGACGGGGGTCTGCGCACCCGGGGAGGTGGACATCTCGCTCCTTCACTGGTTGGGAGGGCATGGCCGGGCGGTCAGGGCCAGGAGGGCTCCTTGCGGGGGACGACGACCAGTTCGGAGACCGCGCTGCCGGCCGGTACCGACAGGGCGTACAGCACGGTGTCGGCCACGATGTCCGGGCTCTGCAGCATCGACACGTCGGCGTCCGGGAAGCGCTCCATGATGAACGGCGTCTCCATGCCGCCCGCGATGACACCGGTGACCCCGATGCCGGGGCAGTCCCGCTGCGCCTCCTTGAACAGCGTGTGGGTGAAGGCGCGCAGGCCCGTCTTGCCCGCCGCGTACGGTCCCGCCTCGGTCCAGGTGCGGTTGGCCGCGGTGGAGAGGATGTTCACGATGTGACCGCCGCCACGGGCCACCATGCGGCGGTAGTTCTCCAGGCACAGGTACATCGGGCCGAGCAGATTCGTGGTGACCACCCGGGTCACTTCGTCGGCCGTCAGGTGCTCGATCGGCTTGGACACGTCCACGGCGGCGTTGTTGACCAGCACGTCCACCGCATGGCCCTCCGCGTCCAGGTCGCGGAAGACGTCGGCGACCATCCGGGGGTCCCGGACGTCCATCTCGACGAAGCGGGCGTCGCGCCCGGCGCCGGTCAGGTCGTCGCACAGTTCCCGGGCCATGTCCTTGCGTACGTCCGCCACCAGCACCGACGCCCCGGCCGAGGCCAGCCTGCGGCAGATGGACGCCCCCAGTCCGCGTGCCCCACCGGTCACCAGGGCCCGCCTGCCGTGGAGGTCGACCCGTACTCCGCTGTCCATGCTCTCCGCCTTCCGTCGCCTGCGGTCTCGCGCCGGTCGTGTGCAAGGAGTGACCGCTTCGTCTCCCACTGTGGAGCCTGCGGGGGGATCCGGCACGCGGGGGTGGACCGGCGGCCGGACCCCCGGCGCACGCGCGAGCGTGGCCCGCGTCACGTCGACGCGGCCCGAACCGTACGGAGGAGTCCAAGCAGCGGTTCCTGTGAGCAAGCACACCAGAAGTCCAAGTCGTCCTGTCTCCATGGAATTTCGTGCCACCGAGGGCACCGCTTCCCACGCTCCGCCTTTCCAATCGGGCGTTCTCTGCCAAACTGGTCACCGCTGTGCCAGGAGGCCCGAAGGAGCGCCCGACGAGCGGTACAGCACGCAAGAGTTCCGGCGGAGCGGCAGCGTCACGCATTTTCACGCCCGCTCCTCGCCACATCCGCCAGCCCGGGGCTGCTTTTCGCACCCGGGCTCGTCACTGAGTACTCGACTGTGCCCTCTCACTCCACGGCCTCGGCCGCGCCGCGTCCTGCCTCCGCACGGGACGACCGTTCGCCCTGGCGTTCCCTCAAGTACCGCAGCATGCGCTGGTGGTCCGTCGCCAACTTCGTGTCCAACGCGGGCACGTGGATGCAGCTCACGGTCCAGAACCTGCTCGTCCTGCAGATCACCGGATCCGCCGCCGCCACCGGCCTGTCGCTGTCCGTCCAGGCGGCGCCCGGGCTGCTCATGGGCGTCGTCGGCGGCGCCGTCGTCGACCGGTGGCCCCGGAAGCTGACCGCCGCCGTCAGCCAGGCCCTGCTGGGCGCCGTCGCCTTCGTGACGGCCGTACTCGTCGTGACGGACCAGCTCAACCTCGGCGTCCTGATGGCCCTGGCGGCGATCACCGGTCTGATCGCCACCGTCGACGGCCCCGCGTGCGCGCTGCTCGGCAACGACCTGGTCCGCACCGAGGACGTTCCCTCCGCCATCGGCGTCGGATCGCTCGTGCACAACGCCGGCCGGCTCGCCGGAGCCGCGATGGCCGGTATCACGGTCGGCTTCCTCGGTACGGCCGCCGCGTACGCGGCCAACGGGCTGTCGTTCCTGTTCGTCGCCCTGGTGATCCCCTTCCTGCGTCCCGTACCGCAGGCCGCGCGCCGCGCCGAGGCCCGCCCCGAGGCCGCGGACGTGCCGGCGACCGCCCGGAGCGAGGACGACCGGACGGTGCGCCAGGGGCTCATGTTCTTCTTCCGCCGGCCACGGCTGGTCGCGCTCGCCGGCATCACCGGCATCAGCGCCGTCTTCGGCCGGAACTACGGGCTCACCCTGGCGGTCCTCGTCACCGGTCCGCTCGCGGGCGGAGCGGGCGCCTTCGGCACCGTCTCCACCGTGCTCGCCGTCGGCGGCATCCTCGGCGCGGTTCTCGGCGCCCGGCTGCGCAAGCCCTCGGTCCGGCTCGTCGGCACCCTCGCCGCGGCCGGAGCCCTCCTCCAGGCGGTGGCGGGCCTGTCGCCCTCCCTCGCCGTCCTGCTCGTCCTCGTCCTGCCGATGGCCGTGGTCGAGTCGGTGTCGGACACGGCCGGCACGACCGTCCTCCAGACCGATCCGCCCGCGCACATGCGCGGACGCGTGCTCGGCGTCTGGAACACCATCAAGACCTCATGGGGCCTCGCCGGCCCGCCGCTGCTCGGTCTCCTGATGGAACTGGCCGGAGCGCGGGGCGCGCTCGTCACGGGCGGTCTGCTCATCGCCGGTGCCATCGGGGCCGGCTATGTGCTCCGTACGCGCCGCGGCACGACCACGGTCGTCCTGCGGACCGACGAGCCCGTCGCGGTCGGAAAACCGGCCCTGACGACCGCCGCCTGACCGGGACTGTTCGCCTGGCCGGCCGGGGTCCGGGAGCGCGGCCACCGCGTCGAGGACATCGTCGACGGTGATCCGCAGGAGCCGCTCGTCCGGGACCTGGCCATGAGCGTCTCCGGGGCGGGGCGAGCGGTCGGGCCCGGGATGCCACAGCACACGGTGGCGGGGGTGCGCTGGAGGGCCCCACAGGCTGGGTGAGACGGGCCCGAAGAGCACCACGGACGGGGTGCCCAAGGCCGTCGCCAGATGCGCGAGGCCGGTGTCGCCCACGATCACGCAGCGGGCGTGCGCGACGAGCGCGGCCAGCTGCTCGAACGGCATGTCGCCCTGCCCGTCCTGCCCGCCGAGTACGGCCTCCGGCGGCAGTCCCGCGTGCTCCGCCACGCTCCGGGCCAGCGCCTCCTCGCCCGCACCCGCGGTCACCACGACCCGGTGGCCCGCCGCCTCGAGCGCTCTCGCCAGCGCCGCGAACCTGTCGCCGGGCCAGCGGCGGGCGGCGGCGTCGGCGCCCGGGTGCACGACGGTCGCGCCGGGGGCGGGAGAGGGCGCCGCCGGAGGTTCGATCAGCAGGTCGTCCGCGAGCGCCGGCACGCCGTAGTAGCGCAGCAGCCTGCACCAGCGGTCCCGCTCGTGCTCGTCCGCACGCCACACGGGACCTCGGATCCCGGGAGTGCCCGCGTGCCCGTACGCGAAGAGCCGACCGGGCCGCAGCCGCTCCAGCAGCAGATGGCTGGACGGTCCGCTGCCGTGCAGATCCACGGCGATGTCCGGCGCCCCGCCTTCCCACGCCAGCGAAGCGGGGACCGAGCGCCCGGGTGCGGAGGCGGGCAGGAGCCGGTCGACCAGCCCGATCGCGGCGACCGCTCCCGCCAGCCGCTCAGGGGCGGCCAGGACGACGTCATGCCCGCCCAGATGCCGCCGCAGCCCCCGCAGCGCGGGCACGGCCGTCAGCAGATCTCCCAGCCCCAGCGCCCGCAACACGAGCACCCGCGGCCGCCGCCCGCCGTCGTCCGCGCCCGACCGGCCGGTACGGGATGCCGGTGCGCCCCTCGCCGCGCCGGCCGCGCGCGTACGGGCGGTTCGGGCGCCGCCGCCTTTCGCGCCGTCCGCGCCCTCTGGCCACGCTCGGGCGTCGCCTCCCGCCGCGGCGGCCGCGCCGGTACGGGATGTCTGGCCGCCGCCTCTCGCGGCGGACGCGCGCGTACGGGAGTTCCATACGCCGTCCGCAGGGCCGCCGCCGGCCATGTCAGCCGGCCGGCGGGCGGGCCGCCTGGGCCGCGCGGCGGGCCAGGAGGGTGGTGGAGCGGCCGTCGAGGTAGGGCAGCAGGACTGCCTGGCCGCCCCAGGTGCGCAGGACGGCCGCCTCCGGCAGGTCCTCGACCGAGTAGTCGCCGCCCTTGACCCAGACGTCCGGCCGTAGCCGCTTCAGCAGTTCCACGGGGGTCTCCTCCTCGAAGACCGCCACCGCGTCCACGCTGCCGAGGGCGGCGAGGACGCGCACGCGGTCGGCCAGGTCGTTCAGGGGGCGCCCCGGGCCCTTGCGGCGGGTGATCGACTCGTCGGAGTTGACGCAGACGACGAGGCAGTCGCCGATGCGGCGGGCGCTTTCGAGGAGCCCCACATGCCCCGCGTGGAGCAGGTCGAAGCAGCCGCCCGTGGCGACCACCGTGCCGCCGCGGGCCCTGACCTTCTCGGCGAGGGCGAACGGGTCGGTTCCCGAAGGCCGGGGGGAGCGCGGCGGGGGCGGGCTCTCCCACAGGGCCGGGTTGCCGGCGCCGCCCGCGGTAACGTAGGCGGCGGCTTCGGCGACCGCCCGCTGCACGGCTTCCTCCGGCAGCGCGCCGTCCGCGAGCGCGGCGGTGGCCGTCGCGGCGAAGCAGTCGCCCGCCCCGCACGGATCACCCTCCGCGCGGTAGGGGGCCGGGACGAGCATCGGTGTCACATCTCCCGCGCCGGCCAGCAGTACGCCCCGCTCGCCGAGCGTGATGGCGACCGTGGCCGCCTGCCAGCGCGCGGCGAGTTCCGCGCCCCGCTGGGCGTACGCCCTGAGCGAGGTGCCGTCGCCCGGGCTCAGGGCGCAGACCTCCGCGGCGTTCGGGGTGACCAGTCTCGTCCCGGGCACGGGCGTGTCGCCCCGCGGATGCGGGTCCCACACCAGCGGCGTCCGGCGGGCGACGGCCGAGAGGTGGTCCCGTACGGCCCGGACCGTGTGCCGGCCGTAGTCGGCGACGAGGACGGCGTGGGCCCGCGCCAGCGCGTCGGGCACGGCCTCGCCGGCCTCGCCGGGCGTACCACCGCCGCGGTCGATCCGCACGAGCGGCCGCCCGCTCGCCATCACCCGGGTCTTCACCGGCAGGGTTCCGGCGAGCGGTATCTCCACGAGCCGGACCCTGCCGTGCAGCGCGCGCCGTACGTCCTCGCTGGCCGGGTCGTCGCCGAGCGCCGTGACCAGCGTGACCTCGCGTCCGTCGCTCGCGGCCAGGGCGGCGGCGAGGCCCGCGCCACCAGGATGGCGACGGTCGCCGGTGACGTCGACGACAGGAGCCGGCGCGTCCGGGGCGAGCCGGGTGGCCACGCCCTCGATGTCCTGGTCGAGCAGGACGTCACCGACCACGACGACCGGCTTGCCCGCGCTCACGACACGCTCCGGTGGGCGGCGACGGCCCGCGCCGGGGCGGCTGCCGCCGCTGTCGGGGCCGGGGAGTGGCTGATCACGGTGTCGAAGCTCTCGCAGAGCAGGTGGACGGCGACCAGATGGGCCTCCTGCACGGTCGCCGTCGTGTCGGCGTCGATGCACAGGGCGTCGTCCGCGGCCTCCGCCAGCGGGTTCGGACCCGGTCCGGTCATCGCCCAGACCCGCAGCCCGGCGGCCCGGCCGGCCACCGCGGCGGTGATCAGATTGGCGCTGCGCCCGGACGTCGACATGAGGACCAGGACGTCCCCGGGGCGTCCGTGGGCGGCCACTTGGCGGGCGTACACGTGCTCGAAGCCGTAGTCGTTGCCGATGGCGGTCACGCTGGACGTCTCCGCGTGCAGCGATATGGCGGAGAAGGCCGGGCGTTCCCTGCGGTACCGGCCCACGAGCTCGGCGGTCAGGTGCTGCGCCTGCGCGGCGCTTCCTCCGTTGCCCGCGGCCAGGAGGCGGCCGCCGCTCGGCAGGACGTCGGCGAGGTGGACGGCCCAGTCGGCGATCCGGCCCAGGCCGTCCCGGCGGAAGCGGCCGAGTGCGTCCTGCAGTGACTGGCAGTGCCGGTGGGCGCCGTCGAGTGCGTGGGATTCGCTCATCGTGATCGGGGTGGCCTCGGCCTCCGCGGGGGAGTCGGCCGGCCCCGCACCTCCTTCGGGACATCGGTGCTCTCGGTGTGCCGGCCCGGCCTGCCGGGGGTGCTCCCCGACGGCCCGGCGGCTCGGACCGGCGCCGGCGGACGGGGACCGCCGGCCGGTCACCTCACTCCAGTCGTGGCGTAGCGCTCGGTGAGCACCGCGCCGTACAGGCTTTCGGTGACGGCCGCGACCCGGGCCCAGCCGTACCGGCCGAGGACCCGGCGCCGGCCCGCCTCCCCGCACGCGCGCCGCAGGTCGGGGTCCGCCAGCAGCTCGGCGACCGCCCCGGCGAGCGCCTCCGGATCCCGGGGCGGCACGAGCCTGCCCGTGGCCGGATCGGCGACGGTGTCCAGCTGCCCGCCCACGGCGGTGGCGACGACCGGTCTGCCGCAGGCCATCGCCTCCAGCGGCACGATCCCGAACGGCTCGTAGTCCGCCGGGCAGAGCACCACATCGGCGCTGCGCAGCAGCGGCGCGACCTGATCGCGGGGTATGCCACCGGTGAGGCGGACCCGGTCCGCGACGCCCGCGTCCTGGGCGAGGCCGCGCAGCCTGCGCACCTCCGGGTCGTCGTCGAGCCGCTCCGGGGCGGGCCCGCCGACCACCACGAGCTCGGCGTCGGGCAGCCGGGCGAGGGCCGCGATGGACACCTCCGCTCCCTTGCGCGGGACGAGACGCCCCAGTTGCAGCAGCCGGTACGGGTACGGCCCTCGGGCCGCGACGGGTCCCTCGGGGGTGAACTGCTGGGTGTCGACACCGCAGGGAACGATGCTGACCCGGTCGGCGGATATGCCCATTCCGGCCAGCTCGACGACCTCGTCCCGGCAGGTGGCGACGATCCGGTCGCAGCCGAGGCCCACCTTCGTCTCACAGCCGATGCGCACCGGCGGGCTCGTGTCGGCCGCCTTCTGATGACGCCTCTTGACCGTGCCCAGCGCGTGGTACGTGTGCAGCAGAGGCAGCCGCAGGGAGCCGGCCGCCTCCAGCGACGCCAGTCCGGACATCCAGAAATGTGAGTGCACCAGCTCGGGCTGCCGCACCCGCCACTCCTGCTCCAGGTAGCGGGCGAAGGCCGGCATATGGGGGAGCAGTTCGTCCTTCGGGAGCTGTTCGGGCGGCCCGGCCGGCACGTGATGCACCTCCACCCCGGCCTGAAGGGGCACGCGCCGCTCCAGGCCGGGCGAGTCCCGCCGGGTGTAGACGGTCACGTGATGGCCGCGGTCGGCGAGCGCGGCGGCGAGGCGGGCGACATGGACGTTCTGGCCTCCGGCGTCGACGCCGCCCAGGGCGGCGAGCGGACTCGCGTGCTCGGAGACGAGCGCGATCGACAGAGGGCCGGTGGGCGCCGGGTCGTGGGACGTCATGACCGCACCTCCGTGATCAGCTCTTCCCAGTCGTCCAGGAAGCGCTTGAGGCCGTAGCGTTCGACGGCCGCCTCGCGGCCGCGCGCCCCGTCCTCGGCCGCCGCTTCCGGCTCGTGCAGATAGCGCCGCATCGCCCGCGCCAGTACCTCGGGCCGGGTGGACAGGACGCCGGTGCCCGCCGGGACCGCCTCGACGGCCTCCGTCGTGGCGAGCGCCACGACCGGCATCCCCAGGTGCATGGCCTCCAGGAGGGACAGCCCGAGGGAGGTCCAGCGCACCGGATGCAGATAGAGCCGCCGGTGCGCCAGCGCGGCGTGCAGGTCCCGCTGAGGGAGGTCGGCGCTGCGGCACAGTTCCTCCGGTATGCCGAGCCGGCGCGCGAGCCCCTCCGTACGCATGCCGAAGACATCCAGCGGCGCCGTCTCGCAGAGCGCGGACAGCAGGTCCGTGCCGGTGTAACGGCCGCGGCGCACGGGCTCGTTGACGACGACGGCCGCACGCGGGAGATGCCCGGTGTAAAGATGCCCCGGGTCCACGATGCCGTGCTCGATCACGCGCGTACGCGTGGATCCGCAGTCCCAGAACAGGCGGTTGAAGTGTGTGACATGGACCAGGGTCAGGTCGTCGCGGTCCGCGAAGGGGTGACGGGTGTCCGGCACGTCGCCGTCCGGGGCGTTGTGCTCCAGGTACACGGCGGGAATGTCCCGGCCCGGGCGGCGCCCGCCGAGCCAGCGCTCGGCGAGCTCCAGTTCGTGCGGCCGCTGGAGGACGACGATGTCGATCTCGGCGTCGCGCAGTTGCTCCGGTGTCGCCTCCAGGACCGACTCGGGCCAGGAGAACGTCCGGGCGCGCCCGAGTCCGTCGGGATCGCGGCCGGGCGTCACCGGAACGAGGTAGGTGTGCCGTCCCTGGACGAACGCCGTCGTCCAGGATCCGTGCACGTGCCACAGCAGGATGTTCATACGGTCGCTCCTCGCTCTGTGCCGGAGGCGTCCCCGGGTCTGGACGGGCCGTGGAGGCCGCTCGTGCCGTGGCCGACGGCCGTGTCCGGGGCGACGGACGTGACCTCAGGGCCGGACGGGCCCGGGCTGACGCTCGTACCTCGTCCGTCGCACGCGGCCACCGCCCTGACCACCTTTTCGTCGGACACCCCGTCCAGGCAGGGGTGCCCAGGAACCGGACAGTCGCGGGCCCTGCTCCCCGCGCAGGGCGCGTTCTGATCCCCGAGAAGCACATGCGGGACCTGGTACGGCCGCCACCGCTCGGCCGGGACCACCGGCGCGAACGGGCACACCACCGGCGTGCCCACGGCGGCGGCCAGATGCGCCGGACCTGTGTTGCCCACCACCGCGACCCGGGCCCCGGCCAGGACGCCCGCGAGCTGTGCCAGATCCGTCGCACCACCGAGATCGAGGGCATGGTCCCCGGCGACCACGGCGGTCAGCTCCTTCTCCGCCGCGGCGCCGGTCACCACCACCCGGTGCCCTGCCGCGGACAGCGCGGCCGCCACGCGCGCAGCCCGGGCCGCGCTCCACGCACGCGCCGGTACGGCCGCGCCGGGGTGGAACACCACATACGGTCCGGGCCCGGTCAGCTGCCCGACGTCGGGCGGAGCGAGCACCCGCAGCGCGCCGTCGTCGCCGGGCGGCAGGCGGAAGCCGGCGTCCCGGGCCAGGTCCAGGGCGGCCCGCGCCTCGTGACCGTGCGGATCCCGGTGGTGGCGCAGGTCGAGCAGCGCGCCGGGATAGTCCTCGCTGTCGGCGGCGATCCAGCCGACGCCGGAGAGCTTCAGCAGCAGGGCGACGGGCAGCGGACTCTGGTGGTACGAGACCAGGATCAGGGCGCGGTCGAAACGCCTGTCGGCCACCGTCCGCAGCAGTGTGTCCGTCTCCTCCCGCGACACGGGTACCGGCCGCAGCCCCACCCAGGGCGCCTCAAAGACCAGCACCTCGTCCACGCCCGGCAGGAGCCGGGCCGCCGGGGCGCCCTGGGGCCCGCACAGCAGCGCGGTGTACGAGGAGCCCGCCGCCACCGCCCGAACCGCGGGCCCGGCGAGAAGGACGTCGCCGGCGCTGTCCAGGCGCACCACGAGGGTGCGGGGGCCGGTCATCGCGAATCCCCCGACCGCTGTTGTCGCGTCACAGCCCGGTCCTCGCTGCCCAGGAGCAGCCGGACGGCGTCGATGAGGGTGGGCGCCGTCTCACCGGCGGCCCCGATCTCCTGCGGCCGGGTGACCGGCGTCGGTACGAGTACCCCGCGCGCCCCCGCGGCGTGCGCGGCAGCGACGTCCGTGCCGATGTCCCCGATGACCACGGTCCGCGCGGCAGGCACCCCGAGCCGTTCGCAGGCGGCGAGCACAAGACCCGGCGCGGGCTTGCGGCAGCCGCAGCCGTCATCGGGCCCGTGCGGGCACACCGCCCACACCGCGAACGGCCCGAAGAGCTCGTCCACCCGCCGCCGTACCGCCTCCACCTGCCAGCGGGTCAGCAGCCCGCGGGCCACGCCCGACTGATTGCTCACCACGCCCGTCGGTATCCCGGCGGCGCGCACGGCGGCGACCGCGGCCCGCGCCGACGGCATCGGCACGACCCGTGACGGATCCCCGTTGTAGGGCACGTCGGCCACGAGTGTGCCGTCGCGGTCGAAGAGGACGGCGTCCGGGAGGAAGCGGTCGCGCAGTCGCGGAGGCCCCTGCGGCGTACGGCGGCCTCGCGGTGGCGGGCCGTCCAGCAGCCAGGGAGCGGGCGGCGCACCACGCCGGTCCGGGAGCGGCGGACTGTCCAGCGGCCACGGGGCCGGCGGCGCACCGGCGCGGGCCTCCGCCGCGCGGAGCGGGTCCGCGCCGTGGCCGTTCATGGCCCCACCCGGTCCCGGACCTGGGTCCGTGGAGCGCGCGGCGCCGTTCCCGGCGCGGCCCAGGGCGGCGTCCGCCGGTGCCGTACGTACCCGCGCAGCCAGTGCCAGGTCGCCGTCGGCGGGATGAGCACACTGGTGAGCAGCATCGTGACGATCTCGTCGCGGGTCCGCGGGCCCGGCCTGATCCGGGCGGCGGCGAACTCCGCCGTACCGGCGGCCCATCCGGCGGCGCACGCCGTCGCGGCGGTCCGCCGGCCGAGGACCGCGCAGGAGACCGACGCCAACGCCGCGCCGGTCACCGCCAGGTGCCCGGGCAGCCGCCCGCGGGGTGCGGCGGCCCGCCCCCACCAGTCTCGGCCGTGCAGCCGGTTCATCAGCACGTCGTCGGAGTTGCCCGCCTGGAGCCGCACGGAGATCCAGCGGTCCGCCGGACGGACCGGATGGGTGGTGCGGCGGGTCCCCGTGCTCAGCGACCAGCCCGCGGCCTGCACCCGCAGCGCGAGGTCCGCGTCCTCACGGAAGGCCCGCCGGAACCGCTCGTCGAAACCGCCCACGGCCAGCAGCGCGTCACGGCGGTAGGCCATGTCGGCGGTGATCCACCGGGCGGTGGCGAGCCCGGAGGTGTTGCGCTCCCAGTCGGTCGGCGCGCGGTCGGCGGGGAGCGGCACGGTGATCCGGGCGGTGACTCCCGCCGTCAGGTACGACGCGCGAGAGAGGTCACGCTCCAGGTCCTCGCCCCAGGAAGGGCCCGGGATCACGTCGTCGTCGAGGAAGACGATCCACGGCACCGGATCGGCGGCGCGCCAGCCGGTGTTGCGTGCCGCGGCGGGACCACGGGCGCCGCCCGCCACGACCGTGGTCACCTGCCGCAGCACCGGCGGGATCGAGTCGACGGACAGCGCCGGATTGCAGGTTTGGGGACGGTCGTCGACGAGCACCAGCTGCACCGGCTTCGGACCGCGGGCCGAAGCCAGCGCCCGGAGGCACACCTGAAGGCTGGGCCGCCCCAGCGTCGGAATCACGACGGCGTACGCGGGCGCCGTCTGCTGCGCGGCCTTGGTCATCGCCCCGCCCCTTTCCCCGCGGCCGAGCGGAAGAACGCGCCGCGCCGGATGGCGTACGGGCCGATCGCCAGGAGGTCGACGGGGGACGAGCCGAAGCACTCCAGAGCGTCGCGCGGATCGTCCACCATGGGCCGGCCGGCCGTGTTGAGACTGGTGTTGACCACGACGGGCAGGCCGGTCAGCTTCTCGAACTCCGTGAGCATCCGGGCCACCAGCGGTTCACGCTCCGGGTCGACCGTCTGGATCCGTGCCGTGCCGTCGACGTGCACCACGGCCGGGATCCGCTCGCGCCACTCGTCCACCACGTCGTGGACGAAGAGCATGTACGGGCTGGGCATCGGACCGTCGAAGATCGCGGGCGCGCGGTCGGCGAGCACCATGGGGGCGACAGGGCGGAACTGCTCGCGGCCCTTGACGTCGTTGAGCCGTTCCAGATTGCCCGCGTGGCCGGGATGGGCCAGCAGCGAGCGGTGCCCCAGCGCGCGCGGCCCGTACTCCGAACGCCCCTGGAACCAGGCCACGATGGCGTTGTCGGCCAGCGCCTGCGCCACGGTCGCCGAGATGTCCGCCGGCCGTTCGAACGGCACGGCCGCCGTCTTCAGCCAGGCCCCGAGCTCCGCGTCCGACCAGTCCCGGCCGAGATCCGCCCCCGCCATCGGCTCCGGCTCGTGACCGGCACCGACCGCGAGGAGCAGGGCGCCGCCCAGGGCCGTACCGGCGTCACCGGCCGCGGGCTGCACCCACACCCGGGAGAAGGGACCCTCGCGGGCGATACGGGAGTTGGCGACGCAGTTGAGCGCGACACCCCCGGCAAGGGTGAGCACGCTGTCATGGGTCTTCCCGTGCAACCAGCGCACCAGGTCCAGCAGCGTCTCCTCCAGGGCCGCCTGGGCGCTGGCCGCGGCGTCCGCGTGATCCTGCGTCCAGGGCTCGTCCGGGCCGCGCGGCGGACACAGCTCGTGCCAGGGCACGGCCGTGGCGTGGAATCCGCCGTCGCCCGTCGCATACACATGGCGCCGCAGCTCCGGCAGCATACGGGGACGGCCGTGCGAGGCCAGCGCCATCACCTTGAACTCGTCGGAGGAGCGCAGGAATCCGAGGTGCTCGGTGAGCTCCTCGTAGACCAGGCCGAGCGAGTGCGGCAGCTCCTGCGCGTGCAGCGCCTCCAGCCGGTCACCGGTGCGGTGCGCCGCCAGATGCGAGGCACGCTCCCCGCGGCCGTCGAGCACCAGCACCGACGAGTCCTCCGCGCCGGGCGCCGCGAACGCACTCGAAGCGGCGTGCGCCATGTGGTGCGGCACGAACCGTACGAGGCCCGGATCGAGCCCGGGCAGCGCGGTGCCCAGGAATCCGGGCGCCTCGCGGGCGTACGCGAGCCGCAGATGGTCCCAGGGGTCGTCGAGCCCCATGGAGTCGGCGGGCCGGGCGAGCGAGGGGTCGAAGGAGTACGCCACGGCGTCGAGGTCCTGCGGACGCAGCCCCGCCCGCTTCAGACACCAGGCGGCGGCCTGCTCGGGAAGCTCCCAGGCGGAGAAGGGCACCGGCCGTTTGCCGTGCTTGCGCCGCGAGAACCTCTCCTCCTCGGCGGCCGCGACGGTGCGGCCGTCGATCACGAGAGCCGCGGCGGGATCGTGGAACAGGGCGTTGATTCCGAGAATGCGCATGGGAGTCCAGGCCTTTCGGCGAAGCGGTCGAAGCCGGCTGCGGAGTCAGGACGGGGGCCGAACCGCTCAGCTGTCCCTGTGGGCGCGGAACCATTCGATGGTGCGCCGCAGGCCCTCTTCGGCGGGCACCACGGGATCCCACTGGAGCTTGTCCCGGGCCAGGGTGATGTCCGGGCAGCGCACCGCCGGGTCGTCCGTCGGCCGTTCGATGAAGCGGATCTCGGACCGGGAGCCGGTGAGGTCGATGACGAACTGCGCCAGCTCCAGCATCGTGATCTCGGTGGGGTTGCCGATGTTGACCGGGCCGCGCATCCCGTGCGCCGCCACGGCGAGGATCCCGCGCACGGTGTCGTCGACGTAGCACAGGGACCGGGTCTGCAGCCCGTCACCGGTGACGGTGAGCGGCTCGCCCGCGAGCGCCTGCCGTACGAAGGTCGGCACCGCGCGCCCGTCGTAGCCGCGCATACGCGGCCCGTACGTGTTGAACAGCCGCACGATGGCCGTGTCGACACCGTGGTGATCCGCCTCGGCGGTGGTGAACGCCTCACCGAAGCGCTTCGCCTCGTCGTAGACGCTGCGCGGACCGACCGGGTTCACATTGCCCCAGTACCGCTCGTTCTGCGGGTGCTGCTGCGGGTCGCCGTACACCTCGGAGGTCGAGGCGAGCACGAACCGGGCGCCGGCGCCGCGGGCGAGGGTGAGCGCGTTGCGGGTGCCGAGACTGCCGGCCTCCAGCGTGTGCAGCGGCAGGCGCAGGTAGTCCGCGGGGGAGGCGGGGGAGGCGAAGTGCAGGACGAGGTCCGGCTGCCGGTCGACGGGTATGGGCTCGGCGACGTTGGCACGTATGAAGGTGAAGCCGGGCCGGTCGCGGAACTCGGACATGTTCTCCGGGCGGCCGGTGCTGAGGTCGTCGACACAGGTGACGTCCGTACCCGCATCCAGGAGCGCCGAGCACAGGTGGGAACCGACGAAACCCGCACCACCCGTGACCACAGCGTGTTCCCAGACGCGCGAGAAAGTGTTGTTCATGTCCCTCTCCCTGAGATGGGCAGCCGGCCGGATGCCTGCCGGCATGCGTCCCGGCCGCGCGGTCCGCGCCCACGGCCCGCCGAGTGGCGCCATGCCGTCCGGCACTCCGCCCAGGCTCTCCCGGCAGGGCTCTCGGGGCGCGGTGGTGTGCGGCGATCGGGTGACAGACTCCGCGTGACCCTCGCCCTGCCGCCGGGCCACCGCCGGTGCCGCGAGGCCGGGTGTGAGCGGTGCGAGGCGGGGGAGACGCGAGGTGTGAGCGCCCGCCGTCGGCGGGCGCCCGGAGCGGAGGACGGAGCACGATGCGCCTGCGCACCAGCGATCCGACGAGGCCCGGTTTCGGACGCCGCAGACACGGACGCGGATTCCGGTACGTCGACCAGGCGGGACGCCCCCTTCAGGACGACGAGGCGCGTCGGCGGATCCGCGGCCTGGTCATCCCTCCCGCCTGGGAAGACGTCTGGATCTGCCCCTGGCCGAACGGCCACATCCAGGCCATCGGCACTGACGCCGCCGGTCGGCGCCAGTACCTGTACCACCCCCGCTTCCGTGAACAGCAGGAGGAGGCCAAGCACGAGCACGTCCTGCTGGTGGCCACCGCGCTCCCGCGGCTCAGGTCGCGGGTCGCCCACGACCTCGGCGCGCGCGGCCTGACCAGGGAGCGGGTCCTGTCGCTGGCCGTCCGCCTCCTCGACCTCGGCTTCTTCCGTATCGGCGACGAGCAGTACACGAAGGCCAACGAGTCGTACGGCCTGACCACGGTCCTGCGTGACCAAGTGACCTGCCGGGGCGGTGAGATCGGCTTCGACTACCCGGCCAAGAGCGGCCGGAAGTACTGCCGGGAACTGGTCGACGAACAGGCCTTCGCGGTGACCCGCGCGCTGCTGAGACGGCGGCAGGGCGGCGAGCGCCTCTTCGAGTACTGGGAGGGGCGCGCCTGGCACGAGGTGACCGGCGCGGACATCAACGCCCACCTGCGCCGGCTGTCGGGGCACGACATCACGAGCAAGGACTTCCGTACCTGGCATGCGACGGTGCTGGCGGCCGTCGCCCTGGCGGTGTCCGTACCGGTCGCCGACGCGTCGAACGCGGTACGCAAGCGCGCGGTCGTCCGGGCCGTGCGGGAGGTCGCCGACTATCTGGGCAATACGCCTTCGGTGTGCCGCTCCTCCTACATCAACCCGAGACTCTTCGAGCTCTACGAGGACGGCGTGACCATCGCCGGATCGCTGGGGGACCTCGGCGTCTCCCCGCGCCCCGGGGTGCTCGCCACTCAAGGGCCGGTGGAGAAGGCGGTCCTCGACCTGCTGCGCTGAGCCGGTCCCCAAGCCCTGTCGCAGACGTTTGCGGGGCCTTTTCGGAGGTACCCGCATGAAGTATGGGAAATCAACCGGGTCGAGGAGCTGATCCGCGTGGCTGAGGGCAAGAAGATTCGCGGCAAGGCCCAGGAAACGATGGGCAAGGCCAAGGAGAAGACCGGCCGTATGACGGGCAAGGACGATCTGCGCGTCAAAGGCGCCGGCGACCAGGCGGCCGGCAAGGCCAAGCAGGCTGCCGGAGAGGTCGAAGACGCCGTGAAGGGCGCGGCGGAGGAGACCAAGGGGAAGATCCGCCGGCACAAGTGACGGCTTGGCGCCGCACATACACACATGGACGGGCCTGGGCGGAAAGCCGCCCAGGCCCGTCCATGTGCCTGGTCGTCGGCCTCGTCGGCCTCGTCGGCCTCCGTCCGTCTGTACAGGGCTCGTCAGTCGAGGCCGGGCAGCGGGCGCCGGGCCACCTCGCGGGCGTCGTCCGGCGCGAGACCCAGCATGCGCAGCACCATCTCGGCCAGGTCGGCGGCAGCCTCGTCACCGTCGAGGTCTGGGCGCGTGAACCGCAGCTCCACCAGGGACAGCAGGGTGCCGCCCAGGGCGGACAGGGCGACGGTCGGATCGACGGGGGAGAAGCGGCCGGAGGATACGCACACCTCGGCCCCGGCACCGGCTACGTCCACTCCGCCTACCAGGTCACCGACCTTGACGCGCTCGCCGCCGGCGGCGAGTACCTGGCCGAGCGCGGATACCGGCGCAGCTGGGGCATCGGCCGGCACATCCAGGGCAGCCAGCTCTTCGACTACTGGCGCGACGCCGACCACTTCATGCTGGAGCACTTCGCCGACGGCGACCGGTTCTCCTGCGACATCGAGCCCGGCTGGGCCCCGATGTCGGCGAGCGGGCTCGCCCAGTGGGGCCCGCCGGTCACCCGCGACTTCCTCGGCGCCGCCCCTCGCCCGCCCGGCTCCGCGAGGTCCTGGCGGCGCTGCGCGGCGACAACGAACTCGACCCGGCCCGCCTCCTGGGCCTGATGAAAGCGATGACCCAATGAGCATCAACATCCTGCGCACCGAAGACGGCTGGTGGGCGGTGCGCGGCGAACGTGCCGTACATATCGGCAGCAAGGCACTCACCACCGCCGAGCTGATCGCCGACCGCGACGCGATCCAGGACGCCGTCACCTCCACCGAGGCGGGCACGCCCTCACCGGCCCCGCCCTTCGTCGGCCAGGGGCTGTGCGCCGGCCTGCGCGATGCCTTCGACCTCACCTGGAAACTCGCCCGAGTCCTGACCGAAGGGGCCGACGAACGGATCCTCGACACCTACCAGCGCGAACGCAAACCCCACGCCCGCCGGCTGATCCGTCTCGCGGTCGCCACCGGATGGGCCATGACCGGCGGCCAGGACCGCGCGGCCGCACTGCGCAGGACCCTGGTGGTGGCGGCGGCCTGCCGCATCCCCGGCGTGACCGCGGCGGCCGGGCAGGACCTCGGCCGGGCCCTGCCCCCAGGACCGCTCGTACGACGCCCCGCCTTCCCCCGCGGGGCCTGGCGGGCAGCCACTGCCCCCAACCCTGGGTGACCCTCGACGGCAGACGGGTCCGCCTCGACGACGTCCTCGGCGACTCGCTCGCCGTCCTCACCGCGGCGCCGCTCACGCCCGCGCTGCGCGCCCTCACCGAGGGACTCGGTGCCCGCACCCTCCAGGTGTCGGAGGCCGGCGACGACGGCACCCTCGCACACTGGCTGCGCACCGGCGGCGCGGACGCGGCTCTGCTGCGCCCGGACCGCGTCGTCCTGGACGTCGTCCCGGCGGGCGGCACCGACTTCACCGGATCCGCCGCCTGGGCGCCCCTGCTGTGCACGACCCGCCGGCCCGCACCTACTCTTCGGCCGGGGAGCCGGTGAGCACCGTACGGCAGTCGGACCAGGCGGGGGCGCTCAGCAGGCCGCGGAGACGGGTGAACAGGGCGAGCAGCTCCTCGCCCCACTTCGCCCGGAACGCGGGGTCGATACGGGCGAGGTCCAGCTCGTTGGCTGCGGACAACTCCGCGAAGTCGCGCCGCAGTTGTGGCTCAGGCGCGTAGCCGCGGCCGGTGAACCGGTCGTGGAAGGGGGCGCCGGCCCGGCCGAGAGCCGGATAGGTGGCCTTACGGTCGCACGCGGCGTACAGGTACACGATGCCCTCGGCCTCCTTGCCGATCACCCGCGCCAGGTCTGAACGGCGGTCCAGCGGCAGCAGGGCCGTGGGAAAACCGTCGGTGCCGTAGAACGCGTGGCACAGCCCGGCGAGTTGGAGGGCCGGGCGGGCCTTCCAGGTGGCGAGCTGGGCGTGCACCCGCTGGAGATGGGCAAGGAGCGAGCCGCCGGGATGGGCGACGCCGTCGGCGCCGCACTCGCGCAGGAGGGCCACGGCCCGGTCGGCCGCAGCCGGGGGAGTAGGCATTCAAGCTCCCTGGTCTGTCTTCTGACGGGTGGTCGGCACCCGTCCGGCGCCTTCGCGCGGTCCGGATCCGCGGGAAGGCGCCGGACGGGTTGCCGCCTGGGCCCAACAACAATTTTTCGCCCGGGCGACTCTCCAGTCAATCCTTGGGTTTACTCCCGTTCCCCAAGGTGTAGCTTGGGTTTCCATGACCTTGGACGACCTGCGTGTGTTCGTGGCTGTCTGCCGCGCCGGGAGCCTCAGCGCCGTGGCCCGGGACCTGTCGTGCACTCAGTCGGCGGTCAGCCAGCATGTGAAGCGGTTGGAACGCGAAACCGGCATGAGCCTGTTGGAGCGTCAGCCCCGGGGCGTCGTGCCCACGGACGCCGGGCGCATCCTGTGCGACGCCGCGGCCGACGGCATCGCCGGGCTCGACCTCGCACTGCGTCGCCTCGGCGACCTGGCGAACGGAGAGAGCGGCTCCGTACGGGTCAGGACGGGCGGCACGACCGTACGGCACTTCATGGCCGAAGCGATCGTCGACTTCCGCCGGCGTCACCCCAAGGTGAACCTGGAGTTCCAGACCGAGACCTCAAGCCGCCGCTGCTTCGACGTCCTCCTCGCCGGCAATCTTGACCTCGCCTGGATCACCATGGGCGGACCCGTCCGGGGCATCGAGCAGCGGCCTGTCCTCGACCTCCCCTGGGCGCTCGCCACCCGGGCCGACGACCCGCTCGCCACCCGACCGCACATCGACGCCTCCGACCTCGCCGGTCTCCGCCTCGTACGACTCCCGCCGAACTCGACATCCGGCGCCCATCTGGAGGCCTCCTTCGCGGAGTTGGGCATCCGGACCGGCTCCGACACAAGCGTCGCGGACTGGGACACGGCCCTGCTGCTCGCCGAACTCGGCCTCGGCCACGCCGTCGTGCCGGCCGTCCCTTCCGTCCCCGCCCAGCCGACAGCGTCAGCGTCCGGCGACGGCCCGCTGCGGCTGATCCCCATCCCCTCCCTCCCACCGGTCTCCGTCGGCTGGGCCGTACGCCGCTGGGACGCCCTGCCGCCCCTGGCCCGGGCCTTCGCCGACACGGTGGCCCGCAGCTGTGCGAAGAAACCGATCGCCACAAGCCCGTCGCCTCGTGCGTGATCCGCTCACTCCTCCACGGCCGGGCAGGTGCCGGCCGGGGGCACGTCCTGGCCGTACGGGGTGAGGGAGCACAGCGTGGCGAACGAGATCTTCCATGTGCCGTCCTGCAGTACCGCGATGCCGGGCTCGTCCGGGCCGACCCTCTGACCGTCGGAGTAGAGGGTGTAGTGGACCGTGGCCCGCAGGTCGGAGGAGAACGTCACGGCGTCGACGTGCGCCCGCAGAAGACTCGACTCCGGGTCCGTGGCGAGCGCCTCGATCATCAGGGCGTACTGGTTGCCGTCCTCGACGAAGCCCGCCCGCTCCTCTACAGAGGCGTCCGGGCTGAAGAAGCGCTCCCAGCCGGCGTTGATGTCCTTCTCCGCCGCGACCGGATCCTGTGGAGCGGTCGGGGTGGGCGGGGGAGGCGCGGGAATCGTGGGCGTGGCCGTCCGGTGCTCGGGTGGAGGGCTGGTCGAGGGGCTGCCGGCCGTCGGCCGCGGATGCGGCGCACCGGCTTCGTCGCTGCCGCAGGCCGCCGTGAGGAGCAGCCCGGCGACCGTCAGGGCCGCCCCCAGGAAGCGTCGTCCCGCTGAACTCATCGCCACCACCTCGTCGTCCCGGTTCCGTACACCGCGCGCTCGTCGCGCGCGTACAACACGCGTACAACTCGTCGAGGCCCGGCTTGGTGACGGCAAGGAGGCCGGGCCTCCCGCCCCTAGCGGTGGAGGCCGTCGAGGACCCGGGCATGGCTGTGCCTCCAGCCGCCCGCCACCGGTATGGCGTCGGCCAGGTGCGGATGTCCCGCCGCGAGGGACGTGTGCAGGTGGGGGACCGGGCGCGTACCAGCCCTCGGCCACAGGCGGGCGGCCGAACAGCCCGCCGCGCACGCCACCGCCCCCAGGGTGACGACGGCCGCCTGAAGGCCGGCGACCGATCCGAGCCAGCCCGCCAGCGGGTACGTCAGCAGCCAGCACCCGTGCGACAAGGAGAACCGCGCCGCGAACAGCTCGGTACGGTCCGCGGGCCCGGACGAGCGGCGGATCAGCCGGCCGGAGGGGGTGAGCACCATCGAGGACGCCGTGCCGAACGCGGCCCAGGCACCCAGCAGAGCCGGCCACCGCCACGCCCCGGCACCGGCCGCCGTGATCGCGGCGAGGCCGGCGAAGACCGCGACGATCAGCAGGGCGCCTCGCAGCATGACGGCACGGTCCGAGACCCGGTCGAGCAGTCGCGGCAGCACCAGCGCGACCGCCATCGAACCGGCGCCGTAAGCACCGAGCGCGAGGGCGACGTCCCCGGCGGGGCGGCCCAGGTGCTCGCGGACGTACACGACCGTGTTGACCAGCACGACGGCTCCGGCAGCGGCCACCGCCAGGTCCAGGGCGAGCAGAGCGCGCAGCCGTGGGATGGCGAGGAACAGCCGGCCCCCGGCGGTGGCCCGGGCGGAGAAGCCGCCGGTGCGCGGCGCTGCCCCGGACTTCGGCACGGTCACCGAGACGACCAGGGCCGCGGAGGCGAGGAAGCCGACGACGGTGCCGCTGAAGAGCCAGTTGTACGTCGTCATCGACAGCAGTACGGCGGCGAGAGCGGGACTGAGCAGGCTTTCGAGGTCGTAGGCGAGCCGGGACAGCGACAGGGCCCGGGTGTAGTCGCGCTCGTCGGGCAGCACCTCCGGTATCGCCGCCTGGAAGGCCGGCATGAAGGCGGCGGAGGCGGCCTGGAGCACGAAGATCAGGACGTAGACCTGCCAGACCTGGTCCACGAAGGGCAGAGCGAGCGCGGCCCCCGCCCGCACCAGGTCGGCCCCCACCAGCAGCGCCCGGCGCGGCAGCCGGCCGGCCATCGCGCCGACAGCGGGGGCGATCACGACGTACGCCACCATCTTGATCGCGAGCGCGGTCCCGAGGACCGACCCGGCGTCCGCGCCGGCGATGTCGTACGCGAGCAGCCCCAGAGCGACCGTGGCCAGACCGGTCCCGACGAGAGCGACGACCTGCGCCGCGAAGAGGTGTCGATAGGTGCGATCGCCCAGTATCGAAAGCATGGCGCGGCCCCTTGCCCCGAGGGTTGGGTCGGTACTCCCACTGTACTGTCATGTGCGCATCTGCGCATATGACAGTTTGGGTGCGCTGGGAGGACCGAAAGCGCGCGGAGGAGCTCTACGCTGTCTGCATGGCCGTTCGCGAAGCTCTGTCAGTTGCACCCGACGCGCATCTGCGCACACCGGACAGCGCGCGCCTCGCCGAGGCGACCGAAGTGTTCGCCATGCTGGCCGACCCGACCCGGCTCCATCTGCTGTGGCTCATCGCCCAGGAGGAGTCGGACGTCTCCTCCCTCGCCGAGCGCTGCGAGGCCTCCCGGACGGCGGTGAGCCAGCACCTGGCGAAGCTGCGACTGGCAGGGCTCGTGGAGACCCGCCGGGAGGGCCGCCACGTCTTCTACAGCCTGCGCGACGGCCACCTGCGCCGCCTCGTCCTGGAGGCCCTCAGCCACGCCGACCACCGCGTCAGCGGCACGGCACCACACGACTGAGTTCTACGGACCCGGCCCGGGGCGGCTCACCCGGACGCATGCGACATTCATCGGATGACTTCGCCAACGATCGTTCTCGACCAACTGGCCTCGTCCGCCGACGTCACACCGTCCCGCCTTCAGCGCCTTGCCGAGTGCTGGGCCGAGGTCACCAACGCCGGCGGCGCGGCGGGATTCCCTTTCCCGCCCGTCGAACTCGCGCGCGTACGACCCGTCCTGGACGCCCTCGTCGACTCCCTCGCTCCCGCCACCAGCCGCCTGCTCACCGCGAGCGTCAAAGGGGAATTGGCCGGCTGGCTGAACGTCCGGCGCGACCCGTTCGCGCTCATCGCCCACTGGGGCACCGTCCACCACGTCCAGACCCGTACCGCCCTGCGGGGTCAGGGCGTTGGAGCGGCCCTGATGCACGAGGTGCGCCGTATCGCCCGGGACGAGATGGGCCTGGAGCAGTTGCATCTGGCCGCACGCGGCGGGGAGGGCCTGGAGGACTTCTACGGAAGGCTGGGGTGGAAGGAAGCCGGCCGATGGCCGGGCGCTCTCCGGCTATCCGCGGGCGACGGCCGCGACGAGATATTGATGCTGCTCGCGCCGCTCTGACACGCGGCGCACCAATGTCATATGACCATCTGAATTCCGCGCGGGGGCTACCTGAATTCCGCCGAGTTGACATCGTCTCATTCCTCCGAGTGATCGATTCCTTGTCGCCGGCTCCGAGGCGTGTACGCATTCGCCGAATGCTTCACGCTCCGAGATGGTGAAGCCGTCAGGACAACTCGATGACCCGAATGCCGACATGGCGCAGAGGTAATGACGAAAACCCCCCAGAACCAGACGGCGTCCTATGTCGGCGAAATCCTCACGGCCCTGGGCAGGCAGCCTGATCGGGTAGCTCTGATCTCCGGTGGCCGCCGGATGACCGCGCGTGAGGTCCGCGATCTCACGTATCGACTGGCCCGGGCCCTGAATGCCCGTGGGCTCGGCCCGGGCACGACGGTCGCCCTGCTGACCGGAAACTCCCCGGAGGCCTTCGTCCTTCGCCACGCCGTCCAACTGGCCGGTTGTCAGATCACCTACCTGCGCCACGACCTCTCCACCGACCTGCACAGCCTGCTGCTCGGCGGTCTGGGTGACCACGCCCTCGTCGTCGACCCGGGCCACATCGGCCGGGGCGCCGACATCGCCGCCCGAGCGGGAACGAAGGACTTCCTCGTCCTGGGCACCCCGCACGCCCCCGACGAGCGATGGTCAGAAACAAGTGAGGATCTGCTCGCGGCAGCCGCCAGGGTTTCCGCCGAGCCGTTCGCCTGTCCGGCCCGACCGGACGCCGTGCACACCCTCCTGCACACCGGCGGTTCCACGGGCCACCCCAAGGGCGTATGCCACACAGCCGCGCAGCAAGTCGGCTTCCGGCTTCAGCTGCTCGACCTGAGGCCGCCCGGAGGGCGGGAGCTGCTGTGCACCCCGCCTGCCGCGATCGGCGGCTACCTCGCGGATCTGGCGCTCTACGGCGGCGGAACAGTCGTACTGACGGAGGGCTTCGACGCGGCCGGCGTGCTCGAGGTGATCGAGCGGGAACGCATCAGCGGCGTCTACCTGCCACCCCCCATGCTCTTCGAGCTCCTGGACCACCCGGACCTCGCCAGGCGGGACACCTCCAGCTTGACGCACATCGTCTACGGCGGCTGCGCCGCCTCCCCCCGACGCGTGGCCGACGCGCTGAGCCACTTCGGACCCGTGCTCATCCAGGTGTACGGGCAGACCGAGACCGGCATCATCACCGCCCTGCGGGCCGAGGACCACGATCCGGACCGGCCCGAACGACTGCGCTCGGTCGGAAAGGCCCTGCCCGGCGTCCAGGTGGCCGTCCGCGACGAATCCGGCCTCGACCTGCCGACGGGCGCCGTCGGCGAAATCTGCGTGAAGTCCCCCATGGTCATGCGCGGCTACTGGAAGCAGCCCGAACTCACCCGTGAATCCCTGTCCGGAGGCTGGCTGCGCACCGGAGACCTCGGCTGCCTCGACGAGCACGGCTACCTCACCGTGGCCGGGCGCGCCAACGAAGTGATCAACAAATCCGTGGGGCGAATCCACCCCGCCGAAATCGAAGACGTTCTCAACTCCCGGCCCGACATCGCGGACTGCGCCGTCTTCGGGGTGCGCCGATCCGACTGGACGGAGGATGTGCACGCGGTCGTCGTACCGGTACAGGGCACCGCGCTCGACCACCAGCACATCCGGGAGTTCGTCCGGACCACGCTGGGCGCGCGGTACGAACCGTCCGCTGTCACGGTCGCCGCGGAAATCCCCTTGACTGAGTCCGGAAAGCCGGACAAGAAACTCCTCAGGCAACGTGCACAGACGACGGTTACGGTCGGACATGACGACGCAATTGAAAGTGGCCTCGAAAGTGGCCTCGACGGTCAGCGAGCTTGACCAGGTCTTCCACCTGCGACGACGGGTGTTCGTGGAAGAGGTCGGCTACATCGAATCAGGCGATGCCGAACCGATCCAGCTGGCCGACGAATTCGACAGCCTTTCCACCGCCCGGCTCATCGTCGCCTACGACGAGACAGAGCCTGTCGCCACCCTCCGCCTGATGCTCCCGGAGCAAGGACCTGCCGCGCGCCGGCACGACCACGCGATGGAGGTCCACGACGCGTGGCGGTTCGAGGGATTCGACCCCGGCGACCGGTACGCCGAGCTCGCGCGCATGTGCGTGCTGCGATCCCACCGTCGGCAGGGCGCCTCCCTCGCCATTCTGGCGCTCGCCCGGCGTGAATCTCTCGCCGCAGGCGTGACGCACTGGGTGGCGCGGGCCACGATGGAAACCGATCACCCCGAAGACGCACGGCTCATCCATGCCATCGCCCAGGCACGCGGACACTGCGATGTGCCACAGCGGGCCATCGCCCTCGACCCCTCGCCCGAGACCGGCGTCGGCCTCAGGCCCTTCTACAGCGAGGCGGAGCGTAAGGCGGGGGCCGATTCGATCGACGGGCTGCCCTATCCGAGGGCGCTCAACCTGTTCGCCGGCCTCGGCGCACGCTATGCCGGCCCGCCCTGCTTCCTGCCGAGCTGGGGCACCTACGTCCTGCCCCTCGTACTGGACATGTGCGACCTGTCGTCCGCAGTGACCGAACTCCCCGTCTGAAGAAGCACTCGAGAACACTCCGGAGACCGCCATGCCCACGTTCGCGATCCGATGCTTCGAGCGCATCGTTCATCACCGTTCGTCGATCGGGAACTCCGCCTTCTTCCCCGCCGATGTGTTCCCCTGGGCCGCGACGCTGGAGCGGAACTGGCAGAGCATCCGCGGCGAACTGGATCAACTCCTCGCCCACCGCGACGATCTGCCCAACTTCCAGGACATCTCGGAGGAGCAGCGCGCCCTGACCGCCGACGCCAACTGGAAGACGTACTTCTTCACCGCCTACGGTGTCCCCTTCGCCCAGAACGCCGACAGGTGCCCGCGTACGACGGAACTCCTGGCGGGCGTCGACGGCCTCGAGACGGCCTTCTTCTCCATCCTCGGGCCAGGAAAACACCTACCGGAGCACCGAGGCCCGTACAACGGAGTCATCCGCTACCACCTGGCCCTGAAGGTCCCCTCTCCCGCCACCGATTGCGGCATCACCGTCAACGGCGAAACCGCCCACTGGGAAGAGGGCAAGAGCATGGTCTTCGACGACAGCTACCCGCACGAAGCCTGGAACCGGACGAGTGAGGACCGAGTCGTGCTCTTCATGGACGTCCAGCGGCCCTTGCCCTTCCCGTACGCGGCGCTCAACCGTCGCATCATCCGGCGCATCGGCAAGAGCCCGTACATCCAGCAGGCAAAGGCCAAGCACGCCGCCTGGGAGAAGAACTTCGAAGAGGCCCGCAAGGGCTGAGGTCCGGAGAGTCCGTGTCCGCCGACGACACTCTGACCAGCACACCACCCAGCCCGACCCGCCAGGGCACCACGGTGCTGATGATCCCGCTGATGCTGGTGCTCTTCGTCACCAATCTCGACCAGACCAGCGTGGCGGTCGCACTGCCCAGCATCGGCGCCGACCTCCGGGCGACCGCCGGTGTCTCCTGGGTCGTCACCGCCTATCTGCTCACCAGCGCGGTCACCACACTGATCTTCGGCAAGCTCGGCGACATGTACGGCCGCAAGAGGATGCTCCAGATCGGCATCGCGGCCTTCCTGCTGGGGTCACTGCTCTGCAGTGTCGCCAACAGCCTCACCATGCTCGTCCTGTCCCGTGCGTTGCAGGGGGTGGGCGGGCTGACCTCCCTCGTCATGGCCATCACCGGCGATCTCGTCCCGGCCCGGCGTCGCGCCACCTACCAGGCCGCGACCGTGGCGGTCTCCCTGCTCGCCCTGATCGCGGGCCCCCTGCTGGGCGGTGTCTTCGCCCAAGGGCTGTCGTGGCGGTGGATCTTCTACATCAACCTGCCCATCGGCGTCGTCGCTCTCCTCGCCATCGGGGCCCTGCTCCACCTGCCCGACCGCAGCACCGAAGAGCGAGTCGACCTCCCCGGTGCCCTGGCCGTCACCGTCTTCACCACTGCCGTCCTGCTCGTCACCACCTGGGGAGGCCACGCCCACCCCTGGTCCTCGCCGCTCATTCTCGGGCTGACCACCCTGAGCGTGATCGCCCTGGCGGGCTATCTCCGTATCGAAAGCCGTGCCACGGCCCCCATCACACCCCTGCACCTGTTCCGCTCCGGAGCCTTCACCTCCGCCTCGGTCCAGTACCTGATCGCCACGCTGGTCCTCTTCGTGGCCATGCTGTACGTACCCATGTTCCTGCAGAGCGCACAGCACAAGTCCGCTGTCACGGCAGGGCTGTTCATCATCCCCCTGCTCGCCGGCCTGGTCGTCGCCACGATGATCTCCGGCCCGCTGATCACCAAGACCGGCCGCTACAAGCCCTACCCCGTCATCGGCGCCACCCTGGCCGGCGCCGCGATGTTCTGCGTCAGCCGTGCCGACCAGCACACCAGCCCGCTCGCCCTGATCGTCCCGCTGGCGCTCGCCGGCGCCGGCCTGGGACTGGTGATCCAGGTCTGCCTCCTCGCCGGCCAGAACGCCGTCGACAGCCGGCACCTGGGCGCCGCGACCAGCACACTCATCTTCTTCAGAAGCATGGGCGGCGCATTCGGCTCCGCCCTTTTCGGCGCCCTCCTCACCGCTCGACTCCCGCACGGCAGCCCCACCCCGGACGACTCCAGCCACGCCTTCCAACAGGTGTTCCTCTGGACAGTTCCCTGCATGGCCGTCGCCCTGGCCCTGGCTCTGCTGGCGCGGGAGAAGCCGCTCGCCGAGCGATAGCGGTGCCTAAGCCCCCGCCGCGCGGCAGGTCGTATCGCCGGCGGGGAGTCGCCCGTGAGCCACGTACGTACGGATGACCTCGATGACGCAGGCGTTGTCCTGGCCGACCCATGGTGGTGGCCCCCCTCCAGGGTGAGGAGTCGAGAGCTCGGGAGCAGGCGGCGCAGGACCCGTGCCCCTTGGTAGGGGGTGCGAGGGTCGCCCGTGGCGGCGGTGAGGAGGACGGCCGCGTCCTTCCGGATGGCGGTGGGCTGTTCGCGAGGTGGCGTGGGCCAGAAGGCGCACGGCGTGATGTTGTGCACCGCGGGGCCGAAGACGGGGTGGGCCTGGCGGCTGCGTCGGATGTCCTGCCAGTACGTCTCCGGGTCGTGCGGGGCGGCGACGTCGCCGCACAGGATGGCGGCCGCGGCACTGCCGTACGCGGAAGCCGTCCCGGCGAACAACCACTCCAGCGACGCCCCAAGAACCGCATCCGGAACGGCCGGCTTGCCGTCGGCGGCCTGAGCCAGCACCACCAGCGCGCCGGCGAGCGCCTTCCGCTCGCTCTCCGCGTCACTGATCAGGTGGTGCAGCAGCAGTGCCGGCACCACAGTGTCGTCCACGTGGAACACCCGCGGGGCCGCCCCGACGACCAGCGGCCGCTCCGCCGCGGCCCGCACGATGCCGTGGACCCGGGCGAGCACCTGAGCGCGGGTGCGACCGAGCCCGTACCGCGCATGGCGGTGCGCCGCCCACGTCGCCCAGGCGGAGAGCGCCGCCTCGTTGGCCGGTGCCGCGTCCCTCAGGAGCCGTGTGTCGTAGCGCAACGGGTCCATGGGCCCGTCGAAGACGGCACGGTCGAGGCGGCCGGGGAACATCTGGGCGTAGACGGCGCCCAGATAGGTCGCGTAGGAGAAGCCGTAGTACGAGATCCGGCGTTCCCCAGGACACCACGCACGATGTCGAGGTCGCGAGCGGTGTTACGGGTCGTCGCGTACGGCAGCAGATCGGACCGCGTACGCAGGCAGCGATCGGCGAGGTCCCTCTGGAAGGCGACCTGGCGTTCGAAGCTGCGACGGGTGAGACCGGCGGAACGCAGCGCGTGACCGGTGGGCCACCGGCAGTCGAGGGGGGCGCTGCGCCCCACGAACCGCGGGTCGTAGCCGACGACGTCGAAGCGAGAGGCGATGCCCGCCATGGCGGCAGGGGGCTCGGAGCCGTTCTGGAGCGCCGAATCACCCGGACCGCCGGCCACCAGCACCATCGTGCCGATCCGGTGCGCGGTGTCGGTCGCCGCGACCCGGGACACGGCCACCACGGTCGTACGGCCGTCGGGATCGCCGTAATCCAGCGGAACGGTGATCCCGGCACACCGCGCACCCACCTGTTCGCGCGCGATCCGGTCTTCGACGCCAAGGTGATGGCGATCCAGCGGTGGCGCGACCGTCTCTCGCCCATGCCACGCACGGCACCGATGCCTCTCACGGGCCGCCTCTGGCACCTCGGTGCCAACCTGGCCGCGCCCGCCATGATGCTCACCCTGGCGCTGTCCTTCGACGGCGGCTACGGGAGCCAGACCTGGTGGCCATGGCGCCACGAGGCGACCTCGATCCCGGCCGCCTGCAAGGCCCTCGACCGGCTACCGGAACCCGATCCCGTCACCGCGCTCGTCGGCCAGGGCGAGGGCAACCCCAACGAGGACGAGGAGGTGGGAAAGCAGACGAGCGAGTGCCAGTGGGGGAGCGGGCCCGACCCACGGCTCACGGTGACCTTCCACCGCTACGACCACTTCGTAGGCAAGACCGGCACCGACAGAGCCCGCGACACCTTCGACGAAACCCTGGGAACCGACTTCCGCGGCAGCTGGCGACAGCCCCTGACCTCTCTCGGTGACCGGGCGGTCATCCACGACCCGGCCAAGCTGCCGCCGAACCCCGTCAACCGCATCGGAGCGTTGATCCTTCAGGCCAACGTGGTCGTTCACATCACGTACGAGGGCGCACTGCCACCCGGTCCCGCGGCCCACGAGGTCGAACGGCTCGCCCGCCAGGCGATGTCCGAGATCGGACCGTCCTTTCACCACCGCATGGTCGGGCTGGTCCAGGTCTGAGGCGGGGAGCCGGGGCCAGGCACGCGGGCACCGGCGCTCAGACGGGCTGGATCCGGGCGTGCAGGAGGCAGAACTCGTTGCCTTCCGGGTCGGCCAGCACGTGCCAGTTCTCGGTGCCGGTCTGGCCGACGTCGACCGGCTTGGCGCCGAGGGCGAGCAGACGCTCCAGCTCGGCGCCCTGGTCGCGGTCGGTGGCGTTGACGTCGATGTGGAGCCGGAGTTTCCCGGTCCGCGGGGCGTCGCTGGGACTGAGGACGAGGGTGGGCAACGGGCCGCCGAAGCCAACGCCGGGCGGCCCGATCTCGATGCTTCCGTCGTCGTCCCGGAGGAGCTCGACGTAGCCGAGGACCTCGCTCCAGAATGCGGCGAGCCGGCCGGGGTCGGTGCAGTCGATCACTAACTCACTGATACGGCATGCCATGCCGGCCAGTGTACGTAGGTGATGCTCCGTGCTCGCTCAGCCGGCGTGAAGGACGCGGAAGCGATCGGGTTCCCCCGGATCTCGGTCAACGACGTGGACGGGCGCCCACCTCCACTGCCACACGCTGATGCCCGGTGTGCGGGAGAACCGGATCTGCCCGCGGGTGCCTTCGACCGCGACGCGCGGCCAGGATTCGGCGATGCGCGCGCGGTCCGTGCCATGTGAACGCAGCACATCGGCGAGGACGGTGACCGTGTCGTAGCCCTCGAAGGCGACGAAGGAGGGCGCTTGGGCCAGCTGCTCGCGAAGGGTCGTCTCGACCCGGGCACCGAGTGGGCTGAGGCGCTCGGGCCGGTAGCGCAGGAACGGGATCGCGGCGCTGTCCTCGCCCAGCGACGCCGCCCACTCGGCGAACTCCGGCTGCCCGGCCGGAGCACCGATGAGGAGCCCGGCGACGCGCTGGTCGCCACGGACGGCCTTGACGATCGGCACCGCCGGGTCCGGGTGGCCGACCAGGAGCAGGAGGGCGGTCGCGCCAGTGTTGACGAGTTCGTCGCACAACGCCGAGGGGGTCAGCGCGTTCATGTCGAATTCGACGACGGTGCCGCCGCGTGCGGCGAAGTGGTCCCGCAGAATGCGGGTCCCGGTCGCCCAGTAGACACTCGCCTGGGTTGCCACGGCGATACGGCTGTGTCCCGCGCCCAGAAGAAAGTCCGCGTAGACCCGCCAGCCCCGGGACTGCGGCGGCGAAAGCCGCGCGACCCACTCCGTCGGCTGCTCGGTGAGCGCGTCGAGAACCGCCGACGAGCAGAGGAACGGCAGGCCGAGGGCGTCGGCCCTGGCGGCAGCGGAGCGAGCGACGACGCTGTGATACTCCCCTGCCACGGCCGACACGCCCAGGCCGGCCAGTTCCTCCACGGCCGCCGCGGCCTTCCGCGGATCGGCCGCGGTGTCCCGGACCACCAGCTCGAGCGGCCTTCCGCCGATCCCACCGGCGTCATTCACGTCGCGAACGGCCAGCTCGAGTCCGGCGAGCAAGTGCCGGCCCGCCCCCACCCAGCCAGGCCGCGTCAGCGGAACAAGAGCGCCGATCTGGACGGAAGATCCGTCTGATATGGGGGACAAAGACATTCACCTCGGCCAAGTCAAGATCATCCGTACGGGCAGCCTACCCACGCCCGAGCCGCCGCGTCCCACGAATGAGTGGCACACCTGTGATCGCCGCCTGTCGTTAGGCGACCGAGGGGCCACGCGGCCTGGTGGACGACGGGTCTGGGTGAGGGTTCGATGACACACGCTCCGGTGTACGGCGCCAGCCTGCTGAGTACGTCCGACGCCGGAGCGGACGCCGAGGAGCTGCTGAGACGGGGCAGGGAACTCGTCGACCCGCCGCTGCGGGAGGTCGTGGACCGGCTGCACCCGTCCATGGCCACGGTGTGCCGCTACCACCTGGGATGGGACGGCGACGGATCCCAGGGCACGGTGCAGCAGGCGGCCAAACGGGTCCGGGCAGCGCTCGCGCTGCTCTCTGTACGCTCCGTCGGCGCGCCCGAGCGGTTCGCCGCCGTCGCCGGTACGGCGGTGGAGCTCGTACACCAGCTCTCCCTGCTGCACGACGACATCATGGACGGAGACACGGAGCGGCGGGGCAGGCCGGCCGCTTGGGCCCGGTACGGCACCGGCGCCGCCGTACTGGCCGGTGACGCTCTCGTCGTCCAGGCCGTCGCCACGCTCTTCCACGCGCGGGCCCCGGGATCCCAGGCGGCCATGGCGGAGCTCATCACCGCCGTGGAACAGATGGTGGAGGGCCAGGCGGAGGACCTCGCCCTGGAACACCGACCCCTCGGTGAGATCTCCGCGAGCCGGTACGTGCGCATGGCGCGCGGTAAGACCGGGGCGCTCTTCGGCTGCGCGGCGGCCCTGGGAGCCGTTCTCGCGGACGCGCCGCCGGCCGTGGTGGGCGCGCTGCGCGGCGCGGGGTGCGGCCTCGGTGTGGCCTTCCAGATCCTCGACGACGTGCTCGGCCTGTGGGGCGACAGCGAGCTCACCGGGAAGCCCGTCGGTACGGACCTGACCCGAGGCAAGAAGACCCTTCCGCTGGTACTGGCCGCGGCGTCCGGCTCCGCCGACGGCCGGCGGATCGCGGACCTGCTCGGCACCGCCCCGCCCACACCGGACCAGGTCGCCGAAGTCATGCGCCTGTTGGAGACCTCCGACAGCCGGGTACGCGCCGAGGAGGCCGCTGCCGGCCACATCGCGGCGGCCGTCGCCATGCTGGACGAGGCGGTGCTTCCCCACGACGTGCGGCAGCAGTGGGGTTCTCTCATCGACTGCCTGTCCTGCCGCAGGCGCTGACCCACCCGAGAGAGGACTCACCGTGCCCGCCACCCCGTACGCCTTGAGCGTGCGTGACGTACACAAGGCCTACCGTTCGCGCCGCGTGCTGAGAGGTGTCTCGTTGCACCTCGAGCCCGGCACCCTGGCAGGAGTCGTGGGGGAGAACGGTTCCGGCAAGAGCACCTTGCTGCGCGTGCTGTGCGGGCAGATCGCCGCCGACGCGGGAGAGGTGAAGCGCCGTGGCTCGCTGGGGTACTGCCCGCAGGAGGCGGTGCTCAACGACGCGCTCACCGTCGACCAGCACCTGCGGTGGTTCCGGACGGCCTACCGCCTGGACGGAACCGGCCGCGCCGAGGAGCTGCTGGAAGAGCTGCACTTCGCCGAGTACCGGCACACACGGGTGGAGGAGCTCAGCGGAGGCACCCGGCAGAAACTGAACCTGACCCTGGCGCTCCTGCACGACCCGCACGTGCTGCTCCTCGACGAGCCGTACCAGGGCTTCGACTGGGAGACGTACCTGCGGTTCTGGGAGGTCGCCGCCCGGCTGCGCGACCGGGGCCGCTGTGTCCTCGTCGTGTCGCACATGGCCTGGGACGCCGACCGCCTCGACGTCCTCCACCGGCTGCGGGACGGCGTGGCGACGCCCTGGAACGCGGAAGGCCAACCGGTCGACGCGCCGCGCGGGGCCGTACGGTGAGCCGCGCATGGGAGGCGTTCCGCACCGGCGCCGGCTTCGCGCTCCTGGAACACGCCCGCAACCGTCTGGCTCTCGTCCTGGTCGTCGCCTACATCCCCGTCTGGCTGACGCTGGAGCACTGGTTCGTCACCCCTGCTCCCGCGCGCTTCCTGCTGCGTGCGGACGGGCAGACCGTCACCGTCAACGGCAACCACCTGACGATGGTGTCCGGGGCCGTCAACACGGTGACGCTCATCGTCGGGTTCATGATGTTCATGACGACCTTCAAGGCTCTCGCCTTCGACCGCAGACTCGCGCTCGCCGGATACCCGCGTAGCTGCCTGCTGCTGAGCAAGGTCATCGCGATGACGGTCGCCTCCGCGCTCATCGCGGCGTACGCCACGGTCGTGGTGTGCTGGTACTGGGATCCGGTCCGGCCCGCACTCCTCGCGCTCGGCCTGTTCACCGCCGCCGTGAGCTACGGCGGCATCGGCATCCTGCTCGGCGCGTTCCTCCGCAACGAACTGGCCGGTCTCTTCGTCATCATCATGGCCAGCCTGCTCGACACCATGCTGCAGAACCCCATGAGCAACACGGGCGGCGACAAGCAGGGCCTCCAGCTCCTTCCCGGGTACGGACCCACACAGGTCGCGGTCGCCGGCGGCTTCACCTCCTCGGTCACTCCGTACGGTCATCTGCTGCTCGGCCCCGCCTGGTTCCTCGCCATGTGGCTGTTCGGCGCGGCCGCGTTCGTCGCCCGGACCCGCAGCCACCTTCCCGCGACCAACGACCCATTGCCGACAGAGAGTGCCGCGTGAACCGCCATGACATCCGATTCACCGGCGCCTGGCGAGCACCGCTCGCGCCGGACGCCGTGTACGCGAAGCTCGCCGACGTCGGGGCCTATCCCTCCTGGTGGCCGGCCTTCCGCTCGGTGCGGCAGACCGGAGAACGCGAATGCGAATTCGTCATCGGCTCCCTGCTGCCCTACGAGCTGACAGCCCGGCTGACGCCGGTCGTGGAGGACCCCGTCGCCCGCGTTCTGGAGGCGGCGGTGGACGGTGACATCGCGGGAAGCGTCCGCTGGGCCGTGGAACCCGACGAACACGACGGTTGCCTGGCCCGCTTCACCGAGCACGTCACCGTGCGCCGGCCCGCGCTACGCCGCTGGATGCCCCTGGCACGGCCCTTCTTCCACCTCAACCACGCCCTGGCCATGCGGTCCGGCCGGCTTGGCCTGACCGCCTGGGCGGCCCAGGCGCGGTAGTCCCGCACCGCCGCCTCACGTGATCTCGGTCTTGCCCGGGCTCAGCGGCCCGCCTACGCTCGGACCGTTTTGGTGCCAAGTGATTGCTCGATCCCGGGACAGTGAGGCGGCTTCATGCCTGGATGGATGGACTTGGCGTACACCACGGCCGGCGGTGTCGTCGGCGCCGTGGTGACCAACTACCTGTCCAGGAACCAGGAACGCCGGCAGCTGCGAGCAGCGGTCATGCAACAGCTCCTCCGCGTCGCAGCGGTGCGCGACCGGATCAGCGACATCGTGCCGAGCCAGAGGGAGAGCCCGTCGCGGCACACAACTGGGTTACGACTGCTTGCCACGGCGCGCTTCGGCGTCACGGCGGTCCTGGAGGACGGCGATGACGCCGAGCATGCCCAGCGGGAAGCGATCTCGGATCTGGTGGTGGCCGCGCTCTCGGCCGGCGTACCCCGCAGGGTGTTGGACTTCGCCGCAGGCGGCGAGGAACGTGCCTTGCAGTGCGAGGTCATCAGAGTGATCGATCTCCGCCTGGGCGGTGTCCTGGGTGATTCGCTCGAAGAACTCATGACGCGGTGCGAGGAATATCGGCAGGCGACGGCCCAACTCCTGCTCCGGACGCTGTGGCACCCCTGGCAGACGCGGTGGTGGAGGCGCGTGCGCCTTCGCGCGTTGCGTCAAGAGGTCGCCGCACTCCACCGCGGACAAGAAGCGGCGATGTCCGTGCTGGCTCAGCCGGAGCACCTCGATGCCCTCGCCGAGCGCCCAGGCGGTGTCCGGCGGATCACGCGACCGTCGGACGGCCTCTGACCTGTCTGATCAGGTCCGGTTCTCCAAGGCCGGCGCGATTGATCCGTCCCCGGCCTCGGACAACGCCTTCTGCGGCGAGCCGCTCCCGCAGCCCACGGGGCGCGTACCTGTCTTCGAAGCTCTCGGTAAGACCTCGGCCCGTATCGGCGAACTCGAAGCGGCCCGCGTAGGTCCTTCCCGCGTGCTGCCATTCGCAGCGGATCAGAGGTCGCGCGAGGATCGCCTCGAACCAGGCAGCCGTCCGTACTGCCAGCTCTGTCGGATTTCCGGTGGCCGTGAAGGTGAACTCGGTCGCCTCCTCGGGCAGTGAGAAGTGCTGGTTGTGGAGCTTGTCCGCGTGGATGGCGGATCCGTCGAAGTGGGCGCCCACCGTCAGGACTGCCTGGTTGCGTTGCGGATCGACGATGTCCAGCCAGACGATCAGCTCGTGGTCGGAGGCGTTCGCCGGGGGTGCCACGACCGTGTCGAGAGGGTCGATCAGCCAGGAGCTCGCACGTTCGGCGAGGACTTCCACGAACGCGCGTTGCGCGACGTTCAGGTCGTCTTCGTCGTACTCGAACCAGGGGAAGTCTTCCATGCCCGCACTCTATGGCGGGGGAGGGCTGACGCGATCGGGAGACGCAAGCGTGAACCGGACAGGCTCATCCGATCAACTGGCCTGCCCGCCGTCGAGACACGCTTTAGTCTCGGGGCCGTGAGCAGCGAAGCGGCAGGTCGCACAGCGGCGGATGCGACGGTGGGCAAGGAAGTGGGTACGGAAGCGGGCGCGGGATCGCGATCGGATTCGGTCACGGCGTCGGCCGCGGCCGCGGACACGAGCACGCCTGCGGGGGTGAGGTACCGGCGGGAGGAGTTGGCCGCCGCGGCCGGGGTGAAGGTGCGGAACCTGCGCTACTACCAGGAGCGGGGACTGCTGCCCGCGCCCCGCCGCGAAGGACGGATCGCCTGGTACTCCGAGGATCATCTGGCCCGGCTGCGGCTGATCGACGACCTGCTCGGCCGGGGCTACACGGTGAACGGCATCGCCGAGCTGCTGGCCGCCTGGGATCAAGGCGGAGGTATCGCCCAACTCCTAGGTGTCGAGCGGGAGATGACGAGGGACTGGGTGCAGGAGGAGCCGGTCACGGTCGGTCTCGACGAGCTGCGGGAGATGTTCGGCCCGGCGGCGACGCCGCGGGACACCCGGCGGGCGGCCGAGCTGGAGTACGTACGGGTCGAGGGGGACACCGTCACGTTCCCGAGCCGGCGGTTGCTGGAGGTGACCCAGACGCTGGTGCGGCTGGGGGTGCCGCTGGCGGAGATCCTGGACGCGGGAGAATTCGTACAGATCCAGGCGGCGGCGCTCGCGGACCGGTTCGTCGGCCTCTTCCGGAGGCATGTGATCGGGCCGGAAGGGCTGGAGCGACTTTCGGCCGCCCAGTTGGATCACGTCGCCCAGGCGGCAGGGGCACTGCGTCCGGTGGCGGGCGACGTCGTGGCCGCGGAATTCGCCCGTGCGATGGCTCGCCGGGTGGAAGCGGAAGTCGCCGCTCTGCTGCGTACGGAGCAGTAGGGATTGGCCGAAAGGGGGCAGTCCCGCAACCTTGCCAACCGCTATTGGCACTCTTACATTCAACTCCACGGTCATACCGGCGAGTAACGATCTCGGCCGCCGCGGAGGCGCCGGTGCCGACCGCTTCGCACTCCACCGCACCCCACCCACCCACGTGAGGGGATCCGATATGGAGCACGACTTAGACGACGGCAAAGTCAGATGGCGGCGCTTCGCCGTTCTGACGGTTCCGGCCGTCGCCCTGACGGCAGGCCTGGGCATCGCGCTGGCCCAGGGAGCGCTGGCCGCCTCCTTCGCCGTATCGGGCCAGCAGTTCAAGGTCTCCGCCAAGAGTCTGACCGGTGAGGGCTTCGTCCAGTACGGCAGCGTGGACGTCAACGCCCGCGACGAACTCATCCCCGTGGCCGTCACGGCCATCAAGAAGGCGGAGCTGAACAGCCTCTGCCAGTCGGTGGTCACCTCGCTGCCGGTGATCGGCGACATCTCGCTCAACCTGACGGCCGGAAAGAAGACCCCGGTCGAGGCGACGAACCTCTTCGTCGACGCCACCCAGCTCTCCGGCAACGCCAGCTTCACGAACATCGAGATCGGCCGCGACGCCTCCACCCTGGACAAGGGACCGGACGGTGCTCAGGGGATGCAGGACCTCTTCTCCCAGCAGGCCGACACCGTGAAGATCACCGATCTGAAGCAGACCGCGTGGGCCACCAACGCCGGCACCTTCACGCTCTCCGGCCTCGATCTGAAGATCAGCAAGGGCACGAAGGAATGCTTCTGACCTCCGTACGGACGCGGTTCCGGCGGTGGCGTCGGTCCCGGCCGTTCTGGGGCGGACTCTTCGCCGTGATCGCCGGGGCCGAGATCTGCGTCCTGCCGCTCGCGCCTCTGAAGGTCATGCTCACCCAGGGCGTGGCCGGGATCCCGTCCGTCCTCATGGGGCTGGTGATGATCCTGCTCGGCCTGTCCGTATGGTTCGCCCCGCACTACCGGGCACTCGCCGGGATCGTCACCACTCTCATCGCCACCGCCGCGCTGGTGCTGTCGAACCTCGGTGGCTTCCTCATCGGGACACTGCTGGGCATTCTCGGCGGCGGCCTCATGTTCGCCTGGCAGCCGGGCGCCCGCAGGGCCCGTAGGGACGGGTCCCGTACATCCGACGGGTCCGGTACGGCCGGCGGGTCCAGTGCACCCGACGGGTCCGGTACGGCCGACGAAGCCGGCGAGACCGGCGGGGCGGCCGGGACCTCTGTGGTCAAGGCCTCGGCGGCCGAGGCGGCCCGTCTGCCCGAGAGCTCCGATCGCTCAGCCTGATCGGGCGCCCTGAATCAACCCGGTGTCGTCCGGACGGCAGCCGTACGACACCGCCCAGCACCGTCCCCCTCACCCCCACCCCCGCTCCACCATCCCCATGGAGAGTTGCCATGAGCCGAACATCTTCTTCGCTCGTCCTCGGGCTGCTCGCAGCCGGCGCGCTGACCCTGGGCTCCGCGTCCGCCACCGCCGCGCCCTTACCCCTGGCGGGCCCGACCACGGTCACTCCGGCCGGTCACGGCTTCAAGGCCACGCTCACCGGCAAGGCCACCCTCAAGGCCGGCTCGGTCACCGTGACCTGCACGGTCTCCGTGGCCACCGGCACCGTCCCGGCCGCCCCCGGGAACCACAACCCCGCCGGGCCGGTCTCCTCACCGATCTCCGCCCCGACCTACAGCTCCTGCACTTCGAGCATGCCCGGCGTCACCCCGACCGTGACCACCAGCGGCGCCTGGGCGGTGTCCATGCAGCACGGCAGCCCCATCACCGCGACCATGTCCGTTCCCGCGGGCGGCCTCAAGGTGACCACCTCGGGCCTGGCCTCGTGTACGGTCGTCGCCGCTCCCACGGGCGCGGCCAGCGTTCCGGGCACCTGGGTCAACGGCGCCCCGTCGTCCCTGACCTTCACCAACGCCTCGGTCCCGGTCAAGGTCACCGGCGGGTTCGGCTGCCCGACCAGTGCGACGACCTCCACCTTCAACGCCGTATACAACGTGGCCGACACCACGGACCCGGCCCAGCAGATCACCGTCACCCCGTAAACCGCACCCGTCCCGCACCCGTCTCACCCCGTCCCGCGCGCCGGTGGGGCGGGGCGGGACGGCGCCCACGGGCGCATCGCCGAAGTTCGTGAAGTAAACCACTAGAGACGAGACGAATCGTCTTGCTATAGTCGGGGCATGGCTTTCTTCTACTTTCTCTGAGTCCGGGCACGGCCCACGCCGCCGTTTCTGCTGTCCGTAGACACTTCGCATACCCAGGGAAAGTCCATGCGCGAACGCGCCCATACCGCTGTGCCCACTGCCGTCGCCCAGCTGTCCGTCAAGGACGTCACCAAGTCGTACGGCACCCGGACCGTCCTCGACCAGGTCTCCTTCACCGTCCGACCGGGCGAGAGGGCCGCCGTCATCGGCGAGAACGGCTCCGGCAAGTCCACTCTGCTGCGGCTGCTCGCCGCCGTCGAGGCGCCTGACGCCGGAGAGATCACCGTCAGCTTCCCCGGCGGCACCGGCCACCTCGCCCAGACCCTCGACCTCGACCCGGACTGCACCGTGCAGGACGCCGTCGACCTCGCCCTCACCGAACTGCGCGACATGGAACGCCGACTGCGCGCGGCGGAGGAGTGCCTCGGCGAGGCGTCCGAGGAGGAGCTCGCCGCGTACGGCGAGCTGCTGACCGCGTACGAAGAGCGCGGCGGATATGAGGCGGACGCCCGCGTCGACGCCGCCACGCACGGGCTCGGGCTCGCCGGGATCACCCGCGACCGCGTCCTCGGATCGCTCTCCGGCGGCGAACAGTCGCGGCTCGCGCTCGCCTGTGTCCTGGCCGCCGCCCCCGAACTGCTGCTCCTCGACGAGCCGACGAACCACCTCGACGCGGCGGCCGTGCACTGGCTCGAAGAGCACCTGCGCGCACACCGCGGCACCGTCGTCGCGGTCACCCACGACCGCGGCTTCCTGGAACGCATCGCCACCACGATCCTCGAGGTCGACCGGGACGCGCGTACGGTGCACCGGTACGGGGACGGCTGGGCCGGCTACCGCGCCGCGAAGGCCGCCGCCCGCCGCCGGGCCGAGCTGGACCACGCGGACTGGCTGGAGGCGGTGGCCCGTACCGAGGACCTTCTCGAAGCCGCCGGCAAGCGCCTGGCCACCACCGGCAAGGACCCGGGGCAGGGCTTCGGCAAGCACCGCCGCTCGCACGAGGCGAAGCTCGGCGGGCAGGTACGGGCCGTCCGCGAGCGGCTGGCCCATCTGCGGCGCAACCCGGTGGCGGCGCCGCCGGTACCGCTGCGGTTCACGGCGGCCCTGTCGGCGACGGACGGCGACCGCCCCGTCGATCGTCCCGTGGAACGCCCGCTCGCCGAGCTCGACGGCGTGGCGGTCGGCGAACGGCTGCGGCTGGACGGGCTGCTGACGATCGCGCCGGGGCAGCGCCTGCTGGTCACGGGAGAGAATGGCGCGGGCAAGACGACGCTGCTACGCGTCCTGGCGGGCGACCTGGAACCGGACGCGGGCGCGGTACGCCGCCCTGCCCGCATCGGCTACCTGGCGCAGGAGCTGCCCGCGCGCACCACGCGGCTCCCGCTGCTCGCCGCCTTCGCGGCCGGGCGACCCGGCCTGCCCGACGAGCACGCCGAACAGCTGCTGTCGCTCGGCCTGTTCCGCGAGGAGGACCTGCATGTACCGGTCCTGGCGCTGTCCGCGGGGCAGCAGCGGCGGCTGCAGATCGCGAACCTGGTGACCCGCCCCGCGGACCTGCTCGTACTCGACGAGCCGACGAACCACGTCGCGCTCGACCTGGTCGAGGACCTGGAGGCGGCGCTGGCGGCGTACCCGGGGGCGGTGGTCGCGGTCTCGCACGACCGCGGCTTCCGCGAGCGGTTCCCGGGGGAGCGGCTGGAGCTGCGCGACGGCCGCAGGCGCTGACCCGACCTGCCCCGCCCCGGCATCCCGGTCAACAGCTAGTGCCGATGATCTTGGTTGGGTAGGGTGCAGCCTCGGACATCAACCAACCGTCTTGCGCGGCGCTTGCGCGAGCGGCGTGAGGCGAGAAGAAGGTGAGTAGACATATGCAACCGACGTTCGTACTGGTTCACGGAGCCTTCGCGAATTCCTTCTCCTTCGCGCCGCTCCAGGCCGAACTGGGCCTCCTCGGGCACCGTTCGGTCGCCGTCGACCTGCCCGGCCACGGATTCTCGGCGACCTACACCCGCGCCTACCAAGCACCGCAGGATCTCGGCGAGTTCGCCACAACGCCCGGCTCGATCAAGGGTGTCACGCTCGCCGACAACGTCGCGCACCTGATAGGGATCCTGGAACGGGCCAAGCGGAACGGCCCCGTGATTCTGGTCTCCCACAGCCGCGGCGGCGTCACGGCCACCGCCGCGGCCAACGCGCGCCCGGACCTGATCGACCGTATCGTCTACGTGTCGGCCTGGTGCCCGGTGGCTCTCGACGCCGGTGACTACTACGCCGAGCCGGAGATGGCCACGGTCGACGTCGCCGCCCTGGCCGCGGCGATGACCGGCAACCCCGCCGAACTGGGCCTGCTCCGCGTCAACTTCCGCACCGCGGATCCTGACCTCCTCGCGGCCCTCAAGGCGGCCTTCCTCGCCGACGGTACCGACGAGGAGTTCCTGGCCTTCCTCAACACCTTCCAGCCTGACGAGAACCTGGACTTCGGCGCCTCCACCGACCGGGCGCAGGCCGCGACCTGGGGCCGGATCCCGAAGACCTTCATCCGCCTGGCCGACGACACCAGCCTCCCGCTCGCCTTGCAGGACCGGCTGATCCGAGAGGGCAACGAGCTGACGCCGGACAACCCGTACGACGTCCGCACCCTCGACGGCAGCCACCTGAAGTGGCTGGTCGACCCGGCGCCGGCGGCCAAGGCCCTCGCCGAACTCGCCACGCTCACGGCCCCGTCCGTCTAACTTCGGACGGCGGCCCGGAGGTGGTGCCGGGCGGTGACCAAACCGCCCGGCACCACCGTCTCGTACCGCCGTACGCGCTCCGGTGAGTCCGGTTACTGGGGGATTCCGCCGCGGCCGATGTAAAGGGCGTCGGCCACTTCCCGTTCGGCGCCGACGCCCAGACGGACCTGTCGGTGAGACCGCTCTGGCGGACGAGTTGCGCTGTCCCGTCTCGTCGGGAGGCCGCCCCGGCCGGGTGAATCCGGCGAGCCTGCATGGCCAGGTTCTCGAACCGTCGGCCGGCTTGCGGCATCGTTGCAGGCAGCAGCTCCAACCCCGGTGCACACGCTCCGCACGCCCGACGTACGTCGCGCCAAGCCGCACAGAACTCCACGGACGGAAGTCCGAATGCGATTCACGACCGTCTATTGAAGGTGATCTCACCGTGGCACGTGGCTTCGCCCGAGTCGACAATCCAGGAAACCTTGTCGCCTCAAAGGGTGTCGTCGGCATGGCAAAGGCCATCCGCGATGGTCAAACGATTGCATTCGGGGCGTACTGCTTCAAGCTGGAGTTTACGCCCCTGGCTGTCGTTGCTTGTTCGGTCGCGCATCCGAACGACGACGCGTTTGGGCCGATCCTGTATACGGCTGGTCCGAACATCACCGGCGTCCTGACCAAGGATGGAAACGGAACGGCGGTCCGATGCGAGCCCGGTTTCCAAGATGCGGCCGTGATCTGCCGTGTCCAAGCCGGCGATGGACTGTCCATCGCACCTGGCGGCTTCTACGTCATCTTCGAATAGCCTGGCGAGCAGGGAGACACGCCCGCAAGTGCCCTTGCGGGTACGTTTCACATCTGCGGTTGGCGGTTTGGCCCTTGCCGGCTGCCGAGGCGATGGAACATCGCGCGGTACTCCCTCGGCCGGCGGCCCGTGTGTCGCGCGAAGATGCCGCTGAACGCCCCAGGGTCGCGGTACCCCACGTCGGCGGCGATGGTTGCGACGGTCAGGTCGGTCGTCTCCAGCAGGTGTCGGGCGCGGCGTACCCGGACCGCCTGCAGGTACGCCAGTGGCGTCTCGCCGGCTTCCTCGCCGAAGCGACGGAGCAGGGTTCTCGTGCTGACATGGAACTCCTGGGCGAGGGCGGGCAGGTCGTAGCGAGCGCTGAGGTGCTGGTCGAGCCAGCGTTTGACGCTGAGCGAGAACTCCCTGCCCACGGTGGGGATGAGCTCCGTGTCGACGTACGGGGCCTGCGTGGAACGTGCGTCGTCGACGAGCGCGATACGGGCCGTGCTCCGGGCGATGCGGGGGCCGTGGTGCCCGCGGATGAGCTGCAGCGCGAAGTCGTACATGGCGCTGAAGGCCGCCGTGGTGGTCACCCCCTGGTCGGTCACGACCAGTTTCTTCGGGCGCAGCCGCACATCGGCGTACCGGCGGGCGAACCGATCCGCGAACAGCCACGACGTGGTCGCCTCGCGCCCGCCGAGCAGCCCGGCTTCTGCGACCAGGAAGGCACCCACGCAGATCGACACGACAGCGGTTCCCGAGGCCGCCTGCGCTCGAATCGACGCCACTTCCGGTCCCAGGCTCGCGAGTGTCGCGTCGAGATCGAGCGTGGGCGACAGCTCGAAGCCCGGCACGATCAGGACGTCCACGGGCCGAACCGCCGAGACGTCGAGGACCGAGCCGCCGGACGCGACCACCCGCCGCCGGGGCGAGACGACCGTCGTCTCGTAGGCCGGCTCGACCGGGCCGCGCGCCGCGGCGACATGAGTCGCCATGGTCAGGAGGTCGGGTACGCCGAACACCTCCGAGGCGAAGCAGCCGGGGTAAGCCAGCACACCCACGCGCAGCGCACTCATGCTGCCCCTCCCGCGCTTCGAACGGCTGGCGATATTACCGGGATACATGGCGATGTCGCCGCTTCTCAGGAGCGCGGCAGCTCACCACCATCTCGGTCATGACAATCATCCGAGGTCAGAGCGACCCCCTGGACGACTTCTCGCGCAGAACCGTCAGCGTCGACGACGTCGACAAGACCGTGTACGTGGCCGGGTCGGGACCGGCGGTCATCCTCATGCCCGAAATGCCGGGCATCAGCCCCGACGTCGCGCGGTTCGCGCGGTGGGTACGCGATGCCGGCTTCTGCGTGTACCTGCCCTCCCTCTTCGGCGTCGACGGCGCCTACCCGCTCGCCGAGGCACGCGAGACCGTCGTCCGACGCGCGTGCGTCAGCGCCGAGTTCCGCGCGTTCGCCGGTGGCGGCACCAGCCCCGTCGTCACCTGGCTGCGCGGCCTCGCCCGCCTGGCGCACGCCGAGCGTGGCGGCCCCGGCGTCGGCGCCGTCGGACTGTGCTTCACCGGCAACTTCGCCCTGACCATGGCGCTCGAACCCGCTGTCATCGCGCCGGTGGTCAACCATCCGTCGCTTCCGCTCGACGACCCCGGCGGTCTGGAGCTCAGCGACGAGGACGCTGCCGCGGTGGCGGAACGGGTGGCGCGAGACGGGTTGAAGGTTCTCGCCTACCGCTTCGAGAACGACAGTTGGTGCACCGGCCGGCGGTTCGCGGCCTACCGGGCCCTGCTCGGCGACGCGTTCGACGGCCGCGTACTCGAAGCCGAGACGGCGAACACGAACCCCCCACCGTTCTTCCGTGACGTCGTCGGCTGCGCCCACAGCGTCGTCACGGCACACCTCGTCGACGAGGACGGTCACCCCACCATGCGGGCCCGGGACGAGATCATCGCCTTCCTGGCCGAGCGGCTCGGCCCGGATCTTCCGGGGCGGGCCAGGCCGGCGCCGGACCGGCTACGACCGGGTGCCGGAGCGCTGGGGCAGACGGCGTTCATCCTGCACGACGTCTTCCGGTACCCCTTCGCCGAGGTCGCCGAGATCGTCGGCCGTTCGCCCGCGGCCTGTCGGCAGCTGGCGTCCTCGGCCCGCCGGCGTACTCGGGCCGCGCAGGGTCCGGCGGTTCCGGCGGCGGGGCAGGCCGGTCTGGTGCGGCGCTTCAAGGAGGCCTGGGAAGCCAAGGACATCGAGGCCCTCGTGGGCCTCCTCGACCCCGACGCCACGATGGTCGCCGACGGCGGCGGACTGCTCGGCGCCGCCCTCCGTCCGGTCGACGGCAGCGAGCGCATTGCCCAGTACCTGCTCAACCTCGCCGACAGAGCCTCCGGGCTGGAGCTTCTGGAGCGGACGGTCAACGGCCGGCCCGGCCTGGTCGCCCAGCACGCGGGCGTCACGGTGACCGTGGCAGCGTTCAGCATCACTGACGGCCGCATCACTCGTATCTGGGCGATCCGCAACCCGGAGAAACTGCGTCCGTGGACCGAGTGAACGAGGGCGTCACCGAGGGGCATGCCCGAGGTGGTGGGAACCACCCGGGCCGAGGTCCTGCAGCGCGGCTCCCAACCGGCGTACTCCCTCCTCCAGTTCCGTGAGGTCGGCGGTGGCGGCGAAGCCGAGGCGGAGGTGGGCTGCCGGCGGCTCGGTGGCGAAGTATCGGCTGCCCGCGCTCACGGCCACGCCCCGCTGCCGGGCAGCGGCAGTGAGTGCCCTGTCGTCCACGCCAGGCGGCAGCCGGAGCCATAGGTGCAGTCCGCCGGCGGGAACGCTCGTGACGGCCGCTGTCGGGATCTCCTGGGAGAGGGCGGCTGTCAGCCGTACGCACCGCTCTCGCAGGTCGGCGCCGAGTGTCCGGACGTGACGGGCCCACGAGGGGGAACTCAGCAGTTCCAGTGCCGCTTCCTGGAGCGGGCGGCCGATGAAGAAGTCGTCGACCATGCGGACCGCCCGCATGCGCTCCATCACCGGGCCGCGGGCCACCAGCGCCCCGATCCGCAGGCTCGGCGCCGCGGGCTTGGTCAGCGAGGTCACATGGACGACCGTGCCGTCGCCGTCGTCCGCCACCAGCGGCCGGGGCACGGGACCGCCGTGACCCAGGTGCCGGGCGAAGTCGTCCTCGATCACGAAGGCTCCCGAGGCCCGCGCCACGCGCAGGATCTGCCGCCGTCGTTCGGGTGCCAGGACCGTGCCGGTCGGATTGTGGAACGTCGGCTGGCAGTACAGCAGCCGTGCCCCGGTCATCGCGAAGGCGTCGGCCAGCAGGTCCGGCCGTACGCCGTCGGTGTCGAGCGGTACGGGAACCGGGCGAAGCCCCGCGGCGCCGGCGGCGGCCAGCGCGCCCGGATAGCTGGGCGACTCCACCAGGACCGGGCTCCCCGGCCCCGCGATCGCCCGGAACGCGATCGACAGGGCACTCTGCCCGCCCGCGGTGACCAGCACATCATCGGGGTTCACGCCACTACCGGCGATCTCGGCGAACGCGGCGCGCAGCGCGCCGAGTCCGTTCGCCGTGGCCCGCTCCCAGGCGTCCGGGCGGCGCGCCGCCCGCGCCAGCGCGGCGCTCAGTGCCCGGGTCGGCTGGAGCGAGCGATGGATGTAGCCGCCGTCCATCGTGATCGTGCCGGCCGGCGCCGGTCCGAGCGGTTCGGCGATCAGGCGTGTGTCGACGGTGCGGTCGGTGAGCGCGACGGTCTGCCAGGCGGTGTCCACGACCCCGGGCTCGGGTCGTGCTCGCACCGCCACGTACGTACCGCTGCCCGGGCGGGTCACCACAGCGCCCTCCGCTGCCAGCACGGCAATGGCCCGCGCCACGGTCGCCGGGCCGACCCGGTACCGCTGGATCAGCTCCCGGCTGCTCGGCAGCCGGTCCCCGGGCGAGAGTCCAGCGAGCAACTCGCGGAGCTTGGCCGCCAATTCGGCAGAAGTGCTACTGTCTGACATGAGAGATCAGAATAGCGCTTCTGTCGCAACCCCGGAAGCACTTCAGCTGGACATCGCCGCCCTGCGAGCCGACACCCCCGGGTGCCGCCAGGTCATCCACTTCAACAACGCGGGCTGCGGACTCCTGGCCGCCCCGGTGCTGACCGCGATGGTCGGTCACCTCAACCTGGAGGCACGGATCGGCGGTTACGAGGCATCGGCCGCCCGGGCCGACGGAGTCCGCGAGTTCTACACGGAGCTTGCCGCACTGATCAACACCACACCCGACAACATCGCCTTCGCCGGCAGCGCCACGCACGCGTACGCCAACGCCCTGTCGTCAATCCCGTTCGAGTCCGGCGACACGATCCTCACCACTCGCGACGACTTCGTCTCCAACCAGATCGCCTTCCTGTCCCTGCGCAAGCGGTTCGGCGTACGGATCGTGCACGCGCCCAACACCCCCGAGGGCGGGGTGGACGTGCCGGCGATGGCCGAGCTGATGCGGACCCACCGCCCCCGCCTGGTGTCCGCCACCCACGTCCCCACCAACTCCGGCCTGGTCACGCCGGTCGCCGAGATCGGCCGGCACTGCCGTGAACTGGAGCTGCTGTACCTGGTCGACGCCTGCCAGTCCGTGGGTCAGTACCCCCTCGACGTCGAGGAGATCGGCTGCGACCTGCTCACCGCCACCTGCCGGAAGTTCCTCCGCGGCCCGCGTGGCTCCGGATTCCTCTACGTCTCCGACCGCGTTCTGCGCGCCGGTTACGAGCCGCTGTTCATCGACATGCACGGCGCCCGCTGGACCGCGCCCGGCAGCTACCGGCCCGTCGGGACGGCGGCCCGGTTCGAGGAGTGGGAATTCCCGTACGCCACCGTGCTCGGCAGCGCCGCCGCCACTCGCTACGCCCGCAACGTCGGCCTGGAAGCGATCGCCCGCCGCACCCCGGCGCTCGCCGCGAGGCTGCGGAGTCGACTCGAAACGGTCCCCGGAGTGCGCGTGCTCGACCGCGGCCCGCGGCTGGCCGCTCTCGTCACCTTCGCCGTCGACCGAGGCTGGCAGCCACAGCCGTTCAAGGAGGCCATGGACGCCCGCAACATCAACTCGGCGTTGAGCTTCCGCGAGTTCGCCCAGTTCGACTTCGGGGACAAGGACGTCGACTGGTGTCTGCGCCTGTCGCCGCATTACTACAACACCGAAGAGGAAGTGGACCACGTCGCCGACGCGGTCGCCGAACTCGTCCGGCAGGGACGGTGATGACGGCCACGCAACAGCGCGCCAGGCCGGGGCGGTAGCGACAGCCTGGGCACGACCGCGACTTCCTCGTCCGTCTCGCCGGCATGCGCGCGGGCCCCCGATCGTGATCGGGGGCCCGCGCGGTCCCTATCCCTGCCTGCCCGTCACGCCCGACGCAGTGCGGAGCGGCCGGCGAAGCGCGCCGAGTCGCCCAGCTCCTCCTCGATACGGATCAGCTGGTTGTACTTCGCCGTGCGGTCGGAGCGGGAGAGCGAGCCGGTCTTGATCTGACCGCAGCCGGTCGCCACCGCCAGATCCGCGATGGTGGTGTCCTCCGTCTCACCCGAGCGGTGCGACATGACAGCCGTCCAGCCCGCCTGATGGGCCGTGGCCACCGCGGCCAGCGCCTCGGTCAGGGTCCCGATCTGATTGACCTTGACCAGGATCGAGTTGGCGACGCCGGTGCGGATGCCCTCGCGCAGCAGCGTCTCGTTGGTGCAGAACACGTCGTCGCCGGTGAGCTGACAGCGGTCGCCGACGCGCGCGGTCAGCTCGCGCCAGCCGTCCAGGTCGTTCTCCGCCATCGGGTCCTCGATGGAGACGACCGGGTAGGCGTCGATGAGCTTGGCCAGGTAGTCGGCGTGCTCGGAGGGGGTGCGGCGCACTCCTTCGCCCGTGTAGTCGTACACCCCGTCCCGGAAGAACTCCGACGACGCCGGGTCCATGACCAGGCCGATGTCCGTGCCGGGGCGGTAGCCGGTGCGCTCGATGGCGGTCATCACGAAGTCGAGCGCCTCCTCGGCGGTACGCAGCGAGGGCGCGAAGCCGCCCTCGTCGCCGACGCCCGTGGAGTGCCCGGCGGCCAGCAGATCGCGGCGCAGAGTGTGGAAGACCTCGCTTCCCATACGGACGGCCTCGGCGAAGCTGTCCGCGCCCACGGGCGCGATCATGAACTCCTGGAAGTCCAGCGGATTGTCGGCGTGGGCACCGCCGTTGACGATGTTCATCATCGGCAGCGGCAGGAGGTGGGCCTCGGCGCCGCCGAGGTAGCGGTAGAGGGGCTGGCGGTGGGCCGCAGCGGCGGCCTTGGCGGCGGCGAGGGAGACGCCGAGGATCGCGTTGGCGCCGAGCCGGGACTTCGTGGCGGTGCCGTCCAGGGCAACCAGCGCGGCGTCGAGGCCCGCCTGGTCCGCCGCGTCCCGGCCGCGCACGGACGCCGCGATCTCCCCGTCGACGTAGGCCACCGCGCGGTCGACGCCCTTGCCGTGCCAGCGCGCCGGGTCTCCGTCGCGCAGTTCCACGGCCTCCCGGGCGCCGGTGGAGGCGCCGGAGGGGACGGCCGCGCGCCCCAGGGACCCGTCCGCCAGGACGACGTCGACCTCGACCGTGGGGTTGCCCCGGCTGTCGATGATCCGGCGGGCGGTGACGGTCTCGATGGTGGCGTTGACGGTTCCGACTGCCTTGGTGGGCATGGGAGTTCCTTCCCGTTGTCGTGTGCCGTGGCCCCGGCTGCGACAACGCTGGCGCTGAGCCCGACAACCCAAACCATACAGCAATGCTGTTCAGTTCTGCTGTACAGCATTGCTGTGCAGGTCAGCTGCACGGCTTTGCTGGTCAGCGGGGTAAAGTGCCCTATGTCCTCCTCGGAAGCCGCCGCCATCGCCGCCGAACTGCGCATCGCCATGGGCAAGCTCACCCGGCGCGTCAAACACGAGGACCGCATCCCGCTGGGCCAGGCCGCCGTGCTCGGCGCACTCGACCGCAACGGCCCCATGACCACCAGCGACCTCGCCGCCGATCAGCGCGTACGCCCCCAGTCGATGGCCCGGTCGGTGGGGCTGCTCATGGAACAGAACCTGGTCACGCGCCGCGCGCACCCCACGGACGGCCGCAAGTCGCTGGTCGAGCTCGCGGACGCGGGCCGGGCTGCCCTGGAAGCGGAGCGCAGCCGCAGGGCCGGTTGGCTCGCGCAGGCCATCGAGGCCGAACTCACGGATGAGGAGCGGGCGTTGCTGGCGCAGAGCGCCGCCCTGCTGGAACGGCTCGCCGCACACCAGTGACCCTGGGTCGACGGGTCTTCGGGGGGGCACGTCCACGCAGAAATAGTAGCCATGGACATAGTAGCCATGTACTCTATCGGCATGAGTAAGGGTTCACCGGGTCCCACGCCCGGCTTCCTGGTGTGGCGGCTCGCCAACAAGTGGCGCGTCGCGGTCGATCGCGCGGTGGCCCCGCTGGGCCTCACCCACGCGCAGTACGTCCTGGTCGCTTCTCTGCACGGCATGCAGCGCGCCGGCGAGCGGCCCAGTCAGCGACGGCTCGCCGACCACACCGGCCTGGAGGCGCTGTACGTGTCGAAGCTGGCCCGCGCCCTGGAGTCGGCCGGCCTGATCGAGCGCGCCCGCGACCCCCGAGACCCGCGCGCCGTGCAGCTCGCGCTCACGGAGCAGGGCCAGGCCGTCACCCGGCAGGCCATCGGTGTCGTCCAAAAACTGCTCCAGCAGCTGCTGGAGCCGCTCGGTGGCCTCGATGCCCCGCGGACGCGCGCCTTCACCGACGAACTGACGACCCTGCTCGACGCACCTCTCGCTCCACCTGCTCCATCCGTACCGAACGACGAGAGCACTCAGGGGACAACACCATGACCATCACCGCATCCACCACGACCGCATCCGCCACCACCTCGGCACCCCTCGCCGACTCCCGCGCCCTCGGGCTCGCCCACTACGCCGCCCGCGGCGTCCTGGAGCACGTCCTCGCCCGGCACGGCATCACCTTCCAGCAGCAGATCACCCTGCGCGCCGCCGTCACCGCCGACGCCCCGCACACGCCGGACGACCTCATCGCCCAGGTCCAGGCCTCCCTCAAGGCCGATACGGCCGACATTCGCGCCACTCTCGACGAGCTGCTGGACAAGCACCTCCTCGTCGCGGACGGCGCGCACCTTCGCCCCACGGATGCGGGGCGTGACCTTCTCGCCGCCGTCGGCGCGGAGGTCGCCCCCATCACCGCCCGCGTCTGGGGCGGAATACCCGCCGAGGACCTGGCCGTCGCAGGCCGCGTCCTCGCCCTGGTCACCGAACAAGCCAACGCGGAGCTTGCGGCGCTGACTGTCTGATCGCTCGTATCGCTGATTCCGGGTGCCGTTCGGCGGTCGACGCGTGCCGGTTCCTGTCCAGTCATGGACGCACCGATGATATTTGCCTCGCCGGAGAGTCTCATCACCGTTATCGCCAGAACGGGAGCAACAGGAGCGACAGGAGCAACTCATGACCCAGCTACTGAGAGTCCAGAACTTCAACGTCTCGAGTGACGGCATCGGTGCCGGTGAGGACCAGAGCTTCGAGCGTCCGTTCGGCCACGTCGATCCCGGAAGGCTGTTCGCCTGGGCCGGCGCCACGGCGAGCTGGCCCATGCGCACGGAACCCGGCGGGAGCCGGGGCCTCGACGACTACTTCACGCGGGACTACGCACGCAACATCGGTGCCGAGATCATGGGCCGCAACAAGTTCGGTCCCCAGCGCGGCCCCTGGCAGGACCACGAGTGGCGCGGCTGGTGGGGTGACGAGCCCCCGTTCCGTACTCCGGTCTTCGTCATGACCCACCACAAGCGTCCTTCGTTCACCCTCTCCGACACCACGTTCCACTTCGTGGACGGCGATCCGGCCACGGTCCTCGAGCAGGCGCGGGAGGCGGCGCAAGGCAAGGACGTCCGGCTCGGCGGCGGCGTGACCACCATCCGGGAGTTCCTCGACGCGGACCTCGTCGACACCATGCACGTGGCGGTCTCGCCGGTGAAGCTCGGGTCCGGACTACGGCTCTGGGAGTCACCCGACGAGCTGCTCGACCGGTTCCACCTGGAGGTCGTGCCCAGCCCGAGCGGCGTCACGCACCACCTGTTCTGGCGGAAGTGACCGCTCCTCAGGCCGGCCCCCGGCGGTGTTCGCCGCCCGGGGCCGCCCTGAGGCCGCGCAAGGAGCACCTCGCCCCGGAGTCCCGCCCCGCACGTGGGTGATCTGGAACACGTATCGCAAAGCGTGAACCGGCCCGCACCGTACCGGCGATAGAGAGGGCGTGAGACTGCTGCGCCCCACAGGGGAAGATCCTGACGACGACGCGGCGCTGCTGCGCGCGGTCGCGCGCGGTGACGCCCAGGCCCTGGCCACGCTGTACGACCGGCACTCCGGCTGGCTGCACGCCCGTCTGACCCGCCGCTGCGGCGACCCCGAGACCGTACGCGAGGTGCTCCAGGACACCTTCGTGACCGTCTGGCGCTCCGCCGGGACGCACCGGGGCGGAGAGGCGGGCGGCTGGCTGTGGGTGATCGCGGCGCGGCGTCTGGTCGATGCCCTGCGCGCCGCGGAACGTACGGACCGGATGCCCGCGGTCGCACCGGCGCCCCCGGCCCCCTCCGCCGAGGACCGCGTCCTCGCTGGTCTTGAGTACGGGGACGTGGGCGCCGCGCTCGACCGCATCTCGCCCGAACTGAGAGAGGTGCTGCGGGCCACGGTCGTCGACGGACTGACGACCCGTGAGACCGCGCGCCTGCTCGGCATCCCCGAGGGCACGGTGAAGAGCCGCGCCCTGCGGGCCCGCCGCGAACTGCGCGCCGCGCTCGGCCCGGCCGCGCTGGGAGGTCTGGCATGAGCGCCACGCATGGAAACCCCACGCCCCCGCATGGAAACCCCACGCACCGGGATGGGAACCCGACACCCCCGCATGGGAACCCCACATTCCCACCTCTGAACCCCACGCCCCCACCTGTGAACCCCACGCCCAGGCGCGGAAGCCCCACACCCTGGCATGTGACCGACGCCCAGGCCGCCTCCTACGCCACCGGTTCGGCGCCCGAGACGGACGCCTGGTCGCTGGAGAAGCACGTGGAATCCTGCGGCGACTGCGCCGCCCGCGTCTCCGCCGCCGTCCGCGCCACCACCGCGGGCCCGGAGCTGGCCGCGATCCGCGCGTCGATCCTGACCGCGGCAACGACACCCCGAGCCGTCACGGGGCGGCTCGGGGAATTGGACGCGCGCGGCGGCCTCCGCCTGTCGGCGCGCGGCGGCGTGCCTCACTTCGCCGCCCGGGCCTCCCGTCTGCTGTGGGCCGCGGGGCCCGCGGTGCGGGGGGCCTGGATGGTCGCCGTGGTGCTCGTCGGCGCGGCCGCCGTCGCCCTCGCCTACGGGGCCGGTTACGGCGCCGCCCGCCAGGCGCTGCTCGCCGTGGCGCCGGTCCTGCCGCTCGCCGGGGTCGCCGTCTCGTACGGGCGTCACGCGGACCCGATGTACGAGATCGGGGCGTCGACGCCCTCCGGCGGGCTGCGACTGCTGCTGACCCGGACGGCGGCCGTGCTCGCCGTGAGCGTGCCGCTGCTCACTGCGGCCGGGGCCGTGCTGCCCGGCGGTTCCGGCGGGCCGGGCGCGGCGGCCTGGCTGCTGCCTGGCCTCGCACTGACGCTGGCGACGCTGGCGCTCGGCTCGTTCGTCGGGTGCCGCGCGGCCGCGGGCACCCTCTCCACCGCCTGGCTGCTCGCCGTAGCGGGACCGGTCGTCGGCCGACCGGGCACCGGGTCCCTGCCGCTCGCCGCCGACCTCGTACGTCTCCTGTCCGGCGCGGCCGCCCAGGGCGCCTGGGCGGCGGGCGCGGTGGTGTGCGCGGGGCTGCTGGTCCTGCGGCGCCGTTCCTTCGACCTCATGGAGCCCCGATGACCACCAGCGTGACGGTACGCGCACTGACCGTCCGGCACCGCAGGACCGTCGCGCTGAACACCGTGGACCTGGACTTCCGCACCGGCGTACACGGTCTGCTCGGCCCCAACGGCGCGGGCAAGACCTCCCTCATCCGTGTCCTGGCGACCGTCGCCGCACCGGCCGCCGGGCGGATCGAACTGCTCGGCCGGGACGTGGGCGCGCACCGGGAGCGTGCGGCGGTACGGCGCGCGCTGGGCTATCTGCCCCAGGAGTTCGGCCACTACCCGGGCTTCACGGTCCGGGAGTTCGTCTCATACGTCGCATGGCTGAAGGAGATGCCGGCCGCGCGCGTCCCGACGGCGGTGGAACGGGCCGTGGAACGGGTCGGACTCGCGGACCGCATCGACACGAAGATGAAGACGCTCTCCGGAGGCATGGTGCGGCGCGCCGGCATCGCGCAGGCCATCGTGAACGAGCCGGAGCTGCTGCTGCTCGACGAGCCGACAGCCGGACTCGACCCGGAACAGCGCGTCGAGTTCCGAGCGCTCCTGCGCGATCTCGGCGCCACCTCGACCGTCATCGTCTCCACCCACCTGGTGGAGGACGTGGCGGCGGCCTGCCAGGAGGTGACGCTGATCGAGTCCGGTCGCATCGCCTACCGGGGGACGACGGCCGAACTGACCGCCCTCGGCGGGGAGCACGGCCGCGACTCCGACGGCAACGCCATCGAACGCGGCTACACCACCGCCCTGCGCGCCCACCGGGCGTCCCTGGCGGAGGCGGCCCGATGACCGCCGCCCCCGTCCTCGACGACACCGCGCCCGCGCCCACCCCGGCACGCGCGCGTACGGTCCGTCCCCTGCTCTCCGAACTCCGCCGGGGCGTCGGACCTTGGGCAGGCGCCGCGCTCGCGCTGACCGTCTCGATCGCGATGTACGGCAAGGCGGACTACATCGACGGCTGGCAGAGCCGCTGGGGCGAGGCCACGAGCCTGCTGCGGACCGCCGGGCTGCTCCTCGGCGGCCCGCTCGCGGTCGCCGCCGGATGCTGGCAGGGCGGCCGTGAACGGCGCCGCGGCACGGGGGAGTTGTGGGCGTCCACCGCCCGCACACCGCTGCGCCGGGCGGCGGTCGCCGCCGCGCCCGCCGCCCTCTGGCCGGCCCTCGGCCACCTGCTCGCCGCCACCGGCTGCCTGCTCGCCACCTGGCCGTACGTGAGCGCCGGGCGGCCCGACCTCCTGCTCGTCCTGGCCGACGCGGTCGCGCTTGCGGCCCTTGGCACGCTCGGCTTTGTCGCGGGCCGGGTCATCCCTTGGCGGCTCACCGCCCCGCTGCTCGCCGCCGCGACCTACGTCGTACTCGGCTTCCCCGCCTACGGGAACACGCCGTGGCAGTGGCTGGATCCCGCCATGGCCCACTCCTACAACTGGGACAAGGCGGTGTGGTGGTTCGCCCCCGCCTCGGTCGTATGGACGGGCGGCCTGGCCGCCACCGCGTTCCTCGCGTACGCGGCCCGGCGCCGGACCCTCGCCCTGCCCCCGCTGGCCGCCGCCTGCGCCGCCGCCGTCCTCATCGGCACCGGCAACGGCGGCCAGGGCCCGTGGCGTGCCGACACGGCGGCCGCCCGCCTGGTCTGCGACGACGGTACGCCTCAGGTGTGCGTGACGGCCGTCGACAGCCGGCTGCTCCCTCAGGTCTCCGCCGCGCTCGCCGACCTCAACGGCGCCCTACGAGGCGTTCCCGGCGCCCCCGTCCGCTGGACGGACGGCCCGCGGCCGGCCGGTCCCGACGAGGCGTCGCTGCCCACCCCGGCCTTCGAATCCCTCCGCGGCCGGCTCAGGGATCCGGGCGCGTACGCCCACGGCGCGGTCCAGTACCTGTTCTCGGACTCCTGCGAGGACCAGGACTACGAGCACCCCGGCTGGGCGCGCGCCTCGGAGGTCAACTCGGCCGTGATCCAGTGGCTCGCCCCCTCCGCCGCGTACGAGCCCGTGCTCACCGACCGAAGCCGCGCCGATCTCGCCCGGCTCAAGACCAAGTCCCCGGCCGAGCGGCGCGCGTACCTGGCGCGCTATCTCGCCGCCGACCTCTGCGACGCCGAGGAGGTGCCCGTACCGTGACCGCCTTCGTCCTCTACGCCCGCTCGCGGGTCCTGCCCGCCACCCTCGCCGTCCTCCTGGGCGCCGCGCTCGCCGCCGCCTGGAGCGCCTGGTGGCTCCAGGGCCAGCCCGGGTTCGACCACGCCGCGCGCGTACCGGTGGTCGTACTGGCACCGCTGCTCACCGCGTCCGCCGTCGGCACCAGCCTGTACACCCACAGCGACGAGCTGGACCGGACCGCCGTACGGCCCTGGTGGCCGCGCCGACTGTCCCATCTGCTGATGCTGACGGCCCTGTCCACGGCCCTGCTGGCGCTCGCGGTCCCCGGCCACCCCGACGCCTTCGGCGCGCCGGCGATGGTACGTAACGTGCTGGGCGCCACCGGGGTGACCGCGGCGGCCGCCGCGCTGCTCGGCGCCCGCCTGAGCTGGCTGCCGATGACCGTGTACACCAGCGCCGTCTACCTCGCGGCCCCGTCCGTCCCCGGCGGCCACGCGGCCATCTGGGCCTGGACGATGCAGCCCGGCCCGCAGCGGGCGGCATGGGCGGTGGCGCTTGCCGCCTTCGTCCTGGGCGTGGGGCTGCTCGCGGCGCGCGGACCGCGGGCGGAGCGCAGGGGCATGTGAGGGGCGTCGATGCGCCCCTCATCGTCTCCTACATGTGCGGCTACATGTGCGGCTGGTTGTAGTACCGGGCGAACTGATCCAGGTAGCTGGGCTCGCCCGCCTGCTTGATCTCGTCGAACTCCGGAGCGTCCTTGATCTGGTCCCTGGTCCGGTCGACGTAGACCTTCTCCTCGGTGATGTCGATCTGCTTGATGGTCCCGGCCGGCAGCAGAACATGCTTGCCGAAGATCCACACTCCGGTGTCGACGACGACGTAAGAGGCGCCGACCTCGTCGGAATGCTTGCTGATCTTCCCGATGACGCCGTCCTTGGCCTCGACCTTGTAGCCGATCAGATCAATCCCCTGCTGGAAGCCTGCAGCCGGTTGGTAGCCCCAGATGTTGTACTCGCTCACAGCGATCCCTCTCCGATGGGTGACAGATCACGGATATCTGCCGGATTTCACGCACCGGATAACGCGTGCGCGAAACACCCACCCGCCTGCCCGCCCTCCCTCCGGCCACCCGAGTGACTCATCGACCACGTACGGAGATCACCCCGATGGACGCAGTTCGGCGCAGTCGTCGACGAAGGCGCGGAGCCGGCGGATCAGGCTCAGGAAGGTGGCGGGGTCCCTCGGCGCGCCTCCGGGGGCGCCCTGGAGCCACTGATGCCACAGCCCGTCCGGGACCAGAAAGCGCGAGGCGTGGTCTGCCCCCAGGTTCAGGTCGAGGTACAGAAGGGCGCCCATCGCTACCAGCTGGTTGTAGGCGAGGTCGGGACGGCGGAGGTATCGATCAAGGTAGTCGGCCAGCAGATCGGCGTCATGCGGCGTGCCGAACGTGGCCAGGGCCACGCAGTACGCCAAGCCGGCACAGCACACCTCGCTGGCCAGCAGCAGATCTCCGAGGCGCTCGCGGAACTCGGTCCGCCCGGAGACGGCGATGAGCCACGCCGCGGTCCTGCGCTCACGCCACCCGCCTTCAAGGAGTACGGCGAGCTCGTCGGAGGTGATGAGTCCGGCGTCTTCGACGAGAGCCCGCGCGAACCGGTCGTACTCCGGCCCCTCCAGGCGCAGCAGGCTGCCGCCGAGCTTCAGGTAGCGGCGGTCGGGCGTGACATAGCGACGGACCAGGTCCAGCAACTCGGCATCCTCATAGGCACGGCGCACCACAGCATCCTGTCTCGCCGAACCGCGATCCGGCCAACTCTTTCGGGTCGGCAAACGGTTTGTCAGAGGGCGGTGCGAGGATGGCAGTGTGTCCCGGGTCAGGCGACCGGGACGAGGACGTCGACAGTTGCGAGCGGTCGGAGGCGGCATGGCCAAGGAATTCCAAGTGACGTACGACTGCGCCGATCCGGGTGCGCAGGCGGCGTTCTGGGCGACGGTTCTGGGCTATCGCATCGCGCCCCCGCCCGAGGGCTTCCCGGACTGGACGGCTGCGCTGACGGCATGGGGCGTGCCGCCCGAGCACCACAACGACCGGTCGGCCATCACGGATCCGGACGGCAAGGGGCCGAGGGTGTTCTTCCAGAAGGTCCCGGAGGGCAAGGTGGTGAAGAACCGCTTGCACCTGGATGTGCGCGCCGCACCCGGCCTGACCGGGGACGAGCGGATGGCCGCGCTGGAGGAGGAGGCCACCCGGCTGGAGGGGCTGGGAGCGAAGCGGCTGTACCGGCTCGAGCCCAATGACATGGACGAGGGGATCATCGTGATGGCCGACCCCGAGGGGAACGAATTCTGCCTGGACTGAGGGCAGGGCGCCGGCATCCGTCCGGCGCCCGTCGGGGCGACTTTCCGGCCTGCGGCAGCGAGGCTGCCGCAGGCCGTGATCGAGGCGGCGTGACAAGACCTAGCGCGAGGCCACCGGCCGGTCCTTACCGGCCCTGATCAGCAGGACGGCCGGCACCAGCACCAGGATCATCGGCGTCGGCTCCATGATGGCCGCTCCCACGAAAGCCCAAGCGGTGAGGGCCCATCCGATGAACGGCGGGACCCGCACCTCGCGGCGCGCCAGGCTCAGGACGAGTGCGCCCAGCAGGATCAGCGGGAGCGCGAAGCTGCCGATCGAGACCCAGAAGGCGCCGGCGGCACCGGCGGGGTGTACGAACTCCTCGCGCGGCAGGTTCCACAGTGCGCCGGTCAACCAGTCCCCGAAGTACTGGGTGTTCTGTGCCCCCAGCACCACCAGATGCAGCAACCCCAACGACTGCAGAATCCACCCAGCCCAACGTGTCATGACGGACCGCCCCCTTACGAAACTCCTAGTTCCGAAACTGTCGGTACCGTAACATGGCCCGCATGGCACGACCCCGAGACTCCCGCGTGGACGAGGCGATCCTGACCGCCACGCGCGAACTGCTGGCGGAGAGCGGATACGCCGGGCTCACCATGGACGCCGTGGCCGAGCGCGCCCAGATCGGCAAGGCCGCGATCTACCGGCGCCACGCCACCAAGCAGGAGATGGTCTTCGCGGCGGCCGTGCACGGCGCCGACCTGCCGGCGCCGCCCGACACCGGCACACTGCTCGGCGATCTGACCGCGCTGGTACAGGAGATCGTGGACCATATGACCAACCCGGCCGCGGCCGCCGCGCTCCCCGGGCTGATGGGCGACATCGCCGGCTCTCCGGAGCTGGCCGCGCGCTTCGAGGACACCATGGTCACCCGCCAGAAGCTGGGAATCGGTCAGCTCCTCGACCGGGCGGTCACCCGTGGGGAGTTGACCGTCGTACCGGATGTGTCCCTGGTGCACGCCCTGGTGTCCGGGCCGGTCTTCGCCGTGATCTACATGCAGAACCGCTCGCCGGAGCGGCTGCCCCAGCAGCTGGGCGTGCTGCTCCACGCGGCGCTGACCACCCCCTCGCGTACGGCATGAGAAGCGCCGGGCGGGACCCATCTCCCCCCGGCCCGGCGCCTCTTCGGATGCTCCGCACCACGCTCCGCCCCACGTCGCCGGAGCGTCCATGGTTCGCCGAACGCGCCGATCGGAAACGGGTCCCCATCGGCGCGTCGCGGACCGCGGGCGGCGGTGATGTCAGCCGAGGTGCCGGGAGAAGAACCTCAGCGCGCTGTCCAGCTCGAATGCCGGGATCTCCCCGTGCTTGCCGGGGTTGGCGTGCAGCGTCTTCTCGGCTGAGGCCAACGCGTCGAACAGCGCCAGGCTCTGCTCGCGCGGCACCCGCTCATCGTCCCACTGCACCAGGAACTCCACCGGGACGGTGATCCGCGCGGCGTCCTCGGCCGTGGCCAAGGCCCCGCCCAGCCCCAGCACCGCCGCGCGGACCCGGGGTTCGGCGGCAACGAACGGAACCCCCAGTCCGCACCCCAGCGACACGCCCCAGTAGCCCACCGGACCGGCGCCGACCTGGTCGAGCTGCTGAACCGCGTCGAGCACCGCCTGCCATTCCGGGACGGTCTGACCGGCTACGAGCGCCTGGAAGCCGGCGATCAGCGGAGCCAACTCCTCCCCGGCCTCCACGCGAGCCTGGTTCTCGGTCGCGATCCGGTTGTACGTCTCGTCCATCGGCCGGTTCCCATGACCGGGTACGTCGACCGCCGCCACCGCGAAACCGCACTCGGCCACGAAACGGTGCGCACGGGCAAGGATGCCGGGGGCCTTCTTGTGCTGACCGCCGCCGTGTCCCATCACGATCAGGGGGCGAGTACCGGCAGCGCCTTCCGGCGTCCAGAGCACGCCGGGGATCTCGCCGAGGGTGAAGAGCTGTTCGCGGACGCCGTCGGAGGACGTCTCAGAGGTGAAGCGCATAGCGTGTGAAGCCTTTCGGGATGCCTTCGGGCACTCCCTAGGCCATGCGGAGGAGGGAGGCCCGACACGTCACATCGTTGATCGGTCTCACCTCCTTCAGTTCGCAGCGGCGCACGGCGTCGCCGAACTTACACCTGACGGTGGTGCAAACGCCAAACTCGTCCCATGACCACCGACTTCACCGTGCGCCCGGCCCTACCCGCCGATGCGCGCCTGTTGGCAGAACTGCGCTGGACGTTCAAGCAAGAGGATCACGAAGGACGGCCAAGAGCGCAGCCCCTGGAAGGGGCCGAGCAGTGGATCCACGACCGGCGCAGCGGAACAAGGGAGCCGGCTCGTCGCTCCTTGGGGCGCTGAAGCAGCACTGCCGCAACGTGGGCTTCGACACCCTGATCGTCTGGCCGTCCGAGCGCAGCAGCCCCCTCTGGCAGCGCTCCGGCTTCCAACCCTCGGAGGAACTGCTGGAACTTCCACTCGACACCTGACGAACTCGGCATCGGGGCACGGGCCCGCACCGCCCCGACGAGAAGGAGGCGCCGGGTATGGCAGTCGACTCGGCGCCGAAGATCTTTTCTTCACACCACCTTCACTGTCACCATGTGCCGTATGACGCACATCGCCAAGGGCGCCAACACCCCTGTCCCCACCGCCCCTTTGCGGATCGCCGTGGGCCGCAACCGGGTGCCGGGGGTGCCGGCCGTCAGCGCCGCCGCCCTGCTGCTCGACGCGACCGGCAAGGTGCGCGGCGGCGCCGACATCGTCCTTAACACTCGGCCTGCGCATCCGTCCGGGGCCGTGCGGCACGTGGGCACCGGTGAGGGCGGCGGGCAGCTCGCCGAGTGGCTGGAGTTGGACCTGCCGCGGATCGAACCGGCCGTCCAGCGGGTGCTGATCGCCGGGTCCGTGGACGGCGGGGTGTTCGGCCAGGTCCCCGGCCTGCGCGCGCAGGTGGTGTCGCTCGACGGCGCGGTGGTGGCGCACTACGACGTGACGGACGCCTCCAGCGAGACGGCTTTCGTGCTGGGGGAGTTCTACCGGCGCGACGGGGCGTGGAAGTTCCGCGCCGTGGGCCAGGGCTACGACTCGGGGCTGGCGGGGCTGGCGACGGACTTCGGGGTCGTAGTGGGGGAGGCTCCGCCGGCGTCCGGACCGGTGCCGCTGACGGGCGTGACCAAGACGGGTTCGGCGCCGGTGGGCACGGCCACGCCACCGGTGCCGGCGCCCGCGGCGCCTCACCCGGCCGAGCCGGTGCCCTCCGCACCCGAGGTCGCCACCGTCACCGCCCCCACCGACACCCTGCCCTGGGGAGCCGGATTCTTCGACTTCGAGCCGCGCGTCTACAGCGGCAAGGGCGAGAAGACGGTCACCGTGGACCTGCCGTTCCCGCCGGACTGCGAACCGGTGATCCTGGAGGCACGAGTCCAGGAGTACCAATTCCTCCACGTCCAGATCGTCGGCCGCTCCAGCGACGTCTTCTGCGACGACCTGCCTGAATTCCACAGCCGCGCCCTGCTCGTGCCGCCCCGCAAGGGCGGCCCGTTGAAGATGAAGGTGGGCCACTCCGGGAAGTGGGAGCTCACCCTCCGGCCCCTGTCCGCGGCCCGCCCGATCGGCACCGGGACGGTCCAGGGAAGCGCCCGCGAGGTCTTCATCCACACGGGCGGCGCGGCCGAACTGAAGGTCCGGGCGACGGACCGGCACAACGGATGGTTCCAACTGAACCACCACCAGGGCGACACACCCGCCGAGCTGCGACGCCCCGCCGAGGAGCTCATCCACGCCTGGAACGGCCGCCGGGTCAAGGAGAAGGTCCGTATCCCCGAGGGCCCCCTCCTGCTCGTGATCGACAAGAGCCGGCACGAGTGGGAGTTCACCCTCGACCCACTGCCCGTAGGCGAGTCGTCCCCCCGAGCGGGGCGGCTCTGGCGTGGAGAGCGCCCTCGCTGAACGTGAGGGTGCCTCAGCCGGGATAGTCCCGCCGCGTCCCGCCGCGCGGTATCCAGCCAGGCCCGAACGGCTTTGTGCCATTCGTCGGCAAACGGCCGCCGGTATCTCCGACGCCCAGCTAGACAAGAGGGCTGGAGTGGCCCGCTGCCGCCCCGGGCGTCGTGGTTGCCGGTCGTTGGGGGAGGTCTGAACGGTTGCTGACCATCAATGAGCTCGCGAGCGGCGTCACGCAGGCCGGCCGATGAGCCCCCGCGCGCGCAGGGGTCGCCCGCCGGCCCGGCGGCGGACCCGGGCCCGCAGGCCCGGCAAGCGGCGGCAGCGCGCAGAGGACCGGGTGATTGGGCTCCTCGTGGCCGCGGTCGTCGCCGTCGCCCTGATGGTGGCCGTTGTCGACTGGCTGCTGGCCCACCGATGGATCCTGGTCGTCGTCGGAACGCTCGCGGTACTGGCCGGCGGCGTCCGGCTCCACCAGAAGCAGCAGAGGGCCCGGTGGGAGGCGGTCCGCACGCAGGGGCTGCGGTACGGACTGTCCCAGCTGGACGCCCTGCACCACTCCCGGTTCGAGGACGCCGTACGGGACTTGATGCGCCGTGACGGCTGCCGGGACGCGGTCCGCAGCGGCGGTGGCGGAGACCTCGGGGCCGACGTGAAGGCCACCGACCCGTACGGGCGACGCTGGGTGATCCAGTGCAAACACCGGCGCAACGGCCTGGCCGGAGCCGCGGTAGGGACGCCGGACCTCCAAGTCCTCAACGGCACCGCACGCCAGGTCCACGGCGCCGACGTCGCGGTGATCGTCACCAACGGCCGGGTCACCGCACCGGCTGTGGCCTTCGCCACGCAGCAGCGGCTCCACGTCGTCGACCGCCACACCCTCGCGGTGTGGGCGTCCGGCTCGCGTCCCCTGTGGGAGCTGCTCCGGGCTGTCCCGCCGCCACGCAGACCGACCGAGCTGTCCTGAACAGCCCCCGGCGGACCGTGTCACCAAGTGTCCTTCCGGAGCTGCCGCAGCCGGGCCGCGAGCTCACCGGGAACGGCGTCCCGGTTCGCCGCCGTGAGGTGGACGACTTCGATATCGGTGCGCCGCCTCAGGGCGTCGGTGAACGGATCGCGGTGCACGTGGACCGTCGCGACGACGTCGACCTCCGCCACGAACAGCGCGTCGACCGCGTCCCGGAACTCCGCGCACTCCAGCTCCATCCGCCCCAGCTCGTCGATGAGCACCAGCTGCCCTGCCGCTTCGCCGGTTGCAGCCGGCCGAAGCGACGGCAGCGCCAGCCGTTCCATGACGCCCAGGTCGACGCCGTACTTCCCTACCCGCGGCGGCCCGGGCAGGTCGACATGGGCGAGCACCTCCCGTCGGCCCGCCAGGGTTTCCAGGGCGAAACCGACGCGGGCGCCGGACTGCCGGATCTCCTCGGTGGTGAAGCCGGTGGCCGCGCCGGCGGGCAGCAGCGCGGACAGTCGACGCAGGGCGGTCGTCTTGCCCACGCCCGGGCGGCCTTCCAGCAGGATTCTCGTCGGCACACCGCCATCTTCACCCCGCTTCCGCGAACGGACCGGGCGGGCGGCTCGGCCGAACAGGGGTTTTGGGGTGCTTGGCCGGTGCCGGGGCCGCCGTGGCGGGTATGGCGCCGCGCATGAGCGGAATGGAACTCAGCAGTGCCGCGTTCGACGACAAGACGGTGATTCCCCGCCGGTACAGCGGGGAGGGAGAGAACATCTCACCGCCTCTGACCTGGTCGGGGGTGCCCGAGGAGGCCACGGAGCTGGTGCTCCTGTGCGAGGACCCGGACGCGCCGGGGTCCACCTTCCTGCACTGGCTGGTGACGGGCATCGACCCCGGGACCACCGGTGTGACGGAGGGCCAGAAGCCCACGGGCGGCCTGCCCTGGCCCAACGACTTCGGGCACGTGGGCTGGGGAGGGCCGATGCCTCCACCGGGGCATGGGACGCACCGCTACTTCTTCCGCCTGTACGCCCTGTCCGAGCCACTCCAGCTGCCCGAACACCCGGGCGTGGACGACGTACACCGAGCCCTGAAGGGCAAGGAGCTGGCCTCCGGCACCCTCGTCGGTACCTACCAACGCTGAGCCGGCACGGGGCCGGTCGTTGCCGGGGGAGGAGTGGCCGGTCGCCGTCGGCCGTAGCCACAGCAGCCGGCCGGTCACCGTCGGCCGTAGCCGGGGCAGCGAGCCGGTCACCGCTCGTCGTAGCCATGGGCGCCGTACAGCCGGACGAACCTGGCCACGGCGACCGTCCTGAGGCGCACCAGCCCGCAGGCCCCCCGCTCGTACAGCTCGACGTACTCCTGCCCGCCCCGCCCGATCGGCTGGACGAGCCGGCCACCGCCGCGCAGCTGCTCCACCAGCGGCTCCGGCACCTGCGGGAAGGCCGCGCAGACGATGACGGCGTCGTACGGCGCCGGGGCCGGCACCCCGAGGGTCCCGTCGCCGACTACGACCTCGGCGTTGCCGACCCCCTGCGCGGCCAGCCGCAGGCGGGCCTCCTCGGCCAGGTCGGGGTAGCGCTCGACGCTGACGACGGACGCGGCCAGGCGGGCCAGCAGCGCGGTCTGCCAGCCGTATCCGGTCCCGACCTCCAGGACGTGTTCGTCTCCGGTGAGGCCGAGCGCGGCGACCATCATGGCGATCAGCGAGGGCTGGGTGGTGACCTGCCCGTGCGGGAGGGGAACGGGCGTGTCCCGGTACGAGGACGCGGCCTCCTCCACGGGGACGAAGTCCGCCCGAGGGATGCTGCGTACGGCATCGAGGAGGCGGCTGTCGCTCACGCCCACGGCGCGGGCCGCCCGGACCAGGTCCTCGGGGGTCCCTTCAGGGGTCATGGGGCATCGGACCCCCGGGAGGTCCCCGGGTCGGCGTACCGCAGTACGGCGCCCACGCCTTCGTACAGCCTCAGTCCGCTCTCCGGTACGGCGACCAGCTCGGCGCCGGTGCCGACGAGGGCCCGGACGAGGGCCTCGTCGGCGGGTTCCTCGCGCGGGGCCCGGACCCCGAAGGACACCAGCTCCGCCTCCGTCAGCGCGAGCTGAGTGGGCTGGGAGCCCGTCCAGAGCCGCAGCGAGGATCGGGGCGTACGGTTCAGCAGCAGTGCCGCGACCTGGCCGCGCTGGAGGGCGGCGACGGTGGCGGCCAGCCCCTCCGTGACAGGCCCGTCCAGGGCGCGCCGGCTGATGAAGAGGTCCACGAGTTCCCGGTCGTGCGCGGCGATGTGGCCGCGGAAGACGGCGTCCAGCTGAGGCTCCAGCAGGGCGCGCCCGGTGTCGGTGGGGGTCCGGCCGCCGACGCGGACGACCTTGTCCCGCAGGGTCTGCGGCAGGCGGCGGATCAGTACGTTGCATGCCCACTCGTCCCCGCCCATGACGACGGCGTCGGCATGGGCGTGCCGCGCCCGCTCGTCCAGCAGGTGGCCGAGCCGGAGGCAGGTGCGGTGCCAGGTCGCCACCGCGACCCTGTGGTGCAGGCGCTCACCGGGGGTGACGGTGGAGGCGGGCCAGGTGCCGGTCTCCGCCTCCAGGGTCACCCAGCCGTGGGTCTCGGCGGTGGGAAGGCCGCTGTAGTGGACGACCACGGCCAGGTAGGGGATCTCCGGAACGTGCTGGGTGACCAGGGGCATCGCGTCCGGCAGGGTGCTGTAGCGCGCGGAGTCGTGCTCGGGCGGCCTGGGCAGCTCGCCGTCCAGGAGGAGCGTGCCGTGGGCGGCGAAGATCGCCTGACCGTGCATCCCCGGCACCTCCGAGTCGGCGCCGACCACCTCCTCCAGTACGTTCAGCAGCGCCCGGTCCGCGCCCTGGCGGGAGAGGCTCTCGCGCAGCCGCCCCCAGCGCCGCGCGATGGCCCGCTCGGGATGCTCGACGTCCCGGGAGGTGTCCAGGTACACGGAGGCGAACGGGCCCGACTCCGCGTAGAGGGGCTCAAGGAACGACAGCCGCATCGCCACTCCTCATCGACGCTCCCCCCACCTTCGACGCTCCCCCCCACCTTCGATGATGCGCGCCGTTCGACGATGTGCGTCGAGGTGCGTCAGCGCACGGCCGTGGGGTGCGGGCACTCCGGCAGCGCCGGCCGTTCCCTGGTGCGTACGGCGGGCAGCCAGGCCGCGGGGGGCGTGGAGCCGGGCGGGAGGTGGACGCGGAACCAGTGGGTGGACCGCAGGTCCTCCTCGTCGATGATGGGCTGTCCGTCGGGCAGCTCGCAGTCCGCGGTGAGGACGTCGCCGTGCCACACCCTGGTCGGTACGACGTTTTCCGCGGTGTAGGGCTGTGCGGGATCGATCGCCAGGCCCAGACTGCACTGCCGGTCCCGGTCGACCCGGTCCTGGCAGCCCCGCTCCGCGTTGAAGACCCGGACCGTGCCGACCGTCGCGCCCGTACGGCCGGACTGTGCGGGCGAGCTCGCGCGTACCGCGTCCGAGTACAGGGTCGCGCCGGCAACCCCGCACAGCGCGGTGGCGAGGACGGCGGCGCGGGCCCGGCCCCGTAGCCGCCCCGCCCCGGGCGTCTGCTGCTCGGCGGTGATACGGGCGAGCAGGCTCTCGGCGGTGTGCGGGGCGCGGGCCGCGTGGGTCGGGGCGAGGCAGTCGGCGATCAGCGCCCGCCAGAACGGCGGCACGGCGTGGTCCATGCGCAGCGGGGCACGCCCCTCGCCGTACTCCTGGACCGCGGCGCCCCGCGCCATGGGTGTGGCGCCGGGGAACGGTGAGGCGCCCGACGCGAAGACCTCGTGGATGAGGATGCCCAGGGCCCAGATGTCGGCGGTCGGCCGGACCCGCACGCCGAGTTCGCCCAGGGGCGCCCTCCAGCGCTCGGGCGGCAGGTAGTCCAGGGTGCCCATGGGCGGCGCATAGCCGTGCGTCCCCGTCAGCTCGGTGGCGAGGCCGAAGTCCGAGAGCTTCACGGAACCGTCCCCGCCCAGGAGGACGTTCTCCGGCTTGAGATCCGCGTGGACCCAGCCCGAGCGGTGGAGATGCGAGAGTCCCTCGCAGATTCCCGCGATCAGCCGGGCGCGATCGGCCTCGGGCACCCCCGTGTCGACGAGTTCCCGCAGACTGCCGGCGGCCCGCTCCATGACCAGCACGATCGCCCCCTCCAGGGAGGGACGGTCGGGTGAGGCGAGAACGAACGACTCCCGGAGGCCGATCAGCCTGGGATGCCCGGCCCTGCGCCCGAGCTCGACCTCGCGGCGGGCGGATTCCACGATCCTGCGCGCCTGCCGAGGCGCGAGCCCCGCGGTCGGCATGATCTTGAGCGCGACGTCGCTGGGGCCCGAGGACCGGCCCGTGCGGGCCTCGCCGGTTCCGCCCGGGGGCCCGTCGGCAGGCCGCGCCGCGTAGACGGAGGACCAGCCTCCGGATCCGATCAGCTCGGTGACCACCCAGCCGCCCACCTGACAGCCGGGTGGGAGAAGGTCGGCGCGGTCGTGCTCCGCGGTGTCTCCATGGCCGTGCGGCGGTGTCATCGTGCGGCCGGCCGCTCCCGCCCGCCGGCCCCGGCCAGGGGCGGCAGCAGCGCGAGGTGCTCTTCCCGTACGAGGCCGAACCGCAGCGCGAGCCCGACGATCTCCTCCCGCTTGCCGTTGCGGCGGTCGCCCTTGCCGGGTTCGTGGGCGTCCGCGACGCCGAGGCGCAACTTCTCCTCGGCGAGGTAGTCGATGTGCGAGCTGACCGCCCGCGCGGTCAGCGTGCCGCAGGTGACGTGCCCCCTGAGCCGCTCGACGATCTGCGGAGTGGTGGGGACCGCCACGCGGGACTGGTCACGCAGGCGCGGTTCGCAGAGTGCGACCAGGACGAGGAAGTACGTGGCCGTCTCGTCCAGGGAGTAGGCGGTGACCGTGCTGGTTCCCCAGGGAACGCCCATGGCCTCCGGGTCCAGATAGAGGTGGTCGGGGGCGAACACCTGGAAGGAGATGGTGACGTCACCGCGGGTGGGCAGCACGACGCGGGAGAACTCGAACGGGATGGGCGCCCCGACCCGTCGCGGCGGAACCCTCAGGTATTCCCCCGCTCCCTCCGGATTCTCCACGAGATAGCTGTGGGTGGTGCTGTGGTTCGTCAGCTGCCAGTGGTCGTCTGTCACGCGGATCTCCCCGGCGAGCCGGGAGATCGCGGGGTCGGCGAGGCGCAGCTCGACGGGGACCGTCGTGGAGCCCCGTCCGAAGCGGGCGACCTCGCCCGGGCCGAGCCGTAACGTCACCGCGTCACCGTGCGGTTCGCCGCCGTCGGCGCCACCGCTTCCCTGCGGCAGATGGACCACTACGCCGCTCACCGCTCCCCCCCGTTCCCCCGCGTCGCACTTGCCTGACGAGCGGAACGATACTCATCGGTCAGGGGAGTTCACCGGCGTACTTCGGCCACTTCACCGGGACCGCCGACGGGGTCAGGCCGGCCGGCCGAATGTGGTGCGAGCAGGCTCCTGAACCGCTCTCACCAGGGCGCTCTTTCACGGGTCCCGTGAGGCACTCCGTTGGCTGTGTCTCAGGTCACCGGGGTGCCGCGAGAGGGGCAGCGATTTGAGGCTGTTTCCCGTTCTCTGCCCGGCTGTTCGGCCCGGAGGGTATCGCGCCGAGGCGCCGGGGGAACGGCCTGCCGCCGCGGGCGGCCGGGGCGCGGGAGGAGCCTCCCGCGCCGGGTGCGGATGCCTCGTTCCGCGTTGCGCAAGGTGGGGAACGTCACCGTGCGGGGAGGGAAGGAACCGGCGTACGGGGCGGCTTCGCGGCGCCGACGAAACGTCGATGTGCCCGTTCACTTGGCGAGATCCGCACCCTCCGCTCACAGAGCGGGACTGCCCGACACGAGGGGCGCGACCGTGCGGTCGCCGAAGGCCGTCCATGGGTGCCACCCGCCGTTCGGCCGGTCCTGGACGCGGGTCCGCATCCTGCCCGCGCCGGTGACGGCGAAGACGTGCAGCCGCCCGGTGGAGTCCAGCGCGGCCGTGGGCGTGGCGACGAGCCTGATGCCGGGCTCGCCGAACTCGCCGCCGGGATGCCAGTCCCCGCCCGGAGCGACCTGCCAGCGGTGGCTCAGCCGGGCGCCGCCGGGCGTCAGGGAGAACGCCTCCAGCCGGCCGTCGGCGTTGGCGGCGAACGCCGGGGCGGCGGCGCTCCAGCCGAACAGCCCCCGCCAGTCGCCCCAGCCACCGCTCGGCGCGGCCTGCCGCCGGGCGAAGCTTCCCACGCCCGACGGACCGATCGCGGCGACACCGAGCCGGCCGCTGCCGTCCCTGGCCACCCGAGGGGCGGCGCCGGCCGCGGTGCCGAACCGGTGCCATGCCGCGGTCCAGCGGCCGCCGGGCGCCTCCTGCCAGCGGTGGTAGATCCCGGAGCCGCCGGGGGAGAGGGCGAACACCTCCAGCCGGCCGTCCGCGTTCGCCGCGACCACCGGTGGCGCGCCCGCCGCCCCGCCGAAGCCGGGCTCCCACGGGTCCCAGCTCAGGGACCCGGGCGAGCCCTGCCGACGCCGGGCGACGGAGGCGCCGCCGGGGCTCAGGGCGAAGACCTCCAGCCGGCCGTCGGCGTCGCGGGCGACCGCAGGGGTGGCACCCGCCGGGCCGCCGAACTCCTCCCAGGCGTGCCAGCCACCGTCCGGCCGCTGCGCCCGGTGGTGCAGGTTGACGCCGCCCGGGGCGAGGGAGAACACCTCCAGCCTGCCGTTGACGTTGCGGCCGAGGGTGGGAACCGCGCCGGCCGGTCCTCCGAAGGACTCCCACTCCGACCAGGTGTCGGTGTACGGGTCGAGCTGCACGCGCCGCAGCATCGAGCGGTCGGTGGCGTCGAGTGCGAAGACCGTCAGTCGGCCGTGCACGTCGAGGCCGGCCACCGGGTTGTCGGGGCTCTGCCACGGCGGTGGGGTGTCCCGCCAGTACAGCGGCGCCCCGTACAGCCCATGACGGAACCAGCCCGCGGCGCTGGCGTACCACGCTTCCCCGTCGCGCACGACCTCGACGGCGTGACCGGCCACATGACCCGCGTACCCGGCCAGTTCGAAGTGGAAGGGATCCCGCGAGGCCAGTACGTCGGTGCCCTCGTAGCCGCCGCGCGGCCCGATGAACAGGTAGTACCAGCCGTCCCGTTCGACGACGCACGGCGACTCGGTGACCGAGACGGTCGCGTCCGTGCTCGCGTCGGTGAAGGCCACGCCCGGCTCGCTCCAGTGCAGCAGATCGGCGGAACGCCGGTAGGCCACGACATGGTGGCCGCCCGCACCCGAGAGTTCTGTGTAGTACATGACCCACTCGCCGCCGACCCGCAGCACCATGGGGTCGCGCGCGGCGAGCCCCCGGAACAGCGGGCCGGACGGTTCGCGGGTCCAGGTGAACAGGTCGGTCGACGTGGCGAGGTTGATCGCGGCACCACTCTCGCCGCCCGCGGCGTAGAACATCCAGAACGTGCCGCCGGCCTCGACGACGTGCGGCGCCCACAGGTGTTCCTCGCCGAAATAGGACGGGTCGACGGTGAGCGCGTCGGCGTGGGTGGTCCACGGCCCGTTCGGACTCGCCGCGGAGGCGTGGGCGAAGGTGATCTCCGCCGAGCTGTCCGGGGATTCGCCGCGCGGCGCGCTGTCTCCGACGATGCCGAACAGGTGCCAGCGGCCCTGGGCCTTGATCAGCGTATGGTCGTTGAGGTAGCGCGGGCCGGCCGGGGTGGACGGGTCGTAGACGTACGTGAAGGGTCCCGCGCCGACCCAGTGCGGGGCCGGGGCGTCCGCGGAGGTCGCGGCGACGGCCGGGCCGGCGCCCAGGAACGGGAGCGCGCCCGCCCCGGCAGCACCGCGCAACAGGCTCCGTCTGCTGATCGGAAGCACGAGTCCCTCCAGCGGGACCGGTGGCCGGCCGTGCGTCGTACAGGGCACAGCCGACCACGGGAGAGGTCAATGAGGACGGGGGAGATGGTCAGTTGAGGGTGGGGCCGGGGGTGTCGTTGACCCAGGTCCATTCGGACCAGGTGGTGAAGCCTGTCTGCCACTTGTGGAAGGTGCCGGCGTGGCTCGTGCCGAAGATCTCGATGCGGCCGTCGGCGTTGGTGGCGGCGGTGACTTCGCTGCCGCCGGTGCCGAAGGCGGCCCACTCGCTGTAGGGCGCGTTGACGGCGCTCTGCCACATATGCATGGCGGTGCTGCCGTTCATGGCGAAGACCTCCACACGCCCGTCGGGGGTACGTTCGCTGGTGAGCTGCGAATCGGCAGGGCCGCCGGTGGGCTCCCACTCGGACCAACTGGTCGGACTGGTCTGGTACTTGTGGAACACACCCACCGGACCGGAGGCGAAGATCTCCAGGCGGCCGTCGGCATTGTGGTCGACCGTCAGGTCGCGTCCGCCGCCGCCGAAGGCGCCCCAGGGGGACCACCCGCCGTTGGGGGCGGTCTGGTACTGGTGCTGGAAGGTGTCGCCGTTGAGGGCGAAGACTTCCAGGCGCCCGTCGGGTGACTTCTCCATCTCCACGCGGCTGTCGGCAGGGCCGCCGCCCGTGGGCTCCCATTCCGACCAGCCGCCGTTCGGGGCGAGTTGGTACCGGTGGAAGAGACCGACCGGGCCCGAGGCGTAGACCTCGATACGGCCGTCGGCGTTGACACCGGCCGCGGTGTCCCGTCCGCCACCGCCGAAGGTTTCCCAGTTCGACCAGCCACCGGACGGGCTCATCTGCCAGCGGTGCTGGAAGGTGTTCCCATTGAGGGCGAACAGTTCCAGGCGGCCGTCCGCGTTGGGCGCGATGGCGAGTTCCGCGTTGCCGGGTCCCCCGAGGGCTTCCCAAGCCGACCAGTTGCCGTTGACCTCCTGCTGCCAGGCGTGGTGGATGCCATCGGCTCCGGCGGCGAACACCTCAAGGCGCCCGTCCGCCGACCGCGCCGACACGACCCGCCCCGACTCGGCCGGATACACCAACGGCCGGGGGCGCGGGCCGTTGCCCGGGGTGCAGGGCAGCACGACGCCGCGCTCCGCGAGGTAGTCCTCGGGGTCGATACCGTACGTGGCGGAGCGATCCCCCCAGATCCGCAGATGCAGGTGGGGGCCGGTGGACTGCCCCTCGGAGCCCATCAGAGCGATCTGCTGACCGGCCACGACCCGGTCACCGGCGGAGACGTCCCGCCGGGACATGTGCCCGTACTCGGAGATCCTCCCGTCGGGGTGCTGGACCCGGATCCACTGGCCGTAGCCGGGCTCGCGTCCGGAGATGGTCACCTCACCGTCGCCGACGGCGTAGATCGGCGTCCCGACGTCGTTGGCGATGTCGACGCCGTTGTGGTCCTTGTGGAAGTGCTGTGACACGAAACCGGCGGCCGGGCAAGCCGCGGTTCCGGCCGTGGCGGTACGCGCCGCGGCCGGAACCGCGGGCACCAGCGCCGGCAGCAGCAGGGCGGCTGCCACCGCGAGAACACAGGCCAGTGCGCGTCGGGAAAGTCCAGCAAGCACGAGACGCTCCTCCCCCCTCGAATCTCGGGGTGAATGGGATGGACGTGCGGGATACCCGCGTGGCCGAGGAGCGGGCGGTCTGGAAGGTAGCAACGGGACGGCGCCGGGAGACCCCGGAAGATTACGGACTGACAGGCGCCGGCGCGTCGGCTATGCCCTTGGCCTCGGCCGCGCGGGGGCGGGTGGAGCAGCGGACGGCACCGGCGCCCCTGGGACGCGGCGGCATCATCGAGATTTCATCGGTCCTCCCTAGCGTGGCCGCGTTCAGACGACGGCCTGTGAACAGGGGAAGGACGGCTCGATGGCGCGGAGGAGATTCAGAGCGAGGCTGCCGGTGGCGGCCGCGGCCGCGGTGGCGGTGATGAGCACGATGGCGGTCACCGCGCCCGCGGCCACGGGAGCAGCCGCCGCCGAACCGGGGCCGGACAAGCCGACGATCCGTTACACCGAGTACGGAATCCCGCACATCATCGCCTCCAACTGGGAGGATTTGGGGACGGGTTACGGATACGCGGCGGCCAAGGACAACATCTGCACCCTGGCCGACACCTACCTGATGGTCAACGCCCAGCGCTCCCGCCATCTGGGCCCCAATGGCAAGGCGAGCCCCGGCAAGGACCAGAACACCACCACCAATCTCAACAGTGACCTGTACTTCCAGCGGATCAAGGACAACGGGGTGGTGGAGCGGCTGATCGGCCTGCCCGCCCCCAACGGGCCGGAGCCGGAGGTCAAAGAGGCCATCCGCGGCTACGTCCAGGGATACAACCGGTACCTGTCCGAGACGGGCGTGAACAACATCACCGACCCGGCCTGCCGCGGTGCGGCCTGGGTGCGGCCCATCACGGAGCTGGACGTCTACCGGCACGCGCATGCCGAGATCATCATGGGCAGCGCCGATGCGCTGCTGGACGGCCTGGTGAACGCCACGCCCCCGGGCGCGTCGGCCGCCCCGCCGCCGGCCTCCTCGCCCGAGAAGGCTGGGAAGGCGGCGAACACCGCGAACGCTGCCAAGACCGCGAAGAAGATCCGCGACGCGATGGCGGCGAGCCACCGACAGAGCATGGGCAGCAACGCCTTGGCGGTGGGTTCCCAGGGCGTCTCCGGCGGCACCAGCATGCTGCTGGCCAACCCGCACTTCCCGTGGCAGGGCAAGAACCGGATGTGGCAGAGCCACCTGACGATCCCGGGAAAGGTCAACGTCTCCGGGGCAAGCCTGCTCGGACTCCCCGCGGTGAACATCGGCTACAACGACAACGTCGCCTGGAGCCACACGGTCGCCACCGTCGCTCCGTTCGGGCTGTTCGACGTGCAGGTGGATCCGCTGAACCCGACCAAGTACCTGGTCGACGGCGAGTGGGAGCAGATGACCTCACAGCAGGTCGCTGTCGACGTGCGCAACGCGGACGGCTCCATCGGCAAAGTCACCAGGACCCTGTGGTCCACCCGCTACGGCCCGATCACCACATCGATCCAGGGCATCCCCTTGCCCTGGGTGGTCAGCGCGCACGCGGTGCGCGACGTGAACATGGACAACCTGCGGGCGATGAACACCTGGTTCCGCCTCGACCAGGCCAAGGACGTCCACGACGTCGTGAACACCCTGGAGACCACCCAGGGCGTCCCCTTCTTCAACACCGTCGCCTCAGACCGCAAGGGCAACACCCTGTACGCGGACATCCAGGCCACCCCGAACATCACCGACGAGCACGCCAAGTCGTGCCTCACCATGACCGGTCAGCTGCTGTTCAACCCGGGGCTGCGGCCGTCGAACGTGCCGCCGGTCTCCATCTTCGACGGCAAGCGCAGCGAGTGCGACTGGCCCAACGACCCGAACGCGGTCGCACCAGGACTGCTGGACCCGCACAAGCAGCCGCGCCTGATCCGGTCCGACTTCGTGGGCAACGCCAACGACAGCGCCTGGCTGGCCAACCCCGAGCAGCCGCTGTCCTTCCCCCAGGTGATGGGCGACGCCGCGACGCCCAGGTCGCTGCGTACCCAGGAGCTGATCCTGACCGCGCAGAACCGGATCAACGGCACCGACGGCTTGCCGGGCAAGGGCTTCACGCCCGAGACCATGGGGAAGCTGCTGTTCGCCGACAACAGCAGGGCGGCCGACCTGACCCTCAACGCCACGGTGACGGCGTGCCAGAGCGTCCCCTTCGGGCTCGTCCTGGTGGACGGCAACCTGGTCAACGTGAGCGAGGCGTGTCCGATCCTGGCCGCCTGGAAGGACCACAACTACACGGCGGACAGCCGGGGATCCTGGCTGTTCGCGAACTTCTGGGTCCGCCTGCAAGGCGGGCAGTCGATCGAGAAACTGCCGTGGCGGGTCGCATTCGACCCCAAGGACCCGGTACACACGCCCAACTCACTCGACTCCGGAAACTCCGCCGTCCGCGACGCGCTGGCCCGGGCCGTCCACGCGCTGCGCAAGGCGGGCATCCCGCTGAACGCGCCGCTGTCGGACATCCAGAAGGTGACCCGTGGCAGTGAGCAGATCCCGATCCACGGCTCGATCGGCGAACTGGGCGTACTGAACGTGATCACTCCTGGCCAGGTCGACGGAAAGCTGGACATCGTCTTCGGCTCCAGCTTCATCCAGCAGGTGCGGTTCACCACCGACGGTCCGCCCCAGGCGTACTCCGTCATGGCCTACTCCCAGTCGGCCAACCCGAACTCCCCGCACTACGCCGATCAGACCAAGCTCTTCTCGGCCGGCCAATGGGTGACCGAGCGGTTCACCGAGGAGCAGATCGCGGCCTCACCGGCACTGCAGACCAAGGTTCTGAACTGAGCATGCCGAAAACACTCACCGGACTCACCAGGGGGTACACCATGACAAGGAGATCGAACTGGTGGCGCCTGGCGGCGGCGTGGATGCTCGCCGCCGTGGCCGTCGTCGCACCCGCGGCGTCGGCACAGGCCACCGACGGCGGCACCACGCCGCCACCGATGACGAACGGCTTCGGCCTGACCCAGGTCGGTACGTCAAAAGGAACCGCCACCAACTTCTACCTCACCGTGACCACGCCCGAGGTCGCGGGTGAGCAGCACATCAAAATCATTCTGCCGAGGGGCTACAACGACGACCCGGGCAGGCGCTACCCCGTGCTGTACTTCCTGCACGGATCACCGGACGACCCGATCCAGCAGAACTACCCGGCGCTGAGCATGTCGAACGAGATGATCACCGTCATCCCGGACGGCGGCGCCCGGAGCTGGTACGCCAACTGGCTCAATCAGAAGACGGTGCTGGGGGCCCAGAACTGGGAGAACTTCCACCTCAAGCAGGTGATCCCGTTCATCGACGCCAACCTGCGCACCATCGCCACCAAGAAGGCCAGGGCCGTCGCCGGCGTCTCCATGGGTGGATTCGGCGCCTTCCACTACGCCCAGGTCCGCCCCGACCTCTTCAGCCAGACCGCGTCCCTCTCGGGAGACATCGACCTGTCGGCCCGATCCATGGACCTGCGGATGGCCGTCGTCGCCTCCGTCACCGACGCGTTGGGCGCGATGTGCGCCTCTGCCTCCGGCTACTGCGATCCCAACGAATCCCCGTACAAGCCGGGTGTGGACAGCGACGCCCTGTTCGGCTCGCCCTACCCCGTGTTCAACGTCGACTGGCGGTGGAACGAGGTCGACCCGTCGCAGCACATGGACAGGCTCGCCAAGGGCGGAGTCGGGGTCTCCATCTACACGGGTGACGGCGGCGGTTCGCCGGTCGACATGGAGTTCTGGGTCTCCGGCGCCGCCAAGAACGTCAAGGCGAACATGGACGCCCTCGGCATGTCCTACTACTACGTCAACTACGGCGACGGCTCCGGCTGGGGCACCCAGTGCAACGGCGGCCACAACGCCGGCTGCTGGGAACAGGACCTGCGGGATCTGATCCCCCGCCTCGAGAGGTCCTTCGCCGCCTGACCGTTCCAGAACCTCCAGCGCCCGCCGTCGCCCCACCCACCGCTCCAGCGGTCCGGGGCCGACGGCGGGCGCCTTGGTCACGTACGGGCCGAGGGCGGGCGCCTTCGGCCCGTACGCGCCGAGCTGGAGCCGGCAGGGGACTTCAGACTCTCCCGATCAGACGGCGATCGGCTTGCGGTAGCGGACGTACTCGTTCTGGCGCCGGAACCCCACGCTCTCGTAGAGGTCGTAGGAGCGGTACGGATTCGCGGTCCCGGTGTACAAGCGGGCGGTCTCCGCGCCGTGCTCGCGAAGGCATCGCAGCCCCTCCAGCAGCAGGGCCCGCCCGAGTCCCAGACGCCTCGACTCCGCCCGGACGCCCAATTCTTCGACTTCGCCGATGGTGGGGTCCTGCCGACGGATCGAGCACAGGGCGACACCGGCCATGTGTTCCGCCAGAAGCTGGTTCTCGGACGGGTCGTCCAACGTGGCGCACGCTTCCGCGATCTCGGCGGGTGTCGGGACCCCTTGCACGACCGAGCGGGCGTCGACCCGGTCCCCCTCGACACAGCCCAGCCGCTCCGCGGCCATCGCGCCATGGTCGTCCGGGCCGCGGTACGGCCGGAAGACGTAGCCAGGCATCCGTTCCAGCGACGCAAGGCCGCTGCCGCTGTTCACGCCCACAGCAATCCCCCGTCACGTCGGACATGCGGTGTCACCGATCACCGAAGCGTATGCCGCCGTCGAGCGACGGCGATGGCAACAACGGCAACGGCAACGGCAACGGCAACGGGAACGGCAACGGCACCAGCGCCGTTGCCGTCGCAGCCATCGTCCTCCGGCTCCGCACGTGCTCCCCCGGACAGCCCGGGACAGCCCCTTAGTTGATCGCGGGGCCCGAATCGTTCAGCCAGCCCCATTCCGACCACGTGGCGAACCCGGTCTGCCACCGGTGATAGACACCGGCTTGGCTGGTGCCGAACACTTCGATGCGACCGTCGGCGTTGTTGCTCGCACCGATCTCGGTTCCGCCGCCACCGAAGGTCTCCCACTGCGAGTACGCCGCGTTCGGGCCGGTCTGCCAGGCGTGGCTCGCGGTGGTGGCGTTGATGGCGAACACCTCGACCCGGCCGTCGACCGAGCGCGAGGTGGTCAGCTCGGCATTGGAGATTCCGCCGGTGCCCGTCCACTCCGACCAGGTGCTCGGGCTGGTCTGCCAGCGGTGGAACACACCGTTGGCGTTGGAGGCGAACACCTCGAGCCTGCCGTCCTGGTTGTAGCTGGCCGCGACGTCGCGTCCGCCGCCGCCGAAGTTCTCCCAGGTCGACCAACCGCCGTTGACGGAAGTCTGGTACAGGTGCTGGAACGTCGAGTCCGACAGCGCGAACACCTCGAGTCGTCCATCGGGTGCGTTCTCCATGGCGAGGCGCGAGTTGGCCGGGCCACCGCCCACGCCTTCCCAGGTGGCCCAGCCACCGCTGGGCGCGGTCTGCCAGCGGTGGAAGACGCCGTTGGCGTTGGAGGCGAACACCTCGATACGGCCGTCGGCGTTGTTGCCGGCCGCCAGCCGGTACCCTCCGGTGCCGAAGTTCTCCCAGGCGGACCAACCCGCACTGGGCGCGGTCTGCCACATGTGGTCGAACGTGGTGTCCGACAGCGCGAACACCTCCAACCGGCCGTCCGCGTTGGACGCCACCGCCAGCTGCGCGTTGCGCGGACCACCCGCGAACCGCCACTGCGACCAAGCGCCGTTCACCGCGGTCTGCCACGAGTGGTACACGCCGTCGGCGCCGGCGGCGAAAGCCTCCAGCCGTCCGTCCGCGGACCGCCCGGACACCACGCGGCCCGAGGCGTACGGGTGCTTGGGGCCGCCTCCCGTACCGGACCACAGCGCGTTGGCGATGAGTGCGGCGTCGTCCGCCTCGATCCCGTACAGGTGGCGCAGATCCTCCCTCGGCTGCTGAACACGCCAGCACACCTCGCCGATCGGCGCGTTGTTCCACGAGCCGGCCGGATACCGCCGTTCCATATCGTCGAGGAAGGCGTTGGTGGCGTAGGTCGGGTTCAGACGCTGTTCCCGGGTACCCCACCAGTCCTGCTGCTGGAACAGCCCGAGGCTGGTGTGGTCGACGGCCTGCGAGTAGTTGTTCATGCTGCTCTCCACGATGATCGTGGCGATGGCGATCGCCGCGGCTCGCGGGTTGAGCCCCCGGTCCTTCACCGCCTGCGTGACCATCCGCGCGCAGGACATCTTGTACGCGTTCAGGTAGCCGGCCATCTTCGCGTGCAGCTGCGGGTTGAGCTGGTCGGCCATGACGCCGTCGGTGGGCGACGGGCCGGCCGGATCACATGGCACGGTCGGAATGGCAAACCCCTGTGGGCTGCTGAAATACCGGGATACGCCGGACCGGTCGTCGCCCCGGCCCGGAACAGGCCCGGGTTGGGCGACGGCGGCCGAGGCGGTCATCCCGATGACCAGCGCCCAGATTCCGGCCACGACGGCCAGTCTGGTGAACACGCGGTATAAGCCGGTTCTTGCCACTGTGTGTGCCCCTCCGTTGTGAAGTGAAGTCGGTGCGGAATTCGGCCGCCCCTCTGCGGGCGTCGGCGGCCGACGGTAGAAGACGCCGATGAAATTCCGATGGAACCGTCCTTCATCCCCGTCGCCGGGGAATGCGGGTTTCATCGGGATGTCATCGGCTGCTGTCACTGTCGTCCGGTGACCTTGGCCGACCGCCTACCGCCTACCGCCTCGGAAAGCGGACGCGTAAGGCCGAGGACATGGCACGCATAGGCCGACTACATGGGGAGTATCGAATGCGGGCAAGAAAGTTCGCGGCCGCGCTGGCCGGACTCGTGCTCACGGCCGGGCTTTCAGTGGCACAGGGATCCACGGCGCAGGCAACGGCCGCGGCTTCGTGCGAGGGCACGTACACGATCGTTGTCGGTGGCACGGGAAGTTCGTGGAACAACGACGGCTTCACCGGCAACATCCAGCAGCACGTCGGGTACCCCACCCAGATTCCCAACGGTGCGAGCGCCCGGGCCGGCGTCAATGAGCTGAACCGGCTGGTACGTAACCAACGTGCCGCGTGCCCGGGCCAGCACGTCAAGATGGGCGGGTATTCGCTGGGCGCCGCGGTGGTGCACATCTGGGTCACCGAGAACTGGCAGACGTTCGGCAACGTCAATGCCATTCTCATCGCGGACCCCAAGCGTCAGGGCCCTCCCGGAGCCAATGGCGGAGCCGTTCCGTTCGGCGGTTTCGTCGGCGCCCCGCTCGCCGGCGCCGACAGGTTCTTCGGAAACGTACCGGTCAAGACGATCTGCCACTGGGACTACGTCTGCGACGAGTCCGCCGGCATTTGGACGTACCCGAACAACCACGTCAAGAACTACCCGCACGACTTCAACATGGATCACCACAACGACAGCGCCAATGAGGAGTGGTACAACGGCGCTTGGCACCCCGCCTCCTGGTAATCACGGAGGGTGCCTGGCCGAATCCATCGGCCATCTGATATCTGCCACCTGCCATCGGCCCGGAAATGCCGGCCGCTGGCAGGTGGTGAGGCGCTCGTACCGTTGGGGACCGCGTCAGAGCGCGTCATCGATGTTTCGTCGCCCCATGACGACGCGCCCTCGGCCGCCCGGCCGCCCGGCCGAGGGGGTGAGGCCGAGGCCGGCTTCGTCGCCGCACAGAATCATCTGGTGCGTCCGCCGCAGCATCCGGCTCGGCGGAACCCCCAGGTCGTCGGCGAGACGGCGGCGGGCGCGGTCGAACACGGTCAACGCGTCGGCCTGCCGGCCGTTTCGGTACAGCGCCCGCATCAGCATCGCGGCCAACGGCTCGTTGAGGGGGTGCGCCGCGGACAGGGCGAACAGCTCGGCGATCGCTTCCGCGTCCTGGCCCAGCCGCAGCTGCCACTCCAACTTCCGCTGCACGATGGCGATCCTGCGCTCGGTGAGCCGCAGCCGCTCCAATTCGGCGAGCGGCCCGGGCAGACCGGCCAGGGGCTCCCCGCGAAACAGCTCCAGCGCCTGGGCACACAGGCGGACCGCCTCGGCCGGTTCACCCGCTCGATCGGCCGCCCCGATGCCGGTGACCAGTTCCTCCATACGCGCCACGTCCACGTCGACCGCCCCGGGCACCAGCTGGTACCCGCGCCGGGCGAACTCGATGACCGAGCCCGGAGCGTCCCCGCCGCGCAGAGCCTTGCGTAACCGGTAGATGTACACCGGCACCACGTTCCCGGCCGGCGGCTCCATCCCCCAGACATCATCGAGCAGTTCCTGCTGGCTGAGACTCCGCCCCGCGCCCAGTGCCAGCGCCGCCAGTACGGCCTGCTGGCGTGGATGCCCCAGGTTCAGGGGCCGCCCGTCCTGCCAAGCCTGCAGCGGCCCGAGCAAGGAGATCTGCATCTTCGCCCCGCCCGCTCGACCGGCGGCGGTCCGCCGCACCGGTCTCTCCGACTGCGTACGGGGCCCACGTCCCGGCACGACCAGCCCGCAGTCGAAGGCGTGGACGATGGCGGCGGCCCGGTCGCGCAGACCGAGCTTCACCAGAATCCGGGCGAGGTGTTCGGCGACGGCGCCCTCGGGGAGGCCGAGGGCGGCGCCGATTTCGTCGTCCCGCAGGCCGCAGCCCACCGCGGCGAGCACCTTGCGCTCCTGCTGCGCGAGCGAGGTGGCGGTCGGGCGTTCGGTGGTGACGGTCGTCGGCATCGCTGCTCCCCGTGCTCCGGCCTGATCGGTCTGGCGGGCGCCGACGACAAGGTAGAGGGGGGAGGGTCGGGCACGGCATCCGGAACGATCCGGAGTGACACGCGCGACCGGGACTCCTTGGTGTGTTCCTGTGCGTCAGGCAGCCGGACCAGGCGCAGATGCTCGCCGTGACCGGTCTTGCCTGACGATGGCCTGGGCGACTCCTTGGATGGCGCCCCGAAGAAGGTCACCGTAGGGATTCGGAGGAAGGCTGGGGGCGAGCGCCTTTGCCGCGTCGATGTGCTCGGTGGCAGCGTCGAAGGAGCCGAGTCGACGGTAGTTGTCGGCGAGGTTGAGGTGCAGGGAGGGGTAGAAGCCGGCGATGTGGAGGCCGGCGTGGTGCTCCTGGACGCGCTGCTCGGTCATGGCGTCGGCAGCGTCCAGGGCCCGGATGTCCCAAGCGAGGGCCTGGGCGGCATCTTCGTAGAGATCTGCCAGGTGGTGAGCGAGGGAGCAGCGGTGCAGCGGGTCACCGGTGACACCGATCGCGGACCACAGGCCCAGCAGCTTCCGGCGGGCGGAAGCGCGGCCACCGGCTCGCCCCTCGGCGACGGCGTGGCCTATCGCTTCCATGGTCGGGTCGGGACTGGCGGGTGCGGTGGTCATGGAGTGTTCCTCGTCGTCTCTCAGGCGGAGTGGTCGTACTTGATGGGCATGGCCAGGGTGGTGAGATCGCCGCGGTCGGCGGAGCGGATCGTGACGGGCTGGTCGTGTCCTCGTAGGTCGAGCAGTACGTCAGGGCCGATCGCGGTGCTCACGGCGGGATAGAGCGTGGTCAGCTCGAACCAGATCTGGAGGGCCTGGCCCGTCGCGGTGGCCGGAAGCGGGATGCCGGGGTGTTCGTCGTCCGCCGACACCACGTTCACCGCGTCGTCGGCGACATGCAGCCCGATGCGCTCGCCGGGGTGTTCTTCCAGGGCTCGCAGGAGCAGATCCTTCGAGACCGTCGCACGAGTGGTGACCTCGCCCAGTGACGCGAGCATCAGCCGATGGTCGGGGAACTCTTCGTTCAGCAACCGGCAGTGCCGGTCCTCCCGGTCGTCCACGCGGAACCAGATCCCGTTCGAAACCGCTTCCAGTCGCACCAGCGGACTGCGGCGGATCGCGGCGACCGCGGCTCGCAGCTCGTCGCCGTTCACCGTGCCGGCCCACGTCTGGCTCGGGGCTTCAGCCGGCACCAGCGTTCTGGTGGAGAGCCGGTATCGGTCCGTCGCGGTCAGAGTGACTGCCTCACGACTTGCCTCGACGCGCAGACCGGCGAGCGCCGGCATTCCGCGCTCATGCGCGGTCGCGGTCATGACCTGCTCGACCGCGTCCGCCAGCACGGGCCCCTTCACCGCCGCGATCGGAAGACCTGGCACATTGCCGCCGAGCGCGGACTTGATGACAGCGGCCTTCTGCTGCACGGCCGTGGCGTCCCCAACCACCTTTGCGACATGCTCGTCGAGCAGCCGGGAAGCCTCGTCAGCCCCGGCACCAAGCACAGCGTCGACAGCGGCCAGGGGCATAGCGAGCTCGCGGAGCTGACGCAGCGCGGTCGCCCGAGCCACCTGGTCGGTGCTGTAGTAGCGGTAGCCCGTGACGGGGTCGACCTCGGCAGGGGGCAGCAGCCCGGAGTCGGCGTAGAACCGCAACGCGCTGGAGGTCAGACCACTGCGCTGGGCGAAGGCCCCGATCGGCATCAGCTCATCATTTGGCACCGCGTCATCATCGAGCTTCAACCAACTCGAAGGTCAACACGGACGAGCACCGACGCGGATACGAGAAGCGCAGAGCCCCTGCCGGGTGGTTCCGGCAGGGGCTTGTCCAAGGCCGGGCGTTCCCGGCAGAGGTCTGCGGATGATGGGCTGTCAGCAGGGCGCGGTGACGTTTCCGCAGTAGATCCAGCCCCACCGGGGAGAGTCGAGCTCGTACCAGCGGTTGCCGGCGCTGTTGACCCGAGTGTTGTACCACCAGAGAGGTTGACCCGCGTAGGACGTGCGCCAGAGCACGTCGCAGGACGAGCTGGGGCATGACCTGACCACACGCCCCGCGGAAAGGGCCTCGGTCCAGCCATCAGCAGCCCGGGCGGGTGTCAGGTCCGCCGCGGCGCCGGAGGACGGGGTCGCCGCCGTGGTGGCTGCGGGTGTCGCCTGTGCTGGTGCGGCGATCCCGGTGGTGAGAAGCGCGGTGCCGATGGTGACACCGGCGAGAAGGGTGCGAATGCGCACGGACATATCTCAGCACTCCGTTGTTCGTGGTCTGGGTTGTCGCCCCACACTCGGAGCGGCCAGTCGTCCCACCATCGGATTCGAGCGTCGGTTCGCGCTATTCGATTCGGTTGTAGCCGAACTGAGGTCCTGGGCGACCCGGGGCGGACCGGACCGGGTGAGCGGTCAAATCGACTTGTTTCGGACTGCCCTCGAACGAGATCAGCGTGAAGCATCCGGCCCAGGAAAAGAGGAGGCTGATGTGATGCGATTGCACTTCACCGCGGAGGACTTGGCGCGGGTGAAGGTCCATGTGCTCGGTCCACTCGCCGAGACAGCACTGTGCTTGTGGAACCTCCAGCGGCGCGACGGCAGGACGCTGTTCGGCGGCTGGCGCGCGCGTACGAGCCCACTTGTCACGGGTGACGGGCCCGACACCGCGAGGTTCCTGAGCTCACCAGGCGGGGGGCTGGTGGATCTGTTCACCCTTGTGGGCGCTGCGGACAGTCTGGGTGAAGGCCTGGAGCGGCTGGTCAGTGCGCGAGGAGGCGATCTGCGCGCGGAGTTCGCCGTACGAGGTCCGGCCAGGCCGCGGGCGCAGTGGCTGTCCGGGGTGATGGCGGCCGACCGGCCGTCGGTACAACGGCTCGCCGCCGCGCTGCGGGAATGCCACCGGGTGGGAGTCTCCCCGTACTGGGATCGTGTCCACCACCACCTGGACGGGGAGGTAGCGCGCCGAGGGCGCCTCATGGTGCAGGGCGGGGTGACAACGTTGTTGGACAGCATGCGTCCGATGGCCATGTGGAAATCCCCCGTGCTGGAGATCCCTGGCTATCGGCCGCTCATCCACACCTCAACCGACTTCCACCTGGCAGGCCGCGCGCTGGTCCTGGCTCCATCGGTGTTCTGCGGGCCGGTTCCCCAGCTGTTCGCCACCGCCCAGGCCGACACCGCGGTCATGGTGTACCCGGCTCTGAACAATCCGATCGACGCGGCCGGCCTGTGGGCTCACCCCGCTGATACACGCCACGCCGATGCCCCGGTGCCACCGGCTCTGTCCGCGCTTCTCGGCCGTACCCGGGCGGTCGTGCTCTGTGTGATAGCCGACCATCCCGCGTGCACCACGACGCAGCTGGCCCGGAGGGCAGGGATCTCCCCAGCCAGCGCCAGCGAGCATGCCACCACACTGCGCAGCGCCGGCCTGACCACCCTCACCCGTGAGCGGAAGACTGCCCTTCACACGCTGACCCATCTCGGCCTCACCCTGCTGAACACCAACGGTTCAGCACCGGCCAGTACTTGAACGTGGACCCTGACCGCCGCTCCGCCGCGTCGATCGCGTCAACTGCTGGTCAGCCATGGAGTGTCAGTGTTGCCGCATAGCATCCGCATCATGCGTGAGTTCTTTGTGGCCGGTGGACGAAAACTGTCGTATCTGGACTTCGGCGGTCCGGGTACTCCGCTTCTCGCCCTGCACGGGCACTACAACGAGGCGTCGGCGTTCGCGCCTTTGGCTGAGGCATTGGCGCCCCGGTGGAGGGTGATCGCGCTCGATCAACGCGGGCACGGCGAGTCCGATCGTGCTCCGCGTTACGAGCGGGACGATTACGTCGCTGATGTCGCTGCGTTTCATCGACATCTGGGCATCGGCCCGGTGGCGGTGCTGGGCCATTCGCTGGGCGGAGTGAACGCGTACCAGTACGCTGCCCGGCAGCCGGACCGGGTCCGTGCGCTGATCGTCGAGGACATCGGCGCGGTGGTTGACTGCGACTGGTCATTCACCTTGCGCTTGCCCCGCCATGCGCCGTCGCGTCACGACCTGATGGCCGCGCTGGGCTCGACGGCTCCCTATCTGGAGTGTTCCTTCCGTCGGTCGGAGGGCGGCTGGGGATTCTCGTTCGACATCGAGCACACGGTGGCGTCCCAGAAGGCACTCAATGGTGACCACTGGCGGGACTGGTCGGCGGTGGCCTGCCCCACTCTGCTGGTCCGTGGAACACGCAGCGATGAGCTGGCGGCCGCCCATGCCAGCGAAATGATCACGCGCCGCGCCGGCCAGGCCCGTCTCACCGAGCTTCCCGCCGGTCATGTCGTGCACCATGATGCCCCGGCCCAGTTCGCCGCCGCCGTCGAGGATTTCCTGTCCGTTCCGGGCTGATCCGCGCAAGAGCTGACCCATGTCTGTTTCCCGGCAAGGATGGGGGGCGGTTCCCGCCGGCGTGTGCGCTCGATATCTCTGTCCTCCCAGGCGGCTGCCACGACGTGTGCCTCCTCGGCGGGAAGCCGGCGTCGCCGGTCACAGCGGAGGGGGTCAAAGGCGGTGGTCAGACGGTCGAAGGAGCGGTAGACGCGGCGGGAGAACGCGATCCTGGCGTGGTCGTCGGCAGGGCTTTCGTCCGGGACGCCGAGCCACGACCGAGCGGGGGCCCGGAGCTCGTCGAGCAGCACTCTGCAGACATCCGCGAGGCTGGCGCTGCGGTGATAGTGCAACGCCAGCAACAACCCCACCAGCACGGTCCGGACCGGGAGCCCCTTCGGGCCCGGTCGGCCTTCCAACTCGGTGTCGATCAGCTCAAGAACTCCGGACTCCTGGAGGAGCGCGTCGAGCTGACCGACCTTGGAGTCCGGGATCCGGGCGGGTGCGTCGGTAACCGGCCGGGGCCGGCACTGTCTGATCTTCTCCGGATGCCGCCAGGCCCGGGGCCTGGTCACCTCCCCTCCGGGCCTCGCAGGAGCCGGGCCGCGGTCACCTCATCCACCGGCGGCACCAGGTGCTGCCAGCGGGCCAAGGACGCGGCGGAAGCGAGTCCGGCCGCCTGGGCGATCAGATGGTGATCGATATGCGCACGCATCAGCTCGACGATCCACGTCGCCCGCAACCGGCCCACCGACACCGCGGGCAGATCCCGCGGCGGCCGGTGGATCAGCGACCAGGAGCCGATCAGGTTCTTCGCGTACTCGACGGTCCGCCCCGGCCGGAACAAATACCCGCCGCCCGCGCTCTCCGCCAGCTCACCCAGAACAGGGTCCCAGGCGGCCCGGGCGACCAGTGGAACCAGCCGCTCGACGCCCTTGTGCAGCAGCGGCCCGTCGGTGCTCGGCCGGCGCAGATCGGTGCCCCGGCTGGCCGCGACCTCCTTCGGCTTCAGCCCCAGACCGGCACCCAGCCCCAGCAGCACCAGCGCGTCGGTCCTCTGCTGCCGGGACAGATGCGTCGCCCAGTGTCGCAGGCCCGCCAACTCGGCCGCCGTGTAGGGCTGGTACGGACTCGCCTCGGCGTGCATCCGGACCGGAGGCGCTTCCCCGCGCTCGCTCCAGGCCAGGGCGTCACGAACGCGCAACAGCCACGTCCGGTACGTCCGGACCGACGAGGTCTCGATCTCTCCGGCCCGCGAGAGCACGAACGCATCGATCACCTCGTTGCGCAACCACGCGTCCGCAGACCGCTCAATACCCGACGCCTCGGCCCACAATGCCAGCCTGCCGACCACGTGCAACAAGCACTCCACGTCATAGGGCACAGCCGTCACGGCCGCGGCGACGACCGACCGCACCAGCGGCGCGACCTCCGCCCACACAGGCGGCACGCTCTCGGGCCGGTAGCGGGTGATCTTCGCGGACGTAACGGGATCAAGGACCACGGTCCATGCATACCGGCTGGACAAGCAGCCATTCCACAGCTGATCGACTTCAACGGACAGGATGGTGCGCGCATGGTCGGCGGACGCGCCCGGGCACGCTCCCCCCGGGAGCTGACCGACAATCCGGAAATCTGGCCCGAACAACCGAGCACCGACACGGCCGCCGAAGCGGTCGGCCACATCGCACGCACACTCGCCCGGGTCCTGGACGACCGTGGCCTGAGTTTGCGCGCGACTGCCGCCGGCTCCGGAGTGAACAGACAGGCCGTGGCCGACCTTCTCGCGGGACGCTCCTGGCCGGACGTGGCCACCGTCGCCCGCCTCGCCCATTTCACCGGCGCACACCTGTGGCCGGACAACACCAGTATCGATCGGAAGAGAACGCATTGAGCCTCGATCCACGCCCGAAGACGCCAAACAGCGACCGGGCATGACGAAGTTCGCGGCTCCGCGCATCGAGCGGCGAAAGTCTCCACTACGCTCGAAAACGCGCGGAGCCACCTGTCGGATGGCGCTCACGCACCCGGCACCGCCGAGTCGATTGGTAGTCCCTCGGCGGTGCCACCTGAAACGCCGCGCGCTCGCGGCCGCGCTTCACTCCCGAGTGTCCCCCTGCCGCTGTTGACCGGCACCGGTGGGAGCGATCGCGAACCAGGCCGTCGGGCCCTCCACCACCCGGCCCTCCTTTACCAGCCGCTTCAGCCGGGACCGGGTGGTCTCCACCCGCCGCCCCTTCGACGTGTCGGAGACGTCCTCGCCGATCGCCGCGGCGATGTCCTGCACCTTCATCGCCCGACCAGCCCCCGCCAGCAGCACCAACATCCGCTCGCGTGCCTCTTCCCACTCCAACGGGCCGCCAGACGCGGCCCCGCTGGAAGGTACTTCTGCATCAGCCGGCCGGGAATCGGGGGAAGGGGGTCGTTCGGTCACCGGTTCGTCCGCAGGGGCTGCTGGCCGCTCCTGCACGACGTCGTCGTCCTGGTCGGCGTACTCCTCGCCAACCAAGGACAACAGCGTCTCCCGCGTGATCGTCAGGTGAGCCAGCCGTTCCTCGGTCACCGCGATCTTCTCGCGCAGGGCGGACAACTCTCCACGCACGACCGCCTCTTCCAGATCAAGACGCTCGAACAGCGACGTCATCGCGGTCCGCCCTCTCCCCACCGGCACCACGGCCCCAACGGCAGTCGGAGCCCGAGCCAAACGTAGGGCGAGCCGCAACAAGATCGCAGAGCGAGACCGCAGATGTCCCCAACCGACCGCACGCGTTTGCCTTCCGCTCACTCGGAATCGTCGCGGGATCACTCCTGTCCCCGTTCAGGCAGGGCTCAATGTCAGTGGCTGCTGTCAGGATGCCCAGAACCGGCCACGATGCAGGAGGGCAACATGGGCACTTGGGATGTCGGCCCCTTCGACAACGACACCGCAGCGGACTTCAGCTACACCCTCGACGAGGCAGCTGCGGACGCACGCGCGGGCATCATCCTCGGCACCCTCACACGCGTGATCGACACAGCCGGCTACCTCGAAGCACCCGAAGCCGAAGAAGCCGTCGCCGCAGCCGCCCTCGTCGCCGCGCAGTGCCCCGAGGGCGAGCCGACCGATCCCGTCTACGGCCCCGAAGAGCCACTTCCCGACCTAACCGGCCTGCGCGACCTCGCCCTCCAGGCCCTCGACCGCGTCATGACCGAGCCGTCCGAGCTGATGGACCTCTGGGATGAATCGAATGGCGCTCCCTGGCGCACGCACATCCGCAACCTTCGGAACGTGCTCACGCCGCAGCCCCCCGGAGAACAACTCAGCCTGCTCTGAACCACCCGAACCCTCTACGAGTTATCCCCGAAAGGCCACCATGAGCTGGGACGTGCTCCTCCTCCGCCTGCCTGACGACTTCACATCGGTGCAGCAGATCCCCGACGCCCACACCCTCGCCCCGATCGGCAGCCGGCGCGACGTCCTCGCAGCCATCACCCAGGCCGCCCCCGACACCGACCTCACCGACCCCACCTGGGGCGAACTCCTCGGACCCACCTGGTCCGTGGAACTCAACATCGGCGCAGAAGACCCGGTCGACTCCGTCATGCTCCACATCCGCGGATCCGGTGACGACGTCCTCACCCCGGTCTTCCGTCTTGCTGGAGCACTGCGCTGCAAGGTTCTGGACTGCGCCGCAGGAGACCTGATCACTCCCTTGGAAACATCCGGATGGCACGGCTTCCAGCAGTACCGCGACAGCGTGGTCCCGCCCCGTCACTGACGACTGAGGTGAGAGCGACACTCTCCGTAACCGCGGAGCGATCAATGCCACGAGGTTGTCGGTCCAGCAGTCAGACTCCTTGGTCCCGACCTCGACACCGCAGCCGCTGCATACGAGGTTGGGGCCGTCCTGGCCGGCGAGTCCGCAGCAACCGGCAAGACGCCGAGATTCAGGGTGCAGCGCAGTCCCCGGAACGTCATCCGGGTGAAAGATCAGCAGACTGGCATCGAAATTGACCTTGAAGGTCCCCGGGGCCATCCGGGGCGAAACGACCTCATGCCCCATCGGCCGCTCCGGCCCCCTCAGCGGCTCTCCCGGAGCCACCTCCCCCGTCAAGGGCTGCTGGCAACTGCCGCAGTAGGAGACGGACATACCGCATCCCTTCATCGCCTCCCCCTGAGGAGAGGTATGAGCGTTCATGGCAGTCACTCCGCGGCCGTGGCCTGCCACGCGGAGGTGACACACCCTTCCTCCCAGTGCCACCACCCCTTGGCCTCCCCATGCTCCAAGAGCTTCCGAATCCGACGCAGGTCCGCGTCTGGTGGCACATCGAGCGCCACCATCCGGAACTGCTCGATCCCCTCGCCGGTCGTGCCGAGCCGATGGAAGGTCTCTAGCACGGTCTGCCGGGCGGCACCTGAGCCGCCGTCCTTCATGACGATCAGCCGGATGGTGCAGTTTTCCGAAGCCCGCACTGTCTCGCCGGCCCAGTGGACGCCTTCATCGTCGACCGCCACCCGGATGACGTCGTCGCTGGCAACTCCGCGTACGAACCAGGGAGTGTTGTCCAACCGCACGGTTCCGTCGCCGAGATCCACCGCCCACAGACTCTCCACGCTCGCCGGCGGCCACCCGTCCTCGTCTACCTCCAGGCGGAAGTGGACCTTCACATGGTCGTCGCTGATGCTCGTCACCGCACCATCATCCACACCGCCTGGTCCCACCCACCCACCGGTGAGGGCGGCCCTGCGTGACCACGCATCCAAGGCGATCTCCGGCTGCTGCGAGGGCTCGACTCCGGTCCAGGATTCCTGCCGACTCAGGCATGCGTACCTTGGCCGAGTTCGCAGGCGGACCTAAAAGGGCAGCTCGTCGACCGTGCTCGGTTCAGTCCCCTGCCACTGGGCCCACTGTCCTGGGACGGCGACGCAGGCTGCCGAGAGGTGGGCCAGGGTCTTCCCCCGGACGTGTAGCCAGCTGTCGGCCGCCAGCCCGTCCTGCCGCAGAAGAAGTCCAGGAGCAGAGAACCAGCGGACCGGGGACTCGTCATCACCCGTCCACATCGGATAGTCCGGGAGGGGAATCCGCTGGAAGAGTTGTGGAATCTGGCTCACGACCTCGGCTGGCAACTCACAGGCGTTGTAGAGAGGTCCGTCGCTGAGCAGGCTCTCGGAGAGGACCAGCTCTACGCACGCCAGCGAGACCTTGTCCATAAACGGCCGCCATCCCTCACGCGACTGGACAACGACAGGCGGGTCAGCCTCTTCCAGATCGCACAGGCGCACGCCCCAGAAGGCGCATTGAGCTGTACTGAGATTTGTGGAGTCCCTGATGCCAGGGTTACGGTCCTGGCGAAGGAGAACCACCAGCACCATGGC
>NZ_BMQQ01000019.1 GCF_014648195.1 Streptomyces purpureus
GGGGGAGAACCCCTGCGAATCCGGGTGGACCCACCGGACATCGGCTGACGGGGGTGGGGGAGTGGGCGGGAGCCGTACGCCCCGGTCGCCCGCCTGTACCGGCGGCACCGGCCGACGGCACCGGGGACCCGGTCGCCCGCCCCGTTCCGGGGCCATCGGCTCACGGGTCGCCGCCTCACACGACCCGGCCGCCTCCCTCTACCGGCGAACCGGTAGTGGCAAGGCGGCCGGGGTGAGCGAGGTCAGCCGTTGCGCGGGCCGGGGAAAGCGCCTGGGCGGGCCTCTTCGCGGAGGGTGGTGGCCGTCGACTGCGGCGGCATCGTGCGGGCCGCCGGGACCGCGGGGGACGGGAGCGTGCGCGTCGGGGCCTCCGGCTCGACCGTGGCCGTCGCCGTGCCGGCGGCGGACGGCTGGGTCGTGCGGCGGGCGCCGTAGCGGCGGTGGACGGCCTGCTTGGTGACGCCGAGCGCCGAGCCCACCGCGTCCCACGAGAAGCCCAGCGAGCGGTCGAAGTCCACCGCCGCGGTCACCAGTGTCTCGACGCTGTCCCTCAGCTCCTGGGCGAGACGGACGGTCGGGGCGGGCGCCCTGCCGTACACGACGAAGCCCGTGGACGGGCCGGAGCGGCGCGGACGGTAGACGTTGCCCAGCTGGGCCGTGAGCGTGCGCAGAGCGTCCACCTGCCGGCGGACCCGCTCGATGTCCCGCACCAGGAGATGCAGGCTTGCCCGGGCTTGGGCGTCGTGGGTTGCGTGGTCGGCCATTTACAAGCCTCTCGAACCGGCGTTGAAAAGGGGCGGGCCGCACCGGGCGGCCCGTTTCGGTCAATCTGTCTTGACCAACGCGCCAGCCGCCGATGTGGTCACGCCCTGGGGGCGTATCCGCATATGCGCGGGGCGCTCACATATACGTACGCCCCCTGCCCGCCCGGCCCATAGACTGGTGAGCTGCCCGTCACCGCCCGGAACCGACCGGCGGCCGGCCGACGACGCCGCGGCGGGCGGCCACCCGCCGACACCGAAGATGCGAGGTATTTCCGAGTGAAGCTTGTCTTCGCAGGCACCCCCGAGGTCGCCGTACCCGCCCTGGACGCCCTGCTCGACTCCGGCCGGCACGAGGTGGCCGCCGTCGTCACCCGTCCCGACGCGCCCGCCGGGCGCGGCCGCCGGCTGGTCGCGAGCCCGGTCGCCGAGCGGGCCGAGGAAGCCGGCATCGAGGTGCTCAAGCCCACCCGGCCCCGGGACGAGGACTTCCTCGCCCGGCTGCGGGAGATCGCGCCGGACTGCTGCCCCGTCGTCGCCTACGGCGCCCTGCTGCCCACGTCCGCCCTGGAGATCCCCGCGCACGGCTGGGTCAACCTGCACTTCTCGCTGCTGCCCGCCTGGCGCGGCGCCGCTCCCGTGCAGCACTCCCTCATGGCCGGCGACCAGGTCACCGGCGCCTCCACCTTCCTCATCGAGGAAGGGCTCGACTCCGGCCCGGTGTACGGCGTGGTCACGGAGGACGTCCGTCCCACCGACACCAGCGGGGACCTGCTGACCCGGCTCGCGTTCGCCGGGGCCGGGCTGCTCGCCGCCACCATGGACGGCATCGAGGACGGCACGCTGAAGGCGGTCCCGCAGCCCGTCGAGGGCATCACCCTCGCCCCGAAGATCACCGTCGAGGACGCCCACATCGACTGGACCGCCCCGGCGCTCCGCGTCGACCGGGTCGTACGCGGTTGCACGCCCGCCCCGGGCGCCTGGACCGTCTTCCGCGGCGAGCGGCTCAAGCTCATCCAGACGGCGCCCGTCGCCGAGCGCGGCGAGCTCAAGCCGGGCGAGCTCGCGGTCGGCAAGAACAACGTGTACGTCGGTACCGGCTCCCACGCCGTCGAGCTGCTCTGGGTCCAGCCGCAGGGCAAGAAGCCGATGCGCGCCGCCGACTGGGCCCGTGGCGTGCGCATCGCCCCTGGCGAGCGCCTGGGTGGCGGCGACGTAGGCTGAGAGGGTTACCCCTCTTACTTTCGTCAGCGGAGCACCTTTTGAGCGAGCAGGCCCGTCGCCGTCCCCCCAGGCCCCACCGGCGCCCCCAGAAGGATCCCGTCCGGATCCTGGCCTTCGAGGCGCTGCGGGCCGTCGACGAGCGGGACGCGTACGCGAACCTCGTGCTGCCCCCGCTGCTGAAGAGGGCCCGGGAGAAGGAGGGCCCCGACAAGTTCGACGGGCGGGACGCGGCGCTCGCCACCGAGCTGGTGTACGGGACGCTGCGCCGCCAGGGCACGTACGACGCGGTCATCGCGGCCTGTGTCGACCGGCCGCTGCGCGAGGTCGACCCGCCGGTGCTCGACGTGCTCTCGCTCGGCGCGCACCAGCTGCTCGGTACCCGTATCCCCACGCACGCGGCGGTCTCCGCCAGCGTCGAGCTGGCGCGGGTCGTGCTCGGCGACGGGCGGGCGAAGTTCGTGAACGCCGTGCTCCGCAAGATCGCCCAGCGCGACCTGGACAGCTGGCTTGAGCAGGTCGCCCCGCCCTACGAGGAGGACGCCGAGGACCACCTCGCCGTCATGCACTCGCACCCCCGCTGGGTCGTCTCCGCGCTGTGGGACGCGCTCGGCGGCGGGCGCGCCGGCATCGAGGACCTGCTGGAGGCCGACAACGAGCGCCCCGAGGTCACCCTCGTCGCGCGCCCCGGGCGCGCGACGCCCGCCGAGCTTCTGGACGTGCTCGGTGAGGAGTCCGGGCTGCCGGGCCGCTGGTCCCCGTACGCCGTCCGCATGGCCGAGGGCGGCGAACCGGGCGCGCTCGCCCCCGTCCAGGAGGGCCGCGCGGGCGTCCAGGACGAGGGCAGCCAGCTGGTCGCCATCGCCCTCGCCGACGCTCCCCTCGAAGGCCCCGACGCCCGCTGGCTCGACGGCTGCGCCGGACCCGGCGGCAAGGCCGCGCTCCTCGGCGCGCTCGCCGCCGAGCGGGGCGCCGCCCTGCTCGCCTCCGAGAAGCAGCCCCACCGCGCCCGGCTCGTCGAGCGCGCCCTCGCCGGCAACCCCGGCCCGTACCAGGTCATCGCCGCCGACGGCACCCGCCCGCCGTGGCGCCCCGGCACCTTCGACCGGGTCCTGATGGACGTCCCCTGCTCCGGCCTCGGTGCCCTGCGCCGCCGCCCGGAAGCCCGCTGGCGCCGCCGCCCCGAGGACCTGGAGGGCTTCGCGCCGCTCCAACGCGGCTTGCTCACCGAGGCGTTGGCGGCCGTGCGGGTCGGCGGTGTGGTCGGATACGCCACCTGCTCGCCGCATCTCGCCGAGACCCGGGCCGTCGTGGACGACGTGCTCAAGAAGACCGGCGGCGCCGAGCTGATCGACGCGCGCCCGATGTTCCCGGGCGTCCCGGCGCTCGGCGACGGGCCCGATATACAGCTGTGGCCGCATCTGCACGGCACGGACGCGATGTACCTGGCGCTGCTCCGGCGCACCGCCTGACCCCCTCCACGGCACTGATTGTCCGGATTGGGGGTGTATCGAAGATCATTGGTACACACCGATCCGGACCCGAAACCGCTCCGCGGCAAAGAAGTGGCCAAGAGCATGGCAGGCTTGGCACATGGCCCAGATCAACCCCAGCATCCTGTCCGCGGACTTCGCCCGGCTCGCCGATGAGGCGAAGGCCGTCGAAGGCGCCGACTGGCTCCATGTCGATGTGATGGACAACCACTTCGTCCCCAACCTCACCCTGGGCGTGCCGATCGTCGAGTCGCTCAGCCGGGCGACGGACATCCCGCTGGACTGCCATCTGATGATCGAGGACCCGGACCGCTGGGCCCCGCAGTACGTCGAGGCGGGGGCCGGATCGGTCACGTTCCACGTGGAGGCCGCGGCCGCGCCCGTACGGCTTGCCCGCGAGATCCGGGCCAAGGGCGCCCGCGCCTCCATGGCGCTCAAGCCCGCCACCCCCATCGAGCCCTTCGAGGACCTGCTCCCCGAGCTCGACATGCTGCTGATCATGACGGTCGAGCCGGGCTTCGGCGGCCAGGCCTTCCTCGACATCATGCTGCCGAAGATCCGCCGCACCCGGGAGCTGATCTCCAAGCACGGCCTCGAGCTCTGGCTCCAGGTCGACGGCGGGGTCTCCGAGTCCACCATCGAGCGATGCGCGGACGCCGGCGCGGACGTGTTCGTCGCCGGTTCCGCGGTCTACGGAGCGCAGGACCCGGCCCAGGCCGTGCGCTCCCTGCGGGAGAAGGCGGAGCGCACCACCGCCGCCGCGGGCTGGGCCTGCAACCACTGAGCCACGCATGCACCACGGGCAGATGAACGCCGCCCAACAGGACTGATCAAGGCCCGTCGCATCTGACAGGATGAACGGCGAGTCCAGAGTGTGAACAGCAGTGAGGAGATCGCGGTGTCGGGTATGTCGGCGGGACGGTCAGCCCTGCGGATGGGACCCGCGGAGCTGGTGCAGGCGGCGGCCATGGCCCGCCGCTTCTACCTCGAGGGCAAGTCGAAGATCCAGATCGCCGAGGAGTTCGGCGTCAGCCGCTTCAAGGTCGCCAGGGTCCTGGAGACCGCCCTTGAGCGCGATCTCGTACGGATCGAGATCCGGGTGCCGGCCGAGCTGGACGCCGAGCGCTCCGACGCGCTCCGCGCCCGCTACGGCCTCCGCCACGCTGTCGTGGTCGAATCCCCCTCCGAGAGCGACGACGAGTCGCCCGATCCGGAGAATCTCGGCGAGGTCGCGGCGGACCTGCTGGGCGAGCTGGTGGCCGAGGGCGACGTCCTCGGACTGGCGTGGGGCCGCTCCACCATCCACATGGCGGCGGCGCTCGACCGGCTGCCGCCCTGCACGGTCGTGCAGCTCACCGGCGTGTACGACGCCGGAACCGCCGAGCGCGGCTCGGTGGAGGCCGTACGGCGGGCCGCCCAGGTCTCCGGCGGCGAGGCGCACCCCATCTACGCGCCGATGCTGCTGCCGGACCCGGCGACGGCGGCTGCCCTGCGCAACCAGACGGGGATCGCGCGGGCCTTCGAGTACTTCGACAAGGTCACCGTCGCGGCGGTGTCCATCGGCTCCTGGGAGCCCGGGATCTCCACCGTCCACGACATGCTCACCGACGAGGAGCGGGCCCACTACGCCTCGCTCGGCGTCGCCGCGGAGATGTCGGCCCACCTCTTCGATGCCGAGGGCCGCCGGGTCGGGCGCGACCTGGGGGAGCGGTGCATCACGGTCGAGGCGGACCGGCTCCGCCGGATCCCCGAGGTCGTCGCCATCGCGGGCGGCCAGCGCAAGGCGGCCGCGATCGGCGCGGTGCTCCGCTCCGGCCTGGTCACCAGCCTGGTCACGGACACCGCCGCGGCGGACTTCCTGCTCACCGAGTCCGAGCCGGGCCCGCGCCCGGCCCTGGAGCGCGCCGACCCGGACGAGTAGAGGGACGGCCGGCTTGGAGGTTCCTCCCAGAGGAACCTCCAAGACCTGGACGTTCGGACCGGGCCGTAGTTTCGCCCTGGCATGGGAGAATGAACTACGTGCTTTTTCCCCTGGCTGAAATGCCTAGGGGCCGATCCGAACGACTGGGATGTCAGCACGTGCGTTTCCTCAATGACGTCAAGCCGCCGTACGACCTCACGTACGACGATGTCTTCATGGTGCCGAGCCACTCGGCCGTGGGTTCCCGCCAGGCCGTGGACCTCGCCTCGCCCGACGGTTCGGGCACGACGATCCCGCTGGTCGTCGCCAACATGACAGCGATCGCCGGCCGCCGGATGGCCGAGACCGTCGCCCGCCGCGGTGGCCTCGTCGTCATCCCGCAGGACATCCCGATCGAGGTCGTCACCGACGTCATCTCGTGGGTCAAGAGCCGCCACCTGGTGCTCGACACCCCGATCGTCCTCGCCCCGCACCAGACCGTCGCCGACGCGCTCTCCCTGCTGCCCAAGCGGGCCCACGACGCCGGTGTCGTCGTCGACGAGGAGCACCGGCCCGTCGGTGTCGTCACCGACGCCGACCTCTCCGGCGTGGACCGCTTCACGCAGCTGACCGAGGTCATGTCCAAGGACCTGCTGCTGCTCGACGCGGACATCGACCCGCGCGAGGCGTTCAACACGCTGGACCACCACAACCGCCGCTACGCCCCGGCCGTGGACAAGGACGGCAAGCTCGTCGGCATCCTGACCCGCAAGGGTGCCCTGCGCGCGACCCTCTACACGCCCGCCACCGACGCCGACGGCAAGCTGCGCATCGCCGCCGCCGTCGGGATCAACGGCGACGTGGCCGGCAAGGCCAAGGAGCTCCTGGACGCCGGGGTCGACACCATCGTGGTCGACACCGCCCACGGCCACCAGGAATCCATGATCTCCGCGATCAAGGCCGTCCGCGGTCTCGACCCGCACGTCCCGATCGTCGCCGGCAACATCGTCGCCGCCGAGGGTGTGCGCGACCTCATCGAGGCCGGCGCGGACATCATCAAGGTCGGTGTGGGCCCGGGCGCCATGTGCACCACCCGCATGATGACCGGCGTGGGCCGCCCGCAGTTCTCCGCCGTACTCGAGTGCGCCGCCGAGGCGAAGAAGTACGGCAAGCACGTCTGGGCCGACGGCGGTGTCCGTCACCCGCGTGACGTCGCCATGGCGCTCGCCGCCGGTGCCTCCAACGTCATGATCGGCTCCTGGTTCGCCGGGACCTACGAGTCCCCGGGCGACCTCCAGCACGACGCCCAGGGGCGCGCGTACAAGGAGTCGTTCGGCATGGCGTCCGCGCGCGCCGTCCGTAACCGTACGAGCGAGGAGTCGGCCTACGACCGCGCCCGCAAGGCGCTGTTCGAGGAGGGCATCTCCACCTCGCGGATGTTCCTCGACCCGGGCCGCCCGGGCGTCGAGGACCTGATCGACTCGATCATCGCCGGTGTCCGCTCCTCCTGCACCTACGCCGGTGCGGGCTCGCTCGCCGAGTTCGAGGAGAAGGCCGTGGTCGGCATCCAGTCCGCCGCCGGTTACGCCGAGGGCAAGCCGCTGCACGCCAGCTGGAGCTAGTCAGCCCCGCACGAAGGCCCCCGCGATTCTCTCGCGGGGGCCTTCGTCGTACGTACGGGCCCGTGCGGGGCGTCAGACGTACGGGCGCAGCACTTGGGCCACCGCGGCCGCCAGGCGGGCGTGTCCGGCGTCGTTCGGGTGCAGGCCGTCCGCGAGGTCGTCCGGTCCGAGTACCGGCAGCCCCGGCAGCAGCAGGAGCCGGGGATCGTCGGCCATCAGCTCCCTGGCCGCGTCCTCCATCGCCGTACGCAGCTCCGCCAGGCTCGCCCCGAGCGCGTTGCGGACGCTCTCCGCGGCCGGCCGCAGCACCGGCGAGACCAGCAGCAGCGGGGCGTCCGGATGGCCGGAGCGGATCAGGCGGACGTAGGCGCGGACCGTCTCGTGGAGCAGGGGAGCGCTGTACGGGACCCCGGACCAGCAGTTGGTGCCGAAGGCGAGGGTGAGCAGATCGGCGGGGAGCCCCGCCAGCTGTTCGGCGGTGGGCAGTTCACCGCGGGCCGCGCCCGCGTACCCGAGGTTGACCGTGTCGAGGCCGAGCATCCGGCCGGCGGTGGCGGGCCAGGAGCGGGCGGGCCGGGTGGACCACCAGCCCTCGGTGATGGAGTCGCCGTGCACCACCCAGCGCGGGCGCGCGGGGGCGGGCGTCAGCGCCCCGCCGACGCCGCGCAGACCGAGGATCTCGGGTGCCTGTGCCTCGGGTGGATGGATGGTGAACGGGCCCGGGCGGGGCGGGAGTCCGAGTACGGCCACGGCCTCCTCGGCCGGCGCGGTGAACGACTCCCGCAGCAGCCGCTCGCCTTCCCACAGGGCGAAGCAGTGCGCCAGCTCCCGCATGCGGTCGTCCGGTTCCGGAACCGCCGCGCGGTAGTGGATCTCCACGGCGCGGGTGCCCGGTCCGGCGGTGAACTCCAGCCGTACGCCGATCGGCAGCGCCGCCCGCTCGGCCGTGTCCCAGGGGAGCCGGGCCATGTCCGCCGGATCCGCGCGCACCGCGCGGCCGCCGTCCAGCCAGGCCGTCCCGCGCAGGAAGGGCTCCGGTTCCAGCCAGCTCACAGGGGCCTCCGATCCTCGAGTGCGGAAGGTCACATCTACCCCGCCGGGGGCGCCTCCTACGCGCCGCCGCGAGGACCCGGCGGGCGCGTCCCACCCTGGGGCCCAATGTGTCGATTCGTGCGGCAGGGCGCAATGTTTCCCCGTCTGTGCCCCGAGCGCGCAATGATCATTCGAGGGTGCGCAACAACGATGCATTACAAGCGCGAAGCGCGTGCCGTTAGGGTGATGCCTCGTACCAAGTGTGGCGGCGACCGCCTGCTCGGCGGTTTCCTCATCCCTCGCGGCTGATCCGCCCTGCCCGCGAGCCGCCGTCGGTCGTCTCCCCCCGACAGGCAGCGATGAAGGAGCCTCCGTAGTGCTGGACCAAGGCGCAGCCCCGCCGGCCACCGAAAACATGGCCCCCAAGCCCTCCGGGCTCGCCGCGCTGATGCGCCGCAAGCCGGTGGAACGGCTGGTCGAAGAGGGTGGGCAGGGTGAAGGCGGTTCGCTCCGCCGCACGCTCTCCATGTGGCAGCTGACCATGATCAGCATCGGTGCCACGCTCGGCACCGGCATCTTCGTCGTCCTCGGCGAGGCCGTTCCGCTGGCCGGCCCGGCCGTCACGGTCGCCTTCGTCTTCGCAGGGCTCACGGCGCTCTTCTCGGCGCTGTCGTACGCCGAGCTGGCGGGCACCATCCCGGTCGCGGGCTCTTCGTATTCGTACGCTTACGCAACGATGGGCGAAGTCGTCGCCTGGATCTGCGGCTGGTGCCTGCTCCTGGAGTACGGCGTGTCCGTCGCCGCGGTGGCGGTCGGCTGGGGCGACTACCTCAACGAGCTGCTCGACGGCACGATCGGTGTGACCCTGCCGGCGGCGCTCTCCGCGCCGCCCGGTGACGGCGGGATATTCAACCTGCCGGCGCTGATCGTCGTGATGCTGGCGATGATCTTCCTGCTCGGCGGAGCCAAGGAGTCGGCCCGCGCCAACACGATCATGGTGGTCGTCAAGATCGCCGCGCTCGTGCTGTTCTGCACCATCGGCTTCATGGGCTTCAAGGCCGGCAACTACTCCGACTTCATGCCGCTGGGCGCGACCAGCATCGGCGCGGCCGGAGCCATCCTGTTCTTCTCGTACATCGGCTTCGACGCCGCCTCCACCGCCGGTGAGGAGGCCAAGAACCCCAAGCGGGACCTGCCGCGCGCGATCATGCTGTCGCTGGTCATCGTCACCGCGCTGTACGTGCTGGTCGCGGCCGTCGCCGTGGGCGCCTGGGACTGGAAGAAGTTCGAAGGCTCCGAGGCCTCCCTCGCCGCGATCATGAACGACGTCACCGGCCAGAGCTTCTGGGGTACCCTGCTCGCCGCCGGCGCGGTCATCTCGATCGCCAGCGTCGTCCTCACCGTGCTCTACGGCCAGACCCGCATCCTCTTCGCGATGTCCCGCGACGGCCTGGTGCCCAAGGTCTTCGGCAAGGTCAACCCCAAGACGGGCACGCCGCGCGTCAACACCGTGATCGTCTCGCTGTTCTGCGGCATCCTCGCCGCCGCCGTCCCGCTCGGCGAGCTGGTCAACGCCACCAGCATCGGTACGCTCTTCGCCTTCGCCCTGGTCAACATCGCGGTCGTGGTGCTCCGCTACACCAAGCCGGGCCTCGACCGCAGCTTCAAGGTGCCGTTCGGTCCCGTGTTCCCCGTCCTCGGGTTCCTGTGCTGCGGCTACAGCATGTACAGCCTCGACATGATCACCTGGGTGTACTTCGGAATCTGGATGGCCGTCGGTCTCGTGGTCTACTTCGTGTACGGCATGCGCCGCTCCCGATTGGCCACGGCAGAGAAGTGATCCACCCGTAGTGCGACTCAACGACCTCGACGAACGCATCGTGCACGCCCTGGCGGAGGACGCCCGCCGCTCCTACGCCGACATCGGCTCGATGGTCGGACTCTCCGCACCGGCGGTCAAGCGCCGGGTGGACCGGCTGCGGGCCGAGGGGGCCATCACCGGCTTCACCGTCCGGGTGGACCCGGCGGCGCTGGGCTGGGAGACCGAGGGGTTCGTCGAGATCTACTGTCGCCACAACACCTCTCCCGACGACATCCGTCGCGGCCTGGAGAGGTATCCGGAGGTTGTGTCCGCGTCCACCGTCACCGGTGAGGCGGACGCGGTCGTCCAGGTCTTCGCCTCGGACATGCGCCACTTCGAGCGCGTGCTGGAGCGGATCGCGGGCGAGCCGTTCGTGGAGCGCACCAAGTCCGTCCTGGTGCTCTCGCCGCTGCTGCGGCGTTTCTCCTCCGGTTCGCCCGCGTAGCACCGTCTCGTACCCCGTCCGCCCTGGGCCTCCCCGGCCCGGGGCGGACGTGTTTCAGGCCGCCTCCCGCCTGCGGTGGAGGCGCGCGCAATGAATCACCGCGATGGCCCACAACAGCGCAACAGTTCGACGGTCGGTCCGCAACGGTCGCGCCTTGTCCGGATCGAAGCGCAAACCGTACGGTTTTGACGTCTCCCGTACGCCTTCCTTCACCCGACTGAGGTCTGCCGATGCCGCCGCTGCGCACCGCCCTGCTCCAGAGCTCCGGACGGCCCGGTGACGTCTCCGCGAACCTCGCGGCCCTCGACGACGCGGCCGCCCGTGCCGCGCGGACCGGGGCACGGCTGCTGGTGACCCCCGAGCTCTTCCTCACCGGGTACGCGATCGACGATGACCTGCCCCGGCTCGCCGAGACCGCCGACGGCTCCGGCTCCCGGGCCGTCGCCGCCATCGCCGTACGCCACGGCCTGGCGATCGTCTACGGCTACCCCGAGCGCGACCCGGCCGACGAGGAGACCCTCTACAACTCCGCGCAGCTCATCGGCGCCGACGGCACCCGGCTGGCGAACTACCGCAAGACCCACCTCTTCGGCTGCTTCGAGCAGAAGTGGTTCACCCCCGGTGAGCAGTCCGTCGTCCAGGCCGAGCTGGACGGCCTGAAGCTCGGCCTGATGATCTGCTACGACGTCGAGTTCCCCGAGAACGTCCGCTCGCACGCGCTCGCCGGCACCGATCTGCTGCTGGTGCCCACCGCGCAGATGCACCCCTTCCAGTTCGTCGCCGAGTCGGTCGTCCCGGTCCGGGCCTTCGAGAACCAGATGTACGTGGCGTACGTGAACCGGACCGGCCCCGAGGGCGAGTTCGAGTTCGTCGGCCTGTCCACCCTCGCCGGCCCCGACGGCACCGCCCGGGCCCGCGCCGGCCGCGGCGAGGACCTGGTCGTCGGGGACGTCGACCCCGAGTTCCTGGCCGCCTCCCGGGCGAACAACCCCTATCTGCGGGACCGCCGCCCCGGCCTCTACGGCTCCCTGATCTGAGCCGGTCCCCAGCCTCCTCCCTCCCCCCCGTAGTCCGTGCAAGGAGTCCGTACCCCATGACGTCCACGGTGCCCACCACCGCCGTCCCCCACAGCGACGGTCAGCCGCCGATCACCATGTTCGGTCCGGACTTCCCGTACGCCTACGACGACTTCCTGGCCCACCCGGCCGGGCTCGGCCAGATACCCGCGACCGAGCACGGCACCGAGGTCGCCGTCATCGGTGGCGGGCTCTCCGGCATCGTGGCCGCGTACGAGCTGATGAAGATGGGCCTCAAGCCCGTCGTCTACGAGGCCGACCAGATCGGCGGCCGGCTGCGCACGGTCGGCTTCGACGGCTGCGACCCGTCGCTGACCGCCGAGATGGGCGCGATGCGCTTCCCGCCCTCCTCCACCGCGCTCCAGCACTACATCGACCTGGTGGGCCTGGAGACCCGGCCGTTCCCGAACCCGCTGGCCGAGTCGACCCCCTCGACCGTCGTCGACCTCAAGGGCGAGTCGCACTACGCGGTCACCGTCGACGACCTGCCGCAGGTCTACCGCGACGTGATGAACGCCTGGAACGCCTGCCTGGACGAGGGCGCCGACTTCTCCGACATGAACCAGGCGATGCGCGAGCGGGACGTCCCGCGCATCCGCGAGATCTGGTCGAAGCTCGTCGAGAAGCTCGACAACCAGACCTTCTACGGCTTCCTGTGCGAGTCGGAGGCCTTCAAGTCCTTCCGTCACCGCGAGATCTTCGGCCAGGTCGGCTTCGGCACCGGCGGCTGGGACACCGACTTCCCCAACTCCATCCTGGAGATCCTGCGCGTCGTCTACACCGAGGCCGACGACCACCACCGCGGCATCGTGGGCGGCTCCCAGCAGCTGCCGCTGCGCCTGTGGGAGCGCGAGCCGCAGAAGATCGTGCACTGGGCGCAGGGCACCTCGCTCTCCTCGCTGCACGACGGTGCGCCGAAGCCGGCCGTCACCCGCCTGGGCCGCACCGCCGGGAACGGGATCACGGTCACCGACGCGAACGGCGACATCCGCACGTACCGTGCCGCGATCTTCACCGCGCAGTCGTGGATGCTGCTGTCGAAGATCGAGTGCGACGACTCGCTCTTCCCGATCGACCACTGGACGGCGATCGAGCGCACCCACTACATGGAGTCGTCCAAGCTGTTCGTCCCGGTCGACCGGCCGTTCTGGCTGGACAAGGACGAGGAGACCGGCCGTGACGTCATGTCGATGACGCTGACGGACCGGATGACCCGCGGTACGTACCTCCTGGACGACGGCCCGGACAAGCCTGCCGTCATCTGCCTCTCGTACACCTGGTGCGACGACAGCCTCAAGTGGCTGCCGCTGTCCGCGCAGGAGCGGATGGAGGTCATGCTGAAGTCGCTCGGCGAGATCTACCCGAAGGTCGACATCCGCAAGCACATCATCGGCAACCCGGTGACCGTGTCCTGGGAGAACGAGCCCTACTTCATGGGCGCGTTCAAGGCGAACCTGCCGGGCCACTACCGCTACCAGCGTCGTCTGTTCACGCACTTCATGCAGGACCGGCTGCCCGAGGACAAGCGGGGCATCTTCCTCGCGGGTGACGACATCTCCTGGACCGCCGGCTGGGCCGAGGGCGCCATCCAGACCGCGCTGAACGCCGTGTGGGGCGTCATGCACCACCTCGGCGGCGGCACCGACGCGACCAACCCGGGCCCGGGTGACGTCTACGACGAGATCGCGCCGGTGGAGCTGCCGGAGGACTGACCCTCCCCGGCCCCCTGACCCGGGCCGTCGTCGTGCCTTCCCCTGGGCGCGGCGGCGGCCCGTTTCCATACCCGCAGGGGCTGAGGCCGGCGTCAGCGGCGTGGGGCGAGGGGCGTGAGCAGCATGCGTCCCACCAGCCCGACCGACCGGTCGAGGCGTTCGGTGAACTCCTCGGCAAGGTCGGGCAGCCGGCGCAGCTGCCACAGCGAGCGGGCCGCGAGCCAGGCCCCGTCCCTGGCGCGCTCCAGGCTCCAGCACCCCAGCAAGTGGGTGAGCGGGTCGGCGACCTCCAGCAGGTCGGGGCCGGGCATCAGCTCCTCGCGGATCCGTTCCTCCAGCAGGGCGAGGATGTCGCCGACCCGGTCGAACTCGTCCTCCAGGTCGGCGGGCCGGCAGCCCAGCGCCCGGCAGGTGTCGACCACGGCCAGGGCCAGGTCGTGGCCGATGTGCGCGTTGATGCCGGCGAGGGCGAACTGCAGGGGACGTACGCCGGGATGGCGGCGGTACTGCAGCAGTGGCCGCCAGCAGGCGGGCGCCCGGCCCCCGGTCGCGGCCGCGTCGACCGCCGCCAGATAGCGCGCGGCGAAGGTGACGCCGAGGGCGGAGGCGGCCCGCCGGTCGGGGAAGACGCCGTCCGTGACGGCCTGCCCGATCTCTTCCGTGACGGTCAGATAGACCCGGTTGAAGACCGCGACCCCGTCCTCGGGGTGCCACGCGGCGCGGAAGGCACGCATCCGCACCACCACCGCGTCGACCGTCGTGAACTGTTCGCTCAGCGTCATGGGGGCAGCGTCCCAGCAGCCGGGCCCCGCGAGAAGTACGCGGCCCGGCTTCGCCCGGAACGGATTACCGCCGGGCGGTGTCGCCGTCCTCGCTGTCGTACGTGGACGTGCCGGAGTCGAGCAGCGGCTCCTGCTCCTTCATGTGTGCCGGGGCGAAGGCCCGCAGGACGTGGTAGCCGGTGATCACGACGAGGGTGCCGAGCGCGATCCCGCCGAGCTCGAAGGTGTCGGTGAAGGTGAGCTTCACCCCGCCGACGCCGATGATGATGCCCGCGGCGGCCGGCACGAGGTTGAGCGGATTGCGCAGATCCACCGCGGAGTTGATCCAGATCTGGGCGCCGAGCAGGCCGATCATGCCGTAGAGGATCACGGTGATACCGCCGAGGACACCGCCGGGGATCGCGGCGACCACCGCGCCGAACTTGGGGCAGAGGCCGAAGAGCAGCGCGAAACCGGCCGCGGCCCAGTAGGCGGCGGTGGAGTAGACGCGGGTGGCGGCCATGACGCCGATATTCTCGGAGTACGTGGTGTTCGGCGGGCCGCCCACCGCGGTCGACAGCATCGAGGCGGCGCCGTCGGCGGCGATCGCCGTACCGAGCTTGTCGTCCAGCGGGTCGCCGGTCATCTCGCCGACGGCCTTGACGTGTCCGGCGTTCTCGGCGATCAGCGCGATGACCACGGGCAGGGCGACCAGGATCGCCGACCATTCGAAGCTGGGGCCGTGGAAGCTGGGCAGCCCTATCCAGTCGGCCTTGGCGACGCCGGAGAGGTCGAGCCGCCAGTGGTCGGTGACCTGCCCGCCCGGACCCATCGAGTGGATCTTTCCGAAGACCAGGTCGAAGACCCAGGAAATGGCGTAGCCGAAGACCAGACCGAGGAAGATCGCGATCCGGGACCAGAAGCCGCGCAGCGCCACCACGGCGAGACCGGTGAAGAGCATCACGAGCAGGGCGGTCCACTGGTCCTGCGGCCAGTACGTGGCCGCGGTCACCGGCGCCAGGTTGAAGCCGATGAGCATGACCACCGCGCCGGTCACCACGGGCGGCATGGCGGCGTGGATGATCCGGGCGCCGAAGCGCCGTACGGCCAGGCCGGCCAGGAAGAGGACCACGCCCACGACGAGGACCGCGCCGGTGACCGTGGCGCTGGTGCCGCCGGAGGCCCGGATCGCCGCGGCCACGCCGACGAACGACAGCGAGCAGCCCAGGTAGCTGGGGACGGTGCCTCGGGTGGCCAGCAGGAAGATGATCGTCGCGACCCCGGAGAGCATGATCGCGAGGTTGGGGTCGAGGCCCATGAGCACCGGGGCGACGAACGACGCCCCGAACATCGCCACCACGTGCTGGGCACCGAGGCCGACCGTACGGGGCCAGGACAGCCGCTCGTCGGGCCGTACGACGGCTCCGGGGGCGGGTGTTCGTCCGTCGCCGTGCAGGGTCCAGCGCACGCCGAGGTTCATGGGGTGGCTCCACTTCTGAGGATTCCGCCGGCCGGAGGTGGCCGAAAAGCGATCAGCGGCCATGGTAGTGCGGGGCCGGCGGGCCCTTGAGTGGTCATGCGCCCGTCAGCGCGGGGCGGTGGTCTGCGCCTTGTCGGCCGGTACGCTCCCGCGGCCACCGGGCCGCAGCACCCCCGCGCCCAGCACCAGCCCGAAGGTGAGCAGCGTCACCAGCCCGAAGGACACCACCAGCGAGGTCACGTCCGCCAGCCCGCCGATCGCCGAGGGGGCGATCAGGCCCGAGGTGTACGTGATCGTGGCGACGCCCGCGATGGCCTGGCTGGGGTTCGGGCCGCTGCGGGCCGCCGCCGCGAAGGCGAGCGGCACGACCACGGCCACACCGAGGCCGATCAGCCCGAACCCGGCCATGGCCAGGGCCGGATGGGCGGCGGTGACCACCATGACCCCGCCCGCCGTCGCCGCCACGCCCCCGACCCGTACGGTCCGCGCCGCGCCGAACCGGTCGACCACCCGGTCGCCCACCAGCCGTGCCACCGCCATTGTCAGCGCGAACGCCGTCGTGGAAGCGGCCGCCAGACCGGCCGACGTTCCGAGCTCGTCCTTGAGGTAGACGGCCGACCAGTCCAGGCTCGCGCCCTCCGCGAAGACCCCGCAGAAGCCGATGGCGCCGATGACCAGCGCCGACTTCGGCGGCAGCGCGAAGCGCGGCGGCGGTGCCTCGTCCGGCGCGCTGCGCAGGTCCAGGACGCCCTGGCAGAACACCACGCCGAGCACGGTCAGCACGAGCGCCGCGAGGAGATGGTGCAGCCGGGCGTCGGCGCCCAGATGCGCGGCGAGCGTGCCGCCCGCCGAGCCGATCAGCGCGCCCGCGCTCCACATGCCGTGCAGACTCGACATGATCGACCGCTCCATGCGGTTCTCGACCTCGACGCCGAGCGCGTTCATGGCCACGTCCGACATCCCGGACGTCGCGCCGTACACGAAGAGCGCCGCGCACAGCCCGTAGAGGTTCGGGGCGAGCGAGGGGAGCGTCAGCGAGAGCGTCCACAGCACGAGCAGGCCGCGCAGCGCGGCACGCGCCCCGAAGCGGTGGCTGACCGCCCCGGCCAGCGGCATCGCGAGCGAGGCGCCGATCGCCGGGAAGGCGAGGGCGAGCCCGAGCTGGCCCGGGCTGACGCCCGCGTGCTCCTGGATCCACGGGATGCGGGTGGCGAAGCTGCCGGTGACCGAGCCGTGCACGCAGAAGATCGCGGCGACGGCGAACCTCGCCCGCCGCAGCCGCTCCGTACCGAACAGTTCCTTGCCGAACTGGGCCTCGCCCGCCATGCGCCCTCCCCGGAAACCGAACCATGCCGCCGTGCGGGCCGTAAACTATCAGGAACCCTGCCTGATAAATAGAGCGCTTCTCGAAGGAGTGCCCGAGCCGCTCCAGGGTGATCTGAGAGGATTCCCGGCATGCCCGCATCACCGAGCACCGCCCGGGCCATCAACGACCGCTTCGCCCTGCGGCTGCTCCAGGACGAGGGTCCGCTGACGGCCACTCAGCTCAAGACGCTCACCGGCCTCTCCCGGCCCACCGTCGCCGACCTGGTGGAACGGCTCCAGGGCTCGGGCCTGGTCAAGGTGGTGGGCGAATCGGGCGAGCAGCGCCGCGGCCCCAACGCCAAGCTGTACGGCATCGTCGCCGACCGGGCCCACCTCGCCGCGCTCGACGTACGCACCGGCGGAGTCTCCGTCGTCGTCGCCGACCTGCTCGGCACCACCCTGGCCGAGGCGGCCCTGCCCATCGGCGGCGGCACGGCCACGGAAGGGGCCGTCGAACAGGCCGTCGCCCTGCTGGAGCGCACGACGAAGGAGGCCGGCGTCGAGCGGCTGCACAGCGTCGGCGTCGGAGCGCCCGGGCTGATCGACCCCGCGACGGGGCAGCTCAACGACTCCTCGGGACTGCCCGCCTGGCACCGGCGGCTGGTTCCCGCGCTCCAGGAACGGCTGCCCGCCACGGTCCTCGTCGAGAACGAGACCAATCTGGCCGCGGTCGCCGAACAGCGGCTGGGCGCCGCGCGCGACTGCGACACCTTCGTCCTGCTGTGGCTGGGGCAGGGCGTCGGCGCGGCCGTCGTCCTGGACGGCCGGCTGCGGCGCGGGGCCTCGGGCGGCGCCGGTGAGATCGGTTTCCTGCCGGTGCCGGGCACCTCCGGGCTGCCCTCGGCGACCGGCTGCGACGGCGGCTTCCACGAGCTGGTGTGCGCGGCCGCGGTCGACGCGCTGGCCGTACGCCACGGGCTGGCCCCCGGCGCGGCCCTGGCCTCCGGCGACGGCCCGTTCCTCGACGCGCTCGCCGAGCGCCTCGCCGTCGGCGCGGCCGCCGTCGTCTCGGTCCTGGACCCCGGGTGTGTGGTCCTCGCGGGGGAGACCGGTCACGCGGGCGGCGCGGCCCTGGCGGCCCGCGTCGAGGAGCGGCTGGCCGCCCTCTCGCCGCTGCGCACCGAGGTCCGCGCCACCGCCCTCGGCGACACCGCCGTCCTGCGCGGCGCGCTGCTGGCCGCCCGCGACGCGGCCCAGGACGCACTGTTCCCGGCGGCCGGCTGAGGCCGCGGGCCATCGACGCCTAGCCGGAACCCACCTGAGACCGGGCCAGGAATTCGGTGAAGGTCCGCAGTCCCACCCGCCGTTCGGGGGTCAGGAGGCCGCCCCGCCGCAGCGCCGTGAACGTCGCGCCCGGCAGGGTGAACGGCACGCGCACCCGGCTGCGGCCACTCGCCCACAGATACAGCTCGGCCAGGTCGTGGAAGGTCAGGATCTGCGGGCCGCCCATCTCCGGCACCCGCCCGGCGGGCGGGCCCATGGCCAGCTCGGACAGCCGGGCGGCCACCTCCTCGGCCTCCACCGGCTGCACCGGCACCCCGGCCGGCACGGGCATCAGCGGCGAGCGGGCCATGCCGCGCAGCAGCCGCAGCACCAGATCGTGGAACTGGGTCGTGCGCAGCAGGGTGAAGCCAAGGCCCGACTCCTCGACCAGCCGCTCGACGGCGCGTTTGGCCCCGTAATAGCCGAGGGGCACCCGGTCCACCCCGACGATCGAGATGTAGACCAGATGCCCCACACCGGCCCGTCGCGCCGCCGCGACCAACTGCCGGGCCGCCCGCTCGTCGCCGCGCGGCGCGCTCGCGCAGTGCACGACCGTGTCCACCCCGTCGAGGGCGGCGTCCAGGCCGTCGCCCGTACGCAGATCGACGGGGTACGTCTCGGCGTGCCGGCTCAGCACGCGCACCTCGTGGCCCTCGGCCCGCAGGCGTACGGTCGTCAACCGCCCGAGGGTGCCGGTGCCGCCGGTCACCAGAATCGTGCTCACCCCAGCAGCGTGGCAGAGGGGCGCGGACCCGGCGACGGCAAGGGCCGTGAACCGCCGCCGGGCGTTTCGTGCGGTTCGTACGGGATCAGCAGGCGCCCAGGTCCTGCCACACCCCCCACTCACCGGTGGTGCCGGGCTCCTCGCCCTTCGTCCACCACTTCGCCTTCCATGTGTGCGCCTTGTGGGAGACGGTCGTGCCGCCGCCGTACTCGGCCGCCGCGCTCCACGCGGGGGCCGTGCAGGCGCCCGGGGTCGGGGTGGGCGTCGGGTTCGTCGGGTCAGGGGACGGGCCGGGGTCCGTGCCGGGCTCGACCACCCTCGTGCCGCGCGCCAGGTCGCCGGTGAGGGCGTACTTCTTCCCGCCGACGGTCACGGTCCAGTTCGACGGCGTGGACACCGGCAGGTAGTAGTTGAACGCCAGGTCGACCGAGGCGCCGGGGGCAAGCGACTGCCAGGCCGGGAGCTTCAGGGACACCCGGTGGAAGTCGCCCTTCAGACCGCCCACGTTGCTGCCCGTGTGGTCGCTGCTGATCACCTTCGTGCCGAAGCCGGACTGGTCGGACGCGTTGTTCGGCGCGGCGGTGGCGTAGTCGAACTGGAACTCCGTGCCGCCCGGCAGCGCGGTCTTCGTGTTGTTGGTGATCTTGATCTTGGGGGTCAGCGGGTAGTTGGAGTCGCCCAGCTTGAAGTCGGTGAACTCCACGCCCACGTCCACCGCTTCGGTCGGCAGGGCCGCGTTGGACTTCTTCGCGCCGTACGGACTCGCCGACCTGAACTTGTCGTACATCAGCGTGGTGAGCGTGTCGCCCATCTCGTACTGGCCCTTGGCGGCGTTCCAGTCGTAGTCGCCGGCCATCTCCCAGACCATCGTGCCGCCGATACCGCGGTCGATCACGTAGTCGGCCTTGGCCGCCACCGACTGCTCGTCCTCGGTGGAGAGGAAGACCTTCTTCTCGGCGTTCCACAGCCACGGCGCGACCAGTGTCGAGTCGTACTTACGGGCGTAGGTGCCGGTCAGCCTGGTGTCCGCCGGGAAGCCGTACCGCGTGACGTAGTCGCCGACGACACCCTTCTCCAGGTTCTTGGCGTGCCACATCGGGTTGGAGCCGGCCGGCGACTCCTTGCCCGCCGTGTCCTTGTCGTGCCACAGGTTGTCGATCCCGACGGCGCCGTCACCGCACTTGGTCAGGCCCGCGCCGGCCGGGCAGGTGGCCGCGGGCGCCTTGCCCCACAGTCCGTCCGTGCCGCCCTGCACGTTCTTGAAGCCGCGGGTGTAGTACGGCAGGCCGATGTTGATACGGCCGGCCGGCATCGAGCCACGGAAGTAGTGGTACGCCCAGTCGGTGTTGAGGTAGCCGATCCCGCCGTACTGCTGGCTGCCGTAGACGTTCGCGGCCGCGAGCTCCCCGTCCTTGCCGTCGTCGAAGAGCGAGGCGTTGGGGCCGACGTACTCGTTCCAGGCGCCGTGCAGGTCGTAGGACATGATGTTGACGTAGTCCAGGTACTTCTGGACCTGGAAGGTCTCCATGCCGCGCAGCAGATAGCCGGAGGACGGCGCGGCGACCGTGAGCAGGTAGTGCCTGCCGTCGGCGGCGCCCGCCCGGTCCAGCTTCTCGCGCAGCGTCTTCATCAGCGCGGCGTAGCCCTTGACCAGCCCGGCGCGGCGGCTGTTGGCGAGCTGCCAGTCCAGCGGGTTGCCGGCGTCCTTCATCGTCGTCGGGTATTCGTAGTCGATGTCGACACCGTTGAAGCCGTACTTCTTGACGAACGCGACGGCCGAGTCCGCGAAGGTGTCGATCCCGGCCTGGTTGACCGAACCGTCGGCGTTGGTGGCCATCGAGTAGAAGCCGCCGGAGTTCACCCGGTTGCCGCTGGCGTCGAAGTAGCCGCCGGTCTCGGCCCATCCGCCCACCGAGATCAGCGTCTTGACATCGGGGTGCTGCTTCTTGAATTTGTTCAGCAGATTGAAGTGGCCCTTGTACGGCAGGGCCGGGTCCATCTCGGCGCCCGCGACACCGGGCCAGGTCATCCCGGTGGCGGCGTTGTCCGCGCCGTCGGGGCCCACGGACAGCTTGTTGTCGCCGCCGACGTGCCCGAAGGCGTAATTGATGTGGGTGATCTTGTCCCACGGGATGTTGTTGGCCAGATAGGCGGGCTCGCCGTTCTTTCCGGTGCGCCAGCCCGTGAAGTAGCCGATGACACGGCGCTGGTGGTCCGCGCCCATCTTCTCGCGCCCCTCGGTGTCGTAGACCGAGCAGTACGGCACGTCGACACCGGGTGTCTTGTAGAGGCCGTCGGGGCGACAGCTCTCCTGGTCGGCGGCGTGCGAGACACCGCCGGCGAGCGAGCTGAGCAGCAGTCCGGCGACGGCCGCGCCGGAGGCGAGCAGCGAAGCTCTCGCTCTGGTGGGGGACAACACGATCGGTCCTCCTGGGGATAGGGGAGGGCGGCAAACACAACTGGTCGTGCGGTGGGTCGTGTTGGGCCCAGATGTGCGCACACCTCAGGCCCGTACCTTCGGAGGTGACGCAGAGATTAAGAGGACTAGACCAGTCGGTCAATAGGTCTGGACCAAAGTGGGGCCGATGGAGGGGCCTGTGAGCCAGCCCACAGCCCCTCACCCGCATGGCCGACGCGGCGACGTGGCAGACTGGCCCTGTATCAGCAGCAGCGCACTCCGGGGTCGGTGTAATTCCGAACCGGCGGTATAGTCCGCGACCCGTCCGCAGCCAGCGGCCGGTTGACCAGGTGAAATTCCTGGACCGACGGTGAAAGTCCGGATGGGAGGCAGTGCGCGGCGGGTGACACCCCAGTGGTGTGCCGGCCGTATCGACGCTGGTCGCCGTCATTGGTGACCGGTGGCGGCGGCCTCGGCATCCCCCGTGACGTGTCGTACCCGCTTCTCTGTCGTCATCGACAGCCCCGGAGTCCGTGCCCGAAGAGGCAGGAGGACCCGGTGGCCACAGCGGCCGACATCGACGCCATGCGCCGAGCCATCGCGCTCGCCGCCCGCGGACTCGGCACCACCAGCCCCAACCCCGTCGTCGGCTGCGTCCTCGTCGACGCCACCGGACGGATTGTCGGCGAGGGCCACCACCAGCGCGCCGGCGGACCGCACGCCGAGATCCACGCCCTGCGCGCGGCGGGCGACCGCGCCCGCGGCGCCACCGCCTACGTCACCCTCGAACCCTGCAACCACACCGGCCGCACCGGCCCCTGCGCCCAGGCCTTGATCGAGGCCGGGGTTCGCCGGGTCGTGTACGCGGTCGGCGACCCCAACCCGCAGGCCACGGGCGGAGCGGAGACCCTGCGCGCCGCCGGGACCGAGGTGCTCGGCGGCCTGCTCGCGGACGAGGCCGAGGCGGGCAACATCGCCTGGCTCACCTCCGTACGCCTCGGCCGCCCCTTCGTCCGCTGGAAGTACGCCGCCACCCTCGACGGCCGGATCGCCGCCGCCGACGGCACCAGCCGCTGGATCAGCTCGCCCGAGTCCCGCGCCGACGTCCACCGCCTGCGCGCCGAGGCCGACGCCGTGATCGTCGGCTCGGGCACCGCCCGCGCCGACGACCCGCACCTCGCGGTCCGCGGCATCGAGGGAGCCGTACAGCCCCTGCGGGTCGTCGTCGACACCGACGCCACCGCCGTGAAGCCCGGCGCCCGCGTCCTCGACGACGCGGCCCGCACCGTGATCGCCGTGGCCGACGACATCCCCGTCGAGGACACCGCGCACTTCCCCGAGACCTGGCGGCTGACCCGCGCACCCGGCGGCGGACTCGACATCCCCGAACTCCTCGCGGCGCTCCACCAGCAGGGCGTCCGCTCCGTCCTCCTCGAAGGCGGGCCGACCCTGGCCGGCGCCTTCGTCCGCGCCGGCGCCGTCGACCAGATCGTCGGCTACCTCGCCCCGGCCCTCCTCGGCGCGGGCCCCACCGCCCTCGCCGACGCCGGAATCACCACCATCTCCGATGCGCTGCGCCTCGAAGTGACCGAGGCCGTCCGCATCGGCCCCGACCTGCGAATCACCGCCACCCCCAAGGGAGCCTGAGCGTGTTCACCGGAATCGTCGAAGAACTGGGCGAGGTCACCGCCGTCGAGAAGCTGGCGGACGCCTCCCGCTTCCGCCTGCGCGGCCCCCTGGTCACGGAAGACGCCAAGCACGGCGACTCCATCGCCGTCAACGGTGTCTGTCTCACGGTCGTGGAGGCGGCGGACGGCGAGTTCACCGCCGACGTGATGGCCGAGACGCTGAAGCGCTCCAGCCTCGGCGCACTGGAGCCCGGCTCCCGGGTCAACCTCGAACGCCCGATGGCCGTCGGCGAGCGCCTCGGCGGCCACATCGTGCAGGGCCACGTCGACGGCGTCGGCACCGTCCTGGACCGGACCCCCTCCGAGAACTGGGAGATCGTCAAGATCTCGCTCCCCGCGCAGCTCTCCCGCTACGTCGTCGAGAAGGGCTCGATCACGGTCGACGGCATCAGCCTCACCGTCGTCGACGCCGCGGCCGACCACTTCACGGTCAGCCTCATCCCCACCACCCTCGCCCTGACCACGCTGGGCATCAAGCAGAGCGGCGACCCCGTCAACCTCGAGGTCGACGTCATCGCCAAGTACGTCGAGCGGCTGCTCGGCCCCAACGCCCAGGAGAGCCTCAAGTGAACTGGCTGAACTCCGAGGCGTTCACCGTCCTCGGCCAGCACATCCTGTGGTCCGACATGATCGGCAACACCATCGGACTCATCGCCCTGGCCCTGGGCTGGCGGCGCTCCGTGCTGACCTGGCCGGCCCAGCTGCTCTCCGGTCTGATCCTCGTCGGCGCCTACGCCTCCGCCCACCTCACCGGCGGCGTCGGCAAGCAGGTCCTGGTCATCGGCGTCGCCGCCTGGGGCTGGCACCAGTGGAGCCGCGGCCGACAGCAGGCCCAGGACGGCTCCATCGCCGTCCGCTTCGCCACCTGGAAGGAGCGCGGGCTGCTGCTGGGCGGCGCGGCCCTCGGCACCCTCGCCGTCGGCGGCCTGTTCACCGCGTACCCCTCGCTCTCCTGGAGCCCCTGGGCCGACGCGTACATCTTCGTCGGCACCCTCGTCGCGATGGTCGCCCAGGCCCGCGGACTGGTCGAGTTCTGGTTCGCCTGGCTCCTGGTCGACCTGGTGGGCGTGCCGCTCGCCTTCAACAGCGGCCTCGCCTTCTCCGGCTTCGTCTACGTCATCTACGGCGCGCTTGTCCTGTGGGGTATGCGCGACTGGTGGCTCCGTTCCCGTACGGCTCCGGTTCTGGAAGGAACACCCGCATGAGTTCTCTCTCCCTCTGGGACGCCGACCTCGCCCTCGACCCCGTCGAGCAGGCCATCAGTGACATCGCCGCCGGCCGCCCCGTCGTCGTCGTCGACGACGAGGACCGCGAGAACGAGGGCGACCTCGTCATCGCCGCCGAGAAGGCCACCCCCGAGATCGTCGCCTTCATGATGAGCGAGTGCCGCGGCCTGATCTGCGCGCCCATGGAGGCCGACGAGCTGGAGCGCCTCCAGCTGCCGCAGATGGTCGACCACAACACCGAGTCGATGCGGACCGCGTTCACCGTCTCCGTCGACGCCGGCCCCGCGTACGGAGTCACCACCGGCATCTCCGCCGCCGACCGCGCCACCACCCTGCGGATGCTCGCCGACGGCGCGCACGAGCCCGGCGACTTCGTCCGCCCCGGCCACATCTTCCCGCTGCGCGCCAAGGAAGGCGGCGTCCTGGCCCGCAACGGCCACACCGAGGCCGCCGTCGACCTCGTCCGGCTGGCCGGCCTGCGCCCCGCCGGCGCGATCGTCGAGATCGCCGGCGAGGACGGGGTGATGCTCCGCCTGCCCGAGCTGATCCCCTTCGCCCGCAAGCACGGCCTGACGATCATCTCCATCGAGGACCTGATCGCCTACCGCCGCTCCAGCGAGCCGACCGTCCGCCGCGAGGCCGAGGTCGCCCTGCCCACCGCCCACGGCGACTTCACCGCCTACGGCTACCGGTCCACCGTCGACGGCGTCGAGCACATCGCCCTCGTCCACGGCGACCTCGGCGACGGCGAGGACCTCCTGGTCCGGGTCCACTCCGAGTGCCTGACCGGCGACATCTTCCACTCGCTGCGCTGCGACTGCGGACCCCAGCTCCAGGCCTCCATGGAGCGCATCACCGAAGCCGGCCGAGGCGTCGTGGTCTACCTGCGCGGTCACGAGGGCCGGGGCATCGGGCTGATGTCCAAGCTGCGCGCGTACGAGCTCCAGGAGCGCGGCCGTGACACCCTCGACGCCAACCTGGAGCTCGGCCTGCCCGCCGACGCCCGGGACTACGCGGCCGGCGCCCAGATCCTCGTCGACCTCGGCGTCCGCAGCCTGCGGCTGATGACCAACAACCCCGAGAAGACCGCCGCACTGGTCAGGCACGGACTGAAGATCCAGGGGCGCGAGCCCATGCCCGTCCAGGCCGGCGAACACAACCTCCGGTACCTGCGCACCAAGCGCGACCGGATGGGGCACGACCTGCCGTGGCTCGATGCCTCCAAGGCATCCACCTGCGGCAACCAGTAAGTCAGAGCGTTCAAGGACCGAGGAGAGAAATGAGCGGCAAGGGCGCACCCGTCCTCAGCGTGAAGAACTGCGGCGACCTCCGGGTCGCCGTGATCGCGGCACAGTGGCACGAGAAGATCATGGACGGTCTCGTCGACGGCGCCCTGCGCGCCCTGCATGAGCTCGGCATCGACGAGCCCACGCTGCTGCGTGTCCCCGGCAGCTTCGAACTGCCGGTGGTGGCGAAGGTGCTCGCCGGACGCGGTTACGATGCCATCGTCGCGCTCGGCGTCGTCATCCGGGGCGGTACCCCGCACTTCGAGTATGTGTGCCAGGGCGTGACCAACGGCCTCACCCGGGTCTCCATCGACACCGGCGTACCCGTCGGCTTCGGCGTGCTGACCTGCGACAACGAGGAGCAGGCGCTGGACCGCGCCGGCCTCGAGGGCTCCACCGAGGACAAGGGGCACGAGGCGGTCACCGCCGCCGTCGCCACCGCGACCACGCTGCGCACGGTCAGCGAACCCTGGCGCTGAGTTCCCACCCGTCGCCCGGCCACCACCCCTCATTGGAGGCGCTGCGCGCCCGCCCCTTCACACCCCGTACTCTTAGGACCATCATGGCGAACAAAACCTTCGAAGAGCTCTTCGCCGAGCTCCAGCTCAAGGCCGCGAACGGCGACCCGGCCACCTCCCGCACCGCGGAACTGGTGGACAAGGGCGTCCATGCGATCGGCAAGAAGGTCGTCGAAGAGGCCGCCGAGGTCTGGATGGCCGCCGAGTACGAGGGCAAGGAAGCCGCCGCCGAGGAGATCTCGCAGCTGCTGTACCACGTCCAGGTGATGATGGTCGCCCGCGGGATCTCGCTCGACGACGTCTACGCCCACCTCTGAGCACCCACCCACTCCCCAGAAGACTCCCAGGCAAAGGAAGCTCATCCCATGCTGCGCATCGCCGTCCCCAACAAGGGTTCCCTCTCCGGACCTGCGTCGGAGATGCTCCATGAGGCCGGCTACCGCCAGCGCAAGGAGTCCAAGGAACTGGTCGTCATCGACCCCGACAACGAGGTCGAGTTCTTCTACCTGCGGCCGAAGGACATCGCGATCTACGTCGCCTCCGGCAAGCTCGACATCGGCATCACCGGCCGTGACCTGCTGCTGGACTCCGGCGCCAACGCGGAGGAGATCCTCCCGCTGAACTTCGGCCGCTCCACGTTCCGCTATGCCACCCGCCCGGGCACCGCCAAGGGCCCCGCGGACTTCGGCGGGATGACCATCGCGACCTCGTACGAGGGCATCGTCGCCAAGCACCTCGCCGATCAGGGCATCGACGCCTCCGTCGTCCACCTGGACGGCGCCGTCGAGACCGCCATCCAGCTGGGCGTCGCCGAGATCATCGCCGACGTGGTGGAGACCGGCACCTCGCTGCGCAACGCCGGCCTCGAGGTCATCGGCGAGCCGATCCTCAAGTCCGAGGCCGTCGTCGTGCGCCGTGCCGGCGCGGTCGCCGACGACCCGCAGGTCCAGCAGTTCCTGCGCCGCCTCCAGGGCGTCCTCGTCGCCCGCAGCTACGTGATGATGGATTACGACTGCCGCGCCGAACACCTGGAGCAGGCTGTCGCCCTCACCCCCGGGCTCGAGTCGCCTACGATCTCCCCCCTGCACAACGAGGGCTGGGTCGCCGTCCGCGCCATGGTCCCGGCCAAGGACGCGCAGCGGATCATGGACGATCTGTACGCGCTCGGCGCCCGCGCCATCCTGACGACGGCCATCCACGCCTGCCGCCTCTGAAGGCCCGAAGGAACCGCACCGCCGATGTCTGCCGAAGTCCCGCTGCCCTCCCTGCCGGTCACGTTCCGGCCGACCCGCACCCGGGTCGTCCTGCTGACCGTGGGGACGGCGATGTTCGTCGTCCTGACCGCCGTCGCGCTGATGCTGGAGAGGCTCGGCCCGGGGGAGCGCGTCAGCTTCGTCTTCACCGCCGCGCTCTTCCTCGGCGTCCTGACGATGCTGAGCCGCCCCAAGGTCGTCGCCGACGACACCGGGGTCACCGTCGTCAACATCACCCGGACGCGCCGACTGGCCTGGGCGGAAATCCTCCGGGTCAACCTCCGGCCCGGAGACCCCTGGGTCTTCCTCGACCTGAGCGACGGCACGAGCCTGCCCGCACTGGGCATCCAGCCCGGTGTGGCCAAGCAGCAGGCCATCCGCGACGCCCGCGCGCTGCGGGCCCTCGCGGACAGCCGCGGGACCGGCGCGGAAGGCGCCTGAGTCCCCCGGACGGCCGCCGCCCCCTGCCGGGGGTGGCTCCCGCGTGATTACTCTTGGGGCGGCGGCGCCGAGTGCGCCGCCGCTCCGCACCATCCGGCCACGCCACACGGCCCGCGGGGCACCTGCGACCCGAGGAGTGACTCCCTCCGGCAATGGACGGATCGTCCGGTAGTACCCGCGCCGCCCCCTCCCTGGAGGCGGCGGCATGATCGTCTCCCTGCTGCTGCTCACCGCGGCATTCCTTCTCATCCTGGCCAACGGCTTCTTCGTGGCCGCCGAGTTCGGACTCGTCACCGTCGAGAAGGCGGACGCCGAACGGGCCGCCGCGAGCGGCGACCGCCGCGCCCGCGGTGTCGTACGCGCCCTGCGCGAGCTGTCGTTCCAGCTCTCCGGCACCCAGCTCGGCATCACCCTCACCTCGCTCGTCATCGGCATGCTGGCCCAGCCCGCGCTCTCCGGTCTCCTCGACGGGCCGCTGACCGCCGCCGGTCTGCCCCACGGCGCCGTCTCCGGCATCGCGGTGGTGGTGGGCATGCTGCTCGCCTCCGCCGTGCAGATGGTGATCGGCGAACTCGTCCCCAAGAACTGGGCGGTCTCCCGGCCGCTCCAGGTCGCGAGGTTCGTCGCCGGACCGCAAGCCCTCTTCTCGACCGTCTTCCGGCCGGTCATCACCCTGCTCAACGCGGTCGCCAACCAGCTCGTCCGCCTCCTGGGCGTGGAGCCCGCCGAGGAGCTGGCCTCCGCCCGTACCCCCGGCGAGCTGGTCTCCCTGGCCCGACACTCGGCCCTGGCGGGCGCCCTGGAACAGGACACCGCCGACCTCTTCGTGCGGACCCTCACCCTCGGCGGGCTCACCGCCCGGGACGTCATGACCCCCCGGGTCAAGGTCAGCGCCCTCCAGTGGGACGCGACGGCCGCCGACGTCCTCAACCTCACCCGGGCCACCGGTCTGTCGCGTTTCCCGGTGTACCGGACCCGGATCGACGAGATCACCGGCATGGTCCACCTCAAGGACGCGCTCGCCGTCCCCCGGCCCGAACGCTCCCGCGTCCCGGCCGGCCGGATCGCCGTCCCGCCGCTGCTCGTCCCCGAGACCCTGCCCGCGCAGGCGCTCCTGGACCGGCTCCGCCGCGAGCAGCCGATCGCCGTCGTCGTCGACGAGTACGGCGGGACGGCCGGAGTGGTGACCCTGGAGGACATCGTCGAGGAGCTCGTCGGCGAGGTACGCGACGAGCACGACACGGACGGCGATGCCCGCCCCGAGCTGGCCCCGGTCGCCGCCGAGGACGGCCGGCCCGCGTGGGAGGCCGACGGCAGCTGCCGCGTGCACACCCTGCGCCGGATAGGACTCGACGTGCCCGACGGGCCGTACGAGACCGTCGCCGGACTCGTCGCCGATCTGCTCGGCCGGATCCCCGCCCCCGGGGACCGCGCCGAACTCCCGGGCTGGCGGCTGTCCGTCCGGCAGGTCGAGCGCTACCGCGCCGACCGCGTCCGCCTTGTGCGCACGGACAGCGGAGCCACCCGGACCGCCGACATCGCGGAGGCCGTCCGATGAGCCTTCTCCAACTGCTCTTCGCCGCCCTGCTGGTCCTCGGCAACGGATTCTTCGTGGGCGCCGAGTTCGCCCTCGTCTCCGTACGCCGTAGCCAGATCGAACCGCTCGGCACCGCCCGGGCCCGCCAAGTCCTCCACGGCCTGGAGAACCTGCCGCAGATGATGGCCGCCGCGCAGTTCGGCATCACCGTCTGCTCCCTCACCCTCGGCGCGGTCGCCGAGCCGACAGTTGCCCACCTGCTGGAACCGGTCTTCCACGCTGCCCGCGTCCCCGAGGGCCTGGTTCACCCGCTGGGCTTCGTCATCGCCCTCGCGGTGGTCGTCTTCCTCCACCTCGTCATCGGCGAGATGGTCCCGAAGAACCTGGCCATGGCGGCCCCCGAGCGGACGGCGCTGCTCCTGAGCCCCGGCCTGGTGGCCTTTGCCCGGATCTGCCGGCCGGTCACCCGGGGTCTGGACGCCTGCGCCCGGCAGATCCTGAGGCTCTTCCGGGTCGAGCCCAAGGACGAGGTGGAGGCCGTCTTCACCAGCGACCAGCTCGGCAAGCTCGTCGAGGACGCCGGTCTTGCCGGACTGCTCGACCCGGCGGAGCAGGAGCGCCTGGAGGACGCGCTGGAGCTGGGCAGCCGCCCGGTCACCGACGTCCTCATTCCCCGCGCCGCGCTGGTGACCGTGGCGCCCACGGTCACGCCCCGGCTGGTGGAGGAGCTGACCGTACGCACCGGCTTCTCCCGCTTCCCGGTGTGCGCCGAAGGCGGCGGCCGGTTCATGGGGTTCGTGCACGTCAAGGACGTGCTGGACCTTGAGGACGGCGAACGGGCCGTCCCGCAGCACCTCTGGCGGCCCATGGCGACCGTACGGGCCGAGCTGCCGCTCGACGACGCGCTGGCCGTGATGCGGCGCGCGGCGACCCATCTCGCCCAGGTCGCCGACGCGTCGGGGCGGGTGCTCGGTCTCGTCGCCCTGGAGGACGTCCTGGAGACCCTGGTCGGCGAGGTACGGGACCCCTCCCACCGCGTGGTCGCGCCGCCTGCGGCCACCGTCGCGGAGCCCCGCCCGGCGCCGCAGCCGGGCGTGCTCACCCACTGAGTCCGTCGGGCCCGCCCGGTTCACATACCGGGCGGGTCCTGCGGCCCCCGGTCCACCGGGCCGCGGCCCGACAGGACCTCGCCGTAGGCCTGCATCAGATCCGGCAGCCGCAGCGTGGCCAGATCGTCCCGGGTCGGGGTCAGCGCGAAGCCGGACAGCCGCAGATCGCGGTAGGCGCAGGACTTCTCGTAGAGCGTGCGCAGAAACCGCCCGTTGCCCAGCTCGTCGATCCACCCCTGGTCCACCACATGGCCGCTGATCGAGCGCAGCTCGTCGAGCGCCTCCTCGTCCCACACGTCGCCGTTCTCGGCGGCGAGCACCTCCCCGATCGCGGTGAGTTCGAGCGGGCGGTACGAGGGGAAGTCGACGCGGGTCGTGAAACGGGAGGACAGTCCCGGGTTGGTGGCCAGGAGCCGGTCCATGCCCTCGGGGTAGCCGGCGAGGATCACCACCAGATGGTCGCGGTTGTCCTCGGCGCGCTTGAGCAGCACCTGCAGCGCCTCGTCGCCGTACGCGTCGCCCTTGGTGTAGCCGGAGTTGGACAGGGCGTACGCCTCGTCGACGAAGAGCACGCCTCCGAGCGCCGAGTCGATCAGCTCGTTGGCCTTCACCGCGGTCTGGCCGAGGAACTCGCCGACCAGATCGGCCCGCTGGGCCTCCACGAGATGGTCGCCGCCGAGGAGTCCGAGGGCGTAGAAGACCCGGCCGAGAATCCGGGCCACCGTGGTCTTCCCGGTGCCAGAGGGGCCGGAGAAAACAAAGTGACGTTTCGGCGGCTGGACGGGCAGCCCCTGGCTCGCCCGCAGCCGCGCCATCTCCAGCTGCGCGGAGAGCGCCTTCACCTGCCGCTTCACCGGTTCGAGACCCACCATCCGCTCCAGCTCGGCGAGGGCCGCCGCCAGCAGGACGGGGTCGGTCGCGCTCGCCGGGAAGCGCGGCGGCGCGGGCTGGACGGGGATCCCCGCCTTCTCCCGTACCCGGTCCGGCGGGGCCGGCGGACCGGGGTTCTGGGCGGGCTGCTGCGGCGGGGTCTCCGGCCCGAGCCGCAGGCCCTCGCCGGGCGAGACGTCCGGGCCGTCCTGGGCGTCGGCCGTGTCCTGGCCGAGCCCGCCGAGGGAGACCGCGGCGAGGCCCGCAGGGTCGTCGGTGCCGTCGAAGCCGTCGTACTCGGTGATCGCGGCGAGCCGGGCGGAGGTGTCCATGAAGGCCGGATCGACGCGGTGCACCGCGCGGTAGAGCGGCAGGGCGGCGGCGCTGCGGCCGGTGCCCTCGTGGGCGCGGGCCAGCCAGTACCGCAGCTCCTTGCGCTGGGGCTGTTCGCTGCGGCAGCGCATCAGCGCGGCGGACAGCAGCGGCTCGGCCTGCCCGTACATCTCCATACGTACACGTGCCATCCCGCCGAAGAGTCCCGCCTCGATACCCAGCAGGGGGTCGTCGACCAGCGGCTCGGTGTGCCGGACGAGCTGTTCCCAGTCCTTGACCAGATACGCCCGGCAGGCGTGCAGGAAGCGCACATGGGGGTCGGTGTCCACGGGCGGCAGGCCCGCGAGGGCCCGGTCCAGCTCGGGCACATGACGGCCGTCCAGCCAGTGCGAGGCGTGGGCGAGCAGCAGGTCCCGCGGGCTCTCCAGGACGGGCTGGACCCACCAGCCCAGCCAGTACCAGGAGTTCAGTGTCCGGCGGTGGCGGCTGCGCTGTTCGCCGAAGCGCTCGCGGTTGCGGTACATCCGCAGCAGCGCGGTGGTCGTGTCGACCCGCAGCGCGTGGAGTCCGAGCCAGCCGTCGGCCATCGCGGGATCGAGCCGCACCGCGGCCCGGAACTCCTCCTCGGCCTGGGGGTACGCCCCCATCGTGTAGGCGTCGACGCCGCGCAGCCAGGCGAGGTCGGCCGGGGCCTGTGCGCCCTGCGTGCCGATGTCCATCGGGTCCCCCACAAACCGTGCCCCCGTTGCTGTCCCGCCGGGCGGGCGCCCGCCGGAGCCGTACCCAACAGCGTTCTCGTGGACGGGATTTGACCGCACCGGGGGCATCGTACCTGCGCAGGGCGGGTGTGATTAAGGGCCCGGAGGGTGAACGGCGGCAGTGACCGAGGGTGATCGAAAAGTGTGGTACGGCGCCGGGGAAGGGGAGGAAGGGGCAGAACGAAGCCCCCGATCACGGGGGAACAACCGGGGGCTTCGCGTCTGCGGCGGCTCCGAAAAGCCGCACATTGAGAACGTAAGACCTGTACGCCCCGTCGGTCAAGCAGAGTTGAAGGCTTGGCCGAGGGTGAATGCCGACTGGTCAGTACGGAGGCACGAACCCCTCACGGGGAGTGACGGGACGGTCCGCGGACGCGGTCGCAGAAGGCCCCGGCAGCCACTCGTACCCCTCTGGACACTCACGTATCAGCGCATCGGCGTAGGGACGCGAAGGGTCGCCCGCGAAATGGCGGGTCTCCGCCACTGTCCAGCCGTCCCAGAAAGTGGACTGCGCAGGTCCGTCCCGGTGCCGGCCCCGGGCCCAGGACTCCTCGGGGCCGCGCTCCATCCACAGCAGCCGCGCCAGATACGGTCGCAGCGCCCGCCTCCCGGCGCCCACCCCCTCCACCAGGACCACCGGCTCCGCGGGCAGCGCGCGCGGCGGCCCGAAGCGGCGCAGATTCCAGTCGTACGGGTGATAAAGCGCCCGCTCGCCGCGCGACAGCGGCTCGATCACCTCGGCCAGCATCCGGCCGGTCCAGGAGAACAGCTCCTCATGGGTGGCAAGATCGTCGAGCCGGAGCACGGGCGCGCCGCCCAGCGCGGCGGACAGCAGGGTCGCGAAGGTGGACTTGCCCGAACCGGCGTGACCGTCCACGGCGATCAGCCGCACCGGCCCGCACGAGGGGGGCAGGGCGCGCAGCCGGGCGGCCGGACGGTCGAGAGGGTCCATGGCGCCACCCTACGAGGCGCCGCTCTCCAGGGAGCGGACGGTTCCAGTGGTCGAGACCCATATTGGTACGGCGGCACACGGCGAATCGCTGGCACGGGCGCCGTCACAGCCGGGATAGTGAGCCCACGCCCGGCACACCCCATCCATTCCGCAGCGCCGCCGTCCCGACTGGGGGTCACCGCCCATGCCCGAATCCACCCCGCGCAGGACCGTGCTGGCCGCCGCGCTCGCCGCCGTCGCGTCCACCGCCGCCGACCCGGCCGTCGCCGCGACGCGCGCACCGGACCCGGCGCCGCCCGCCCGGCCGCCGGCCCGCACCGGACTGGTGGACAACCGCTTCTGGTCCTCGTACACCGACTGGCGCGGCGGCCACGCGGCCGGCACGCGCGCGGTGGCCGGGCGCCGCCCCGGGATCGCCATCGACTCCCCGCTGGGCCGCACCGATTACACCGACCCGCACACCGGCACCACGGCGTCCTGGGAGTACGCCACCTGGACCTCCCCGCGCCACACCGCCACCGTGCCCGCCACCGAGATCATCGCCTCCTGGAACGCGGACACCCCCGCCGGCACCTGGCTCGCCGTCGAGCTGCGCGGCACCTACCCGGACGGCGGCGAGACACCCTGGTACGTGATGGGCCGCTGGGCCGCCGGCGACGGCGACCTGCGCCGCACCTCCGTCGACGACCAGGGCGACGGCCGCAGCACCGTGTGGACCGACACCCTCGCCGTCGACGATCCGACCGGCGGCCTGCGCCTGGTCGCGTACGAGCTGCGGGTCACGCTCTACCGCGCCCCGGGGACCGCGCTCACCCCGACGGTGTGGCGGGTCGGCGCGATGGCCTCCGACATCCCCGACCGGTTCACCGTCCCCGCGTCGGCCCCCTGCACCGCGCGCGAGCTCACTGTGCCGCGCTACTCGCAGAACACCCACGTCGGCCAGTACCCCGAGTACGACAACGGCGGCGAGGCGTGGTGCAGCCCCACCTCGTCGCAGATGATCGTCGAGTACTGGGGCCGGCGGCCCACCGCTGAGCAGCTGGCCTGGGTGAACCCGGCCTTCGACGACCCGCAGGTCTGCCACGCGGCCCGGTACACCTACGACTACCAGTACGGCGGCTGCGGCAACTGGCCCTTCAACGCCGCCTACGCGGCCACGTACCCGGAGATGAGCGCCGTGGTCACCCGCCTGCGGTCGCTGACCGAGCTGGAGAGCCTGATCCGCGTGGGCATCCCGGTGATCACCTCCCAGTCCTTCCGCAAGGAGGAGCTGACGGGCGCGGGCTACGGCACGGCCGGGCACCTGATGACGGTGATCGGCTTCACCGCGGACGGCGACGTGATCGCCAACGACCCCGCCTCGCCGAACAACGACGCCGTACGCCGGGTCTACCTGCGGCGGGAGTGGGAGAACATCTGGCTGCGGACCAATCGGTACAACGCGAGCGGCAAGGTCGTCTCCGGCACGGGCGGTGTCTGTTACCTCTACTGGCCCGCTGAGCCGGCACCGAGCCAGCGCCGCGTGCTGCGGTCGCTCGGCCTGGTCTGAGCGTGTGGGAGTCGACGGGCCCCAGTTTTGAGACACGGGGAGCCGCTTGATCGGGCGAAACCTCGCGAACCGCGTGCGACGGTGATCACGGGATGCCACAGTCACGCCATGCGCAGTGACGAGGCCGGAGTGAAGGGATCAGTCACCGACCTGGCACAGGAGCGGTGGGGAGTCACGCTGGGCGGAGAGTTCCCGGCGCGGTTCGCGGAGCCGGGGTGGAGCCATGAGGGGACCGTCGACCGCCGCTGTCCCGCGTGCGGTGGCGAACTGCACGCCCTGCGCAGACCGTACGAGTCCCAGGGGCGCACCTACCAGTACACGGCGCTCGTCTGCCCTGTCTGTCCCACTGCCTTCACCCTCTCGGATCTCGGGGTTCAGCGGTACGACCAGCTGACCGAAGCCGTTCCGCTCGCGGCCTGCCCGGACGGGCCGGGGGTCACCGTGACCGCGATCGTCAGGGTTCCGGCGCAGCCGGGGCCGGGCGTGCGCGCGAGCCGGCCGAGGGGCCGGGCGGCTGCTGTGGATGTGTGAGCGCATGGCCACGCCCCCGCTCGTGCCTCGCATGTGGGACGCGGCCCGGGCCCGCGGCATCGACGCGCCCGACTGGAACGGCACGACCCCGCCAGGCGACCGCGCCCTGCCCCCGGACCGCTACCGCGCCCTCCTCGCGGAGCGGGCCACCGGCACGCGCCTCACCCTCCAGGACGACGCGGTCCGGGTATGGGCCCCGCCCGGAGCCGTGATCCGCCTGTGGAACGGTGCGACCACCGCTCTGCACCTCGCCGACGGCGAGGAGACCACGCTGCTCCTGCCGCCCGCCGACCCGGCCGCCCCATCGGCGGGGCGCTGCGGCGCGACCGTCTTCACCCGCGGTGACCGGCTGGCGGGAGGGTGGCTCGGAGAGTACGCGGCGATGCGGGCCTGACCCGGCCGGCCGCGGGCCCGAGATCAACCGGCCGGTGAGGAGGGACGGGCAGTGCCGGGCTCCGGATACGGCACCCGGGCGTCCGGAACTCTCGGCGGAAGCGGAGCCGGATGCGGATCCGGAAGACGAGCCGGAAGCGGCCGCCGGAACCGTCCGGAAACCGGCCGTCGACCTCCTCCCGGCCGGGCCCGCACCGGCGCGCGGGCCATGAGGCGGGGGCGGGGAGCACCCTTCCCGCCCTTCCCGCAGACCACGCCGTGTTCGGGCCCCGCCGGAGCGGGTACTTCCACCCCGTGACGGGAGCCGCCCGATCGGGCATACTCAACCCGCCACAGCCGCTGGTCAGCCACTTCCGTGATCCGGGGAGGCAGCATCGGCGCGTAAGTGAGACCCGGCGGCGCCGCCCAACCCTTCGCGCGCGACCGCCGTAGCGCCCGACAGGGAGGAGAGCGCCGCAATGCCCGACCGCGCCCCGCAGCCGGTGGAACGACAGCTGCCCACCGAGGAGTCCAGGGATCTCATCGCTCTGGTCCGCGACATGATCCAGCGGGAGATCGCCCCCCGCGCGGCCGAGGAGGAGGAAGCCGGCCGCTTCCCCCGTGAGGTCTTCACCCTGCTCTCCGAGTCGGGCCTGCTCGGGCTGCCGTACGGCTCGGAGCACGGCGGCGGGGACCAGCCGTACGAGGTCTACCTCCAGGTGCTCGAAGAGCTCGCCGCCGCCCGGCTCACCGTGGGCCTCGGTGTGAGCGTCCACTCGCTGTCCTGCCACGCGCTGGCCGGCTACGGCACCAAGCAGCAGCAGGCGGACCATCTGCCCGCCATGCTCGGCGGCGGCCTGCTCGGCGCCTACTGCCTCTCCGAGCCGTCCTCCGGCTCCGACGCGGCCTCGCTGCGCACCAAGGCCGTCCGGGACGGCGACGACTGGATCATCAACGGCACCAAGGCCTGGATCACCCACGGCGGTGTCGCGGACTTCTACACCGTCCTCGCCCGCACCGGCGTCGAGGGCCCCAAGGGCATCACCGCCTTCCTGGTCCCGGGCGACGCCGAGGGGCTGAGCGCGGCCGCGCCCGAGAAGAAGATGGGCATGAAGGGCTCGCCCACCGCCCAGCTGCACTTCGACGGGGTCAGGGTCCCGGACGCGCGGCGGATCGGCGAGGAGGGGCAGGGCTTCGCGATCGCCCTGTCGGCGCTGGACTCGGGCCGGCTGGGGATCGCCGCGTGCGCCGTCGGCGTCGCGCAGGCGGCCCTCGACGAGGCCGTCTCGTACGCCTCGGGCCGACGGCAGTTCGGCCACCCGATCGCGGACTTCCAGGGCCTGCGCTTCATGCTCGCGGACATGGCGACCAAGATCGAGGCCGGCCGTGCGCTGTATCTGGCGGCGGCGCGGCTGCGGGACGCGGGGCAGCCGTTCTCCAAGCAGGCGGCGATGGCCAAGCTGTTCTGCACGGACGCGGCCATGGCGGTGACGACCGACGCGGTGCAGGTGCTCGGCGGCTACGGCTACACCCAGGACTTCCCGGCTGAGCGTTACATGCGGGAGGCGAAGGTGCTGCAGATCGTGGAGGGCACCAACCAGATCCAGCGGATGGTCATCGCCCGTCACCTCGCGGGACCAGAGTCCCGCTGACCCGAGCCGTCCGGTCAGCCCAGACGGGGGCCGCCGTGAGCCTGGTCCACTCCTGGTCACGGCGGCCCGGCAGGGTTCTGCCATGGCTCGCCCACTGGCGCAGCACCGCCTTGTAGATCGGCGGCTCGGAGGCGAGAGGAACCGATTCTTCGGCGCTCGGAGCGGCCGATCGGCGCCGCCCGTAGCTCCCGGGGGAGTACAGCGAAGTCATGCCCGTCCCAACGCGCCCCGCCGGGTGCGGGTCACCGCCGGGCGGATTCGACCGGCAGTTCGCTCCTTACCCGGGATTCGTATGCCCGGTCAGGGTCCCGGTCCGCCTCCGCCCGCCGGAACGGCCGCCGAAGCGCCGCCCGCACGGCTATGGCCTCCCGCAGGAAGTCTGACGTACCGTCAACTCCCCTTCCCGCCCAGGAGGTCAGGCGTGCTGGACGACCGACCGATCGCGCTCGACGAGTACCCTGTGCACCAGGCTCCGCTCTCCATGAAGCACCACGTCAGCGGCGACCGGAACGCCTACGACCGGTGCATCTTCCATGTCTTCGACCACGGCGGCCGCGCCCTGCTCATCGTCGGCCTCGGCGTCTACCCCAACACCGGCGTGATCGACGCCTACGCCACCGTGCGCATCGGCGAGCGCCTGCACGCCGTCCGGGCCTCCGACGCGCTGGGTGAGGACCGGCTGAACCTCACCGTCGGCCCGCTGCGCATCACCGTCGACCAGCCGCTGCGCCGCATCGGCCTGCACTGCGACGCCGACCCGGACGATCCGGACTCGCTCTCCTACGACCTCACCTGGACCGCGGACTTCCCCGCCCTGTGGGAACCCCACCACACCCAGCGCCGCGGCGATCGCCTCACCCTGGAGGGGCGCCGGTTCGTCCAGGCCGGCCACTGCACCGGCACGATCCGCGTGGCCGGCGAGGAGATCCCCGTGACCGCGGGGGAGTGGACCGGAACCCGCGACCGCAGCTGGGGCGTGCGCCCCATCCCCGGCGAAGAACCCGGCCGCGCCGAGGAGTTCCGCCCCGAGGGCTTCCACTGGCTCTGGGTCCCCATGCGCTTCGAGGACCGCTTCGTGATGGTGATCGTCCAGGAGGACGCCGACGGCTACCGCGGCCTCGGCGAGGCCGTGCTCGTCCGCGACGGACGGCGCGACACCCAACTCGGCTGGCCCCGCACCGAGATCACCTACCGCTCCGGCACCCGCCACCCCGAGCGCGCCGTCATCCACCTCACCGACCCCACGGGCAAGCCGCTGGAGGTCGGCGTCGACATCCTCGCCTCCTCCCCGCTCGCCGTCGGCGCCGGCTACCCGCCCGCCACCGACTGGCAGCACGGCACCTGGCAGGGCCGCGGCTGGACCGACCGGCGCGTCTACGACCTCGCCGACCCCACCGCCCACCCCATGGCCGCCTTCGGCGTCACCGACCACGCCGCCCGCTTCACGATGGACGGCCGCGTCGGCCACGGCATCTTCGAGCACGGCTCCTTCGGCCGCCACGACCCGAGCGGCTTCACCGGCTACGACTCGGTCGCCCCCTAGCGGCCGGCAGGGAGGACGTCATGGCCACGGCACCCCGGCCCCGTACCACCACCCGCGACCCCGAGGAACTGGCCCGCCGGCTCACCGCCTGGCTGGACGCCCGCCTCCCCGGCGCGAAGATCTCAGGACTCCGCGTGCCGCAGTCCAACGGCATGTCCAGCGAGACCCTGCTCTTCGACCTCGACCATCCCGAACCGCCCGTACGGGCCTGCGCGTTGCGTCTCGCCGCCGATCCCGCCGCGTACACGATCTTCCCCGTCTACGACCTGCGCGGCCAGTACGAGACGATGCGCGACGTCGCCCGCCACACGGACCTGCCCGTCCCGCGCGTGCTCTGGCTGGAGGAGGATCCCGGCCCGCTCGGCGCCCCCTTTTTCGTGATGGAGCGCGTCGAGGGCCGCGTGCCGCCCGACGTCATGCCCTACACCTACGAGGGCAACTGGCTGCACGCCGCCACCGACGCCGAGCGCGCGACCCTGGAAGCGGCGACCGTCTCGCTCCTCGCCCGGCTGCACGACCAGTACCCCGCGCCCGCCGTCGAGGGCAGCGCGCTGCGGCGCCATGTGACGGCCGCGCGGGAGCACTACGCCTGGGTGGTGGACGGGCTGCCCCGCTCACCGCTGATCGAGTCCGGCTTCGACCGGCTGGAGGAACACTGGCCCGCCGACGAGGGCCCCCCGGTCCTCAACTGGGGCGACGCCCGCATCGGCAACGTCATCTACGACGGTTTCACTCCCGCGGCCGTCCTCGACTGGGAGATGGCGGCGCCCGCCCCGCGCGAGGTCGACCTCGGCTGGACCGTCTACCTGCACCGCTTCTTCCAGGACCTGACCGCCGGCTCCGGACAGCGGGGCCTGCCCGACTTCCTGCGCCGGGACGCCGTCGAGCGGCGCTACGCCGGACTCACCGGCCACACACCGCGCGACATGGACTTCTACACCCTCTACGCGGCCCTGCGGCATGCCGTGGTCATGCTGCGGGTGGCCTACCGCCAGGTCCACTTCGGTGAGGTGCGGGTGCCGGAGAACCCGGACTTGATGATCCTGCACCACGCCGAGCTCGCCGCCATGGTGCAGGGAACGTACTGGTAGCCGTCAGGCCGCGCGCCGCATCTGCGGCACCTTCATCGGACGCGAGCCCGGACCGCCGACGTGCGAGAAGGGCTGTGTCCGCCAGTCGAGCCCCTGCGGGAGCGTCAACAGCAGCGCGGTGTCCTGCTCCTGGACGTCGAGCGTCTCGTCGGCGGCGTGCGCGTCGGCCGCGTCACGGCCCGTGCCGGCGCAGACCGACAGCACGAACGGGTTCCACGGCGTGGGGCACAGAGCGTGCTCGGGCAGCCGGTCCTCGTCCGCGAGAAGCGCGATCGGCTGCGCGCAGTCCGGGCAGATCACCCGGACCATCTCGAAGGTGTCGTACGTGTCGTACTCCTCGGACTCGTCGAGTCCGCCGGAGACGACGCCTGTATCAGGTTCCGGTTCGGTGCGTCCGGTCCGCTTCACGCTCTGCATGGGAATCTCCCCCTCGGGTGGGCCGCTCAGGCTGCTGGCCTCGACCACAGCAAGCTTTTCCCTCCGCGGCCACTGGATAACCGTAAGGTCACGGCCGACGGCGAGACTATGCCTGTGGTCTTCGTCACATGCCTGTCGCATCTGCCCCTTCGGGTTGCCCCCGACTGTGCCGTGGACCACCCGGGGCAATAGGTTGACCGCATGGAGGAGCTGGATCGTCAGATCGTGGAATTGCTCGTCAAGGACGGGCGGATGAGCTACACCGACCTGGGCAAGGCCACCGGCCTGTCCACCTCGGCGGTTCATCAGCGGGTACGCAGGCTGGAGCAGCGCGGAGTGATCCGCGGCTACGCCGCCGTCGTCGACCCCGAGGCCGTCGGCCTGCCGCTGACCGCCTTCATCTCGGTGAAACCGTTCGACCCCAGCGCCCCCGACGACACACCCGACCGGCTGGCCGACATCCCCGAGATCGAGGCCTGCCACAGCGTCGCCGGCGACGAGAACTACATTCTTAAGGTGCGCGTGGCCACCCCGCTGGAGCTCGAGCACCTGCTCGGCCGCATCCGCTCCCAGGCGCATGTCTCCAGCCGCACCACGGTGGTCCTGTCGACCCCGTACGAAGCGAGGCCGCCACGAATCTAGGCTGGTCACCATGACCGAGAGCCTGACCGAGCCGCTGCCCGACGACGCGCACCGCACCGTGCTGCTGCGCGGCGGAGAAGTCCACAGCCCCGCCGACCCCTTCGCCACCGCCATGGTCGTGGAACGCGGCCATGTCGCCTGGGTGGGCTCGGAGGGGGCCGCGGACGCCTTCGCCTCCGGCGTCGACGAGGTCGTCGACCTCGACGGCGCCCTGGTCACCCCCGCGTTCGTCGACGCCCATGTGCACACCACCTCGACCGGCCTCGCCCTCACCGGACTCGACCTCACCGGCGCCGCCTCCCTCACGGAGGCCGCCGACCGGATCCGCGCCTACGCCGCCGCCCGCCCCGCCGACCGCATCCTCATCGGCCACGGCTGGGACGCCTCCCGCTGGCCCGAGCGCCGCCCGCCGCACCGCGCCGAACTCGACGAGCTCACCGGCGGCCGCCCGCTCTACCTCACCCGCGTCGACGTCCACTCGGCCGTCGCCACCACCGCCCTGCTCGCCCTCGTGCCCGGCATCCGCGCCATGACCGGCTTCCACGACGGCGAGCCGCTCACCGGCGACGCCCACCACGCCGTCCGCGCCGCCGCGTACGCCGCGCTCTCCCCGCTCCAGCGCACCGAGGCGCAGCGCGCCGCCCTGCGCCACGCCGCCTCCCTCGGCATCGGCACCGTCCACGAGTGCGCCGGCCCGGAGATCTCCTCCGAGTCCGACTTCACCTCCCTGCTCGCCCTCGACGAGCCCGGCCCGCGCGTCGTCGGCTACTGGGCCGACCTCGACGTCGAACGGGCCCGCGCGCTCGGCGCCCACGGCGCCGCCGGAGACCTCTTCGCCGACGGCTCCCTCGGATCCCACACCGCCTGCCTGCACGACCCGTACGCCGACAACCCGCACACCGGCCTCGCCCACCTCGACGCGGCCACCGTCGCCGCCCATGTCGTGGCCTGCACCGAGGCCGGGCTCCAGGCCGGCTTCCACGCCATCGGCGACGCGGCGATCAGCACCGTCGTCGACGGCGTCCGCGCGGCCGCCGAGAAGCTCGGCCTCGCCCGGATCCGCGCCGCCCGCCACCGCGTCGAGCACGCCGAGATGCTCATCCCCGAGACCATCGCCGCCTTCGCCGAGCTGGGCCTGACCGCCTCCGTCCAGCCCGCCTTCGACGTCGCCTGGGGCGGTGAGGACGGCATGTACGCCGAGCGGCTGGGCGCCGAGCGGGCCCGTACCCTCAACCCGTACGCCGCCCTGCTGCGCGCCGGCGTACCGCTCGCCTTCGGCTCCGACAGCCCGGTCACCCCGCTCGACCCCTGGGGCACCGTCCGCGCGGCCGCCTTCCACCGGACGCCCGAGCACCGCATCTCGGTCCGCGCCGCCTTCACCGCCCACACCCGGGGCGGCTGGCGGGCCACCGGCCGGGACGACGCGGGCGTGCTGGTCCCCGGTGCCCCGGCCGACTACGCGGTCTGGCGCACCGGCGAGCTGGTGGTCCAGGCACCCGACGACCGGGTCGCCCGCTGGTCCACCGACCCGAGGTCCGGAACGCCCGGCCTGCCCGACCTGACCCCCGGCCATGACCTGCCGGTGTGTCTGCGCACCGTGGTCTTCGGACAAACGGTTTTCGTACGGCCCAACGAGTGACGTAGGGGCATTCCGTACCCCCGGCCGCCGGTTCCCCGGCTCGTCCTCGACCTGCGGATCTTCCTCACCGGCCCCCGTCCATGGGCCGTCGCCGCAGGTCAGGGCGGTATTGACAGCAAACCGCCGACGGCCGGTAGGTTCGGCCGGGTCCACCCCAGGACGTCCGGCCGGCTGAAGGTTTCTCCCGGGCGGGGGTTCCCCGTGCTCGCAGGAGCCGGCGAGGTGCGACCCGGGTGGGGCCCGGACGTTCAGTAGACAACGGCTCTCGGTCGACCCGCAGCCAGCGGGTCCCAAGGCCGGCCCGAAGGACACCCGGGCCCCCATCCGCAGACCGGCGCCGCACCGGAAGTCCGTGTGACGCGTGAGGCTCGCTATGGTGGGGATCTGCGTACGGACGTCAAAGGGGCAGTAGTGAACGACGGTGGCCAGAGGCGATACGGCCCACTCGGCAGAACCTTGGTGATCATCCCCACCTACAACGAGGCCGAGAACATCCAGCCGATCGTCGCCCGGGTGCGGGAATCCGTGCCCGACGCGCACATCCTCGTCGCCGACGACAACAGCCCCGACGGCACCGGCAAGATCGCCGACGAGCTCTCCGCCGAGGACGACCACGTCCACGTCCTGCACCGCAAGGGCAAGGAAGGGCTCGGCGCCGCCTATCTCGCCGGCTTCCGCTGGGGCATGGACAACGGCTACGGCGTGCTCGTCGAGATGGACGCCGACGGTTCCCACCAGCCCGAGGAGCTGCCCCGGCTGCTCACCGCCCTCAAGGGCGCCGATCTGGTCCTCGGCTCCCGCTGGGTACCCGGCGGCCGGATTGTGAACTGGCCCAAGTCCCGCGAGTTCATCTCCCGCGGTGGCAGCCTCTACTCCCGCGTCCTGCTCGACGTCCCGATCCGCGATGTCACCGGCGGCTACCGGGCCTTCCGCAAGGAGACCCTGGAGGGCCTCGGGCTCGACGAGGTGGCCTCCGCCGGCTACTGCTTCCAGGTCGACCTGGCGCGCCGCGCCGTCGCCGCCGGCTTCCACGTCGTCGAGGTCCCCATCACCTTCGTCGAGCGCGAGCGCGGCGACTCCAAGATGAGCCGGGACATCCTCGTCGAGGCGCTGTGGCGGGTCACCGCCTGGGGTGTCGGCTCCCGCGCGAACAAGGTCCTCGGCCGGCGGCCCGCGAAGCGCCGCTGACCTTCGCACCGCCGCCGGTCTTTATGCCGTACCGGCGAGGCGCCAGGCACACTGGGTCCATGACGACCGGCGCCCCGCCTCCCCTCGCCCGCAAGCGCTCACGCGCCCGTACGCTCGCTCCGCTCGGTATCGCCGCCTATCTGGTCCTGGAGATCTGGCTGCTGATCCAGGTCGGCGGAGCCGCCGGCGGCCTCACCGTCCTCGCCCTGCTCGTCGGAGCCGGGGTGCTCGGCGCGGTGGTGGTCAAGCGCGCGGGCCGGCGGGCCTTCCAGTCCCTCACCGAAACGCTTCAGCAGCAGCAGTCGGGCCAGGCGCCCACCCAGGACCCCAAGTCCACGCGCAACGGCCTGCTGATGCTCGGCGGCCTGCTGCTCATGCTGCCCGGCTTCGTCTCCGACGTCGCCGGACTGCTGCTGCTCGTACCGCCGGTGCGCGGCGCGCTGGGCCGGTACGCGGACAAGGCGCTGGACCGCAAGATGCGCTCGGCCACGGCCGGCAGCTTCGGCGACGCCTTCCAGCAGGCCCGCATTCACCGCCCGGACGGCAAGATCGTGCAGGGTGAGGTCATCCGCGATGACGGCCCGTCGGCGCAGCCGCAGAACGGCGGCCCTTACGGCTCCGAGGGCCCCCGCCCGCCGCTCACCCCCTGACGGCTCCGTGTCCGGGGTCGCCCGGGCGCGCACATGCGAACAGCCGCGGGGCGCGGTACACACTCGGTGTACCGCGCCCCGCGGCTGTTGTTCGACCTGAAGTGGCGCGCTTACGCGGACTTCCGGCTGTCGCGCGGATGCACGGCGATGTTCATGGCGCCGGAGCGCAGGACGGCCAGCCTCTCGGCCAGCACCTCCTCGAGCTCCTCGCGGGTGCGCCGCTCCATGAGCATGTCCCAGTGCGTACGCGCAGGCTTGCCCTTCTTCTCCTCGGGGCCGTCCCCGTCCACCAGAAGTGCCTGGCTTCCGCAGACCTTGCACTCCCACTCCGGCGGAATCTCCGCCTCGACCGAGAAGGGCATCTCGAAACGATGGCCCTTCTCGCATGCGTACTCCACCGCCTGGCGCGGGGCCAGATCGATGCCGCGGTCGGTCTCGTAGCTGGTCACCACGAGGCGCGTGCCGCGAAGAGCTCGCTCACTCATGAATCGTGCCTCCCGGGCTTGTCGCCCACAGGACAGGTGTCGCTGTCGTCGTCATCCGGTCAACGTCCGGTCGGCGGTAAAGATTCCCGTTCCGGGTAATGCGTCGCCCGTCGTGCCGCTGCTTTTTCCCAAGCTTGGGTACCCACCAGTGCCCGGTTTGTCACATCTGGCAGCAGATGTCACCCAGCGTCTTCACGAAGTCAACACGCAGTAACGGTCCGCCTGGCAGGCCAAAGGCGTACACTACCGGCCTTTCACTTCCGCGTCTAAATTCGCGGCGAATCCGGGCCGGAACCCATGCCGTGGTTCACGCCACATCCGCCGCCGCAACCGGCCCGGGCGGCTAAATCCGGTCCGGGACAGGATTGCCCGCCGCGGCCACCGCCTGCCGCACCGGCACCCTCGCGAGCAGCACGGAACCGAGCGCGAAGAAGATCACCAGGGAGATGATGGCATCCCGGTAGCTGCCGGTCACCTGGAACGCCAGCCCGAACACGAGCGGACCGAGCCAGCTCAGGCCCCGGTCGCTCATCTCGTACGCGGAGAAGTACTCCGCCTCCTTGCCGCGCGGCACCAGATGCGAGAACAGCGAACGCGACAGCGCCTGGCTGCCGCCGAGCACCAGACCGATCGCCCCGGCCATGCAGTAGAAGAACCCCGGCGCCCGCGCGGGCAGGAAGTAGCCGGCGGCAAGGATCAGCGTCCAGACGGCCAGGGACCCGAGGATCGTCCGCTTCGCTCCGTACGTCCGCGCGAGCCGCCCCATCCCCAGCGCCCCGGCCACCGCCAGCACCTGCACCAGCAGCACCGCCGTGATCAAGGTCGTCTGGTCCAGGCCCAGCTCCTCCGACCCGTAGACCGACGCCTGCGAGATCACCGTCTGCACGCCGTCGTTGTAGACGAGATAGGCGAGCAGGAAGGAGAGCGTCAGCGGATGACGGCGCATGTCCTTGAGGGTCGCGATCAGTTGGCGCCAGCCCGCGCCGACCGCGCCCTCACCACTCGGCGCCACCCTCCGGTCCCGCAGCCGCCGCAGCGGCACCAGCGTCCACGCGCCCCACCACAGCCCGGCCGACGCCAGGCAGATCCGCACCGCCGTGGACTCGGAGAGCCCGAAGGACTCATGGCCGCTGTACAGCACCAGATTCAGTACGAGGACCAGCGCCCCGGACGTGTAGCCGAACGCCCAGCCCCGGGAGGAGACCCCGTCCCGCTCCTCCGGATCGGCGATCTGCGGCAGATAGGCGTTGTAGAGCACCATCGACACCGCGAGCGAGGCGTTCGCCACGATCAGCAGCCCGGCGCCCAGCAGATAGCGGTCCCCTGACAGGAAGAACATCCCCGCCGTGGCCGCCGCCCCGAGATAGGCCGCGGCCGCCAGCAGCGGCTTCTTCCGGCCCGTACGGTCCGCGGCCGCGCCCGCCAGCGGCATCACCAGCACCGCGAGCACCACCGACACCGACACCGCGTACGGGAAGACCGAACCGGCCCGCACCGGAATCCCCAGCGGATGCACAAAGCCGTCCGCGTCAGCCGCGGCCTTGGCCACCGACGTCAGATAGGGGCCGAGGAACACCGTCAGCACGCTCGTCGAATAGACGGAGCACGCGAAGTCGTAGAAATACCAGCCGCGTTGCTCGCGTCTGCGTGCGTCCGGACCGGCCTCCCGGCCGGAGCTCTCCTCAGTGCCGACGGTTTCGCCGCTCACGCCCGCGCCCCCTCGTTCGTCCCCGTGGTGAACGCCCCCGACCGCCGGTCAGACCCAGACTCCCCGGTCGGTCAGCACCGTGCGCAGCGTCTCCAGATGATCGGTCATGATGCCATCCACTCCCAGGTCGAGGAGAGAGGCCATCCGCTCCGGATCGTTCACGGTCCACACATGCACCTGGAGGCCACGGGCGTGCGCCGCGGCGACGAACCGCCGGTCCACCACCCGTATCCCGCTCTGGCTCTCCGGCACCTGCGCGGCCACCGCACCCCGGCGCAGCGCCGCCGGTATGCCGAGCGAGCGCAGCCGCAGCCCGAGGACCCCGCGCACGCCGTACGAGGTGGCGAGCCGCGGGCCCGCCAGCTTCAGCGCCCTGGCAACCCGGCCCTCGTCGAAGGAGCCCACGCAGACCCGGTCCCAGGCATCGGCCCGGCGTATCAGCTCGACCAGCGGCGCCAGGGCCGATTCGGCCTTGATGTCCACGTTCCAGCGGGCCTCGGGGAACTCTTCCAGCAGGTCCTCGAAGAGCGGCAGCGGCTCCTTGCCGGCCACCCTGGCCTCCCGGACCGCGCTCCACGGCAGGTCCCGGATCCGGCCCCGGGCGTCGGTCACCCGGTCCAGGGTGGTGTCGTGGAAGGCGACCAGGGCGCCGTCGGCGGTGGTGTGCACATCCGTCTCGAAGTACCGGTAGCCGCTCGCTGCGGCGCGCCGGAAGGCGGCGGCGGTGTTCTCGAGACCGTCGGCCGTCCCGCCCCGGTGGGCGAACGGGATCGGGGCCGGATGGTCCAGATAGGGGTGGCGTACGCGAGTCACCGCCGCAGTATGGCCTGCTTCGGTGTCGGGGAGGCGACGGAGGCGCTGCCGTCCTGCTGAGCGGGGATGGCGAAGACGCGCAGGAAGAACTGGGCGAGCGGCCCGATGGACAGGGCGTACAGCACCGTGCCGACGCCCAGCGAGCCGCCGAGCAGGAAGCCCGTGACGACGACCGCGACCTCGATGGCGGTCCGCACGAGCCGGATCGAGCGGCCCGTGAGCCGGTGCAGCCCGGTCATCAGGCCGTCGCGGGGGCCCGGCCCGAAGCGGGCGGCGATGTACAGACCCGTGGCGACCCCGTTGAGGACGATGCCGGCCACCATCAGCGGGATCCGCGGCATCAGGCCGTCCAGCTCGGGGACGAGCGCCAGTGTGGCGTCCATGGCGATGCCGATCACGAAGACGTTGGAGACCGTGCCGAGGCCTGGCCGCTGGCGGATCGGGACCCACAGCAGGAGCACGATCGCGCCGACGATGATGGAGACGACGCCGATGGTCAGCCCGGTGAGCTCGGCCAGACCCTGGTGCAGCACCCCCCACGGCTCCAGGCCGAGCCCGCCACGGACCAGGAGGGCCGAACTCACGCCGTACACGGCCAGTCCGATGTACAGCTGAAGGAGTCGACGGGTGAGATACGGGCCGCGCAGCGCGGACGCCATGGACAAGGAGTGCCCCCCTGGGTTGGTGGTGGTGGACCGACTCATGACACTCTGTGGCGGGGAATTGGATACCAGCCAGGGCCAATTCGAGGAAGGTGGACTGAGTTCCATGGCGCAGTGGACTTCAGCGGTTGGGCCGGCTCAGCTGGCCCGGCAGCTCAACGCACAGCAGCCCCGGCCCGCGGGGCCCGGCACCCGCAAGCCGCCCGCCTACCGCGCGCTGGCCGACGGGATCCGCTTGCTGGTCCTGGAGGGACGGGTGCCGGTGGCCGCGCGGCTGCCTGCCGAGCGGGAGCTCGCTCTCGCGCTGTCGGTGAGCCGTACGACGGTCGCCGCGGCGTACGAGGCGCTGCGCGGCGAAGGCTTCCTGGAGTCCCGGCGCGGCGCCGGCAGCTGGACCGCGGTCCCGGCCGGCAACCCGCTCCCCGCCCGCGGCCTGGAGCCGCTGCCGCCGGAGTCGCTCGGCTCCATGATCGACCTTGGCTGCGCGGCGCTCCCCGCCCCCGAACCGTGGCTCACCCGCGCCATCCAGGGCGCCCTGGAGGAGCTGCCGCCGTACGCCCACACCCACGGTGACTATCCGGCCGGGCTGCCGGCGCTGCGCCAGATGCTCGCCGACCGGTACACCGAGCGCGGGATCCCCACCATGCCCGAGCAGATCATGGTGACCACGGGCGCCATGGGCGCGATCGACGCGATCTGCCATCTCTTCGCCGGACGGGGGGAGCGGATCGCCGTCGAATCCCCCTCCTACGCCAACATCCTCCAGCTGATGCGGGAGGCCGGGGCCCGGCTGGTGCCCATCGCCATGGCCGAGGGCCTGACCGGCTGGGACCTGCCCCGCTGGCGCCAGGTGCTACGGGACGCGGCGCCCCGGCTGGCGTACGTGGTCGCCGACTTCCACAACCCGACCGGCGCTCTGGCCGACGAGGACCAGCGGCGCCGGCTGGTCGACGCGGCCCGGTCGGCGGGGACGGTGCTGGTCGTCGACGAGACCATGTCCGAGCTGTACCTGGACGACGACGTGGTGATGCCCCGGCCGGTCTGCGCCTTCGACCCGGCGGGGAGCACGGTCCTCACGGTCGGCTCGGCGAGCAAGGCGTTCTGGGCGGGGATGCGGATCGGCTGGGTCCGGGCGGCCCCCGACGTCATCCGCTCCCTGGTCGCCGCGCGCGCTTACGCGGACCTGGGCACCCCGGTCCTGGAGCAGCTCGGCGTGAACTGGCTGATGCGGACGGGCGGCTGGGAGCAGGCGGTCTCGATCCGCCGCACCCAGGCCCGTGAGAACCGCGACGCCCTGGTCGCGGCGGTCCGCGCGGAGCTCCCGGACTGGGAGTTCGACGTCCCCCAGGGCGGCCTCACCCTCTGGGTCCGCACCGGCGGCCTCTCCGGCTCCCGCCTCGCCGAAGCCGGTGAACGCGTCGGCGTCCGCGTCCCCTCGGGCCCCCGCTTCGGCGTCGACGGCGCCTTCGAAGGCTACGTCCGCCTCCCCTTCACAGTCGGCGGCCCGGTCGCCCAAGAGGCCGCGGCCCGCCTGGCAGCCGCAGCCCACCTGGTGAAGTCGGGCCCCACGCCGGGAACGTCCACGGGGCCGGGTGCGGAGCCGCCGAGGACGTTTGTGGCGTAGGGGGCGGGCCCGCCTGCGGCGGGCGGCCCCGCACTTCGTGCGGCACGAAGCCGCGAGACCGGGGCCCTGCCCCTGCCGTCCCGCGCTTCGCGCGGCGCGCAGCAACCGCCGGGGGTTCGGGGGCGGAGCCCCCGCCGCCCCAGTCCCGGGCTGCCCTTCGCGGCGCGAAGCCGCGAGGCCGGGGGGCCGCCCCAGCCGTCCCACGCTTCGCGCGGCGCGCAGCAACCGCCGGGCTTGGGGCCTGCCCCGGTCTCGGCCGGCCCTTCGCTGCGCGCAGCCGCGAGGCCGCCCCGCGCGGGGCGTGGGTCGCTGCCGAGCTGTCCGGCCTTCGTGCGCTGCCGCCACGGCAGGGTTTGGGCCTGCCCCAGCCGTCCCGCGGCGCGCAGCGCCCGCGCCGGGGGTCCGGGGGCGGAGCCCCTGGTCCCGTCAGGGTTTCGGGGAGGGGCGGGGTGGGGGAATCTCCCCGCCCACCGGACCTCCGGCTTGTGTGTGCCCCCGCATCGGTGCTTGGCGGTGCGCAGCCGCCGACGGGTTTGTGGCCTGACCCTGTCGTCCCGCGCTTCGTGCGGCGCGCAGCTGCCGCGCCGGGGGGTTCGGGGGCCGAGCCCCTGGTCCCGTCAGGGTTTCGGGGAGGGGCGGGGTGGGGGAGCTTCAAACGCCCCCGGACCCCGCCGCGCGGCCCCTCAGCCCTCCGCCGGGACCGCCGGTGGCGCGACCCGGATCACCGGGAGGGACTCCGTCGGCGGGCCCGGGTCGTCGTCCAGGGACGGGGGGCGAGGGGGGAGGAGGGCCAGGACCGCCTGGCGGTGGGGGTCGCTCGTGGCGTCGTCGTAGGGGTCCGGTGTCGCCGGGACCTGGAGCCGGAGCACCGGGCCCGTGCCGAGGCGGGCGTAGCCGCGGCCCGGTGGGACGACCGGGGTCGGGGTCGTCCGGGGCTCGGCGCCCAGGACCGCCGCGATCTGCCGCGGGGAGGCGGGGCCGAGCACGACCCGGGCCCGCGTGTGGCTCCGTACCGTCTCGTCCAGCAGCTCGACCGTGTCGAACTGCTCCGCCACCACCACCGTGACCTGCGCCGCCCGCCCGTGCCGCAGCGGCACCTGGAGCAGCTCCTGCGGGTCGGTGCGGCCGTCCGCCGCGGCCAGGTGGCCGAGGACGCTGGGCCGGTCCAGCAGGATCCACAGCGGGCGCCGGGTGTCATCCGGCGCCGGATGCCCGGCCTGCCGGGCCCGGTTCGCCGCGATCAGCCGGCGCTCGGTCTCGTGCGCCGCCCATTCCAGGCTCGTCAGCGCCCCGGCGAGCCCGCACTCGACGCCGAGGACCCCCTCCCGGCCGGTCATGCATGCGTACTCGCCCGTCCCGCCACCCTCGACGATCAGCACGTCGCCGTAGGCCAGCGCCTGCAGGGCGACGGAGCGCAGCAGCGTCGTCGCACCGCTGCCCGGCTGCCCGACCACCAGCAGGTGCGGCTCGGTGGAGCGGGGCCCCGTGCGCCACAGGACCGGCGGGGCGTCGGCGGGGCCGTCGCAGGTGAGGACCGGCACGGTCCGCTGGACCGCGGCCGCGTCGGTGAAGCCCAGGACCGTTTCACCGGGCGCGGTGACGAAGCGCTGCGCGGCGATGGTCGTCGGCAGCGCGGGCAGCACGCTCATCTCGAGCTGGTTGGCCTCCTCGTCCCAGTCGAAGAGGTACTCCCGGCCGCGGCCGGACTTGGCGTGCAGCAGCTGTTCGATCCGGGCGCGGGCGGCCGGCTCGCCGTCGGTGAAGTACGCCGGGTACTTCACCCGCAGGCGGGTGGGCCGTCCGTCGTCGAACGCGAAGTCACTGAAGGCGGCCGACCAGTCGCCGCCGTGGGTGAAGAGCGGCGCCGGGTCCTCCGGGACGGAGAAGTACGGCACCAGGGCCTCGTAGAGGGCCTTGAGGCGTTCGGTCTCCGCGTCGTCGGGGCCGGTCTTCACGGCCGGCCGCTCACGCCCCTTCCACGCGGCGGCCCCCATCAGCGACACGAGCGCGAGGAGCGGCCCGTACGGGACGAGGGCGACCACCAGGACGCAGGCCGCGACCAGGATCAGCAGGGGACCGCGGCGTTCCTTGGGTGTCGCGGCCCACTTGGCTCGCGCGGTCGCGGCCAGCCTCCGCAGACCACGAGTGATCGTGATCAGCGGGTGGAGGACGTCGGTGGCGCTGTCGGCGGCCGTACGCGCGATCTCTCGGCTGCGAGCGATCTGTGCGTTGCCGCTGCTCAGAATGCGGGGGAGTGGTCGCCGGGCCACGTCGTGCTCCTGATGGGGTGGAAGGGGTCGAGGGGCGTCAGAACTTGATCCCGCCCACGAGGCTGGCGAGGCTCTGGCCGCCCGCCGTGATGCTTGGGGCGATGGCCGTGCCCGCGAGGTAGAAGCCGAAGAGCGCGCAGACGAGTGCGTGCGATGCCTTGAGCCCGTCCTTCTTGAAGAACAGGAAGCAGATGATTCCGAGCAGCACCACACCTGAGATGGACAGGATCATTTGAGGTTCTCCTGGTTGAGGGGACAGTCACCATGAGTCCTTCCAGGTTCACGGGAAGTATCTATGCGATAAAAGGCCCATCAGGGTGAAAACCCGGCGATTTCACTTGACTGGCGGACGACAGGGAGTTCCCCGGGTGGCGCTCCGGCGGAATCGGGGGTTCAGGGGCCCTCCCCGGGCCCGTGGACACCGGCCGGATCGCGGTCATCTTTGCCATGGACAGCGCCGCTCATGTCCCTGAACGGGCAGTACCCTGTCGATTCACTCGTACGGCGGGCCCTGCCGTGCGCCCCACCAGCAGCAGTACCAGCGAAAGGCGGTCCGTCCCGATGAGCGAAGCCCCGGATCCCGAGGTGATCGAGCTGGCCTCCAAGATCTTCGACCTGGCCCGCCGGGGCGAGACCGAGACGCTCGCCGCGTACATCGACGCCGGTGTCTCCGCGGACCTCACCAACGACAAGGGCGACTCCCTGGTCATGCTCGCCGCCTACCACGGACACGCCGGGGCGGTCGAGGCACTGCTCGCGCGCGGCGCCGACGCCGACCGCGCCAACGACCGTGGCCAGACCCCGCTCGCCGGTGCCGTCTTCAAGGGCGAGGACGCCGTCATCCGCGCGCTGCTCGCCGGCGGCGCAAATCCGGAAGCGGGGACTCCGTCCGCCGTGGATACTGCTCGGATGTTTGGGAAGACGGATCTCCTGGAGCTGTTCGACCCCCGGTGAACGGGGGTTGAACGCCGGGTGGGAACGGCGCCGGAAATGTGGTCGCGGTGGCGAAATGGCTGGGTCATCATGACGTCGGGCCCGCAGGGGGCCACCGACGAGAGGCAGAGGAAGATGGTCAACAGCAAGCGAAGGACGACGAGCGGCCGATCATGTTGCTGCGCGGCCTAGGCGAACACCTTGTCCCGGTACTTCCCGGTTGCGTCGACAGCTTGATGTGAGGCATCTTCCATGTTCGATCCAGTCATAGCGCCGAGCGGCACACTGCTCGGCCTGCTGCAGAGGGGCCGCGGCGACGGCACGCTGCACGCGCTCGCCGCGCCCCGCGCCGAAGCGCTCGCCGCCCTCAACCACTGCGTCCTCGAAGACCCCCGCCACGACTGGCAGGTCGAGAACCGCTCCCTCTACTACGCGCGCCTCTTCCTGGACCTGCACGGCGGGCTCCAGGCGATCGAGGCCCACCTCTTCGCCGCCGAGGACCACTACGACGACGAGGAGGCCCGCACCGGGCTCGCCCTCGCCGTCCTCGGGCACCTCGCCTCCTACGGGCGCAGGGACGCCCTGGTGGTGCTCCGGCGGTACGCCGCCACGGGTGCCAACTGGGCCTGGGCCCTCGACGAGCTCGCCCTGCGCGACGACGACGCGGGCCTGCGCTCCCTGGCCGAGCCCGTCCTCGCCCGCTTCCCGGCCACCCCCGAGGGCGACGCCGAGCTGGCCGCCGCCGTGCGCGACGCGTTCGAGCCCCGGCCCTGGCGGCTGTGGGCCGAGGACCCCCGTGACGCCGTCGGCGCCCGCGTCCGGGCCGCCCAGGAGCAGGGCTCGTTCGACCGCTGGCAGCGGCAGATGCGCCCCAGCGGGCCCCGGCCCGGCTGGAGCGTCCAGGCGGTCTTCGACTGGGCCCAGCAGGGCCTGGAACGCGGCAGCGTGCTGCACGTGCCCGCCGCCCGCTGCCTCAGCGCCGTCGCCGGACCCGACGACCGGCCCGCGATCCTCGACGCCGCCCGCGGCGGCCCGGACGGCGCCCGATGCGCCGCCCTGCACTATCTTGCCGAGGCCCGCGACCCCGCCGTCCTCGACCTCATCGAGGCCGCGGCGAGCAGCCCGTCCCGTACCGTCGCCGAAGCCGCCGTCGGCGCCTTCGAGCGCATGTGCGGCGAGGAGGCGGTCGACCGGGCCCGCGGCTGGGCCCACCGCCCCGACGCCCTCGGCGCCTCGGCGGCCGGCGTGCTCGCCTGCCGCGGCGGTGCCCAGGACGCCCCCCTGGTCCTCGGCGCCCTGCGCGAGACCGTACGGGCCGAAGGCCCCGACGCGCCTGCGCTCTACACCCTGGTCGACGGCGCCGGGCGGCTCGGCATCGCCTGCGCCGCGCCCGTACTGCGCCACGTCTACCGCGAAACCGCCTCCTCCCAGCTGCGCGGCCGCACGGCCCGCGCACTGGCCGGCACCGACCCCACCTTCGCCACCGGCTTCGCCGTCGAATGCCTGTGGGACTGCGAGGAGACCACCCGCGAGGTGGCCGCGCTGCACGCCGAGACCGGTGACATACGGGTCGCCGAGCGGCTGCGCAGGCTCGCCGCCGACCCGGCCGAGGAGGCCGAGGTCCAGCTCGCGGTACGCAGCCGCATCGGCGGCGTACAGCCCGACGCCCTCCAGCCGTAGCGGCGTACGGATCAGGCGTACGGTCCGGGCCGGAGCAGCGGCGTACGGATCGGGCGTACGGGCCCGGCCGGAGCAGCGGTGTACGGATCGGGGAGTACGAACCGGGCAGGAGCGGACACGTGCCCGCGGGGTGACCGACCGCAGGGACGGGGGAACCGCACCACCCAGCCCGGGGCGCACGCCGCCCGCGCCCAAACGCTCATAGGACGTTCCACGGGCGGAAAGATCCACGTTGGCCGGGCCACGCCGGGCGCGACGACAACACCGGTATGCGTGTCGTCATCGTCACCGAATCCTTTCCCCCCGACGTCAACGGTGTGGCGCACTGCGCCCTGCAGACCGCACGGCACCTCGCCGCCCGCGGCCATGAACCGCTCGTCATAGCCCCGGCCGTACCCGCCGGGGACGACACGGACGCGCCCTGCCCGGTGGTGCGGGTCCCCTCCCTGCCGCTGCCCGGCTATCCGCAGGTGCGCGTCGCCCTGCCCAGCCGGCGGGTGGCTGCCGCCATCGCCGACCACCGCGCCGACCTCGTGCACCTCGCCGGCCCCTTCGTCCTCGGGGTGCGGGGGATGGCCGCGGCCACCCGGCTCCACCTGCCCGCCGTCGCCGTCTACCAGACCGACCTCGCCGGCTACGCCCGCACCTACATGGGCACCGGCGAGGGCACCGCATGGCGGCGGCTGCGGGCGGTCCACGGCGCCGCCGACCGCACCCTCGCCCCGTCCACCGCCGCCCTGCGCGACCTGGAGGACCACGGCGTCGCGCGCGTGCGGCTGTGGCCCCGCGGCGTCGACACCGAGCGTTTCCGGCCCGACCTGCGCGACGACGCCCTGCGCCGCACCCTCGCCCCCGGCGGTGAGGTGCTCGTCGGGTACGTCGGCCGGCTCGCCCCCGAGAAGCACGTCGAGCTCCTCGCCCCGGTCGCCGCCCTGCCGGGCGTCCGCCTCGTGGTCGTCGGCGACGGCCCGAGCGCCCCCGCCCTGCGCACCGCCCTGCCGGGCGCCCACTTCCTCGGCCGCCGCACCGGCGACGACCTCGCCCGCATCTTCGCCTCGCTGGACGTCTTCGCCCACACCGGCCCGTACGAGACCTTCTGCCAGACCGTCCAGGAAGCCATGGCCGGCGGCGTACCGGTCATCGCCCCGGCGGCCGGCGGACCCCTGGACCTCGTCGACCACGGTCGTACGGGACTCCTCGTCCCGCCCCACGACGCGGGCGCGCTCCGGGCCGCCGTCGCCCTCCTCGCCGCCGCCCCCGCCCTGCGCCGGGAGTACGGGCGCGCCGCGCGGGCCGCCGTCGAGGGACGCACCTGGACGGCCGTCGGCGACCAGCTCCTCGACCACTACGCCGAGGTCCTGCGCGACCGGACGGCGGTGGCCGCGTGAACGGCCTGCGGATCGTCCGCCTCGCCAACTTCGTCACCCCCACGTCGGGCGGACTGCGCACCGCCCTCTACCAGCTCGGCCGCGGGTATCTCGCCGCGGGACACGAACCCGTCCTCGTCATGCCGGGCGACACCGACAGCGACCGGCACACCGCACAGGGCCGCGTCATCACCCTCCCCGGACCCGTGCTGCCCGGCACCGGTGGCTACCGCGTCCTCGCCGACCGGCGCCGGCTGCGCCGCCTCTTGGAGAGCCTCGCCCCGGACCGTATCGAGGTCTCGGACCGCACCACCCTGCGCTGGACCGGCGAATGGGCCCGGCGCGCCCGTATCCCGTCCGTGATGGTCTCCCACGAGACCGCCGACGGCGTGCTGCGCACCTGGGGCCTGCCCGCGGCCGCCGCCACGCGCGTGGCGGACCGGCTCAACCGCCGTACCGCATGGGCCTACTCACGGATTGTCTGCACCACCGAGTGGGCCGAGCGCGAGTTCGTCCGGATCGGGGCACGCAACGTCGTACGGGCCCCGCTCGGCGTCGACCTGGACCGCTGCCGCCCCGGCCGGCGCAGCACCGTCCTGCGCGCCCGGCACGCCGACGGCGCCCGCGTGCTGCTCCTGCTGTGCTCGCGGCTGTCCGTCGAGAAGCGGCCCGGCACCGCACTGGACGCGCTCGGCGAACTGCGCGCCACCGGGACCGAGGCCGCGCTCGTGGTCGCCGGCGACGGCCCGCTGCGCGCCACCCTGGAACGCCGGGCCCGCGCCGAGCGGCTGCCCGTCCGCTTCCTCGGCCATGTCGGCGACCGCGAGTCGCTGGCGGACCTCCAGGCGGCCGCCGACCTCTGCCTGGCCCCCGGCCCGGCCGAGACCTTCGGCCTATCGGCCCTGGAGGCCCTCGCCTGCGGCACCCCCGTCGTGGTGAGCGGCTCCTCCGCCCTCCCCGAGGTCGTCGCCGACGCCGGCCTGCCCGCCGCCGACACCCCGGCCGCGTTCGCCGACGCCGTGCGTACCCTCCTCGCCCGGTCCGAGCCGCAGCGGCGCGCCGCCGCACGCGCGCGTGCAGCGCTCTTCACCTGGGAACGGGCCACCGCCGCCTTCCTCACCGCCCACGACGCGCCCCCCGCCCCGCTGCGCGTCCCGCCGCAGGGAGCGCCGGCATGACGATCACCGACCCCGCCATAGGCGGCCGCCACGCGCGCGAGGACCCGCCCTCCCCGCTGCGGTTCGCCGCCCTCGGCGACTCGCTCACCGAAGGCGTCGGCGACCGCGTGGAGGGCGCCTGGCGGGGCTGGGCCGCCCTGCTCGCCGCCGGACTCGGGCCCGCCCACGCACCCGCGCTGTTCCGTAACTTCGCCGTCAGCGGCGCCCTGTGCCGGGACGTCGCCGAACAGCAGACCCCGGCCGCCCTCGCCTACCGCCCCCACGTCGCATCCGTCGTCCTCGGCGTCAACGACACCCTCAGACGCACCTTCGACATCGAAGAACTCGCCCGCCGGCTCGACCGGCTCTGCGCCGACCTCACCGGCCACGGCGCCCACCTTCTCACCGCCTGCCTGCCCGACCCCGGCCGCATGCTCGGACTCCCCGCCCCGCTCGCCCGGCCCCTGGCCCGCCGCCAACGGGCCGTCAACACCGTCGTCCATGCCCTGTCCGCCCGCCACGGCGCCACCCATCTGCACATCGCCGACGCCGCCTGGGTCGACGACCGCACCATGTGGAGCGCCGACCGGCTCCATCCCGGCGAACGCGGCCACCGCATGATCGCCGCCCGCTTCCACACCCTCCTCACCATCCAGGGCTTCGCGCACGGCCCCGCCCCGCGCCGCGAACCCGACCAGAGCCCGCCCACCCGCACCGAGTCCCTGCTCTGGCTCGCCACCGCCGGGACCGGCTGGGTCGCCCGCCGCTGCCACGACCTGCTGCCCCAGCTCCTGCGGCTCGCCGGCGCCGAACTGCGCCACTGGGCCGACGGCACCGCCGCCCACCTCGACCACCGCGCCGAACACGCCCTCCACGCCGCCCTCGCGGCGGTGTCACTGGACGTGCCCGCGGCCAGAATGGGGGAATGAGCGGGCGCTGGGAATTCTGGATCGACCGTGGCGGCACCTTCACCGACGTCGTCGGCCGGCACCCCGACGGCCACCTCGTCACCCGCAAACTGCTCTCCCACGACCCGGACCGCCGCCACGACGCGGCCGTCGCCGGCATCCGGCTCCTCCTCGGACTCGGCCCCGACGAGCCCGTACCGCCCGATCGGGTCGGCCTGGTGAAGATGGGCACCACCGTCGCCACCAACGCCCTCCTGGAGCGCCGCGGCGAACCGACCGTCCTCGTCATCACCCAGGGCTTCCGGGACGCCCTGCGGATCGCCTACCAGAACCGCCCCCGCCTCTTCGACCGGCGCATCCTCCTCCCCGAGGCCGTCTACGACCGGGTCGTCGAGGTCCCCGAACGCATCGACGCCCACGGCGCCGTCGTCACCCCCCTCCGGCTCGACACCGTGACCGAAGAACTGCGCCACGCGCGCGAGGCCGGATTCACCAGCGTCGCAGTCGTCCTCCTGCACGGCTACCGCCACCCCGGCCACGAGACCCAGGTCGCCGAATCCGCCCGGACCCTCGGCTACACCCAGGTCAGCTGCTCCCACGAGGTCAGCCCGCTCATCAAGCTTGTGCCCCGCGGCGACACCACCGTCGTCGACGCCTACCTCTCACCCATCCTGCGCCGCTACGTCGACGAGGTCGCCGCCGAACTCGCCGGAATCCGGCTGATGTTCATGCAGTCCAACGGCGGGCTGCGCGAAGCCGCCCACTTCCGCGGCAAGGACGCCGTCCTGTCGGGCCCGGCCGGCGGAGTCGTCGGCATGGCCCGCACCTCCGAACAGGCCGGATTCGGGCGGGTCATCGGCTTCGACATGGGCGGCACTTCCACCGACGTGTCGCACTACGCCGGAGAGTTCGAGCGTGAACTCGGTACACAGGTCGCCGGGGTGAGGATGCGCGCCCCGATGATGAGCATCCACACCGTCGCCGCCGGCGGCGGCTCGATCCTCCACTTCGACGGCAGCCGCTACCGCGTCGGCCCCGACTCGGCGGGCGCCGTCCCCGGCCCGGCCTGCTACCGCCGGGGCGGCCCCCTCACCGTCACCGACGCCAATGTGATGCTCGGCCGGATCCAGCCCGACCACTTCCCCGCCGTGTTCGGGCCCGGCGGCGACATGCCCCTCGACGCCGACGTCGTACGGGAACGCTTCCAGGCCCTCGCCGAACGCATCGGCGGCGGCCGCACACCCGAGGAGGTCGCCGCCGGATTCCTGGAGATCGCCGTCCTCAACATGGCCAACGCCGTCAAGAAGATCTCCGTCCAGCGCGGCCACGACGTCACCCGCTACGCCCTCACCAGCTTCGGCGGCGCGGGCGGCCAGCACGCCTGCGCCGTCGCCGACGCCCTGAGCGTCGACACCGTCCTCGTACCGCCGCTCGCCGGGGTGCTCTCCGCGTACGGCATCGGCCTCGCCGACGCCACCGCCATGCGCGAACACTCCGTCGAGCTGCCCCTCGACGACGACCGCACCGCCGGCCGTCTCCAGGCCCTGTGCGACCGGCTCACCCGGCAGACCCGCGACGAACTGCGCGCCGACCACATCCCCGACGACGCCGTCACCAGCCACGCGCGCGTACTGCTGCGCTACGCCGGAACCGACGCGAGCCTCCCCGTCACCCTGGACAGCCCGCAGGCCATGGCCGCCGCGTTCACCGCCGCACACCGCGCCCGGTACGCGTTCACCATGGACAAGCCTCTGGTCGTCGAGGCCGTCTCCGTCGAAGCCGTCGGCACGGCCGGGCCCCACGCCCCCGTCACCACCCCCGTCAGCAGCGCCCCGGCCGCGCGGCCCGTGACCGTCGGCATGTTCGTCGCCGGCAAGCGCACCGACACCCCGCTGTACCGGCGCGAGGACCTGCGCCCGGAACAGACCGTCACCGGCCCCGCGATCATTGCCGAGGCCGACGCCACCACCGTCGTCGACCCCGGCTGGCAGGCCGCCGCCACCGCCACCGGGCACCTCCTGCTCACCCGCGTACGGCCCAGGCCCGGCCGCGTCGCCGTCGGCACCGACGTCGACCCCGTCCTCCTGGAGGTCTTCAACAACCTCTTCATGGCCATCGCCGAGCAGATGGGCGTCCGCCTGGAGAACACCGCCCACTCGGTCAACATCAAAGAACGGCTCGACTTCTCCTGCGCCCTCTTCGACGCCGAGGGCAACCTGATCGCCAACGCGCCCCACATCCCCGTCCACCTCGGCTCGATGGGCGAGTCCATCAAGGAGGTGCTGCGCCGCAACGGCCCGGGCATGCGCCCTGGGGACGTGTACGCCATCAACGACCCGTACCACGGCGGCACCCACCTGCCCGACGTCACCGTCGTCACCCCCGTCTTCGACGGGGGCGTGAACGGGGGAGTGCTGCGGTTCCTCGTCGCCTCCCGGGGCCATCACGCCGAGATCGGCGGCATCACCCCCGGCTCGATGCCCGCCTTCAGCCGCACCGTCCAGGAGGAGGGCGTCCTCTTCGACAACTGGCTGCTCGTACGCGACGGACGCCTCCGCGAGACCGAGACCCGCGCCCTGCTCACCGGCGCCCCCCACCCCTCCCGGGACCCCGACACCAACCTCGCCGACCTGCGCGCCCAGATCGCCGCCAACGAGAAGGGCATCGAGGAACTGCGCGCCATGGTCGACCAGTTCGGCCTCGACGTCGTCCACGCCTACATGCGCCACGTACGCGCCAACGCCGAGGAGTCCGTCCGCCGGATCGTCGCCGGCCTGAGCGACGGCTCGTACCGCTACGAGACCGACGGCGGCGCCGTCATCCAGGTCGCCGTGCGTGTCGACCGCGAACGGCGCTCGGCCGTCCTCGACTTCACCGGCACCTCCCCGCAGCGGGAGGACAACTTCAACGCACCCACGTCCGTGGTGAAGGCCGCCGTCCTGTACGTCTTCCGCACCCTGGTCGCCGACGACATCCCGCTCAACAGCGGCTGCCTGGAACCCCTGGAGATCCGCGTCCCGGAAGGCTCCATGCTCGCCCCCGTCCCGCCCGCCGCGACCGTCGCCGGGAACGTGGAGACCTCCCAGGCCGTCACCGGAGCCCTGTACGCGGCCCTCGGCGTCCAGGCCGAGGGCTCCGGCACGATGAACAACGTGACCTTCGGCAACGACCGGGTCCAGTACTACGAGACGGTCGCCTCAGGCTCCGGCGCAGGCGACGACTTCGACGGCGCAGACGCCGTGCAGACCCATATGACCAACTCCCGCCTCACCGACCCCGAGGTCCTCGAATGGCGCTACCCGGTACGGGTGGACGCCTTCGCGGTACGCGACGGCAGCGGCGGCCGAGGCCGCCGGCGAGGCGGCAATGGAGTCGTCCGCCGCATCCGCTTCCTGGAACCCATGACGGTCACCCTCCTCACCGGCCACCGCCGCATCCCCCCGTACGGCATGGCGGGCGGCGCCCCGGGCGCCCTCGGCGACAACCGCGTGGAGCGCGCCGACGGAACCGTGGAACGGCTGGGCGGGGTCGACACCGTCGAGATGCGCCCCGGTGACGTCCTCGTGATCGCCACCCCGGGAGGCGGCGGGTACGGCCGGGCGGACGGGGCGTAGCTCTTCGGCGTCCTGCCGGGCGAGCACCGCTCTCCTAAAGCGGGTGTCGCAGGTTCGAATCCTGCCGGGGGCACAACGCATTACCGCTCTGACCTGGGGTTTCTCCCCCAGGGAGGGGTCCTATTCGGCCTCGGACTCGTCGTCCGGGGCCGTTTGCGTGAGCGGTGCGTGAGCGGACGGGTCGCCAGGCTCCGATATTTCTCCCGATGGATCAGCACCATCCGGCACGGAGTCCGCTTCGGCTTCTTCGGCTTCGCCGGGCTCTTCGGAGTCCGCTTCGGGGGTGGCGTTCTCGGTGGTGACGTTCTCGGTGGTGGCGCGGGCTCGCGGTACGAGCCGGGCTGCGGCCTCGGCGATGGCGAGGTCCGCCTCCGGGAGCAGGCTCGTGTACGTGTCGGCCGTGATGGTGATCGAGGAGTGGCCGAGCATCTCCTGGATGTCCTTCAGGTCGGCCCCGGCCGCATGGGCCAGCGTCGCGGCGCCATGGCGGAGGTCGTGGAGCCGGACCGGCGGGAGACCGATCTCCTCGTACAGCTCGACGAACCGCCGCGTGACGTTGGCGGGGTGGAGCAGCTCGCCGTTCTCGCGCGTGAAGACCCGTCCGGTCTCCACCCAGGCGCTCTCCCACTCCTCGCGGTCCTTGTCCTGCTGGGCGCGGTGCCGCTTGAGAGCCTGGACCGTGTCGGAGTCGAGCGCGATGGTGCGCGCGCCGGCGTCGGTCTTGGGGTCGTCCTCGTACACCTCCCAGCCGTCCACGACGAGTTGCTTGGCGACGGTGATGAGCCCGGCGTCCAGGTTGGTGTCGGTCCACTTCTGGCCACACGCCTCGCCTCGCCGCAGCCCGCGGAACGCGATCAGGTGGAACAGCGCGTACAGGCGGTCCTCTGCAATGTGGTCGAGGAAGAGGCCGGTGTGCTCCGGTGTCCACACCATCACCGGCGAGGGCTTCTCGCCGGTCCGCTTCCAGTGAAGGATGCGCTCCTCGGTCCACACGAGGGCCTTCGGCCGCTTGCCTGCCTCCAACTCGACGTGGGCAGCCGGGTTGAAGGTGATCAACTGCTGTGCGATCGCGGCGTTCAGCGCGGCCCGCAAGGTGGAGCGGACGCGCTGCCGCGTGGCCGGACCGACGATGCGGCGGTAGGGCTCCATCTCTGCGATGGCTGCCTTCATTGCCTTACGGCGGGCGCGATGCTCGCGCCCCCTTCCAAGGAATCTGGGCGAGGTCCTCGAACGCCTTGCGCCGCGCGGCGTTGCCCTCGGCGATCTCGACGTTGGCATCGGCGATGGCCTCGAACATCTCCGACAGGTGGGCGACCCGAAGGCGGTCGAGCCGGTAGTGCCCGATCCTGGGTTTGAGGTGCACCCGGATGTTGCTCTCGTCGCGGCTGATGGCGCTCTGCCGCCCCTTCTTGCCCGCCAGCCACATGTCCAGCCACTCGCCGACCGTGAGCCTGCTCGTCAGGTCCAGGCCGTGGCTGAGGCGCCTGCGGGTCGCCTCGACGTTCGGCAGCGGCGCCTTCTCGTCTGCCACCTTCTCCAGCAACTCGGCTATCTGGGCCAGGCCCTCGGCGTCGTCGGCGTCGGCGAGGCCGATGAGCGCGCGCACGTGGTCGAGGTCGGCCTGTGCAGCCTTGAGCGAGTCGTAGCCGGCACGGCTGAAGGAGCGGCGGGTGCCGTCTTCGCGGGGCGGGAGCTCCTGGCGTATGGAGTACGAGCCGTGCTTGCGGCTGGAGAGCTTCGGGCACTTCTTGCCGAGCGGCTTTCCGGTGTGGGGATCGCGGCAGTAGCAGCGGCGGTGGGTGGAACCCTTCAAAGATCATTCTCCTCATCGGTGTTGCCGACGTCCGGGTCGACGTCGGCGAGTTCTGGTGGCAGGTCCGGTGGTGTGCCGCCGTCTTCGCGGATGAAGACGCGGGCGCTGCGGAGCCGGTACTTGGCTTCCAACACCCTTTCCGCATAGTCGGCTTGAGCGAGTACGGCTTCCTCGCGTTCGGCCTGGTGGGGTGCCGTCTCGGCCTTCCAGCGCTCGTGCTTCTCGCCCTTCAGAGCGGCCAGGGCTGCGCGCTGGTGGCGGACGTGGGCGCGGAAGGAACGGAGCATGTCGTCCTCCATGCCGAAGTCCTCGCTGTCGCCGGTGAACCAGCGCATGGCATCCCACGTCGGCTCGGAGTACTGCAGGGGAAGGCGCTGGACTCGGTCGACGTAGCCGACGGGGTAGAGCAGGCAGATCGGGTAGGTGTGCAGGGCTTCCGCGAGGACGAGGACATCGACCAGGGGCAGGTTGGCGCGGCGGCCGGATTCCATGTTGGCGATCACGTTGCGCGGGATCGGATGGCCGATCTCCTCGCAGCGGTCGGCCAGGTCCTGGGCGCTCATGCGCAGCTCCTTCCTTCGTCTGCGTACCTCGGCGGCCACCGTGGCCATCACCTGATCCACCCACTCCGGGACGTCGTCCTCGTCATCTCTAGGATCAAAACGGCTTTGTGTCATGGAGACACATTAGCTTCCCGATGATGGTTAGTGATCGCCTGGAGCCGGACGTGATGCCGCGTTCGCCGAGGGCTCACTCACGAACGGAGCACTGCATGCGCAACAACGACACCGCCGAGCACCCCAAGGGCATGACGCGGGAGGAGCTGCTGGCCCTGCCCGCCGCGGTTGACCTGGACACCGGCAACCGGGCGCTGGGACTGGGCCGGAGCAAGGGCTACGAGCTGGCCAAGCGCGGCCAGTACCCGTGCAAGGTCCTGCGGCTGGGCAAGGCGTACCGCGTCGTGACTGCCGACCTGTTGAACCTGCTCGGCCTGGCCGCATGACCACCCGAGCCCGTAGCAGACGCTTCTGTGCTGAGCTGACACAGAAGCGCTGGACTGTGGCCCGGCGCGGACGTACTGTCCGTGTTCCCTCGCCCCGGCCAAGGAAGCGAGAAAGCCCCCGGCGCGCCAACGCCGGAGGCTCCGCACACTCCACTGCCCGCATTCCAACGAACGACCTGCGTGAGTCGGGCCTGCATGCCCGACGTCACCGGATAAGGAGCTGCCCTGTGCAACCTACGACACCCGAGCCGCATTCCGCACCCGGCAAAGCCGCATGGCCGACGGTCGCCGTACCCGGCCGACCCGGCCACGCGCCCGAAGCCGCCCCGGCAGCTGACGACAGCGCGCCGGACACGGTTCCGGCGGCTCAGCCCGCCGAGGAGGCGGCGCTGGACCCGGAGCCGACGTACGGCTCCGAGCTACTGAACGAACTGCGTGCCCAGGTAGCACAGTTCGTGATCCTGCCCTCCCAGCAGGCGCTGGACGCGGTCACGCTGTGGGTCGCGGCGACGCATCTGCAGCCCGCGTGGCAGCACGCCCCACGCCTGGCGGTGGTGGGGCCGGCGAAGCGGTGCGGCAAGTCACGGCTCCTGGACGTGCTCACCGAGACGGTCCACGAGCCGATGCTCACCATCAACACCACGCCCGCGGCAATCTTCCGCTCCATCACCGACGAGCCGCCCACCCTGCTGGTGGACGAGGCGGACACCATCTTCGGCACGCCGAAGCAGGCGGAGAAGAACGAGGAGATGCGTGGCCTGCTCAACGCCGGCCACCAGCGCAACCGGTACGTCACCCGCGTCGTCGGCAACGACCACACCCCGCACCGGTTCGCCACCTTCGCCATGGCCGCGCTAGCGGGGATCGGCGACCTGCCCGACACGATCATGGACCGGTCGGTGGTCATCCGCATGCGCCGCCGGGCCGAGGGCGAGAGTGTCAAGCCCTTCCGCTCCCGCCGCGACACCCCCGCCCTCCACGACCTGCGCGACCGCATCGCCGCGTGGACACGGCCGCTGCTCGACGAGGCCGCCGACCTGGAACCGGCGATGCCGGTGGAGGACCGTGCCGCCGATACCTGGGAGCCCCTGGTGATCGTCGCCGATCTCGCCGCCGGGCCCTGGCCCCGCCTCGCCCGCGCGGCGTGCGCGCAGATGGTGGCGGCCGAAGTGGCGGCCGAGGAGGATCACCCCAGCTCGGCGCGGATCCTGGCCGACATCCGGCGGGTCTTCGTCGCCCAGCGTGAGGTCGACAGCCTCTCCACGGACGAACTCCTGCACCATCTGCGCCAGGACCTGGAAGGCCCCTGGGCGGAGTGGGGTCGCAACGGATTGAGCCCGCGTGAGCTCGGCTCGCTGCTGCGCGACTTCGACATCCGGCCCGGCAACGTCCGCCTCGCCGACGGCACCCAGCGCAAGGGCTACACACGCAACAAATTCCTCGACGCATGGCGCCGCTACTGCCCGACCGTTCACTCAGTGAACGCCGAGCCCGCCGCCTCCCCCTCGGGCTGAGCCCCGCGTCCCCCGGTGACCGTCCCTGCCGTCCCTGCCGTGATCCCGCAGGTCAAACGGCATGCGGCCGGGACGGAAACCGGAGGCAAGACGGCAGCGCGATCATGAAGACCACGCTGCCACCAACAGGACGCCGCCCCGATCCGTCTCGTGCCGTCCCGGGCGTCCCCGCCGTATCACCGCAGGTCACAGCACATGCGGCTGGGACGGCAAGACGGATCCGATCCGTCCACGGCCACCGCGCCGCAGCCGCAGCCGCAGCCGCAGCCGCACCAAGGCTGCGGGCCACCAAGACGGAAACGCTGCCACCCCTGCCGTACCGGCCCTGACCTGCGCTTGCAACGGCCAGGACGGCAAAGACGGACCACGCCACCACCGCAGGAGTATCCCGCGTGACCACCCTCGCTGTAACCACAGACCGAACCACCGCACATCGAGCGCCTAGCGCGGAACGCGCCGCGATCCGCACCCTCGCCACAACCAGCTGCACCCGGTCCTACGACACGCTCAGGGGCGGCAAGTGATGACCAAGCGCGCCGCCGAGCGGTATGCACTCGGCGCGGCGGGATTCGTCATCATCGCCCTCACCGCCGGAGGGTTCTGGCTCTCGTACGCGCACCTCGCCGAGGTCGCCGGGCAGCACGGGCTGGGAGGCTCCCCGGTCCGCCAGTGGGCCTGGCCGGCGACCCTGGACGCCTTCATCGTCGCGGGCGAGTTGCTGATGCTCCGTGCGGGCCTGCGCCGGGTACCGGACTGGTGGGCCATCGGCCTCACGGCCACCGGATCAGTCGGCTCCATCGCGCTCAACGTCGCCGGAGTCAGCCGTACAGGGAACGCCACCGCTGTCTCCCACCTCGACTACGTGGTCGCCGCAGTTCCCCCGACTGCCGCGCTACTGGCCTTCGGTGTCCTGATGCGGCAGATCCACCAGCTCGTTGCCAAGCCCACCGAACGCCACCACGCAGCCAACCACGGCCACAACCTCACCGTCGGCGCACGGCCCGCTGCACTTCCGGAACACCACCCCGGTCTGCCGGAGCCAGCCGGCCTCGACGTGGCAGACGGCCAGGGCGACGTGGCGCAGGGGCCTGCCGAGGTGGCGCAGAAGCCCCCCGCTGTGTCCGACGAGTACCTCGCGATCGCCCGCACCGCGCCGCTGGGGCGTGGAGGCCGCGCCTCGCGCCGCCACATCGAAGCGACGATCCGCGGCAAGGGCCTGTCCATCAGCAGGGCCGACGCGGAAACGATCAAGGACGTCCTGCAGGGCGAGCTCGACGAGGCCGCCTCTCAGCGGCAGGCCGAACGCGACAAGGCCCCCGCTGACGCCTACTGAGTCACCGCAGCCGCTCCCATCACCCTTCCCGCATGACCCGCACCCTTCGTCCCCGCGCAGGCCAGCGCGGGGACGAGTGCCCGAGCCGCTACGAGTCCACCTGACATCGCCGCCCCTCCCGTCCTTGCCCTGACCAGGCATGGGACGAGCGTGCTCAGTCACTGACCGGCCACCAACACCCCACGGAGAAACACCCATGCGCAAGCCGACCCACGAACTCCCCACCAGCGAACAGAAGATGACCACCACCCCAGCCACAACGCCAGCAAGGTATCCCGCTGGACCGTCCAAGGGCCGGCTCAACGGGGATCCCTCCGCCCCGGGGGTGGCGGACGGGCTCGGGCACCAGGGGGCGCCCGAGAGGAAACAGCCCGCAGGCACCGCCGCCGCCCAGCTGCAGCGTGCCGCCGACGCCGCCGCGCTGCACCGCGTCGCCCGCCGCCGCCAGCGCGAAGCCGTGCAACGCAAAGAACGCGTCGATGTGCGCTACAGCGTCGACGAGAAGGCCGAAATCCTCCGTGAGGCTCGCTCGCTGAACATCGCCGGTGCCCACTACGTCGGCGCCGTCGTCATGGCCCACGTCCACGGTGATCTCGGCCTGCCCGGCCAACGAACCGAACTCGACGACTACATAGACGAACTGACCGCCCTCCGTGGCGAGGTCGCCAAGATCGGCCACAACATCAACCAGATCGCCAAGAAGCTCAACTCCGGCGGTCATTCACAGCCTGGGGACACCGCCGTCCTGGCCCAGGCCGAACGCACCCTGACCGCAGTCGGCGCCACGATCCGCCACATCGCGTCCGCCGCGAACCAAGCCGTCGCCACGAAGGCGGTCCGGTGATCGCGAAGATCAGCAGTGGTAAGGAGACCGCCGGATTGATCCGGTACCTGTTCGACACGAAGAAGGCCAAGGACCACACCGACCCGCACCTGGTCGCCTCCTGGGACGGCTTCGCCCCCGACCCCGGCCGCAGTGACGACCCCGACGCCACCAGGAAGATCCTCGTCGCCGACCTCGACCTGCACGTCAAGCAGGCCCGGCGGCTGGGCCGCGCGCCCGAGCAGCACGTGTGGCACTGCTCGCTCCGTGCCGCCCCCGAAGACCGCATCCTCAGCGACGAGGAGTGGGCTGACATCGCCCGCCGAGTTGTGGCGGCCACCGGCATCGCGCCCGACGGCGATCCGGACGGATGCCGCTGGGTCGCCGTCCGCCACGCCTCCGACCACATCCACATCGCCGCCACCAAGGTCCGGGCGGATCTGCGCACCGCCCGCCACTGGAACGACTACCACACCGCCGACCGTGAACTCGCCGCCATCGAGAAGGAATACGGCATGCTCCAAGTGGTCCGCGGGGACCGCACCGCCGCCAAGCGGCCCACCCGCGCCGAGCAGGAGAAGGCCCGCCGCGCCGGCCAGGACAAGCCCGCCCGCGAACGGCTGCGCACCACCGTGCGCACCGCCGTGGCAGCCGCCTCCAGCATGGAGGAGTTCGTCCACCTGCTCAGCCACATCGACGACGTGCTCGTGGAAGTCGTGTACTTCCCCTCCGGCGATGTACGCGGTTACAAGGTCGCCGCCGAAGACACCACTACCGCCGGCAAGGAGCCCGTCTGGTTCTCCGGCTCCGAACTCGCCCCCGACCTGTCCTTCCCCAAGATCCGCAAGCGCCTGGAAAACATCGACCCGCAGCCCGCTGGGCAGCCGGGCCGACGCAGGCCCAACCCCTGGCACCAGGCCACCGCCGCAGCCGAACGCATCCCCCACCACCTCGACCAGACAGACGACGAAGCCTCCCAAGCCCACCTCGGCGCCTTCGGCGAAGCCCTCGACGCCCTCCCCCTCCTCGCACCCCAGGCACTGCGGCCCCAACTCCGTGAGGCAGCAACCGCGTTCGAGCGTGCCACTCGCTCCCGCATCCAGGCCGAACACCAACACGCCCGCGCACTGCGCGGCGCCGTGCGGGCGATGGTCCGCGAGCCCACCCCCAAGGACGGCGCCATCCTGTCGATGTTCCTGGACGCCGCAATCCTCGTCGTCATCGCCGTCGCCCGCTGGCACCAGCTCCGCCACCACGACCAACAAGTCGCCGCCGCCCAGCAGACCCTGCTCCACCTCCAGGCCGCCTACGACCAAGCAGCCACCGCACCGCTGGCCGCTCTCGCGCAGCGCCAGCCGCCCCAGCAGACCGTGGACCGGCACATCCGCCGCCTACGCCAGGTCGTGCCCGAGCACGCGGAGCAGATCATCGAAGACCCCGCTTTCGCGGCCCTCACCACCGCCCTCGCCGAGGCAGAGACAGCCGGACACGACCCGGAACGGCTGCTTACGCATGCGGCCGACCAGCGCGCCCTGGACGACGCCCGCCGCCCCGCACGAGTCCTGACCTGGCGCATCCAACGCCTCAGCGCACGGCCGGCACCCAGCGCACAAGCCCGCGCCGCACAGGCTCAAGCAGCACAGGCCCGAAGCACCACACAGCGCCCCACCGCCCCGGCCCACCTGGCACCCGCCGTCCCAGCTCCACAACCGCAGCGCACACGACGGCGCTGATCACGACCTTGTGGACAACCTGGGGGCACGTAGCTCCAGCCCTTCGACGAGCTCCCAGGTTCGTGCGTCCATCAGGTTCTCTCCGTAGGGCATGCAGGTCCGAGATTTGAAGGCCATGCAAGGCTTTCCCGGATCACGCTGTCGCTGGCGCGGAGTGCCGCCGTCAGCTCTCCCTTCAGCTCGTCCGGCATGGTCCCTGCCCCGAGGGCGCAGGAACGCACCAGTGCGCGGCAGTCCTGTGCTTGCAGGTCCGTGGCGATCGCGGTGAACAGAGGGTGCGCCAGGTTCTCGCGGGCCGCGTAGCCGTCTTCGGCCTCCGTCGTCCTGCGGTGGAGGTCCTCGACGATGCAGTGCGCGGCGGGCGAATCAGCGGAACCGATCGCGTCGAGGACGGTAAGGCCGAGCCGGGCATCGAAGACAGTCATCCCAGGTTCAGACCGGCGCTCAAGATAGGCGGCCGCCAGGTCCGCCACGTGGTCGTCGACCGTCTGCCCGGCGGCGCGGCGGCACAGCACGGTCAGGCATGCCGTAACGGCTTGCTCCCACGGATCGCCAGGCATCGTGTCGGCGAGGAGGAAGGCGGCTCGTGCCGTGTCGCCCTCAACGAGAGCGGCGAGTATGGCGACTTGGCGTCCGTCGAGCATCCGCTTGCCTACGCCTCGGTGAGTTTCGATGTGCGTCAGAGCCTCGGCCCAGCGTCCCTTGGTGGTGAGTGTGCGCGTGCCGTCGGCGAGGAGCACGCGCCACAGCCACGTACGGACCTCGTGGCGGTCCTCGTCGGTCGCAGTGAGGACCGCCGGTACCGCGACGCCCTCGAACTGAGCATCTACGCCCGCCTCGACGGCTCCATACAGGTCGAGCAGTCGCTGGCGGCCTTCATCGCCGCGGCCCGCGCGGATCTGGAGGCGGGCGAGGTTGACGACTGGTTCCAGCCCTCGGATTGCGCTCATGCCGGGCAGGGGGCAGGCGTGGAGGTAGGCGGCGGCGTGCTGGTGGCACATCTGGCGTGCGAGGTCGGGAAGGTCGAGATCGGAGGCTATGAGCGCGGCCTGGTTGTAGACGGCTGATGCGAGCCCTTGGTCGGTCTTGTTCACCGCGGTGTCGGCCAGGTCGACGAGAGCGCGCACACGCTCGGGCAGGGGCAGGCAGGCGGGCCGGAAGCGGGCAACGAGCGGGAAGCGTTGGGCTGTGGGTCCGTGCGGGTCCATGGGTCCCCCCAGGCATAAGTGAGAACTGGTGAGGCGACGGTGCCCGCCGGCCGTACGTCGGCGGGCACCGTCCGCTACACGTGGGGCGTCACTGCCAGTCGACGACGATGCGGTTCAGCGGGGTGTCGAGAGCGAAGAGGCCGGGGCGCTGCTCGATGCTGGGGGCGTCGAGGGGCTGGATTTCGAACGAGGCTTCGCGGCTGCGGTATTCGCGGTCCCAGGTGCGGATGGCGTCGGCGACCTTCGCGGCCAGTTCGTCGCTGCCGGGACCGTGGCCGATGACGCCGAACTCCCAGAGTTTTCCGCCCTCGGGGGTCCTCTTCTCCGACAGCCGCCGCGCCAGGTAGGTGACGGCGCCCTTGTCGACGACGGCGGTCGACGAGGGGTAGGGATCCTCGGTGAGCAGAGTGCCCTTGGCGCGCTGAGGGAACAGCATCCGGATCAGGCCGGAGGGAAGGGAGCAGGTGACGAACAGTTCCATCCACTCCGGCGACTCCATGGCTTGGACCGTCATGCCCGTCCATTCCTCGGTGCGGGACTGCTCCAGCACACCGGCAAGGGCGTCGGTGTCGATGTGCTGCCCGGCGGGGGCCTGAAGCCGGACGGTGCCGTCCGCGCTGAGCGGGATGACGCGGCGGTCGTCGTCGGCGATGCCCCGCCTCAGCGGCATGAAGGTGTTCATCTCGCTGCCGAGGGACACCCATCGGCCATCGCGCTGCTCGTAGGCGATGGAACGGGAGACGGTGCCCTTCAGGCGCTGAGGGACGAGGAGCCGGCCGCCAGGGGCGAGCTGCTGCAGCCAGGCGTGCGGCACGCCGTGCGCGCCGACGGTGGCGATGATCCGGTCGTACGGCGCTCCCTCGGCATAGCCGAGGGCTCCATCACGGGTCACTGCCTCGGCATTGGTGATCCCGGCGGCGGCGAGGTGCGCGCGGGCGCCCTCCGCGAGGTCGTCGTCGACGTCGAGGGTGGTCACGTGTCCGTTCTCGCCGACCAGGTGGGCGAGCAGACCGGCGTTGTAGCCGGTGCCGGCGCCGAGTTCGAGGACGCGCTCGCCGGGCTGGGCGTCGAGCTGGTCCAGCATGAGGGCGACGACGCCCGGCTGGGAGGCGCAGGCGATCGATGTGCCGTCGGTGTCGTACTTGATGTGCACCGGTGCGTTGGCGTAGGCATCTTCGAGCGATGCATCGGGCACGAACACATGGCGGGGCACGGTCCGCAACGCGGTCTCGACCGCAGGCGTGCGGGCGTGTCCGTCCGCGCGAAGCTGGTCGACCAAGGCGTTGCGGAGGCGCTCGGCGTCTGCCGTGGGGGTGGTGATTGTGTCGGTGTTCACCGCGCTGACGCTATCGATGTCGGCTGTTGCCTCGGTGGGCGACTCGGTGTGGTCACTCGTTCCCATGACTACCTCTCGTGCGATGTGGGACAGGGCGCTTTGATCGTCCCGGAGGAGACCGGCGCGGTTGGCGTGGAAGATCACGTGGTGGGCGATGACGGCTCGCAGGCCGCGGGTGAGGGCGCCGCGGGTTGCGAGGTCTGCGAGCGTGGCGCCGGCCCGTTCGAAGGCGGTCGCCCATTCCTCGTGCGCGTGGAGTGGGCCACTCGGGCGGCAGAGGCTGTGGGCGTCGGCGGTCATGAGCTTGCGCATGGCCGGAACCAGTTCGGCGGCTCGTTCGGGCGGCTGTGGAGCGGCGGTCGGTCGAAAGGCCGCGACCTTCGCCCATACGTCGCCCTGTTCGAACCAGTCGAGTCCGGCACCGCGCATCATGACGCTCGCCAGCAGGACGGCGGTCTCCCCGCGTCCCAAGTGCATCGGGCTCGGCTGGTAGGTGAGCAGGTGGCGGGAATCGCTGTGGAACAGTTCGTGGGCTGCGTCCATGGCCTCCGGGCCTCCGAACGCGTCGGTCTCGGGCTCGTAGACGCAGGGCAGGCACGACACAGCCACGCCGTCGCCGACGAGATCGCTCAGGAGCGACTCAATGGCTGGTGAGGGCTTGTCCGCGAGGTAACGCAGCGGCCAGGGCTGCTTGCTCATGAACCACCAGCCGGTGAGCTGCCCGTCGGCCTCTGCCTCGATCAAGGTGGGGCCGAGGCGTTCGGCAATGGTGCGCCGGGCAATCTCGCGGTCGACGAAGGTGATGTTGTGCTGCTGCCAGCGGTCGGGAGGCATAGAGGTCCTTCGGTCGGTGGATCAAGCGATGAGGAGGCAGGCGTCCCAGGCGGACCGGGGTGGTGCGGCGGTGATGGGCGCGAGAAGGGCCAGGGCTATGCCAGCGGCGCCGTCGAGTAAGCCGGGACCGCCTTCCTCCTCGTGTATGAGCGCCGTGACCATGAGTTCGGGGTCGGTGCCCCTTGGGATGACCGCAGCCAGGAGGGCCGGGATCACGGCTCGGAGTTTCCCCGCGGTCGAGGGGTGAGCGTCGTCAGCCGTACGCGCGGCAGCATGGGCGAGGCCGGCGAACCCGTGGCAGAGGCCGTTGTCCGTCGTGGCCTTCAGCTGCTCGGGAGCGGTGAGGGTGGCCACGAGCGCGTTCTCCGCGTCGATCTGGCGGCGGGTGTCGCCGAGGGCCAGCGCGGCAAGTTGCTGGGCGCGGGCGAGGCCGGCGGTGCCGTAGCACCAGGACGGCCGCCGGGGCGCGGACGGGGCGAGACTCCCGCTTCGCAGCTCTGTCTGAGTGACCCAGTACGGCCAGACCGGTCCGCCGTCGGCCTCCTCCTTCCAGCGGTCCAGCCAGGCCAAGGTGGTGTGTAGTGCTGCGTGGTGCCCATCGGTGACGGAGCCGTTCCGGGCGGCGAGGGCCAGGAGCGCGAGCACGCCGCCGATGCCGTGCGCCATACCGGTGTTGGCGTGCCCGCCGTGGAAACGGTCGTCTGGGCTGCCCGAGGGCCCGGTCTCCGCCCACCAGCCCGGCAGGCTCTCGCCGTGGTGGGTGATCGGTTCGGTGAGGCGCACGCAGTAGTCGAGAACGGCGCGCGTCGTGGAGCTGCCGGGGCTTCGGCGCAGTAGGTAGGCGCCGTATCCGGTGAGGCCCCGGATGGCGTCGAACTCGGCGAGCTGCGGCAGGCGTCCGGCGTCGATGCGGCGGTGTGCCGCGTCGAGACGGCGTCCGACGTCGACTGCGATCTGGGCGTCCAACGCGTCGAGAGCGCGCTGGTAGGAGCCGGGCAGGTGGTCGGCGGCACAGGACAGGGCGTGGGCGAAGGCAGGCACTCCGTAGAAGGGGTGACTGTCCGGGCCGCTGGTGAGCGGCTGTCGGGAGGCGGCGGCGAGCCAGTCGTGGGCGCGGTGCCACGGGCCGAGGCCGTTCGCGGCCAGCTCGATGTGCAGGAGCGCGATGCCGGGCGGGCCGTAAGCGAGATGCTGCCGGTCCCAGGACAGCGTTCTGGAGCCGAGGGGCACGGTGTCGGGATCGGCGAGCTGGGCGGCGATGGCCTCGACCAGGCCGAGCGCGGGGTGGGGGGTCACGACGCCGTCCTCTTGGTGCGGGCGGTCCAGGACAGGGCGGCGGCGCGCGCCAGGTAGTGGCACACCTCTTCCTCCGGGAAGTTCACGGAGACGTGGCGCACGAAGTGGACGTGCAGCAGGGAGGTCAGGACGTCGTCGACGGCGATGCCCTGGGTGTCCGGGCCGGGCAGGTGCGGCCGGTACGCGGCGAGTGCCGCTTCCCGGTCGGCCCATCCGGACACGATGGCGTCTCCGCCTGGGACCCTGCGCAAGGCCGACCAGTCGTCGCTCGGGTCGGCGAGCCGTACGGCGTCGCTGAACTGGGGGCGCGGAACGGGCACGGGGGCGGTCGGAGAGACATGGTCGATCAGCCACTGCATTCCAGCCTCGGTGGTGCCGAGGAACGCGGAGGTGATGGCGACCGTGTGGGCCGCCACCAGCGTGCGCTGGCCCGGACGGCGTGGCTGGGCAAGTTGGGCCAGGACAGCGCGCGAGTCCGCCCGGAACACCTCCTCGGCCGCCTCCCATGCGGTGCCGGAGCCCCAGCGGCCCATCTCGCGGTAGGAGGTGGGATAGCGCAGGTCGGCCAGCAGGCCGACGCTTCGTAGCTGGTCGGCCCAGGCGCTCACCGTTCGGGCCGTGTCGGCGAAGGCTTGCGGGTCGGGGAGGGCGATGCGTACGCGGAGGTGTTGGTCCGGGTCGCGGAAGCGGATGAACCACCACGGCGGGTTGCCGAGCTGTTCGAGGAGGGCGGGCACGTGCCGGGAGAGCAAGACGTCTTGGCGGCGGGGGTCGCCGTACAGGGCGGCCAGAAGAACCGAGGAAGCGGCAGGCGTCTGCATCTGGGCCGCAGACAGGGCACGGGCCCGGCTGGGGGCCGGCAGTGGCGGCCATGCCGACGGCCCGGTTGCTTTGAGGGGCACTACGACCTCGTGGGCTCGCCCACCGCACCAGCCGTACGCCTCCGGTTCCGGGGCCTCGACGAGCACGGCCAGGCGCGAATGGTCGAGGTGTCTGCGCAGGAGCGCGCGGTGGCTGGCCTCGTCGAGGTCGAGGAAGAGGCGCCGGTCGTCCTCTACGAGGTAGACGTGGCGCGGCAGCCTCCGCCGGGCACGCCAGTCGCTGAGCGCGGCTTCCCACTCGGCCCGAGGGCGGGCATGGCCGAGCAGTTCGGACGCTTCCAGCCGCCAGCGCGCCGGGGCCAGCACGGTCCGGCCGTACCGCAGACGTGGAAGGAACGGCATCGCAGCTGCGGCGCCCCAGTCGAAGACGGTGACCTGCGCGCACTGGGCGCGGGACAGTTCGGTGAGGAACCGCACCAGTGGCGGGGTGTGGGTGCGCAGGTTCAGCGCATGCATCCCGACGGCCTCAACACGGTGGCCTCGCTCGGGGACGGCGAGGTACATGCGGCGGCCGTCGCACCCCACAGCCAAGTCCTCCGGGGTGAGGACGGTGTCCTGCTGGGCGCGGTGCTCCTGGAGGCTGATCACTGTGGGTAAGACCTGTGGGGAGCGGGTGATGTGGGTACTCTCGGGGAGCAGGGGCGGGAAAGAGAGCTGCGCGGGCATGGTGTTGCCGTCGGCTGCCGCGAGGTCGGAAAGCTCCGCGACCAGGGCCTCGCGGGCGGTGGGGGTTAGCACGCTGAGGAATCGGCCCGTGGAGACGCCGGCACCACGGGACACGCTCGCGACCTCCAGCCGGAAGTGCCCGCGCTGCAACTCTTCCAGGCTGGCCGCATGTACCCGTACGCCGATCTCCAAGTGCGGCGGCGGCCGGAGCTCGTCGGGACCCACGTCCAGGGCCTCGATCTGTTCGTCCGTGAGGATCACTTCGTCACGGCCGTCGAGCGCGGCGGCCTGAGCCAGTCGTACGAGCGCGTCATCGCGAGCGGAGACGCGGGGCCTGCGTGCGCCGGCCGGAGCGCCTGGGTAGCCGCCGGGATAGCCGGTGCCGCTGTCCGCCACGGCCTCCATGAGCGGCACCATCGTGCCGATGCCGTACCGCTCGTAGAACCGCTGGTGGTACTCGTTCCAGGCGGCGGTCCCGTACGGACGGCTGCTCAAGCGGGTCAGGATGAGAGCGGCGCGCTCGATCTCTCGGGCGACCGCTTCCGGCAGAACGATCTGTGCGTCCAGGCGGAGGTCGAGCGCGACGGGGTGGCGGCGCAGGCCAGGGACGAGGTCTCGCATCCGCGCCGCGACGCTGTCCCGGCCGCCGTGCGTGGCACATTCCTTCATGCCCGCCCGGACCGCGTGGAGTTCGCGCACGGTCTCCGCGACCGAGGCGAGGCTTCCGGCGTCGACGACGTCGAGCTGGCCCACCAGATACCCGAGGGCATCGGTCTCGGTGCTCGGAGCGTGCAGGCACGTGATCAGCACCCGCCGCCGGATCAGTTCCGTCAGCAGTTGACGCGCCTTCTTGGGACCGGCCTCGGGGAACTCCGCCTGGAGCTTGTCCACGAGGGTGGCGAACCGGATCGGCAGTCGGGTCGCGGCAAGGACCGCACGCACAGGTCCGGTCAGGGCCAGAGACGCCTCGACCGCGCGAGTCCGGTCGTCGTAGACGTCGGGCTGGAACGGCACGATGAGGCGGTCTCCGCGGAACGTCACGGTGTTGTTCATGACGACGGGCAGTCGTTCGAGGAGGTCCGGGGACGACTCCAACCGCTCGACCACGGCAGCCAGCCACTGTGCGCCGGCGCGGCCGACGGCCATGTGCTCTTCGCCCCAGTCGGACCGCACCTGCGGGCCGAACTCCGCGGTGGCCACGCCGGCGAACAGGCCGAAGGGGGTCGCCCGGTGCTGAGCCCGCAGCAGGTAGCGGGCCACGGACAGCGCCGCGCGCTGCACATCACGGAGGGCGGGGTGCTCGACCGTACACAGGGCCCGTACCTGCATGGCCAGGACGGGGCTGGAGTGCTGGAGTGCCTCGGCGACATCCTTGTTCGCCCAGACCGCGCGGAGCCACGCCACACGGGCAGACGCACCACTGGGCGAGCGGTCATCGAGGTCAGGGCATGGAGGGAACGGGAGCGAGGGCCGGGCCACGGCGCGCACGAGAGCGGTGGAACCGGTGCGGAACGCTGCGGGCGGAGCAACCACCGAGTACCTCCGTAAGGCGAGGGGACGGGCGGCTGGTGCCGCCGCGCGGAGACGCGGCGGCACCAGACAGGGGTGATCTGGGGTCCGGTCAGGCGACGTTGGTGGTGCAGGCGCCGCAGGTGGATCCGCAGTTGTCGTCGGTGAGGTTGACCAGGCCCGCCGGGTCGGCGATCTCGACGAGGGAGACGTCCAGGTCGAAGCCGTCCGATGCCCCAGGGATGTGCGGGCGTACTTCGGTGCGGCCGGTAACTACGGTGCTGCGTGTCATGCTTCAACTCCTCGTAATCGTTGTGGTGTTACTGGGCTGGAGCGCCCACCAGGTGCCGCCGCGGGAGCGTTGCCGGACGGCTGCTCACCGGACGGCGCCTGGCCGCCCGGAAGGAGGGGACGTACTCCGCGTAGGAAGTCCTCGCGGGGTGCCTGCCTCACGCCGGGAAGTCATGTGCCGGGATTCTGATCAAGCGGATGCCGGTCGTCGCTCCATGAAGTAGGCGAGTGCCTGGGCCTTGAGACGATCGAGGCACGGCTCGCACGTGTGGAAGGGAGCGTGCTGCCCGTCCCACTGCACCGGACCGAGCCAGATCACCAGGACGCCGGTACGCCCGCAGCCGAGCCAGCAGTCACCGGTGATCCACGGCCACTCCATGGAAGAACGTCCCCTTTCTCAGCTGGTCGGGATAGCCGATCTGGCGGCCTGGCAGTTGGGAGCGCAGGCCCAGAGCTGGAACGGCAGGCCCCGGTGGCGTATCTCGCCCAGTCGTCGACCGCTCGCTCCCAGTGGCCGGGCGCAGAGGGCGCAGTCCATGGCCATCTGCTGGCGGGGCCGGAGTCGGGCCAGATCCGGAAGGGGCGAGGGTGCCGTGGCCGGGATGCTCACTTGCCGGCCTCGGTACGGAGTTCCGCCCAGACCTCTTTGCCCCAAGGGCGTCTGCCCGAGCCCTGGAGGTCGTAGCCCCAGCGGTCGGCGACAGCATCGACGAGGAGCAGCCCGCGCCCCGACTCGTCGTCGGCAGCCGCCTGGCTGAGTATGGGCAGACGCGCTGGTTCCTGGTCCACGACCCCGACACGCAGTCGTGTCGCGCTCGGCCGCCCAACCGTGAGGCGGATCTCGGGACACGGAGTGTGCCTGGAGGCGTTCGCGATCAGCTCCGTGACGATCAGCGCGGCACGGTCGGCGAGGCCGTCGAGGTGCCACACACCGAGGACGTCTCGGACGAGTTCGCGGCCGAGCTCGGCCGTGGACGGCTCGCACGGGAAGGTCTGGCTGTACGTGGGGTGGCCGACGGAGAGGGCCTCAAGTGGTCTTCTCAGACTCGTCATTGGGGTGGAGCCTTCGTGTCGTCTCGGCGCCCGGCCCGCCCCCGCGGGGGAACCTCAGGGGCGGGCCGGGCCGTCAACAGCCGCCCGCACGGTGGGCGTGGCGGGCGACCAGCACCCAGACAACTCCCTTTCCCAGCAGGTTGGTTAGGGCGTTCAGGCGCTCAGCCGACGGACCCGCCTAGGGCGTTTTGACCTGCCCTTTACCTGGCGGGTGGGGATCGCGCGGACTACCGTGCCCGCATGGACACCACCCGCAACACCGTTCTTGAGGCGTGGATGACCGAACACGGCTACAGCTCCAACAGCCTCGCCGAGGCCGTGAACAGCGCCATTGAACGGTTGACCGGACACCCTGGAGGACTCGACGGCTCATCGGTCCGAGCATGGAAAGCGGGCCGGGTCACGTGGCCAAAGTCAGCCGCCCGCAAGGCACTTGAGGACGTCACCGGACTACCCGCCGTCGCCTTAGGGTTCGTGCCACGGAGCCGGCCTTCGTCCACCCCGGCCCCACCGCAGCAGGAGGACCCCGACATGAAGCGCCGTACCCTCGTCGGCAGCATCGCGGCGGCTGCCGCCGCAGCAGCCGCACCCGGCACCGCATCGCCGCGCCGTATCGGCATGAGCGACGTCAACCGCCTCAACAAGCGCTTCGCCGAGATCATCGCCAGCGACCACCGCCACGGCGGACAACTCGGCATCGAACAGCGGGCCGCCGCCCTCGCCGACGAGGCACTCAACCTCCAGAACGCCGGCAGCGCCACCCAGCGCGTACGCAGCAACCTCTACGCCTCCGCAGCCGCCTTCCGCTCCTCCGCCATGTGGGCCGCCATCGATGGCCGCCGCTACGACGTCGCCAAGGCGCACATGCGTGAGGCCCAGGCCCTCGCCGAGATGTCCGGCGACCAGGCCATCAAGTTCCGCATCTGGAGCCACGCGGGCACCATGTACCGCCACATGGGCCGCCCCGCCGACGCACTCGCCGCCAACGACGTCGCCCGCAACCTTCACCTCACCCGCCGAGACCCCCTGTTCGCCTCCCTCGGCCTGGCCCGCCAGGGCGCCATCCACGGCACAGCGCAGGACCGCACCGGCACCCGCCGCGCCTTCGAGCAGGCCCAGGACGCCATGCTGCGCGCCGACCCCGCCGACTACCGCCCGGTATGGATGCTCGCCTTCTACGACCAGGCCGAACTGGACTCCCTGGCCCTCTCCGCGCACTTGGCGCTCGGCGACTACTCGACCGCCGAGTACCACGCCCACCGCTGCCTGTCCGCCCTCCGGCCCCACATGATCCGTTCCCGCGCCATCACCACCACCCGGCTCGCCCACGCCCAGCTCGCCCAGGGCGCCCCCGACGCCGCCACAGCCACCGCGATGAAGGTCCCCGCCGACGCCGCCACCCAGCACGCCCGGGTCACACGCATGCTGCAGGAGTTCGGGGCCGCACTGCGCGCCACCGCACCGGGCAGCTCCACCGTGCAGACCTGGACCGAGCACGCCGCCACCTGGAGGATGGCCGCATGACCACGGCGCCCCCCATCGAACTGCGCACGTTCACCACCCTCGACACTGTCCGCGGCGACCTCCTCGACGTGTACGCCGACGTGCGCGCCCCGCTCCTCCACCTGCCGAACTACGCCGTCACCGCGTTCGGCGAACGCCTGGACCGACACAGCACCGAGCCGGGCTTCACAGCCGTCCTCGCGTACGCGGACGGACACCCGGTCGGCTACGCCTACGGCAACACCATCGAGCACGGCGACCGCTACTGGCAGCGCACCAGCCCGACGCCGGCGGAGAAGTACACCGAGCGTCCGGCGGTGGCCCTGAAGGAGATCGGCGTACGGCCAGCCTGGCGGAAGACCGGCACCGCCCAGCGCATCCACGACGCCCTCCTCGCCGCACGCGACGAGCCGTACGTGACGCTCATGGTCAACTCGGCTGCCGGGGACGGGAAGGTTCACGCGCTCTACAAGTCGTGGGGGTACAAGGACATCGGGCAGAGCCTGCCGTCACCGGCCTCGCCGATCCTCACCGTGATGATCCGCGTCATTCGCTGATCGGCGCTTACGACCCCGCCGTCTTCGAACGACACGACTGCTCTGCCATATACAAAGCCCTGGCCAGCGCCAGTCGCACGCACGGCATCGCGACTCATGGAATGCTGATCCACGCCCCGTTCAGCGTGACTTCGGGGCCCGCAGCCCTGGCTAGTGGCCCGGCCCGCGGAAGATCAGGCAGGGGGCGGGACCATGGAAACGTTCGACGTGGGCAGGCTGACGGACTTCGACTTCGAGGCCGTGTGCAAGGACCTCCTCGAGCTGGAATTCGGCGTTCAGCTGGAGATCTTCACCTCCGGGCCGGACGGAGGCGTGGATCTGCGGCATATGCAGGGAGACGATCCCGCCCTCATCGTGCAGTGCAAGCACTTCCACCGGTCCGGCCGAGCCAAGCTGCTGGCCCACATGCGGAAGGCCGAGGCCCCCAAGCTCGCCCATCTCAAGCCAGGGCGCTATGTCCTTGCCACATCGGTCGAGCTCAGCCGTGCCGCCAAGGACAAGCTCTACGAAATGCTGCAGCCGTTCGTCAGGTCACCGAGCGACATCTACGGCAAAGATGACATCGATGCGCTTCTCCGCAAGCACGATCAGGTGGTCAGGCGGCATCTGCGACTCTGGCTCACGAGTGCTTCGGTACTCAACTCCCTCATGTCCAAGAGCATCGTCACTCGTTCACACGCCCTTGCTGACGCAGTCAAGGCCACACTGCGCACGTACGCCGACAACGGCAGCCTCGGGGAAGCGCTGCGACTTCTTGACGATCGGCACGTGTGCGTGGTCGCCGGGGCTCCGGGAGTAGGTAAGACCACGCTCAGCCATGTGCTGTGTGCCCACTACGCGAGTCACGGGTACGACATCATAGAGATCTCAGAAGACGCGGAGGAAGCAAATGCACTATGGGACCCCGACGTCCCTCAACTTTTCTACTACGACGATTTTCTGGGACAGACCGCGATCGACGAAAAGCTGGGGAAGAACGAGGACGGCCGCCTCATATCTCTGATGCAACGGGCGACGAACTCCCCCAACAAGAGGTTTGTGCTCACCACGCGGGAGTATATTCTCGCGCAGGCCAGACAGAGGTACGAGCGCCTCGACAGGCACCGTTTCGATGTCCAGACGTGCGTGCTCGATGTGGCCGATTACACGTACGGGGCGAGGGCGTCAATCCTCTACAATCACGTCTCCGCCTCCAGCCTTCCGGCCCGCACGAAGTCAATATTCGCATCTCCAGATGCGTACGCACCCATTGTCCAGCACGAGAATTTCAATCCGCGCGTCATCGCCGCGACGCTGTCCGAGGCTGTAGCATTCGGGACCACTGGGAAGCGCATCGCGACCGAAATGGTTGCGAACCTGAATGACCCCGGCCGCGTTTGGGGCCACATCGTCAACCACCAAATCGGCGCATCTGACACCCTCCTGCTTAAAACGCAACTGTCCTTCCTGTCCGGTATCCGGATGGATACGCTCGAAAGCGTCTGGGCTTCGTCGGGGGGTGCACTCCGGGACCTGCACAATGCACTGAAGGTGCTGGACGGGACGATGCTCAGGAGTGTGCGTCACGGAGAAGTGGTGTTCGTGGAGTTCCATAACCCCTCCGTGCGTGACTACATGCGCGATTTCATCTCTTCCGATCACTCCGAGATGAAGGACTTCGTCGGTCGCCTCCGGCTCTTCGAGCAGGTCGAGTCGCTATGGTCCATGCTCTCCTCCCGCAACGCGGAGCAGGTGCTGCAAGCCCTGATGCGCTGCATGCCGGAGTTGGAACGGAGTGCGGAGCTTGCCTTCCGGGCGGATACCGTCGTGGTGGAAGGTCACCACTCCGCGCATGACAACGCCCATCGGGCCCTACTCTGCATGAAGCTGGGAACCGCCGTGTCGTCCGAGCGCGTGCATGACATTGGGTGGCGGAGCATCAGCGAACATAGCGCGATCAGCGAGGCATGGGATCCACAGACGGTTCAGGACATTCTCAGCTTTCTCGGCGATTCAAAGAGGCAGGATCTCAGAGAATTCTTCCCGCAAGCAGTCGACCAGGCAGCCGAATGGATCATGGAGTTCGATCTTCCGGATTGGCGATCCTTGAGCGACGCCCTGGATTTTGCCTCACTACTGACGGATTTCGAAAAAGGCGAAGAGGCGCATGAGTATGTCGTAGGTCGAATGGACGATTACGCCGAATGGGCTCTGGAGAGCTGGATGGAACACGGTGACGGGTCCAGGTATGACCTGACCGAAATGGAGGCCATCTTCCGTCATTACGAATCCGGGGATGGGGACCTTTACCGGCTTGACGAGGAGATGTTCGCCAAGGTCCGCGCTCTCGTGGAGGCATCGGCATCGTCTCTCAGCGCCCCGAGGACCCCGAGACGCCCTGCGCCCGCCCGTTCGACCGGGCCGACGGCGGCCGAGAGGGAGGGCGTGGCCCGCATGATGGCCACGCTCACTCCCGATGCCACCTGAGGCCGCTTGACGGCGGCCCCGGCGGCTCGGGCTCGGGCGGCCGAGGCCGCCCTGCTCGTGGCGCTATCACGCAGTCAGACACGCACCACCGCTCAACGGCCCCTCATGTACAAGGCCGTTAGTGGTGCTTCAGGTTTCACCGGCCCCGTGAGTCACCATTAGGTGATGCTTGCTGCCCGTCTTCCGCCGGTCGACCGGGGACGGGCCGGTGTCGGCTCCCCCTTTTTCGCGCGGATGTGGGAGCCGTCCACGCAGGCACGGGACCAGTCGAGTTCGCCGGCCGCATTCAGCTCGGCGAGCAGGACGCGGTGTAGTTGCTCGAAGGCCCCGGCCCGCTGCCAGCGATCCAGGCGTCGCCAGCAGGTCTGTCCGGAGCCGAACCCCAGCTCCAGGGGCAGGAGTTGCCAGGCTATGTCGTTGTGGAGGACGTACAGGACGCCCTGCAGACACAGCCGGTCTGCCACTGGCCGCGCCCGGCGACTTCTCCGGCCAGGGCGGCAGCAACGGCTCGATCAACGCCCACAGGTCATCGTCCACGATCCACGGCCGAGTATTCACACATCGCGAAGGGCCGAATCATCACACCGGTCACGCCCGACCAGGGCACTTCAACAAGATCGTGTTACGAGCTCTTAGGAATCAGTGGCCACTCTGAAACACCTCACTCTTCGATTAGTTGCAGGGTGGCTGCTCGGTGGTCACCTGCTGCCGCCAACCCGTCGACGAGGCGTCGCCACCGTGCAATATGGGCCGGCAGCATTTCATCGCGTGAGTGAAGTGTCTTGAGCCAGTCGGTGACGTACCAGCACTTGTTGGCGATGACGCCATAGTTATCGTCGACCAATCGCTCCGCCAAGTCGAGCCCCCTGCCTCGCTGCCAATCCAGCGGAGCGCACTTGCCAAGCTTCGCGAGTGCGTCGAGGGCCTTGGGTTCCTGCCGGGCGATCCCTATCCAACGATCCACGAGGCCAGCGAGGCTGTCGGGGTGTAGCCAGCCTTCTCGGGCGCGATCTAGGGTCGCGTCGATGTCGGTGTCGCTCATGTCGATCTCGGGAGCAGGTAGTAGCGCCCCCAGTGCGTAGTCGCCCCAGTGGTGATCGGTGCGTAGTTCAGTGCCGTCGCCGATGGCATCGAGGGCGGTCTCCATGACGACGGACCATATGTCCAGAAGGGCCGGGCGTAGGTCATCGTCATAGGTGAACAGCACGGTGAGGTCATGGAGGAAATCGTGCAGGGCGCGACCATTGGCAGCAAAGCGCTGTACATGTGCTTTGAGCGGCTCGGTGTTACCCCTGAGCGCCAGGGCAACGATGACGCGAGCGCTCTGCCGGCTGTGCCGGTTCTCGTACCCTTCCCTCGCCCAGTGGTCGGCGGCGCGGGCGTGGGCGTCAAGCAGGACTTCAGCAAGTCCGTCCGCCTGATCTGCCGCACAACTGTTGCTGAGGGACGCTGAACCGGCAGCAATTAGTGGCGGAATCAGTGACGTCAGATAGAGCCGCTCCGTCTCGACCTCGGGCAACGTCTGCTCGTAAGGACCGTCGAGACGGGGACGGCCGAGTACACCAGTGGTGGGGTCCCAGTCGCCAAGGCGACAGTCCTGCAGTCCCGCCCGCACGACGTTGAGCACTACTTGGTGGCGGCACGGGCTCGACTGCTGGTCAGCGTCGCACGGCGCGTCCCAGACACGTTCGACAGCCAGGGCAAACGCGATGCGCACCTCGTCGAAGTGGTTCGTGGTGCAGCGGTCCAAGGCACCGATGATTGCCTGCCGATCGAGGTCGACGTCATCAGATGCCACGGCCAGGAGTGCCGGTAGTCCAGTCGCCGCAGATCGATCAGCACCCACCGAGTAGAAGGAAGAAGCGACGTACTCAGCCCGACTCGGTTCGGCGATCGCCTCGATCAGGGCATCCGTCGCCCAACGCAAGTCGTCAACCGGCACCTGGATCCGTCCGCGGGCGTGTGCGACGGCTGCGGCAGCAGCGACGGCAGCGATCGGGTCAAGGCGGTTGAGAGCAGGACTGGGTGGGTCGTCGCCCAGGGATCGCGCCAAGGCGATGTCAGCCAGAAGAGTGTCAACCGAGGCAACGCGATCTGCGGATCTGGCGTAGGTGTTCTGCAAGCGCAACGCCTGGCCGGCACGGTCGAACATCTCGGCTTCGGGCTGCATGCGAGTCGCCAGCGGCTCGGGGTGCTGATACTGCACGATCAAGTTGCCAGACTCATCAGATTCCGGATGAAAATTCTCCGGACTGAATGTCGCCGCCCATCCCCGTACTGAGGTGAGCATCCGATCAGCATCCGCGCCGCCCTGGGAGTCAGCGACCAGTTCCTCGGCACGACGGATGAGTTCCTCGCCTGTGGCCGCGAGCTCGTTCAGCCGGTTCTGATCACCGGAGAGGGTCGCTCGGATGGTGAGTTCGGCGGCGACGTCACGCAGATTGCTTCGACGGCGAGAGCGCCCCACAAGGTCAGGCTCGTCCGGGCCTTGTACGTACAGCACTCCTTCACCAGCGACTCGCGCGAATTCCAGATGCCATACGTCTGGGTCCCGCATCCAAGGATCCAGCAGATCACCTGCCTGCTCCAGATGCCGCACAAGGAACCCGACCACGAGGCCAGGCATGGCCAGGTTGTTGCAGTCACGCAACAGCAACTGCATAACCCGAGCCATCGGGATACCAGCGATGGCCACAAGCTGGTCCGCGAGGCGCTCAACCGCGAGCAGCGCACTCATGCACGGGTACGGGCCGACTGACGACCCTCGATACCAGGCCCATACGTGTTCGTCCCCGACGCAGTGCCTGACACCGACCCCCGGCAGATCCAGATCCACGCCGGTCAGCTCATCTTCGGGAATCTGAACGTGGCTATCGTGGCCTCCGACCCGGATGGCCGCCGCATGGTCGAGCATCCGGTTGATCAACGCCAGCGTCGGCACGGTGCGGGCCTTCAGCAGCTGCCAGAAGGGGCCGTGGTACCAACCTGCCATCCGTTCAGTGATGCCTCCACGAGCGCGGTGGTGCCGGATGCCATCATCAAACGGGTACGAACGAAACCCGCCGTATTTAGCCGCCTCGGAGTCGTATCGTTCGATGTAATAGGACTCAGCAAAGACCAAGAGCAGATCCGGCTGATGCCTAGCCAAGCCCGTCACGGGCCAGAAATTCTCCACGACAGGGTCAAGACGTGCACCACCGTCGTCAGCAATTCCCCTGAGGAACGCCTCGGCCCGTCCATCGAGATCTGGGCCAAGCAGTGCCAATGCTTCCACAGCAAATTCGTCCCAATGCTCTGGCTCGGCTGCGAGGATGCGGTCCCTCACCGTCTGCCGAATTGGGATGGATACACCCACCTCAGCTCTCACCAGTCCGCGCAGCCAGGCCAGCACCAGTTCGCGGATGGCGCGACTCATGTCAAAGCTAGCCCGGGAGCTGTCATCGGAGTCGGCATCGTGTTCGCGGCAGAAGGTCAACTCGACCAGCGGCGCAAGCACCACCGGGTCGCCGACGTCATGGGACGCGTAGCGCTGCATGGCCAACCGAATCGTTGTACGCAATCCGGCTTGCCGGTCCTTCTGCAACTCGGGCCATGCCCGGCCGAGGATCTCGCCGGCTGTACCAAGGGTGAGCACTGCCTCCCACGGCACATCCGACCACCGCTCGCCGTGGTCAACCGCGATCTGATCAAAGACGGCGCGTAGGTGTGCAAGTGACCGCCTGACGTCAGCAGTAGTGAGTAGCTGGGCCTGGCATGCGACACGTGCGGCACGTAGCGCCCAGCGCGGCGCATCGGCAGCTGAGAGGAGATCGAAGCCGTCCGTGACGAGCAGCCGCACCATTGCCATGTCTCGCACGAGATCGCTGGCAAATCGATCGGACGGGTTCCAGGCACTGGTCGCGTTCAGCGGCGCCAGCAAACCGTCGGAACGCAGGGAAGGCAACGCGGCTGAATCAGGTGGCGCAGAGTTCTCTTGCGGAAGCAGCTGGCGCCTGGCCAGTGCACGAAGAGATTGATCACGAGCGTCAGGTGAGGGCCCTCCTGCCACCACCATCTCTCCGCGGCGCACCAAGTGCCCCCAGACGGCAGCGAACAGGTCGGCCTCCGACGCCACTCCTTGAGGGGCCGCCACGCTCGGACCTGCACGCAGCAACATGTCAACCAGACCTGGCCTGCCCAGCAACCACTGCGCCCGCTCGTCACTGGCCCACCGCTGCAGTTGTGGAAAGACCTCAACCAACTGCGTGATCTCAACCGAGGTCAGCCGAGGGACCTCATGCTCACGAACGAGGTTCTCGATGACCTCGCCGTGCCGCTCCACACTTTCCGCTGCCTGCATGAGGACATCACGTGCGGCTCCTGAACCATCAGTGCGGGTTACCGCCACCACGCCAAGCCCGGCGGTTATGGCCGCCCGTGCAAGGTCGGAGAGCAACCGGGCACGGCCTTCCAGCACCGACTCCGCGCCATCAACGACCAGCAGGCGCCCCGTACCGATCGCCGAGGCACCGAGCACCACTGCGAGGCGGGCACCGAGCAGCGTCTCGAATTCCACCAGGGTCGCGGGAATCTCTCGCAGGTTCAGCACTGTGACTGCGACCCCGTCGGCTCGCAGCTGGCCCGCGGTACGCAAGGCCAGGGCCGACTTGCCAGCATCAGGCTCACCGTGAACGATCAGTGCGGTCGCCTGCAATGCGACCGCTCTTGCTTCGGCAGCCAGGGCGCTTCCGGCCTCGACGCGCTCCAACTCAAGGTTCTCGCCCGCGCCGGTCAACCGGAACCGTACGAGATTCTCAGCCGTCTCCGACAAGGCGTCGAGGACACGCCACGCTGCGGGGTAGGACGGGGAGCGGTCAAGAGCCGCAGCCCCGGAAAGCTGCCTTCGCAGCATGCTCTCGGTGACAGTGGCCGCTGCCGGGGCGTACCCTTGAGAGAGCCTGCCCAGCGCTTCGAACAGTGCGTCGGCACCCTCTACGGAGGAGTCGGGAACGATACCCCGCAGACGCCCCACCACCGCTGTGCGGTCGGACTCGTCGGCTCCCTCCAGCCTCAGCTCCCACAACCAGAGCACGTGCAGGACTCGCCAGGTCAGCTCCGCGTCAGGTGTCTCGGTACGTACCTTCGGGCTGGCAGCCGCCTTAGCGATCAACGCATCCAGATGAGTCAATCGCGTGCGAACAGCGTTGCTCGTACGTCCCGCCTGTTCTACGGCTACGCGGAACGACTCCTCATCGGGCTGCCCATGAGCGATCACAGCCAGCTCACGCACCTGTTGTACGGCCGGATTGGGACTGGCCACTGCAACTGCCAGGCGCCAGCGTCCCGTACTGGCCTCGTCCCAATGGTCGGTAACAACCCGCAGGTAGGACACAAGTAGGTCCGCTGTGGAATCGTCGCTGGTTACGAAGCTCGGGGCCCTACGCACTCCGATCGACAACCGCCGCTGCGCTCCGTCGGCTGTGTTGCCGACGACGATCAGGTCGTCTACGGCACTGAAATGACTGTCCTGAAAGCGCACTTCCACCGGCGTCACTTCGTCGCCCAAAGCCGGTACTGGATCGCCTAGGAGAAGGTGAGCCAGTAGGACAGCACCGAAACGGTGCTCCAAGACCGTGCCACCGCCACCAGTCGAGTACGGGCTGGCCACCTGTTCCGCTCCGTCACGCCCCACCATCTCTGCATCATATGGCGCACCAATGACATCGCAGATGGGTACGGCGATAGGAGGTAGTCCCGCCTTCAGTCGACTGCCACGCGACGGTAGGGGCGCCCTCTCGGGCTGGAGAACGGTTGGTCACACGACCGAATGCGTGCGCGATGCGTGCGCGGACGGAGCGGCATTCGGTGTCAGGGAGCAGGGGCGGGCGTAAGGCCAGGTGGCGCTGACCTGCACAGACAGCACCACCCGGCATGGATGATCACTCCCGATCACAGATTCGATCCCACTCCTAAAGCGGGTGTCGCAGGTTCGAATCCTGCCGGGGGCACCAGAAAGTACCAGGTAATGGGACATATCGACCCTCCGTGAGTGCCACGGAGGGTCGTTTTTGTCCCAGACGGGAACCTGATGGGAACGACACGATGAGTGACTCAGGGTAACTTTGCGCCTATCAAGCCTGGGGTGGGATAGTGCGACGATCTCCCGTCCGAGATGCCGAGAACGCCTTCCGCAGCCTCGACGACTTCGCAAGCCGCCCGGCGCAAGCCGTCCTGGGTGATGACTTCCGAAACGGAGACGGTCTGCCACGGCGCACCGCCATCACGGCCTTCCTACCGGAGAGGTGATCACCTCTCCGGACATCTGACAATTGCGTCGCCCGTGAGGTGCGTTTCCGGACGCCGTTTCAGCCCAGCGCGGAGGGAAGCGTCACCGGCAGGGGGAAGTTCGACCGCAGTGATGATGCACAGCGCGGGCGGGCTGCCGGTCAGGACGTCCGCGCCGAACGTCGTCTGCAGTTGCTGGCTGCCCTGCACGGTGATCGGAATCGTGGCCCCGGTCACGCTGAGCGCGAGGGTTGCCCGTACGACGCAAATCATGAAATTGCGTGTTCTCGGCATCATCTGACTTCGTCCTGGCCTTGATCCAGTCGTCACAGAAGTTGCTGCGGCACAGCCGACCAGGCTCCGGTCCGAGGAAGACGTGTCCGTCGCACAAGTCGCCCCCGCAGCCGCGACAGGGCTGTCTCGCTGAAGCGGAGCACGGAACATCACTCTCCGGTGCAGGTCAGTGCAGTCCGCGGCTAAAGCCCCCTCAGTTGTGGGCAGATCCGAAATACTTGACGCCTGCCGACAACACCCAGGGGGGACGTGGCCCAGCTCGAACTCGAAGTGCTCACGGACGATGCCGTTGAGGCAGCGGCCTTCGAGGCGTATTGGCGACTCAACGAAGACGGTGAGACGTGGGCCCAGACCGTCACCGCCATCCGCGCGGAGTATGGGCTGAAGCCGCAGCAGATGACCCGCATCGCCCAGCAGGCCGGCACGGCCTACCTGGCCGACTTGTTGTGCGAGTCCTGCGAGGACCCCTACCCCGTGTCCAGCCGCACCGACCTCACCCAAGCCCTCCGTTTCCCGAGCTGGAAGTGCCCGAGCTGCCACGAACGCGAAGTGGAAGAGCGCGCCGCGCGGGTCATGGAACAGAAGGCGCGGCGCCGCTCCGAGATCTACGAGCAGTACCCCATCTTGAACGGCCCCGACTTGGAGCCCACCGACCTCACCCTTTTCGAGGCCATCGCGCTGCATGCCCTCTTCAGCGACCCGGCAGTCGAAGACGCCGGGCTGACGTCTCCCACCGACATCTGGCCGAAGGAGTGCCGTTGGGCTCCCGAGCAGCTTCGGTACAACTTCGAACGTGGGCTTCTGAAGGCTGTGCCGCGCCGGCTCAAGGTGCACCCGGACTCGCACCTCGATGCCTTCGCCCTGGACGACGAAGGGGAACTAAGCGATTCCTTCTACCTCGGCCGCGTCAGCTACTACCTCATGGGCCAGGCCAACGAGCTCACTGATCGGCACCCCCGCCTCCTCCAGGCTCTGAACCACACCTTCCGGGAAGGCCCGTGGCCGAGCTCCTGGGCGGGTCAGTGGCGCAACCTATGGGACGAGCTGGTGCTGGCGGACGCACAGGACTACCTCGCGATGAAGCTCGGCGAGCACCACCTTGAGATGAACCAGGGCGAGGGGACCCGCACCGCCCTCCAGGATGCCCTGAGCACCTTCAGCCTCGGCCAGGTCTTCAACTTCATCTACCGGGCGGCCAAGGACTCCGCCGCCTACTACCAGCGTGGCGGAGTGAACAAGCGGCAAGCCGCCAACAGCACCATCGGGCGCATCAGCGCCAGCGCCGACAGGGCCCGCGCCAACGGCTGGGACGTCAAGCCCTTCGGTCGACCATGGAATCTCCCTCTCTCGGCCATCGGGGAGACGTTCTTCAGCAAGGTGATGTGGCAGCCAGCCATGATGCAGGTGGCATCTCGCGACGCGCAGGTCCCCTTGCACGCCTGGCCCGCTGAAAACGCCGCCGAGGGCACAGAGGACGAGGGCTTCGAGGAAGTACCGCACCCGGTGCCTGGCATCGATGAGGAAGGCACCTGGATCGACCTCGGCAAGATTCCTGGTGCCACTCCGTGGCCGGACGTCAACGACCTCCTGAAGCTTGAGCCTGGGACGGTCACCGCGATCGTGTCCGTGCCGACTGCCGGCCGCTCGACGATGGCGCTGAACATCGCGCTGCACAATGCCACAGCAGAACGATTCACCGTCTTCAGCACCTGCGAGATCAACTCGGACGCGATCGAGCGGAAGCTCGTCAGCGCCACATGCGGAGCAGATCTGCGATACCCCGCCGACACGGTGGACTTCGACTCCGTGCGTCGCCGCGCATCAGAGTCCTCAGTCAGGGTGCCAGGCTGGCACACCCCGACCATCGGGCTCCCGCTTGAACAGGTCTTCCGGGAAGCCGCAACTACGGTCATCCCACCGCAGCGTGGTCGCCTTGCCCTGTGGGTGGTCGACACGATCCAAAGCTACAGCGAGCTGGACGAGGAGGGCCTGGCATTGAGCATGGACGTGGCACGCCGCATTGCGGAGGAACACAACCTCGCGGTTCTGATCACAGCTCGAGCGTTGAGCGAAGGGCCTGACAAGCCGCTCGAACTGCACCACGTCCCGACGTCTATCGCACGCAGTGCCGACACCATCGTTGAACTACACCGCGACGGGGTCTACTGGACCAGCCTGCCCGACGCCGACTCAGCCACTGTGCGAGCTTTGAAGGTCGGAGGTAAGCAGTGCAAGGAATCCGTCTCGCTGAACTTCGAGGCTTCCTTCTGCCGCTTCGTCCGAACTGACACGTGACCAAGCCCTCAGGAGACCTTCAGCGGTGCTTGCCCACGGCGCACCGAGGCGCCCCAGCCGGGTGAATCAGCGTCGCCGTGCGCGAACCACAGGGCAGGCCAGGGTTTGCGCCCCAACCCGGAGCGCCCATGGGCTGCGGCACTGTCCTCACCGACTCCTGATCTTGATGGGGGCAACCGCGGGCACCATGAGCAGTGTCCTGGCGCAGCACCAGCAGACACCTGGTCGCTGCCGCCGATCACGCGTCTGGCCGAAATTCCCCGCTGAGCGCAGGGGGAGTTCTCGCTGTCAGGGCCTATGCGCAGTCGCCCGGCGGCAGCCCGCAGGACCTGCTCGCTGAACCGCGGCGGCTTCCAGCGACTGTGCCAGCCGTACTACCGCACCCAACGGCAGCGGCCGTAGGGTGCGGCAGCACGGCCGGCCTACTCATCCAAGTGTTGCAGTGGGATGGGCGCATCGAAGACGTCGACGACGAACTCCGAGGATCCGTTGCCCTCGAAGTCGACATCACGGTCGCTGTGAAGCAACGTATGGATCCTTACCCAACGCCCCTCGGCGCTCGCATCCTCCGCCACATTGAGCGCGCTACGAACGGGGCCGATGCCGCCAGTCAGCCGCTTACTCGTCCAGGTTTGCAGGAGCTTCGCTTCTGCGGGAAGCGCCCACGTGCGAGGCTCGGCGCTGGCTGGCACGGAGACCTCGTCGCTGAGCAATTGCATAACCCAGTCGACGTCTCCATCGCTGCCGCGCGCGTTCGACATGCGAATGCCGAGCCCGATCATGTACGCGCCCTCAAGGTACTCCTCGAGTTCATCATCGATATCGCTGAAGTAGACGGCAGGGCGAACCACATCGATCGGCCCGAACCCGGTGAAGACTCCAAGCATCGGTGCGCACTTGTCCTTGAGATATTGCTGCGCGGCCATGCGCACAGGCTTCGGGACTCGATCCAGCACCACTCCGAGAGCAGTCTCGTCCCGGTCGGCCAGGAAGCAGTTGAGTGCATCGACCAGTTCCCCGGTCAGATGGAGATCACCCGCTCCCAGTGTGGTCACCGCCTCCAACTCGTCGCGAGGACCTTTGACAAGGGCGAATACTCTGCTCCGCCCCGGACTCGTGTGCGCGATGAACGAATGAATCATTTCCTGTCTCACATCACGTCTCAGAAGCAGCACCAGCACAAGCACGCGCCGATACCGCCACAAGTAATGGGGAACCCTGCCAATCGACGTGTCGTCTGAGCTACATGCTCGTTCGCATGGTCAAAGGTGGGTTGCTGTCAGACCCAGCACTTCAGCCCGGGTCCGCATGGCTAGCGGCAGGTTACCCGGGCGCAAGCCCGGTGACAATGGCGCACAAAGACGTGAGCCGGGCAAAGACAGTGCTAGGGCGGCTTGAACGGTCGGCGGATCAAGTAGCACAAATCGCCGGGGCCACACAGGAATGCGGCACCGCCAATGAGCCACTGTCACACGCGCTCCTCCTCGCTCCGCGATAGCAGTTCGCAAAGCCCCCTCGCCGAGTTTCGTCTCATGCCAGGATCACCTTGAGGCCCTGGTCCGTGGCGGCCAGTGGGCCTGACACGCCAGCCCGAAGGAGCAGCATGGAACCCCGCAGCGCAGCTGCTGTCGGCAGGGACTTCCCATACACCGCGAAGACGCTCTGCTACATCGAAGTAGCCAAGGACGGAACAGTGTCCCACGGCGTTGATACCGGTACTTACGAGCGGGCTCGCAGCGGGGAGTCCCAGCTGTTCGCCGTATGGCCGGGCTCCTGGCGAAGCGACCTGTTCGTCATCGATGACCTCGACGAGTCCGCCCGCGCACACGGGCTCCTTCACGATCAACAGCGCACCGGGCTCGCTGCCCACGAGCACGCCATCCGCTGGACGCTGGACCCCAGCGAGAAGAAGCCGATGGGCAGCTACATCACTGTCCGCGTCCATCTGGACTGCGGATGCGCCATCAATGACCTCGACGCGTTCGCCAAGCAGATGCGCGCCCAGCAAGGATGGGACATCGCCACGACAGGCGGGTGGGGCGGGAGTACCACATCAGGGACCTACATGCGCGTGCGTCGCAAGAGCCTGGACTCCTGACCGGCCTCGCGTGCGTGCCCGATGCGTGAGCGGACGGTCCGGCACAGGGTGCGCAGGGCCTGCTCAACCTAGCTCGCCGTCTTCTCCTGAAGGGCGGTCAGTTCGGCGCGGGCCGGCGGGGCCAGCACGTGTACGGCCAACTGATCGGCTTCCGCGAACAGTTCGGGGCGAGCATCCAGCAGCCGGTCCAGCACCGCGGCCTTCCCCCCGGCGGTGAGTGCGTCCAGGGCTTCGCCGGGGGTACGGCGAGTGTCGTCGACAGGCACGGCCTGCCAGGACATGCCCCGTTCGACGGCGTGCAGGGAGAGTGCGACGGCATGTCGGCACAAGCGTCCTGATGCCGGGTTGCACGAGCCGTCGCACTCCGCCGTCAGCTCCCGCCCCACGACCCGCACCCAGACACCACAGGCGGCGCCCGAACCGTCCCGCACCAGGCCGCAGATATCGCGGGGCTCGCTCTCCGCCTCGATCACCGCACCGTCGGCGAGCAAGGTCCGTCCCTCAGTGACCTCGGTGTCGTCGGCGAACGCGTAGACCGTCTCCTCGTCCATGACCACAGCCATGCGGTCATTCAAGCGCACCCCCGGGTGAGCATGCGGCCCTGGCTACGCTCGGCAGCGCGATGCATGGCAACGTGCCCGGGCTGAGTAGGAATGGCCTTCGGTGCCGCATTCGAGTTCGGCGGCTGCGACTGTGGCGATCCCTTCTGGGGGTGGGCAGCGGGGCGTCCGTACCGCGTCCGCGCGGCCCGCGGACCGTCGCCGACCTGCTCGACGAGGCCATGGACACGGTGTGTGCCATCCCGCCCGCCGACACGGCGCGTCGCGAAGCCGCTCTGGGGCCGGGCCGCCGCCCGTTCCCCAAGGCGGGCATGGGTCGCGCGGTACTGGCGGCTGGCAGTGAGGTACTGCACGCGGGGTGTGACACCGTGGCTGGCAGCCCGCCGATGCGGCGCGCGCCCCCTGGCCAACGCCGGGCGCGCCCGCATGAAAGAAGAGTCTAGAATAAGTCCAGGTATAATAAGTGCACCTATCCATGCAGAGGTGTACCGTGGACAAACCTGCCGAGATGTTCGACCGCGACTTCGAGTGGGCCGAGCTGACCCGCTTCGCCGCCCTGCCCGGACCGCGTGCCACCCTCGGTGTGGTCTCCGGCCGCCGCCGCCAGGGCAAGACCTTCCTCTTGGACGCCGTCGCGCGGGCAAGCGGCGGCTTCATGTTCACCGCCACCGAGACCACCGAAACCGACGCCCTGCGCCAGTTCGGCGAAGCCCTCGCCCGCCACCGCGACCAGCCCACCCCGTTCCGCTTCACCCACTGGGACGAGGCCGTCACCGAGCTCATGCGCATCGCCGACAGGGGCGGCCCCACCATCGCGGTCATCGACGAGTTCCCCTTCCTCGCCAAGGCCTCCCCCGCCCTCCCCTCGATCATCCAGCGTGCCCTCGACCCCGCCGCCCAGCACACCAACACCCCCGTACGGCTCCTGCTGTGCGGCTCCGCCCTGTCCTTCATGGGCGGACTCCTCGCCGGCAACGCCCCGCTGCGCGGCCGTGCCGGCCTGGAACTCGTCGTCCCCACCCTGGACTTCCGCCTCGCCGCCGAGTTCTGGGAGATCACCGACCCGCGCACTGCACTGCTCACCCACGCCATCGTCGGCGGCACCCCCGCCTACCGCCGCGAGTTCACCCAGGGCGATACCCCCGCCGGGCCCCACGACTTCGACGCCTGGGTCACCCGCGCCGTCCTCAATCCCGCCCGTCCGCTCTTCCGCGAGGCCCGCTACCTGCTCGCAGAGGAACCCGAACTCCACGACACCGCGCTCTACCACTCCGTCCTGGCCGCCATCGCCGCCGGAAACGCCGCACGCGGCGGCATCGCCGACTACCTCGGCCGCAAGTCCACCGACCTCGCCCACCCGCTCAGCGTCCTCCAGGACGTCGGCATGATCACCCACGAGGCCGACGCCTTCCGCCGCAACCGCTCCGCCTACCGCATCGCCGAACCTCTCATCGCCTTCTACCACGCGGTCATGCGCCCCGCCTGGGGCGATCTGGAACGCCCCGGACGCGCCCCCGCCGTCTGGCGCCGCGCCCAGTCCACCTTCCGCAGCAAGGTCGTCGGCCCGCACTTCGAACAGGTCTGCCGCGAATGGGCCCGCTGGCACGCGTCCCCCGCAACCCACGGCGGGCAGGTCACAAGGATCGCCAGCGGGACCGTCAACGATCCTGCCGCGAAGACCAGCCACGAAGTCGACGTCGCAGTCCATGGCGAGACCGACAGCGGCCGCGAAACACTACTCGCCATCGGCGAAGCCAAATGGAACGACGTCATGGGAAAGGGCCACCTCGAACGTCTCCAGCACATCCGTGCTCTCCTCACCGCGCGCGGCACCGCCACCGACGTCACCCGGCTGCAGTGCTACAGCGGCACCGGCTTCACCGACGAACTGCGCCACCTCGCCGAGAACGACCCCGCCATCCAGCTGATCGATCCAGTTCGCCTCTACCGCGGCGACTGACCCGCTCGCAGTCACCGCCCCTGTACGGGGAACATGGCCTCCGGATGGAAGCGCGCCGGAAACCGCCGTCCGGCAGCCGTCTCCTCGCTGCCCACCGAGTTCGAACAGATCATCCAGGAAGCGCGCCGGGAGGCGACCCAGGCCCCTGGATTGCATCGCGCTGCGGGTGCCGTCGTTGCTCCGCGTCGCCTGGCCGGAGGAACTCCCCGGCCGAGCAGGCCCTGCCACAACCCATTGCCACCGATGCCTACCGGACGGCCGCGCAGATGGAGATCAGGCCTCGCGGGAGCCGTCGTACATCCCCTCGATGACCTCGGCGTACTCGCGCTCCACGACAGGCCGCTTGACCTTGAGGCTCGGGGTGAGTTCACCGTGCTCGATGTCGAGGTCGCGCGACAGCACCGAGAACTTCTTGATCGTCTGCCACCGTTGCAGGTCGCCGTTGACCCGCTGGACGAAGCCGTCGATCAGCTCGTGGACCTGTGGCGAGGAGACGACCTCGGCGTAGCTGCGGCCGCCGAGGTCGTGAGACGCCGCCCACGGCATGATCACGGTCTCGTCCAGGGTGATCAGGGCGCTGCAGAAATTGCGGCCGTTGCCGATGACCAGGATGTTGCTGACGAACGGACAGACGGCCTTGAAGCGGCCTTCGATCTCGGTGGGCGCCACGTACTTGCCGCCCGAGGTCTTGAACACGTCCTTCTTGCGGTCGGTGATCCGGACGAAGCCGTCCTTGTCCATCTCGCCGATGTCGCCGGTGTGCAGCCAGCCGTCGCTCTCCAGCACCTCCGCGGTCTTCTCGGCGAGGTTGTGGTAGCCGCGCATGACGCCGGGGCCCCGCAACAGGATCTCGCCGTCCTCGGCGATGCGGACCTCGGTGCCGGGAAGCGGTTTGCCGACCGTGCCGACCCGGTAGTCGTCGGCGGGGTTGACGATGCAGCCCGCGCTGGTCTCGGTCAGACCGTAGCCCTCGAGCACGTGCACGCCGGCGCCGGAGAAGAAGTAGCCGATATCGGGGGCGAGTGCGGCACTGCCGGAGACGCTGGCGCGCAGATTGCCTCCGAAGGCCGCGCGGATCTTGCCGTACACCAGCCTGTCAGCGATGGCGTGCTGCACGACCAGCGACAGTGGCACGCTGCGCCTTCCGGTCGCCGCCATGCTCTCCTGCCCGGCCCTGGCGTAGTCGCGGGCGACCTTCGCCGCCCAGAGGAAGATCTTGTACTTGGCACCACCCTCGGCTCTCGCCTTTCCCGCGATGCCGTTGTAGACCTTCTCGAAGATCCGCGGCGCGGACGCCATCAAAGTGGGGCGCACGGCGGGCAGGTTGGTGATGATGCGGTCCACCCGACCGTCCACCGCCATCACGTGGCCGGTCCTGATCTGACCGGAGATCAGAGCCTTGCCGAAGACATGGGACAGCGGCAGCCACAGGAACTGCACATCCTCGGAGCGCAGCAGCCCGCCGGCCTCCTGTGCCACGGCCTGGTACGACCAGCAGTCGTGCACCAGGCGCACGCCCTTGGGTCGGCCGGTGGTGCCGGAGGTGTAGATCAGGGTCGCGAGTTGCTCCGGCTCGATTGCCCGGACCGTCTCCTCGATCGCGTCCGGGTGTTCTTCGAGGTACACCAGACCCCGCTTCTCCAGTTCGCCGAGGGACAGCACCTCCAGCCCCTCCACCTGAGGGAGCTCCGCCTGAGGGTCGAAGAGGATCGCGTGCCCGAGTTCGGGCAGGCGCTCGACATGGGCGACCACCTTGGCCAGCTGGGTGGCGTTCTCGACGAAGATCGCCCGGCTGCCGGAGTCGGAGAGGATGTACACCGTCTCATCGGCATTGGTACTGGGGTAGACGGCGGTGGCGGCCGCGCCCGCGCACATGACGCCCAGGTCGGCCAGGATCCACTCCACCCGCGTGGAGGAGGAGATCGCCACCCGCTCCTCGGGCCGCACCCCGAGGGCAAGCAGGCCGGCCGCGATCGCCTTGACACGCTCAGCGGTCTGCGCCCAGGTCAGCGAGCGCCACGGCTCGGTGCCGTGAGCGCCGTCGGCGGCCGGCACGGGATAGCGGTATGCCTCTCGGTCGGGTGTGGCCTCGACCCTTGAGAGAAAGAGGTGCGCCACGGAAGCCGGGCGATTTTCAAGAGGGGACTGCGCGGAACTCACATTGACCTCCGGGCCCGGGTGCGCCCATCAAACGACTTGTTAACTGACAGGTAACTCGCAAGCAGTGGTCAGAGTAGGGGGTGAGCCTGCCGACGCGTAAGGGAGGAAGGCCCGGCACAAGCCGCAATGTCGAACCTTGGGCGCACGCACAAGGAGCCTCCCCGCCGGGACTCCGGCGCCTCGGCGACATGCGAGTGATCCACTGGCGTGGTAGCTGAGTTCAGGGCGATGACAGAGGCCGGGGACACCTGTCCGGCATCGACAGACTGGGCTTCACGCGATACACCCCCCCGGCCACCGTCTCGTACGCGTTGAGGATCCGGTCCCGGTGCGTCGGCGGCCACCGTTCAACTCGTGAGGGAAATTTCCGTCACAGGGTGAGCACGAGTTTTCCGCGGACCTGGCCGGTCTTGCTGGTCCGGTGTGCTTCGGCCGCCTTGTGCAGGGGCAGGACGTCCTGGACTTCGACATGGATGACCCCGGTGTCGATGAGCGTGCTGATGCGGTGCAGCGCCTCACCGTCCGGGGTGACGATCACGCGCTGCCCGTTGATCCCCGGCACGCGGTGCGTCTCGTCTATGGGTTCCGGCAGGGTGATGAGGGTCCCGCCCGGTCGCAGCAGAGGCCACGACTCCCGCTGGGTCCGGCCGCCGACGGTGTCGATGACAGCGTGGACCGGTTGGATGGTGTGCAGGCCGTCCGAGGTGCGGTCCACAGGCTCATCGACACCGAGCCGGCGTAGGAAGTCGAGATTGCGCGGTGAGGCGGTGGCCGAGACATGCGCCCCGCGGGCTTTGGCGAACTGTACGGCGAAGTGGCCGACCCCGCCCGCGCCGGCGTGCACCAAAACCCGCTGCCCTGAGGCCACGTGTGCGGCATCGAGAGACTGCCAGGCGGTCAGGGCCGCCAGCGGTACGGCCGCGGCCTGGGCGAACGACAGGCCGGCGGGCTTGGGCGCCACCGCCGATGCAGGCAGGACGGCGAACTCCTGGTAGGCGCCGCCGTGCGGCAGGGGCAGCATGCCGTACACCTCGTCTCCGACAGCTGGACCGTCCGCCGTCGCCGTTGCGACGACCTCCCCTGCCACATCCCAGCCCAGCGCCAGCGGGAATTGGCGGTCCGTGCCGACCGCACCTTCACGGAACTTCCAGTCGACGGGGTTGACCCCGGCTGCCCGAACCCTCACCAGGACCTCTCCGGCCGCGGGGGCCGGTACTGGTTGCTCGGTCAGTTCCAGGACGCCTTCATCGCCGTAACGAGAGAAGACCACTGCACGCATGACACATACTCCTATGAAGTCGGAATGAGCCGCTCGGCCGTGATCGGCGACGGTTGTGTGCGGGGGCGCACTGCGCTCAACGTGGACCAGAAAGGGTCTGCCGACCATTACCCTGCAAGTGTCGGCCTCCGGCATGGAGGGTGGTACTGAAAGAGGCAGGCTTGCTGGGCAGTTGGGTCGTGACAAGCTCACGCCAGTAGGGGGAGTTCACAAAGGCTCCAGCAGCGGCGGAAGAGACGGTCGGCGGTCCGGTCACTTGAACGGCTCAGAGATTCCCTTTAGACCTGAGCCCGTTCTCGAGCCCGCACCGCCCCGACCGCTCTCCATCAGGCTGATTCGGTGGGCGCAGAGCGGTATCAAGGACCTGTCCGCCACAGCCTTTACAGCAAGTTTCAGACGTGCCCGGGCGCCGGGCGGCGCATTGCCGCCTCTGTGCCGACGACGAGCTCGTCGAGGTAGGCGCGGGCACCACGCGGCCGGGTGAGCGCCGCCGCTTGGCCGGACCAGAGGTTGACGTAATCGGCCAGACCGCGTTCCGCGGCTGCCGTGCGCAGCGGGCGGGTGAGCGTGTACTGGAGCGGGTAGGGCGCCAGTTCGCTCTCGTACGCCAGTGCCTCACGAGTGAAGCGGTTGGGGATGGCTCGCGCGAGCCGTCCCGAGAAGGCTCGGGTCAGTACGGTCGTACGCGCGTCGGGGCCGTGCAGTGCGGCCCGGTGGATGGCGCTCGCGCCGGACTCCTCGGTGGCTAGGAAGCCGGTGCCGATCTGTACTCCGTCAGCGCCGAGCGTCAGCGCCGCGGCAATACCGCGGCCGTCGGCGATGCCGCCGGCGGCCACGACGGGGATCGACACGGCCTGCGCGACCTGCGGGACGAGGGAGAAGGTCCCGACGAGGGACTCGTTCACGGGGCGCAGGAACGAGCCGCGGTGCCCTCCTGCGTCGCTGCCCGAGGCGACGACGGCGTCGATGCCCGCCGCCTCGATCGCGAGGGCCTCCTCGACGGTGGTCGCGGTACCGATGGTCCGGATGCCCCGGCACCGGGCCTCGTCGAGCACCCGGGCCTCGGGGATGCCCATCACGAAGCTGATCACCGGCGGCGCCGCCGCGAGCAGCGCGTCGATCTGCTCCGCGAAGGCCGGGGCGGGTGGTGGCTCCTCCAACTGGCCGGTCGGCAGCCCGAGTTCCTCGAACCACGGGCGCAGCAGCCCGGTATACCGGGCCGTCCGGTCACGGTCGGGCGGTGCCGCGGCTTCGTCAGGGTGCGGGACCCAGAGGTTGACCGCGAAGGGTCGCGCGGTGGCCTTCTGCAGCTCACTCACGAGCTCGCCGATTCCGTCCGGGGTGAGGATATGTCCTCCGTACGAGCCGAGCCCGCCGCCGTCGGAGACAGCGGAGGTGAGCGCCACGGACGAGAGTCCGCCGCCGAACGGTCCTTGCACGATGGGGACTTCCAGGTCCAGTAGCTCGGCGAGCCGGCCACGGGCCCAGGAACGCTTTCCGTCGGTCATGACAGTGGTCCTTGGAGTCGAGAAGTCGAGGGAGGTCCGAGGTCGAGTGCGTTCACCGCACGAGGGCGAGCGCCGTGCGGCCCGCCACCTGCTCAAGGGCGGTCTCGGCCAGCCGCCGCCCGAGGTGCTCAGCGGTCCGAAGGTCCGCCCCGGAGGGCGAGTCGCCCGGGCCCATGTCGGACGGCGACTGGGCCATCGCGCCGAGGAAGCCGCCGAGGCGGTTGAGGTCCTCCGGGGTTCCGGTCGTGGAGTACTCACCGCCGGGCGGCAGGCCCAGCGAGACCCAGTTCATGCCGTGCTGCGCGGCGAAGACCGAGAGGGAGACCAAAACGTTCAGCTTGTCGCCGTTGACGCCCGCGGAGTTGGTGAAGCCGGCGGCGAGCTTTCCGGCCCAGCCCTGCTCCATCCAGATCGGCGCGCTGGCCTCGGCGAAAGCCTGGAAGACGGCGGACTGGCTGCCCATGTAGGTCGGCGTGCCGAAGACAATCGCATCGGCGGAGGCCAGGGTCTCCCACAGCTGGTCGTTCACAACGGCCACGTCGCACAGCTCGGCCTGCGCTCCGGGCACCGACCCGGCTCCGGCGGCGACCGCACGAGCCTGGCGGGCGGTGTGGCCGTAGCCGCTGTGGAAGGCGACGGCGACGGCGACGTTTTCGGGCATGGTGAAGTCCTCGCAGGTCTGATAGTCGGCGGGCAGGTTTCCCACCACCGGAAGAGACAGTAGGCGACCGGTCAACTAAAAACCACCCTCTATAGTTGACCGGCCGTATACTTATCCTCATGGGACGGACGAGCACGGCACGGGAACGACTGCTGGACGCTGCCTGCGGCCTGATGCTGAAACGCGGTTACGGCACGATCGGCGTCGCCGAAATCTGTGCCCGCGCGGACGTGAAGAAGGGCAGCTTCTACCACTTCTTCGAGTCGAAGCAGGCCCTGACGATCGAGGCGATCAACGCCCACTGGGCGGCCCAGCGGCCGGATTGGGTGGCGACCTTGCGCGGCGACGGGCCGGCGGAGGACCGGCTGGAACGGCTCTTCCTCGACCAGGCGGCAGCCCAGCGCGCGGCGAAGACGGAGGGCGGCGCGGTCAACGGGTGCCTGTTCGGCAATCTGGCGCTGGAGATGAGCACCCAGGACGTGGTCGTCCAGGCCCGCCTGGCAGCGATCTTCGACGAGCAGATCGACCTGGTTCACGCCACGCTGACGGATGCCGCGGAGCAGGGCACCATCCCCACTCCTGCCGCGACCCGCACCACCGCCCGCGCGGTACTCGCCCAGCTGGAAGGCATGGTCATGTTCGCGAAGCTGGCAAACGACCCCTCCGTACTGGACGAGCTGTGGGCGCAGACCTCCCGGCTCCTGCGAAGCTAGGGGGCGCGCAGCGCGCCGTGTGCGGACGCGGACGTCCTTGCGGACTTGAGGGGGTGGCTGTGCAGGGGGAGCATGGAGACACCTGGAGCGTCAGGAGACCCACACGGCGCGGGTTGAAGCCGTCCAAGGCGCGTTTCCTGCTGGCAGGCGGCGGGAGCGCCCGGAATGAGCCCAGTCGATTCCTTCGCGGGGACTCCGGTCAGCCGCTGGCCCAGCCGCCGTCCCGGCTCGGCTGCTGGACCGCCTCAGCGTTGCCGCGATGGTTCTGGCACCGAGGGGCGGATCGTGTTCGGGAGCCCGCAGGCCGAGGAGCTGTTCGGATACACCGCCGAGAAGTCCCTGGGCCAGTACGCGGGACGAGTGCTGCTCCACGAGCAGGACCTGGACCTGGTGATCCGGCTGTTCGCCGAGGTGATGGAGCAGCGGGCAGAGCTGGGCGGGGCCCTCCGCGTACGGCACAAGGACGGCAGAGCCCGGCTGGCGGAATTCCGCAACATGCGGCTGCTGGACGACCGCGGCGATGTGTACGCCCTCGGCATCGCCGCTGATCACAGCGCCCTCGAAAGGGCCGAGGGACCTCGCCCTGTCCGAGCGGCTTGTCGCTCAGACGCGGCGGGCGATGGCCGTCGTGGACACCGATCTGCGTTACATCCTCGCCAACCGTGCCATGGAGGTCATAGACGGGCTGCCTGCCGACGACCATCTCAGACGGCACATCCACGAGACGCAGCCCTTCGCCACCGTACGGCAGTTGGAGGAGGCGGCCCAGGCGGAGCAGTTCCGGTTCCGAAGGGGGCAAGGACGAGCTAGCCTGTCGTCAGGCGACTGACCTGCGGAAACGGCCACTTGCTCAACCCCCGGGCCAAGGGAGCGATCCTGTAACCCCTCCCAAAGCATCTGCGGTGCTCAACGGAACCCGACTGGGTGACAGAGCTGCGTAGACCTCCTGCCGACTCTCGAAGACCGTTCCCAAGGCCTCAGTTGGGAACCTGATGGGAACAGCAGGACAAGGAAGCTCGCGAAGGATCGCGAAAGATCACTCCCCCGCCTTCCCTCATCAGTCCACTGACCTGTGAAAACGGCGAAACATCAAGCCAGATCAGGCAAGACGAGCAAGCTTGTGATCACGCTCCTAAAGCGGGTGTCGCGGGTGCGGCTATGCGCGCGCCGGTGCCCCGCCCGCCGCCACGAACCGCACCGGTGTCCCCGGCGCCGCCTGGGCCGCCTGGGCGAGGTCGTGTTCGCGGACCACCGCGATCACCGGGTACCCCCCGGTCGTCGGATGGTCCGCGAGGAACACCACCGGGCGTCCGTCCGGCGGAACCTGGACCGCTCCCAGGACCATGCCCTCGCTCGGCAGCTCCCCGGGGACCGCCCGCTCCAGGGCCGGTCCTTCCGTGCGCAGCCCGATCCGGTTCGTCGCCGTGGACACCCGGTACGCGCGCGTGGTCAGGGTCCGCAGCGCCGCCGGGGTGAACCAGTCGTCGCGCGGACCGAGCCGTACCCGCAGCACCAGTTCGCGCGGCGGGCCCGGCCAGGGCGCGGGGCCGGCGTACGGCGGTGATGCGGGTGCCGGGCCGAGCGGCAGGACGGCTCCGTCGGCCAGCGGCGCGGGGCCAAGTCCCGAGAGGAGGTCGGTGGAGCGGCTGCCCAGGACCGGCTCGACCGCGACGCCCCCGCCGAAGGCCACGTACGACCGCAGACCCCGCACCGCGCGGCCGACGTCGAGCACAGAGCCGGCCGGGACCCGTACGGCCGCGCCCCAGGCCGCCGGGCGCCCGTCGATCCGTACCGCGCACGGCGCCCCGCCCACGGCGACCGTGACCGCGCACCGGGGACGCACCGCGCAGCCGTCGAGCGTGGTCTCCAGGACGGCCGCGTCCTCGGCGTTGCCCACGAGCCGGTTGACCAGACGCGCCGCATACGGGTCCAGCGCCCCCGAGTGCGGCACGCCCAGATGGGCATGGCCCGGCCGCCCCAGGTCCTGCACGGTGGTCAGCGCCCCGGCCCGTACGACGGCGAAGGCCCGGTCGGTCATCGCCGCTCCGCCGGTACGGGGACGAAACGGACCCGGGTGCCCGGTGCGAGCAGGGCCGCGGGTTCCCGCGCCACGTCCCACAGGGGCACGTCGGTGGTCCCGATCAGCTGCCAGCCGCCGGGCGAGGAGCTGGGGTAGATCCCGGTGTACGGCCCGGCAAGGGCGACCGAACCGGCCGGTACGGACGTACGGGGGGTGTCCCGGCGCGGCACGGCGTACTCGTCGCCGAGCCCGGTCAGATACCCGAATCCGGGGGCGAAACCGCAGAACGCGACGCGGAACTCGGCCGTCGAGTGGATCCGTACGGCCTCCTCGGCCGGCACCCCCCAGAGCCGCGCCACCGACTCCAGATCGGGCCCGTCGTACCGCACCGGCACCTCGACCGCGGCCGCCACGCGCGCGTGGAGCGGCGGAACATCCCACCCCGGAAGCTCAGCGGCGAGCCTCGCGGGCCGCTCCAGCCCGTCCAGGAGCACGGTCCGCGCCGCAGGCACGATCTCCCGGACCCCCGGCAGGGCGCCCGAGGAGCGGCGGCGCAGCAGCTCCGCGTGGAACGCCTCGGCCTCCTCGCCGCTGTCCAGCTCCACGAGCAGCGCACGGTCGCCGACCTGACGGGTCCTCATACGGATGCTCATACGAAGGCCTCCACGCGGACCCCGGAGGCCTCCAGCTGCGCCCGGACCCGGCGGGCCAGACCGACCGCCCCGGGCGTGTCCCCGTGCAGGCACAGCGAGCGGGCCCGTACCGCGACCGACTGCCCGCAGCGGGTGGTGAGCACCCCGAACCGGGCCATCGACACGGACCGTTCCACGACCGCGGCCGGGTCGGTGACGACGGCACCCTCCTGCCCCCGTGGCACGAGGGTGCCGCCCGGTGTGTAGGCCCGGTCGCCGAACGCCTCGGTGACGACCGGCAGCGCGGCCTTCTCCGCCATGGCGTGCAGCCGCGAACCGGGCAGCCCGAGGACCGGCAGCCGCCCGCCGGCCAGCAGCACGCCGTCGACGACGGCCTGCGCCTGCTCCTCGTCGTGCACGACCCGGTTGTAGAGCGCACCGTGCGGTTTCACATACGACACCCGCGACCCGGCCGCCCTGGCGAACACCTCCAGGGCGCCGATCTGGTAGGCGATCTCGGCCGTGAGCTCGTCCGCCGGCACGTCCATCGAACGCCGGCCGAACCCGGCCAGGTCCCGGTAGGACACCTGGGCCCCGATGCGTACCCCGCGCTCGGCCGCGAGCGCGCAGACCCGTCGCATGGTCGCGGCGTCACCTGCGTGGAAACCACAGGCGACGTTCGCGCTGGTGACCACCGACAGCAGTTCTTCGTCGTCGGTGAGCCGCCAGCGCCCGAAACCCTCTCCGAGGTCGGCGTTGAGGTCGATCGAGGTCCAGGTCATGGTGGGAACTCCGCCCTGGTCAGGCGACGCGGTACTGCGCGTCGCGGACGTCGGTGATCAGCATCCGGCCCGGCGCGTGGGTGAGCGCGAACGGCGGCCGGGACGCCACCACCGCCGCCTGCGGGGTGACCCCGCAGGCCCAGAACACCGGTACGTCACCCGGCTCGGCGGCCACGGCGTCCCCGAAGTCGGGACGGCCGAGGTTGCCGATGCCCAGCGCCGCCGGATCACCCGCGTGCACGGGCGCGCCGTGGACGGCGGGCATCAGCGCGCTGACCCGCCGGGCCGTCTCCACGAGCGGCCCGGGCACCGGCCGCATGGAGACGACCATCGGGCCGTGCAGCCGCCCGGCCGGCCGGCAGCGCCGGTCGGTGACGTACATCGGGACGTTGCGGCCCTGTTCGACATGGCGCAGCGGCACCCCGGCCGCGGCGAGCGACGCCTCGAAGGTGAAACTGCACCCGATCAGGAAGGCCACCAGATCGCGCCGCCAGTGCGCGGTCACGTCCGTGGGCTCGTCGACCAGCAGGCCGTCCTCCCAGACGCGGTAGCGCGGCAGGTCGGTCCGCAGATCGGCGCCCGGCGCGAGGACCGTGGTCCAGGCCCTGGCGTCGGTGACGTCGAGCACCGGGCAGGGCCGCGGGTTGCGCGTGCAGAACAGCAGCACGTCGTACGCCCACTCCGCGGGCACCGCGATCAGATTGGCCTGGGCGTGGCCCGGCGCCCAGCCGGCCGTCGGCCCGGTCGCTCCCGCCCGGGCACGCGCGCGTGCCTCCCGCCCGGTCCGCGGAACCGTCTCCGTCCGCGCCCCGGTGGTCATACGAGCTCCTTGCCGCGCGTCTCGGGCAGCCCGAGGAGCGCGACGACGGCGATGCCATAGCCGATGGCCCCGAACACCAGCGCGCCGCCCACGCCCCAGCTGTCCGCGAGGAAGCCCACCAGGGTCGGGAAGAGGGCGCCCACGGCGCGGCCGGTGTTGTACGTGAACCCCTGGCCGGTGCCGCGGACCGCGGTCGGGTACAGCTCGGCGAGGAAGGAACCGAAGCCGCTGAAGATGGCGGACATGCAGAAGCCGAGGGGGAAGCCGAGGACGAGCAGCAGGCTGTTCGCGCCGGCCGGGATGTTGGTGTAGGCGAGGATGCACAGCGCCGACAGGACCGCGAACAGCGCGATGTTCTTCTTCCGCCCCAGCCGGTCGGTGAGGTAACCGCCGGTGAGGTAGCCGATGAACGCGCCGGAGATCAGGAACGTCAGATAACCGCCGGTGCCCACAACCGTCAGCCCGCGCTCGGTCTTGAGGAAGGTGGGCACCCACGTGGCGAGCGTGTAGTAGCCGCCCTGCACACCCGTGGAGAGCAGCATCGCGAAGAACGTGGTGCGCAGCAGGTCCGTGCGGAAGATGGCGGTGAACGAACCGCGCTCGGCGCTCGCCCGGCGCGCCTCGGCCGCCCGCGGGGCGTCCTCGACGTTGCGCCGTACGTACACCACCAGCAGGGCGGGCAGCGCGCCCGTCCAGAACATCACGCGCCAGGCGGTGTCGGCGTCGAGGAAGTGGAACACCAGCGTGTAGACGATCACGGCCAGCGCCCAGCCGGCCGCCCACGCGCTCTGGATGCCGCCGAGCGTACGGCCCCGGTGCTTCGCGGAGGCGTACTCGGCGACCAGGATCGCGCCGACCGCCCACTCGCCGCCGAAGCCGAGCCCCTGGAGGGCCCGGAACACCAGCAGGGTCTCGTAGTTGGGGGCGAAGCCGCACAGGAGCGTGAAGAGCGCGTACGTGATCACCGTGATCATCAGCGCCTTCACGCGGCCGATGCGGTCGGCGAGGATGCCCGCGAGCGCGCCGCCGACGGCGGAGACGACCAGCGTGACCGTGGTGAGCAGACCGGTCTGGCCGCTGTCGAGGCTGAAGTAGGCGGCGATCGCCACCATCGACAGCGGCAGCGTGAAGAAGTCGTAGGAATCCAGGGCGTATCCGCCGAAGGCGCCGCCGAACGCGCGCCGGCCGCGCGGTCCGAGGGCGCGCAGCCAGGCGAACGCGCCGGTGTCGTCGGGGCGTTCGCCCTGGAGGGACTGCGGGGACTGAACCGTACTCATCTGCACCTCGCAGAGGGGAGGAGCGTGCCTGAGAGACGTACCGAAGGGTCGTGCGGTGTTGTCAACGTAGGGGATTGTTCAACGATCCGACAAGAGGCATGTTGTCTCGTTCTGAATTCTGCGATTGACTCGGCCGCGGACGACGGACGAGAAGAGGCGCGGTGAGCACCAACGGGACGGGGATCGGCGAGCTGGCGGACGACCGCCCGCTCCTTGGGCGGACCAGCACGGCCGAACGGGTCGCGGACATCCTGAGCACCCGGATCGCCGAAGGCTTCTTCCCGCCCGGCGCCCGCCTCTCCGAGGACAGCATCGGCGGCGCCCTCGGCGTGTCCCGCAACACACTCCGCGAGGCGTTCCGCCTGCTCACCCGCGAACGCCTGCTGGTCCACGAACTCAACCGCGGCGTCTTCGTCCGGGTCCTCGCCGTCGACGACGTCGACGACATCTACCGCACCCGCCGCCTCGTCGAATGCGCCGTGGTCCACGGCCTCGGGCAGCCCCCGTACCTCCTCGACGGCCTCGTCGCCGCCGTCACCGAAGGCGAACGCGCCGCCCGCGAGCAGGACTGGAAAGGCGTCTCCACCGCCAACATCCACTTCCACCGCGAACTGGTCGCCCTCGCCGGCAGCGCCCGCACCGACGAGCTCATGCGCGTCGTCCTCGCCGAACTCCGGCTCGCCTTCCACGTCGTGGCCGACCCCCGGGCCCTCCATGAGCCCTATCTCATAAGGAACCGGGAGATCCTGGACGCCCTGCGGGCCGGCGAACGGGCCACCGCGGAACGGCTCCTCGTCCGGTACCTCGACGACTCCCGGGCACGCCTGATCGAGGTCTACGCCCGGCTGGTCGACGACGCCGACGACCCCACCGCCGACGACTGACCGGCCCCCGCACGCAAGGTCCCGACGCCTGACCGGCCCGCTGCCGCGCCCCGTCGCCGACGCCCGACCACCCCGCTGCCGCGCCCGGCGCCGAAACCGACCGCGCCGTCGCCGAAGGCTGACCACCCGGCCGTCGCGCGCCCTCGCCGACGCCCGACCGGCCCGCTCCGGCGCCCCACCGCCCACGCCTGACCGGCCCTCCAGTGCCTCGCCGCCCACGCCTGACCGCCCGGCCCCGCGCCCCGTCACCGACGCCCGACCACCCCGCTGCCGCGCCCCGCCGTCGGCCGCATCTGCGCCGTTTCGACCGTTGTCAGTGCGAGGACCTAATCTGTGCACCGTGACTTCGCCTGCCTCGACGGACTTCGCTCCGCCCCAGCTCAGCGCGGGGCCGCGGCCCGCGCAGGGCCCGGCCGCCGACGAAGGGCTCGCGCGGCGGCTGCGCGCGCTCGCGTGCACCGCGCCCCTGCACGACCTGGACGCGCGCAAGGCGAATCTGGCCGGTGAGTACTCGGTCTACGCGATGGCGGAGGTGGCCCTCGCCGCCATCGACCTCGTCACCCTCAACATGGACTTCGACACCGGCGCCGACCACGAGCAGATCGTCGCCCGGCTGCTGCCCCGCGTCGCCGCCCAGGCCCCCGGCCGCCCCGCCGCGGAGCACGAGCGCGTCGCCCGCTGGGTGCTGGAGAACCTGATCAACGTCGGCAGCGTGGACCGCGGCTTCCGAGCGGTCTACGGCACGTTCGGCCCCGACGGCGTGTACGTCCGGCGGGACTACGACTTCAAGCTGATCGAGGAAGTCCCCGGCTACGGCGGCAGCGTCTACCTCCGTACGACCGACGAAGCCGTCAACGTCCTGGTCGGCGCCCTCGACACCGATGTCACCAGCGCCCAGATCGCCGCCGAGGTCAAGCTCGAGGTCCTGATCAGCCGCGGCCGGCTCGCCGACGCGCAGCTCGCCGCCGAGCAGGCGCGCTACCGCACCGTGCAGTACGCCGAGACCCTCCGCAAGACCCTGGAGGCGACCCGGCGCAACGTCCGCGCGGTGGACTGGCTGCAGGCCGTACCCGACATGATCGCCGAGGCGCTCGACCACGTCGCCGACCGCTACCGCCACGAGAACGCGATCCTGACCAACATCCGCAAGGCCCGCGACGAGGCGGAGGACCAGGAGCACAAGCGGCGCGCCGCCGAGCTCGTGGACATCGTCAAGGACTGCATCCGCCGTCACACCCAGCTCCAGTCCCGCCTCCTGGACGCCGGACCGCTCTTCCGCGCCGAACAGGACCGGCAGGCCTTCGCGGCGCCCGCCCCGCACACCGGCATGGACCTCTACGGCCAGCTGGTCGCCCCGATCCTGCCGCTCCCCGTGGAACAGGCCATACGCGTCACCGACGCCTTCTTCGCCAAGGGAACCGGACTGCGCACCCCCGTGTCGGTGCGGGTCACGGACCTCGTCGACATGCTGCTCACGCCGCCCGTCGAGCGGGAGCACCTGGGCGCGGAGATGCCCGAGCCCGACCTGATCGCCACCCCCGACGACAGCCGCTTCAGCGAGGAGCAGCTGGCCGCCGCCATGGAACTCCTCGACCTGGAGCACGACGCCCCGCGCCGCCTCTCCGGCCTCCTCGCCGAAGCCCGCCGCCGGGACCCCGACCTTCCCTACCTGGTGGCCCTCCTCGCCGTCCACGCGGCGAGCCCTCCGGTCGGCACGGCCTACCGCCAGGGCGAGGAGCGGCTGCTGTTCGCCGTCGACGACGGCACGGAACTGAACGACCCCGAGTTCGGCGGCGCCGACCTGATAGTCGGCACGGCCCTCCTCGACGCGGCCGGCATGGCCGCGGACCGCCAGGAGTCCACATGACGGCCCCGGGCCGACAGAGGGCGCTCCCCGCCCAAGTCGGCCCGACCCGACCCCGGGCGCACGCTCGCCGCCCCGCCGGGCCGGCCACCGCGAGGTCCGAGCCGAGCGGCCCGGACCTCGTGCCGGCCTCCCGCGACCTCGCGCCGGAGACCCGGTCCGTCCGCGCGGGACATGCCGTGCTCGCCCGCCGCTCGGCCCCCGCCCGCCCCCGGACACGGACCGCCCCGCACCCCCGCCCCACCGCACCACCGATCACCCGCACCACCGATCACCCGCACCAAGGAGCCCCAGCCGTGAGTGACCACCACGCAGAGCACGCCGACGCGTGGAGTGAGGCCGAGGGGGCGCCGGCCGCGCCCGTCGCCGCCGGCGGGGTCACTCCCGCCGACGCGGCCGACGCCGCACGGCTGGTCTCCTTCGGGCTGCAGCCCAAGCTGCTGCCCGCCCGGGACGCCGAGTACGCCGACCTGCTCCGCCGCTACCGCGAGGAGCCCGCCTTCGCGCGGCTCGCCGACGCCGTCGCCACCGGCCTTGGCCTCGTCGTCCTCGAAGTCTCCCCGCGCGCGGGGATGGCCGTCACCGCGGGCGAGGACTCCGTCTTCGCCGTCCGCATGGGCGACTACGCCCGCCGCGCCTCCACCGACTCCGCCGACCGCTTCCTGCACGGCCTCGCCCATCTCGCCGTCGCCGCCATGGCCTTCCCCCGCCCCGAGGACCTCGCCGACGACGGCTACATCGGCCGCCTCACCGTCAACGGCGTCGACGCCTTCGTACGCCAGGCCTGCCGCCGCCTCGAAGAGCGCGCCGAGGAGCAGGGCGAGAACACCGACCCCGCCACCGACGCCCCCGGCCTTGAGGCCGCCTGGCGGATCTACGCCCGGCGCAGTGCCACCGGCGCCACCAAAGACGCCCGCCGCCTCGCCGGTTCCACCACCGGCATCGTCGGCAAGGCCGTCGCCTTCCTCACCGACTCCGGCTTCCTCCAGCGCACCGGCGACGACGCCGGCGGCTCGTACCGCACCACCGCCCGCTACCAGCTCCAGGTCCGCGACATGGCCGGCAGCGCCGCCATGGCCGAGCTCCTCGACCTCGGCATCGTCCCGGTCACCGACGGCTCCGCCACCCTCCTGCCGCCGCCCGAGGGCGACGACCTCGAGCTCGCCGCCGACGCCGGCCTGCCCTTCCACGCGTAACCGCCCCTCCAGACGACGAGAGTCCGCCGCCATGTACGAGCTGTCCCGGGTCCGCCTCTACTCCATCGGTCCGGCCGGTGCGCGCTACGCCGACACGGTGCTGGACCTGCGGGGAGTCGGCGAGCCCGTGCCCAACCCCGCCCCCACGCAGGCGGAGTTCTTCGAGGAGGAGCCGGTCGGCCCGCCGCGCCGCCCCGCCCCCGCGGGCGTGCTCTTCCTCGAGAACGGCGGCGGCAAGTCCGTACTGCTCAAGCTGATCTTCTCGGTGATGCTCCCCGGCCACCGCAACACCCTCGGCGGCGCCAGCTCCGGCGTGCTGCGCAAGTTCCTCCTCGCCGACGACTGCGGCCACGTCGCGCTGGAGTGGCAGCACACCCTCACCGGCGAACTCGTCGTCGTCGGCAAGGCCAGCGAATGGCGCGGCCGCCAGGTCTCCAACGACCCGCGGAAGTTCGCCGAAGCGTGGTACTCCTTCCGGCCCGGGCCCGGCCTCAGCCTCGACTCGCTGCCGGTCGCCGAAGCCACCTCCGTCCGGCCGCCCGCCGAAGGCACCTCCGGCGCCCAGGGCCGCCGCCGCACCATGAAGGGCTTCCGCGACGCCCTCACCGACGCCGGCAAGGCCTACCCCCACCTGGAGGTCTACTGGGAGGAGATCCACGACCGCTGGAACGAACACCTCGGCGACCTGGGCCTCGACCCGGAACTCTTCCACTACCAGCGGGAGATGAACGCCGACGAGGGCGAGGCCGCCGGCCTCTTCGCGGTCAAGAAGGACTCCGACTTCACCGACCTGCTGCTGCGCGCCGTGACCGACACCCGTGACACCGACGGCCTCGCCGACCTGGTCAGCGGCTTCGGCAACAAACTGGGCCGCCGCGCCGAACTCACCGCCGAACGCGACTTCACCGCCGGCTCCGTCGACCTCCTCGGCCGGATCGTCGACGCCGCCGAGACCCGCGCCCACGCCCGCGACATCCACGCCGGCGCCGAACGCCGCACCCGCACCCTCGCCCGCCGGCTCTCCGCCCGCGCCGCCGAGGAACGCGGCCGCGCCGCCGAGCTCGCCCAGCAGGTCACCGCCGCCGCCCACACCGTCACCGAAGCCGAGGCCGCGCGCAGCCGCAGCTCCCTGATCGCCGCCGAACTGGCCTACCGCCATGCCTCCCTGGCCCTCACCGCTGCCGAGAAGGGCGCCGCCTCCCAGCGCCGCGAGCTCACCGACGCCCGTACGCTCCACTCGGCGTGGCAGGCCGCCGAATCGGTCCTCCGGCACCGCGCCGCCGCCGACCGCTCCGCGCGCGTGGCCGCCGCGATCCGCGAAGCCGAGCGGGACGCCGCCCCCGCGCTCGCCGCCCGCGCCAAGGCCGCCGCCGATCTCGTACGCGCCCTGCAGGCCGCCGCCGAGGAAGGGGAGCGCCACGCGAGCGAGGAGGAGGAGCGCTCCGCCGCCCTCCAGGATGCGGGCGAGACCGCGCACCGCGACGCCACCGCCGCCGCCACCGAGGCCCAGCGCGCCCGCAGCGAGGCACAGCACCTGCGCCAGCGGCTCGCCGAGGTCGAGCAGGAGACCGCCGAGGCGGTACGGGCCGGCTGGCTCGACGACACCGCCCCCGACGCCGACCCCGCCCGCGCCGCGCTCGCCGCGAGCGACGCCGAGAAGACCGCCGTCGCCGCCTGGGACACCGCGCGCGACGCGGCCCGCATCGCCGGCGACCAGGCCCGCGAGGCCGCCGCCGCCGAGACCCGGGCCGAACTGGCCGCCGCCCGCGCGGCGGACGCGGCCCGCGCCGCCGCCCACGCGTACGACGCCGAGCGCCGCGCCGCCGAGTCCATCGCCGCCGACCCCCGCCTCGCCGAACTGCTCAGCCTGCCCGCCGCCACGGCGGCCCTGCCCGGCCAGCGCGGCGCCCAGCCGGCTACGCCGGCCGACGGCACCGGCCGCGCCCCAGGCTTCCCGGGCACCGGCTACGCCACCGGCACCGCGGCACACGGCGCCCGCCCGGACGGCCCCCTCACCGTCACCGAGTTCGACCGCTACGCCGACGAACTGCGCGAACTGCTCGACCAGTCCATCGCCTCCGCCGAGCGCAGCCTCTTCGAGCTGCGCACCGCCGCCGCCGACGACTCCCGGATCCTCGGCGCCCTCGGCGACGGCGGCCTGCTGCCGCCCGGCCCCGACGTCCTCGCCACCGTCGAGTACCTCGGCGAACACGGCATCCCCGCCCTGCCCGGCTGGCGCTACCTCGCCCAGGCCGTCGACCCGGCCGACCACGCCGCCGTCCTCACCGCCCGGCCCGAGCTCGTCGACGGCGTGGTCATCACCGACCCCGTCTCCTACGCCCGCGCCCGCGAAGTGCTCGCCGGGGCCGCGCTGCTGCCCCGCTCCACCGTCGCCGTCGGCACGGCGGCCGCCCTGCTCGCACCCGTACCGGCCCCGGACGCCACCGGCGACACCGACGTCTTCCTCGTCCCGCCGAACCCGGCCATGCACGACGAGCACGCCGCCGACGAGGAGCGCCAGGCCCTGCGCGCCCGCGCCACCGCCCGCGACGAAGAGATCCGTACGCTCGCCGCCCGGCTCACCGGCGACCGCTCCCTCGCCGCCCGGATCGGCTCCTGGCGCGCCGACTGCCCGCCCGGCATGCTCACCGAACTCGCGGCCGCCGCGGACACCGCCCGCGAGGCCGCCGAAGCCGCGGAGCGGACCCTCGCCGAGGCCCGCGCCGTACGGACCGAGGCCGACGAGGCGGCCGCCGAGACCGCCCGGGTACGTGACGAGCGGCAGGAGGCCGCCCAGCGGGCCCGCCGCGCCGCCGACGCCCTCGCGGGCCTCGCCTTCCGGCTGCGGGAACGCGCGGGCTGGCAGGCCAAGCTCCGCGAACTCGCCGACGACGCCGCCGAGTCCGAGGCCCGCGCCCAGACCTTCCTGGAGCGCGCCCGCGCCGCCGACGAGGACCGCCGCGCCGCCCAGCGCGCCGCCGACGACGCCCACCGCACCGCCCGCGCCCTGCGCGCCGAACGCGCCGAGATCGCCGGCGCCCCCGAGAACCTCCCCGAGGAGGACGCCGACGCCCCGCGCGCCGCGCTCCCCACCCTCCGCGAGGCCTACCGCGCCGCGTCCCAGCTGTACGAGAAGGTCGGCGTGGGCGCCGACCTCCGCGCCGAGCAGGCCCGCGCCGAGAGCGACGAGTCCGCCGCCCTCGCCGAGCTGGACCGGCTCACCAACAAGGTCCGCACCCGCGCCGAGCAGCTCCTCGAATCCACCGACGGCGCCGACGGCCCGTCCCGCCAGGCGGCCGCCGCCCGCGCCGAGTCCCTGGTCCAGATGCTGGAGACCCGCGCCTCCGAGGCCAGCGAGAAGCTCGGCCGGCTGCGCGGCGAGGCCGAACGCCTCGCCCCGGCCGACGGCGAGGCACACACCGAACTGCCCGAGGAGCAGGTCCCCGCCGACGCCGAGCAGGCCCAGGCCCTGCTGCGGACCGCCACCGGCGAACTCGCCACCCGTACCGACGCCCTGGACACCGCCCGCGCCACCCACGCCGGACTGCTCCAGGCCCACCGCGCCGCCGAGGACGCGGCCGGCGGCTTCGACGAGACCGCCGCCCTCCTGCGCGACCAGCTCCGCGAACACACCGAGGAGGAGCAGGAGGAGCCGGACCCCTACCCCGGCACCCTGGAGGAGGCCCGGCACTCCGCCGCCGAGACCCGCCGCTCCCTGCGCGGCTGCGCGGCCGACCTGTCCGCCGCCGACGCGTCCGTACGGGAGTCCTGCGACATCCTCGTACGCCACGCCAACTCCACCCGCTACGAGCAGGTCCGCACCCCGGCCCGGCAGCAGATCCGCGAACTGCCCGCGGCCGCGCTGCCGGAGCACGCCGCCAAGTGGGCCGAGGCGTTCGCCCCGCGCCTGCGTGTCCTCACCGACGAACTGGAGCAGCTGGAGCGCAATCGCGACTCGATCGTCGACCGGCTGCGCGGCCTGGTCGAATCGGCGCTCACCACGCTCCGCTCCGCACAGCGGCTGTCCCGGCTGCCCGAGGGGCTGGGGGAGTGGTCGGGACAGGAGTTCCTGCGGATCCGCTTCGAGGAGCCGGACCAGGCCACGCTCACCGAACGTCTCGGCGAGGTCATCGACGAGGCCACCCGCGCCGCCGTCAAGAAGAACTCCGACCTGCGCCGCGACGGCATGTCGCTGCTGCTCCGGGGCGTCCAGGCGGCGCTCCGGCCCAAGGGCATCGCGGTCGAGATCCTCAAGCCGGACGCGGTGCTGCGGGCCGAGCGCGTCCCGGTCGGGCAGATGGGCGACGTCTTCTCCGGCGGCCAGCTGCTCACCGCCGCCATCGCCCTCTACTGCACGATGGCGGCTCTGCGCAGCAACGACCGTGGCCGTGACAAGCACCGCCACGCGGGCACGCTGTTCCTGGACAACCCCATCGGCCGCGCCAACGCCACGTATCTGCTGGAGCTCCAGCGCGCCGTATCGGACGCGCTCGGCGTCCAGCTCCTCTACACCACGGGTCTCTTCGACACCACCGCGCTCGCCGAATTCCCGCTGGTCATCCGGCTGCGCAACGACGCCGACCTGCGCGCGGGGCTGAAGTACATCAGCGTCGAGGAGCATCTGCGCCCCGGTCTGCCCCAGCAGCGTCCGGACGGTGAGAGCGTCCACGGCGAGATCACCGCGACGCGGATGTTCCGCCGCGCCACCCCGGAGCCCCAGGCCACACCGGAACCCACCGGCACGCCGGAGCCCACGGCGGCCCCCTAGCCGCGGCCAGCGCGTCCCCCGAGGCCCACGGGGGACGCGTACGGCACATGCGGCGCGTACGGCACGCAGGGCACGTACGGCACGTACTGCCCAGGGAGTGGGAACGGGGTACGGGACTCAGGCTCGGGAGAGCCCGCCCGTGCCCCGCCTCCGTATCCGGGCGGCCTCACGGGCGGCGCCGCGCGCCTCCCGGCGGGCCCGGCGCCGCTCGCGCCGCAGCTGCCGGGCCGTACTGCTGGGCGCCGAGACCACGCCGTGCCGCTGGTTCCACACCTGGCGGGTCACCCACACGTCCAGCACGCCCCAGGTCGCCACGACCGTGCTGGCCACACTGCTGAGCACCATGGGGAAGGCGAGCCAGGAGCCGGTGAGGGAGGCGAAGAAGGCCACCATGGCCTGGATGAGCGTCACGGCCGTCAGCAACACGGCCCGCACCGCCGCCGTACGGACGGGGTCGGGCATCCGGCGCCGCCTGGCGGGCTCCTCCACCCACAACGGACGCGGAACGCTCCGCTCCGCCATGGTGTCCCCCGCCATGGGCGCCCCTGCCCGGCGCTCGTGCCTGTCCATCGCTCTGCCCACTCCCCACCAACGACCGACTTCAGGGTGGCTGCCCGTCTTGAGCCGCTTTAAGCCGGCAGCCCCCGCCCCCGTACATAAGGACGATTGGTCGGACAAAAAGATTCCCGCCGACGGAAGACTTCCAGCCATCTGTCCCTGCACGGAAAATGATGCTCTGCCAGGTGTCCTGTGCCACAGCCGGGAACGCCAACTCCCCGAATACCAGGACAACCCGTGATCAACACTCTGCTCCTCGGCCGAAAATCGTCCGGACGTGCCTTCGAGTTGGCTGGGAGGCAGTAGTAGGCTCACGCCGTTTGTTGACGTGAGAACCCCCGCACCGGGCGGAGGTCGAGCTGGGGGAGGCCATGCGCTTTCGCGGGAAGTCCATCCGCAGGAAGATCGTGGCGTTGCTGCTTGTGCCGCTTGTCTCCCTCACCGGGCTCTGGGGGTTCTCCACCGTCCTCACCGGACGCGAGGCCGACCAGCTCCTCGACGTCGGCTACATCGTGCGGAAGATCGGATACCCCCTCGAGGACACCGTCCGGGTCATCCAGCAGGAACGCCACGAGACCCTCATCTACCTCGCCGACCCTCGCGCCTCCGAAGCGCTCACCGAACTGCGCCGCCACCGTGCCGCCACCGACGAGGCGATCTCCCGGGTCCGCGCCAACGCCGAGGACCCCGACGTCCTCGACGAGATGCGCCCCATGGCGACCCAGCGGCTCAACTCCCTCCTGGACGCGATGGACGAACTGTCCGCCCTGCGCCGCTCCGTGGAGAACCGCAGCATCGGCCGCATGCAGGCCCTGGAGTTCTACAACCGCGTCGTCGACCCCTGCTACGGCTTCCTCATGTCCCTCCACGCGCTGGAAAGCGTCGAGATGGACAAGCAGGGCCGCGCCCTCGTCGGCCTGGCCCGCGCCCGCGAGATGCTCGCCCGCGAGGACGCACTCGTCGCCTCCGCCCTCATCACCCGCCGGATCACGGCCCAGGAACTGCGCGCCGTCTCCGACCTGATCGCCCAGCGCAAGCTGTTCTACGAGGTCAACCTGGAGGTCCTGCCCAGCCGGGAACGGGAAATCTTCCAGCAGTACTGGAGCAGCGCCCGCACCGGCCCCCTGCGCGAAACCGAGGACGCCCTCATAACGGCCGGTCCCACCAAGGACCCCCGCACGACCGACCTCGCGCGCTGGGAGGAGATGACCGACCCGATCCTCGAGGACCTGGCCGCCGAGAACACCAAAGCCGGCGACCGCTACCAGGAACGCGTCGAACCGGCCGCCTACAGCGTGCTCCTCAAGGCCGGCGTCGCCGGCGTCCTCGGCTTCCTCGCCCTGCTCGTCTCCGTCATCGTCTCCGTACGCATCGGCCGTGACCTCGTCCGCGACCTCCGGCGGCTGCGTAAGGAGGCCCACGAGGTCTCAGGCGTACGGCTGCCCAGCGTCATGCGCCGCCTCGCCGCGGGCGAGCACGTCGACATCGAGACCGAGGCGCCGCACCTGGAGTACACCAAGGACGAGGTCGGCGAGGTCGGCCAGGCCCTCAACACCCTCCAGCGGGCCGCCATCGAGGCCGCGGTCAAGCAGGCCGACATGCGCCGCGGCGTCGCCGAGGTCTTCGTCAACCTCGCCCGGCGCAACCAGGTCCTCCTCCACCGCCAGCTCACGCTCCTCGACACCATGGAACGCCGCACCGAGGACACCGACGAGCTCGCCGACCTCTTCCGCCTCGACCACCTCACCACCCGCATGCGCCGCCACGCCGAAGGCCTGGTGATCCTCTCCGGCGCCGCCCCCTCCCGTCAGTGGCGCAAGCCCGTCCAGCTCATGGACGTCGTACGGGCCGCCGTCGCCGAGGTCGAGGACTACGAACGCATCGAGGTACGGCGCCTGCCCCGGCTGGGCGTCGGCGGCCCCGCCGTCGCCGACCTCACCCACCTCATCGCCGAACTCCTGGAGAACGCCACGGTGTTCTCGCCCCCGCACACCGCGGTCCAGGTCCTCGGCGAGCGGGTCACCAACGGCTTCACCCTCGAAATCCACGACCGCGGCCTCGGCATGACCCCCGAGGCCATGCTCGACGCCAACCTGCGGCTCGCCGAGACCCCCGAGTTCGAACTCTCCGACACCGACCGCCTCGGCCTCTTCGTGGTCAGCCGCCTCGCCCAGCGCCAGAACGTCCGCGTCTCCCTCCAGCCGTCCCCCTACGGGGGGACGACGGCCGTCGTCTTCATCCCGGCCGCGCTGCTCACCGACGCCCCCGAGACCCAGGGCACCGGTTTCCGCCTGGACCGCAAGAACGGAGTCGACACCGGACGGCCCGCGCTCTCCCAGGTGCCCTCCCCGGCCGCCACCACGCGCGCCCTCGACGGCCCCGTCGAACTGGAGCCGCCACTCGGCACCGCCGACTTCGACGAGCGCCCCGCCTACTCCGGCATCGAAGCGATGCTGGACAGCTCCGCCGACCTCGACGACACCGAGAGCGAACGCGGCGGCCTCTTCCGGGCCCGTGACCCGCACCGCCGTACGCCCTCCGAGCACCAGCCGGCCGCCGGGCAGCACCCCGAGCGCCCCACCGGGCCCGTCCCACTGCCCCGCCGGCGCCCGCCGACCCTGGTCGCCGACCACGGCCGCCGCGTCGACGAGCCGGGCCGCGCCCACCCGGCGCCCACCGCCGACCGGCCCGGCAGCGACGAACGCCCCCGGCTGGCGCCCGCGCCCACCCTCGTACCGGCGCCCGCACCCAAGCACGCCGCACCCGCGCCCCGGACCTCCGAGCGCCAAGCACCCAAGCCCCACACGTCCGAGCCCACGACCACGCCGACGCCCCCCACACTCGTGCCCGCGCCCGCCCCCGACGAGTCACCCACCATGCTCCTCGGAGGGCTGCCCCGCCGGGTCCGCCAGGCCAGCCTCGCCCCCCAGCTGCGCGACACCGCCGCAGCGGGTGGCACGGACGGCCGCGCGGACCGCGCGGCGGCGGACACGGACATCGAGCGCGACGCGGAAGAAGTACGCAACCGCATGGCCTCGATGCAGCGCGGCTGGCAGCGCGGGCGACGGCAGAACGCCGCCACGGCCGAAAACGCCGGGACCGGCGAGACAGCACCAGGAACAACACCCGAGGGGGACGGTCGATGACCGCACCGAACGCCGCAGCACCCAACGCCACCGGAAACGGTTCCGGCGAACTCAACTGGCTCCTCGACGAGCTGGTCGACCGTGTCGGATCCATCCGCAAGGCCCTGGTGCTCTCCAGCGACGGCCTCCCCACCGGCACGTCCAAGGACCTCACCCGCGAGGACGGCGAACACCTCGCGGCCGTCGCCTCCGGATTCCACAGCCTCGCCAAGGGCGTCGGCCGCCACTTCGAGGCCGGCCGGGTCCGCCAGACGGTCGTCGAACTCGACGACGCCTTCCTCTTCGTCACGGCGGCCGGCGACGGCAGCTGCCTCGCCGTCCTCTCCGACGCCGACTCCGACGTTGGCCAGGTCGCCTACGAGATGACGCTCATGGTCAAGCGGGTGGGCGCCCACCTGACCACGGCACCCCGGACCGGCCTGCCCGCCGGCGGCTGAGGGCTCCGGGATGACTGACTCCGGCCGTCAGGGGACTCAGGATCCGCTGGACGGGCACCCCCACCACTGGTTCGACGACGACGCGGGACCGGTGGTCCGCCCGTACGCGATGACGCGCGGGCGGACCAGCAGCGCCTCCCAGCACCGTATGGACCTCATCGCGGTGGTCGTCCCGGAGCCGGCTGCCGACGACCCCGGCCGGGACCAGACGCTCTCGCCCGAGCACGTCGAGATCGTCGAACGCTGCAGCGACTTCCCCCAGTCGATCGCCGAGCTCGCCGCCGGACTGGACCTCCCCGTAGGGGTGGTCCGGGTCCTCGTCGGCGACCTCGTCGAGGACGAACTCGTCCACGTAACCCGTCCCGTTCCGCCGGCCGAACTGCCGGACGTGAGCATTCTCCGCGAGGTGATCAATGGCCTTCGGGCGCTCTAGGCGCACCAAGCCTCCGGTCGAGCCGGTGACCCTGAAGATCCTGGTCGCCGGCGGCTTCGGGGTGGGCAAGACGACCATGGTCGGCGCGGTCAGCGAGATCCGGCCGCTGCGCACCGAGGAGTCGCTGAGCGAGGCGGGGCGGCCGGTCGACGATCTGCAGGGCGTCGAGACCAAGACGACCACCACGGTCGCCATGGACTTCGGCCGGATCACCCTGCGCGAGGACCTCGTCCTCTACCTCTTCGGCACACCCGGCCAGGACCGCTTCTGGTTCCTCTGGGACGAGCTGGCCCAAGGCGCGCTCGGTGCCGTGGTCCTGGCCGACACCCGCCGCCTGGAGGACTGCTTCGCCGCGGTCGACTACTTCGAACGGCGCGGCATCCCCTTCACGATCGCCGTCAACTGCTTCGAGGGCGCCGACCGGTTCCCGACGGAGACGGTACGGGCCGCGCTGGACCTGGACGACGAGGTGCCGCTGCTGATGTGCGACGCCCGCGACCGGGAGTCCGTCAAGAACGTCCTGGTGTCGGTGGTGGAGCACGCGATGATCCTGGCCGGCCGGGAGCGGCAGCCCGCGACGATGTGACATGACGCCGATGTGACACGACACGGCCCGTACCCCCACCGACAGGGGTACGGGCCGTGCGTCATGGGGCGCCGCGATGTCACACGCCACATGGCGCCGGCCGTGATGTCACACGGGACTTGGGGCGCACGGCCACGTCACACGGCACATGGCATCCGGCCGCGATGTCACACGGCACCTGGGCCGCGCCGTGATGTCACACGGCACCGTTCTCCCAGCCGAAGCTGCGCTCCACCGCCTTGCGCCAGTTCGCGTACTCCCGCTCCCTGACGGGCGCCTCCATCCGCGGCGACCACTCCACGTCCGGCCGCCAATGGGCTTTCAGCTCGTCCGTGTCCGACCACACCCCCGTCGCCAGCCCGGCCGCGTAGGCCGCGCCCAGGCAGGTCGTCTCCGACACCCTCGGCCGGATCACCGGCACGCCCAGCACATCGGCCTGGTGCTGCATCAGCAGCTGGTTGGCGGTCATGCCGCCGTCCACCTTCAGCGTGGTGATCGCGACCCCGGAGTCCTGGTACATCGCGTCCACCACCTCCCGCGTCTGCCAGCTCGTCGCCTCCAGGACCGCCCGCGCCAGATGCGCCTTGGTGACGTACCGGGTCAGCCCTGTGACCACGCCCCGCGCATCGGCCCGCCAGTACGGCGCGTACAGCCCGGAGAAGGCCGGCACGATGTACGCACCGCCGTTGTCCGCCACGCTCGCCGCCAGCGTCTCGATCTCGTCGGCGCTGCGGATGATCCCGAGCTGGTCGCGGAACCACTGCACCAGCGCACCGGTGATCGCGATCGACCCCTCCAGGCAGTACACGGGCTCGGCGCCACCGATCCGGTAGCCGACGGTGGTGATCAGCCCGCTCTTCGACGGCACCGGCCGCCGGCCGGTGTTCAGCAGCAGGAAGCTGCCCGTGCCGTAGGTGTTCTTGGCGGTGCCGGGCTCGTAGCAGGCCTGCCCGAAGACCGCGGCCTGCTGGTCGCCGAGCGCGGAGGCCACCGGCACCCCCGCGAGCCGGCCCACGGCCGTCCCGTACACCTCCGCCGACGACCGGATCTCCGGCAGCATGGCGAGCGGCAGGTTCATCGCGGACAGGATCGCCTCGTCCCACTGGAGGGTGCGCAGATCCATCAGCAGGGTGCGCGAGGCGTTGGTGACGTCCGTGACGTGGACGCCGCCCTCCGTGCCGCCGGTGAGGTTCCAGATCAGCCAGGAGTCCATGGTCCCGAAGGCGATCTCGCCGCGCTCGGCCCGCTCCCGCAGACCGGGTACGCGGTCGAGCAGCCAGGCCGCCTTGGGGCCGGAGAAGTAACTGGCCAGCGGCAAGCCCGTGGTGTCCCGGAAGCGGTCCTGACCGTGCTCGCCGGCGAGCTCCTCACAGAGCGCGGCGGTACGGGTGTCCTGCCACACGATCGCGTGGTGCACGGGCCGGCCGGTGGCCCGGTCCCACAGCACGGTCGTCTCCCGCTGGTTGGTGATCCCGAGGGCGCTGAGCTGGTCGGCCCGCAGCCCGGCCCTGGCGAGCGCGCCGGCCACGACCTCCTGCACCGTGGACCAGATCTCGGTGGCGTCGTGCTCCACCCAGCCCGGGCGGGGGAAGATCTGACGGTGTTCGCGCTGGTCGACGGCGACGATCCCACCGTCCTGGTTGAAGACGATGCAGCGGCTCGAGGTGGTGCCCTGGTCGATTGCGGCGACGAACGTGTCCGTCATGGCGGCTCCTTGGGCCGAAGGCGGAGGCTGGGCGGAGGCTAGAAGGCTGCGTTGAAGACCAGACCGGCGAGCAGACCCCCGACGACCGGGCCGGCGACCGGCACCCAGGCGTAGCCCCAGTCCGACGTGCCCTTGTTGGGGATCGGCAGCAGCGCGTGCGCGATGCGCGGACCCAGGTCACGGGCGGGATTGATGGCGTAGCCGGTCGGACCGCCGAGCGACATGCCGATCCCGACGACCAGCAACGACACCAGCAGGATGGAGATGCCGGAGCCGTACACGCCGGCGGCCTGGCCGGTGACCTGTCCGACGCCGATGCCGTCGTTACGGGCGAAGGCGAGCACCGGCAGGACGAGAGCGACGGTGGCGATGATCTCGGTGACGAGGTTGGCGACCGGATGCCGTATCTCGGGCCCGGTGGCGAAGATCCCCAGGGTCGGCCGGGCGTGCGCCGCGTCCGCGTTCGCCCGGAACTGCGCGTAGTAGACGAGCCAGGTCAGTACGGCCCCGAGGAAGGCGCCGGTCATCTGCCCGAGGATGTACCACGTCACATCGGACCAGACGCCGGTGTCGACGGCGAGGCCCAGGGTCACGGCGGGGTTGAGATGCCCCCCGGAGAGCGGGGCGGCGGTGTACGCACCCGCCAGCACGGCGAAGCCCCAGCCGAAGGTGATGACCACCCACCCGGCGCCCTTCGCCTTCGAGAAGTTGAGGGTGACGGCGGCACACACACCGGCACCGAGAAGGATGAGCAGAGCGGTACCGATGACTTCACCGACAAAGATGTTCCCATTGCTCATGGCTGCTCCTCAGCAGGGTGCTTCGTCCATGGCCAGGAAGTGGTGATGTACGGCGATGCCGACGAGGAGGCAGTTTTCTCCGCTCATGACGGGGCGTCAAGCATGCTGACAGTACGAGTGGTTCAGGAGAGGTGCAGGGGCGGGCCGGCGTGCAATGTGCCACAGCACACGCCTGCGCTGGGCTCACTCCACGGACTCAGCGCACGGCGACGACCGCCGAACCGTGTCCGAAGAGCCCTTGGTTCGCCGTGATCCCCACCCGCGCGCCCGGCACCTGACGCCCGCCCGCCGTGCCGCGCAGCTGCCAGGTCAGCTCGCAGACCTGCGCGATCGCCTGAGCGGGCACCGCCTCGCCGAACGAGGCCAGACCACCGCTGGTGTTGACCGGGATGCGCCCGCCGAGAGCGGTGATCCCCTCCCGTACGAGCTTCGCCCCCTCTCCGGCCCCACACAGCCCGAGGTCCTCGTACCACTCCAGCTCCAGAGCGGTCGACAGGTCGTACACCTCCGCCAGCGACAGGTCCTCCGGGCCGATACCCGCCTCCTCGTAGGCGGCGCGGGCGATCGAGGCGCGGAAGGTGTGCGGTGCGGGGGCGACGACGGCGGCCGAGTCGGTGGCGATGTCGGGCAGGTCGAGGACGGCCTTGGGGTAGGTCGGGGTGACGGTCGAGACCGCCCGGATACGGACCGGGTCGGTGGCCCCGTGCCGCCGTGCGAACTCCATGCTGGACAGCACCAGCGCCGCTCCGCCGTCGGAGGTGGCGCAGATGTCGAGCAGCCTCAGCGGGTCCGCGACGACGGCGGAGCCCGCCACCTCCTCGGCGGTGACGGCCTTGCGGTAGCGGGCCCGGGGGTTGAGGGCGCCCGCTGCCGCGTTCTTCACCTTGACCAGGGCGAAGTCGTGCGGAGTGTCACCGTGCAATGCCATACGGCGCCGGGCGTAGAGCGCGAAGTACGTGGGGTTGGTCGCCCCGAGGACCCGGAACCGCAGCCAGTCGGGGTCGTCGGGCCGATCGCCTCCCGCCGGAGCGAAGAAGCCCTTCGGCGCGGCGTCGGCGCCCACGACGAGGACCACGTCCGCGAGCCCCGCGAGGATCTGGGCCCGGGCGGTGGCGATGGCCTGCGCCCCGGAGGCGCAGGCGGCGTACACACTGGTTACCCGCGCGCCCTGCCAGCCGAGGGCCTGGGCGAAGGTCGCCCCCGCCACGTACCCGGGGTACCCGCCGCGCACGGTGTCGGCGCCGACGACGGATTGCACGTCCCGCCACTCGACCCCGGCGTCGGCGAGGGCTTCCCGGGCGGCCACGGTTCCGTACTCGACGAAACCGCGCCCCCATTTGCCCCAAGGGTGCATCCCGGCGCCGAGCACGGCGATGTCCCGTGCGCCGGGTTCCCCCGGTGCCATGTGACCTTCTGTCATTTCACCCACTGCCATGTCACCGGCCACCATGTCTCCAGCCGCCATGCCGTCCGCTGCCATGTCATTGCGCGCCATGTGACCGGCTGCCATGTCACCCGTCACCGCGCCTCCCCGCCTTCCCCCGGCCGCACCGACAGCACAGGTCGCCAGTGCCAAGTCGTCCAGACCGTGCCCGTCTCCGGATCCTCGTCGAGGACACCAGGCACGACCTCGACCTCCGCACCGACGGCCAGGCCGGCGACGCCCACACCGGGCACGGCCTGGCCGAGGACGACCATCGCCTCGGCCGCCAGCTCGACGGCGACGAGCGTGTACGGCTCCCACGCGGTGTCCGGGTCGGAGACGTACGGCGCGGGGGGCCGGTATCTCCCGTCCGTGTACGACCACACTCGGCCGCGCTTGGAGAGCGGCACCTCGGTCAGCTCCTCGCCTCCGCACGCGGGGTTGCGGCAGAAGGAGTCCTCACGCGGGAAGAAGACCGAGGCGCAGGCCGCGCAGCGGGTACCGAGCAGCCGGAAGTCCTCCTCGTCGACGCCCTGCGTGAACCACCCGGCCACCACCGGTGTGTGACGTGTGACAGTCAAGGCCCCTCCCCGGCACCACGATCGGGCGGCAGCGCTCGCCCGACACGCCATCTGACGGTTCGTCAGAAGTGTGTCATGGAACCGGGGCGGAGGTCAGCGGTTCTCCGCGAGCCATTTCCCGGCGATCTCCGCCAGTTCGGCATCCCGCCCCGCCAGCATCATCCGGATCATCTGCGCGTCGCCGCGCAGCGACCACGCGGGGTGCCCGAAGGTCGCCGGATTGTTCTTCTCCAGGAGGAAATGGGCGGGCCACGCGGTGCCGTAACCGATCAGCGGCAGCGCCGCGAGATACCGCGGCCGCCCCCGGACCAGCCCGTACGCGCTGATCGCGAGCCCGGTCAGCGTGCCCGTCAGATGGACCCACCGGGTCGCGGCCCGGGAGTGCATCGCCACGTAGTAGGGCCAGAATTCCTCGTACGAATCGAAGCTCCGTTCAGCCATACGGGCACCGTAATCGCTCCCCGGTGAACCGGAAACGGGTCCACTGCGTCCGTAGGGAGAGCAAGGAGAGAAAGCGGAACGGGCGGCCGGGACCCACGGGGGTGGTTCCGGCCGCCCGTTCCCCTCGCGGCCGCGTCTCAGTGCCCGGCCACCGACCGGCGGGCGACGGGGAAGTCGAAGTACGTCGACGGGAACGGCTCCGGCTTGAAGGTGAAATGCCACCATTCCTCGGGCAGGTTCACGAACCCCTGCGCGCCCAGGGCGGACGTGAGCAGCCGGCGGTTGGCACGCTGGGCGTCCTGGATCCGCGGATCGTCCGTATGCGAGAGCGTGTCGAAGCAGTCGAAGCCGGTACCCATGTCCACCGAGTTGTCGGGGAACCGCTCGGCCCGCGGGGCGTAGCACTCAACCTGCTTCTCACCGGGCACATACGGCCGCGTCGGTACTGCAGGCAGCTTCACCACCGTCACATCGACCGTCGAACCCCGGCTGTGCCCCGACTTCTCCGCGATGTAACCGTCCGCGAACAGCCGGGACTTGTCGACGCGGGGATAGAACTCGGTCTTCATCCGCTCGTCCCGCAGATCCTTCGCCCACCGTACGAAGTGGTCGACCGCCCGCTGCGGCCGGTAACAGTCGTAGACCTTGAGGGAGTAGCCCTGGCTCAGCAGCTTCCGCTGCGCCTGCCGCAGGGCATGCGCGGCCGGGCGGGTCAGGATGCACACCGGCTGGCGGTAGCCGTCCACCGGCTCGCCGACGAAATTGTGCGCCGTCGTGTACCGCATGTCCTGGAGGATCGTCGGGTCCACGGACCGCAGCGCCACGAACTCCTCCGGCGCCTTCGGCTCGGGCCTGGCCTGCGCGGCGGGAGCGGCGGCGACCAGGACGGCGGCGCCCGCGGTGGCGGTCGCGACGAGCGCGCGGAGCGCGTAAGCAAGTCGTGTCATGCGCACCGTCTATCAGCTCCGCCCGCGCCCGGGAAAGAGCGCCCGCCCACGCCCCGGAAACTCAACCGCCCGCCCACGACCCGGCCACTCAACGGCCCGCCCGCAACCCGGACACCAAACCGCCCGCCCGCGCCTCAACGGCTCGCCCCCGCCCGGAAACCCGAACCCGCGCCCCGGCTCCCGAAAGCGGCCCCCCGCCCCGTCCGGCTCCGCTATCGTCCGCGCCCGTGAACCACTCCCACTGCTCCAGCTGCGGAGCCGCCTACCCGGCGACCGCCACCACCGCCGACACCTGGCCACGTCATTGCACCGCGTGCGGTGACATGGCATACCGCAATCCGCTGCCGGTCGCCGTCGCCCTGCTGCCCGTCACCGACGCGGCCGGTACCGGACTCGTCGTCATCACCCGCACCATCGACCCGCACAAGGGCGGCATCGCCCTCCCCGGCGGCTTCATCGACCACGCCGAGGACTGGCGCCACGCCGTGGTCCGCGAGCTCCGGGAGGAGACCGGAATCGACGCCGCGGCGAGCGACGTCCGGCTCGCCGACGCCATGAGCTCCCCGGCCGGCCACCTCCTCCTCTTCGGCCTTCTCCCGCTCCGAAGCGCCGCGGACCTGCCGCCGTCCCGCCCGACGGACGAGACCAGCGGCCACCACGTCCTGCGCGGCCCCGCCGAGCTTGCCTTCCCCCTGCACACCAAGGCCGTACGCAACTGGTTCACGCACGCCTACGGCTGACCCGCCACCTCCGCCAGCCCCCGCACCCGCACCGGCCCCTCCACCGCCACGGCCCCCTCGTCCGTCACCCGTTCCACCACGACCCGCCCGTCGGCCAGCCGGGTCGTGTACCGCTCGATCTCCGCCGACTCCCACCCGTCCCCCCGGTCCCGTACGACCAGGCCGCCCCCGGTCCGTCCCGCCGCCGGCGCCCACGCCTCCAGCTCCGTCCCCCCGTCCGCGCCCCGCACCGCCAGCACCGAGCCGGCTCGCGCCAGTACCGGGATCCTGGACAGCGGCGCCCCGAGCAGCACCTGCCCGGGGCCCTCGTGCGCCTCCCCGGTCGCCGTGTCGTACCACCGCCCGCGCGGCAGCCGTACCGCCCTGTGCCGCGTACCGCGCTCCATGACCGGCGCCACCAGCAGCGCGTCGCCGAGCAGGAACGCGTCCTCGCAGTCCCGCAGTGCCCGGTCCTCAGGCGCGCCCCACCACACCGGCCGCACATAGGGCGCCCCGGTGAGCCGGGCCAGCTGCGACAGGGTGACGAAGTAGGGGCGCAGCCGCTCACGTTCGGCGAGCGCCACGCGCGCGTGCTCCAGGACCTCGGGGCCGAACTCCCACGGTTCGCGCCGTCCCGCGTCGATCGCGGCGTGCGTACGGAACAGCGGCAGGTACGCCCCCAGCTGGAACCAGCGCAGAAAGAGCTCCGGCGGCGGACTGCCGTCGAAGCCGCCCACATCCGGACCCGAATACGGCACACCACACAGCCCCAGCCCCATCACCAGCGACAGCGAGGCCCGCAGCCCCGGCCAGCCGGTGGCCACATCACCGGACCACGTCCCGCCGTACCGCTGCATCCCCGCCCACCCGGAGCGTGAGAAGAGGAACGGCCGCTCCTCCGGCCGCAGCCGCCGCAGCCCCTCGTACCCTGCCCGTGCCATGGCCAGGCCGTAGACGTTGTGCGCCTCGCGGTGGTCGCCGCCGCGCCCCTCCAGGGTGTGCCGGGCGGAGCGGGGGAGGGTCCGGTCGCCGAACGGCGCGAAGGACACCGGCTCGTTCATGTCGTGCCAGACACCGGAGAAGCCCTGGGCGAGCCGCTCCTCGTAGAGCCCGCCCCACCACTGCCGCGCGGCGGGATCGGTGAAATCCGGGTACACACAGTCCCCGGGCCACACCACCCCCCGTACCTCCTCGCCGGCGGCATCCCGGACGAACGCACCGGCGGCCCTTCCCGCCGCGTACACCCGGTTCCCCGGGTCGGCCTTCACCGCCGGATCGACGATCGACACCAGCCGCACGCCCTGCTCGCGCAGCTCGCCCGCGAGCCCGGGGAGCCCGGGAAACCGCTCCCGGTCCACTGTGAAGACCTGGTGTTCGTCGTAGTGGTCGATGTCGAGGTGGAGGGCCGAAAGCGGCAGCCCCCGCTCCCGGTACCCGGCCGCCACCCGCCTCACCTCCCGCTCGCTGCCGAAACCCCAGCGCGCGTGCTGCGGCCCCAGCGCCCAGGACGGCGGCAGGGCGGGCGCGCCGGTCAGCGCCGCCCAGCCGTGCAGCACGCGCGCGGGGGTGCCGACCACCACCCAGCAGCGCAGCGGGCCGCCGCCCATCCGCACCTCGCTCGCGCCCGCCCGGTCGTGCCCCGACCCCGCACCCTCCTCGCCCTCGCGCAGGGTCACCTGCCCGTCCCAGGAGTTGTCGTGGAACGCCAGATGCGTGCCCGCGTCGGCGACGACCAGCTGGACCGGCATCGTGATGTAGAGCGGATCCTCCTCCGGCCCGAAACCGCCGCCGCGCGGATCGGTGTTCCACAGCCGGTACGTGCCGTCGCGCAGCCGCGGCCCGGACGCGCGGCCGCCAAGTCCGAAGAAGCGCGCGTCTGCGGGCACCTCCGAGCGCTGCACCCACCGCCCCGTGCGGCCCTGGCCCTGAGCCCCCTCGGTGGCCGTCTCCGCCGAAGCCCGCCCGGCGGCCCCCGCCGCGCCGTGCACCGGTTCCCACCAGCGCGGCGGCAGGTCCCGGCGCAGCATCACCCCGCCCGGAGTACGGATCTCCACGGCGCCGTGCCGGGAGACGCGTACGGTGACACGCTCCGCGACGACCCGCCAGCCGCCGTCCTTGTCCGGTTCCAGCACGGCCCGCGGATCGGGCTCCGGCGCCTCGCCCGCCAGCGCGTACGACGGAAGCGGCCCGGCTCCGTCCCACCCCCAGAAGACGGTCCCGCCGCTCGCCACCCGCACCCGCAGTTCGGACCGGGCGAACCGGATGATTCCCCCGCCGGGCAGTGGCTCCGCGCCCTGGACCTGCCCCGGCACCCGCGCCCGCTCGGCCCCGCGTGGTGGCAGTCCCCGGGCGTCCGTGCGCCGCTGCCGCCACGCCGAGCGCATCGCCCGCAGCCCCCGCACCGATCCGAACTCCCGCACCGAACGCACCAGCTCACGACCGTCCATGACGTTCACCCTGCCAGTCGACCCGGCGGGGGAGTGGCCCGTTCAACTGCCGTTCACCCATGGTGGGACCACATATTCAGCCTCCCGACCATGGGGAGTGAACCCTGGTGCGAAAGACGATCACATGGCATCGTCCCTGTCAGCCGTGTCACGCGCACACCCCAGCACGTGCGCGGGACACACGCCAACACCGCGTACAGCCCGGGAGCAGCCACCATGTCGTCAGGGACCCCAGCGAACCCCGCGAACGCCGCGAACCCCGCGCCGCTCTGGCAGCCGGACCAGGACCGCATCGCCGCGGCGGCGGTCACCCGCTTCCAGACCTGGGCGGCCGAACGGTTCGGCGCACCGGCCGACGGCGGATACCCGGCCCTGCACCGCTGGTCCGTCGAGCACCTCGACACGTTCTGGCAGGCCGTCGCCGAGTGGTTCGACGTCCGCTTCTCGACCCCGTACGAGCGCGTCATCGGCGACCGCTCCATGCCCGGCGCACAGTGGTTCCCCGGAGCCACCCTCAACTACGCCGAGCACGCCCTGCGCGCCGCCGCCGAGCGCCCCGACGCGCCCGCGCTGCTCCACGTCGACGAGTCCCAGGAGCCGACGCCGATCAGCTGGGCCGAGCTCCGCCGCCAGGTCGGCGCACTCGCCGCGGAGCTGCGCGCCCTCGGCGTACGCCCCGGCGACCGGGTCAGCGGCTACCTGCCCAACATCCCGGAAGCCGTCGTCGCCCTCCTCGCCACCGCGGCCGTCGGCGGCGTCTGGACCTCCTGCGCCCCCGACTTCGGCGCACGCAGCGTCCTCGACCGCTTCCAGCAGGTCGAGCCGGTCGTGCTGTTCACCGTCGACGGCTACCGCTACGGCGGCAAGGAGCACGACCGCCGCGAGACCGTCGCCGAACTCCGCGCGGAACTGCCGACCCTGCGCGCCGTGGTCCACATCCCCCTGCTTGGCACTGAGGCCCCCGAATCCGCCCTGACCTGGTCCTCCCTGGTCGCCGGCGACGCCGAGCCGGTCTTCGAGCAGGTCCCCTTCGACCACCCGCTGTGGGTGCTGTACTCCTCCGGCACCACCGGTCTGCCCAAGGCGATCGTCCAGTCCCAGGGCGGCATCCTGCTCGAACACTTCAAGCAGCTCGGCCTGCACTGCGACCTCGGCCCCGAGGACCGCTTCTTCTGGTTCACCTCCACCGGCTGGATGATGTGGAACTTCCTCGTCTCCGGCCTGCTGACCGGCACCACGGTCGTCCTGTACGACGGCAGCCCCGGCTACCCCGACACCGGCGCACAGTGGCGGATCGCCGAGCGCACCGGGGCGACCCTCTACGGCACCTCCGCCGCGTACGTCATGGCCTGCCGCAAGGCGGACGTCCACCCGGCCCGCGACTTCGACCTGTCGAAGATCACCTGCGTGGCCACCACCGGCTCCCCGCTGCCGCCCGACGGCTTCCGCTGGCTCCACGACGAGTTCGCCGAGGCCGGCGCCGACCTGTGGATCGCCTCGGTGAGTGGCGGCACCGACGTCTGCTCCTGCTTCGCAGGAGCCGTGCCGACCCTCCCCGTCCACATCGGCGAACTCCAGGCCCCCTGCCTCGGCACGGACCTCCAGGCCTGGGACCCGCAGGGCAAGCCCGTGGTCGGCGAGGTGGGAGAGCTGGTCGTCACCAACCCCATGCCGTCCATGCCGATCCACTTCTGGAACGATCCCGACGGCAGCCGCTACCACGACAGCTACTTCGAGATGTTCCCGGGCGTCTGGCGGCACGGCGACTGGATCACCCTCACCGACCACGGCTCCGTCGTCATCCACGGCCGCTCCGACTCCACCCTGAACCGCCAGGGTGTCCGGATGGGCTCGGCGGACATCTACGAAGCCGTCGAGCGCCTCCCGGAGATCAAGGAGTCCCTCGTCATCGGCCTCGAAGAGCCGGACGGCGGCTACTGGATGCCGCTCTTCGTCCACCTCGCCCCCGGCGCCACTCTGGACGACGCCCTGCGTGAGCGGATCAAGCGGACGATCCGCGCGGAGCTCTCACCCCGCCACGTCCCCGACGACATCATCGAGGTCCCGGCCATCCCGCACACCCTCACCGGCAAGCGCATCGAGGTCCCGGTCAAGCGCCTCCTCCAGGGCACCCCCCTCGCGAAGGCCGTCAACCCGGGCTCGGTCGACAACCTCGACCTGCTCCACTTCTACGAGGAGCTCGCCCGCACCCGCCGCTGACCGGAGCCCCGGCCCGAGACACGTACGGGGGGTGCGGGAGCCCCCTCACCCCCCGTACGTCGCCTCGGACTCACCCAGCACGCCCGCGAAGTCGGCCGCGAGGCGCGCCGCCTCGTCCACCGTCAGCCCCGCCGTGGTGATCCGCACCGCCGTCGGTGCCGAGATCCGGAAGCGGGCCCCGGCCGCCACCCACCAGCCGCGCGAGCGCAGGCCGTTGACCACCGCCGACTCGTCCCGCACGGGCACCCACACATTGATCCCGCTGACTCCATGTGCCCGCACCCCATACCGGCCCAGCTCCCGGATCAGCGCCTCCCGCCGCTCCGTGTACGCCCGCTCGCCCGCCGCCACCAGCCGGCGTACGCCCTCGTCCTCCAGCAGCCAGGTCACCGTCTGCTGGAGCACATGACTGACCCAGCCCGAGGTCAGCAGCATCCGCCCGTCGTGCCGGGCCAGCGTCGCCGCGTCACAGGCGACCCCCGCCCAGCGCAGATCCACGCCGAGATGCTTGGACACCGTACGGACCTGAGCCCACCGCGCCAGTCCGGTCGTGGCGAGCGCGTACGACGGAGCGCCCGCGATGTCCGCGTTGTGGTCGTCCTCCACGACGAGCACCTCGGGGAAATCGCGGAGCACGCGCGCGAGGTCGTCCCGTCGCTCCTCGGAGAACGCGCCGCCCATCGGGCACTGCCCCCGCGGGCTGCACACCACGGCCCGTACACCTCCGCGCAGCGCGACGCGCAACTCCTCGGGGCGCAGCCCCTCGTCGTCCACCGCCACGGGCACCATGCGCAGGCCGAGGGCCGGTACGAGATCCAGGAGATGGTGGAAGCCGGGATCCTCCACGGCCACCGCGTCACCCGGCCTCAGCTCCGTCGACAGCAGCCGCCCGATGCAGTCCAGCGCCCCCTGCGCGAACGTCACCCGCTCCGCCGGGACCCCGTCCCGCGCGAACCACTCCCGGGTCAGCTCCTCGAGCCGGGGGAGGCGGGGCGAGCCGCGGTGCGAACCGAAGACCGGAGCGATCCGCGCGGGCGGCCGCAGCTCCGGAAGGAACGCCGGATCGGGGTGCCCGCCCGCCAGGTCCCGTAGCCCCTCCGGGACCTTGGGCGGCCGCCGGGACGCGACGGCGGGCTCCTCGGCCACCACCGTGCCCCCACGCCCCCGCGTGACCACGACACCTCGCTGCCGCAGCTCCTTGTAGGCCGTCGCCACCGTGCCCGGACTGACCGCGAGCTCATCCGCCAGGCGCCGTACGGGCGGCAGCGCGAGCCCCGGCCCCAGACCGCCCTCGGCCACGCCCCGTTCCACGGACGCGGCGATTTCCCTCGCCGTCGCCCCAGTGATCGCATATTGTGTTGCCACGTATATGAGAATGTACCAATACAAAACTGAAGTCAAGGGGGAGACAGTGAGCCTGACCCAGCGCCGGGCCGCACTCGCGGCACGCATACCCGGCGGCCGCGACGGCCGCCGCATGCTCGTCGTCGCGTTCATCGACAAGACAGGCACCGGCCTCTGGGCGGCCGCGGTCGCCCTCTACTTCACCTACGTCACCGGCCTCACCGTCGGCCAGATCGGCCTGCTCATCGGCGTCTCCGGAGCCGTCGGCATCGCCGGCGCACCCCTCGCCGGACGCCTCGCCGACCGATTCCCGATCACCCGCGTCCTCATAGCCGCCCAACTCCTGCGCGCCGCGGCCCTGCTCGCCCTGCTCACCACCGACCACTACGCCCTGCTGATGCTCTACTCCGCGATCGGCACCCTCCCCGACCGCGCCGCCGGTGTCCTCACCAAGCTCTACGCCGCGCGCGCCGCCGGCCCGGAACGAGTCCGCTACCAGGCCATCAACCGCACCGCCGCCAACCTCGGCTGGTCCGTCGGCGGCCTCGCCGCCGCGGCCGCCCTCGCCCTCAACACCAGCGCCGTCTACCAACTGCTCCTCATCGGCAACGCCGCCAGCTACCTCCTGATGGCGTTCCTCACCTCCCGCTGCGGCGAACCCAAGGCCCCCTCCCGCGTCGTCGCCACCTCCACCACCACCCCCGCGGCCCCGCTCTCCAACCCCTGGCGCGACCGCACCTTCCTCCTCTTCACCGCCACCGAAGCGGCGCTCTTCCTCGACGACACGATCCTTCAGGTCGCCATGCCGCTGTGGATCATCCACGCCACCGACGCCCCCGTCGGCCTCGCACCCCTCCTCCTCGTCCTCAACAGCGTCCTCGTCGTCGCCCTCCAGGTTCCCCTCGCCCGCTTCGGCGCCACCACCAGCGCCGCCCGCACCCTCCTCATCCCCCTCGCCGCCCTCTTCGCCGCCGGCACCCTCGCCCTCGCCGCCTCCGCCACCGGCGGCCGCTGGCTCGCCATCACCACCCTCGTCCTCGCGGCTGTCCTCCTCACCTTCGCCGAGATGATCCACGCCACCGCCTCCTGGGAACTCTCGATCGCGCTCTCACCCGACGACGCCCAAGGCGCCTACCTCGGCGTCCACGGCCTCGCCGGCGCCGTCCAGCGCAGCGCCGGCCCCCTGCTGCTCTCCGCCGTCATCGCCGCGGGCCCCCTCGCCTGGCCCGCCCTCGGCGCCGCACTGGTCGCCACCTGCGCCGCCCAGCACCGACTCGTCCGCCAAGGCCTCACTAAACGCTCACTGTCAGTGCCGCCGGTTACGGTGAGTGAGCATTGATCGACAGCGCTCAGGGGGACACATGGCGCAGACCCGCACCACCCGGCAGACCATCTCGATGCGGCGCGCACTGCGCCGCGAAGTGCCCAGCATCGTCGGCCTCCTCGCCGACGCCCAGGACTTCGCGGCCATGCGCCACTACCGCACCTTCCGCTTCGACGACCACACCACCTACCTCCACCAGATCGAAGCCCTGCTCCGCACCCTCTCCGCCCAGGGCGGACACACCACGGTCGCCCTCTTCGACCCCGAGGAGTACGCGGAGTTCTGCGCCGACACCGGACTCGACCCCGACAGCCGCGCCAGCCGCGCCCGCTACACCACCGAGCTCGCCGCCACCGGCACCCTCGTCCCCTACACGGGACAGCCCATGGACACCCTCGTGCCCACCCTCATCGACGCCGCCGTCCGCCGCGCCACCTGGGAGTACGCCACCACACTCCTCGCCGGCCTGGGGGAGTGCGCCGACTGCGGACAGGACGTCGGACGCGCCGCCTTCGACCGCGCCTCCCGGCTCCTGCTCCGCATCCTGGAAGCCGCCGGCCCCGGCATCCACCACCTCGTGTGCAGCGTCCCGGCCCACGACGAACAGCTCGTAGCCGTCCTGCACACCGAGACCCGCGCCACCGGCCCCGCCCACCTCGACGCCACCGAAGGAGCCGAGTTCACCACCGTCCTCGCCGCCGGCATCGCCCTCGGCTCCCCAGGCGGACTCGTCCTGCGCACCACCACACCGGACACACCGGAGGCCCCCGACCGCCTCCACGGCTGGCGACTGCGCCAGGGCACCCTCCACCCGCTCAACGACGCAGAGGTCTTCAACGCCTACTGCACCGACGCCGACACCGGCGAACCGCTGTCCCCGGAGCCAGGCGTCGAATACCTCGCCGGATTCCCCCTCGACCCCGACGACGACTGGCCGCCCCACCACTGACCCCGCACACGACGAAGGGGCTCCCCACCACCAGGTGGGAAGCCCCTTCAACACCACGCACTCACCGCGCGGCCGACCGGATCACTCCCCGGACAGCACCGCCTGCGCGGCGACCCGCGCCTCGTCGGCGGAGTCCGCCGCACGCGCCGCAGCCGCGGCCCGCTCGCACTGCGCCAGCGTGTACTTGGCCAGCGTCGCCCGCACATACGGAATCGACGCCGCCCCCATGGACAGGCTCGTCACACCCAGACCCGTCAGCACACACGCCAACAGCGGATCGGAGGCCGCCTCACCACACACACCACAGCTCTTGCCCTCGGCCCTCGCGGCCTCGGCCGACAGCGCGACCAGGTCCAGCAGCGCCGGCTGCCACGGATCCTGCAGCCGCGACACCGCCCCGACCTGACGGTCGGCGGCGAAGGTGTACTGCGCCAGGTCGTTTGTGCCCAGCGACAGGAACTCCACCTCCTGCAGGATCGAGCGAGCCCGCAGCGCGGCGGACGGAATCTCCACCATCGCTCCGAACTTCGCCCGCAGCCCCGCCTCACGGCACGCGTCGGCGAACGCCTTCGCGTCCGTACGGTCCGCCACCATCGGCGCCATGACCTCGAGGTACACCGGCAGCCCCTCGGCGGCCTTGGCCAGCGCGGTCAGCTGCGTCCGCAGCACCTCGGGGTGGTCGAGCAGCGTACGAAGCCCGCGCACACCCAGAGCCGGGTTCGGCTCGTCGGCCGGAGTCAGGAAGTCCAGCGGCTTGTCGGCACCGGCGTCGAGCACCCGCACCACCACGCGCCCCTCGGGGAACGCCTCCAGCACCTTGCGGTACGCCTCGACCTGCTTCTCCTCGGACGGCGCCTGCTTGCTGTCGTCCAGGAACAGGAACTCGGTACGGAACAGACCCACACCCTCGGCACCGGCCTCCACCGCCGCCGGCACATCCGCCGGACCGCCGACGTTCGCCAGGAGCGGCACCTTGTGCCCGTCCGAGGTGGCGCCCGGACCGCTCGACGCGGCCAGCGCGGCCTTGCGCTCGGCGGCCGCCCGGGTCAGCTCCGCCCGCTTGTCCTCGCTCGGCTCCACGAAGATCTCGCCGGTGCTGCCGTCGACGGCGATGAGCGTGCCCTCGGCCAGCTCACCCGCGCCGGGCAGCGCCACCACGGCGGGCACACCGAGAGCCCGCGCGAGAATCGCGCTGTGGCTGGTCGGCCCGCCCTCCTCGGTCACGAACCCGAGCACCAGCGCGGGGTCAAGCAGCGCAGTGTCCGCCGGCGCCAGATCCCGCGCGATCAGTACATACGGCTCGTCGCTGTCCGGCACACCCGGCATGGGCACACCGAGCAGCCGGGCCACGATCCGGTTCCGTACGTCGTCGAGATCGGCAACGCGCCCCGCCATGTACTCGCCGGCACCCGCCAGAAGCTCGCGGTAGTGCGAGAAGGCGTCGTAGATACCGCGCTCGGCGGTGCTGCCCACCGCGATCCGGCGGTCGACGTCGGCGATCAGCTCGGGGTCCTGGGCGATCATCGCCTGGGCCTCCAGCACCGCCTGCGCCTCACCGCCGGCCAAATTGCCGCGCGCAATCAGGTCGGCAGCAACAGCTTCGACGGCCTGGCGAGCGCGCCCCTGTTCGCGCTCGGCATCCTCAGCCGGAATCTGCTTGGCCGGTGGCTCGAGAACCGCCGTGCCCATGTGCCGGACCTCGCCGATCGCCACACCGTGGCTGACACCGACGCCTCGCAGCGTTGTCTCCATCTCACCCGTCTCCGATTGAGCGGCGGCCCCAGCCGCCGCGTTGAATGTCCCGCCCACGGCCGTCACGAGGGACGACGCCGACGTCACTGCCAGCTGAACAGCGAGTCGCCGGCCTTCACATCGCCGTCTTCGACGAGACCGGAGAGGGATTCGCCTGTGGCCTCGAGCGCCACGACGGGGCTGATAGGAGACTTGCCCGCCTCTTCCACGGCGGCGGGGTTCCAACGGATCAGCGCCTGTCCGCGCGTGACCGTGTCCCCCTTGTTGACGAGGAGCTCGAAGCCCTCGCCGTTGAGCTGCACAGTGTCGATACCGAGGTGCGTCAGCACCCCGTGCCCCTCGCTGTCGACGACGACAAAGGCGTGCGGATGAAGCGAGACCACAACGCCGTCGACGGGCGCGACGGCCTCCGAAGGCTCACGTGCGGGATCGATGGCGGTACCCGGACCGACCATCGCGCCCGAGAACACGGGGTCGGGTACTGCGGCAAGACCGATGGCGCGTCCAACAAGTGGCGACGTCACGGTTGTCATGGGAAGCCTCCCAGGGGCGGAGATTGTTGCGCCGTCACTACCTGTCCTGGACGGCGTACTGTTCAGAAGCGTATGTCATAGGAAGTCCCAGTTCCGCACGAGTGATCCTGGTTCGCGGACCTAGGGGACTACCGGAAACGATTTGCCTCTTCTGGCGCGGAGCTGTACTGTCGTACTCCTGCCTGACCCCAACGCGACGTTGAGTCGTAGGTCGGCAGTCGCACCTTCAAGTCGCGATCCTACCCAACTGGTCTACACCTCTGCATGTCCGCATGCCCCGGGGTGAGTGGTCAGGGGGACGGAAAAGGCCTGATAGAGTTCGGACCGCCGGAAAGGAAACCGCGAAAGCGATTTCCCGGAAAGCAACCCCGATCCGACGGGGAATCGGACGCGAAAGAGTCTGATAGAGTCGGAACGCGAAATACCGAAGGGAAGCGCCCGGAGGAAAGCCCGAGAGGGTGAGTACGAAGGAAGCGTCCGTTCCTTGAGAACTCAACAGC